>CANKVU010000016.1 GCA_947487205.1 uncultured Paracoccaceae bacterium | reverse complement strand
CGGCTCCCGCAGCGCCCCGCCAGCGCCTCAGCGCCGCCGGTGAAGCGCTATCTACGGATACCAATCCAACCCCGCAAGAGCTTTTTTCGCGGTTCCGACGAAAAAGCGTCATCGAACAGCAATATTCGGGCAGTAGCCTCGATGCGGAAATTTTGTGAGCGCTTCCGCCCGTGAATGTGCGCAATCCTTACTCGGAACGGAACAGAGCCGCGAACGTCCCTCCGGCTCATCGAGACTCAACAGGCGGAAGGCCATCGAATCCCGCGAACGGGCGTCAGTTCGTGGCCGCCTTGGCCGGCTGGTCCGCGGCGGAATCGGGCTCAACCGGCGTCATGTCCGCCTCGACGTCGAAATGTCCCACGTCGGGTTCGGCGGTCTTCAGGCGAAGGTAGCCGAGAACCCGGTTGTTCCGGTCCGGGTCGATGACCAGGATCTCCCCTTCATAGACCGAGAACTGGGTCAGCTCCTGTATGTTCGTGAAGTGGCTGACCACCAGCAGCGGGCCTTCTCCTGTACCGCCGTCCCAAGACGACACGAGGTCGCGCAGGCCCTCGACATCGCGGGCGCCCTGGAGCGAGAGAAGCAAGTTCAGATCAGCGGCGGTTTCGACCGGAACGCCGTTCAGGGATTCGCCCGCGTACGCGTCGAATCCGGTTCGCATCTCGTCGACGGTCTGCTGATTGCGGCACCATTCGCTGACGACCACGCGGCCGAACCGGATATCGTTATGTGCCAGGAGCGCCCCAAGGTCGCGCATGTCCTGACGGCCCTGATCGGACAGGACGCGCTGATCCGCGCAGTCCCCGGGCGCCACGTCCTTTTCGTCCAGCTTCGACCAGTCGGTCGGACCGTGCCGCATCAGGAAGACGACGTCGTCGCGCAGGAACATCTCGTCGAAATTCTGGATTGGTTCGAACCGGAGCGAGTTCTCGATGCCGCGGTCATCCGCATCGTCCCCGGGCATGGTCATCGTCATCTCGCCCACGGTATCGCTGATTTTGGTGACCGCATCGCGATCCGGTTCGGCCTGCGCCGTCGCCGCCGCGACGAGCAGGAAGGCAGCGGGATAGAAAATGCGCTTCACGAGATATCCTTTCCGTTTCTGCACGGATGACCGTCCGTTTCTGCCCCGGGGCAGGCGCCCGGGACGGGTCGACGGTGTCACGTAAGGAACGTATGCCCGGCGATTGCCGCACAAAGGGCAGGAATGGTACACGGTTCCCTGCATGAGTGCACAATCACGCGATCCTTTACCTTGCATCCGTCGGGACCCAAGGTTCCGCCATGCCTTTCCCGGGAGTCGCACCATGCTGATCGCCGTCGCCATCGTCTCTTTCCTCCTGGGCTCGGTGCCGTTCGGATTGGTCATCACCCGGGCGATGGGGCTTGGCGATCTCCGTCAGATCGGGTCGGGAAACATCGGCGCCACGAATGTACTGCGGACGGGGTCCAAGCCGGCCGCGCTGGCGACGCTTGTCTGCGACGTGGGAAAAGGTGCGGCCGCCGTGATCGTCGCCCGCCTGCTCTTCGGCGACACTGCGGGGCAGGTGGCAGGCGTCGCCGCCTTCGCGGGGCATTGCTATCCGGTCTACCTGGCGTTCCGCGGCGGCAAGGGCGTGGCGACCTTCCTCGGGACGGTCCTCGCCCTTGTCTGGCCGATCGGCCTTGCCGTCTGCGCGACATGGATCGCCATCGCCGCGGCGACGCGCATTTCGTCACTGGCCGCGCTGGTCGCGGCCGGACTATCTCCGATCTATGCGCTCATGTTCGGAAGCCAGGCGCTCGCGGCGGGCCTGGTGCTGATGGCCGCGGTGATCTTCCTTCGGCACAAGGCGAACATCATCCGCTTGATGGCCGGAACGGAGCCGCGGATCGGCAAGGGCAAATGATAGACGAGTAGCGCGAGATCGTGTTCCCCGACCCGCTCGGGTCGGGACGCTGCTGCGAACCGGCGGGGCTGGCCCGCCGGTTCGCATCGCATGTCTTACGGGCAGGAGGCCGTGTACCGCTCACCGTACCGGTTCTCGTACACGCAATTGCCGTTATTGGTCTGTCCGATGTAGTTTCCGGCGGCCGCGCCGACCGCGCCGCCGATCAGGGCGCCGGCCACGCGGTCGTCACTGCCGGAAACCGCGGCGCCAGTCGCCGCACCGAGAGCCGCGCCGGTCAGCGCGCCCTGATTGCTGTTCCCGCCGCCGGTCTGGCAGCCCGCCAGCAGCGCCATGACCGGAACCGCGATCAAAAGCTTCTTCATCGTTTTATACCTCCAGAAAACGCTGACCGTGAAACTATCGATCCCCGGGCAGGGGTCCAACGTTATTAGATAAAATGCGCTGGATTCCGCTCCGTGACGCAAGGGCAGTCAGTAGGAATAGGCGCCGAAGACATGGGTCACGTCGCCGTCCCAATCGGTGCGGTAATGCTCCAGAAGATCGTCGGCGGGGACGCGGCCGCTCTCGATGCTCTCCTTCAGCGTATTGAGGAAGTGGGTCTCGTCCGGGATCATGCCGCCGGCCCCCATCCGCCCCCGCGCCCGAAGCCCCGCATCCGCGATCTCGACGCATTCCGCGGCGATCTCTTCCATCCTGAGGCCGTCGACCTGCGCCTGCAGGCCGTCGATGGAGGCCGCGACGCGCAGCCCCTCGCGGGTTTCCGCGTCCCAGGTGCGGCAGACATCCCACGCGGCGTCGAGCGCGGTCTGGTCGTACATCAACCCGACCCAGAAGGCCGGCAGCGCGCAGAGCCGCCGCCACGGCCCGCCATCGGCGCCCCGCATCTCGATGAACTTCTTGATCCGCGCCTCCGGGAAAATCGTGGTCAGGTGGTCGGCCCAATCGCTGAGCGTCGGCCGCTCGCCCGGCAGCGCGGGCAGCTCGCCCTTCAGGAAGTCGCGGAAGGACTGGCCGAGGGCGTCGATATAGCGCCCGTCGCGATAGACGAAATACATCGGCACATCGAGCGCGTATTCCACCCAGCGTTCGAACCCGAAACCGTCCTCGAAGACGAAGGGCAGCATCCCCGTGCGATCGGCGTCGAGATCCCGCCAGATCCGGCTCCGCCAGGACTTGTGACCGTTCGGCTTGCCGTCGAGGAAGGGCGAATTGGCAAAGAGCGCCGTCGCCACCGGTTGCAGGGCCAGGCCGACCCGCAGCTTCTTCACCATGTCGGCCTCGGATGCGAAGTCGAGGTTGACCTGAACGGTGCAGGTCCGCCGCATCATGTCGATCCCGAGGCTGCCCACCTTGCGCATGTAGCCGTCCATCAGCTTGTAGCGCCCCTTGGGCATCAACGGCATCTGGTCCTGGCTCCAGTGCGGCGCGGCGCCGAGCCCGATGAAGCCGACGCCGATCCGGTCGGCCACCGCCTTCACCTGCGCGAGGTGGTCGTTCACCTCGTCGCAGGTCTCGTGGATGGTCTCGAGCGGCGCACCGGACAATTCCAGCTGCCCCCCCGGCTCGAGGGAGATGTTCGCGCCCTCCTTCTCCAATCCGATCAGGTGGCCGTGCTCCTCCACCGGCGCCCAGCCGAATTCGTCCTTCAGACCCGAGAGCACCGCATGGATCGACCGTTCGCCCTCGAAGGGCAGCGGCTTGAGGCTGTCGCGGCAATAGCCGAACTTCTCGTGCTCCGTGCCGATGCGCCATTCGTCCTTCGGCTTGCACCCGGCGGCGAGATATTCGGCCATCTGCTCGTGGCGCTCGATCGGGCCGCCGCCGTTCTGTGGAATGGACATGCGTCCCCCGTCATTGCCGCACGATCCCGCAAGTGGAGGGCCGTCCCGGCGAAGTCAACCGAGCCTATCGGGGGTGGCACGCCACAATACCCGCCGCCCCGCCCCCTGCTCGCGGGCGGCCCTGAGCAGCTCCTCCTGCCCGAGGCCGGGAAGCGGCGAGAGCGCATCATAGAGCGCCCCGGCATTCTCGGCATCGGCGGGGATGGCGACATTGTTCCCGTCCCGGTCGGCCAGATGCCAGACCGCCGCACCCCCGGCGGAGCACTCGATGGCAACGAGGCCGAGCCGGTCGACCGAGACCGCCCCCCCGCCCGGACCGGACAGATAGGTGATCTGGCGCTCGGTCACCGAGACGATACCGGCGCCGCCTCCGTCCGGCGGCCGGCGTAGCCGCAAGAGCCCTTCGCGCAGGATCGCGACCCCCCCGAAGGCCAGCGCCACACCGACCCACCGCATGATCCCGGCGCCGCCCGCGGCCCACCACAGGCCGAGCGCCGACGCCCCCGCTCCAACGAGAACTTCGCGCCACAGCAGGATCCGCTTCAGCGCCTGCGGGCGGATGAAATTCCGCATCACGTCCAATCCCCGAGCGCGCTCTGCCACAACACCATCGCGGCCACGGCGGCGGTGTCGGCGCGCAGGATGCGGGGCCCGAGGCTCGCGGGCGCGGCCCCCTCGAATGTCGAGAGCCTCTGGCGCTCGGCCTGCGAGAAGCCGCCCTCGGGTCCGACCAGGATGGCCCAGGGCTCACCCCGCGTTTCCGGGCCGGGCGCGTTCGCGGGTCCCGCCGATCCCTCGTCGCAGAACATCAGCCGCCGCCCCGCCTCCCAGCGGTCGAGCACCCGGCCGAGCGGCACGAGGTCGGCCACCTCGGGAACGAAGGTGCCGCCGCATTGCTCGGCCGCCTCCACGGCATGGGCCTGCAACCGATCCCGCCTGATCCGCTCGGAATTTGTGAACTCGGTCTGGACGGGGCAGATCCGGGCCGCGCCGAGCTCCGCGGCCTTCTCGACGATGAAGTCCGTGCGCCCTTTCTTGATCGGGGCGAAGCAGAGCCACAGGTCGGGCGGATCGCGTTGCGGCGCGACCTGCGCCACGCATCGCAGGGTGCCCGCCTTCTTGCGCGCCTCGACGATCTCGGCCGACCAGCCGCCGTTGCGGCCGTCGAAGACCTCGACCATGTCGCCGGGGCCGCGGCGCATCACCCCGAAGAGGTAATGCGCCTGGCCCGGCGCCAGCGGGACCGTTTGCCCTGCACCCACGGCATGTTCTACATGAAGCCGGATCGTCGAGGCCATAAGGAAGGACGAACCCCCGTGTCTGACAGTCAGGCGACGAAAGGCCAGGTGGCCGATGCCGTCAAGGGCAACTGGGTCGACCGCCGCGCCCCCCGCGGCCTGCGTCCGTATCTCCGCCTGTCGCGGGCCGACAGGCCGATCGGGACGTGGCTCCTGCTCCTGCCCTGCTGGTGGGGGGTGCTCCTCGCCTCGCTCTCGACCGGCGCATTCGGCTGGCGCGGGCTGTGGATCGCCGTCGGATGCGGGATCGGCGCGGTCCTGATGCGCGGCGCGGGCTGCACGTGGAACGACATCACCGACCGCCACATCGATTCGGGCGTGGCCCGCACCCGCTCCCGGCCGATCCCGTCGGGCCAGGTCGACGTGGCGCGCGCCATGGGATGGCTCGTGGCGCAGGCGCTGGTGGCCATGGGCATCCTGCTGACCTTTAATGCGAATGCGATCCTGATGGGGATCTTGTCGCTCGCGACGGTCGCGGTCTATCCGTTCGCCAAGCGCTTCACATGGTGGCCGCAGATCTTTCTGGGCCTCGCGTTCAACTGGGGCGCGCTCCTCGCATGGACGGCGCAGGCCGGCTCGCTCGGATGGCCGGCCGTGATCCTCTATCTCTCCGGGATCTGCTGGACGCTGTTCTACGACACCATCTATGCCTATCAGGACGCGGAGGACGACGCGCTGATCGGCGTGAAATCCACCGCCCGGCTGTTCGCGGACCGGCCGCTTCCCTGGCTGCGCGGCTTCACCGCCGGCGCGGCGGGATTGATGGCCCTGGCGATCCTCCTCGCGGCGGCGCCCGCGGCCTCCTCCGCCCTCCTCGTGGCGCTGTGCGCGCCGGTGGCGATGGCGGCGCACATGGTCTGGCAATTGTCGCGGTTCGATCCGGCCCTGACCGAGACGTGTCTGCGCCTCTTCCGCTCGAATCGCGACGCGGGCCTTCTGGCTGCGCTGTTTCTCGCCCTTTCGGTGGCGCTTTGATGGACCAGCCCGGAATTGCCCGGTAGACCCGCCGGGGATGCAGTCAGACGGCGGCCTTCGATGAGAAAAAGAACGCTTCTCGCGGTCCTGGTCACCTTCGGCGCGGCCGGGGCGCTTTCGGTCGGGGCGGCGACCCTCGCCGTCGATCGGATCGAGGAACGCTCCGCCCGCGCCGTGGATCGCGCCCTGTCGGAGCAGGGACTTGCCTGGGCATCGGTCGATGCCGACGGCCTCAGGGTGGAACTGTCCGGCACCGCGCCGGACGAGGCGACCCGTTTCCGGGCGCTGACCGCGGCGGGATCGGTCGTCGACGGGACCCGCGTGGTCGACGCGATGGACGTGGTGCAGCCCGAGCCGGTGGCCGCGCCCCGATTCTCGGTGGAGATCCTGCGCGCCAGCGAAGGCGTGACGCTGATCGGGCTGGTCCCGGCGACCACCGACCGGGAGCGGCTGGCGACCAGGATCGCCGAGCAATCCGGTGGCCTTCCCGTCACCGACCTGCTCGAAGTCTCGCGGCACGACGCCCCGGAAAGCTGGCCCGAGGCGCTCGAACTGGGGCTCGAGGCGCTATCGCGCAGCGAGAAGGCCAAGGTGTCGATCACCCCGGACCGGGTGGCCCTCACGACCATGGCCGCCGACCCGGGGGAGCGGGCCCTTCTCGAACGCGACCTGACCCGGCTGGCGCCGGATTCGGTGACGTTGGCGCTCGACGTGGCAGTCCCGCGCCCGGTCATCGCGCCCTTCGTCCTGCGGTTGTCGCGGTCGCCCGAATCCACGTCCCTCGTCGCCTGTTCGGCGCCCGATGCGGAGGGCCGCGAGCGGATTCTCACGGCTGCGCGGGATCTCGACATTCCGGCGCCGCGCTGCCGGATCGGCCTCGGCGCCCCGTCGCCCGACTGGAGTCGCGCCGCGGCAGAGGCTCTGGCCGCGATGCACCGCCTCGAGACCGGCACCCTCTCGATGTCGAATCTCGACGTGCGGATCGAGGCCGGCCCCCAGGTGCCGCAGTTCGGCCGTGTCGTCGCCGATCTGGAGCGTCGGCTTCCAAGCGAGTTCACCCTCGCCGCCACGCAGGCGGATATCGAGGAGGTCGCCGCCGACGCGGGGCCGGCGGAATTCATCGCCACCCGCAATCCCGAGGGGCTCGTCCAGATGCGCGGCCGGATGGGCACCGAGCGGTCCGGCTCGGTCGTCACGAGCTTCGGCAAGGCGCTCTTCGGAAGCTCGCATGTCGAAACCGCCATCGAGGTCTCGTCCGCCGTGCCGGAAAACTGGTCGCCGAGGGTGCTCGCGGCGCTCGACGGGCTGTCGATCGTGAACAACGGCGCCGTCACCGTGGACGAGGACGACATCCGAATCTCGGGAACATCCGGCAACCCGGAGATACAGAGCGATCTGGCGCAACTCCTCTCGGGCCGCCTGGGCGAGGGCGCGGATTATCGCATCGACGTGCGCTACGACGAACGGCTCAATCGGGACATGACGCCGCCGACCCCGGCGGAATGCGTGGAGCAGATCAACGGCATCCTGTCCGACCGGCAGATCACCTTCGATCCCGGCTCGGGCACGATCGCTCCCGAATCCCGCGACAGCGTCGACGCGATCGGCGCGATCCTGCGCAAATGCGACGGCGTGGCGATGGAGGTCGGCGGCCATACCGACAGCCAGGGCAGCGAAGAGATGAACCGCCAGCTCAGCCAGACCCGCGCCGAAGCGGTCCTGACCGCGCTTCTGTCCCTGCGGGTGCCCGTCGGCGACCTGAAGGCGGTGGGGTACGGAGAGAGTACGCCCATCGCCGACAACGCGACCGAAGCGGGCCGCGAGGCGAACCGGCGGATCGAGTTCCTCCTGCTGGAGGACGATGCCGGGGCGGACACCGCGCAGGCCTCCCCGGACGAGGACGTCGACGAATGAGCCGCTCCGAATTCGTGATCGCGACGGCTGCGATCCTGTTCGCCGCCTTCATGCTGGGCTGGTTCGCCAATTGGCTGGTCCACCGCCTGACGCGCGTCAGCCCGGCCGATATCGGCGAGCTCGAACGCATGGCGCAAACGGTCCACCAGGCCGAGACGGCCCGGGACGAGGCCATCTCCTATCTCGAGGAACGGGAAGGACAGCTTGGCGCCGAGATCCAGTCCCTCGACGCCGAGTATCGGGCCGCGATGAGCGCGCTTCAGGATGCCCGCGCGGAAAACGGGCGGTTGCGCGACTACGTCGAGCGGATGCAGGCGGGGGGTTAGGACCAGCGGCCGAGCGCGGCCTCGTCCTCGGCCCGCGCCGTCACCCAATCCTCTCCCCGGTCGGTGACCTCCTTCTTCCAGAAGGGCGCGCGGGATTTCAGGTAATCCATCAGGAACTCCGCCGCCGCGAAGGCGTCCCCGCGATGGGGCGCGGCGGTGGCGACCATCATGATCGCCTCCCCGACCGCCATCCGGCCATAGCGATGGACGACATGCGCCGCCCCGAGGGTCCAGCGCTCCGTGGCATGCGCGACCATTCCCTCGATCGCACGCACCGTCATGCCCGGGTAATGCTCGATCTCCATGTGCCGAAGGTCGCCCGCACCGGTGTCGCGCACGAGGCCCGTGAAGGTGACCATCGCGCCCATGTCGCGCCGGCCCGCCACGAGGCGCGACAATTCGGCGCCCGGATCGAAAGGATCCTCTTGGACGACGACAGGCATCAGCCCCCCGTCATCGGTGGAAAGAACGCCACCTCCCGCGCATCTCCGAGCGCGGCGTCGAAGTCGGAGAGTTCCTGGTCGAGGGCCACACGAACCGCGGACACGTCGGAGAAGGCGGCGTCATAGCGCTCCTCGCGGGCACGAAGCTCCGCAACGAGATCCCGCACGGTTCCGGCCTCGGTCTCCACGCGTTCGCGCGGCACGCCGATCCGTTCCCGCAACCATGCGAAATAGAGCACCTCGATCCTCATGCCGTCTCCTTCAGGAAGGGAATGGCCTTGCGGAAGTAATCCCACCCGGTGGCGAGGGTGAGCGCCGCCGCGATCCAGAGCAGCGCGACGCCGACGACGCCGGCCACGTCGCGCAATTGGGCCAGCCACATGATGCCGGCCTCGTCCGGAAGGGCGCCCGACAGCACCGCCTCGACGCTGGCACCATTCATGCCCTGCATCCGTTCCACCATGTGGTAGAGAAAGATGTCGCGCGAAAACAGCACCGCGATCGCGACCATCTGCGCCGTGGTCTTCCACTTGGCCAGCTTCGTCACGCTCAGCAGCTTTGCCTGCGCGCCGAGGAATTCCCTGAGACCCGAAACGAAGACCTCGCGGAACACGATCATCGTCGCCGGCAGGACCAGCCAGGGCGACATCGACGAATACCCCACGATCACCAGAAGCGCGATGATCACCATGGCCTTGTCCGCGATCGGGTCTAGCATGGCGCCGAATCGGCTTTCGAGCTTCCATGTGCGGGCGATGTGCCCGTCGAACCAATCCGTCACCGCCGCGCTGAGAAACAGGACCAGCGCGAACCAGTCGGCCCAGGGCCGGGTGAAATAGAGGAATGCGACCGCCACTCCCGGGGCAGCCAGAAGCCTGAGCACAGTCAGAATGTTGGGCAGGGTCCATCGCATATCCCCACACATATGCCCTTGGCGCAGGCGGGGAAAGGGCACCCGCGCAGGAGCGCGGAGATCGACGGCGGCGGCCCGGTGCCAAGCGGGAGGCCCGGGCCGTGCCGGGGTGTCAGGAAACGGTCAACGCACGGAGCGGTCCGTTTGCCCGGGAATGATCCGTGGCGTCGAAGCTCGGTCCATTCTCGCTCGGATTGCAAGACGGATGGGGTTCAATGGTCGACCGCAGAAAGGAGATCACGACTGTGCGGCGACGCGACTTCGAGGGGCCCTGCCCCGCAGAGCCGAAGGGTGACGCGGACAATCTCGAATTCGCGACCGTCCGGAATGCCCATGCCCAGGACGACCTCCTCCAGGCTCTTCACGAGATGCTGGTTCACCTGACCTCTACGGAGAATAACTGATGAGTGTCTGGGACGTTTTCTTCGCCGCGCATGTGGCGATGCCCTATCTGGTCAGCCTGATGACCGCCCTCGTAACCTTGGGCTTCATGCAGGTCGCCTTCTACGCCAACGGCGTGGTGAAGTACCTGACCCTCGGGTTCCTCCTCCTCTATCTGACGGTCTTCCTGCGGACGATCTATTGGGACGTGCTGCCGCGATGGATTCCGCCGGAGATCTGGGCGGCATGGCGGGACATGACCCGCGGCGTCGCCATCAACATCGTGTTCCACATCCTCGTCACCCTCGCATGCTATTTCAGCCTCAAGGCGGTCTACAGGGCGATCCCCGAGGCCGAGAGGGTCCAGTTCAGCATCTTCACGGCCCCCTTCTACAGGTTCCTGCGCGCCCGCAAACTCGCCCAGGGATTGCAGGACGTGCCGCGGGAGCGAAAGTCGCCCGGCCGGGCGGGAGGGGATCGCCGGGACTAGCCGCCCGGCCCGGCCGCGGCCCTGGGCGGTTCAGTCCGGTGACAGGCGATGCGCGCCCAGGGCATCGTAATAGGCCATCGCGTCGGCACAGACATGCGCCTCGTCCCCCTCCAGTTCGGGAACATCTCCCTCGGCCCCCAGGAAGGTGCTCGACGCGGTGCTGCCGCCGTACCGGTGCGTGGCCCAGCTTCCGCCCGCGATGTGCCCACCCGGCGGCCAGCGGAGCATCCGGGGGGTGAATTCCAGCCCGATCCGGTCGCAGATCCGCCGCAACATCTTCTCGGGCTGCGCGCGGATGTCGGAGGTCAGCACGACCACGCCCCCGAACCTCTCGAAGATCTCGAGCTGACGCGGATATCCGAGTTCCTCCAGGGCGGGCAGCTGCCGCTTGGCGGCATAGCTCGCGATCACCCGAGCGGGATGACGGACGAGGTGCAGGTGAGAGAACTCCTCGGCCCAGTCGAGGTCGATCCCGTCGATCATGTGCTGCGCCATGAGCTTCAGGTAGAGATGCGGCGTCCCCCGGTCGAAGCGCGCGATCACCCGGCGCGGATCGTTCTCCGCGGCAGAAAGGATCCGGGACCGGGCGGGCGGGTCGATTCCCGCCATCGCCAGGTAGGACGCATGGAACGGCTCGTCCTGCACCAGCGTGTCGCCCCGCGCGGCGAACGAATACATCAGGGCCGTGGAGATGTTCCGGGGGCCGGACCAGGACGCGATCTTCATCGAACGCTCCTCTCGCCGATTTCTGTTTTCGCCATGCCGACCAGCCCGGGTCCGAGGCCGCGCGTGGAGGGAATGCGATCACGTTCACGCAATGCCGCCGGTGGTCTGCAATTTTCAGTCATACCGGCATCGCGCCCAGAAGCGTAATTCAATCTTTGGTAGTGTTAAGGGCCTTGGCAGTCGCCGAAGGAAAATTTCAGCGGGGGACGTCGCGCCGGACGCCACCCGCAAGACGGGCGCGACGTCGCTGCTTCGGAGTGACCAGATCACGCATTTGTGTTGTATACAAGGCGTCACGCCCCGTCATCTCTGCCATGCGTCACCCCGACGTGAAATCACGGGCCTATGACTTGATCACGCGGCGTGGGGCGTCGACCTTCCCCGTCAAACGGAGGACACAGATGCCAAACGCCATGATCCGAGCGATCCTTCCCCTATGCGCCGCGATCGCGATCCCCCCCGGGATCGCGGCGGCGGCCCAGCAGACGGCCTATCTGTCGGGGGGCTGCTTCTGGTGCGTCGAGGCCGATTTCGAGAAGGTGCAGGGTGTGGGCGACGTGGTCTCGGGCTTCACCGGGGGGACGACCGCCGATCCGACCTATGGCGCGTCCGGTGACCATATCGAGGCGGCGAAGGTCCCCTTCGACGACGATCAGATCGGCTACCGAGAGATCTACGATCTCTTTCTCCGCTCGATCGATCCCTTCGATGCAAGGGGTCAGTTCTGCGACCGGGGCCTCGAATACACCACGGCGATCTACGTGGAGAACGACGAACAGCGCGCCGCGGCCGAAGCCGCGATCGCCGCGGCCGAACAGGAACTCGGCCGCGAGGTCGTCACCCCGATCCGGTCGGTCGGCGAATTCTATCCCGTCGACGCCTACCACCAGGATTATTACAAGTCGCAGGACCGGATCGCATTCAGTTCCGTCGGATTGGCCGTTCCCAAGGCCGTGGCCTACGAGCGGTACCGGCAAGGCTGCGGGCGGGACCAGCGGGTACGCCAGATCTGGGGCGACGACGCGCCGTTCCTCCCCGAACCGGGCAGCTGAACCTCACGCCATGTCGCAGGCCGCGATTGCGGCCAGGTTCAGGATATCGACGACGCCCATCCCGGTGGAGGCGATCTGCACGGGCCGGTCGAGCCCCGTCAGGATCGGCCCCAGCACGGTGGCCTCGCCCATCTCCTGCATCAGCTTGACCGAGATCGACGCCGAATGCCGGGCGGGCACGACCAGGATGTTGGCCGGGCCCGTCAGCCTGCAGAACGGATAGGAGCGCATCACCTCCGCGTTCAGCGCGACATCGACGGTCATTTCGCCGTCATACTCGAAATCGACTCCGCGCCGGTCCAGGATCTCGGGCGCCAGGTGCATCTTCGCCGCCCGTTCGGAAACCGGGTAGCCGAAGGTCGAGAAACTGACGAAGGCCACCCGCGGCACCAGCCCGAGAATCCGCGCCACATCCGCGCCGCGCTCGGCGATGTTGGCCAGGTCGTGCTCGTCGGGCCATTCGTGGACCAGGGTATCGGCGATCAGGACGATCCGGTTCCGGCGCAGGAGGGCGGTGATCCCCACCGCGCCATCCTCGGCCCGCGCGTCGAAGACCATGTTGATCTGGTCGAGGACATGGGCCGATTTGCGCGTCGCCCCCGTCACCATCGCGTCGCCATGTCCATGCGCCAGCATGCAGGCGGAGAAGACATGCCGGTCCCGGGCCGCCATGCGGTGGATGTCGGACCGATCGTATCCCTTCCGCTGAAGGCGCCCGTAGAGGAAATCCTTGTACGTCTCCAGATGCTCGGTGGTGGCGGCGTTGACGACCGCGATCCCCTCGAACGCGTCGAGGATCCCCTCCTCCGACAGTTTCCGCCTTATATCGGCATCCCGCCCCACGACGATCGGATCGCCCAGCCCCTCGCGGCGATAGGCGATGGCGGCGCGCAGCACCCGGATATCGTCCCCTTCGGCAAAGATCATCCGCGCTTGCGCCGCCCGCGCCCGGGCATAGATTCCCTGCAGGATCGACGCGGTGGGGTCCATCCGCGCCTTCAGCGCCTGCTCGTAGCCGTCCATGTCCACGATCGGGCGCCGCGCCGCGCCGGTATCCATGCCGGCCCGCGCGACCGCCGGGGGAATGCGCCAGATCAGCCGGGGGTCGAACGGCGTCGGAATGATGTAGTCGCGCCCGAATTTCAGGCTGCGGCCATAGGCGAGCGCGACCTCGTCGGGCACGTCCTCTCGGGCGAGGGCCGCCAGCGCCTCGGCGCAGGCGATCTTCATGCGGTCGTTGATCGCGCGCGCATGGATATCCAGTGCGCCGCGAAAGAGGTACGGGAACCCCAGCACGTTGTTGACCTGGTTGGGATAATCCGACCGGCCCGTGGCAACGATCACATCCTCCCGAACGGCATGCACCTCCTCGGGCGTGATCTCGGGATCGGGATTGGCCATGGCGAAGATCACGGCGTCCTTGGCCATGCTTTCGACCATGTCCTGCGTCACCGCCCCGCGGACCGACACGCCGAGGAACACGTCCGCGCCCGCCATCGCCTCCTTCAGCGTCCGCAGGTCGGTCGCGGCGGCGTGGGCGGACTTCCACTGGTTCATCCCCTCGGTCCGGCCGCGATAGATCACCCCCTTCGTGTCGCACAGGATGCAATTGTCGTGCCGCGCGCCCATCGCCTTCAGCAGTTCCAGGCAGGCGATCCCGGCTGCGCCGGCGCCGTTCAGGACGATCCGCACATCCTCGATGCGCTTGCCCGAGATGTGCAGTGCGTTGATGAGGCCGGCGGCGCAGATCACCGCCGTGCCGTGCTGGTCGTCGTGAAAGACGGGGATGTCCATCTCGTCCTTCAGCCGACTCTCGATCTCGAAGCATTCGGGCGCCTTGATGTCTTCGAGGTTGATGCCGCCGAAGGTCGGCTCCATCAGCTTGACCGCCGCGCAGAAGGCGTCCGGGTCGGTGGTGTCGAGCTCGATATCGATGGAATTCACGTCGGCGAAGCGCTTGAAGAGCACCGACTTGCCCTCCATCACCGGCTTGGAGGCCAGCGCGCCGAGATTGCCCAGGCCCAGCACTGCCGTCCCGTTCGAGATCACGGCGACGAGGTTGCCCTTGTTGGTGAAATCGTAGGCCTGCCCGGGATCGTCGGCGATGCGCGCGCAGGGCACGGCGACGCCGGGCGAATAGGCGAGCGACAGGTCGCGCTGGGTCGACATCGGCACGCTCGCGGCGATGTCGAACTTTCCCGGGCGCGGATTCATGTGGAACGCCAGCGCTTCGTCGTCGGTGAATTTCTTGCCCAAGAGTTCCTCCCTCTCCCGTCCCGTGGACTAGGTGGCACGAGAGCACGCCGCGCCACCACCGTAAAAAGGACCGTCCAAGATGTTCAGCCACGCCCTTCATTCCGTTTCTCCCCGAACCGACGACGGCGCGATAAACGTCTTCGTGGAAACCCCGAAGGGCAGCCGACACAAATACGACCTCGACCGGAGCGGGCTGTTCCGCATCGCGCTCGAACTGCCCGAAGGGGTGACCTTTCCCTGCTCCTTCGGCTTCGTGCCGAACACGAAGGCCCCGGACGGCGACGCGCTCGACATCGTCCTCCTGACGGCGGGGTCGGTTCCGGCCGGGGCGTTGATCGAATCCCGGCTGATCGGGGTGTTGAAGATGGAGAACGAGGAAACCGACGGCATGCGGCGCAACGACCGGGTGGTGGCGGTGGCGAACATGTCGCGGTTCTTCACCGGGGTGGAGACCCTGAACGACATGCGCCACGGATTCGCCTGGGACGTCGAGGAGTTCTTCGAGACCTACAACGACATGATCGAGCGTCCCTTCAACGTCGTCGGGCGCGGCGAACGGGACGAGGCGATGCGGATGCTCGAAGAGGCCGAGGCGGCGGCGCGCTGACTTCACCGTTCCGCACGGCTTTGCTAGACGGGCCGGACCGGTGCCGGGGGAGCAGCATGGCCGACACGACCACGCCGATGATGGCGCAATACCTCCGGATCAAGGAGGAGCATCCCGACGCCCTCCTGTTCTACCGGATGGGCGATTTCTACGAGCTGTTCTTCGACGACGCCGCGGCAGCGGCGGCGGCGCTCGACATCGCCCTGACGAAACGCGGCAAGCACCTCGGCGCGGACATCCCGATGTGCGGGGTGCCGGTCCACGCCGCCGAGGGCTACCTGCTGACCCTCATCCGCAAGGGTTTCCGCGTCGCCGTCTGCGAACAGACGGAGGATCCCGCCGCCGCCCGGAAGCGCGGCTCGAAATCCGTGGTCAACCGGGAGGTCGTGCGCCTCGTCACCCCCGGCACGCTGACCGAGGAAAGCCTGCTCGACGCGCGGCGTCACAATTACCTCGCCGCCTGGGCGGATGTCCGGGGCGACGGGGCGATGGCATGGGCCGACATCTCCACCGGAGAGATCCGCGTGACCCCCTGTCCGCGCATCCGCATCGGGCCGGAACTGGCGCGGCTCGCCCCGCGCGAGGTCCTCCTGTCGGAGGCCTCCGATCCCGAGCTCGAACCCCTCATCCGCGAGCTCGGCGGATCGATCACCGCCCTTGCCCGATCCTCCTTCGACAGCGTCGCCGGGCAGGCGCGGCTCTGCCGGCTCTACCGCGTCAGTTCCCTCGACGCGTTCGGAACCTTCGACCGGGCCGAGATCTCGGCCATGGCCGCGCTCGTCGATTATCTGGAGATCACCCAGCGGGGCAAGCTGCCCCTGCTGCGCCCGCCTCTGCGCGAGGATGCGGCGGCGGTGATGCAGATCGACGCCGCCACCCGGCGCAATCTGGAATTGACGCATTCCCTGTCGGGGGGGCGGCAGGGATCGCTTCTCCATGCCATCGACCGCACCGTGACCGCCGGCGGCGGGCGCCTGCTGGAACGCCGGGTGACGTCGCCCTCCATGGACCTTTCCACCATCAGGCGGCGGCAGGCGGCCACCGCCTGTTTCACGCAGGACTCCGGTCTGTCCGACCGGATCCGCGACGCCCTCAGGCACGCCCCGGACATGGACCGCGCCCTGTCCCGCCTGGCGCTCGACCGGGGCGGGCCGCGCGATCTCGCCGCGATCCGCGACGGGCTGACGCGCGCCGACGAACTGGCCAAGGTCCTCTCGGGGGCCGAGCTTCCGGACCTGGTCCGCGACGCGGCCGGCGCGCTCGCGGGTCACGACGCCCTGATCGACCGTCTCGACGCCGCCCTCGTGGCCGAGCCGCCGCTCCTGGTCCGCGATGGCGGGTTCATCGCACCGGACCTCGATCCCGATCTCGACGAGGCCCGGAAGCTACGCGACGAAGGGCGCGGGATCATCGCAAGGATGCAGGCCGAATACGCCGACGAGGCCGGCATCGCCTCGCTCAAGGTGAAGCACAACAACGTCCTGGGCTATTTCATCGAAGTCACGGCCACCCATGCCGACCGAATGATGGCGCCGCCCCTGTCGGAGCGCTTCATCCATCGCCAGACCACCGCCAATGCGGTCCGCTTCACCACCGTCGAATTGTCGGACCTGGAGACGAAGATCCTCAACGCAGGATCCCGCGCCCTGGAGATCGAGCGCAGGCTCTTCGCCGGTCTCTGTGCCGAGGTGGTCGAGGCCGCAGCGGCGATCGGCGAGGCATCCGGCGCGCTGGCCGAGCTGGACCTCATGACCGCCCTGGCCGATCTGGCCAGGTCCGAGGACTGGACCCGGCCGGACGTGGAGGAGGGCCGCCGGTTCCAGGTCGAGGGGGGCCGCCATCCGGTGGTCGAGCGCGCCCTGAAGGTGCAGGGCGCGGGCCCCTTCATCGCCAACGATTGCGACCTCTCGGACGGCGACGGAGCCGCCCTGTGGCTTCTGACCGGGCCGAACATGGCGGGCAAGTCGACGTTCTTGCGGCAGAACGCGGTCATCGCCCTTCTGGCGCAGATCGGGGCCTTCGTCCCCGCGGACAGGGCCCGGATCGGGCTGGTCAGCCAGCTCTTCAGCCGCGTCGGCGCGGCCGACGACCTTGCGCGCGGACGCTCGACCTTCATGGTCGAGATGGTCGAGACGGCCGCGATCCTGAACCAGGCCGACGACCGCGCCCTCGTCATACTCGACGAGATCGGCCGCGGCACGGCGACCTATGACGGCCTCTCCATCGCCTGGGCCACATTCGAGCACCTCCACGACGTGAATCGCTGCCGGGCGCTCTTCGCCACCCATTACCATGAACTGACCCGCCTGGCCGAACGGCTGGAGGGCGTCCAGAACGCCACCGTCGCGGTCAAGGAATGGGAGGGCGAGGTCGTGTTCCTCCACGAGGTCCGCAAGGGCACGGCCGACCGGTCCTACGGGGTGCAGGTCGCCAAGCTGGCGGGCCTGCCCGCCACCGTGGTGGCGCGGGCGCAATCGGTCCTCTCGGCACTGGAGAGTGGCGAGGCCGACGGACGCAAGGCCGCCCTCATCGACGACCTCCCGCTCTTCTCGGCGCCGCAGGCCGTGCCGCGCCCCGCCCCGCGCGGGCCGTCCGAATGCGAGCTGCGGCTGTCGTCGGTCCATCCCGACGACCTGTCGCCGCGCGCCGCGCTCGATCTGCTCTACGAATTGAAGGGGCTGGCGGAGGACGGCTGAGCGCCCGCGCGCCTCATTCCTTCGGGGTGGAACTGACGCCGACCTGGGCCGCGCGCAGCAAGCGGTCGTGCAGCATGAAGCCCACGGTCATCACCTGGATGATGTCGCCCGATTTCGAGCCCGGCACGGGCGCCTCGAACATGGCTTCGTGGATCTTGGGATCGAACCGCTCCCCGACGGCGGGTTCCAGGACATCGACGCCGTGCTTGCGGAACACATTCTGCAATTCCCGCAAGGTCAGCTCGACCCCCTCGATCAGGGCGGCATTGGCCTCCCGGTTCTCTTCGGGGATGGCGGCGACGGCCCGCTGCAGGTTGTCGTAGACCGGCAGCATGTCGCGCGCCATCTTCGACCCGCCATACATCTCGGCTTCGCGGCGTTCCCGGTCGGCCCGCTTGCGCGCGTTCTCGGCGTCGGCGAGCGCCCGGGTGAACCGGCTCTTCAGATCGTCCCGCTCGGCCCGCAGTGCCTCGATCTCGGCGGCGATGCCGTCGTCCTCCTGGACCACGGGCGGCTCCTCGCCCGCCAGCGTATCGAGGTCCATCGGTTCGTCGTCGCCCCGGGGCTGGGACTTGCGCTTCACCTTGTCCGCCTCAGACGGCCCCGTATCGCCCTGGGTCTCCCCCTTCAGCATCTCCTCGATGGCGGCCTCGATGTCGTCGCGTTCGTTCTCGTTCGCCATGTATCCATCCGTTCAGCTCCGACCCGACAGCAGCTTTCCCACCATCTGGGCCGTGTAATCCACGATCGGCACGATTCGTCCGTAATTGAGACGAGTGGGGCCGATCACACCCACCGCGCCGATGATCTTACGGTCCGCGTTCATATATGGAGAGACCACCAAAGATGAACCCGAAAGTGAGAAGAGCTTGTTTTCGGAGCCGATGAAGATCCGCACCCCCTGCCCCTCGTCGGCCAGTTCCAGGAATTCCGCGATATCGCGCTTGCGCTCCAGGTCGTCGAACAGCGTGCGGATCCGTTCAAGATCCTCCTCGCTCACCTGGCCCAGAAGGTTCGCGCGTCCCCGCACGATCAGCCGCTCATGGGGTTCGCCCTCGTTCTGCCACACGGCCAGGCCGGCATCGACCATCACCTGCGCCAGCGAGTCGAGCTCCTGCCGGCGCCGCGATATCTCCACGACCATGTGGTCGCGCAACTCGCTCAGGGTCCGCCCTTCGGCCATGGCGTTGAGGAAGTTCGCCGCCTCGCGCATCGATGACGGGGTCTGCCCGGGCGGCGGGGCGAAGACCCGGTTCTCCACGTGCCCATCCGCGAAGACGAGCACCACGAGCGCCCGGTCGGGGCCCAGGGACACGAAGTCGATGTGCCGGATCGGCGCCTCGTGCTTGGGCGCGAGGACAAGGCTCGCCCCCGCGGTCACGCCCGACAACGCCGACCCGACCCGGTCGAGAAGCGTGCCCACGTCCCGTTCGTTGAAGCCCAGCGTCGCGTCCAGGGCATGACGATCGCCGAGGTCCAGATCCCCCACCTCGAGCAACCCGTCGACGAAAAGCCGAAGGCCCATCTGCGTGGGTACCCGCCCGGCCGAGACGTGCGGAGAATCAAGCAGCCCGAGAAATTCCAGATCCTGCATGACGTTCCGGATCGTGGCCGCCGACACCTTCTCGGACATCGTCCGCGTCAGCGTCCGCGAACCGACGGGTCCGCCGGTTTCGAGGTAGCCCTCGACCACCCGGCGAAACACCTCGCGGGTGCGCTCGTTCATCTCCTCGATGACGGTCTGTCCGCGCGTCGGCTCCGTCATCCGCTCACAGGCTTCGGGGTTGCGCCCCGGATCGGCAGAGGCATATCAGGCGCAAAGTCCTCAAAAGGTGGTATCATGCGTCCGTCCGCCCGCAAGCTAAGCGAAATGCGCCCGATTTCAATCGAAACCGGCGTCACCCGTCACGCCGAGGGGTCGTGCATGATCCGGATGGGCGACACCCATGTCCTGTGCACGGCGAGCATCGAGCCCCGCGTCCCGCCCTTCCTGAAGAATTCGGGACAGGGCTGGGTGACGGCCGAATACGGGATGCTTCCGCGGGCCACCCATACGCGGGGACGGCGCGAGGCGAAGAACGGCCAATCCGGCCGCACGCAGGAGATCCAGCGCCTGATCGGCCGGTCTCTGCGCGCCGCCGTGGACCGCAATGCCCTGGGAGAGCGCCAGATCACCGTCGATTGCGACGTGATCCAGGCGGATGGGGGCACGCGGTGCGCCTCGATCACCGGGGGCTGGGTGGCGCTGAAGCTGGCGGTGATGAAACTGATGAAGGCGGGCGATGTGGTGACCGATCCGATCACCGACCACGTCGCGGCCGTGTCCTGCGGGGTCTATGCCGGCCAGACGGTGCTCGATCTCGACTACCCCGAGGACAGCGAGGCGGCGGTCGACGGGAACTTCGTCCTGACGGGAAGCAATCGCCTGATCGAGGTGCAGATGTCGGGGGAAGGCGCCACGTTCAGCCGCGACCAGATGGCGGGCCTTCTGGATCTCGCCGAAGCCGGCGTGGCCGACCTCGTCACCGCCCAGCGGACCGCCATCTCGTGACCCGGACCTTCACGGGCGAGCGGCTTGTCGTCGCCACGCACAACCAGGGAAAGCTCGAAGAGATTCGGGAATTGCTGTCGCCCTACGGGCTGAGCGTGACGTCGAACGCCGATCACGGCCTGCCGGAACCCGACGAGACCGGCACGACCTTCGCCGAGAATGCCCGGATCAAGGCCCACGCGGCGGTCGCGGCCACCGGGCTTCCGGCTCTGGCGGACGATTCGGGCATCGAGATCGACCCGCTCGACGGGCAGCCCGGCGTCTACACCGCCGATTGGGCCGAAACCGGGTCGGGCCGGGATTTCGCGCTCGCCATGGGCCGGGCGCACGCGGCGCTGATCGCCTCCGGCGCGGCCGAACCCTGGCGGGCACGATTTTGCTGCACCCTCGTCCTCGCCTGGCCGGACGGGCATGACGAGGTTTTTCCCGGGCGGGTCGAGGGACGGTTCGTCTGGCCCATGCGGGGCGACCAAGGGCACGGATACGATCCGATCTTCCTGCCCGACGGATACGACCGGACTTTCGGTGAAATGGACCGCTGGGCCAAGAATCGCATCTCCCACCGTGCAGACGCCTTTGCGCGCCTGATCGCGGGGTCCTTTGCCTAGGGTCGGGATCTACGTCCATTGGCCGTTCTGTCAGGCCAAGTGTCCGTATTGCGACTTCAATTCCCACGTCGTGCGGTCGGTGGACCAGGCGCGATGGCGGCAGGCCTACGCGGACGAGATCGCGCGGTACGGGGCCCTCCTCCCCGATGTGGAGATCGAGTCCATCTTCTTCGGCGGCGGAACCCCCAGCCTGATGGAGGCCCGCACCGTCGCGCACATCATCGACCGCATCCAGCGGACGTGGCGGTTCGCCAACGATGTGGAGATCACGCTCGAGGCGAACCCGACATCGACCGAGGCCGACCGCTTCAGGGAGTATCGCGCCGCCGGCGTGAACAGGGTTTCCGTCGGCATCCAGGCATTGAACGATGCCGATCTCCGGCGGCTCGGCCGGCTCCACAGCGCCGCCGAGGCGCGCGCGGCGTTCGACGTGGCCCGCCGGACCTTCGACCGCGCCAGCTTCGACCTCATCTACGCGCGCCAGCATCAGAGCGCCCGGGCATGGAAGGCGGAACTGGAAACCGCCCTGTCGCTCGCCGCCGATCATCTCTCCCTCTACCAGCTGACGGTGGAGGACGGGACCGCCTTCGGCGACCGGCGCGCCGCCGGACGGCTTGGCGGCCTGCCCGACGAAGATCTCGGGGCCGATCTGTGGGACATCACGCAGGATCTGACCGCCGCCGCGGGCCTGCCCGCCTACGAGGTGTCGAACCACGCCCGACCCGGCTCCGAATCCCGCCACAACCTGATCTACTGGACCGGAGGCGATTATATCGGGATCGGTCCCGGCGCCCATGGCCGGGTGACGCTCGACGCGATCCGGCACGCGACGGAGGCGCCTGCGTCCCCCACCGCCTGGCTGTCCGCCGTGGCCTCGGACGCGCGTCCGGATACGTGGCGCGCGCTGACGCGGCGGGACGTGGCCGAAGAGCGGCTGATGATGGGCCTCCGGATCGCAGAGGGCGTGCCGCTTTCCGAGGTACCGTTCCCCCCGGCCCGAACCGCGCCGCTGGAGGAGATGGGGCTGGTGGAGCGGCGCGACGGCCGATTGCGGCTGACGCGATCCGGTCGCCCGATCCTCGACGCGATCCTGCGCGAATTGCTCGCCTAGTCGCCCGAAAGGCGGCGGCAAAGATCGTCGAGCTGTTCCAGGGAGCGGTAGCTGATCGTCATCTTGCCGCCGGCTGTGCCTGCCTTGTGATCGATGCTGACCCGCAACCCGAGCGCGGAGCTGAGCTCCTGTTCCAGAACCCGGGTATCCGCATCCTTCTCCACCGTGCCCGCCTTGGGGCCCGACCTCCCCTCAGGCTTGCGGACGAGCGCCTCGGTCTCGCGCACGGACAGGCCCTTCTTCAGGATCTGTTGCGCCAGTTCGGACGCGTTCGGATTCGCGACAAGAGCACGGGCATGACCCGCCGACAGCCGTCCTTCGGCAAGGTGGCCCTGCACGTCCTGCGGGAGATTCAGGAGCCGCAGCGCATTGGCGATATGCGATCGGCTCTTGCCGAGGGCTTCCGCCATCTTCTCCTGCGTATGGCCGAAGCGGTCCATGAGCTGCCGGTACCCAGACGCCTCGTCCACCGGGTTGAGATCCGCGCGCTGGATGTTCTCGATGATCGCGACCTCGAGGACCTCGATATCGTCGAATTCACGGATGATCGCGGGCACTTCGTGAAGCTGCGCCATCTGCGCGGCCCGCCACCTCCGCTCACCCGCAACTATCTGATAATGTTCATTTTTTTCAGGATGCTGGCGCAGAATGAGAGGCTGGATGATGCCCCTCTGGGCAATCGAACCGGCAAGTTCCTCAAGGCTCTCGGTGTTGAACGAGCGGCGCGGCTGGTCCGGGTTCGCCTCGATCCGCTCGATGGGCACGAGAGCTTCGGGCCGCGGCGCCTCCCCGTCCGACGAATCGGACGACGCCACGTCGATATCAGCCATGAGGGCGGACAGTCCCCGCCCGAGCCCGCGTCGTTCCCTGCGTTCCGACATGTCTTCCCCTCAGATCCGGTGCCGCGCCACGAATTCGTCTGCCAAGGCACGATACGCGATACTTCCCTTCGATGCCGGGTCGTACTCCGTCACTGGCTGTGCATAGGACGGCGCCTCGCTCACGCGCACGTTACGCGGAATGATCGTATGGAAGACCAGTTCGCCCAGCGTCTCCTTGGCATCGGCCAGCACTCCCTGCGCCAGCTTGTTCCGGCCGTCATACATCGTCAAGACCACCCCTTCGATTGACAGGTTCGGGTTGGCCGATTGTCGCACCTCCCGCACCGTCAACATCAGCTGGGACAGGCCCTCCAGCGCGAAGAACTCGCTTTGCAAGGGGACGAGAACGGAATCCGCCGCGACCATCGCGTTAACTGTCAGAAGCGACAGCGATGGCGGGCAATCGATGAACACGAAGTCCAGCCCGATCGCTTCGATCCGGTCGGTGGCGAGCGCCATCTTCAACAGGGCGGTCCGTTGCCCCTTGGACAACATCTCGATATCGGCCGAGCTCAAATCCGAGGTTGCCGGAACCACGAAAAGGTTCGGAATCCGCGTCCCCTGCAGGGCATCGATCAGATCCATGCCCTCGAGGATCAGATCATACGTGGTCGAGTGGCGATCTTCGAGTTCGATTCCAAGGCCGGTCGACGCGTTTCCCTGGGGGTCCAGATCGATGATCACGACCTTCTTTCCCGCCTCGGCGAGCGCCGCGCCCAAATTGATGGCCGTGGTGGTCTTTCCCACCCCGCCCTTCTGGTTGACGATGGCGACGACTTTAGGCCGTCCGCTGTGAACGTCAGACACGCGCGATGTTCTCCAGTGTCAGGATGACGGACCCCTTCTCCGTCTTGCTGGGGCGAACGTCAACGTCGAACTTCCACCTTTCTTTGGCGGCGTCGATTTCATCGAGGTAGTGGATCCCTTTTGGGAAGACATATGTCGTATCCGGCGTCCCGTGCCGGCTGGCGATCTCGATCAACCTGGAAAGGGGCGCAAGGGCGCGGGCCGAAACGACATCCGTTTGCTGCGGGGTGACTTGCTCGATCCGCTCGGTCAGGACCTTGCACGACAGGGACAGGCTGCGGATCATGGATCGAAGAAAAGCCGCCTTGCGTTGATCCGACTCGATCAGAACCATATCAAGGTCCGGACGGAGGATCGCGATGACGATCCCGGGGAATCCTCCTCCGCTCCCCAGATCGCACCAGGTCCGTGCGGCTGGTGCAAATTCGGCAAGTTGTCCGCTATCCAAGGTGTGTCGCGCCCTCAAGCGAGGCAGATCGGCCGACGCGACCAGGTTGACCGTCGGGTTCCACTTCCTGACCAGCGCTTCGAACGTATCCAGTCGGATGGCTGTTTCACGTGAAACATTGATCATCTGGTAGCCGAACGCCGTTCTCGAGCTCGAAGGGCAAGAAGTAGCGCGTTCATTGCAGCCGGCGTCATGCCCTCGATCCTCTGCGCCGATGCAATCGTGGTCGGACGACTGCGTCGCAGCTTCTCCCGCAACTCGGAACTGAGACCATGGATAGCGCCAATGTCGAAATCCTCCGGAATGGCGCGAGCCTCGTCACGCCGCAGGCGCTCGACCTCCGCGGATTGTCGCTCGACATAGTTCAGATAGATGCATTCACGCGCAATCTGGGCCAGGATCTCTGGAGCAACGTGTTTTACCTCGGGTTCGAGTTCTATGACATTGTCTATCTCAACCCCCGGTATCGACAGGAGCGACATCGCGGTCCGCCGCGCTCCGTCGCCCGACACCTGAATTCCCGCCCCTCTCGCCTCCCGAGCGGTGAAAGATTGGCGGCTCAGCACCGCACGCGCCGCGTCCAGGGCGGAACTCTTCCACTCGACCGCCCTGAGACGCGTATCGTCGAGAATGCCCCATGATGCCGCAAGCGGGGTCAAGCGTTGATCCGCGTTGTCCGCCCGCAGCGACAAGCGAAACTCGGCGCGCGACGTGAACATCCTGTAGGGCTCCGTGACCCCCCGGATCGTGAGATCGTTGATCAAGACCCCGATATACGAGGACGCCCTGGAGAATATGACGCTCTCCATTTCCAGGCACCGCCTCGCCGCGTTCAGGCCAGCGACAAGTCCCTGAGCCGCAGCCTCTTCGTATCCGGTCGTGCCGTTGATCTGGCCCGCCAGCCACAGCCCCGGCAGGTCCAGCAACTCGAGGCTTTCGTTCAGCGATCTCGGATCGACGTAATCATATTCGATGGCGTATCCGGGTTGCAGGATGCTCACGTTCTCGAGGCCGGTCAGCGTCCGGACATACTCCTCCTGAACAGAAACCGGCAGAGAGGTCGATATCCCGTTCGGGTAGATCGTGTGGTCGTCCAATCCTTCAGGTTCCAGGAAGACCTGGTGGGAGGTTTTGTCGGGGAACCGACCGATCTTGTCCTCGATGGACGGGCAATATCTGGGCCCCTTGCCCGAAATATTTCCGGAGTACATGGCTGAGCGATGCAGGTTTCTACGTATGACGTCGTGCGTTGCCTCGTTCGTCTCCGTGATCGCGCAATCGACTTGCCGTGCCGCAGGTGCGTCATTCAGGAATGAGAGCATCGTGGGTCGATCGTCACCGGGTTGGGCATCCAACCTGTCCCAAGCGATGGTGCGCCCATCGAGTCGCGGCGGCGTGCCGGTCTTCAGGCGCCCCATCCGCAGGCCCATATCGTAAAGTCGGCAGCCAAGCTCGTTCGCCGCCGATTCACCGACCCGACCCCCGGATTCCGTGTGATCGCCGATATGGATCGTTCCCCGCAGGAACGTTCCCGTGGTCAAGACGACGGCATTCGCACGGATCGTGTCGCCCGCCTCCGTAACGACGCCAGCGGCCACGCCCCGATCGACAATGATGTCGCGGACCTGAGCTTCGATAACCTCGATCCCAAGGCGGCGAACGGCGTCCTGCACCGCAGACCTGTACAGCCGGCGATCCATCTGCGCCCTTGGACCCTGCACCGCCGGGCCCTTGCTGCTGTTCAGCAACCGATATTGAATTCCGGCCGAGTCCCCGGCAAGCGCCATAACTCCACCCAGAGCGTCGACCTCGCGGACCAGATGGCCTTTCCCTACCCCGCCGATCGCCGGGTTGCAGGACATCGTGCCGATATCCCGCGCGGTCATGGTGACAAGGATCACCTCCGCGCCCTGGCGCTTCGCGGCGCTGGCCGCTTCCACACCCGCGTGTCCACCACCGACAACGATGACTCGATGTTTCACGTGAAACACTCCTACTTTCCGATGCAGAACCGGGAGAAGATGGTTTCCAGCAAGTCCTCTACTCCCACGGCTCCGATCATTTCGGCAAGGGCGCCCGCAGACCGAGCGACCTCTTCTGCGACCAATTCTATATCGGAATTCGCTCGGATCATGGCAAACGCCTCATCGAGATGCGTTGCCGCCGCCTGCATACCGCGCCGGTGCCGATCGCGAATGGCCAGCCGATCCGGCGATATCCGACTTGACAGGATTACGTGAATTTGTGACAAAAGTTCCGGAACGCCACGCCCGGTTTTGCCGGAGATCCCGGAGGAGCGCCCCTCATCGTCTTGCGCAACATAGCTCAAGTCGACATCCGGGGGGACGTCGCTCTTATCGACAGACAGCCAGATCCGCAGGTCCGCTTCACGGGCTCGTGATCTCGCCAGGTCGATCCCGGCCGATTCCAGGGGATCGGTCGTCTCCCGCAATCCCGCCGTGTCGAGCAACGTCACCGGAATTCCCTGCAGGTCGATCCGCAGCTCCAGAACATCCCGCGTCGTTCCCGCGAGCGACGAGGTGAGCGCCACCTGACGCCGGGCGATCGCGTTCATCAGCGTCGATTTCCCCGCATTCGGCGGGCCCATGATCGCGACCTCGAACCCGTCCCGGATGCGCTCGGCGGCCACGGCACCGGCCAACTGCACCTTCAGGTCGTCGGCTACGGCCTCAAGCAGGGCCTGGACGTCCGGCATCACGTCCACGGGAACGTCTTCGTCGGCAAAGTCGAGCGTTGCAGTCAGCAAGGACGCGGCGTCGACCAGGTTGCGCCGCCAGGCCTGCACACGGTTCGACAATTCGCCGGTCATCACGGCCTGCGCCTGGCGTCGCTGCAGGTCCGTCTCCGCATCGACTAGGTCCGCCAGCCCTTCCACCTGCGTCAGGTCGAGGCGCTGGTTCTCCAGGGCGCGCCGGGTGAACTCGCCGGCGTCAGCGGCGCGGAATCCGGGGATCTGCCCCAGCACCGACAGGATGGACCGAACCACCGCGACCGAGCCATGGACCTGGAACTCCACCACCGGTTCACCGGTGAAACTGGCACCCTCGGGAAAAGCGAGCACGAGCCCGGTATCCAGCACCTCGCCCGCGAGATCCCGTATCGTCCTCAGGCTCGCCAGTCGCGGTGCCGGCATCGGCCCCGTCAGCCGCGCGCAGCCCTCGAAGGCGGAGGCACCTGAAATACGGATGATAGCCACGCCCGCCTTTCCCGGCGCCGTGGCCTGGGCAAAGATCGTGTCCATGGCAGGCGGGTCATCCTCAGGTGTTCATTGAATCGAAGAACTCGGAATTCGTCTTCGTCTGTTTCAGTTTCGACAGCAGGAACTCGACCGCATCCGTGGTGCCCATCGGGTTCAGGATGCGCCGCAGCACGTAGGTTTTCTGCAGGTCGGTCTTGTCGACCAGCAGGTCCTCCTTGCGCGTACCGGATTTCAGGATGTCCATCGCCGGATAGACGCGCTTGTCCGCCACCTTCCGGTCGAGCACGATCTCGCTGTTGCCGGTGCCTTTGAACTCCTCGAAGATGACCTCGTCCATCCGGCTGCCGGTGTCGATCAGCGCCGTGGCGATGATGGTCAGTGACCCGCCTTCCTCGATGTTCCGCGCCGCCCCGAAGAACCGCTTGGGCCGCTGCAGGGCGTTCGCGTCGACCCCGCCGGTCAGGACCTTGCCGGAGGACGGCACGGTCGTATTGAAAGCCCTACCAAGTCTTGTGATAGAGTCGAGAAGTATAACAACATCTCGCTTGTGCTCGACCAGCCGCTTGGCCTTCTCGATCACCATGTCCGACACCGCCACGTGGCGGGAGGCCGGCTCGTCGAAGGTCGAGCTCACCACCTCGCCCTTGACCGAACGCTGCATGTCGGTGACCTCCTCAGGTCGCTCGTCGATCAGCAACACGATCAGGTAGCATTCGGGGTGATTCTCCGCGATCGAATGCGCGATGTTCTGAAGGAGCACCGTCTTGCCGGTCCGCGGCGGCGCGACGATCAGGGACCGTTGCCCCTTTCCGATCGGCGACACGAGGTCGATCACCCGGGCCGATCGGTCCTTGATGGTCGGGTCCTCGATCTCCATCGTCAAGCGCTCGTCAGGATAGAGCGGCGTCAGGTTGTCGAAGGCGACCTTGTGGCGGGCACGCGTCGGCTCCTCGAAATTGATGCTCTCCACGTCCGTGAGGGCGAAATAGCGCTCGTTCTCGTCCGGCCCCCTGATGACGCCCGACACCGTGTCACCGGTCCTCAGCGCGTAACGGCGGATCATCTCGGGGCTCACATAGATGTCGTCCGGCCCCGGAAGGTAGTTCGCCTCGGTCGAGCGCAGGAACCCGAACCCGTCCTGCAGGACCTCCAGCACGCCGTCGCCGCCGATGATCCAGTCCTCGTCCGCGCGCTCCTTCAGGATCGAGAACATCATCTCGCCCTTGCGCATGGTCGAGGCGTTCTCGATCTCCAGTTCCTCCGCGAGGGCCAGCAGATCCTTGGGGCTCTGGGCCTTGAGGTCGGAGAGGTTCACGCGATCTTCGGTCATCATGCCCTTTCGAACCCCGCATGCAGGGCCGCATCTCAAGTCTTGTGGAAGGATCGTGGCCGGACGGCCGCTTGGTCGTCTAGCCCCAAGCGAGTTCGGAGTCAACGTGGCCGCGCACCGGCGCGTCAGATCGGCCGTGCGACAACCGCGATCACGATGACGATCAGGAGGATCGTCGGAACCTCGTTCATGAGCCGGTACCGCCGCCCCGGAAGGCCCGGCGCGCCGGCCGCGAGCTGCCGCCTCTGGCGGGCGCACCACATATGGAATCCGGTCATTCCCAGCACCCCGGCCGCCTTCGCATAGGGCCAGATCGCGGACCAGTCCACGACACCCGACGCGACCAGCAGCAGGCCGAACGCCCAGGTCGCGATCATCGCCGGATTCATGATAAATTTCAACAGCTTGTTTTCCATGGTCCGGAACAGCGTCTCGGTCCCGGAGCCGCGGTCGACCGATTCCACGTGATACACGAAGAGCCTCGGCAAATAGAACAGGCCGGCCATCCAGGCCACGAACGAGATCACGTGGAGGGATTTCAGCCAGGGAACGAGGGGCAGGAGCAGGTCGGACATGGCGCCTCCTTACCTCATAACTTTAAGGAAGAAAGGATTTGGTTGTTGTGAGTGCTGGGGAAAACCGGACGACTCAACTTTTCCACCGGTTCATACCGATTCCGCTCCTGTGGGAGGTCTTGCAGGTTGCCGGAACGCTCCTCCTCCATCTCGACTATTTGAATCAAAGACTTATAAGCGGAAAACTCTGCTGACGTCCTGTGGATAAAGATGTGGATTCGTTTCTCTTGACGGGATGCCCTGCCGTTTGTCCCGACGTCGAAGGATCCACGGGGATGGATCCCGTGTGGAACCGGACGGATGGCTGCGTTATCCCGCCCCGGGGCGTGGCGGCCGACTTGTCGCCATGCCATTGCCGCAGCTATCCACAGGGTTGTCCATGAAGATCGTTCTGGCCTCCGGATCGACCACGCGGGCGCGGCTGTTCCGCGCCGCCGGTCTCGACTTCGAAACCGACCTGCCGCGCGTCGACGAAGAGACGATCCGCACCGCGCTCCAGGTCGAAGGGGTTTCGCCCCGCGACATCGCGGACGCCCTGGCCGAGGCGAAGGCGCGCAAGGTCTCGTCCCGTCATCCCGACGCCGTGACCATCGGATCCGACCAGGTCTTCGATCTCGACGGCGAGATCCTGTCGAAACCCGCCGATCCCGACGCCGCGCGCGCCCAGATCGCGCGCCTCTCGGGGCGACGTCACCGCCTGCACACCGCGATCGTCGCCTACGAGGACGCAGAGCCCGTATGGCGCCACCTGACCAGCGTCCGGCTGACGATGCGACCGCTGAGCGGGGGTTACATCGAGGAATACGTGGCCCGAAACTGGCCCGAGATCGGCGGCTCCCCCGGCGCCTACCGGCTGGAGGAAGAGGGAATGCGCCTCTTCACCGCGGTCGAGGGCGATTTCTTCTCCGTCCAGGGAATGCCGATGCTGCCGCTCTTGTCGTGGATGATCGACCGCGGTTACCTCGCCGCATGACCGATCGGATCCCCCTCGCCGGCGTCGTCGGATGCCCCATCGCCCATAGCAGGTCGCCGGCGCTGCACGGCCATTGGCTGTCGCGGTACGGGATCGCGGGGCATTACGTTCCCCTCCATGTCGAGGAGGGCGACCTCGCCGAGGTTCTGCGCACCCTGCCCCGCGCCGGTTTCGTCGGCTGCAACGTCACGATCCCGCACAAGGTGGCGGCGCTGGAGCTTTCGCGGACGGCCACCGACCGCGCGCGCCGCATCGGCGCGGCGAACACGCTCGTCTTCGGGCCCGATGGCGTCCGGGCCGACAACACCGACGGCGAGGGGTTCCTCGAAAATCTGCGCCGCAACGCGCCGGGGTGGCGGGCGACGGACGGGCCGGCCGCGATCTTCGGCGCCGGCGGCGCGGCCCGCGCTGTCATCGTCTCGCTTCTGGACGACGGGGCGCCCGAAATCCGGCTGGCCAACCGCACGCGCGACCGCTCCGAGGCGCTGGCGCGCGAGTTCGGCGCCCGGATCGCCGTTCACGACTGGGACCGGGCCGGCGCCATGCTCGACGGTGCGGCGACCGCGATCAACACGACCTCCCTCGGCATGACCGGCAAGGCGCCCTTCGACGTCCCGCTCGACCGGTTGTCGCCGGACGCCGTGGTCAACGACCTCGTCTATACCCCGCTCGAAACGGGGTTCCTCGCCTCCGCGCGGGATCTGGGATGCCGCACCGTCGACGGGGTCGGCATGCTGCTCCACCAGGCCGTGCCGGGGTTCGCGCGATGGTTCGGGACGCGCCCCGCGGTCGATCGGCATCTTCGCGCCGCGGTTCTGGCACCGTGACGGGGAAGCTGCGGATCGGGCTCACCGGCTCCATCGGCATGGGCAAGTCCACCACCGCGGCCATGTTCCGCGATGCCGGCGTGCCGGTCTGGGACGCCGATGCGGCGGTGGCGCGGCTCTATGCCCGGGGCGGCGCCGCGGTGGAGCCGATCGCCGCGCTCCATCCGGCCGCGGTCCGCGACGGCGCCGTCGACCGCGCGGCCCTGAAACGCTGGATCGCCAAGGATGCGACGGCGCTTTCCCGTATCGAGGGCGTGGTCCATCCGCTCGTGGCCGCGGATCGCGCCCGCTTCGTCGCCCAGGCCGGGGACGATCTGGTCGTCCTCGACATCCCGCTTCTCTTCGAAACCGGCCTCGCGGCCGAGATGGACCTCGTCGTCGTCGTCTCGGCCCCGCCCGAGATCCAGCGCCAGAGGGTCCTGTCCCGCGGCACGATGACCGAGGCGGAATTCGCCGCGATCCTGTCCAAGCAGGTTCCCGACGCCGACAAGCGCGCGCGTGCCGATGTGGTTGTGCCGACCGTCTCGATGCAAGAGACACGGGATCATGTCGACCGCCTGGTGCAGGATCTGAGGACCCGGAATGCGTGAGATCTCCCTCGACACCGAGACGACGGGCTTCGACCCCGAAACCGGCGACCGCGTGGTCGAGATCGGCGCGGTGGAGCTCAATGGCCACATGCCGACGGGCCGCAGCTTCCACGAATACCTCAATCCCGAGCGGTCCATGCCGCAGGGCGCGTTCGAGGTCCACGGCCTCGGCGACGACTTCCTGCGCGACAAGCCGCTGTTCCGCGACGTGGCGCAAGCCTTCGTGGATTTCGTGGGTGACGCGAAGCTGGTGATCCACAACGCCGCGTTCGACATGAAATTCCTCAATGCCGAACTCGGCTGGCTCAACATGGCGCCGCTGCCCATGGATCAGGCCATCGACACGCTGGCCATCGCCCGGCGTCGCTTTCCCGGCGCGCCGTCCTCTCTCGATGCGCTCTGCCGCCGCTTCGGGATCGACAATTCCAGCCGCACCTACCACGGCGCGCTTCTCGATGCCGAGATCCTCGCCGAGGTCTACCTGGAGCTGATCGGCGGCCGGCAGCCCGATTTCGGCCTGGGCGCCGGCGAAGGGCAGGGCGGTCCGGTCGCGTCGACCGCCTGGCGCCCCGAACCGCGCCCCACGCCTCTGCCTCCGCGCATCACGCCCGAAGAGGCGGCGGCCCATGCCGCTTTGGTGGACTCGCTGGGCGCGGACTCGCTCTGGCCCCGCTGAGGCGCGGCCTTTAAATTCGCGCGCCGCCCCTCTACGTGCCTCGGCACCATCGAGAGGATGCCATGACCGACCTGACCCCCCGCGAGATCGTCTCCGAGCTCGACCGCTTCATCATCGGCCAGAAGGACGCCAAGCGTGCCGTGTCGGTCGCGCTCCGGAACCGCTGGCGCCGCCGCCAGCTGGCGCCCGAGATGCAGGACGAGGTCTATCCCAAGAACATCCTGATGATCGGCCCCACCGGCGTCGGCAAGACCGAGATCTCGCGCCGCCTGGCCAAGCTGGCCCGCGCCCCCTTCCTCAAGGTCGAGGCGACGAAGTTCACCGAGGTCGGCTATGTGGGTCGCGACGTCGAGCAGATCATCCGCGACCTGGTCGAGCAGTCGATCACGATGACCCGCGACTTCATGCGCGAGGACGTGAAGGCCCGCGCCGAGGCCAATGCCGAGGAGCGCGTGATCGCGGCCATCGCCGGGGAGAACGCCCGCGACGGCACCCGCGAGATGTTCCGCAAGAAGCTGCATGCGGGCGAGCTCGACGCCACCGAGATCACGCTCGAGGTCGCCGACACCTCGAACCCGATGGGCAACATGGAGATCCCGGGGATGCAGCCGGGGCAGGGCGGCATGAACCTCGGCGACCTCTTCGGCAAGGCGTTCCAGGGGCGCAAGGTCCGCAAGACGATGACCGTGGCCGAGAGCTACACCATCCTCCTGAGCGAGGAGGCCGACAAGCTCCTCGACGACGAGGCCGTGAACAAGGAGGCCCTCAGGACGGTGGAGGAGAACGGCATCGTCTTCCTCGACGAGATCGACAAGGTCTGCGCCCGGCAGGACGCCCGCGGCGGCGAAGTCAGCCGCGAGGGCGTGCAGCGCGACCTGCTGCCGCTGATCGAGGGGACGGTCGTCTCCACCAAGTACGGCCCGGTCAAGACGGACCATATCCTGTTCATCGCCAGCGGCGCGTTCCACGTCGCCAAGCCCTCGGACCTTCTGCCAGAATTGCAGGGGCGCCTGCCCATCCGGGTGGAACTCCGCGCCCTGACCGAGGAGGATTTCGTCCGAATCCTGACCGAGACCGACAATGCCCTGACCCGGCAATACGCCGCGCTTCTGGGCACGGAGGATGTGAGCGTCACCTTCACCGAGGACGGCATCGCCGCGCTCGCGCGGATCGCGGCGGAGGTGAACCAGTCGGTGGAGAATATCGGCGCCCGGCGGCTCTACACGGTGATGGAGCGCGTCTTCGAGGAATTGTCGTTCGAGGCGCCCGACAAGGCGGGCGAGGCGGTGACCGTGGACGATGCCTTCGTGGAGCGTCACCTGGGCGAACTCAGCCGATCGGTCGATATCAGCCGCTACGTGCTCTGAGCGGCGGATCCAGGGGGGCCCGACCGGCCGTCCGGATCCCGCCGTCGCGTTCCCCTCTCTTGGGGTCCATCTCGCCCGGACAGGGGGGTGTGGACGCGCCCGCGCCACATCCCCGCCCGAACATCAACTTCATGTCGCCCGCGGCGCCCTTCGGGATCGGCTCCCCTTTGTCCGTGGATCACTTCCGACGCAGGTAGACATAGATCGCGCCCAGGCCTCCATGGCGACGATGCGCCGCGTCGACCTGCAGCACGACGCCCCGCAAGGGCGCCGAGGACAGCCAATGCGGCACCTGCCGGCGCAGGACCCCCCGGCCGGGTGCGACCGGGTCGCCGTCGGTTCCCTCGTGGCCTCCCTTTCCGGTGATGACGAGGATCAGCCGCCGCCCCGCCGCGTGCGAGGACAGCACGAAGGACACCAGCCGGGGATGCGCCTCGGCCAGCGTCACCCCGTGCAGGTCGATGCGCGCATCCACCGGCAGCTTGCCGCGCCGCATGCGGCCGTAGGCCTTCGCATCCATACGGACGGGCGGCGCGGGGCGGGACGCACGCGGCGTCGGGCCGCGGCTTCGCGTGCCGATGCCGATATCCGACAGATCCGGCACGGGTTTCGATGCCGGTGGGGCAGGGGGATCGGGCGGGGCCGGTTCCGCCGCGGCCGGTCGGGCGCGGTCGGGCTTCTCGGGGCGCAGCGGAACGGCGGTGCGCTTGATCCGTCCCCACAGCTCCGCCTCCTCCGGCGTCAGGTGTCGGCGCTTGCGGGCCACCCGATCACAGCGCCTCGGCCAGGGCATAGGCGCGCTGGATCGGCAGCAGGACGACCATCCGCCCGCCATCCCGGATCGTTCCCGCCGTCCGGCCGGCCGCCTCGCCCGTCCCGAAGAAGATGTCGGCGCGCTGCGCCCCCTCGACCGCCGCGCCGGTATCCTGCGCGACCATCAGCGCCCGGATCGGCGCACGTCCCGCCTTCTCCACCCAGACCGGGGCGCCGAGCGGGACATGGGCGGGGTCGACCGCCACCGATCGCAGCCCGGTCAGCGACCGGTTCATCGCCCCCAGCGGACCGCGGTCGGCGGGGACGTGGCTGACCTCGCGGAAAAAGACGTAGGAGGGATTGTGGCGCAGGATCTCGCGGCCTTCGGCGCCGTTCTCAGCCACCCAGTCCCGGATCCGGTCGATGCTGACCTCGTGCTCGCCCAGGATCCCGCGGCGCACCAGCTCCTTGCCGATGGAGCGGTAGGAATGGCCGTTCTTGCCGGCATATCCGACGCGGATCGCCGTGCCGTCCTGCAGCCGGACGCGGCCCGATCCCTGCACGTGCAGGAAATAGGCGTCCACCGGATCGTCGAGCCACGCGATCTCCAGGCCGCGGCCGTCCAGCGCGCCGGATTTCTCGATCTCGGCCCGCGTCAGCCATTCGTCGCCGTCGGCTTCCTCGGGCAGGGCATGGATCGGGTATTGATAGGGTCCGCCGCGATGGCGCGCGCCGTCGAGCTCCGGCTCGAAATATCCGGTGAAAAGCGTGGGCGTGCCATCCTCGACCAGCGTCGGCGCGAAATGGATCTCGAAGAAGCGGCGGGGATCTTCGGTCTCCGCCCCGATGCGGCAGAGCGTGGTCCAGTCGGGATCGTCCATGTCGCGGCAGGTCGACAGGAACACGTCGAGCGCGGCGCGATGGTCGTCCGCGTCCCAGCCCGACAGGTCGGCATAGTCGAGGATCGTGTGGGAGCCGGCGCCCGCGGCGGTGCCGCCGAAGGCCGCCGCCACGCAGATCGCCCGCATCCAGCCGCGCATCACTCCCCCGTGGCGATCAACTGCCAGTTCGGGTCGTCCACGCCCATCCGGCGTCCGAAGGTCCAGCTGTCGCGCTGGCGGCGGATCTCGTTCGGGTCGCCCTCGATGATCTCGCCCTGGGCGTCCTTCACCACCGTCGTCACCTCGGCCAGAAACCGCACGGTGATCTCCGCCTCGCGGCTGTCGCGGTCGAAGGTCGCGCGGTAGAGTTCCACGTCCCGGACCCCCACGATCTCGCTCTCCACCGTCAGGCCCTTCTCGGTGCGGTCGGCGATCACCTGGTCGAAGGCCTCGGCCACCTCGGGATGCAGGAAGCCCCGCACCTCGGAGATGTCGCCGCGCTCGAACGCGGTCAGGATCATCTCGTAGGCCTGGCGCGCGCCCTGCAGGAACTCGCCGACCGAAAATCCCGGTTCGGCCATCTTCATCGCGGCCAGCGCCTTGGCGTTGTCGGATTCGTCCTCGACATGGTCGGTGATGTCGCGGTCCGGACCGCCCTCGATCACCTCGAATTCGGGGCGCTGCTGCGCCCGCCGGGGCTCGTCTCCGCGGGCGACGGTCGGTTTCTCGAACCCGTCGCGCGTTCCAAGAACGTTGCGAAGCCGCAGGATCAGGAAGATCGCGATCCCGGCGAGGACTAGAAGCTGGATGACGGCAGAGCTCATGAAACCTCTGGGAAACGGATGAATGATGGCAACGTCCACGCTCCGTTCCTATCTAAGCGGCGGGGCGGTCCAAGTCCACCGCCCCGCTCGCGACAAAGAGGTGCCCCGGAATGTGGATACTTGCGGCTTTCATCGCCGTTCCCCTGATCGAGATCGCCCTGTTCATCCAGGTCGGCGGGTTGATCGGGCTCTGGCCGACGCTGCTGATCGTGGTCGTCACGGCGATCGTGGGCACGGCGCTCGTGCGCTCGCGCGGCGCGCATGCGCTGGCCGAGCTGAAGGCGTCGTTCCGCGACCTTCGCGATCCGGCCGAGCCGCTCGCCAAGGGGGCGATGGTGCTCTTTGCCGGCGCGCTGCTGCTCACGCCCGGCTTCTTCACCGACGCGGTGGGCTTCGCCCTGCTCGTGCCCGCAATCCAGAAGCGTCTCTTCACCGAGCTGCGCTCCCGCGTGCGCGTGCAGACGATGACCTATGGCGATCCCCGCCGCCCCGACGGGGCCGACCGCCCGCAACGCCGCGACGGCGTGATCGAGGGCGAGGCGCAGGAGGTCGAGATCACCGAGCCCGATCCCGGACGGCGCCCCTCCGGCTGGACCAGGACCGGCGGCGATGATAGGTCCCGGCGCGACTAGAAAACCCCCGGGGAGAGACGCCATGGCCGACGAGACAGAGACGACGCAGGGTTCCGCCACGAACGGCGCGCAGCAGCCGCAGATGCCGCAGATCCGCCCGATGGCGCAATATATCCGCGACCTCTCGTTCGAGAACGTCCTCGCCCAGAAGGGGATGAAGGGTCAGGTCCAGCCCGACGTCTCGGTGCAGGTCAGCCTGGACGCCAAGAAGCGCGACCAGGAAAACCAGTACGAGGTCCTCGGCAAGTTCACCGTCCGCTCCAAGAACAAGGAATCCGAGGACATCCTCTTCCTGCTGGAGTTGGAATATGGCGGCATCTTCCAGGTGTCGAACGTCTCGGAGGAGCAGCTCCACCCGTTCCTCCTGATCGAGGCGCCGCGGCTGATGTTCCCCTATATCCGCCGCATCGTGTCGGACGTGACCCATGACGGCGGCTTCCCGCCGCTGAACCTGGAACCGATCGACTTCGTCAAGCTCTACCGCCAGGGCCTGGCGCAGCGGCAGAAGGCCCAGGCCGAGCAATCCGGGACCACGGGCAACGCCTGATCCCGCGGCGCCCCGCGCATGACAAAGCCGGCCCCGGGGCCGGCTTTCCCTTGTCGGGACGCCGGGGCGGCCGTGCCTATCTCACGCCGCCAGCGTCTCGATCGTCAGGCTGCCATTGGTATAGACACAGATATCGGCCGCGATCTCCATCGCGCGGCGCGCGATCGCCTCGGCGTCCATGTCGGTGTCGTAGAGGCCCCGCGCGGCGGCCAGAGCGTAATTGCCGCCCGACCCGATCGCGGCGATGTCGTGCTCGGGTTCCAGCACGTCGCCCGCCCCCGTGATCACGTAAAGCTCGCGTCCGTCCGACACGATCAGCATCGCCTCGAGCTTCTGCAGGTACTTGTCGGTGCGCCAGTCCTTGGCCAGCTCCACGGCCGCGCGCTGCAACTGTCCCGGCGTCGCCTCCAGCTTCGTCTCCAGCCGCTCCAGCAGCGCGAAGGCGTCGGCGGTCGATCCCGCGAAACCCGCGATCACGTCCGATCCGCCCGGGGACAGGCGGCGGACCTTGCGCGCCGTGCCCTTGATCACGGTGTCGCCCAGGCTGACTTGCCCGTCGCCCGCGATCACCACCTTGCCGCCCTTGCGGATGCCGACGATCGTCGTGCCGTGCCACCCCGGAAACCTGCTCTCGGCCATCATGGCTGTCCTTCTCTCGTGCGTCCGGCCCGATATGGCGGTGCCGGAGGCGATTGCCAACCAAGGTCCGGCCCGTTGACGGACGAGGCCGGGGACGTCGCTCCGCGGCGGGGCTACGATGCGCCCGTCTATCGCAATCCGGCGCCATGGCGACTAGGTTCGGGGCAGGCATGGGTCCGAGGGAAAAACGGTCGATGACACGATTGCGCCAACGTCTTCTCGAATGGCTGGTCCCGGACCCGGAGCGGACCGAGATGGTGCGCCGTCTCATGTCCGAGCAGGCCGCGTCGCAGAAGAAGTGGTATTTCCTGGCCGCGGGCGCGATGGTCGTGGTGGCCGCGACCACCGCGCTGACGGCCTACCTGATGGAATTCATCGTCGATGCGATGACGGCCTATGACGATCGCCGCATCGCGCTCCTGGTCGCGGGCGCGGTGGCGCTGACCTTCACCGTGAAGGGGGCGGCGAATTACGTCCAGACCGTGGCGATGTCGCGGGCCGGCAACCGGATCGTCGCCAACCAGCAGGAGGACCTGTACCGCAAGTTGATCGCCAACGGCGTGTCCTTCTTCAACATGCAGGAATCGTCGAACATCCTGATGCGGCTCACCAAGGGCGCGACGGCCGCGCAGCAGGTGATCGAGCTCATCGTCGCCTCGATCAGCCGCGACGCGCTGATGCTGGTCGGCCTTCTGGGGGTGATGATCTATCAGGCGCCGTTCCTGTCGCTGTTCGCCCTGCTCGTGGGGCCGGCGGCGATCTTCGGGGTGCGGCGGCTGCTCAAGGAGGTGCGCGAGATCATGCGCTCCGAGGCCTCCTCGGCGGCCGAGATCATGAAGGTCATCCAGGAGACGTCGAAGGGCATCCACGTCGTCAAGGTCTTCTCGCTCGAGGACCAGATGCAGGGCCGGATGGGTTCGGCCGTACGGAACGTGGAGCGGCGCCGCAATGCCATCGCGCGGATCGGCGCCGTGACCTCGCCGTTGATGGAGACGCTGGCCGGGTTCGCCATCGCCGGGATCGTGGCGGTCAGCGCCTTCTCGATCTTCGGGGGGGAGCCGACGACGCCGGGCGAGCTGATGTCCTTCATCACCGCCTTCATGATGGCCTACGAGCCCGCCAAGCGCCTGTCGCGGGTCCGCGTCAAGCTGGAGACGGCGATGGTCGGCGTCCGGATGATGTTCGAGCTCCTCGATTACGAGGAATTGCTGGTCGAGGCGCCCGATGCCGTGGCCCTCGCCGCCGGCCGCGGAGAGGTCGCCTTCGAGGACGTGACCTTCGGCTACGGCAAGAAATCGACGGTGATCCGGAACCTGGACCTCACCTTCCCGGCCAAGAAGACGACGGCGCTGGTGGGGCCGTCGGGGGGCGGCAAGTCGACGATCCTGAACCTGATCATGCGGCTCTACGATCCGAAATCGGGCCGGGTGACGATCGACGGGCAGGACATCTCGCGGACCACCTTCGAATCGCTGCGGGAGCGGATCTCCTTCGTGGGGCAGGACACGTTCCTCTTCTCCACCACCGTGCGCGAGAACATCCGCTTCTCCCGCCCCGAGGCGACCGATGCCGAGGTCGAGGAGGCCGCGCAGGCCGCCAACGCGCACGATTTCATCCTGAACCTCGACAAGGGCTACGAGACCGAGGTCGGCGAGAACGGCCTGTTCCTATCCGGCGGACAGCGCCAGCGCGTCGCCATCGCCCGCGCGATCCTGAGGAGGAGCGAGATCCTGCTTCTGGACGAGGCCACGAGCGCGCTCGACGCCACCTCCGAGGGCCTGGTCAAGGAGGCGCTGGCCCGCCTGACCGAGAACACGACGACGATCGTGATTGCCCACCGTCTCTCCACCATCCTGGAAGCCGACAGGGTGCACGTGATCGACGATGGCACGGTGGTCGAAAGCGGCCCGGTCCAGGAGCTTCTGGGCCATCAGGGGCGGTTCCGCGACCTCTTCGACCAGCAGTTCGAGGGCTTCCACGAATACGCCACCACCGGCTAGGGCAATGATCGACGCGGTCGTCACCTGGGTCGATGGCGCCGATCCGGCTCATCGGGCGGCGCGGGCCCGCTTCGGCGACGGTGCCGCCGCGGACGCCACCGCGGCCACGCGCTTCGCCAGCAGCGGAGAGCTGCGCTATGCCGTCGGATCGCTCCTGCGGTTCTGCCCCTTCGTGCGGCGCATCCATGTCGTCACCGACGCCCAGCATCCCGCCCCGCTCGACCCGCTATTGGCGGACCGGGCCGTCGCCGACCGGGTGCGGGTGGTGGATCACCGGGCGATCTACGGCGAGCACGCCGACCTCCTGCCGGTTTTCTCCTCCCGCTCGATCGAGACGATGATCCACCGCATTCCCGGGCTGGCCGACCGGTTCCTCTACCTCAACGACGACATCTTCGTCGGCCGGCCGCGGCACGAGGCGGAGTTCTTCGATGGCGACCGCCCGGTGCTGCGGGGCCGGATGGCGCGCCTCCCCCATCCCGCACTCGCCTGGGCCCGGCGACGGCTCCGCCCGGAGCGGCCCGGATACGGCATGGCGCAGCGCGCCGCGGCGCGGTCCCTGGGCCGGCGGCGGGATTTCCTGATGCTGGAACATACGCCCCATGCCCTGCGCCGCGACACGCTCGCGGCCCATTACGCCGACCGGCCCGAGGCGCTGCGCCGGCAGGCGGGGTTCCGGTTCCGCGACGCCGGCCAGCTTTCCCCGGTGGGACTGGCCATGCATCTGGAACTGGCGGCGGGCGCGCGCGTCGCTCCCGTCGTCGATGCGGGCTATGTCCGCCCGGGTCGGCCCACGGGCCGGGCCCTGGAGGCGGTGATGGCGCGGCTGAGGGCGGGCGGCTTCGCCTCGTTCTGCGTGCAGAGCCTCGACCGGATGACCCCCGCCGACCGGGCGGTGGTCCTGGCCGCGCTCGAGGCCCATTACGCCTGAGGCAGGATTCCGCGCCGCCAGGTGGCGGCCGGTTCGGGCAGGACCGGCGTCGGGATCGCCCCGCCGTCCCGCAACCGCCGCACGAGGCTCGGCGTGCAATAGAGGTCGGCGGCAAGGTCGCGCGCCGCCTCTAGATAGGCGAGACGACCGGAATCGTCGGCGGCGAGCCGGTCGATCACGCCCCGGACCTCCCGGGGCTCGCAATAGAAGGCCAGATCGCCGAAGGTCGCCGCGAAGCGATGCGGCAGGATCACCGGCAGGCCGGACAGGATCGCCTCGACGATGGTGCGCCCGAAGGCCTCGTGGCGCTCCGGCGAGGGGAAGTTGACGAAGACGTCGAGCTCCGCAAGGTAATCCTGCACCCCGTCAAGGCCGAACGGCATGACCTGCCAGCCCTCGGGAATGCCGCCGATCTGCCGGCCCACGGTGTCGGCGCCGCCCAGGATCGAGACCCGGATATCGGGGTCCGTGTCGGGATAGACCGCCAGAAGCTCGTCGCGGTTCGACAGCCACTTGCCGGGATGGTCCCGCGCGTGGCGCCCGATGACGATCGGCGGATCGAGCCGGGCGCGCGGCACGAAGGGAAAGTCCTCCTGGTCCATGACCGGGGGCCAGTCTCGGTCGGACAGGTAGGACGCGATGCCGGTGCCTTGCAGGTCGCGGTCCGATTCCGCGCGGATGATCGGGCCGGTGGGGCACAGTTCCACCCGCGGCCAGTCGAGCGTGCCGATCAGCGTGTGCAGGTCCGGCCAGGGAAAGACGGGGCGGCCGTTCTCGTTCCAGGCGGAATTGTTGACGACGAAGATGGCGTGCTCGGGCCGCACCTTGCGGGCGAAGCGCTCGAAATTGCGGGTCATCATCATCCGCGGTCCGCGGATGATCGCCGTGCGGCAGGTGATGCGCTCCACCCGGTGGGCGGAGACGAGGCGGTCGGCCACCGGCAGGTACCTGTCGGAAATCCAGTTCCACTTCCACCGTGACCGCTTGATCGAGCAGTTCACGATCACCACCGACAATCCCGCCGCCTCGAAGGCGCGCAATTCGGTGAGCGTGGTGGCCGCGTTGCCGCCGGGGAACGTGCAATTGGTGACGATGACCACGTCCGCGTCGATCACCCCGCCCCGGTGCAGCGGCGCCGTGGCGGTCACGTCGCGCCGCGGGCTCCGCGCGAAGCGCGAGGCCTTGGACCAGAAGATGTCGTGGGCATCGGAGATGACGAACCGGGCGCGGGGTCCCTCGGATTTCTGCGACACGGATCAGGCTCCCTTCCAGGCCTCGGGGTCGCCCGAGGGACTAGCATCGCCGCAGCCGGGACACCACTCCACCGTGTGCGGCCCCGGGGCCTGTGTGGCTCCGGGGCATGGGGCGTGGATCAGATCTCGCCCTTGATCCAGCTTTCGAGCGACGCCTTCGGCGCGGCGCCGACCTTGTTCGACACGACCTGCCCGTCCTTGAACAGGAACAGCGCCGGGATGCCGCGAACGCCCAGCTGCGCGGGGGAGTTCGGGTTCTCGTCGACATTGACCTTGGCGATCTTCACCTGCCCGTCCATCTCGGCCGCGATCTCTTCCAGCGCCGGGCCGATCTGCTTGCAGGGGCCGCACCACTCGGCCCAGAAATCGACCACGACGGGAATGTCCGACTGACGGACCTCGGTGTCGAAGGTGTCGTCGGTGACGGCAACGGTGGCCATGACGTGTCTCCTTGGCTGCGCTTGAGGCCGGTAGGTAAGGAGAGGCCCGGAACCCGTCAAGCCAGCCCCTGTTCGAAGGCGCGCAGCGCGGTCGCCGTATCGAGAGGCATCAGCCGCGGCCCGACCGTCCACAGAAGGGCCAGCTCGATGTGCCGGCCGGGATAGATCCGCCCGAGCGCGAAGGCATAGGCGCCCATCTGGCGCAGCAGGCCGTCGGGCACCGCGGCGGCCTCGTCGGGCACGACCCGGTTCGACTTGAAGTCGATGGCGCGCACCCGGTCCGGGCCGACCTCCAGGCGGTCCACCGTTCCCGCGACATGCGCCCCCGACGGATGCGGCGCGGCGAGCGCCACCTCGCTCAGCGCGCCCGCGCGCAGGAGCGGCCCGGTCTCGGGATCGTCGAGCACGCCGCATGCCTCCGCCAGCAGCGCCGGGGCCAGGGGCGCGAGGTCGGGATCGGCGCCCAGGATCCGCGGCGCGGCCGCGTCCCATTCCGCGCGCGGCAACCCGGGCAGGTGTTCGAGCAGCAGGTGCAGGCCCGTGCCGCGCAGGGTCGCCGTCCCCTCGTCGTCGCCCGCCGCCCCCGGCAGCGCCTTCGCCCCGCCGAGATCGGACGGGGAGAGGATGCGCGCCGGGGCGCGGGCCGGGGCGGCGGCGCCGTCGAACCACGCGGGCAACAGCGTCGCCCCGTCCGTCCCCTCCCGGTCCGGCGTGTCGACGGTGTCGAGCCTGTCCAGGGAATTGACCGCATGGCGCAGTCCCGGTCCCGCCGGGGTGTCGAGCGGCTCGGTCGCGACCGAGGCGAGGCCTGCCGCGACCTGGCCGTACCAGGCCCGATCGGCGTCCGCCGCCTTGCCCGCGCCGCAGACGACGAGCCACGTCTCGGCGCGCGTCATCGCGACATAGAGCAGCCGGTCGCGCTCGGCCCGCCGCGCGGCGTCGCGGGCCGCGGCGACGGGGTCGAGGACGGGCGGCCGCCCGGCCTTGTTCGGCTTCCAGATCGTCGGGCCGCCATCCAGGTGCAGGATGCGATCGCGGTCGGGGGGGTCGGTCCGCATCGTGTCGGGCAGGATCACCACCGGCGCCTCCAGCCCCTTGGCACCGTGCACCGTCATCACGCGCAATCGCCTGCCCGCGCCCTCCGCCTGCCGCTTGACGGTGACATCGTCACGCGCGAACCACGCCAGGAAGCCGGTGAGCGAGGGCGCTTCCGTGCGCTCGTAGGTCAGCGCCTCGGCCAGGAGCGCGTCGATGGCATCGACCGATTCGGGCCCCAGCCGTCCGATCAGGCGTTCCCGCCCGCCATGGCGCAGCAGGATGCGGTCGATCAGTTCGAACGGGCGCAGGTAATCGGCCCGCGCCATCAGGTCGTCGAGCATCGCCATCGGGCCGGGGAACGCGTCGCGCGCGCCCCGCAGCACCTGCCACAGGCGCCGTCCCCCGCGCCCGTGCGCGAGCCGGTAGAGGTCCCCCTCGTCCAGCCCGAAGAGCGGCGAGCGCAGTGCCTCGGCCAGCGACAGGTCGTCCTCGGGCAGGGCCAGGACGCGCAGCAGCGACAGGATGTCCTTCACCGCCAGGTCGTCCTCCAGCCGCAGCACGTCGGCGCCGGCGATGTCGATGCCCGCCGCCTTGCAGGCCCGGATCAGCGGGTGAAAGATCCCGCCCCGGCCCCGCACCAGCACCAGGATGTCGCCCGCATGGACGGGCCGTCGGCGGCCGGGCACGTCCCGGTCCGGGATCGTCGCCTTGGTGTCGATCAGGCCCCGGACCCACGTCGCGATGTCCTCTGCCAGCCGGATGTCGGCGCCGCGCGGCGAGGGCCGGTCGACCGGGTCGTGCCATTCGGCCGGGTCGGGCTCGTCCTCCGGCTCCACCAGCGGCCACAGGTCGACGCGGCCGGGCAGGTCGGACTTGAACGGCACATGCGCCACGTCCCCGCCCATCGCGGTGGCGAAGGTCGCGTCGACGGCGCTCAGGATCGCCGGGGCGGAGCGGAACGAATGGCGCAGTTCCAGACGCGCCAGCGCCTCCGGGCCCGCCCGCGCGGCGAAGCGGTCGTGCATGCGCTCGAACCCCTCCGGATCGGCACCCTGGAAGGAATAGATCGACTGCTTGCGGTCGCCCACGACGAACAGCGTGCGCGGCGTCGCCCGCACCCCGTGGCCGGCGGCGAATTCCCGGGTCAGCGCCTCGATCACCTGCCATTGCGGCGGGCTCGTATCCTGCGCCTCGTCCACCAGGATGTGGTCCAGCCCCCCGTCCAGCCGGTAGAGCACCCATTCGGCCACGTCGCCCCGCGACAGCAGCGATCGGGCGCCCAGGATCAGGTCGTCGAAGTCGAGCCAGCCGCGCGCCTCCTTCGCCCGCGCGTAGAGGTCGAGGAAGGCGGCCGAGAACCGGTTCAGGATCTCCGACCTCTCCGCCAGGTCCAGTGCCATCCGGCGCGGCCGGGCCGCCGCCACCCGCTCGATCAGCTGGTCGAGCGCGGCGCAATCGGGGCCGAGCCGGCCGCGCGACGCCTTGGTCGGGAACTTGCCGGTCTTGGGCCCGAAGGGCTCCTTCGCGCCCTCGCCAAAGAGTAGGACGGATTCGAGCGCCGCGAGGTCCGCGGTGGTCCAGGGCGGGGCGAGGGCCGCCAGCCGGTCCGCGGCCTTCCGGTCCTGGGGGCCGGCCCCCTCCATCGCCCCGCGGCAGGCCGCCAGCAGGTCGGCCTCGCCGCCGAGGAACGTATCGGACAGAAGCCGTGCCACGTCGTCTCCGGGATCGAGGCCGAGCGCCCGCCGGATTTCGGCCCCGGCGGCGGGGATGAACTGGCCGCGCCCCCGGGCGATCTCGGCCGCGAGCCCGTCGAGCGACCCCGCCGGGATGCCGGCCGCGAACGCGCCGAAGAGGTCGGGGTCGCGCTCGGCCAGCCGTTCGAGGCAATCGGCGCGCAGCCCGGCGGCCGAGGCGTCGTCCATCTCGGCGAAGCGGGGGCTGACCCCGGCCTCCAGCGGAAAGCGGCGCAACAGGCTGGCGCAGAACGAATGGATCGTCTGGATCCGCAGGCCCCCCGGCGTCTCGATCGCCTGGGCGAAGAGCCGCCGCGCCGAGGCGAGGCGGGGGGCGGAGCGGTCCGTCTCGCCCAGCCGGGCAAGGGTCCGCGTCAGCTCGTCCTCGGCCATCATCGCCCATTCGCCGAGCCGCTTGAACAGGCGGTTCTGCATCTCCGAGGCGGCGGCCTTGGTATAGGTCAGGCACAGGATGTTCTGCGGGTCCGCCCCGTGCAGCAGAAGCCGCGCCACCCGATCGGTCAGGACGCGGGTCTTGCCCGACCCGGCATTGGCCGACAGCCACGTGGACCGGTCGGGCCGCGCCGCCGCGATCTGGCGGAGGGAGGCGTCGTCGGTCATCCCACCTCCTGCGGGGCGGGATCGTCGTCGAGCGTCCATTCGCCGAACCGGGCCAGATGGGCGTAGTCGCTGTAATCGGTCATGGTCTGCATCGCGCGGAGCGAAGTATAGCCCCGCGACCGCTCCGCCCAGGCGCCCAGCAGGCGGCGCAGCTCCAGGATCGTGGCGTCGGGGTCGAGCATCGCGTCGCCGTCCGGATCGCGCAGCCGCAGGGGATCGGCGCGGCGCTGGGCGCCGAGCCCGATATGGCAGATTTCGGCCACCGGCGCGCGCGGCACGGCCTCGAAGGCGCCGGCCTCGGCCATCGCCGCCTCCAGCAGAAGCTGCCGGTCGAAATGGCGGATCGCCTTGTCGGAGGGGACCGTTCCGGTCTTGTAGTCATAGACCACCAGCCGCCCGTCGGTGCGGCGGTCGATGCGGTCGGCGGTGCCGGTCAGCGTGACGCCGGTGCCCGGCACGTCGAACCGGCCCCGCGCCTCGGTGGCGATCTGCGCGACCTCCGCCCGGCGGCGGACCTCTCCCTCCACGAACCAGGGCGCCAGCCGGTCGATCTGGGCCTGCCACATGGCGCGGGCGGCCCGCCACGGGATCGCGGCCAGTTCCGCCGCCGCGATGGCGCGCAGCCGCGCCTCGGCCTCCGGGTCCCCGGGGCCGGGGCCGGGGCCGTCCTGGACGAACCGCTCGAAGATGCGGTGGAGCACGACCCCCCGAAGCGGCGCGTCCGGTTCGGGCCTGAGCGGCGCGAGCGGCGACAGATCCAGGATGCGCCGGGCATAGATCGCGTAGGGGTCGCGGATCAGGGTCTGCACCTGCGTCACCGACAGGCGGTCGGGCCTTGCCGCCACCGGCGGGCAGGGCGCGGGCCGCGGCGCCGGGGCGGCGGATTGCCGGCGGGCGGCCGCCGCCCGGGCATAGCCGATCCACACGTCGCCGCGCCCCCGCATGTGTTCGAGCGCCTGGCGGCCGCCCGTGCCCGGCAATCCGCCCAGAAGGTTCGTCAGACGGTTCAGCCAGCGGGCGGCGACCGTCTCGGCCTCGGCGTCGCGGCGGGCCCGGCTCAGGACCACGCGCGGGGCGGCGGCGGCCTGCTGGAAATCGTGGGCGCTGAGCCCGATCTGGCGTTCGGGCAGCAGCAATCCGGCATCGCGCCGCATCTTCCGGTTCAGCCACGGGTCGGGGGCCGGGACCTCGGGCCAGGTCCCCTCCGACAGCCCGGCCAGGATCACCAGGTCCGCGCCCTGGACCCGCGCCTCCAGCGTGCCCCAGATCATCACGTCCGCCCGGCCCTCGTCGGGGCGGCGGACCTCCTGCGCGGACAGGAGCGACCCGACGAGGTCGGCGTAGTCGCGCGGGATCGCGGTGCCGCCGCCGGCCGCCTCGGCCAGCAGCTCGTCCATCAGCTCGCGGGCGGCGCGTCCCGGCGCTTCCTGCCACAGGCCGCCGCTGCCGCCCCCGGGCCCCCCGGCCGCGCATTCCGACAGGTCGAGATGCCGCGCGGCGAGCGTGTCGAGGGGCGCCTCCTCCCGCGGCGCGGGCAGCAGGGCCGCCACCCACTCCGCCCACTCCGCCGCCTCGGGATGCGCCTCGGCGAAGGCCGCGAGCGTATCCGCCCCTATCTCGGGCGGGGGCGCGTGGCGCAACCACAGGTCGAGCTCCCGCGTCCACAGCAGGTGGCGGTTCCGCTCCGCCCCCGAATGGCACAGCGGGTGCTTCAGAAGCGCCAGCAGCGCCTCCGCCCCCGGTGGCTCTGCCATGATCTGGGCGGTCTGCCGCAAGAGGCGCCCCGGCGCCGTCTGCTGGAGCGGCACGCCGGCGCTGTCGTCGGCCACGATCCCCCAACGGTCGAGCGCCGCCTCCACCCGCCGCGTCAGCATCCGGTCCGGCGTCACGAGCGCGGCGGTGTCGCCGTCCTCCACCGCGCGGCGCAGGCGGATGGCGATGGCGGCGGCCTCTTCGGCCGGGTCGGCCGCCTCGATCAGGTCGATGTCGCGGGTCGCCGCCTCCAAGTCGCCCAATCCCGGACCGTCGCGCATCCAGCGATCGGTCACCGGCGCGGGACGCAGCGCCATGGACAGCAGCGCGTTGCGCGCCGGCACGGGGTCGGCGTCGCTCCACCGCCCGATGGCGGCCGGATGGACGCCCAGGCGGCGGCACAGGTCGGCATAGCGGTACTGGGGGTGGTCCTCGGCGCTCATCGCGTCGCCCAGCCCGTCCCAGATGTCCGCAGGCATGTGGACATCGACGCCGGGCAGGACCACGGCGCCCTGCGGCAGGCCCGCCACCGCCCGCATCAGAAGCTGCACCGGACCCCGCGATCCGGTGGAGCCGGCGACGATCACCGGGTGGTCCGGCGGGTCGGTGCGCCAGCGGTCGGCCAGCGCCTCGGCCGCGCGGCGCAGGCGCTCGGCCGCCGCCGGCCGGGGCTCGGCGCGCGTCACCGTGCCCGCGATGGTCAGGAAACGCAGCGCCCGCGCCCAGTGATCCGACAGCCCCCCCACGTCGAGCCGTTCGAGCGCCTCGGGCTCGACCCCTTCGGAGGCCATCTCCTCGAAAATCGCGGCCAGGCTGTCGGCCAGGTCGTGGACGGCACTGCGGGGCGCGAGCGTCGGATCGGCCTCGACCAGCCGGCGGACCAGCTGCGCCAGGTCCAGCTTGCGGCGCAGGTCGGGCAGGGCGGGGGGCAGCTCGGGCAGGGCATGGTCGTCGGCGATCCGCGTCAGCAGCCGGATCCGGGGCAGTAGCCGCGGCGGCCCCTCCGCGAACAGGCGGGTCAGGCGGCGCTGCATCCGGGCGGTGTTCACCAGGATCTCCACCCGCGCCCATTCTTCGGGCGGCCGGCCGGCCAGCCGCGCCTCCAGCCCCCGGATCAGTTCCGCGGGGAAGTCGGCGCCGGGCGGCAGCCCGTAAAGCCGCGGGGCCGGGTCCGTCTCAAGCACGGGCGAGCATGTCCTCGGCCGCGGCGATGCCGCCCGGATGGCCCACATCGGCCCAGCCACCGGCATGGACGATGCCCCTGAGGCGCCCCGCGGCCGCCAGCCGGGTCCAGACCCGCGACAGGGAGAAGACGGGGCCCGCCTCCGGCGCGAGCACCGCGGGATCGATGATCTGCGCCCCGGTATAGACGAACGGCCCCCCGCGCGTCAGGCGCCCGTCCGGGGCCATCGCGAAATCGCCCGGCCCGTCCCGGCCCACGGCACGCTCGCGCGGCACGCAGAGCAGGAGCGCGCCGTCTCCCTCGCCCTCCCAGGCGGCCTCCAGCGTGTCGAGCGGGTTCGGCCCGGTCCAGAGCGCGTCGGAATTCAGGGTGAAGACAGGGCCGGGCCCGAGCCGGGGCAGCGCGTGGCGCAGGCCGCCGCCGGTATCGAGGATCGCGTCCTCCTCGGGCGAGGCGACGACGCCCCGCGCGGCCAGGTGCGGCTCGATCGCCCCGCGCAGGTAATGGGTATTGGCGACGATCGGCGCGCAGCCGGCGGCGCGGCCGATCTCGATGGCGTGATCGACGAGCGGCCGGCCCGCGACCTCGACCATGGGCTTGGGGCGGTCCTTCGTCAGCGCGCCCATCCGGGTGCCGAACCCGGCGGCGAAGATCAGGAGCGGCCGGGTCATCGCGCCGGCGCCTCCGCCGCCAGGACCTGCGCCATCGGCGCGGCCAGCGGCGCCGCGACCGGATGGGCCAGGCACCGCTCCACATGGGCGCGGACCCGCGGCACCAGGTCGAGATATCCGGGCTTGCCCCCCTCGGTCCCCAGCCGCGCGAAGATGCCGAGGATACGCAGGTGCCGCTGCAGCGCCTGGAGCGTGTAGGCGGCGTCGAACGCCTCGGCGTCGCGCGCGGTCGCGGCGGCGTAGCGCGCGATCATCCGCGACTCGAGCGCCGGGTCCACGTCGCGGCGCGCATCCTGCAGAAGCGAGGCGAGGTCGTAGGCCCGATGCCCGGCGCAGGCATCCTGGAAATCGAGCAGGCCGAGCGCGGCCACCCCCTCCCGGCCCGGCAGGTGGATGAGGTTCTGCGCGTGATAGTCGCGGTGGAGCAGGACCGGCGCCCCGTCATGCGCCTCCAGCAGGTCGCCGAGCGCCGCCTCCACCCGATCGCGCGCGCCCTTCGGGGCGGCGGCCGCGTAATGGCGCCAGAACGGGTCCAGCGCCGCGACCATCTCCGAGGGGCCGTAGGGGGCCGCCCAGTCGGGCGCGGGATGGCCGTGCAGCGCCACCAGAACGTCGGTCGCCAGCGCATAGAGCGGGTCTTCCAGCGCGGGATCGCGGGTGAGCGTCGCCAGCAGCGCGTCGCCCAGATCCTCCATCAGCACGCACTCGCCCGCCGCGCCGAGGATCGCGGGTGTGGACAGGCCCAGATCGGCCAGGTGCCGGGCGGCGCGCAGGAACGGGCCGGTATCGCCGCCCCGTTCCATCAGGATCGCCGTCGACCCGTCGGCCCGCCTGAGGCGCGCATAGGCCCGGCCCGAGGCATCCCCGGCCAGCGGCAGGGACCACGCCCCGGCCCAGCCATGCCGCTCGAGCAGGTCGCGGGCAATCGTGTCAGGCACCGGCGACCTCCCGCAGCGCGGCAAGGCGCGCCTCCCAGCCCGCCGCGCCGGACAGGCGGGCGCGCCGCCCCTCGCCCTCGGCCGACAGCGCCACGCGCAGCGCGTCCGGCGGCACCCGGTCCAGCCGATCGGGCCACTCGATCAGGCAGACCGCCTGGCCCATCGCCTCCTCCAGCCCCAGCTCGTCCAGCTCGGACGGGTCGCCCAGCCGGTAGAGGTCGGCATGGACGATCTCCGCCCCGCCGGCGCTGTAGGTCTGGACCAGCGTGTAGGTGGGCGAGGGCACGTCCTCCACCGGCCCCGTCCGGGCCTGCATCGACTGGATCACGGCGCGGGCGAGGTGGCTCTTGCCCGCGCCCAGCTCGCCCTCCAGCAGCACGGTGTCGCCGGGGTGCAGGCGATCCGCCAGCGCCCGGCCCAGACGGTCGGTGGCGCGCGCATCGGCAAGGAACAGGGACAGCCCGGACATGGGGCGCAGGATGTCCACTGCGCGCCTCGGTATCAAGTCGATTGCGGCGGCGCCGGGATCACGGGGTCCCGGCGGCCCGGCGATCCTCCAGCCGGCGCTTGGTCGCGGGCATGAGGGGGCTGACCTCCGCCGAGTGGGGCAGGAAGCGGACCATGACCGCGCCGCCCGACAGGTGCTGCCGCGCCGCCCAGACCAGGCGCCCGTCGTCCAGCCGGACGCGCTCCACCGCCCCCGCGCCCTCGGAGGACGCGGCGGCCGGCAGGGTCAGCTGGTCCCAGAACGGCGTCGGGTGCGAGCGTTCGCGCCAGAAGCCGATCGCGTCGGCCAGCGTCAGCTGCGTCATGCCCTGGCGCTGGTCGATCTGCCACAAGTCGTCGTAGGCCTCGTTCGACACCACCAGCGTGCCCGCCTCGTCGAAGACGGCGATCGCCTCGGGCAGGGCGTCGAGCACGGCGTTGCCGGTCTCGATCTGGCTGCGGAAGCGGCGGGTGAGGCCCATCTCCGCCGAGATGTCCTCCATCAGCAGCGCGAAGGCGCCGTCGGGCTGCGGCCGCCCGGTGATGCGATAGGTGCGGCTGCCGGGCAGGTGCCAGACCTCCGAATAGGTGCCGTTGCGCGCCGAATGTTCCACGTCGGCCACCCGTTCCCGCCACGATCCGTAATCGCGCGGCTCGGGGATCATCTGCCGGGCGCGCAGCGCGTCGAGGAAGCTTTCCAGCGTCGGCCGCCCGATCAGCACGTCGATCGGCAGCGTCGTCATGTCGGTCAGCGCGGGATTGAACACCGTCAGACGGCGCTCCTCGTCGAAGATGGCGAGGCCCACGGTCAGGTTCGCGAAGGTGCGCGACATCGTCTGGCGGAAGGTGTCGAGCGCGGTCTCCGCCTTGACCAGCGCGTCGGCCGGCACGGCCGAGACCAGCGTCTCCTCCCCCGAGGAGACGGCGTGGCATTCGAACCAGCGCCCCATGGCCGACAGGCGCTTGGAGACGCCGGGGATCAGGATCTCGCCCTCGAACAGGGCCCGGGGCGGCCAGGCCTCGGCGGCGGCGCGGTCCTGCGTGGCCAGGATGTCGAGATAGGCGCGGTTCACCCAGCGGATCCGGCCCTCCCGGTCCTCGCGCCAGACCGGGTAGGGCAGGGCGTCGCCGATCGCGCGCAGCGTCTCGAGCTCGGCCTGCACGGCGGTCTGGCAGACGCGGTCGATTTCCACCCGCGCGTTCTCGTCGTCGCCCAGGGCGATCCTGAGCAGGCCGCGCTCCTTGGACAGGGCCAGCCGGCCGATCCCGTCGCGGGCGGTGATCGTGCGTTCGGCGGTGTCGGGCATGGCGCGGATCGCCTCCGCCAGGCCGGGAAAGGCGTCCGACAGCCACCGGATCAGCCGGTCGGCCCGCGTGCCTTCCGCGCCCAGCCCGTCGAGGATGGCCCGCCCCGACCGGGTCGCGTCGACGACGCGGCCGTGCTCGATCAGGAACGCGGTCTCGCGGCGGGGGTCGGTGGCGATGATCCGCGGCGCCCGTCGCGTGGTCAGCCACAGGACCGACAGGCCGCCGCTGGCCACCGACGCCGCGACCGCGACCGCGACCATCCAGATGAGTTCGTATGTCACGCGATCGCCTCGGAAAAACCTTTCCGAAACCTTGCGCAGCTTCGTTAATTTGCGGTTAAGTCCGGCCCCCGGATCACCCCGACACGGCGTCGTTCTCGCCAAGCGGCGCCCGGTCCGTGGTCACCGCGACCTGGTCGCGCGCCCAGGTCAGCGTGACGAGCGCGCCGCAGCGGTCGCGGTCGGCGGTGGCCGGGCCGAACCCGTCCTGCCCGTTGGCGAAGGTGATCTCGGCGCCGGAGCGTTCCAGCAGCGTCTTGGCGATGAACAGGCCGAGCCCCATCCCCTCGTAGCCGGGCCGGCTGGGATCCGGCCCGGTCTCGCGCCGCCGGCGCAGGAACGGATCGCCCAGCCGCGACAGCGTGTCGGGCGGATAGCCGGGCCCGTCATCGGCGATCCGCACGGCGACCACCGTCTCGTTCCAGCGCACGTCGATCCAGACCCGCGTGCGGGCGAAATCGACGGCGTTCTGCACCAGGTTCCGCAATCCGTGGATCAGTTCGGGGCGGCGCGCGACGCTCGGCTGGCGGTCGTCGCTGCCCGGCTCGGCCCGGCAGGTGACGCGCAGGTCGATGCCGCGGTCGCGGTGGGGCCCCGCCGCCTCCTCGATCACCGACGAGATCGGGGCCAGGCGAACGTGCCGGTCCTGCTTTCCGGCGCGGCCCATGTCGCGCAGGATCTGGCGGCAGCGCTCCGCCTGGTCGCGGATCAGCTGCGCGTCGGCGCGGGTGTCCGCGTCGTCGGCCTCGTCCACCAGTTCCGCCGAGACGAGCGCGATGGTGGCCAGCGGCGTTCCCAGCTCGTGCGCCGCCGCCGCGATCACCCCGCCCAGGTCGGTCAGCTTCTGCTCGCGGGCCAGGGCCATCTGCGTGGCGGCGAGCGCGTCGCCCATCGCGGTGACCTCGGCGGTGACCCGGCGGGCATAGGAGGCCTGGAACACGATGCCGATCAGGAGCGCGGTCCAGAACCCCGCCAGGAACAGATCCGGAAGGTGCAGCACCTCGCCCGACCGGGTGGTGAGCGGCAGGTGGACGAACAGCAGCGCGGTGATCAGGCCGGCCGCCACCGTGCACACGATCCGCGTCTGCCGGCGCCCCAGCGCGGCGGCCGAGATCGCCACCTGCGCCAGGATCAGCAGCGCGAAGGGATTGTGCAGCCCCCCCGTCAGCGCCAGCAGCGAGGAGAGCTGCACCATGTCGAAGATGAGGGTCCCGGCCAGTTCCGCCTCGGACAGGCGGCGCGTCTTCGGCCAGATGGTGATCGCCATGATGTTGGTGATCGCCGCCGCCCCGATCGCGGCCCCGATCGGACCCAGCGCCAGCGACAGGCCGAACACGACATGGCCCACCAGCACCGCCGCGATCTGCCCCGAGATGGCGATCCACCGCAGCAGCGCCAGCGTGCGCACGCGCACCCAGTTCGCCCGCCGGTCGAAGGCATAGCGGGGGTCGAGCGCATCTGTCGCGGGAATGAAGCCCGGTTCGGTCATGTGCCGCCCTTGTAAGGGCCACCGCTTGGCGCGATCAATGCCGCCATTGATCCGCACCGGAGCCGCCATGACCCGCCTCGTCGCCATTCTCGCCGCGATCGCCCTCGTCGCCCTGCTGGGGGGCACGGCGGCCTATGTCTGGCTCGGACGCGGGGTCGACCGTTTCGCCGCGTGCACCGCCGGGACGGTGACGGGCGAGGCCGCGATCGGCGGCGATTTCACGCTGGTGGACGAGACCGGCCGGACGGTGACCGCGGCCGAGGTGGTGGACCGGCCGACCCTGATCTATTTCGGCTACACGTTCTGCCCCGATGTCTGCCCGCTCGACGCGGCGCGCAACGCCCGCGCGGTGGACCTGCTGGCGGAGCGGGGCCACGAGGTGAAGCCGGTCTTCATCACCATCGACCCCGCGCGCGACACGCCCGCGATCCTGGCCGAGTACACCGATTACATGCATCCCGACATGCTGGGCCTGACCGGAAGCCCCGAGCAGGTGCGCGAGGCGGCCGCGGCCTACCGCGTCTACTACGCCCGCCGCGGCGAGGAGGCGGACACCTACCTGATGGACCACACGGTGTTCAGCTACCTCGTCCTGCCCGAGCGGGGCTTCGTCACGCTCTTTCGCGGCGCGCCGGGCGCGCAAGGCGCGGGCGTCACCGCCGAGGAGGTCGCGGACGAGGCCGCCTGCTATCTTGAAAAGGCGTGATCGGCGCGTGATCGGCACGTCAATTGACGGGACGTGGCCGGCAGCTAGCTCCGCTGCGAGAGAGGGAGCCTCATGGATCTGACCGAAACGCCCGATATCGGCCCGGACAAGACATTGCTGCTCGTGGATGACGACGAGGCTTTCGTCCGCCGTCTGGCACGGGCGATGGAGAAGCGCGGCTTCGAGGTCGAGATGGCCGACGGCGTGTCGTCGGGCCGGGCCTCGGCGATGCGGCGTCCGCCCGCCTTCGCCGTGGTGGACCTGCGGCTGGGGGACGGGAACGGCCTCGACGTGGTGGAGGCGATCCGCGAGAAGCGCGCCGATGCCCGCATCGTGGTCCTGACCGGGTACGGCGCCATCGCCACCGCCGTCGCGGCGGTCAAGATCGGCGCCACCGACTACCTGTCGAAGCCCGCCGACGCCAACCAGATCACCGCCGCCCTCCTGACCGGCGGAGAGGACCTGCCGCCGCCGCCGGAGAACCCGATGTCGGCCGACCGCGTCCGGTGGGAGCACATCCAGCGCATCTACGAGCAATGCGACCGCAACGTGTCCGAGACGGCGCGGCGCCTGTCGATGCATCGCCGGACCCTGCAGCGCATCCTGGCCAAGCGCAGCCCGCGCTGAACGCCCGTCAGCCCGCCTGACGCCTGAGCCACCCCATCAGGATCCGCAGCGGGGCCGAGACGCGGTTCTCCCGCGTCAGCATGTGATAGGCCAAGTCGCTGTCGGCCTCCTCGTACAGGACCTCCACCTGGCCGCGGTCGATGTCCGCCTGGGCGATGACGCGCGGCAGGATGCCCACGCCATACCCCGACCGCACCGCTTCCAGCGCCATGGTGATGGTCGGGAAGCTGCGGAGCGACACCCGCTCCGGGTCGAGCCCGTTCTGCCGCGCCCACAGGATGTCCTCGGTGTTCATCTGCTCGGTCAGCCAGTCGTAGCCGGCCAGCTCCGACAGGTCCGCGACGGGGGCGCGGATCATGCCGGTCCGCGCCACGACCGCGTGGCCCGCATCCATCAGCCGTTCGCAGGTGACGCCCGGCCAGGGCCCGCGCCCGTAGCGCAGCGCCAGGTCGAAGTTCTGCGCCCGGATCTCGACCAGGTCGGGCGAGGGGACCAGTTCCAGCTCGATCCCCGGATGCCGGGCCCAGAAATCGCCGATCCGCGGCATCAGCCAGTTCGCCGCGAGCGAGGGGGTAAGCGAGATCCGGAGCGGCTTGGCCACGTCGCGGTCGGCCAGGTCGGCCGCCGCGCCGGCGATGACGCCGAAACCCTCGGTCAGGGCCGCGGCCAGTTGCCGCCCCTCTTCCGTCGGCCGCATCCCCGCGCCCTCCCGCACCATCAGCACGCAGCCGAAATGGGCCTCCAGCCGCCGGACATGCTGCGCGATGGCGGCATGGGTCACGTTCAGTTCCCGCGCCGCGGCGGAATAGCCGCCGCGCCGCGCAGCGGCCTCGAACCCGCGAAGCGCCTGGAGGGAGGGAACGTGCTGCCAGTCCATGCCCCGAGCATAGGCCGCGACCGGCCGCCTACCAGCGCCGCCCGACCGCGACCGCCGATCCATGGAACTTAAAGGCAGGCTTACAATTGGGAAAACTTCCTGACTCGCAGGAACACGCCCCGATGCCTATCTGGATTGAAGGATCGATGCACAGGAGGTCCGCCATGATCATTACCATGATTAACAAACTCGTTACGTCCTGGCACCGTGGGCGCCGGGCTTCCCTGTCCATTTGGGCGCACCGTTGAGAAGGAGACGCGCGATGTTGTCGATTTTCGCCAATACCCTGATGGCCGCCACCCTGCGGCAGCCGACCGCCCCCCGCCGCGAGGCCGGGGCCGTCAACCCGCTGGCGCAGGTCCGCACCGGCGGCCTGACGCTGTCGCCGCGCAAGCGCGCGTGATCAGCAGGCCGCGATCAGGTCCGCGTGCCGACGGGTGAAGTCGGCACGCACCTCCCTGGGCGGGCGCAGCACGATGTCGAGCCCCGCCGTCAGGTCCGGATCGGGCCGGCCGAAGAAGCGCGTCGCCTCGACGTCCGAGAACCCCGCGATCTGCACCGCCTCCATCCACGCCGACACCCGGTCGGCGGCCTTGATGGCCCGTTTCACCCGCACGGGCAGCGCGGCGGGCAGGCCGAACCTGATGTGGATCGCCGCCGCCAGGCGGTCGTCCAGGGCTTCGTATTCCGGGCCCACCGCCGCCTTCACCGGCGAGATCATGTCCCCGATCACGTATTCCGGCGCATCGTGCAGCAGCGCGGCCAGCTTCCAGCGCGGATCGGCCTGCGGGTCGCGGCGCGAGAACAGCGCCTCCACCAGCAGGGAATGCTCGGCCACCGAATAGGGGTGATCGCCCCGCGTCTGCCCGTTCCAGCGCGCGACGAAGGCCAGGCCATGGGCGATGTCGCCGATCTCGATGTCGACGGGCGTCGGGTCCAGAAGGTCCAGCCGCCGCCCCGACAGCATGCGTTGCCAGGCGCGGGGCTGTCTGCGGGGCATGGGCGGACCTTTCGCGGCGTTGAGGGCGGGGCCCCCGGATGCTAAGGGGCGCTGGACGCGCGCCTATCACAGGATGGAAAGATGCCGGAAGATCACATCGTCAGGGATATCGGGCTTGCCGGCTTCGGCCGCAAGGAGATCGCCATCGCCGAGACCGAGATGCCCGGCCTCATGGCGCTGCGCGAGGAATACGGCGCTTCCCGCCCGCTCGCGGGCGCGCGGATCGCCGGCTCGCTGCACATGACCATCCAGACCGCCGTCCTGATCGAGACGCTGGTGGCGCTCGGCGCCGAGGTGCGCTGGGCGTCGTGCAACATCTTCTCCACCCAGGACCACGCCGCGGCGGCGATCGCCGAGAGCGGCGTGCCGGTCTTCGCGGTCAAGGGCGAGACGCTGGAGGAATACTGGGCCTATGCCGACCGGATCTTCGATTTCGGCTCCGAGCCCGCGAACCTGATCCTCGACGACGGCGGCGACGCCACGCTCTACGTGCTGCTCGGCGCGCGGGTCGAGGAGGGCGAGGAAGACCTCATCTCGGTGCCGAAATCCGAGGAGGAAGAGGCCCTCTTCGCCCAGATCCGCAAGCGCATGTCCGAAAGCCCCGGCTGGTTCGCCCGCCAGCGCGACGCGCTGAAGGGCGTGAGCGAGGAGACGACGACCGGCGTCCACCGCCTCTACGAGCTGAAGAAGCAGGGCCGGCTGCCCTTCCCGGCGATCAACGTCAACGACAGCGTCACCAAGTCGAAGTTCGACAACAAGTACGGCTGCCGCGAAAGCCTCGTGGACGGCATCCGGCGGGCCACCGACACGATGATGGCCGGCAAGGTCGCGGTGGTGTGCGGCTACGGCGACGTGGGCAAGGGCTCGGCCGCTTCCCTGCGCGGCGCGGGCGCGCGCGTGAAGGTGACCGAGGTCGACCCGATCTGCGCGCTCCAGGCGGCCATGGACGGGTTCGAGGTGGTGCTGCTGGAGGAGAATCTCGACGCCGACATCTTCATCACCACCACCGGCAACCGCGACGTGATCCGCATCGAGCACATGCGCGAGATGAAGGACATGGCGATCGTCGGCAATATCGGCCATTTCGACAACGAGATCCAGGTCGCCTCGCTCAAGAACCACAAATGGACCAACATCAAGGACCAGGTGGACATGATCGAGATGCCCTCGGGCGCGCGCATCCTCCTGCTGAGCGAGGGGCGGCTCCTGAACCTCGGCAACGCCACCGGCCACCCGTCCTTCGTCATGTCGGCCTCGTTCACCAACCAGGTGCTGGCGCAGATCGAGCTGCATACGCGGGGAGAGGCCTACGAGCGGGACGTCTACATCCTGCCCAAGCATCTCGACGAGAAGGTCGCGGCGCTGCATCTCGACAAGATCGGCGCGAAGCTCACCCGGCTCGACCCCGAACAGGCCGCCTATATCGGCGTGACGCCCGAGGGCCCGTTCAAGCCCGAGCACTACCGGTACTGAGGCGCGCGATTTTTCGTCGAAAAATCGGGGCCCGGCCGGTCAGGCCGGGTTCGGCGCCTGCCGGTCGATCTGCGGCAATTGCGGATCGCGGCTGCGGCGGGCCCGCGCCGCGTTGACCAGCGCGCGGAAGATCGCCCGCTGCCGGCGGGCATAGAACAGGTGTTCGGGGTGCCATTGCACCCCGAGCGCGAAGGGCTCCTCGGTCCGCTCGATGGCCTGGATCATTCCGCCCCCGTCCCGCGCGGCGACCCGCAACCCGCGCCCCAGCGTCGAGACGGCCTGGGAATGAAGCGCGTTGACCTTCATGGGCGCGGTGCCGGCATGCGCGGCGAGACGCGTGTAGGGGACGACCTCCACCGATTTCTTGGGCAGGATCGTCCAGTGATGCTCCGAGGCCTGGTAGGTTTGATAGGCGTCCTGGTCGAGCCGGCCGCCGAGCGCCACGTTCAGCATCTGGCTGCCGCGGCAGATGCCCAGCACCGGCTTTCCCTCCGCCATCGCGGCGCGGACGAGCGTCTCTTCCATGGCGTCGCGGTCGGGATCGAGCCGGGACGAGGTGATGAGGCTGCCCTCGTAGAGGTCGGGCGAGATGTCGTCGCCGCCGCCGATGATGATCCCGTCCACCCCGGACACGTCCGACGGCGCGCCGGCGACCCAGCGGATCGCCCGCCCCCCGGCCAGCCAGACGTTGAAGGCCACCAGCGGAAAGATCCGCCAGCCCGAGCGCCGCGATGTCGTCACGCCGATCACGGGCCTCATGGCAGCGTCACCGCCTCGTCCAGGATCTCGGCCGAGACCGAGGCCCACTGGCCGGGGATCGGCAGCGCCCGGCCGCGATAATCGCGCCACCGCGCCGCCAGCCGCGCGGTCAGCTCGCGGTCGGCGGCCACCCGCTCGACCAGGCACCAGCGGTTCCATTCCCGCGCGATCGACCAATGCGGGTCGTCGATCCGCGCGTCGGGCAGGCGGTAATGCCAGGCGGGGCGGGCGGATTTGTGGCCCATCTGCGCCACCGCCGCGACGATCCGGTCGGGATAGGCCTCCTTCAGGATCGGCAGCGCGTCGAGCGCGTGGTTCCGGCTTCCGGCCGTGTCCAGGTAGACCCCCGTCAGGCGATCGAGGCTCCATTCCGTGGTGGGATCGCACAGGCGGTCGAGCAGCGGCGCGGGATACGGATCGACAAACGGCAGAAGCCGGCGCGACGGGTCGAGGTCCATGCGCGCGCGCAGCCAATCCTCGATTAGCGCGAAGGCGGTGAGGGTCGGCAGGATGTCGTCGATCTGCATGCCCGGCAGCGCCACGTTCAGGTGCAATCCGAACCCCAGGGCGATGCCGTCCTGGGTGCCGAAGGCGCCGGCGGCGGCCAGCGCGCCGCACAGCGCGTCGATCTCGGGGATCCGCTCGGGCGCGATCGGCTCGGTCACGAACTCCACCGGGATCACCGCGCGGCCGAGGTCGAGCCCCGCCCGGGCCACGGCGCCGTCGACCCGCTCGCGGAGCGCGGTGTCGAGCAGCACCTCCACGTCCCCGATCTCGGTGCCCTCGGCGGTATAGGCGTAGGGTCCGGTCTTCTGCGCCCGGCCGCCCAGGCGGTGCGCCACGATCTCGGCGACGCGGGCCTCCGTCAGGCCGCCGCACTCGACCTCGATCCCGACCCTGCGGGGCGATCCGTCGTGGCGGGTCGGGACGGGCAGGGCGGCGATCTCGGTCATGGCGCGGCAACGCCCCCCGGCGGGCTTCGTTCCCTAGACCAGCTCGGCCGGTATGCCGGGAAGGTTGACGCCGAATTCCTCGGCCACCGACACGTCGTAGGGCAGCAGGAACCCCGACCGGTGGTCGGGCTGGCGCACCGCGTCGCGCTCGGCCTGCTCGCGCACCTGCGCCACGAGCGAGCCGTCGATGTCCACCTCCGTCTCGGGCAGCCAATGCCCGAGCGACCGGCCGAGGACCAGCCGCGCGAAATCGGCATCCTCGCGGTAGAGCCCCGCCTCGGTATCCCAGGACAGCGACCGGCTGTTGAGGTTGGCGGAGGACACCATGACCGCCTCGCGGTCGAACACCGACACCTTGGCGTGGACATAGACGAGCGGCGCCCCGCGAAAGGTCGAGCGGTCGGCCGCCGCGATCCGTTCCGGCGCCGCGTCGCGCTTCTGCGCCGGCGACGCGAAGAACGTCCGCTCCCCGAACGCGTCGAAGACCCGGTTCACGCAATCGGCCTGCAGGTATTCGCCGAACCGCGCGTCGAGCTTGGTGCGCTTGTCGAAGGCCACGACCTCGGGCGCGGCGGGCAGGATCACGAGCAGTTCCAGCTCCGGTGCCTCGGCGGCGCGTGCGGCGATCTGCCGCGACAGGTCCCGGTCGCGGAAGAACTGCGTCTCGAAATAGAGCAGGCGCTCCGCTTGGGCGATCCGCTCGGAATGGGTCTCGGCGATCGAACGCCGCACGATCCGGGGCGACATGGCGATCCAGTTGCTCTTGCCGGCCGACACGGTCATGCGCAGGCCATGCGCCTCCTCCACCGGGTCGGCGCGGCCCGACACCACGTCGAGCAGCGTGTCGAGATGGCGTTCCGCCACCGCGGCGACATCGCCTTCCACCGAAACCTGCACGTCGTGCCAGGTCTCCTCCGCCGCGCGGTGGTGGCGGGGCGAATCGTAGCGGCGCGGATTGAGGTCGAGCCCGCCGACATAGAGGATCCGCCCGTCGATCACCGCGATCTTGTGGTGGTGGGACACGGTATGGAGCGGCGGCGCCCCGGCAAGCTGGGTCCGGGCTTGCCCGTCCTCGTCGATGACCAACCAGTCATGGGTGCCGGGCAGGTCGATCCAGGCGTTGCGCCGTTCCTCCGGATCGAGCGCGTTCAGCATGTCGCGCAGGTCGCCGAGCTCGTTCTGCACTTTGGGCCAGAGGCCGATCTCGGCCACCCGTCCGGCCTCGGCGGGGTGCAGGGCGGGAATGACGCTCAGCCGCGCCTCCGGGCCGGCGGCCTCGCGGATCGCCGCGAACTTCCGCATGCTCGACCACGAGGTCTGGTGCATGTCGGGGGCGATGATCGGGTCGAAATCCGACAGGATCATGTCCACCCGCACCCCGCGCTGCAGGACATGCACCAGAAGGTCGAACCAGTCCTCCCCCACCTCGCGCGCGGCCTCCGTGCGCAGCTGCGTGGCCGGGTCGAAGATCCGGAACCCCGCGACGATCCGGGACCGGGCCGACAGGACATGGCGCTCGAGCGCCGGCCAGGCCTCTTCGGCGGTCAGGTGATACTCGATATCGCCGGTCACGGCTCATCTCCGAAATCGCTGGGGCGGAAGATCGCTTCGACCACGAAAATGCCGTCGCGCTCGCCCATCTCGGTTTCCGCGTCGAGCTGCATCGCGAAGGCGCTCATCAACTGCGTGCCGAGCCCGGTGGAGATCGAGGCCTCGTCGCTGACCGGCCGACCCATGGAATTGGCCACCCGCAGCTTCACGTCGCCGCTCGGCAGCTTCTCCAGCGTCAGCTCGACCCACGGCGAGCCATTCTCAGGAATACCCACGTATTTTAGTGCATTGGTGATCGTCTCGGTCACCAGCAGCGACAGCGGCACGGCCTGGTCGGGATAGAGCGCGACATCCTCCACCGCGACGTTGACCTCGACCCCCTGTTCCCGGGCCTCGGTGTTTCGCAGGCTCTGCGTCACCAGTTCCTCGATCAGGCGGCCCGATTCGACGCGGCTCAGCACCGTCGCCTGGTACAGGTTGCGATGGATCGTCGCCAGCCCGAGCACCCGGTCCTGCAGGCGGCGCAGCACGAACCGCGTCTCGCCCGAATTCGCCTTGCGCAGCTGCATGTTCATCATCGACGCGATGAGCTGCAGGTTGTTCTTCACCCGGTGGTGGACCTCCTTCAGCAGGACGTCCTTCTCGTGCAGGCTGTTCTCCAGATCCGCCTCGTCGCGGACGATGCGCTCCGTCATCTGGTGGAAGGTCTCGATCACCTCGCGCATCTCCGACGGGGTGTCGGCGCCGTATTCGGGCCGCAGGATGCGCCGGTTCGCGGTGAAGGCCCGGATCCGCATCCGCAGATAGCGGATATGGCGGACCACCAGGCGGTGGACAGCGAAATACGCCACCCCGATCGAGACGAGCCACATCAGCAGCGGGAACAGGATGGCGCTGGCCGCGGTCAGCCCCGACGTGCGGACGGCATCCTCCGGCCAGACGGCCATGGCATAGATCTCGCCCGGCACCAGGGGCGCGATGGTATAGATGCGGGCCGGCCCCGACGCGGAACTGGCGCGCATGGTCAGCGGCTCGCTGCCGGCCAGCGCCTGCAGCGCCCGGTGCCGCGGCAGCGCGCTCTCGATCTCGTCGATACCGTCGGGGGCCCACAGCACCCGGCCCTCGGCGGTGAAGATGACCGAGACCAGCGGCTTCAGGTCCGCCACCCCCTCCGAGGTGAGGCTCAGCGCCCGCTGCGGGACCGACAGCGCGACATAGCCCGCCAGCTCGCCCTCGACGAGCACCGGCTGGGTCACCGCGATCACGCTGCGGTTCGAGATCTGGCCGATCACCGCGTCGATCGCGGGCACCGGATCTTCGAGGAAGCTGCGGAAGATCGGCGATTCGCTCACATCCGCCCCGGCCCCGTCCGAGCCGCATTCCACGATCCCGCTGGTGGAGATGAAGCCCGCGAAGGTCACGTCGGGATTGTTGGCGACGAAGGTCTCCATCTCGTCCGAGCACATGTCCGGGTCGTCGAGCAGGGAGGGCATGATCGACGCGGCGATCTGCGCCGCGCCGCGCACGTGCAGGATGTCCTCGCGCTCGTTGGTGGCGGCGGCCAGCGTCGCCCCGGTCAGCGCCGCCTCGGCGTTGCGGTCCGCCTCCGAGATCACGCGATATGTCTGCACCATCGCGATCAGACCGATCGGCAGCAGCGCCAGACCCAGCAGCGCGACAAGCCGGATGTCCAGCCGGTCCAGCCCCTCGATTCCGCGCCCGGGACTCAGCATGCGCTACCCTTGGCGCGAGAGTGAGGCCGTCATGACGGAATCGTTCGTCGTGTCGCCGATCACCGGGTCCTCGTTCGGGTCGAGCCCCATCAGCTCGGCCAGGCGCCGGCGGCCGCGATTGGCGCGGCTCTTGATCGTGCCGACCGCGACGCCGCACATCTCCGCCGCCTCCTCGTAGGCGAAGCCCGACGCGCCGACCAGCATCAGCGCCTCGCGCTGCTCGTCGGGCAATTGCTCGAACGCCTTGCGGAAATCGTTCAGCGCCAGGCGCCCGTCATGGGCGGGCTTCTCCGACAGCGAGGCGGCCATCGCGCCGTCCACGTCGGCCACCTCGCGCTTCGCCTTGCGGCGGATCGAGTAGAAGGCGTTGCGCTGGATCGTGAACAGCCAGGCGCGCAGGTTCGTACCGGGCTGGAACTTGTCCATGTTCTTCCACGCCTTCTCGATCGTGTCCTGCACGAGGTCGTCGGCGGCGGCGGAATTGCGGGTCAGCGACATCGCGAACGCCCGCAGCGCGCCCAGATGCTCGACCAGCTCGTCGCGGGGGTCGCGGAATTCCCTACTCATCGCACCCGCCAACATCCTGCTCCTTCAGTTTCTGCAGCAAATGCTTGAACCGGTCCGGGACCTCTTGGGTCTGATCGTCCTTGTAGACGCGGCGCAGATTCTCGTCGATCTGCCGCATCACACTCGACGTCCTGTCATTCTTCGTCATACGGAATGGTTCTGCCTGAGGTAAGGTTTTTCGGCGCGAGACGGGAACAAACGTGGGTACGGTCGGTTTGTTCCCGAACGAATTCCGCGAATCGGGGAAGTATCACGAATGCCTTCACGTGCCGAGCAGGTCGATCTGTCTGACATCATCGGCGACGAGCTGCCCTATCTGCGCCGCTACGCCCGCGCCTTGACGGGATCACAGACCACCGGGGACAATTACGCCGCCGCCACGCTCGAGGCGATCCTGCAGGAACCGGCGATCTTCGAACGGGCGCTGGCGCCGCGCACCGCGCTGTTCCGCGCCTTCCACATGATCTGGTCGACCGCGGGCGCGCCCACAGCCGATACCGAGGATCCGCTCAGCCGGATGGAGAGCCGCGCGCTCGATCACATGGCGGGGCTCACGAACAACACGCGCGAGGCGCTCCTCCTGTCCACGATCGAGGGGTTCGACCACCAGGAGGTCGGGCGGATCATGGGCATCGAGGCCGAGGACGCGGCCAGCCTCGTCGACATCGCGATCTCCGAGATGGAGCGTTCGATGACCGGCAAGGTGATGATCATCGAGGACGAGGCGATCATCGCGATGGACATCCATTCCATCGTCTCCGAGATGGGCCACAAGATCACCGGGATCGCGCGCACGCGCGACGCGGCGGTGGAACTCGGCGCCAAGGACCGGCCCGACCTGATCCTCGCCGACATCCAGCTCGCCGACAATTCGAGCGGCATCGACGCGGTCAACGACATCCTCGCGCAGTTCGGCGACATCCCGGTGATCTTCGTCACCGCCTTCCCCGAACGGCTTCTGACCGGGGACAAGCCCGAGCCCGCCTTCCTGATCGCCAAGCCCTATTCCGAGGAACAGGTCCGCTCGGCGGTCAGCCAGGCGATGTTCTTCGCCTCCACGGAATCGCTCAAGGTGAACTGACCGGCCCTTCGATCTTTACGATGCCGTCCCGGCGGCCGCGTCTAGCGCGGCCGCCTTTTTCGTGGGCGGTCCTGGTACGCCGCCATGTTGTCGCTGCAATGCGGCGTTACCGCTATGTGCATTGTGCAGTCGCAGAATCCGACCAAATTGGAAGGCAGGAGGAACAACGCCTTTCTAAGGAGAGATCGACATGACAAGCGCCACCATGACCGCCGTTGCCGCCGGACCCCGTTTCGAGGACGGGTTCGCCTCCATGGGTACCGCATGGCGCCGCTGGCGCGTCGCGCGCCAGACCCGCGCGGCGCTCTCGGCGCTGCCCGATCGCGGGCTGGCCGATCTGGGAATCGAGCGCTCCGACATCGACCGCCTCGCCCGCGAGGCGGCGACGCGGGTCTGATCCGGTGTCCCGCCCCGGCGCCCCCGCTCCCCGGCATCGCCACGCGGGCGCGGCCGGGTGCCGGGACTACCTGCTGCACCACCCCCCGGGTCGGCCGCGCGGGCTTCTCCTGATGCTGCATGGCTGCCTTCAGGATGCCGGCGATTTCGCCCTCGGAACGGGCATGAACGCGGCCGCGGCCCGGCACGGCCTGATCGTCGCCTGGCCCGAGCAGGGCACCGCGGACAATCCCCGGGCGTGCTAGAACTGGTTCCGCCCCGCGCATCAGCGCCGCGGCTTCGGCGAGCCCGCGATCCTGGCCGGCATCGCCGAGGACGTGATCCGCGCCCACGACCTGCCGCACCACGCGGTGGGCGTGGCCGGGTTCTCGGCCGGGGCGGCCATGGCGCTCGTCCTGCGCGACACCTATCCCGACATGTTCCGGGCCGTCGCCGCCCATTCCGGGGTGGCGCCGGGACTGGCGCGCAACGCCGTCGCCGGCCTTGCCGCGATGCGGGGCGGGGGCGGCGCGTCGGCCGGTGCGGCGGGCGCCGGGCGGCCGACCCTCGTCATCCAGGGCACGGGCGACGAGGTCGTGCGGCCGGTCAACGCGGCCCGGATCGCCCGCGCCGGCGCCCCGGTGCAGCTGCGCCTGATCCCGGATCTGGGCCATGCCTGGTCGGGGGGCGATCCGGCCGGCAGCTTCACCGCCCCCGGGATGCCCTCGGCCACCGACGCGGTGCTGTCCTTCATGCGCCAGCACCTGTCGCGGTCGCGGCGCCTCTGGGCCGGGGCGGCGCGGATCGCGTCGTGATCCCGTTCAGGCGCGCCCGCCCGCGCCCGACAGCATGATCGGGTCGATCCCCAGCGCCGAGATCGCGGCGATCCACTTGCCCGAATTGTCGCTGCCAAAGACGAGGTCGGGATCGGCGTCCGCGACCAGCCAGCCGTTCTCGACGATCTCGCTCTCCAGCTGGCCGGGGCCCCAGCCCGCGTAACCCAGCGCGACGATGGACCGGTCGGGCCCCAGCCCCTCGGCCATCGCGCGCAGGATGTCGAGCGTCGCCGTCATCCCGAACCTCCCGCCCACGTCGAGCGTGGTGTCGTCCTGGCGATATTCGACGGAATGGAGCACGAAGCCGCGCGAATTCTCCACCGGCCCGCCGAAGAAGACGCGCGCGGCGATCGGCTCGGGGGCCTCGATCGACAATTGCTCCAGCAGGTCGTTCAGGTCGATCTCTGGCGCGGGCTTGTTGATGATCAACCCCATCCCGCCATCCTCGCCATGCGCGCACAACAGGATCACGCTCTTCTCGAATCGAGGATCGCCCATGCCGGGCATGGCGATCAGCAGCTTGCCGGTCAGATCGGTCGCATCATCTGTCATGGAGGGCTAGATGGCGCGGCGACGGCCCCGCGCAACCCCGCGGCCCGCCCGGCGTGACGCTGTTGTGACTTTCCGTCGGGGCGCGTCCGTCCTAGGCAGGGCGAATGCTGCGCGGTGCCCTCGTCCTCTGTCTCCTGTGTCTCGTCGCCGGAACCGCCCGCGCGGGGCAGGAGGGCGCGCGCCTGTCGCTCCTGCCCGGCTGGCGGCTGGAGAACGGCAACCACATGGCCGGGATCGAGATCCGCCTTCCGCGCGGCTGGAAGACCTATTGGCGGCGCCCCGGCGAGGCCGGGATTCCGCCGGATTTCGACTGGGCCGGCTCGCGCAACGTCGCCGATATCCGCGTCCACTGGCCGGTCCCGCATGTCTTCCACCAGGGCGGGCTGCGCTCCATCGGCTATGCCGAGGGCGTGGTCCTGCCGGTCGAGGTCGTGCCCGCCCGCCCGGGCGCGCCGGTGACGCTGTCGCTGCGCGCCGGGATCGGGATGTGCCAGGACATCTGCGTGCCGGTCTCCGCTGGCGCCGAGGCGACGCTGCCGGCCTCGGGCGGGCGCGCGGATGCGCGGATCCGCGCGGCGCTGGCGGACCGGCCCCTGACCGCGGCCGAGGCCGGGGCGCGGGCGGATTGCCGGATCGCGACCGGCCCGAACGGGGCGACGCTCAGCGCGCGTCTGTCCCTGCCCTCCCTCGGCCCCGCCGAGGAGGTGGTGTTCGAGCCTTCCGATCCCGCGCTCTGGGTGTCCGAGCCGCAGGCGCGGCGGGACGGCGGCACGCTCGTCACCAGCGCTCGGATCGAGGCGCCGCGCGGCGTGCCGCTGGCGATCGACCGGTCGGCGCTGCGGACCACGGTGATCGGCGCCAGGGGCGCGGTGGAGATCCGCGGCTGCAACTGAGCGGCGCCGCTCAGATCATGCGGATCACGTCCTTGTCGATCGACAGCATGTAGCCGCGCCGCGCCACCGTCCGCACCAGGAGTTCCGAGACGAGCTGGTTGCCGAGCGCGTCGCGCAGCCGCTTGATCCGCGTGGCGCCCGCCGCCTCGTCGCAATCCGACGCGTCCCGCCCCGACACCATCGCCTCGATCTGGGCGCCCGACAGGATGTCCTCGTCCATGCGCGCCTCGGCCAGGACGCTCAGCGTCTCGATCGCGGCCTGCGTCAGCGAGAATTCCATGTCGTTGAGGTGGACCGTGCGCGCCTCCCGGCTGATCAGCAGCGAGGAGACGCGGATCCCCGATCGCTCGATCTCGCCCATCCGGCGATAGAGCGCCACCAGCACCACGAGAAACACGAGCGTCGCCACCAGCAGCGCCACGGCGAAGACGAGCAGCACGAAGATCACCACCCGGTAGCTCGCCAGCACGTCCGAGAAGGCGGTGCCGGACTGGGCCAGGATCTCCAGCAGGCGGATCGACTCGATATCGGTCAACGCCGAATTTTCGACGAAAATTCGCTCCACCCGCGCGTTGAAGGCGTTGGCGTCCGGCAGGCTCAGCAGCAACAGCACCGCGGCCAGCGCCAGGATCGCCAGCACGCCCGCGACCCCCGCCGCGATCAGCCTGCCGACCCCGCGGGAGCTTTCAGTAACGGAGGTAATACGGGCCAGCATCGGCTTTCCTCTGTTCCGCCTCGGCGCGGCTCAACCTGCCCATCACCGTCAGAAGCTGCCACCCGTCGCGCCCGATCCGGCGGGAGATCGCCGGCGCGGGATTGCCGCAGGCCCCGTCGTCCAGCCGGATGATTCCGTAATGCAACCGCAGGGGGCCGTCGCGCTTGGCCTTGTACTCCACGAAGCAATCCGCGCCGGCCGGACCGGCCACGGCCAGGGTCAGGAGGGCGGCCGTCAGGATGCGTCTCATCGGTCGGGTCCCCGGTTTGGGCGTCCCCGCGAGGTGACGCCACCACGGGCCGTCAGTCAATGACGCCAGCGACTTGGCCGCGCTGTCATCGCATGACAATCGCGCGTCATTGCCTGTCCGGGCGGCGCCGCCCATCCCTTCCGCCACGAGCCCCGGGCCGAAACGCCCCCAGACGGGAGACACGAGATGAGACGCATGATCACCGCCACGGTGCTGGCCTGCGCGATGGGCCTCGCCCCCGCGGCGCAGGCCGACCGCCTGCTCTACCGGGTGGCGCCGGCGCAGCAATCGCCGAACCACACGGGTCAGATCTTGGGCGGGATCGCGGCGCTGGGCGCGCTCGGCTTCGCGCTGAACCGGCTCAACCGGGACGACGGCGACGACGAACGCCGCGCCCGCGACCACCGGCGTTACCGGGACGACCGACATTACCGGGACGACCGACATTACCGCGATGACCGGCATTACCGCGACCACCGGCGCGGGCGCGACGATGGGTACCGGGACGGGCGCGGCTGGCGCCGGGCCGACATCCTGCCCGGGAACTGTCTCGCCCGGGTCGACAATCGCCACGGCCCGGACCGGGTGTTCGGGGCGCGCTGCCTCGTCCGCAGCGGCGTGGACCTGCGCCGCCTGCCGCGCCATTGCCGCACCGATGTCGTGTCCGGCGGCCGCTACCGGACGGCCTATGCCGCGCGGTGCCTCGGGCAACAGGGATGGAGGGTGGCGCGGCACCGCTGAGTGCGGCCCCCTCCCGCCCGGCCGGCCGTCCCCCACCCCGCACATTCCGGGGCGGTCGGTCGGGCAAAGGACGGCGGGGGGCGCCCGCGCCCGCCCGCCCGATCGACCTTTCCGCACGCGGAAAGCCGTAACGAGTGACAGGATGTAGCGAGGGCCGCGGCATCGCCCCCGGGCGGTGCCGCGGCCGCGAATCGCCGATCGCAGTTGGCTTGGCCAGGCCCGACGAACCCGCCGGCCGAGTTGTCCCCGCCTGTGGACAAGTCGGTGGGAAACCCGTCCGAGGCGGGGGACAGTCCCGCAGGGAACTCCACCGCGCCGGTAAAGGGTCATCGAAATAGAACATGTTTCTTAGATAGTTGGCGGAGTGCCCACAGGGGTGCCGTCGATCCACCGCCGGTCCCGCCCCGGTGGGGACAAGTGCGGGCCAACTCGGCCCTTGCCCCGGGTCGCGGCACGGGGCATCACCGCCCCCGCCATGCCCGATTTCCATCACGAAGCCCGCTGCCACGCCCAGGGCGCCCGCGTCGTCGCGGGCGTGGACGAGGTCGGGCGCGGGCCCCTGGCCGGGCCCGTCGTGGCCGCGGCGGTGGTGCTCTTTCCCTGCGCGGTGCCCGCGGGCCTCGACGACAGCAAGGCGCTCGACGGTCCCACGCGCGAGCGTCTGGCGGGCGAGATCGCGATGGCCGGCCATGTCGGCCTCGGCGCGGCCACCGTCGAGGAGATCGACCGGCTCAACATCCTCCAGGCGACCTTCCTCGCCATGTGCCGCGCGGTCGCGGCGCTGCCGGTGGCGCCGGACCACCTGCTGGTGGACGGCAACCGCCTGCCCGCGACCCTGCCCTGCCGGGCCGAACCGGTGGTGAAGGGGGACAGCCTGTCGCTGTCGATCGCCGCGGCCTCCATCATGGCCAAGGTGCGGCGGGACGGCGACATGCGGGCGCTCGCGCAACACTACCCGCATTACGGGTGGCGGACGAATATGGGCTACGGCACGGCCGAACACCTGCTGGGACTGAAAAGCCACGGTGCCACCCCACATCATCGTAGGTCCTTCCGGCCCATCCACAACATCTTGACGCAAGGCAATTCCGCCGGGGCGGAAGTCAAATAGGCTTTGAACCTCCACACGGCTTTAACCATTCTGCCCGCATAACGAGCGGTCCGGCAGGAAAACGGGTCGCAGAACAAGGCAATGTGCATGACGACCATCGCGCGGCAGGCGGCGACGCTGCCTGTGAACGAGATCCTGTGCGGCGAATGCGTCGAGGTGATGGAGAGCCTGCCAGAGGCCTCCGTCGACCTGATCTTCGCTGATCCGCCCTACAATCTGCAGCTTCGCGGGGATCTGCACCGCCCCGACAATTCGCGCGTGGACGCGGTCAACGACGCCTGGGACAGCTTCGCCAGCTTCGAGGCCTACGACGCCTTCACCCGCGCCTGGCTCGCCGCCGCGCGGCGGGTGCTGAAGCCCACGGGCGCGATCTGGGTCATCGGCTCCTACCACAACATCTTCCGCGTCGGCGCCGCGCTGCAGGATCAGGGCTACTGGATCCTGAACGACGTGATCTGGCGCAAGACCAACCCGATGCCCAACTTCAAGGGCCGCCGCCTGACCAACGCCCACGAGACGATGATCTGGGCCTGCCGCGAGGAGGGGGCGCGCTACACCTTCAACTACGACGCGCTGAAGCAGCTCAACGACGGCGTGCAGATGCGCTCGGACTGGGTGCTGCCGATCTGCTCGGGCCACGAGCGGCTGAAGACCGCCGAGGGCGAGAAGGCCCATCCCACGCAGAAGCCGCAATCGCTCCTCCACCGGGTGCTGGTGGGGGCGACGAATCCGGGCGACGTGGTGCTCGACCCGTTCTTCGGCACCGGCACCACCGGCGCCGTGGCCAAGATGCTCGGCCGCGACTTCGTCGGCATCGAGCGCGAGGCCGCCTATATCGAGATCGCCGAGCGGCGGCTGGAACGGATCCGCCGCTACGACCGCGCCGCCCTCGAAGTCACCGCGGCCAAGCGCGCCCAGCCCCGTGTGCCCTTCGGGCAACTGGTCGAGCGCGGCCTGCTGCGGCCGGGCGAAATGCTGGTGAACGCCCGCGGCCAGCAGGCCAAGGTGCGCGCGGACGGCACGCTCGTCGCCGACGACGTGACCGGATCGATTCACCAGGTGGGGGCGGCGCTCGACGGGGCGCCCTCCTGCAACGGCTGGACCTACTGGTCCTTCGTCAAGGACGGCCAACCCGTCCCGATCGACATCCTGAGACAGCAGATCAGGTCCGAGATGACCTGATCCCCGATGTACCGCCAGTGCCGCACCACGCGGGCGCTCCGTCTGCCGGGAGCGCGACCGCGCGGCACGACTTCGCCCCGCCGTCCCCTGGGACGCGCGGGGTTTTTTTTGTCCGCGCCGGAGCGCGCCGCATCGCCCGCCCGCCGTTTGATCTGGGTCAAGGCCCGCGCCGCCGCGTCGCGATAGGAGGTGGGCCGACGCCGCAACGGAGGCCGCCATGCCCTACAAGACCATCTGCACCATCGCCGCGCCCGATGACGGCGACGCGCTCGAGGGCGCCATCGCCTGCGCGCGGGCCTGGTCGGCGCATCTCGACGTGGTGGCCGTCAGCGCGATCCAGCTCGAACCGCCCGTCATGATGATGCCGGACCTGCCCGTGGCCGGGCCCGGCCTGATCGAGGAGGCGGTGGAGGAGCTTTCGCGTGCCGAGGCGCGCGTGCGCGACCGCCTCGGGCGCGAGGATTTCCCCTGGTCCGTCGCCAGCCGGGCCGAACCCGCCGCCGACGCCGCCCGGCACGTGACCCGCGCCGCGCGCTTCGCCGACCTCGTCATCCTGCCCCGCCGCGACGGCAGCGACCGGGTGCCCTTCCACACCATCCTGGAGACGATGCTCTACAACAGCCGGGTGCCGCTCCTGGTGGTGCCGGAAAGCTTCGCCGCCGATCCGCGCCGCATCGCGATCGCCTGGGACGGCAGCGACGTGGCGCTCGCCGCCGCCCGCGCGGCGCTGCCGCTCCTCGCGGCGGCCGAGCGGGTGGAGATCCTGGCCGTCGATCCCGACCGGGCCACCGACGCCTCGGCCCGCGACCTCGCGGTCATGCTCGATCGCCACGCCATCGCCGCCGAGGTGACGGAACTGCCCCGGCGCGGCGCCCGCGTGACCGAGATCCTGTGCACCCACGCGACCGAGACCGGCATCGACCTGATGGTGATGGGCGCCTACGGCACCCGCCGCCTGCGGGAGATCCTGCTGGGCGGCGTCACCCGCGCGATGCTCGACACCGCGCCGCTGCCGCTCCTCCTGTCGCGCTGAGGGTCGGGCTGGGGGCCGCCGAAGCCCTCCTCCCCGGGTCAGGGAGGCGGATCTTCCGGTGCGACGGCAGGTCCGCCAGGCCCGCCGCCCGCGGCGCGGCGATCCGCACGATCCCGCACCCGCCCTAGCCCGGCGCGGGCCAGGGGCGCGGCTGCTCGGCATAGGCGATATAGAGGGGGTGCTTCGGGTGCCCCGCCTTGGTCAGACCGAGGTGGTGCAGGGCCGCGCCCGTCCCGCGCATCAGCCGCTCCACCTGCCGTCCCCGGTCCAGATGCGCGCCGTGGCTGCCCCAGGCGCAGACCACCGTGCCGGCCCAGTCGCAGCCCGCGACGATGGCGGCGTCGTTCCGGGGCCCCACCGGGTCGGCGGCGCGGCGCATGGCCTTGGGATCGGTGTCGCGCCAGGCAAAGATGTTGCAGACCCGGAACGCCCCGAACCCGAGCGCCCGCGCCCGCCGCTCGCAGCGTTCCACCGTGGGGTCGTTCTGCATCTCGGTCGCGGTGGAGGGGTTCAGCATGACGAAGAGCGCGCGGCCCCGTTCCGGCGCCCAGACCCGCGTCAGCTCGTAGCGGTAGCGTTCGCAGGGCGAATAGACCGCGTGGCTCTCCGCGTCGCCCTTCAGGTGGGTCCGCTCGATCACGCCAGGTTCAGGACCCGGCTGGGGTGGAAATGGCCCGCGCGATACTGTCCCAGCGCCAGCGGACGGCCCTGGTGGGCGGCCCAGGCCAGGTCGCCGAACTCGGCCTCCGACGACACCACCTCGGCGGGGTTGCCGTTGCGGATGCGGGCCGCCGCGATCTCCGTCACCCGGCAGACCGGCAGATCGTCGAGCCCCGCCTCCACCGGCAGCAGCAATTCGTCGATCTCCGCGCTCCGCGCCAGCGCCTCGATCCGGTCCATGGTCACGGCCTGATCCAGGTCGAAGGGCCCCGACCAGATCCGGCGCAGGCTCTCCACATGACCAAGGCATCCCAGCTCGCGGCCCAGGTCGCGCGCCACGGACCGCACGTAGCCCCCCTTGCCGCACACCATCCTGAGGATCGCGCGATCCGCGTCGGGCACCTCCACCAGCTCCATCTCGTCGACATAGAGGGGCCGGGCGGCCAGTTCCGGGGTCTCGCCCTCCCGCGCCAGGTCGTAGGCGCGCGCGCCGTTCACGTGGACGGCGGAATAGGCCGGCGGCACCTGCATGATCTCGCCGACATAGCCCGGCAGGGCGGCGCGGATCGCCTCCGCGCCCGGCCGGGCGTCGGACGATTTCAGCACCGCGCCCGAGGCGTCGTCGGTCGCCGTCTCCGCGCCCCAGCGCACGGTGAAGTCGTAGGATTTCAGCGCCTCGGTGATCGAGGAGACCACCTTGGTCGCCTCCCCCAGCGCCACGGCCAGCAAGCCGGTGGCGTCGGGGTCGAGCGTGCCCGCATGGCCCGCCTTCTTCGCCTCGAACGCCCAGCGGACCTTGTTGACCACGTCGGTGGAGCCCCAGCCGGCGGGCTTGTCCACCACGATCCAGCCCGAGATGTCGCGTCCCTTGCGGCGGCGTCCCATTCACTCCGTCTCCTTGACCGTCCCGATGATCGGCCCCATGGGCCACCCGGCGTCGTGGCGGCCGGAAACGGCGTCATAGAGACGCGAGATCGATCCGTCGAGATAGAGCGCGTCCGGCGTCTCCAGCCGGTCGCGGAACAGCCGCCCGAACGTGTCGAAGTTCACTGCCTCGTTCGAGATCGCGAACCACAGCCGCCCCTCCCGGTCCACGCCCACGCCGTTGCGGATGTTGGTCGACTCCGAATCCGCCAGGAACCGCGGATGCAGCGCCCCGTCCAGGACCAGCATCGGCCCCGATTGCGTGGCGAAGCGGCACGCGCCGTCCTCCCCCTCGAAGGCGCGCGATTCGACGATCCGCGCGCCCGCCTCCTCCAGGCACAGCACGCCGTTCGGCAGCAGGCCGAAATTCCCCGGCCCGGCCGATGTCACCAGCCGCATCGCCTGCTCGCCGTCCTCGACATAGAGGCCGACGGGCGAGCGGTCGGAATGGTACATCCCCGCGTTCATCGCCACGCCCAGCGTCCGCCCCGTCGCCGCCAGCGCCTCGTTCACCGCGCGGAAGCTGCCATAGGGCCGCCCCTCCCGGTCATAGAGGAACAGCCGCACCTCCTCGGCCGCGGGGTCGATGGCGCAGACGGTGAAGGTCGCCCCGTCGAAGGTCACGTCCTCGCAGGGGCTGGCATCGGCGGCCGCCGGGGTGGGGGACAGGAACCCCAGGATCGCGGCCAGCGTCTTCATGTCTCGCCGTCCACGTCGCGCCGGACTTCCTCCCGGGCGAACAGCTCCCGCGTCTCGTCGAGCCGGTCGAAGGTCTCGTCGATGAGGAATCGCAGGTCGGGCGTGAACTTCAGCTCGGTCTGCTTCGACAAGGCGCGCTTCAGCTCGCCCTTGTTGCGCGCCAGGCACTGGATCGCCTCCTCCCGGTTCCCGCCGCCCAGCGGCAGGACATAGGCGGTCGCGATCTTCAGGTCCGGTGAGGTGCGGACCTCGCTCACCGTGATCGACAGCCGGTTGAGGTCGGGATCGTGAATGTCGCCCTGGTTCAGAACGTCCGACAGGGTCCGGCGGATCAGCTCGCCCACGCGCAGCTGGCGCTGGGACGGGCCGCGGTCGTGAGGGGGTCTGTTCTTGGCCATGCCCGGGATTTATGGCCTCGCGCGCGCCCGCGCAACAGGGCCCCGGGCGCGGCGCGCGGTTTCCGCCGTCCCGCCACCGCCCCCGGGCGCTTGCCGCCCGTTGCCCCGGCCCGCCGCCCGCGCTAGCCCGGTCCCATCGATCGAGGAGGGACGAGCATGCGGATCGCGGTGACGGGCGTGTCGGGCCGGATGGGCCGGATGCTGGTGCAGGCGGTGGACGCGGACGACCGCGTGACGCTCGCGGCGGCGCTGGAGCGGCCGGGGCACGAATGGGCGGGCGCCGACCTCGGCACCGCGCTCGGCGGCGCGGAACGCGGCCTGGCCGTCACCGACGATCCCGCGGCGGCGCTGGGATCGGCCGATTGCGTGATCGACTTCACCGCCCCCGCCGCGACCGTGGCGCTGGCGCGGATGGCCGCCGAGACCGGCACCGCCATGGTGATCGGCACGACGGGTTTTTCGGAGGACGACATCGCCGCGCTCGACCGCGCCGCGCGCGCCGCCGTGATCGTGCGGGCCGGCAACATGAGCCTCGGGGTGAACCTGCTGACCACCCTGGTCCGGCGCGTCGCCGCCAGCCTCGGGGTCGCCTACGACATCGAGGTGGTCGAGGCGCACCACAACCGCAAGGTCGACGCCCCCTCCGGCACCGCGCTCATGCTGGGCGAGGCGGCGGCGGCGGGCCGCGGCGTGCGCCTCGACGAGGTGGCCGACCGGGGCCGCGACGGGATGGGCCGGCGCAATCCCGGCGATATCGGCTTCCACGCCATCCGCGGCGGCGGCATCGTGGGCGAGCACCACGTCCATTTCGCCGGCCCGTCCGAGGTTCTGACCCTGTCCCACAGCGCCACCGACCGCACGCTCTTCGCCCAGGGCGCCCTGTCCGCCGCGCTCTGGACGGCGGGCCGCGCGCCGGGCCATTACGACATGGTGAACGTGCTCGGCCTCGACTGAGGCGGGCGCGGACTATCTGCCCGTTCCATGTTCCGACTGGCCTTCCTCGCGATCCTTCTCGCCCTGCCGGCCGCGGCCCAGGACCTCGCCCGCGTGGCCGAGCGGCAGGCGTTCCTCGACGCCGTGGCGGGGCGCGACCTGTCGCGCCTCGGGATCACCGTGCAGGTGCAGCCCGACGGGCGCATCACCGGCAGCGCCTTCGGCGCGCCCGTGACCGGGTCGTGGGAGTGGCAGGACGGGTTCTTCTGCCGCGAGATGTCCTGGGGGCCGCGCGAATGGGCGCGCAATTGCCAGGCCGTCTATCTGGGTGGCGACACGGTCCGCTTCATCGCGGACCGCGGCCGGGGCGACACCGCCGATCTCAGCCTCGACTGAGATCAGGTGCCGGGCGCCTGCGCCATGGCCCGGCTCGGCAGCTCGATGTTGATCTCCAGGCTCGACAGGTCGTCGTCGCGGTCGACGCGGATATCGACCGCGTCCTTCTCGACATGGACGTGCCGGCGGATCGCCTCGAGGATGTCGCGCTGCAGCAGCGCGAGGTAGTCGGGGCTGGGCCCCGATCCCTTCTCGTGCGCCAGGAGGATCTGCAGCCGCTCCTTGGCGGCGGACCCGGACCCGTCCTTCTTGGGCTTCTTGAAAAAACCGAACATGGCTACGCGGTCCTCTTGAAGAGGCGCTGGAACAGCCCCGGACGGCTCTCGGCCTCGATGCGGACCTCGGACTGCTCGCCGATCAGCCGGCCCACGGCCTCCTCGTAGGCGGTGCCGGCGCGGGACGTGTCGCCCAGCACCACCGGCACGCCCACGTTCGACGCCTTCAGCACGGCCGGGCTCTCGGGGATGACGCCGAGAAGCGGGATCGCCAGGATCTCCAGCACGTCCTCGACCGTCATCATCTCGCCATCCTCGATCCGCTTCGGATCGTAGCGCGTCAGCAGCAGGTGCGCGGGCACCGCGCTGCCGTCGCCGCGCTCGGCCCGCGCGGTCTTGGAATTCAGAAGCCCCAGCATCCGGTCGCTATCGCGCACCGACGACACTTCGGGGTTGGTGACCACCACCGCCTCGTCGGCGAAATACATCGCCATCTGCGCGCCGCGCTCGATGCCCGCGGGGCTGTCGCAGACGATGTAGTCGAATTCCTCGCGCAGCTCGTTCAGCACCCGCTCGACGCCGTCCTGGGTCAGGGCGTCCTTGTCGCGGGTCTGGGACGTGGGCAGGATCGACAGGTTCTCCAGCCGGCGGTCCTTGATCAGCGCCTGTTTCAGCTTGGCGTCGCCCTGGATCACGTTGATGAAGTCGAACACCACGCGCCGCTCGCAGCCCATGATCATGTCGAGGTTTCTGAGCCCCACGTCGAAATCGATGACGCAGGTCTTGAGCCCCCGCTTGGCGAGGCCGGCGGACAGGGCCGCCGCCGAGGTCGTCTTGCCGACCCCGCCCTTGCCCGAAGTGACGACGATGACTTTGCTCACTGGAAGCTCCCGTTCACGATTGAGTCCTCATCCGAGCGGCTGGATGCGGAGCCGCTCGTCCTCGAGAAAGATCTGCACCGAGCGCCGCCGCACGTCGGGGCCGATATTCTCGTTGGTCCGGTAGAGCCCGGCCACGGCGAGCAGCTCGGCATCGAGGTCGCTGCAGAAGATCCGCGCCGCCTCGTCGCCGTTGGCCCCGGCCATGGCCCGGCCGTTCAGCCGGCCGTAGATGTGGATGTTGCCCACCGCCACCAGCTCGGCGCCCGAGCTGACATTGCCGATCACGGTCAGGTCGCCGCGATCGGCGACGATCGTCTGGCCCGAGCGGACCGGATGGGTGATGACCTTGTTGACCGGCGCGGCGGGCTTCTCGGCCTCCCGCGCGGGGGCCGCGGCGGCGGCTTTCTTGCGGCTCTCGATGGCGGCCGCGGGGTCCTTGCGCGCGGTGCCACGCAGCGGCGCGTCCCGCCCGCCGGCCAGCGACACGAGGCCCAGCGACCGCGCGGCCTCGGCCAGCGCCTCGCCGGCCTCCTGCACGCCGAACACCGCCAGGTCCCGGTCGCGCAGCGCGCGCACCAGCCCGGTCAGGTCGGACCCGCCGACATCCTTGGCCTCCGACAGGTCCAGGATCACCGGCGCGTCGTCGAAGAAGTGGGGCGTCTGGGCCAGGCGCGTGTCCAGCCCGGCATAGAATCCCTCGGTGGGGGGCGCGGTGATCTTCAGGGCGACGGCCGTCAGGAACCGACCCCGGATCTGGATCGGTTCGACCGCTGCGAGGACGGGACGGGACGCCCCTTTGGCGACATTGGTCTGCACTCTCGATGCCTCTGCCTGCGTTCGGGCGCGGATTGCCGTGTCCCGGCGCCTCTGAATGCGGGCAGCATAGAATCGGCCACGCGAATCGTCCACCGCTTTCGCAAGCGGAAGGCGGACGGCGCGGATTGTTTCCCGGTCGGGCCGCGATCAGAAGTCGATCGCGATCCCCTTGTGCTCCCAGTCGCCATAGCGGGTGGGCTCGGGGCCCTTGCGGCCGCCCAGTTCGGGGGGCAGGGCCTCGGCGTCGGCCTTGCGCCGCCGCGCCTCGGCCTCCTGCAGCGCGCGGCGCGCGGGGGCGGGCAGGTCGTCGGGAATGTGGCGCTCCGTCATCAACGGCCTCGCTGGTCAAACGCGTGCTCCTCATATACGCCGCCATCGCCCAGCAACAAGGATCCCGCCATGGACGAGGCCCGGGCCGCCGCGCATCGCCTGATGACCGCCGTGACCGAGGAGGGGGCGCTGCTGTCGGACAGCGCCGAGGCGCTCGCCGCGCTGGCCCCGCCCGAGCGCGCCCGCGCCCGGCGGCTCGCCGCCACGGCGCTGCGCTGGCGCGACCGCGCCGACCGGGCGCTCGGCCCGTTCCTGCGCGCCCGGCCGCATCCGGCGGTCCTGAACGCCATGCGCCTCGCCCTGACCGAGATCCGGGTCGAGGGGGCGCCCGACCACGCCGCCGTCGGCGCCGCGGTCGAGATCGTGCGCGCCACGCCGGCGGCGGGGCAGGCCGGGCTCGCCAACGCGGTGCTGCGCAATGTCCTGCGTCAGGGTCCGGAGGCCTGGGACGCGCTGCCCCTGCCGCGGCTGCCGAAATGGCTCCGCAAGCCGCTCGTGGCCGATTTCGGCGCCGAGGCGATCGCGGCGATGGAATCGGCCTTCGCCCGTACGCCCTCGCTCGATCTGACCGTGAAGGACCCCGCGACCGCCGGGGACTGGGCGGCGCGCCTCGGCGCCGATCTCCTGCCCACCGGCTCCCTGCGCCTGGCCGATCCGGGGCAGGTCAGCCGTCTGCCGGGTTTCGAGGAGGGCGCCTGGTGGGTGCAGGACGCCGCGGCGGCGATCCCCGCCCGCGCGCTCGCGCCCCGGCCGGGCGAGCGGGTGCTCGACCTCTGCGCCGCGCCGGGCGGCAAGACGCTGCAGCTCGCCGCCGCCGGGGCCGAGGTCACCGCGCTCGACATCTCCGGCCCCCGCATGGGGCGGGTGGCGGAGAACCTCGCCCGCTGCGGCCTGTCCGCCGATCCCGTCACCGCCGACGCGCTGCACTGGCAGGGCGGCCCCTTCGATGCCGTGCTGCTGGACGCGCCCTGTTCGGCCACCGGCACGATCCGCCGCCATCCCGACCTGCCGGCGGCCCGCCGCGACGAAGCCTGGCCCGACCTCTTCGCCCTTCAGGAACGGTTGATCGACCGCGCGCTCGATCTCGTGCGCCCCGGCGGCCGGGTGGTGTTCTGCACCTGCTCGCTCCTGATCGACGAGGGCGAGGAGCAAGTCCGCGACGCGCGCGCGCGGCACCCGGGCCTCCGCGTCGTGACGGATGCCCTGCGCCTGCCCGGCATTTCGCGCGACTGGGTCGGGACGGAGGGCCTGCGCCTGCGCCCCGATTTCTGGACGGAGGCGGGCGGCATGGACGGCTTCTTCGTCACGGTCCTCGGCCGTCCGGACTGACCGGCCCGACGGGCGGTGACACCGCCACCGCGCCGCGCTAGCCTCGGTTCCCGACGGACCCACGAAGGCACGGCGGAACGTGACGCAGGACAGCCTCTCCGGCCTCGGGCGCCTCGGCTGGCGGCTCCGCCTCGCGGCGGCGCCCGCCACGCCGCCGCGCGCGCCGTCCGGCCCGCCCGCCCCCGGCCGGGCCGACCGGGGGCTGCGCCTCGCGGCGGGCCGGTTCCTGTGGCGCGGCACGGCGGTCGAGGCGCCGCTGGCCGCGATCTGGGACGTGCCGATCGCCGATCCGGACTTCGCGCGCTGGGCGCAATCCTTCGCCTGGCTCGACGATCTCGCCGCCGCCGCCACCCCCGAGGCCGAGGCGCGCGCGCGGGATTGGACGGACGCCTGGGCCGCCCGGTTCGGCACCGGGCGCGGGCCGGGATGGGCGCCCCTCACGGTGGCCAGGCGGGTGGCGCGCTGGACCGACCATGCCGGGCTCCTGATGGCGGGCGCCGCGGCCCGCGACCGGCGCCTGTCCCGCGCGCTCGCGGCCCAGGCGGGCTGGCTGGGCCGCCACTGGCGCCGCGCCGATCCCGGCCCCGACCGGCTGGAGGCGCTGGCCGCGCGCCTCCGCGCCGGGCTTGCCCATGGCCGATCCCCGGCCCCCCGCCTCCTCGCGGCGCTGGACGAGGCGGTGGGGGGCGCGATCGCCCCGGACGGCTCCGGTCCCGACCGCAGCCCCGAGGGGCTGGCCCGGATCTTCGCCGGCCTGGCGCGGCTCGGCGGCGATCTCCGCGCGGCGGGCCATCCGGTGCCGGAGCGGATCGCCAGGGCGCTCGCCGCCACCGCGCCGGTGCTGCGGACCCTGCGCCATGCCGACGGGGGCCTGGCGCGGTTTCACGGCGGCGGCCGGGGCGTGCCCGGCGCGCTCGACCACGCGCTCGCCGCCGCCGGCCATCCCCCGGCCGAGCGGCGCGACCGGGCGATGGGATATGCCCGGCTGGCCCATGGCCGAACGACGGTGATCGTCGATGCCGCGGCGCCGCCGGGCGGGGCCGCCGGGCACATCGCCCATGCCGCCACGCTGGCCTTCGAGATGACCTCCGGCCGCCGGCCGGTGATCGTCTCCTGCGGGGACGGGCGCGCGTTCGGCGACCGCTGGCGTCGGGCCGGCCGCGCGACGCCGTCCCATTCGACGCTGACGCTCGACGGCCGGTCCTCGGCCCGGCTGGCGGGGGAGGACGGCGCGGGCATGCTCCGCGACGGGCCGGGCGACGTGCGGGTGGAACGGCGCGTCACCGCCCGTTCGAGCGGCCTCATCGCCGGGCATGACGGCTATGTCGCCAGCCACGGCCTGACCCATGTGCGCCAGCTCCACCTGTCCCGCGACGGGCGCGAACTGAGCGGCGAGGACGTGATCGCCACCGTGGAGCGGGAGGACGAGGCCGCCTGCGAGCGGGCGCTCGACGCCGCCGGCGGACGCATTCCGTTCAACATCCGCTTTCACCTGCATCCCGACGTGGCGGCCGCGATCGACCCGGATGGCGGCGGCGCGACGCTGACGCTGCTCTCGGGGGAGGAATGGCGCCTGGGCCAGTCCGGGGCGGCCCGCGTGACGCTGGAGCGCAGCGTCTATCTGGAAGCCGGCGCGCCCGCCCCGCGACCCGCGCGGCAGGTCGTCCTGTCGGCCTGGGCCGCCGATTACGCGACCCGCGTGACCTGGACCCTTGCAAAAGCCCCCCAAACCCCCGATGCGGTGCGCGATCTGGTCCATGACGACCGGCCCGTTCTGGTCTGATCCCGCCCGCGAAGGAGCCCGCCGATGCCCGACCTCGTCCCCCTGAAACGCGCCCTGATCTCGGTCTCGGACAAGGCGGGCCTGGTCGAGCTGGGTCGCGCGCTGGCGGAGAGGGAGGTGGAGATCCTGTCCACCGGCGGCTCCGCCGCCGCGCTCCGGCAGGCGGGGATCGCCGTCACCGACGTCTCGGAGATGACCGGCTTTCCCGAGATGATGGACGGCCGGGTCAAGACGCTGCATCCGAAGGTGCATGGCGGCCTTCTGGCGCTGCGCGACGATCCCGGCCACGCGGAGGCGATGGAGGCGCACGGGATCGGCGCCATCGACCTGCTGGTCGTCAACCTCTATCCCTTCGAGGCCACGGTGGCGCGCGGCGCGGAATACGCCGAGGCGGTGGAGAACATCGACATCGGCGGGCCGGCGATGATCCGCGCCGGCGCCAAGAACCACGATTACGTCTCGGTCGTGGTGGACGTGGAGGATTACGCCGCCCTGCTGGCGGAGCTGGACCAGACCGGCGGCGCCACCTCCCGCAGCTTCCGCCGCGCGCTGGCGCAGCGCGCCTATGCCCGCACCGCCGCCTACGACGCCGCCGTGTCCACCTGGATGGCGGACGCGATCGGGCAGGCCGCGCCCCGTCGCCGCGCCGTGGCCGGCACCTTGCGGCAGACCATGCGCTACGGCGAGAACCCGCACCAGGCGGCGGCCTTCTATGCCGACGGCTCCGACCGCCCCGGCGTGGCGACCGCGATCCAGCACCAGGGCAAGGAGCTGAGCTACAACAACATCAACGACACCGACGCGGCCTTCGAACTGATCTCGGAATTCAGCCAGGGCGATCCGGCCTGCGTCATCGTCAAGCACGCCAATCCGTGCGGCGTGGCGCGCGGCCAGACCCTGTCCGAGGCGTATGCGCGGGCCTTCGATTGCGACCGCACCTCGGCCTTCGGCGGCATCGTGGCGCTGAACCGCCCCCTCGACGGCGAGACCGCCGAGGCGATCGCGCGGATCTTCACCGAGGTGGTGATCGCGCCGGGCGCCGACGACGCGGCGCGCGCGGTCTTCGCCACGAAGCGGAACCTGCGCCTCCTGACCACGGAGGGGCTGGCCGATCCGGGCGCGCCCGGCCGGGTCTGGCGGCAGGTATCGGGCGGGTTCCTGGTGCAGGATCGCGATTCGGGGCGGATCGGCCGCGCCGACCTGCGCGTGGTCACCAAGGTGGCCCCCACCGAAACGCAGATCGACGATCTCCTCTTCGCCTGGACGGTCGCCAAGCACGTCAAGTCGAACGCCATCGTCTATGCCCGGGGCGGGGCCACGGTGGGCGTCGGCGCGGGCCAGATGAGCCGCGTTGACTCGACCCGCATCGCGGCGCGCAAGGCGCAGGACATGGCCGAGGCGCTGGGCCTCGATGCGGCGCCCACGCAGGGCTCGGCCGTGGCCTCGGACGCCTTCTTCCCGTTTCCCGACGGCCTTCTGGCGGCGGCCGAGGCCGGGGCCGCGGCGGTCATCCAGCCCGGCGGCTCGGTCCGCGACGACGAGGTGATCGCGGCCGCCGACGCGGCGGGACTGGCCATGGTCCTCACCGGCCAGCGGCATTTCCGGCACTGATGCGCCGGCTGTGGCAGATCGCGGCCGCGACCTTCGTGCTCGACCAGGCGACGAAGCTCGCGGTGGTGCATTGGATGGACCTCGCCACGCGCGGGGCGATCGAGGTGGCGCCGCCGTTCCTGACCTTTCGCATGGCCTGGAACCGGGGGATCAATTTCGGGCTGATGGCGGGCGAGGCGGCGGCGACGAAATGGATCCTCGTCGCGCTCGCCCTCGGCATCTCGGCCTGGGTGGTGCGCTGGCTCGCCCGGGAACGGCCGGGGCGGTGGGCGATGGCGTCGGGCGGGCTGCTCGTCGGGGGCGCGCTCGGCAACGTCGTCGACCGGCTGCTCTATGGCGCGGTGGCCGATTTCCTGAACATGTCCTGCTGCGGGATCGAGAACCCGTTCAGCTTCAACGTCGCGGACGTGGCGATCTTCATGGGCGCGGTGGGGCTGATCCTGTTCACCGGGCGCGACAAGCGGGCGTGACGCGGGCCGCGATCTGGTCTAAGCCCTGCATCCGGGACGCATCGGAGGCGGAGATGGCATCGAAGGCGCGCATCCTTGCAACGCTGGCAGTCGTGGGGCTGCTCACGGCCTGCGGCGGCGGGGAGCCGGACCTGCGGGTCCTGTCGAACGACGAACCGGGGCCGGACGAGTTCTCCATCGTGCCGAACCGGCCGCTGGAACAGCCGCGGGACCTGGCGGCGCTGCCGGTGCCCACCCCCGGCGGCAGCAATCGCAGCGACCTCGATCCGCTGGCCGACGCGACGGTCGCGCTGGGCGGCACGCCCGGCGGCGCGACCGCGCCGGTGCAGGGGCAGGCGCTGGTCGCCGCGACCGGGCGCTACGGCACCGATCCGGCGATCCGGGCCGACCTCGCCGCCCGCGACCGCGCCCTGCGGGAGGACAATCGCGGCCGGCTGCTGAACCGGCTGTTCCGCCGCTCGACCTATTCCGACGCCTATGCCCGGCAATCGCTCGACCGCTACGAGGCGCTGGAGCGGCTGCGCGCCGCGGGCGTGCGCACGCCCGCCGCTCCGCCCCCGGAGGCCCCCAACAGCCGCTGAGGGTCACAACCCCGTTGATCCGATTGCGGCGCGGGGCCGGGTGGCTATCTTGGCCGTGACGACCCCGGCCCGGTAGGATCATGCTCAAACGGCTCGCCTTTTCCCTTGCGCTTCTGGCCGCGCCCGCCGCCGCGCAGCCCGTGGACGACGTGACGACCTTCACGCTCGACAACGGCCTCGACGTGGTGGTGCTGGAAGATCACCGCGCCCCGGTGGTCGTCCACATGGTCTGGTACCGGGTCGGCGCCGCCGACGAGGAGCCGGGCGTGTCCGGGATCGCGCATTACCTCGAACACCTGATGTTCAAGGGCACCGACGACCTGGAGCCGGGCGAGTTCAGCCGCGTGGTGGCGGCGCAGGGGGGCAGCGACAACGCCTTCACCGGGCCCGATTACACGGCCTATTTCCAGCGCGTCGCCGCCGACCGGCTGGGCCTGATGATGGAGATGGAGGCCGACCGGATGCGCGACCTGCAGCTCGACGACCGCGACATCGCGACCGAGCTGCGCGTGGTCCAGGAGGAACGCAACCAGCGGATCGAGAACGACCCCTCCGCCCTCTTTTCCGAACAGCGCGACGCGGCGCAATACCTCAACCACCCTTACGGCCGGCCGGTGATCGGCTGGATGGACGAGGTGGAGAGCCTCTCGCTCGAGGACGCGGTGTCGTTCTACGAGCGGTTCTATGCCCCGAACAACGCGATCGTGATCGTGGCCGGCGACGTCGCCCCGGACGAGGTGCGCGCCCTCGCCGAGGAGCATTACGGACCGTTGGAGCCCACCGCCGACCTGCCCGAGCGCCGCCGCCCGCAGGAGCCGCCGCAACTGGCGGAACGGCGCCTGACCTACGAGGATCCGCGCGTGGCCCAGCCCTATCTGGTGCGGACCTATCTGGCCCCCGAACGCGACGCGGGCGAGCAGGAGACGGCCGCGGCCCTGACCCTGCTGGCCGAGATCCTGGGCGGCGGGCAGACCTCGGAACTGGCGACGCGCCTGCAATTCGGCACCGGCGAGGCGCTGAATGTCGGCGCGTTCTATAACGGCACGGCCTATGACGACACGACGTTCGGCCTGGCCGTGGTGCCGGCGCCGGGCACGTCGCTGGAAGAGGCCGAGGCCGCGCTCGACCGCGAATTGGCGAGCTTCGTCGAGGAGGGCGTCGATGCCGAGCAGCTGGAGCGGATCAAGACCCAGATCCGGGCCGACGAGATCTATGACCGCGACAGCGTGCGGTCCCTGGCCGACCGGTACGGGCGCGCGCTGACCAGCGGGCTGACGATGGAGGACGTGGCGGCGTGGCCGGACATCCTGCAGGCGGTCACGGGCGAGGAGATCGTCGCCGCCGCCCGCGAGGTGCTGAACCGCGACCGGGCGGTGACGGGGTATCTGACCGGCCCCGGAACGGCGCCCGACGAACCGGTGGCGGATGCGCCCACGCCCGCCTCGGCCCCCATGCCCGACGGCCCCGCGTCCCAGGAGGTGACCCCATGATCCGCGCCGCGCTCGCCGCGCTGCTGCTCCTGGCGGCCCCCGCCCTCGCCGAGGTCGAGGTGCAGGAGGTGACATCGCCCGGCGGCATCGACGCCTGGCTGGTGGAGGACCATTCGATCCCCTTCACCGCGCTGGAGATCCGCTTCGTTCCCGGCGCCGCGCTCGACCGCGCGGGCAAGCGGGGCGCGGTGAACCTGATGGCGGGCCTGCTGGAGGAGGGGACGGGCGATCTGGACGCACAGGGCTTCGCCGCGGCGCGCGACGCGCTCGCCGCCGGGTTCGGCTACGACGCCTCCGACGACGCGGTGTCGGTCTCGGCCCGATTCCTGACCGAGAACCGCGACGCGGCCGTCGACCTTCTGCGCCGCTCCCTCGTCGAACCGGCGTTCACCCAGGAGGCGGTGGACCGGGTACGCGACCAGGTCCTGTCGATCATCGCCAGTGAGGCGACCGACCCCGGCGCGGTGGCGCGCAAGACCTGGGACGCGAAGGCCCATCCCGATCACCCCTATGGCCGCCCGATCGTGGGCACGCGCGACAGCGTCACCGGCCTGACGCGGGACGACATCGTGCAGGCGCACCGCGACACGCTGGTGCGCGCGGGGCTGCACGTCTCGGCCGTGGGCGACATCACGCCCGAGGCGCTGGGCACGCTTCTCGACGAGCTGCTGGGCGACCTGCCGGCGGCGAGCGAGGCGCCGATGCCCGGCGATGCCGGCTGGTCGATCGCGCCCAGCGTGGAGGTGGTCGAGTTCGACATTCCGCAATCGGTGATCCTGTTCGGCCACGAGGGGATCGAGCGCGACGACGAGGATTTCTTTCCCGCCTATCTGCTGACGCACATCTTCGGCGGCGGCGGCTTCGAATCCCGCCTGATGGAGGAAGTGCGGGTCGAGCGGGGCCTGACCTACGGCATCGCCGCCTATCTCGCGCCCCGCGAATACGCCGAGGCGCTGCTGGGGCAGGCCGCCTCGGCCAACGACACTGCCGCCGAGCTGGTCGATGTCGTGCGCGCCGAATGGGGCCGCATCGCCGAGGGCGTGACCGAAGAGGAGCTGGAGGAGGCCAAGACCTACCTGACCGGCGCCTATCCCCTGCGCTTCGACGGCAATGCCAACATCGCCCAGATCCTCGTGGCGATGCAGATGGACGGGCTGTCGCCCGACTATATCGACACCCGCAACGACAGGATCGAGGCGATCACGCGCGACGACATCGCGCGCGTGGCCGAAGAGCTCTATCGCCCCGAGGATCTGTCCTTCGTGGTCGTGGGTCAGCCGGAGGGGCTTCAGCCCACGAATTGAGGCCGCATTTCCTGTGGATGGTTGGCGATAATCCGTTTCCCGGCCGGGGCGGGCCGTGCTAGCCATTGTGGCATGACACTTCACGACCGCAACATCGGCGAGGACCGCCCCAGAATTCGTCAACTGGACGAATCCGCCGTCAACCGCATCGCGGCGGGCGAGGTGGTGGAGCGGCCCGCATCGGCGGTCAAGGAACTGGTGGAGAACGCGCTGGACGCCGGCGCCACGCGGATCGAGGTGGCCTATTCCGACGGCGGCAAGACCCTGATCCGCGTCACCGACGACGGGTGCGGCATGGCGCCCGAGGATCTGCCGCTGGCGCTGTCGCGCCACGCCACCTCGAAGATCGACGGCGCCGACCTTCTCAACATCACGTCGTTCGGGTTTCGCGGCGAGGCGCTGCCCTCGCTCGCCGCCGTGGGGCGCCTGACGCTGACCTCGCGCGCCGTGGGGGCGGACGGGGCGTGCCTGTCCGTCTCGGGCGGGCGGGCCGATCCGGTGAAGCCGGCGGCGATCCGGCGCGGCACGGTGGCGGAGCTGCGCGACCTGTTCTACGCCACGCCGGCGCGGCTGAAATTCCTCCGTTCGGACCGGGCCGAGGCGCAGGCCATCGGAGACGTGGTCAAGCGGCTCGCGATGGCCGAGCCGCTGGTGGGCTTCTGCCTGCGCGACGTGTCGGGCGGGGGCGAGGGGCGCGAGGTGTTCCGGGCCGAGGCCGGGCAGGGGGAGCTCTTCGACGCGCTCCATGCCCGGCTGGCGACGGTGCTGGGCGCCGAATTCGCCGAGAACGCCCTGGCCGTCGATGCCGCGCGGGAGGAGGTGGCGCTGACGGGCTATGCCGCGCTGCCGACCTATTCGCGGGGCGCGGCCACGCATCAATACCTGTTCGTCAACGGCCGTCCGGTGCGCGACAAGCTGTTGATCGGGGCGCTGCGCGGCGCCTATCAGGACTTCCTGCCGCGCGACCGCCACCCCGTCGCGGCGCTGTTCGTGGAGGTCGATCCGGCCCGCGTCGACCAGAACGTTCACCCCGCCAAGACCGAGGTGCGGTTCCGCGAACCCGGCGTGGTGCGCGGCCTCATCGTCTCGGCGCTGAAGCACGCGCTGGCCGAGGCGGGGCACCGCGCCTCCACCACCGTGGCGGGCGCGACCCTGGGCGCCTTCCGGCCCGAGCCGGGCGGGCCCCGCATCTACCAGATGGAGCGTTCCGCCGCCCGCCCCGCCCGGCCCGCGCCGGAGCCGGGATTCGCCGAGACGAACGCCGTCTTCGCCCGCGTGGACGCGCCCGCGCCGGACACGCCCCCCCGCGAGGGCACCGGGGACGGGGCGGAGGGCCCGGCCCCGCACCAGCCGCTGGGCGCGGCGCGCGGGCAGGTGCACGAGACCTACATCATCGCCCAGACCGAGGCCGGGCTGGTGATCGTCGACCAGCACGCCGCGCATGAGCGCCTCGTCTACGAGAGGATGAAGCGGCAATTGTCGGAGACCGGCGTCGCGGCCCAGGCGCTGCTGATCCCCGAGATCGTGGAGATGAGCGCCGCCGACGCCGCCCGCCTGCTGGAGATCGCCGACGACCTGTCGCAGGCGGGCCTGACCGTCGAGCCCTTCGGCGAAGGCGCCGTCGCGGTGCGCGAGACGCCCGCCATCCTGGGCGAGGTCGATGCGCGGCGGCTCTTGCGCGACATCCTCGACGAACTGGACGAGCTGGGCGACGCCCTGTCGGTGCGCGCCCGGATCGAGGCGGTGCTGTCGCGCATGGCCTGCCACGGATCGGTCCGCGCGGGGCGCCGGATGCAGGCCTGCGAGATGAACGCGCTTCTGCGCGAGATGGAGGCCACGCCCCATTCGGGGCAGTGCAACCACGGCCGGCCCACCTATGTGGAACTGAAGCTCACCGATATCGAGCGGCTCTTCGGGCGCGCATGATGGACGGGTTCCTCTCCGGCCTCGCGCGGGGCGACGGCGGCGCGCTGGCGGTGCTGGCCGGGATCGCGTTCGCGCTCCTGATCGCCGCGCTCCTGACCGGCGTCCTGCGGCGCGCCGACCGCTCCGCCCGGGTCAGCGAGGCGCTGGCCCACGAGTTGCGCCGCATGAGCGGCGACATGCAGGCGCTGGGCGCGGGCCAGACCCGGCTGGCCGGATCGCTGCAGACGGTCAGCGAGACGACCGCGAACGCCCAGATGCGGATGCTGCAGACGGTCGAATCGCGCCTGGCCGAGGTGCAGCGCAACATGGGCGAGCGGATGGCCGAGCAGAACCTGCGCCAGCAGCGCACCATGTCCGACATGCAGGAGAAGATGGGCGAGGTCCTGAACGGGCAGGCGCAGAGGACGACGACCTCGCTCACCCAGCTTCAGGAGCGGCTGACCACCATCGACAAGGCCCAGGACAACATCCAGAAACTGTCGGGCGACGTTCTGTCGTTGCAGGACATCCTGTCCAACAAGCAGCGCCGCGGCATGTTCGGAGAGATCCAGCTCAACGACATCGTGTCGAAGGCGCTGCCGGCGGACAGCTATTCGCTCCAGCACACGCTGCCGAACGGGGCGCGCGCGGATTGCCTGATCCACCTGCCGAACCCGCCCGGGCCGATCGTGGTGGACGCCAAGTTCCCGCTCGAGGCCTACGAGGCGCTGGCCGCCGCCGAGACCCGGGACGCCCAGGACCGGGCGCTGAAATCGCTGGGATACGCGGTGCGGAAGCATATCCGCGACATTTCCGAGAAATACATCCTGGAGGGCGACACCGCCGACGGGGCGCTGATGTTCCTGCCCTCGGAGGCGGTCTATGCCGAGTTGCACGCGCGCCTGCCCCATGTGGTGCGCGAGGGCTTCGCCGCGCGGGTCTGGATCGTCTCGCCCACCACCTGCATGGCGACGCTGAACACGATGCGCGCGATCCTGAAGGATGCGCGCATGCGCGAGCAGGCCGGCGCGATCCGCAAGGAGCTGGGCCTGCTGAACGCCGACGTGGAGCGACTGGGCGAACGGGTGGGCAATCTCGACCGTCATTTCGAGCAGGCGCGCAAGGACGTGGACCAGATCCGCATCTCGTCCGAGAAGGCGGGCAAGCGGGCGGGCCGGCTGCACAACTTCGATTTCGAGGAACTGGCGCCGGAGGATCGGGTCGCCGTTCCCGGCGAGTGAGGCGGATGGCCGCGCCGGGCGGGACAATGCCCCGGCGATACGCTATGTGCCGGATCGGCGCCGGACCCCCGGCGCCAGCCCCCCGTGACGGCCGTCGGAGAGGACGAGCGACCCCCCCATGCCATTCGAGACCCCCCTCGCGCCCCGCCGCGTCGCCATCGTCGGCGGCGGCATTTCGGGCCTCGCGGCCGCCTGGCTTCTGAAGGAGGAGGCGCATGTCGTCCTCTACGAGGCCGAGCCGCGATTCGGTGGCCATGCCCGCACCGTGCTGGCGGGCCGGCGCGGAGACCAGCCCGTCGATACCGGCTTCATCGTCTTCAACCGGGTGAACTATCCCCATCTCTGCGCCATGTTCGCGGCCCTGGACGTGCCCGTGGTCGAAAGCGACATGACCTTCGGCGCGTCCTTCGGGGGCGGGCGGTTCGAATACGGGCTGCGCAGCATGGCCGCCCTCTTCGCGCAGAAGCGCAACGCCTGCGACCCGCGATTCCTGCGGATGGTGCGCGACATCGTGCGCTTCAACGCCCGCGCGCTCGCCATGGCGAAGGAGGACGACCTGCCGCTCGGAGTCTTCCTCGACCGGATGGGGACGGGGGCGTGGTTCCGCGACCGCTACCTGCTGCCGCTTTCGGGGGCGATCTGGTCGACGCCGTCGCGCGGCATCCTCGATTTCCCGGCCCGCGCGCTGGTGCGCTTCTTCGACAATCACGCGCTCCTCCACCACAGCGGCCAGCACCAGTGGCTCACGGTGCGGGGCGGGTCGGTGGAATACGTGCGGCGCCTGCAATCGGCGCTGGGCCGGGCGGGGGTGGACCTGCGCCCGGGCACGCCCGTCCGCTCCATCCGCCGCCATCCCCACGGGGTCGAGATCATGGCCGGCGGCGAGGTCGAGCATGTCGACGAGGTGATCCTGGCCACCCATTCGGACGATGCGCTGGCGCTCCTGGCCGATCCGTCGGAGACCGAGCGCACGGCGCTGGGCTCGGTGCGCTACCAGCCGAACCGCGCGATCCTGCACGCCGACGCCTCGGTGATGCCGCGGCGCCGCCGCGTCTGGTCGTCGTGGAATTATTGCGAGCCGGCGCAGCCCGGCGAGCGGATCGACCTGACCTACTGGATGAACTCGCTGCAGCCGATCCCGCAGGACGATCCGCTCTTCGTGACGCTGAACCCGACGCGCCCGATCCGCCCGGAGCTGGTCCATGACGAGACCACGTTCCGCCACCCGGTCTATGACCTTGCCGCGGCCACCGGGCGGGCGCGGATCCGCGCCGGGAACGGCCAGCGCCGGACCTGGTTCTGCGGGGCCTGGATGCGCGACGGCTTCCACGAGGACGGGTTCGCCTCGGCGGTGGACGTGGTGCGGGGCATGGCCGCCGAGCGCCGCGCCTGGGCGGCGGAGTAACGGGGCCGCGATGGGCCGGGTCGACCATATCGCGGGGCGCACCTGGCACGGGCGCCGGGGATCGGTCGAAAACGCCTTCGTCTACGGGATCGACTATGTCCTCCTCGACGCCGAGGATCCGGCGCCGAACCTGCCCTGGCCCATGTCGCGCAACCGCGCCAATTTCGCCTCGATCCGCGACCGCGACCATGGCGGGCCGCCGGGGCAGGGGCGGGGGGCGGCCTGGGTGCGGGCGGTGCTGGCCGAGCGGGGCCTTGCGCCGCTGGCGCAGCGGATCGAGCTTCTGACCCAGCCGCGTATCCTCGGGCACGTGTTCAACCCGGTCAGCTTCTGGCTGGTCCGGGACCAGGCGGGCGATCTGCGCGCGGTCATCGCTGAGGTGTCGAACACCTTCGGCGACCGCCATTCCTATCTGTGCCACCGCGAGGATCGCGGGCCGATCGGCCCGGAGGACCGGCTGGAGGCGCGCAAATGCTTCCATGTCTCGCCGTTCCAGCGGATCGGGGGGGGGTATGTCTTCGCCTTCGATATCCGGCCCGACCGCGTCGCCATCCGCATCGACTTCGCCGACGGGGCGGACGGGCTGGTGGCGACGCTGACCGGGCCGCGCCGCGCGCTCACCACGCGGTCGCTCTTGGCGGCCGCGGCGCGGCGCCCGCTGGGGGCGCGGCGGGTGCTGGCGCTGATCCACTGGCAGGCGCTGAAATTGTGGTGGAAGGGGGCGCGCTACAGGCCGCGGCCCGATCCCCCCGCCGCGCAGACGAGCGGTCCGTGCGACAAGTCCCGCGGCGACGGAACAAAGCCGCGAAGCCGCGCGCTGCATGTAAAGACATAGCCGGTGTGCGGCCGGCCCACCTGCGAGCGATCGGGCATTCGATGGAAGTCTTCGTCTATCTCAGCGTGATCTTCGGACTGGTGCTGGTCGTCCTCGCGATCCGGGCCCGGTTCCTGTCGTTCCGCGGGCAGTCGCCGGGCGAATATCTCGGGCTGGGGCCGGAATTCGACCTGACGCGGCATCTGGGCGGGCGCAATGTCTGCGAGGGCGTGATCTTCGGGCCGACGGGGCGGATGACCTCGCGGTTCCGCGCGGTGATGACGGGGCGCTGGACGGGCAACGACGGCACCGTCGACGTGGAATTCCGCTACGACGGCGGCGGCACCCAGTCCCGCGTCTGGCACCTCTCCGTGTCCGAGGCCGGGCGGATCACCGCCGAGGCGGACGACATCGTGGGGCGCGGACGGGGACAGGTGACCGGCCCGACGGTGCAGATGGCCTATGCCATCGTGCTGCCCGAGGATGCGGGCGGCTACACGCTGTCGGTCACGGACTGGATGTACCTGACCGAGGGCGGGACGATCCTCAACCGCAGCCAGTTCCGCAAGGGGGGCGTGCTGATGGCCGAGCTGGTGGCCACGATCAGGAAGGACGCGGAGGCGTGATGCGGGACTGGAACGGGAAACGGTACTGGCTGGTCGGCGCCTCCGAGGGGCTCGGGCGGGCCTTGGCGGAGCGGCTGAGCCGCGCGGGTGCGGAGCTCGTCCTGTCGGCGCGGAGCGGCGACCGGCTGGAGGCGCTGGCGGCCGACCTTCCGGGCCGCGCGCAGGCGGTGCCCTGCGACGTGACGGATGCCGACAGCGTCGCCGCCGCCTGGGAGCGCGCGGGAGAGGTCGACGGCCTGATCTACCTGGCCGGGGTCTACTGGCCCCAGGCCGCCACGGAATGGGACCCCGGGCAGGTGGTGAAGATGGCGGAGGTGAACTTCACCGGCGCCTGCCGCGTGCTGGGCCATGTCGTGCCCGCCTTCACCGCGCGGGACCGGGGGCATATCGTGCTGACCGGATCGCTGTCGGGGTTTCGCGGGCTGCCGAATTCCGTGGGCTACGCCGCCTCGAAGGCCGGCGTGATGGTCCTGGCCGAGGGGATGCACGCCGATCTGCGGGGCACCGGCGTGCAGGTGCAGCTGGTCAACCCGGGCTTCATCCGCACCCGGCTGACCGACAAGAACGATTTCCGGATGCCCCAGATCATGGAGCCCGAGGCCGCCGCGGCGGAGGTCTTCGACCACATCTCGGGCGACCGGTTCGCGCGGCATTTCCCGACCGCGCTCGCCACCGCGCTGCGCGGCCTGAACTTCCTTCCCGACGGGCTCTATTACCGCATCGTGGGCTGATCGGGCGGGGCCCGGTCCAGGTCGGGCTCGGTCGCGGCGAAGGCCTCGTCGCGCTTCGTCCGCTCCCACCAATCCGAGAGGTCGCCGGCGGCCAGCACCTCGTCGAGATGCGGCGTCAGCCCGACATAGAAGATCAGCGGCCCCAGGCAGTAATCGGCGAGGCTCGGCCCCGCCCCCGCGAGCCAGGGATCGCCGCCGCGGATCTCGCCCATATGCTCCATGAAGCGCCGGGCGGTGTCGAGCGTCTGGCGATGCGCCTCCTCGGTGGGGGAGCCGATAAAGTCGGGCTTGAGGTGGTAGAAGGCCACGCCCACCAGCGCGTCGTAGCCATGCGCGTGGATCATCGACAGCGCCTCGTCCATGCGGGCGCGGTCGCGGGCGCTTTCGGGGATGGCGGCGGGGCCGTCGCGCGTGGCCTCGAGATAGCGCAGGATGGCGTCGGTCTCGCGGATGCGGATGCCGTCGATGTCGAGCACCGGCACCGTGCCGAACGGGTGGCGTTCCAGATGCGCCGCGCCGCGCGTCTCGCCGGCCAGGACATCGACCGGGTTCTGCTCGTGGGCGACGCCCTTGCGGTTCAGCACGATCTTGACGGTGCGGACATAGGTGGAGCCGTCGAAGCCGTGCAGGATGGGTTCTGTCATGGGATGTTCCTCCGGTCTGTCGGTGCAGATCCTAGGCGCCCCGGGGGACCGCGCAAGCGGCGCGCGCGCCGGGGCGGGTTCAGCAGAACGCGCCCTGGCAGAACCAGCCCGCCGGCAGCGTCCCCCCATGCGCGTAGTAGAGCCACAGCAGATCGCCGCTGTCGCAGGTGACGCGCCAGTAATCGCGGGTTCCGGTCCGCCAGGCGGGATCGTCCAGCCACCATTCCGGGGCGATCCGCTCCGGCCCCTGGGCGTGGGCGAGGATCAGGTCCCGGCCCCGCCAGCGGAACCGGCCGGGCGGGGCGGGTTCGGGGTGGGCCGCGACCGGTTCGGGGGGCCAGATCATCATCGGCCGGGGCGTGGGCGGGGCGGGCCAGTCCCGCGCCGGGTCCGACCAGGCGGCGGCGAGGATGCGCGCCCCCTTCTCGGGGATGTGGCTGTCGGCGGGGTGCTGGCGGGTGATCCGGTCCATCCCGATCCGCGCGCCGAGCCGCGCGATCAGGTCGGCGACCGGCTCCGCCTCCGCCCCGCCGCCCGGTGCGGCGACCTGTCGCGGCACCACCGGCTCGGTCGCCAGCGCCTCGATCCGCACCGCGTCGATGCCGTAGCCGGCATCGAGCCCGGCCACCTTCATCTCGACCAGCGGGCGCAGCGTCCCGGGGTCCTGTCCCGGCCGGGCCAGCTCCACGTCGCTGCGAAGGACGCTGCGATCGGTGCGGTAGAGTTCCAGCCGCACCCGGCGCACGCCCTGCCCCGCCCCGCGCAGGCGGGCGCAGAACGGCGCCAGCAGCCGGTCGATCGCGGCCATCACGTCCGATTCCAGCCCGATCGGATCGGGCAGGCTCATCCGCGCCGCGAACCGCTCGGGCCGGCGGATCGGGCGGATCGGTTCCGGGGCCATGCCCGTCACCTGGTCCAGCCGTTCGACCAGGGGGCGGCCGAAGCGCCGCGCCAGCCCCGCGCGGGGCTGGTCCAGCAGGTCGCCGATCCGCCGCAGGCCCAGCCGGGACAGTTCCGCCGCCGTGGCGGGATCGATCCTGAGCGCCGCCACCGGCAGGCCGGACACCGCCTCGCGGGTGCCGCCGGGCGGGGCGATCCGCATCCAGGGCGCGCCCGCCGGGCCCCGTCCGGGCGGCGGGCGCCGCGCGGCGCGGGATCGCGTCGCCCGGGCCTCCTGGTCGATGGCGTCCCCCGACAGGACGGCCGCGCCGCCATCCGCGCCGTGATGGGCCAGCGCCCAGGCCGCGCCGGGCGTGTCGGCCAGCCCCGCCCCGAGGCTGAGGCCCAGATCGGCGGCCTCCTGCGTCACCTGCCGGGCCAGCGCCGCCTCGCCGCCGAAGAGGCGGGTGCAGCCGGTCACGTCCAGGACCAGCGTGTCGGGCGGCTCCTCGGCGATCCAGGGGCTGAACTTCTCCGCCCAGCGGCCCAGCGCGGAGAGGAACGCCTCCTCCGCGGCGGGATCGCGGGCCTCGGTGACGAGGTCGGGGCAGGCGGCCAGCGCGTCGCGCAGGCCCTGGCCGATCCGCAGGCCCAGCGCCTCGGCCGGGGCCGAGACGCTGTCGAGCAGCTGCGCGCCGCGGTGGCCCGCCACGGTGGCGAAGGGCCGCTCCAGCGGGTCGGCGCGCCGGCGCAGGACCCGTTCGGCGCCGAGACGGGGAAACCACAGGGAAAGCAGGCGGCGATGGCGCACGGGCGATTCGGCAGACGGCTACATGTTCACTTTATGTTCTTGTACCGCGATCGCGGCGCCCCTGTCGAGGCCGGGCCCGGTGCGGGCCGCCGGCGCAAGCCCCCCGACGGGGGAAAATATCCGGTGCCGCGACCCTGTGGGGGCAGATATAGCCGCGGCACCGGACTAGCTTGACGCTATGGACCCCTCATGACGGGGCGGCGTGGCATCGGCCGGGCGGTGGCGTGATCGTTTCGGGGCGATTTCGGGGCAGGCTCCGCACTTGCCAAGGCGGCCGCGCTTCCCCACCTTTGCGAGGATGAGCGTCACGCCCCCCACGCCCTTTCCCGGCCGGACCGATCCCCACGAGCGGACCGCCTTCGACCGGAGCGAGTTGAACCTGATCCTGGCGCTCTACGGCCGGGCCGTGGCGGCCGGCGAATGGCGCGATTACGGCATGTCGTTCCTGCGCGAGGTGGCCGTGTTCTCGATCTTCCGCCGGTCGGCGGAGCATCCGCTCTATAGGATCGAGAAGCGCCCCAGATTGCGCCAGAAACAGGGCATGTACGCCGTGATCGGCATGGACGGCCAGATCCTGAAGCGCGGCCATGAGCTGAAGGCGGTGCTGACCGTGCTCGACCGGGCGCTGATCCGCGCGGTGGAGTGACGCCTCAGGTCGTCAGCCGCCGGCGCGACGTGACCGGGCCGTCGCCCTGGCCCTCGATCCGTGCCACCGCCGCCGCGATCGGTTCGTAGGCCACCGCCATGTGGTGGGCGTTGGCATGGACCAGCACCTCGCCGTCCACCGCCATCGCCACGTGCCCCTTCCAGAAGTAGAGGTCGCCGCGCTGCGGCGGCGCCGCCTCGGGCAGGGCCGCGCCCAGCACCCCTTCCTGCAGGTCGCTGTCGCCGGGGCAGGGGATGTGGCAGGCGAGGCAGGCCGCCTGGATCAGCCCCGAACAATCGATCCCGTCCGAGGAATTGCCGCCCCACAGATACGGCACCCCGAAGAAGAGCTGCGCGACCGAAGCCGGGTCGGTGAAGGCCCGGTTGGCCGGCGTCACGTGGGGGCGGGGCACGAACCACCCCTCGGCGGTCTCGAAGAACCTGTCGGTCCCGGCCACGACCCGGACCCTGGCCCCGAACGACAGGCGCATCAGCGCCACCCGCTTCATGTCGGGGGCAGGATAGAGATGGGTGGCGGGCACGCCCACCATGTGCGTGGGGTGGTCGGCCGGCCCCAGATCCGCCTCGGCCACGTAGCCCACATATCCGTCCTTGAGCCCGCGCACGAAGGCCATGCCGCCCTGCCGCTCGTAGATCTCCACCGCGTCGCCGAAGAGCATCTGGCGATCCCGGGCGACGAGGTCCGGCGAGGACCACAGATCGGCCACCGGCACGGTCACGCGGGCCGGATCGGGGGTCACGAATCGCTCCGCCTCCACCCGGCCGGCGAGGTGGCGGGCGGCGACGCGGCCATTGGCGGGGGTGAGCCTGCGATCGGTCACGCGAGCCCCCCGATCGCCTCGAGGAGCGCCCGGGCGCCCTGCCCGACGCCGCCCTTCGGCCGTCCCGGCTGGTCCTTCGGCTGCCAGCCGTAGATGTCGAAATGGGCGTAGCGGGGCGCGCCGGCGGCGAAGCGGCGCAGGAACAGCGCCGCGGTGATCGAGCCGGCGAAGCCGCCCGTGGGCGCGTTGTCGAGATCGGCGATGCCGGGTTCGATCAACTGTTCGTAGGGCGCCCAGAAGGGCATCCGCCACAGCGGGTCGCGCACCGCCGCGCCGGCCGCCATCAGCGTGTCCGCGAAGGCGTCGTCGTCGGTGTAGAACGGCGCGAGGTCGGGGCCCACCGCGACACGGGCCGCGCCGGTCAGCGTCGCCATCGACACCAAGAGGTCGGGCGGGTCCTCGGCGGCCAGCGCCAGCGCGTCGGCCAGGACCAGCCGCCCCTCGGCATCGGTGTTGTTCACCTCCACCGTGGGCCCCTTGCGCGAGGGCAGGATGTCGCCGGGGCGGAATGCAGGCCCCGAGACGGCGTTCTCGACCGCCGGGATCAGGACCCGGAGCCGTACCGGCGCGGCCGTCTCCATGATCATCCGCGCCAGTCCCAGCACCGTCGCGGCCCCACCCATGTCCTTCTTCATCAGGCCCATGGAGGCGCCGGGCTTGAGGTTCAGGCCGCCGGTGTCGAAGCACACGCCCTTGCCCACAAGCGTGATCGCGGGCCCGCGCGCGCCCCAGGTCAGCTCGATCAGGCGTGGCTCCCGGCCCGGCGCGGCCGCGGCCCCGACCGTCGCGATCAGCGGAAAGCCCGCGGCCAGGTCCGCGCCGGCGGTCACCCGCAGGTCGGCACCGAACCGGGCCGCCAGCGCCTCGGCCGCGGCCGCCAGGTCGGCGGGGCCCATGTCGCGGGCGGGGGTGTTGATCAGGTCGCGCGTCAGCGCCTCGCCGGCCGCGATCGCCTCCAGCCGGGGGGCGTCCACGCCCTCGGGCGCCATCAGCATCGCGGCGGGCGGCGTGGCGGTGGCGTAGCGGTCGAACCGGTAGCCCGCGAGGAGCCAGCCGAGCGCGGCCTCGTCCCGCGCCTCGGGCGCCATCTCGCCGGCCAGGCGCCATGTCCCGCCCGGCAGCGCGGCGCGCAGCCCGCCGAGGGAGAACCGGGTGCGGGCCCGGTCGGCCGGCGCGCCGATCCCCCACAGCGCGCCCTCGGGCGCGCCGTCGCGCCCCGGCAGGACGAGGGACTGGCCTTCGCGGCCCTGGAAGGAGGAGGCCGAGACCCAGGCCCGCGTCCCGGCATCGCGGCTTTCGAGCCAGGGGACCAGGTCGCCGGGCCCCAGCGGATGGATGTCGCGCGGGGCGGGCGTGTCGGCGTCGGCGAAGCGCAGCGGGCTGACATTCATCGGGAACGGGGCCTGGATGGGGAACATTGCCCCCCGGACCCTAACGATGCAGCGCGCGGCCGCAACGGGTCAGCCGGGCATGTCCTGCAGGCACCAGATCTCGCGCAGGGTGGCCTCTCCCAGCCGCTCCAGCCGGGCGACGTTCGCGGCCAGCGCGATCTCGTCCCCCGCGGTGGCGAGGCCCTCGACCGTGCGCGCGATCCGGGCGATGCGGTGCAGCCCCAGCGTCCCGGCCACGGCACCGAGCGCGGCGGCGGCATGGCGCAGGCCGGTCGTTCCGCCCTCGGCCCAGGCGAGCGACACGCGGCTCAGCCGTTCGGCGATCTCTTCCAGCTCCGCTTCCAGCCGCTCGCTGAGGGCGGGTGCCTCCAGCCCGGCCAGCCGCAGGATGTCGCTTTCGGCCCGTTCAACGGGGCGCAATGCGATTATGCCCATCTCTCTCTCCTGACGCCCCCGCCAAGACCTTGGACTCGCGCGGGATAATGCCGGGTTTACGGGCGTCCTTCCGGTCGGGCGAAATCTGTCGTATTCGACGTTTCCGCGATCCCGCGACGACAGGAGGCCTGCGATGCTGCCCGCACGACCGCTCCCCCAGTATCTCGTCCAGCGCTACCACGGCTGGCGGGCGACCACCTTCACGGAGAACCACGCCTGGTACCGGCGCCTGGCCGAGGAGGGGCAGAGGCCGCGCGCCATGGTGATCTCGTGCTGCGACAGCCGCGTGCAGGTCACGTCGATGTTCGGCGCCGAGCAGGGGGAATTCTTCGTCCACCGCAACATCGCCAACCTCGTCCCCCCCTACGAGCCCGACGGCAACCGCCACGGCACGTCGGCGGCGGTGGAATTCGCGGTGACGGCGCTCAAGGTGGCGCACCTGGTGGTGATCGGCCATTCGCAATGCGGCGGCGTGCGGGGATGCTTCGACATGTGCGAGGGCCGCGCGCCCGAGCTGGAGGAGACGACGAGCTTCGTCGGGCGGTGGATGGACCTGCTCAAGCCCGGCTACGAGACCCTGCCCGAGGGCGAGGAGAGCGCCCGCGTCACCGCGCTGGAACACGAGGCGGTCCGCACCTCGCTGCGCAACCTGATGACGTTCCCCTTCGTCGCCCGGGCGGTGGAGGAGGAGCGCCTGTCGCTGCACGGGCTCCATACCGACATCAAGGAGGGGCACCTGACCATGCTCGACGCCGAGGCGGACCGTTTCGTCCCGGTGTGAGCCCCGGGCGCGGGGTCGGCCCCGCGCCCGCCGGGGGCGCGGAACGCCGCCCCCGGCGCGGGAGAGGCGGCGAGGCGGGCCGCCTCACCCCTTCTTCAGGACCTCGCGGCCCAGCAATTCGGCGATCTGGACCGCGTTCAGGGCCGCGCCCTTGCGCAGGTTGTCCGAGACGCACCAGAAGCTCAGGCCGTTGTCGATGGTGGGGTCCTGGCGGATGCGGCTGATGAAGGTCGCGTAATCGCCCACGCATTCCACCGGCGTGACGTAGCCGCCGTCCTCGCGCTTGTCGACGACCATGAGGCCGGGCGATTCGCGCAGGATGTCGCGCGCCTCGTCCTCGTCGAGGAAATCCTCGAACTCGACGTTCACCGCCTCGCCGTGACCGACGAAGACCGGCACCCGCACGCAGGTCGCGTGGACCTTGATGGCCTTGTCGACGATCTTCTTCGTCTCGGCGACCATCTTCCATTCCTCCTTCGTCGATCCGTCCTCCATGAAGACGTCGATATGGGGAATGACGTTGAACGCGATCTGCTTGGGGTACTTGGTGGGCGGCACCTCGTCGACGGGGTTGTAGATCGCCTTGGTCTGGTTCCAGAGCTCGTCCATCCCCTCCTTGCCGGAGCCGGAGACGGATTGGTAGGTGGAGACCACGACGCGCTTGATCCGGGCCCGCTCGTGCAGGGGCTTCAGCGCCACCACCATCTGCGCGGTGGAGCAGTTCGGGTTGGCGATGATGTTCTTCTTGGCATAGCCGTGGATCGCGTCCGGGTTCACCTCGGGCACGATCAGCGGCACGTCGGGATCCATGCGGTAGAGCGACGAATTGTCGATCACAACGCATCCGGCCTTGGCCGCCTTGGGCGCGTATTCCTTCGTCGCGTCCGAGCCGATGGCGAAGAGCGCCATGTCGAAGCCCGCGAAGTCGAACTGGGCGAGATCCTTGGTCTTCAGCGTCGCGTCGCCGTAGCTGACCTCGGTGCCGAGCGACCGGCGCGAGGCGAGGGCGACCACCTCGTCGGCGGGAAATCCGCGCTCGGCCAGGATCGAGAGCATTTCGCGGCCGACGTTGCCGGTGGCGCCGGCGACGGCAATTCTGTATCCCATGGGATCCCCCATCTTTGAAGACGCGGCCTCTTAGCCTATCGTCTTGGTAGGTGAAAGGGGGCCGCCGCGTGCTAACTGCCCCGAAAGACGACACCGTGCAAAGGAGCCCGCCATGTACTTCATCGTCCTCATCATCCTGATCGCCCTCCTGGCGCTGACCGTGTTCAACTACCTCAAGTCCGAACGGACCCTGAAGTAACCGGCGATCAGGCGGGGGCCGGCTCCAGCGGGGTCCGGCCCCCTTCGTCGAGCGTCCAGGCGCGACGGCCCTCGAACACCGCGGGGACGAGCGGGTTGCCATAGCCCGCGCCCCCGTCGAGGTTGACGCGGTTGCCGTAATGGACCGGGCCGTCGAGCGCGGTATGGCCGTGGACCACGAGCCAGCCGTGATCGGCGGTGCTGTCCAGCCATTCGCCGCGGATCCACAGGAGGTCGTCCTCGCTCTGCCGGTCGAGCGGCACGCCGGGCCGCAGGCCGGCATGGACGAAGAGCAGGTCGCCCTCCCGGTGATAGAGGGCGAGCTCGTCGAGGAAGTCGCGATGCGCCACCGGCACGGCCCGGCGCGCGGCGCAGGCCAGTTCGGGGCCCGACAGGCGCTCGTCGCCGAGCTCGTAGGAGGCCAGCGTCTCGATCCCGCCATTGTGGAGGAAGGCCAGCGCCTCGCCCGCCAGGCCGTAGGAGCCGAGCGTGCGCGCGCCGCCCAGCGCGCGGTTGAACCACGATTTTCCGGACGAGATCCGGGCGTCGTTCTCGCGCCCGAAGGCGAGGAAACGCTGGAACATGCGATCGTGGTTGCCCTTGCAGAACCGCCAGGGCCGTCCGGCGTCGCGGCCCGCGATCAGGCGGTCGAGCACCGCGGCGCTGTCCGGGCCGCGATCGGTGTAATCGCCCAGAAAGACGATGGGCGCGTCCGGACCGCCATCGGCCTCCACCAGGCGGAGCGCCCGGTCGAGCTGTTCAAGATGGCCGTGGATGTCGCCGATCGCATAGACAATCATCGCCGATACATATGTCAGGCGGCAATCTCGTCCAACACCGCCCGGGCGGCGGCGCGGGGATCGGCGGCCTGCCAGACCGGGCGGCCGACGACGATATGGTCGGCGCCCGCCTCGAGCGCACCGCGCGGGGTGGCGATGCGCTTCTGGTCGTCCGGGGCGGCGCCGGGGGGGCGGATGCCGGGCGTGACGATCAGCCGCCCCCGGGCCTCGGACAGGCCGCGCAGCGCGCCCGCCTCCGCCGGGGAGGCGATGACGCCGTCCGCGCCGGCCGCGAGGGCGGCGGCCGCCCGGTCGAGGACGATCTGGCCCACCGGGCCGTCGCGCATCAGGGCCGCGTCCAGGTCGGCGCGGTCCATCGAGGTCAGGATTGTCACGGCGAGGATCTTCGTCCCCGTGCCGGCGGCTCCCTCCATCGCCGCGCGGACCACGTTCGGATCGCCATGAACGGTCAGGAAATCGAGGTCGAACCGGCACAGGCCGCGCACCGCCGCCTCGACCGTGGCGCCGATGTCGAACAGCTTCATGTCGAGGAAGATGCGCTTGCCGCGCTCGTCCTTGAGCTCCTGCGCCAGCGCCAGGCCGCCGCCGGTCAGCATCCCGAGCCCGATCTTGTAGAAGCCCACCGCGTCGCCCAACCGGTCGGCGAGCTTCAACCCGCTCACCGCGTCGGGGAGGTCGAGCGCCACGATCAACCTGTCATCCGCCATCGCCGGTCTCCTTGCCTTGCGCGACGCTTGCCTCATCTGGGCACGGGCGGCAAGGCGCGGAACGACCCGCCCTTTCGCCTCGTTGGCACCGCGAACGGAGTTTCAGGAGAATTTCCATGGCCAGGTCTGGAAAGGGAGCGGGCAACCCGCTGCTGCCGATCGCGATCATCGCGGTCGTTGTCGTCGCGCTCATGGCGGCGGTGTTCACCATGACGGGAACGCAGCCCCCCGACGAGGCGACGATCATCCCCGAGGACGAGGTCGCCGAGGGCGCCGACCCCGCCGGTGCCGGGACCGTGCCCGAGGGCGAGGCCGACGAGGAGGAGGAAGGCGTGACCGACGTGGTCGACGAGGTGACGCCCGCCGCCCCCGGTGAGGAGCAGGTGCCCGCCGCCGACGAGGTCGAGGCGCAATCGCCCGATGCCGGCACCGAGGGCGAGACCGATGCCGACGAGCAGGTGACGGGAACCGTGAACAGCCCCGTGACGGACAGCGCCACCGGGACCGGCTCCGAGCAGAGCGGCCCCTCCGGCCAGCAGGGCCAGTCCGGCGAGGCGGCCGAGACGACCCAGTCCGGCAGCGCCGCGACGATCGAGCAGGGCGAGACCGATACGACCCCCGTCACCGAGACCAGCAATTCGGGTTCCGGGGGCGCAGACGGCGAGCTGGGCGACGAGGGCTCGCCCGCGCCCGAGACCGAGAGCCCGGACCAGTCGGCGACCGAGGAGTTCCTGATGGACGAGAATTCCGACGATCCCGATGCGGGCTCGCCCGCCACCACGCAACCCTCGGATGGCGGCGAAGCCCTGCCCGAGGGCCGCGACGCCGAAACCGAGCTCGACCCCGAGCCGGGCCAAGAGGTCATCCAGGACACCGACGAGGGCGGCGCCGGCTTCGTCCCGACGCCTTCGGGCCCCGAGGGGCGCGACAACAACCCGCTCAGCGCCGAGTAGGACGAGAACGCCGCCGCCCCGATCCGGGCGGCGGCGCCTCGGTCAGGCGTATTTCCGGATCTCGCCGTCCTTGAGCCGCCGTTCGTAGCTGTGCAGCTCGCCCTTCACGATCGGCATAAGGAGGTAGAGCGCGATCACGTTCACCACCGCCATCGAGAACAGCATCGCGTCGGAGAAGTCGATCACGGGCCCCAGGCTCGCGGCCGATCCGACGATGATGAACAGGCAGAAGACGCTTTTGAAGGTCAGTTCCTGCACCTTTCCCTCGCCGAAGAGGTAGGTAACGGCCTTCATGCCGTAATAGCTCCACGACAGCATCGTGGAGAAGGCGAAGAGCACCACCGAGATCGCGAGGAGCGGCGGGAACCAGGAGAAGGCCTGGGCATAGGCGAGGGAGGTGAGTTCCACCCCTTGAACGCCGCCCTCGGTGGCGATCCGGCCGGCCTCGGCGTTCCAGGCGTAGAGCCCGGTTTCGGGGTCGAGCTGCAGCACGCCCGTGATCACGATGACGAGCGCCGTCATGGTGCAGATCACCACCGTGTCGATGAACGGCTCGAGCAGCGCGACGTAGCCTTCCGTCACCGGCTCCTTGGTGCGGACGGCGGAATGGGCGATGGCCGCCGAGCCGATCCCCGCCTCGTTGGAGAAGGCCGCGCGGCGGAAGCCCTGGATCAGCGCGCCGGTGAAGCCGCCCGCCACCCCCAGCCCGGTGAAGGCGCCCTCGAAGATCTGGCCGAACGCCCACAGGATCTCGTCGTAATTGCGGACCAGGATGGCAAGCGAGACGAGGACGTAGAAGATCCCCATGAAGGGCACGACCTTCTCGGTCACGCGGGCAATGGATTTCAGCCCCCCGGCGATGACGGCGAAAGTGATGATCGCCAGGATCACGCCGGTGATCCAGCCGGGATAGCCGCCCAGCACGCCCGAAAGCTGCGCATGCGCCTGGTTGGCCTGGAACATGTTGCCGCCGCCGAGCGCGCCCAGGATGGTGAAGATGCAGAAGATCACCGCAAGCACCCGGCCGCCCGGCAGGCCGCGTTCGCCGAAGCCCTTGGTCATGTAGTACATCGGCCCGCCCGACACGGTGCCGTCGGGATATTCGTTGCGGTACTTCACCCCGAGCGTGCATTCGGTGAACTTGGTCGCCATCCCCAGAAGGCCCGCCACGACCATCCAGAACGTGGCCCCCGGCCCGCCGATGCCCACCGCGACGGCGACGCCCGCGATGTTGCCCAGGCCCACCGTTCCCGACAGGGCGGTGGCCAGGGCCTGGAAGTGGCTAACCTCGCCGGCGTCGTCGGGGTCGGAATAATCGCCCTTCACGAGGCGGATCGAATGGGCGAATCCCCGCGCCTGGATCGCCGCGAAGTAGACCGTGAAGACGAGCGCGGCGATCACCAGCCACAGCGCGATCCAGCTGAAATTCGTGCCCGGCAAGTCGGCGAAGATGAGCGAGACGTACCAGCCGGTATAATCGGCGAAGATCTGGTTGATGGTCTCGTCCACGCCCTGCGCGGCGGCCGGACCGGCCGATGCGAGGCCCGTGGCGATCAGCGCGGGGAGGATCCGGCGGTCGGTCATGGTCGCTCCTTTCCGATGGGAGGGTCGTCAGGGGACGAGGACGAGGGGCACGGTGCAGAGTTGCGCCAGTCCGAGCGGCACCGATCCGAAGATCCGCGCCCCGATGGAATCCGAGCCCGACCGCCCCACGAAGACGAGCGCGGCCTCGTGCGCGCGGGCCGCCTCGGCCAGCCGCCGGATGACGGAGCCGTATTTCAGCTCCCCCTCCGCCTCGACGCCGGCGGCGCGGGCATGCGCGACGGCGGGGTCGATCAGCGCCGCCTGGGCGCGCTCCATCTCCTCGCGCCGGCGGACATGGCGCTCTTCCAGCTCCTCGGGGGTGAGGAAGGAATAGGGCGACCATTCGAGGACGTGCATGATGACGAGGCGTGCCCCGTCGCGGCGCGCGCGGTCGATCGCGTAGTCGAGGACCCGGCGGCCGTCCTGGTCTGAATCCTGGGCAACGAGGAAGGTTTCCCTAGCCATGTGGGCCTCCGTTCAGCGGACCGTTAACCAAGGCTGCGCCAGGACCGGCCCCGAAACCACAAAAAACTTTGCGTCGTGCCGGAAAATCGGGTTCCGGTTGCGGAACGCGCAGGAACGCGGCGCCCTGCTTGCGCCGTGCTCCCCGCGCGAACGGGACCGGCCCCGCCACGGGGGCCCCGATTATTGGGAGGGCGCCATGAGCCGTCGCGACGAGCTGATCGAGATCTATGCCAGGGACCTGGAGGAGAAGACCGGGGAGGCCCCGGACATGGACCTGTTGCGGGAGGTGACGATCGCCTGCGGGCCGTCGATCTACGACGCGGATGCGGGCACGGTCGCGGCGAGCGACACCGACGAACTGAACCGGGTGCGGGAGAACTTCCTGATCGGGCGGCTCGGCCTGCCCGACGACGAGAGTTTGATGGGAGGCATCCAGAAGGTCGTCCGCGAATACGGCCGCGACGACCCGCGCAAGCACCGCGCCGCCCTCTATTACCTCCTGGTGAAGCATTTCGGCAAGGCGGACGCCTTCGTCTGAGGCGGCTGGACCGGGTCGGGTCGGCGCTATATCCGCCTCATGGGGTGGTTCTCAGCGATAGGCCTGACCGAGAGCGAGCGGCCGATGCCGTGGCGCAAGGTGGCGATGATGATCGTCGCCATGGTCCTGCCGGCCGTGGTGGCGGTCGCCCTTCTGGGCCGCCCCGGCGCCGTCGCCTTCGTCGCCGCCATGCCGGCCTGCCTGGCCACCCAGGACGCGAACGTGAAGGTGTCGGTCCTGGTGACGCTGGTGATGGGGATGACGGGGCTCCTGAGCCTCGGGCAGCCCGACATGGCGCTGATCGTGGCGCCGCTCCTGGGGCTGATGGTGGGGATCTGCGGCAGCTTCGGCTATGCCCGCGCGGCGATCCGCGGGTTGCTGACCTGGCCGATCTTCACCTCCGCGATCCTCGAAGGGCGGCCGGACACGGAACTCTTCGCGGTCTTCATCTGCGCGATGCTCTGGGCGCAGGGCGTGACCTGGGCCTTCGGCGAGGCGGGGTCGAACGGCACCGAGGCGACCGAGAGCGCCGAATATGCCGGCGTGTTCGGGATCGTGCTGGCGGTGGGCATGACCCTGTCGGTCTGGGTCGGGGGGGAATATTTCGGCTCCCACGGGTTCTGGTTCCCGCTGACCTTCGTGATCCTGGTCCTGCCGCCGCATGGCCAGCTCTTCAGCCGGACGGTGAAGCGGACCGTGGGCACGCTGGCCGGCACCGCCGTGGCGCTGGGCGCCGCCTGGGTCAGCGATGCGATGTGGCTGACCACGACGCTGGGGGCGATCAGCCTGGTTCTGGGGTTCCGGATGCTGCCGCGCAACTACACCCTGTTCACGGCGCTCCTGACCATCGCGGTGCTGGAGGTCTTGGCGATCGTGTCCGACGTGGACCGGCTGGCGATCGAGCGGGTCGGGACCATGGGCGCGGCGGCGGCGATGACGATCGCGCTGGGCGTGATCGGATGGGCGGTCCTGCGCGTGGCCGCGCCCGGCGCGCTCGAGGCGCTGCAAGCGGGGGGCAGCGCGCCCGACATCGGCGGCCAGCGCCGCTCCGACAGCCGCGCCTCGGCGAGCCGGCCGGGCTAGGTGCCGATTTTTCGTCGAAAAATCGCGCCCGCGTCAGGCGAGGCCGCCCATGCGGCGGACACTGCGCCATTCCGCCTCCGTCACCGGCTGCACGGACAGGCGCGCATGCGGACGAGCGCCATCCCAACGAGTTCCGGCGTCGCCTTGACCGCCCGGAGCGGAACCGGTCGGGCCACCGGCTCCACCGCCGCGACGGCCACGCAATCCCACTTGCCCGTCGCGTCCGTGGGGTCGGGATGGGCGGCGGCGATCACCCGCACGATCCCGACGCAGGCCCGGTCGCTGCGGGAATGGTAGAACAACGCCAGGTCGCCCACCGCCATCTCGCGCATCATCCCGCGCGCCTGGTGGTTCCGCACCTCGGTCCAATCCTCGCCCACGTCGCCCTTCGCCACCTGGTCGCCCCAGGACCAGTCCGCGGGCTCGCTTTTCAGCAGCCAGTACCTCATGCCTTGGCCCCCCTCTTTCCCGAGCCGAGCATGGGCCGGGCCCCGGCGTCCAGGGGCCAGCGGGGGCGCGGGGCGAGATCCGGCCCGTCCCGCCGGCCCAGGGCGAACAGCTCCGCGCCCGCCCAGGCGATCATCGCGGCGTTGTCGGTGCACAAGTCGAGCGGCGGGGCCAGGAACGGACGGTCGCAGGCCGCCTCGAGCGCTGTGCGGATCGCGCCGTTGGCCGCGACGCCCCCGGCCACGGCGAAGGCGGTGGCCCCGGGACAGGCGGCCAGCGCGCGCCGGGACTTCTCGGCCAGGGTCTCGGCGACGGCGGCCTGGAAGGCGGCGCAGATGTCGGCGCGGGCCTGCCGGGGCAGGGCGCCGTCCGAAAGCGCCCCGTCGCGGGCCCGCAGCACCGCGGTCTTCAGGCCCGAGAAGGACAGATCGCACCCGGCGCGGTCGAGCAGCGGGCGGGGAAAGGCGAAGGCCCGCGGATCGCCCGCGCGCGCCTCGCGCTCCACCGCCGGTCCGCCCGGCTGCGGCAGGCCGAGCAGGCGCGCGACCTTGTCGAAGGCCTCTCCGGGGGCGTCGTCGATGGTCCCGCCCAGCCGGGTGAAGGCGTCCGGCCGCTCCACCCGCAGGAACTGGCAATGTCCGCCCGAGACGAGGAGCACGAGATAGGGGAACGCCGCGTCGTCCGTCAGCCGGGGCGTCAGGGCATGCCCGGCCAGGTGGTTGACGCCGATCAGCGGCAGCCCGGCCGCCGTCGACAGCCCCTTGGCGAACATCACCCCGGCCATGACGCCGCCGATCAGGCCCGGACCGGCGGTGACCGCGACGGCGTCGATGTCGCGCAGGGTGACGCCGGCCTGCGCCATGGCCCGTTCGGCGCAGAGGTCGAGCTTCTCGACATGGGCGCGGGCGGCGATCTCGGGCACGACGCCGCCGAACGCGGCGTGCAGCTCCGCCTGCGAAAGGACCGTGTTCGACAGGATGGCGCGGCCGCGCAGGACCGCCGCCGCCGTGTCGTCGCAGCTTGATTCGAGGCCGAGGATGAGCGGCGCCATGGACGCCTCGTTGTTGCGGACGGATCGCCCGCGCCCTACCACCCCGGTCACGGCCCGTCCATGGAGGCCCGACGCCCGTGCTGGTCCTAACCCGCCCCGACCCCGCCGCGCACCGATTCGCGGCCGATGCCCGCCGCGCAGGCATCGGCGGGGCGATCCTGTTCTCCCCGATCCTGCGGATCGTCGCGCTGCCGGGCGGCGCGCTGCCCGGCGGCACGCTCGTCTTCACCTCCGAGGCGGGGGTGCGGGCGGCGGGCGCGCGCGGATCGCTGGCCGGCCGCAGGGCCTGGGCGGTGGGCGGCCGCACGGCGCGGGCGGCACGCGCCGCGGGGGCACGGGTCCGCGTGGCCGGGGGGGATGCCGCGGCGCTCCTCCGCGCGCTTTTGGCCGAGGGGCGGGGCCCTTACGTGCATTGCCGCGGCCGGCATGCGAGCGGCGAGCTGGCGGGCGACCTCGCCGCCCATGGCCTGGGGGCGAAGGAGGTCGTGCTCTACGACCAGGTGGCGACGCCCCTGACCCCGGCCGCCCGCGCCGCCCTGGGGCACGAAGACGCGGTCCTGCCGCTCTTCTCGGCGCGCAGCGCGCGGCTGGTGGCGGCGGAGCTGACCATCCGTCCGGCGGCGCGGGTCGCCGCGATCAGCCCGGCGGTCGCCGCGGCCTGGCCCTGGCCGGACGAGGTCCGCACCGCCCCGCGCCCCGACGCGGCCGCGGTCCTGGTCGTGGTCCGCGGCCTTGTTGGCGGCGGATGCGGCGGCTAAGGTCGCCGGAATGGCGGACCCGAGGATGAGGTGGATACCGTGAGCGACGACGCGACGATGCGCCCTGCGCCCCGACCGGAACCGGAACGACCCAGGTCGGGATCCACCGGGATCCTCGCCGTCTTTCTGGGCGGTGTCGTCGCGGGCGGGATCGGATATCTCGCCGCCTACTACACCGAGTTCGGCCTGTTCCAGACCGATGACGGGACCGATCCGCTGGCCGCGATCTCGGCCACGCTGGAGGATCAGGCGCAGCGGCTCGGCACCCTCGAGGAGCGCGCCGACGCAGCCCCCGTCGCGGGGCCGGACGCGGAATTGCAGGGCCAGCTGGGCGAGGTCGCCGAGCGCATCGCCGCCATCTCCGAGCGGATCGACACGATCGAGAGCGCGCCGGGCACGGACCCCGAGGCGCGCGAGCAGGCCGAGGCCGCCTCGGCGAGCCTCGGAACCCTGCAGGAACGGCTCGCCGCGCTGGAAGAGCAGACCGGCAATCCCGGCGTGACCGAGACCGATGCCAGCCAGTCCCAGCAATTGGCCGAACTCGACCGGCGGCTGGCGGAGCTGTCGCAGGAGATCCAGTCCCAGTCCCAGGTGATCGAGGACCAAGCCGCGCAGCTGCAATCGCAGGAACAGACGATCGACCAGCAGCGGGGCGAGATCGAGGAGGCGCGCAACGCCGCCCGGAGCGAGACCAATCGCATCTCCGCCCAGGCGGCGTTGGCCGAGATCCGCGCCGCGATGGATGCCGGGACCCCCTATGCCGACGCGATCGGCCAGCTGCGCAGCACCGGCGAGGTGGAGGTGCCCGAGGCGCTGGCCGGCCCCGCCGGCTCCGGCGTCGCCACCATTTCAGCGTTGCAGCAGAGCTATCCCGAGGCGGCCCGTTCGGCGCTGTCTGCCTCCGTCGCGGCGACGGCGGGCGGCGGCCCGATCGACCGCTTCGGCGCCTTCCTCAAGGCGCAGACGGGGGCGCGGGCCCTGGACGAGCAGGAGGGCACGGGCCCCGACGCCGTGCTCAGCCGGGCCGAGGCGCGGCTGCGCGAGGGCGAGCTCGAGGCAGCGCTGTCGGAACTCGACGCGCTGCCGCAGGAGGGCCGGGATGCCATGTCGGACTGGATCGACCGCGCCCGCGCGCGGCTCGACGCCCGGCAGGCGCTGGCCGGTCTTTCGCAATCCGTGAACAATATTTGAGGACGACGCGATGCTCTGGTCCCTTTTGAAGGTCGTCATCTTCTTCGTCCTCGTGGGCGCGCTCGCGCTCGGGGCGGGGCAGCTCCTGAACACCGACGGCTCCATCCGCGTGGCCTTCGCCAATACCGAGTTCACGCTCGGTCCGCTCCAGACGGTGATCGCTCTCGTCCTGCTCGTGGTGGCGGTCTGGGTGCTGCTGAAGGTGCTGGGGCTGCTCTGGGCGCTGGTTCGGTTCCTCAACGGCGACGAGACGGCGGTGTCGCGCTACATGGCCGCCGGGCGCGAGCGCAAGGGCCTGAACGCCCTGGCCGACGCGATGCTGGCGCTCGCCTCGGGAGAGGGCAAGGAGGCGCAATCCAAGGCGGAACGCGCCGAGAAGTACCTCGACCGGCCCGATCTGACCAACCTGCTGATCGCCCAGGGCGCCGAGATGACGGGCGACAAGGCGCGGGCCGAGGCGGTCTACAAGCAGCTCGTCCAGGACGATCGCACCCGCTTTGTCGGGGTCCGGGGCCTGATGCTCCAGCAGCTGGAGAAGGGCGACACCGATACCGCCTTTGCCCTGGCCGAGAAGGCCTTCGCGCTGAAGCCGCGCCATGCCGAGACCCAGGACACGCTGTTGAAGCTGCAGGCGGCGCGCCACGACTGGGCCGGCGCGCGGCAGACGCTGGGCGCCAAGCTCAAGCACGGCACGCTGCCCCGCGATGTCCACAAGCGGCGCGACGCGGTGCTGGCGCTCAGCCAGGCGCGCGACCTCTCCGATCCGGAGGAATCCATCCGCGCCCGCGAAGCCGCGATCGAGGCCAACAAGCTGTCGCCCGATCTGGTCCCCGCCGCGGTCATGGCGGCCCAGTCCTATATCGCGACCGGGCAGGACCGCTATGCCACCCGCGTCCTGAAGAAGGCCTGGGAGGTCCAGCCGCATCCGGACCTGGCCGCGGCCTTCGCCGCGATCCGCCCCGACGAGAAGCCGGCGCAGCGGATCAAGCGCTTCACCACCCTGACGCGGCAGAAACCCGACCACCCCGAGACGCGCATGCTGCTGGCCGAACTGCATATCGCGGCGGAGGATTTCCCGGCCGCGCGGCGGGCGCTGGGCGATCTGGCCACCAGCCAGCCCACGGCGCGCTCGGTCACCATCATGGCCGCGATCGAGCGGGGCGAGGGGGCGTCGGACGCGGTGGTGCGCGGCTGGCTGACCCGGGCGCTGACGGTGTCGCGGGGCCCGCAATGGGTGTGCGAGAACTGCCATACGGTCCACAGCCGCTGGGACGCGATCTGCGGCAATTGCGGTGCCCTCGACACCCTGGCCTGGACCGAGCCGCGCGAGGGGGCCGTCGCGCTTCCCGCCCAGACCGAGATGCTGCCGCTGATCGTCGGCAGCGGCGGAGACTCGGTCGACCCGGTGGAGGAGGCCGCGCCAAGGGACGCCCCGTCCGAGCGGCCCGCGCCGGCGGGTGCCGGGCGGACCGCCCGGGCGGAGACGCCCCGCGACGAGGCGGCGGCGGATGGCCCCCGGGAGGGCGGCAAGGTTCCCCCCGCGACGGCCGACCGCTCCGAGGACGCGGTGAGCGTGCCCGAGGCCGAGGTGATCGTGCCCCAGGATCAGCGCGACGAGGAGAACCGCAAGGCCGGGGCGAAATAGCGCCCCGCCACCGGCCGGCGGAGGCGTCGCGGGTCCGTCGCGGACCGTGGGGCGATGACGCGGCTAGGTTTCGCGCCGCGCGGCGCCGGGGCCGTATCCGACACCGTCCAGAAAGGCGCGGACGCGGTCGATGAGGCCGGAATTCTGCTCCTTGTGGACGACGACCCATTGGAAGGCGTTCAGCGCCGCGCGCTGTTTCAGCGGATCCCAGAGCGACACGATCAGCCGCAGGTCGGCGCGTGACAGCGGATGCAGGCCGAGCGCCTCCAGCCGGGGTCGCAATCCGGGCTGGAACTCTTCGGCGATCAGCAGCCCCAGGGCCGCGCGTTCCGCGATGCTGGCGGCGAAATGGGTGAAATCGGCGAGATGCCCCTCGGCCACCACGAAATGCTTTACCTCGGCCGAAATGACGAGCCGCTCGCCCTCCCACGCGTCGATGTCGCCGATGCCCCTGGTGCGCGCCGAGCCGGCCCGGGCCTTGCGCGCCTCCACCTGCAGGTGCGGGGCGTCGGCGCGGACATAGCCGAACACCATCGCCTGGAAGGCGGCGCCGGTCGGCTCGCCCCGCGCCCGCGCCGAGAAGTCGAAATCCTCCAGCAGCCACCTGAAGATCGGCGGTTCGGCCCTGACGGAGGAGGGGTCGAAGCTCTGGTCCTGCAGCTCGTCGAGCACGAAGGCGACCGAGGCCTGCGCGATCCAGTCGAGGTCCTCCCGCGACATGGCCGCGAGCGCGTCGAGCCAGTGACGGTAATCGCCCCACTTGCCGGTCGCGTAGGGGGCGGATCGGGGATAATCGAGCCGATGGTGCTCGGTCACGTAGAGGCGGTGGTACCGCTCATAGGCGGGGCGGATCGTCTTCTGGCCGCCGCCCGGCAGCGCCACCGTCAGGGTGGAGACGCCGTCGGTGATCCGGGGATAGGCGGCAAAGAGGTCGGCGAGGGACGCGCAGGCCCGGTCCGGCACGCCGAGGTCGATCAGGAAGTCGCAGAATGCCGGCAGCAGCCCGCCGACATACTTGCGCGGCTTGCCGACCCCCTCGCCCCGGAAATCCCGCTTCATCTGCTCGACGATCTCGTCGCGCGTCATCCGCCCCCCGGCGGCGGGGCCGGTCATTCGTCCCGGACCGCGATCGCCCCCAGCGGGGGAATGGCCGCCATCGCCATCTCCAGGTAGGCGCGGTCCCGCTCGATCCCGACGCTCCGGTAGCCGACCGCGTTCGCGGCCGCCAGGGTCGAGCCCGAGCCCGCGAAGGGATCGAGCACGACCCCCTCGCCCAGGGGCAGGACCCCGCGCACCAGCTGGCGCAGGAATGCCTGGGGCTTCAGCGAGGGATGGGGGGCGATCCGCTTCTCCTGCGCGGGGGTCGGGCGGGACCTGATCACGTCGCCGAACGGACGGTCGGCCGAGGGGCGCCGGAATCCCCCCGTTCCCCACTTGCGGAGGTTGTCCTGGACACGGCCCTCGGGAGGGGTGCGGAGCATCACCCATTGTTCGGCCATCGACCGGGGCAGGACGCTCACGTCCGGGAATTCCTCGTGCGCGTTCTTGGGCCGGTCGCCGCCGCGCATCGTCATGACGAGCCGGGTGAGATAGCCACGCATTTCCAGCCCGGCCTCGGACATCGCGGTGGCCACCACATGCGCCAGCAGCGGGTTCGAGGCGACGAGAATGTTCGCGCCGGGGACCGCGACCCGTGCCAGAAGCCGCCCGAAATCGACGAAGAACAGCCGCAGGACCGTCCGGTCGTCCTCGGTCAGCACGGTGAAGCGGGGCAGCGGCGCGCGCTGGTGGCCGTCATAGGATGGCGGGATGCGCCAGACGCCCCCCTTGCCGATCCGCAGCTTGCCCTGCTCCTTCGACGTATATTCGATCAGGCCATAGGGCGGGTCGGTCACCACGGCGTGGATCGATTGCGAGGGTTGCGCCCGCAGCCAATCGAAGCAATCCGCGTGATGGAGCGTCGCGCCGCCGTGCTGCCAGTGCCAGGGCGGGGCGGCCGCGGCGCCGCCCCCCGGCGGGCCGGCCAGGCGGTAGCGGCCCCGCGCGACACGTTCGAAAAGGTCGGGCACGTTCAGGTTCAGGTAGGAGCGCACGGAGGAGGGGGCCACATCGCCGATGCGGGCCGAGACAGCGGCGTGGATCTCGTGGACGGACGCGCTCTCGGTCGAGGCCAGGAACTCGATGACCGAGTCGCGCACGCTGCCCGGGGCATGGCGGAGCATGGCGAACCTCTTGTTTCGACCGGACCTAGCCGCTGGACGTCTGGACGTCAAACGCTTCTGCGCGTCGCGTCGAATGGCGGTGCCGCGCCCCGGACCGCGAGGGCCCGGTGACGGGTCCGGCCGCCCGCGCCGCCGGGATTGCCTGCGAACTCAGAAGGGTAGCGGGTCGCGGGGCCGCGCGCAATTTCTGTTGCACGTTCGCCTCGCCTCGTTTAGACGGGCGCCGCGAGGCCCCAATAGCTCAGTTGGTAGAGCACCTGTTTCGTAAATAGGTGGTCGGCGGTTCGAGTCCGTCTTGGGGCACCAACACAATCCAGAAAAGATTTCCGTATCAGTGCGGTAGGGGCCGATCCACCCTTTCGTCCACCTCTTGGAGGCGGGTCATAGCGGCGCGGTAGCGGGGGAACCGTTGCGTTGCTGGTCACTCGCGGCGGAGGCTGATCTGAAAGCCGAGGTACAGGGAGCGCGCCAAGCGCCGCGATCCGTTCAGGGGCCGCCGGTTCCCGCGAGGCGTTATCCTGCTGGCCGTGCGCTGGTACTGCCGGTTTCCACTCTCGTCCCAGGATGTCGCCGATCTCCTGGCCGAGCGCAGGATCGTGGTGGACCGGGCCACGGTCTTCCGCTCGGTCCAGAAGTTCGGCCCCGAGATCGCCAGGCGCGCCACTGCCCACCGCGGCTGGCGCGGGCTGAACTGGCATGTCGACGAGACCTATCTGCGCGTTGGCGGCCAGTGACGTTACCTCTGGCGCGCCGTGGATCATAGAGGCCAGTTCATCGATATGCGGCTGACCGCCAGGCGGGACGCGAAAGCCGCCAAAGCCTTCCCGAAGCAATCCATCGACGGCGTGCGGCTCTACCGTCCGGTCTCGATCTGCACGGACAAGGCCCCGGGATACCGAAAGGTCATCCGGGATCTGAACCACCGCTACGATCCTCGCGGTCGAGTCGATCCGGACCATCAAGAACGGCTATGTCTCGAACAAGGTGCCGAGCATCCGTGGAGAGATCGACTTTGTCCGGAATCTGTTCGATGAAGCAGCCTGAGAGTTCGACGGAGTGACCGGCCTGCGCTCAAAATCCGCGAACGCAACAATCCCGGAAAAGGGACCCCGTTTTGGGCTGATCGGCTCCCAAAAGGGAGCTCCTGATGCGGGTGGTCCATCGTGCTCCCGAAGGAAGTGGGAGCCGAGTTTGCGATCCTGGTCGCCGCCACGGAAGACAAGGTGAACCCCGCGGGCGTGAAGGGGATCGGCGAGATCGGGATCGTCGGAACGGCGGCGGCGATCGCCAACGCGGTCTATCACGCCACGGGCATCCGCGTCCGGCACACGCCGATCCACGTGGAGGACCTGCTGCCGCAGGCGTGAGCGCTGGCGGACCGGGCCGCACGCCAGGGGCCGGGCCGCCTCAGCCCTGTTCGACGAAATCCTTTACGAAGGGCGTCGCCGGGCGGGACCTGAGGTCGTCCGGGGTGCCCAGCTGCTCGATCCGGCCGGCATTCATCACCGCCACGCGGTCGGCGATCTCGAACGCCTCCGCCTGGTCGTGGGTGACCAGGATCGCCGTGACCCCGACCTTGCGCTGCAGGTCGCGCACCGAGCCGCGCAGGCTGCGGCGGACCTGGGCGTCGAGGGCCGAGAACGGCTCGTCCAGGAGCAGCAGGCGCGGCGAGATGGCGAGCGCGCGCGCCATGGCGACGCGTTGCTGCTGGCCGCCCGAGAGTTGCGCGGGATAGCGGTCGGCCAGGTCCTCCATCTCGATCAGCCCGAGGAGCTCCGCGACCCGCGCGCGCCGCGCTGCCCTGGAGGGGCGTTCCGAACGGGGCAGCACCCTGAGGCCGAAGCCGACATTCTGCGCCACCGACATGTGCCGGAAGAGCGCGTAGCTCTGGAACACCATGCCGAAGCGCCGCGCCCCGGCTGCCTGGTCGGTGATGTCGCGGCCGTCGAGACAGAGCCGGCCCGCATCGGGCCGGATCAGTCCCGAGATCACATTCAGCAGCGTCGTCTTGCCCGATCCAGAAGGGCCGAGCAGGGCCAGGAACTCGCCATCCGCGACGTCGAGGGAGACCTCCTCCAGAACGGAGGCGGCGCCATCGAAGGATTTGGAGACGCGGTCGATTTCGAGGCTCATGGCGCGGCCCCCCTGGCCGGATGGAAGACGGAGACGAGCCCCCTGAGCACCAGCGTGACGAGAGCGAGGAGGGCGAGGACCGTGGCGGCGGCGAAGGCGCCGGTGGTGTTGTAGTCGTTGTAGAGCAGCTCGATCTGCAGCGGCAGGGTCATGGTCTGGCCGCGGATCGCGCCAGAGACCACGCTGACCGCGCCGAATTCGCCGATCGCCCGGGCGGTGGCGAGGATCGCGCCGTAGACCAGCGCCCAGGTGATGTTGGGGAAGGTCACGAAGCGGAAGATCTGCCAGCCGCTGGCCCCGAGGGTGAGGGCGGCGCGCTCCTCGTCCTCGCCGGACACCGCCAGGACCGGCAGCACCTCCCGCATCACGAAGGGGCAGGTGACGAAGAGCGAGACCAGCACGATGCCGGTGAGATTGAACATGAGCTGAACGCCGTAAGGCTGAAGCGCGCCGCCCACGGGCCCGTAGGCGCCGTAGATCAGCAGGAAGCACAGCCCCGCCACGATGGGGGAGATCGCGAAGGGGACCTCGATCAGGACGAGGAGCGCCCGGCGGCCGGGAAAGCGGAACCGCGCGATGGCCCATGCGGCGCAGAGCCCGAAGACGATGTTGATCGGCAGGACGATCAGGGCCGTCAGCACGGTGAGGCGGAGGGCCGCGAGGGTTTCGGGCTCGGTCACGGCTTGCGCCCAGACCCCGAGGCCCTCGGCGAAGGCGCGGGTGAAGATCGCCGCCACCGGCAGGACGATGACGACGATGGCGAAGAGGATCGCCAGGGAGACGAGGACGATCCGGCGCATCAGGTGCCCCCTTCGAGCCGGCGGTAGAGCCGTGTCTGGGCCATGTTGATGGCGACGAGGACGACGAGAGAAAGGGCCAGCATCGTACCGGCGATGGCCGCCGCCGCCGGGTAGTCGAACTCGTCGAGGCGGATGACGATCAGAAGCGAGGCGATCTCGGTCTCGTAGGGGATGTTGCCGGCGATGAAGATCACCGCGCCGAACTCTCCGAGGCTCCGCACGAAGCTGAGGCCCGTGCCGGTCAGGATGCCCGGCGAAAGCTGCGGCAGGGTGATCGAACGGAAGGTCTGCCAGCGGGAGGCGCCGAGAGTGGTCGCTGCCGCCTCCTCCGCCGGATCGAGCTCCTCGATGAGGGGCTGGATCGCGCGGACGGCGAAGGGGATGGAGGTGAAGGTCATGGCGATGACGATCCCCCACCAGGTATAGGCGACCTGCGCCCCGAGGGGAGCGAGCAGCCCGCCGATCCAGCCGTCCTCGGCATAGAGCGCGACGAGGGCGATGCCGGCGACCGAGGTGGGCAGCGCGAAGGGCAGGTCCACCAGGGCGTCGAGCGCCGTGCGCCCCGGGAAGCGGTAGCGGACCAGCACCCAGGCCAGGAGGAGACCGAAGATGCCGTTGAGGAGCGTGGCCAGGAGGGCGGCGGAAATCGTGACGCGGAGCGCGGCCAGGGTGCGCGCATCGGTCATGACGAAGAGATAGTCGGACGGGGCGAGGCCGGCGAGTTGCCAGGCCAGGCCCGAGAGCGGCAGGAGCACGATCAACGTCACGAAGGTGACCGTCACGCCGAGCGTCAGCCCGAGCCCCGGCAGGGGCGACCGGCGCCGGCGGCGGATCGCGTCGATGGGCGTCTGGAGGATCGGCAAGGCGCGGATTCCCGGGCTGGCGGCGAACCGGGGGCCGCCCGCGCCCCCGGTTGAAGGACACGGACGACCCGGCGGGGAGCGGCTCTAGTCGCGGAGCAGTTGGTCGAGCACGCCGCCGGAGGCGAAATGCGTCTCCTGCGCCTCGTCCCAGGATCCGAACACGTCCTCCACGGTGACCAGCTCCACCTCGGGGAAGCGGTCGGCGTTGGCTTCGACCACCGCCTCGTCGTGGACGCGGTTGTTGAAGGAGGCGAGGATCTCCTGGCCCTCGGTCGTGTAGAGGAACTCCAGGTACTCCGTGGCGATCTCCTGGGTGCCCTTCTGCTCGGCCACCCGCTCGACCACGGCGACGGGGAACTCGGCCAGGAGCGACTGGTCGGGCACCACCGTCTGGTAGCCCTCGGTCTGCCCGGAGATGTTCAGTGCCTCGGCCTCGAAGGTGACGAGCACGTCGCCGATCCCGCGTTCCACGAAGGTCGTCGTGGCACCGCGGCCGCCGGTGTCGAAGACCTCCACGTTGTCGAGCAGGCGGTTCATGTAGTCGCGGACCTGCTCCTCGTCGCCGTCGTATTCCTCCATCGCCCAGGCCCAGGCGGCGAGGTAGGTGTAGCGTGCGTTGCCCGAGGTCTTTGGATTGGGAAAGATCACCGAGACCTCGTCGCGGACGAGGTCGTCCCAGCCGTCGATCTCCATCCGGTTGCCCTCGCGCACCATGAAGGCCGGCAAGGAGTAGTAGGGGGAGGCGTTGTTCGGGAACTGGTCCTGCCAGTCCTCGGCCACGAAGCCGTTCTGGGCCAGGATCTGCACGTCGAGGACCTGGTTGAAGGTCACCAGGTCGGCTTGCAGGCCCTGCAGGATCGCACGAGCCTGCTTGGAGGAGCCGGCATGGCTCTGGCTGATGGTCAGGTCGCCCTCACCCTCGTACTGGTCGAGAAAGGCGGGATTGATCGCCGCGTAGAGCTCCCGCGCGATGTCGTAGGAGACATTGAGGATCTCGGTTTCCTGAGCGTGAGCGGCACCCCCTGCGCCGAGGGCGATCGTTGCGGCAAGTGCGAAGCGGCGGAACATGTAGCCTCCGGAATTTGTCCTTGGGGCCTCACATACACACGCGCGCCATTGCGGCAACGTCCTCGTCCGCCGAAAAGGATGATACGGGCAGATGACCCCGCCAGCTTGGACGGCGCGTTTTCCCGTGGCGCGGAAAACCAGAACGGATCACGTCACCCTACCTCCGCCGCCGGTATTGCGTCGCGGTCGGCTCGTCGGCCGGGCCCTGCGCCTGCCGAGGGTCGACGCTGCGGCAACCGCACAGATCCGGGCCGCGTCTCTCGTGCCGTTCCTGCCCGGCCTCCGCCGGGGGCTCGCCATCGCACTTCGAGCGATGACGACAAGGCAGCTTTCGCCCTTTCTACTGACTTATACCAAAATTTCCGTCAGGAAATCAGGCCGTGCTGCCGCCGTCGACTGTAAGCACTGTCCCGGTGATGCGCCCAGCTTCCGATCCCAACAGGTAAGCAACAGCGCCTGCGGCGTCTTCAGGATCCGGCAATCCAAGGGGAGCCCTACGCCGGATTGACTCCATCTTATGCACGTCCATCCCTCCGGTCATCTCGGTTTCCATGTATCCCGGGGCAACGCAATTGACGGTGATGCCTCTTTTTCCGAGTTCGCGTGAGAGTGATCGCGTGAACCCTTCGAGCCCGGATTTCGACGCGGCATAGGCCGATAGCCCATGAAACCCCGTCGAAGCGATGATCGAGGAAATGTTGACAATACGGCCGGCGCGGTTCGAGAGCATGCCACGTGAAAGATACTTCGAGAGGATTATGGGGGCCGTAAGGTTAACTCTCAGTACCCGTTCGATATCCGTACGATGCATCGTGGCGAGCACTCCGTCCGCCCCGATACCCGCGTTGTTGACCAGGCCCCAGAACGGCCCATGGCGGGCGACCAGAGCGGAGACCACGCCGGGCAGGTTGCCGATTTCGCCCACGTCGCAGGAAACGAACTCGAACTGTTTGGGATGGGCTTCCGCAAGGGCCTCGACCTCGGAACTGAGCGAGCGGCTGAGGCCGATTACTCGGTAGGGCTCGGTATCCGCGAGAAGCCGCCGGGCGATCGCAAGACCGAGACCGCGGGAGACACCGGTCACCAGGACGGGTTTCATGCACTTTCCTTTCGGGTGCGGACGAGCTTTCCGGCTGCGTTGGTGGCAAAGTCGTCGACGAAGCGGACCGCCGCCGGCACTGCCTCCCGTTCCAGCCCTTCGCGGCAAGCCTCGATGATCGCACGCTTGGTGGCTGCCCGATCGACATCGGGGTGGACCTGGACCTCGGCCACCACCAGCGCCCCGGTTACAGGACTGCTCTTCGAGGAAACCTGCGCCAACACGACGCCTGGAACGGAGCCGATAACGGCTTCCACGCGCTCCGGGTGGATCTTGACGCCGCCGATGTTGATGGTGCCGTTGTCGCGACCGAGGAAGAGGACCCTGTCCCCCTCCAGGAGGACCCGGTCGCCCGTCCGGACAAACCCCGCCCGATCGACCTCGATCCCCGCCGTCGTCCCGGCCGTGAGCACGCCAATCGGTGGCCTGACCCAGAGGATACCTTCCGCCTCTCGCAGCTGGACACCACCGGGAGCGGCTTCAAGATAGCTTGCCGGAAAGCCCGCTTTTCCATCCGTCACGGAGAACCCGACGCCCGCTTCGGTCGAGGCATAGATATGCGTAACCCTGGCATCTGGGAACGCCGCCCGGATTGCATGAAGCGTTCCCCGGTCAACGATTTCTCCACCAAGAGTTACCTGCCGGAGCGTCAGGCGCTCGTATCCAGTGAACCGCCCCGGCTTACCCGGAGGGCGTTTCGTCCAACGCGTCATGCGACGTTATCGATTGGCTGGACCTGTTCA
>CANKVU010000015.1 GCA_947487205.1 uncultured Paracoccaceae bacterium | reverse complement strand
GGGTACGGCTTCGTAGAGTGCGTCTTCCTGTCCATGGAGGGCTATCCTTCGAGAGTTCGGCCCTCCAGGCAAGCCGGGGCGGTTCAGATTGCGGACCATCGCTGCTCCAAGCAAGAAGGCGCCCGCGCTGCCTTGATCAGCTCGATGACGAGCCGAGGAGGCGCTCGACGATGTCGCGAAGCTCGGCGAACTGCACAGGCTTGGTCGCGACGGGAAAATCTAAGAACTCCTCAGACAGACCAACGTGACCGTAGCCCGTCGTGAAAGTGAATGGCACGCCACGCTCAATCAACATAGCTGCGATTTCGTCGGATCGTTCGCCCCTCAGGTTGACATCGAGGACCGCGACGTCGAACCGACCTTCCCTGGCACTCCTAAGCCCTTCCTTCAGGGATGCCGCGGTCGCCACCTCGGAGAAACCCATCTCGAGGAGGAAATCTTCGATCAGCATCGCGATCAGACCCTCGTCCTCGACGATCAGGGCGCGTAGCTTTCCGGGGACTCTGGCGTTAGGTGTTGTCATGCGGGCAGGCCTTCCAGATGGGCGAGGCTATGCCCAGTCAGGAGCCCGAGGTGTCCAACGGCTTGGCGTCGAAAACGATCCGACATCGCAGCCCGGCAGGGTCAAAGAGCACGTCGACCTGCCCGTCCATGTCGGCAGGCAGGATGCGCTGGAGCAGCGACATGCCAAAGCCGGTCCGTTCGCCGCGCTCAACGACCGGTCCTCCGCTTTCACGCCAGGAGATCTCCACGTTACGGCCACCGGCGTCGACGTGCTCGGCGGTGTCAGCGGCGTCCTCATCCGGTTGTGCAATGCTCCAGGACAGCTCGACTTTACCCTCGGGATGCGAAAGGGCACCGTGTTTAGTCGCATTGGTCGCAAGCTCGTTGAGCGCCATCGTCAGGCTGACCGCGTGCTTGGCGGAAAGAGGAACATTGGGACCAGGTGATACCTCGAACCCGCCGCCCCCGCCCGACATGTTCGGTTGGCGGTGCGGCAGCAGCGTCTTTTCGATGACCTGTTCGAGTGTGGCTTCCGTCCAATTGCTTTCGGAAAGAAGGGAGTGGGCGGCGGCGAGAGCATTGATGCGGCCCGCGAAGTCAGCTCGAGCTTGGTCCATGGCGACGTGTTCCTGAAACGAGCGCGCGGCGATCGCCTGGACCACTCCGAGTGTGTTGCGAACTCGATGGTTGAGCTCGTCGATCAAAAGCCGAAGGCGTTCCTCGTTTTCCTTCGTATGGGTCACGTCGATGACATGACCGATCAATTTGACGACCTTCCCGGTGTCGGATCTGAACGGCCGTCCTTTGGCATCGATCCATCGTGTTTCACCGTCGGAGCGCATTATCCGACATTCGAATGACCACGGCGTCCCAGCCTCGAGCGCGCCGCCGTAACGCGCTTCGACCATGGCCCGATCTATGGGGATCACGTGGTCGAGAAACGTCGCATAGCTCCATTCCGGCAGAAGCTGATCGTACCCGAAAATCTTGTCGTGCTGCGCGTTGCGCCAGGCGGCCCCCGACACCACGTCGAGCTCCCAGACGCCGACCGGGCTCATCTCAAGGATGAGCTCCAAGCGCTCTTCGCGGGAACCTGCGGCCATAGATGACGTGTGGAGGGCTGTATCGTCCAAGGTATACTCCTCGCTTCCGTCATGTGGTGGACAGCAAGAGCACCCCCGCGCCCGGATCGAGACGAACGCGCTGCCGGACCCTTTCAGCACTGCCGCGTGCGAATAGTCCGACCATACGTGAAAGGAACAAGGAGCTACACACGGTTCATCAACAGAGGCACGTTATTCGGGCGCAGCCCACGCTCAGGCGCAGTCCACGCCCCCATGCAGCTTCCGCCGGGACGTTCGTGGGTTGGCGAACCGCAGCCTACGACCCCAGCGCTGCCCTCCGAAGGCAGGGAGCAATCGCGTTTGAAAACAAGATAATCCCGCCGGACTGTGGGGTCCATCGAGGTCGCGCAGCGCGGAAAGCCTACCTTCGCCGCGGAGCTCACCTGCTCGGAGGGGGGCCTATTCCGTTGAAAAACTCGGCTTGTTTTGGGGTGTGAGCGCTGATTCAATTCCTCCATGGGGTGGGAGGATTGGCGATGTTGGGACCGCGGCAGGTGGCGCAACCGGCGCTGTTCTACGAGTTCTCGCTGGAGGATCACGTCCCGCAGGACCACCTTTTGCGATCCATCGACCGGTTTGTCGACCTAAGCAGCATCCGCGGCCATCTCGCGGATTTTTACAGCCATACCGGCCGTCCCTCCGTCGATCCCGAGCTGCTGATCCGGATGCTGCTGGTCGGCTATTGCTTTGGCATCCGGTCGGAGCGGCGGCTGTGCGACGAGGTGCATCTGAACCTGGCGTATCACTGGTTCTGCCGCCTCGACCTGTCGGACCGGGTGCCGGATCATTCGACCTTTTCCAAGAACCGTCACGGGCGGTTCCGGGAGAGCGAGCTGCTGCGCCATCTGTTCGAGACGACCGTCGCACGGTGCATCGCCGAGGGCCTGGTCGGCGGGCAGCGCATGGCGGTAGACGCCAGCCTGACCGAAGCGGACGCGAACAAGCAGAACTCCACGCCTAAAGAAGAATGGGACGTGGCACGGATCGATCCGGCCGACGCGCCCCGCGCGGTGCGCGAGTATCTCGATACGCTGGATGAGGCCGCGTTCGGGGCCGCCAGCGAGGTCCAGCCCAAGTTCACCGCGCACTCCGACCCCGCGAGCCAGTGGACGGCGGCCCGCAAGGGTGAGCCGATGTCACGCCAATGGTCCGAGAGACATTGGCGAACGCATTCTTCAGCTATTCCGACAACTATCTGATCGACACGGATCACGGGGTGATCGTGGATGTCGAAGCCACGAGGTCGATCCGGCAGGCCGAGGTCGGTTCGACCAAGACCATGCTGGACCGGGTGAAGGACAGGTTCGATCTGCATCCCAAGCGCCTGATCGCCGACACCGCCTACGGCACCGGGCCGATACTGGGCTGGCTGGTCGACCGCAAGATCGCACCGGACATCCCCGTCTTCGACAAGTCGGGACGCAGCGACGGGACCTGGACCCGGGCGGATATCGAATGGGATGCTGAGAACGACCAGTACATCTGCCCCGAGGGCCACGAACTGAAGAAGTTCCGCCGGACCGATTCCGACCCGAACCGGGGGCCGACCGACAAAGGGACGGCCCGCTATCGGGCGTTGAAAGAGGTCTGCCAGGCCTGCCCATCCAAGGCGGAGTGCTGCCCGAACGCGGACGCCCGCAAGATCACCCACGAGGAGCATGAGGACGCCCGCCAAGTCGCGCGCGACATCTCGAAAACCAACCAATACGTGATCTCCATGAGGCTGAGGAAGAAGGTCGAGATGCTCTTCGCCCACCTCAAGCGCATCCTCGGCCTCGGAAGGCTCCGATTACGCGGCCCGAGCGGCGCAAAAGACGAATTCCTCCTCTCCGCCACCGCCCAGAACCTCAGGAAGCTGGCGAAGATTTTTCCCGCACCGCAGCAAACGCAGAGCGCCTGATAAGAAAGGCGTTTGCGCCCTGCTAAACCACCGCCATTCTGCACTCGCGAACGGGGGTTTTTCCACAGAATCGGCGGAGAGCCGACCTTCGCTGCGTTCGGCACCAATGACCGGTACGGGCTCGAAGCGGACATTGGCTTCGAGCTTCTGAAACGCGCATCGTGCACCACGAAATGCAAAGGGCTGGGCCTCGGGGAGGACCATTTTTCTGTCGAGCAAAGTAATGGAGCCGTGGAGGTAGACAATCGTTGCAAATGTTGTCGGAAGGCTAAGCCTGCGTACATCGAATTCACGGCAAGTCAGCCCAGGCATGGAAGCGTGGCGCGGTCCGATACGAGGAAGCGCGCATGTCATCTTCACCGATTCTCTCGATGCCCTACATCCTTCCCGGGCAAGCGCAGAAACACGTGACGCACAACCAAGCTCTGGAGATGCTCGACGCCTTGGTGCAGCTCCGCTTGAGCGATACGGAGGTGACGGCCCCGCCTTCCGAGCCATTCGAAGGCCAGGTCGTGGCCGTAGCGGCGACCGCCACGGGTCCGTTCGCGGGAAAAGAGGGCCAGCTCGCCTGCTTTTACGGGGGCGGCTGGATCTTCCTGGAGCCGCGCGAGGGTTTCCTGGCCTGGGCGGAAAAGGAGCAGGCGGTCCAGGTATTCCGGGGGGGGATGTGGCAGAGCCTGAGCGCCACCGGGTCAGCCGGCTCGTTCGAGGGGATCGGCATCAACGCGACGTGGGACGAGACCAGCCGATTGTCCGTGGCCGCGGCCACCACCACCCTGTCCCACGAGGGCGCAAGTCACCGCCTGGTCGTGAACAAGGCCAGCGCGGACGAAACGGCAAGCCTTCTGTTCCAGGACGCCTTCTCGGGCCGGGCAGAGATAGGGCTCGCGGGAAGCGACGACCTTTCCGTGAAGGTGAGCGGCGATGACGGGTCCTGGATCACCGCGTTCACGGTGGAATCGGCCACCGGCAAGACGAGCTTCGGCACGATCACGGCCGAGCGGATCGAGGGTGCGGCCGTCCAGACCAGTTCCGAGGACACGACACCGGGACGGCTGATGCGAGCGGATCTGGGCTATTGCCCGGGCAACCTCGTCGGCATCGTGTCACAGAACGAAGGCATGCCGACCGGCGCCGCGATGGAAAGGGGCATCAACCAGAGGGGCGAATACACGCGATATGCCGACGGAAGCCAGATCTGTCGCATTAGCAATTTCACCCTGGTCCAGAACGCCGCGTTCCACTTGCGCCAGGTCTGGAACTTCCCCGCGCCGTTCGCCGACCAGCCCACCGTCTTCCACACACCGGACCTGGCCAGCGCGACCGGCTACGCCGCCGCGTTCAGCGAGCGGACCTATTGGGGCGCAGCCACGTCCAAAGCCTTCGCGACGAACGCCATAATCGACCAGTTCAAGGCTCATGCGGCGCCGGACATCCCGCCGGGCGCCACCCTCGTCACGTCGTGTTTCGCAGTGGGAAGGTGGTTCTAGAATGCGTTGAAGAACGGCCTTGCCGTCCAGAAGCATGTGGGTCCCGATGCTGCGCCGGCTTTCCGGACGCCCATGGCCAGGCGTAAGGAGAGCGTCGGAACTCTGTTCATCTGGCCGCCGGACCGGCTCCCTAATGACCGTTTCCAGCCCCTCATCGGGGGAGACGGTCATCGGGCATAATGGCGAACCGGTTCGCCGCTGCCTGCAGGTCGAGGTCTTCCCGCGCATCGATGCCGTCGAGCTCGATCCCATTCCCGGAACATCCACGCAAGCCGCCTGATCATGTCCTCAGGCCGACCGGGAAATCACACCATCCCGACGGTCGTGACCTGGCCGCCGTGCCGCCCTCACATCACCGGGGCGGCCGAAATGCCATCCTTGCCCGAGATGCACCCCCAGGGAGGTCAGGGCACGGGATTCCTCCTCGCACTCGATTCCTTCGGCGACGATCTTGGCGCCCGTCTCGGTGGCGAAATGGACCATGGCGGCCGCCAGCGAGCGCCGCGCGGGATCGGCATGAATGCCCGTCACGAGGGACCGGTCGAGCTTGAGGATGTCCGGGGCGATCCGGATGATCTGCTGCAGGCCGGAATACCCCGCGCCGGCATCGTCGATGGCGATCTTCATGCCGCGGCCGCGCCAAAGCCGGAGCTCCTCGAGGAGCGGTTCCTCGGCGGCGACCTGGTCGTGTTCCGTCATCTCGAGGAGAAGGCGCCGCAGCGGCTGACCCTCCAGGACCTCGCCCAGCCTGCCCGACACGATCGTGGCCGGTCCGGCATTGAACGACAGGTAGATGTGGTCGGGCAGATCCCGGAGCGCGACCAGCGCCGCCCTGATCGCGGCAAGTTCCAGGTCCACGCCCAACCCCACGGAGGCCGCGTCGGCGAACCAAAGATCGGGCGTGCGGTACGGATCGATGTCGAAGCGGCTCAGCGCCTCGACCCCCTGGGTGGTGCCGGACCGGAGATCGACGATCGGTTGATAGACGATCCTGATCGCCTCCGTCTCCAGCACCTCGCGGATCACGGCGACCTTCGCGGCCTGCGTGTCGCGCGCGCTCAAGGCGCCGTTGACCTGCTCGGCGGCCAGATCCGCGAAGATCCGCATGACGCTCAGATCCCGGTCCGTCAGCGTAGTGTTCGGTCGCGGGCTGAGGCAGCAGAACATGCCGTAGGGGGTCCCGTCGCGCCGCCGGATCGGAACGCTGACATGGCTGCCGATCGGGGCGGCCGCGGTGATCGGCATAGCCAGGCAAAGGGGCTCGTCGCCGGTATCCGGGATCAGTTCGGGAAGGCGCCCGTCGAGGATGTGCTGGCAGTAGACGTCGTTGAGATCGCGGCTGTCGCCGGCGGCAATGAGATGCTCCAGGCCCGGCGCGTCGACAGCCCGGAACACGCTCCTCCCGGCGACGAACTCGGACAGATACGCGATCTCCATCCCCAGATGTTCGCGCACCGTCGCCAATGCCGTGGCGATGATCTCTTCCGGCGATCGGCCTTGGGCCTCGTGCGTCAGGGCGAGCGCTCGCATCGTGTGGGTCCTTCCTCCTCGGCATCGCGGTTCTCCGGGACCTTCGTCCAAGGATCCGTTAACGCGCCTCGCGCGGATGCGTCGAATGTTCTCGAATCCCTGCCGCGGCTCTCCGGCGCGCCGGGTACATGCGAAGTGGGGGGCGCCCGAGGTGTCGGGACGCCGCCGGCCACGGGCAAGCGCGGGATCGCGGCCGCATCGCTCGACGGCCCTGCCCTGCGCGGAAGGGTCCCTTCGGGAAGATCGGCATCGAGGCGGCGGCGTCAGCTCGCCTTCTGCCGCGGCGGGCCGGGGCTCACCATTCCCGCGCGACGGCGTCGTCGATCTCGATCAGCGTGGGGCGGCCGGCGGCGAAGGCGGCCTTCAGCGCGGCGACCAGTTCCGGGGGCGTCCGGGCCGCCACTGCTTCCGCCCCGAACCCCTGGGCCAGGACGGCGAAATCGGGCGTCAGGATATCGACGCCGATCTCGGGGATGTCTCGCGCCCGCATGTAGGTCTTGATCTCGCCGTAGCCGCGGTTGTTCCACAAAAGGATCGGCAGGCTCAGTCCGGCCTCCACCGCTGTGGCGATCTCGGGCAGGGTGAACTGGATCCCGCCGTCGCCGATCAGGGCCACGACGGGGGCGCCGGGGCGCGCGATCTTGGCCCCCATGGCGGCGGGCAGACCGTAGCCCAGCGTCCCGAACCCGGTGGAGGAGTTGAACCAGGACCGCGGCGCGGGTGGGTCGTAGGCCAGGTTGCCGCCATAGACCGGCTGGCAGGAATCGCCCGCCACGACCAGGCCGGGAAACTCCGCCGCCACGAGGTCGAGGATCCGGCCATGGGCGAGATAAGCCGGATCGAGCGCCGGACGCACCTGGTCGCGCAGGGCGGCCGCCCGTCCCGCCCCTTCATGCGTCCGTGTCAGCTCCGCGGTCAGGGCCGCGCAGAAGGCGCCCGCATCCGACACGATCCCGACGCGGGCGGGGACGTTCCGCGCCAGCTGCGCGGGGTCGATGTCCACCCGGATCAGGTCGCCCCGCATCCGGGGCCGTCCGTCGAAGAGGAGCGTGTCGGTCTCGCCAAGCTCGGTCCCCACGGCCAGAACCACGTCGGCGCCTTCGAGCGCGTCCCTGACCGGCGCCTCGGGCAGCAGCGATCCGACCAGCAGCGGGTGGCCCGGGGGCAGGATGCCCTTGGCGTTGATCGTGGGGATCACCGGCGCGCCCAGCCGCTCGGCCAGTCCGCGCGCCGCCTCCGGCGACCCCGCGGCCCCGCCGCCCAGAACCAGAAGCGGCGCATTTGCGGCGTCGAGCCGCTGCGCGGCCTCCGCCACGGCCGCCGCATCGGGGCGGGGACGCGCGGGGTGACTGGCGGGCCTGCCCGGTTCCGGCGCCTCGGCCGTCAGCACGTCGAGCGGGATCTCGATATGAACGGGCCGCGGACGGGCGCCGTGGAACACCGCCATCGCCGCGTCGAGCGCGGGTTCCAGGGCCGCCGGTTCCATCACCGTGCGGCTGAAGGCGGCGACGCCCGCGGCCAGCGCCGACTGGTCCTGGAGTTCGTGCAGCCGCCCCTCGCCCCGGCCCAGATCGGCCCGCGCATGGACCGAGGAGATCACCAGCATGGGCATGGAATCGGCATAGGCCTGCCCCATCGCGGTGGCGATGTTGGTGACGCCCGGCCCGGAGATGACGAGGCAGACCGCCGGCCGTCCCGTCACGCGGGCGTAGCCGTCGGCCATGAAGCCCGCCCCCTGCTCGTGGCGGGGGGTGATGTGGGTCACGCCGCTCCCGGGCAGGCCGCGGTAGAATTCCACCGTGTGGACGCCGGGAATGCCGAAGGCGGTGTCGATGCCGCGCGCCTTGAGGAGCCGCGGCAGGATCTCTCCGACGCTGGCCATCAGAACACCACCACGCGGGCCAGGAAGATCGCGAGCGGCGTGGCGATGATCGTGCGGATGACGAAGATCATCGCCAGGTGGCCGAGGTTCAGGCCCAGATTGGCGCGCAGCAGGATCGCGCCGACCTCGGACATGTAGATGAGCTGGCTGACCGAGAGGATCGCGATCAGGAACCGCGTCTCCTGGCTGGCGATGCTCTCGCCGATGAGCGCGGGCAGGTACATGTCGGCGAAGCCCACGACGAGGGAGGGCGCGGCCTCGGCGGCGCTCTCGACCCCCGCCCAGGTCAGGATCGGGACGAAGGGGGCGGAGAGCCATTCGAAGATCGGCGTGTATTCCACCGCGATCAGCGCCAGCATGGCGATGGCCACCGTGGCCGGGACGAGGGCCAGCCACATGAAGACGAGGTTGTCGACGCCGCTCCTGAGGAACCCGGCGAAACCGGGGGCCTTCGCCGCGCGGTCGAGGGCCAGGCGCGTGCCGGCCTGGACCAGGCTCTCGCCCGGCTCCACCGTGTGGTCCACGTGGTCGGAGGTGCCTTCCTTGTAGGTGTCGGGCAGCCACGACAGCGGCGGGATGCGGGGCAGGATCAGCGCGCAGACGAGGCCGATCAGCAGCACCGACCCGTAATAGGCGAAGAACACGTCGGCGAGCCCGACGAGGTTGGCGATGACATAGCAGAACGGGATCGAGACGATGGAGAAGTTCGTGGCCACCGTCGCCGCCTCGCGCGTGGTGTAGACGCCCTTGTCGTATTGCTGGATCGTCAGCATCACGCCGAGCGCCGCCGCGCCGAGCCAGGAGGCCAGACCGTCGATCGCCGAGCGCCCGGGCAGGCGGAAGAGGAACCGGAACGCCTTCGACAGGAGCGCGCCCACGAATTCCATGAACCCGTAATCGCACAGCAGCGGCAGGCCGAAGGCCGCGAAGGCGAAGAGCGCCAGCAGGTTCGTCATCAGCGTGCCGACCACGGTGCCGCCCGTGGCGCCCGAGGTGACGAAGCCGGGACCCCAGCCGGTGATGTAGAGAACGGTGAAGACCGCCCCCAGCACCCTCAGGGCGGTCCAGACATGGCTGCCCCGCAGGTGCCGGCGCAGGGTGCCCGGCCCCGTGGCGGGGCCGTAGCTGAACCACAGGGAGGCCACGGCCGAGACCACGGTGACCACCAGCAGGGTCCAGCTGACCAGCGTGCCGAAATTGCCGTTCACCCAGTCGATCAGGATGCCGAAGGGGATGGTCCAGGTGTCGGGCCCCGGCACTGGCAGCAGGAACAGCGCCGCCCCCAGGGCGGAGGGGATCACGAACTTGGCCCAGGGTTTGCCGGGCGGCGTCTCGGCGGTCGCGGTCATCTCTCTCTCCCTTTCGGCAGGATGCACAGCATCTCGTAGAGCAGGTTGGCCGCGATCAGCGCCGTCGCGCCACCCATGTCGTAGGGCGGAGAGACCTCCACCAGGTCGCAGCCCACGATGTTCAGGCCGTCCGCCCCGCGAATGATCTCCAGTGCCTGATGCGTGGTCAGGCCGCCGATCTCCAGCGTCCCCGTCCCCGGCGCGACGCCCGGGTCGAGGCTGTCGATGTCGTAGGAGAGATAGACCGGGCCCGCGCCCATCTGCGCGCGCACCTCTTCCATCAGCGGGGTCAGGGACTTGTGCCAGCATTCCTCGGCCTGGACGACGCGGAACCCCTGCTCGCGTGGCCAGTCGAAATCGGCATCCGAATAGCCGGTACCGCGCAGCCCGATCTGCACCACGCGGGAGCAATCCAGCAGCTCCTCCTCCACCGCGCGGCGGAACGGCGTGCCATGGGCGATCTCGCGCCCGAACATGTCGGGGTTGATGTCGGCATGGGCGTCGACATGGATCAGGCCCACGGGGCCGTGCGCCTTCGCCATCGCCCGCAAGCAGGGCAGCGCCAGCGTGTGGTCGCCCCCGAGGCCCAGGGGGATCGCGCCGTGGCCGAGGATCTCGTCATAGGCGGCCTCGATCCGCGCCACGCTGTCCAGGAGGTCGAAGGGATTGGTGGCGATGTCGCCCAGGTCGGCCACCTGCATCCGGTCGAAGGGCGAGGCCTTGGTCCACATGTTGTAGGGGCGCAGCATGGTCGATTCCGCCCGGATCTGGCGCGGCCCGAACCGGGTGCCCGAGCGGTGCGAGGTGCCGATATCCATCGGGATGCCGACGAAGGCCGCGTCGAGGCCCTCGGCACTCTCCGCCGCCGGCAGGCGCATCATCGTGCCTGGTCCCGCGAAACGCGGCATCTCGTTGCCCGACAGGGGCTGGTTGTAGTTCATGTCTTTCCTCCCGTCATGGGTGGCCTACCGCCAGTCGGGCGGCAGGGTCAGCGTCTTGGCCTCGGTGAAATCCTCGAGCCCGAGGCGACCGCCCTCGCGCCCGTTGCCCGACCGCTTCATGCCGCCGAAGGGGCTGCCCGCCCCCATCGCCTCGCCGTTCACCCGCACCATGCCGGCGCGCAAGGAGCGCGCCACCCGCAGGGCGCGCTCCCGGTCCCCGGTCTGGAGATAGGCGGCGAGCCCGTATTCGGTGTCGTTGGCCAGCCGCAGCCCCTCCGCCTCGCCCTCGAAGGGGGTGATGGTCAGGACCGGGCCGAAGACCTCCTCGCGCCAGATCGTCATCTCGGGCGTCACGTCGGCCAGGATCGTGGGCCGGGCGTAATGCCCGCGGGCCAGCCCTTCGGGGCGCCCGGCCCCGCCCGCGATCAGGCGGGCGCCCTCGGCTTGCGCTCCCGCGATGAAGCCCTGCACGCGGTCCCACTGGGCCCCGTGGGCCAGCGGCCCGATCCGGTCGCCCGGCTGGCGCGGATCGCCCACCACCGTCTCCTCCGCCGCGGCCGCGGCGATCCGGCAGACCTCCTCGTAGACCGCGGCCTCCACCATCATCCGGGCGGGCTGGTCGCAGGACTGGCCCGAGTTCAGCATGCCTTCCGCCACCGAGGCGCGCACCCGTGCCTCCAGGTCGTCGCCGCAATCGGCGAAGACCAGGTTCGGCCCCTTGCCGCCCAGTTCCAGCGTCACGCGCTTCACGCTCGGCGCGGCGGCGCGGCTGACCTCCGCGCCCGCCCGCGTCGATCCGGTGAAGGACATCATGTCGATGCCGGCATGCCCCGAGAGGCTCGCCCCCACCACCGGACCGGTGCCGTTCACCAGGTTCACCACCCCGCCGGGCAGGCCCGCCTCGGCCAGGAACTCGGCATAGAGCATGGCCGAGAGCGGCGTCAGCTCGCTCGGTTTCAACACGCAGGCGCAGCCCGTGGCGAGGGCCGGCAGGACCTTCAGCGTGATCTGGTTGATGGGCCAGTTCCAGGGCGTGATCAGCCCCGCCACCCCCACCGGCTCGCGCCAGAGCGTCTCGCCGTTCGGCAGCCGCTCCTCCCAGGGGAAACCCTCCAGCGCGGTCAGGAACCCCTCCAGGTGCCCCACCGCCGTGGCCGCCTGTTCCCCCAGCGCCACGTCGTGCGGCGCCCCCATCTCGGTGGTGATCGCCTCCGCCAGCTCCGGCAGCCGCCGTTTCGTCACCTCCAGCAGCCGCTCGAGATACGCCACCCGTTCGGCCACCGGCGTCGCCGCCCAGCGGGGCTGCGCGGCATGCGCCGCCGCCACCGCCCGGTCCACGTCCTCCGCCGATCCCAGCGCGATCCGCGCCACGATCTCTTCCGTCGCCGGGTCCTCCACGTCGAGCCGCTCGCCCGACAGGGGCTCCACCCACTCGCCGCCGATCCAGAACCGCGTCAGGTCGCGCGTCATGCCCTCTCCTTCTCGTCCAGCCAGTCGCGGATGATGCGCCGGTGCCGCTCCGCGCCGTAGCTCGGGAAATGTCCCCCGTGGACGACCCGCACCGGCAGGTCGTGGAGCCGGACCATCGAGGCGTGATAATCGATCGGATCGGCGTGGTAGGTGTCCTCGATCAGCGGTCCGTCATAGACGATGTCGCCCGAGAACAGGATGCCGCTCGCCGCCTCCCAGAGCGCGATGCCGCCTGGGGAATGGCCCGGCGTGTGGATCACCTCGAAGCGCCGGTCGCCGAGGTCGATCGCGTCGCCGTCCGCGAGCAGCCGCGTGGCTGCCGCGGCCCGCACCGAATAGGTGGCCGAGCTGTAGGGTTCGGGCGGCAGCCGCTCGAAGATCTCGTCGGTGACGTAAGGGTCGGCCAGCGTGGCGGGGTTCGCCGGATCGGCCAGGATGTCGGCCTCGGCCCCGTGGACGCAGCGGTCGTCGAATTCGTGGTGGCATCCGATGTGGTCGAAATGGGTATGGCTCGCCACCGCCGTCAGGGACCGCTCGGTCACCAGCGGCACATGGGCGCGCAGCGACACCACCCCCATGCCGCTGTCGACCAGCATGTCCCGGTCGCGGCCCCGCACATGCCAGATGTTGCAACGATAGAAGGGCCGGATCCAGGGCTCGTGGATCAGCGTCACGCCGTCTCCCCGCGCCTCGGTCTCGTACCATTGATCGGCGGAGACGCGCTCCATCTCAGGCCCCCCTGGCGAAGATTGTAATGTCCTCCGGGTCGGCGGCCAGATCGACCGTGCGGCCCGGTTCTGGCGGGTCACCGGGCGGCAGATGGGCCACCAGCACCTCCTCCGGCGCGGCTTCGGGGGCGAGATGGGCGCGCACATGGGTGCCGAAGAAGGCCGCGTCGCGCACCCGCGCCGGACCGATGCGGAAGGCGCCCGCGGCCCGCAGGCTCTCGGGGCGCAGGCACAGCACCACCTCCCCCGCCGGCGCGGCGCGGTCGAGGCGGCCATAGGGCGTCTCGATCCCCCCTGCCCCGGCGCGCCCCGCGATGCGGTTCGTCTCGCCCATGAAGCGGGCGGCGAAGAGCGAGTGCGGGCGGCGGTAGATCCGCGACGGCGTCCCCTCGTCCTCGATCCTGCCTGCATTCATCACCACGATCCGGTCGGCGATGGCCATGGCCTCCTCCTGGTCGTGGGTGACGTGGACGAAGGTGGTCCCGACCCGGCGCTGGATCGCCTTCAGCTCGTCCTGCATCTGCCGCCTGAGCGCCAGGTCCAGCGCTCCCAGCGGCTCGTCGAGCAGGAGCACGTCCGGCTCCACCGCCAGCGCGCGCGCCAGCGCCACGCGCTGCCGCTGCCCGCCCGAAAGCGCGTGCGGCCGCTTCGCCCCCGCGCCCTCGAGGCCCACCAGCTCCAGAAGCTCGGCCGCCCGCGCCCGCCGCGCCCGCCGACCCATGCCCGCCATCCGGAGGCCGAACCCCACATTGTCGATTAGGCTCATATGCGGAAACAGCGCGTAATCCTGGAACATGGTCGTCGTGGGCCGCTTGGCCGGCGGCACCCGCGTCACGTCGCGCCCGCCGATCCGCACCGCCCCGCGCGTGGGCGTCACGAACCCCCCCAGCACCGACAGGAGCGTGGTCTTGCCGCAGCCCGAGGGGCCCAGCAACGTCACGTATTCCCCCGCCCCGATCTCCAGGTCGATCCCCTCCAGGGCCCGGATCTCGCCAAAGCGGTGGTCGATCCCCTCCAGCCTCACCTCCGCGGTCATGCGCGCCTCCTGAGCACGAGGATCTCCATCGCCAGCACCACGGCGACGGAGACGAGGAAGACGAGGCTGCCCACCGCGTTCAGCCGCGGCGAGAGGCCGGAGCGCAGCAGGCTCCAGATCTCCACCGGCAGGGTCACGTCGAAGCGGGTCAGAAGGAAGGCGATGATGAACTCGTCCCAGCTGAGCGTCACCGACAGGAAGAAGGCCGCGAGGATCGGCGCGGCGAGCATCGGCACGGTGACGAGCAGCACCACCCGCGCTTCGCCCGCGCCGAGGTCGCGCGCCGCGCGCTCGGCATTCTCCTGCTGCGCGCCCATCGCGGCGTAGAGGATCGCGAAGCACAAGGGCAGGTTGATGACCACGTGCCCGATCCCGGCGGTCCAGAGCGACAGCCCCGCCCCCAGCCTCTGCAGCACGATCAGGAGGCCCAGCCCGACGATCAGGTAGCTGACGGTCAGCGGCGCGATCAGCAGCCCGCGCAGCACGGCCTGGCCCTTCAGATCGTGACGCGCCAGCCCGTAGGCCGCCCCGAAGCCGAGCGCCACCGACACCGCGCCCGAGGCCAGCGCCACGACGAGGGAGTGCCTGAGCGCCGCCATCAGGTCGCGGTCGCCCAGGATGTCGGCGTACCAGGCCAGCGACGGCCCGTCGAAGGGCGGCACGGGCAGCGATCCGCCCTGAAAGGAGAACAGCACGAGCGCCGCGACGGGGAGGTAGATGAAGCCGAACATCGCCCCAAGGAAGATCCACGCAACCCCCCTCATACCCGGTCGAGCCTCAGCCAGCGCGCGGAGGCCAGATAGGCCAGCGACACCAGCAGCATAAGCACGATGGCCAGCGCCGCGGCGAGCGGGAAGTCGGCCCGGCGGCCAAGCTGCACCATGATCACCTGTGGCACGGTCAGCTCCGTGTTGCCGCCCAGGATCTGCGGCGTGACGTAGTCGCCGATGCACAGGACGAAGGTCAGGAAGGCGCCGGTGACGATCCCCGGCAGCGTCAGCGGCAGGATCACGTGGGCAAAGGTCCGGAACCCGTTCGCGCCCAGGTCGGCGGCCGCGCGGGCGTAGTTCGGCGACAGCTGGCGCAGGTTGGCGTAGATCGTCAGCGTCAGCAGCATGGTGAAGAAGTGGACGAAGCCGGTGACCGTCGCGAACCGCGTATTGGCCAGCGTCAGCGGCTCCGCGATCAGGCCGATCCCGGTCAGCGCGTCGTTGATCCACTCCTCGCGCCCCAGCACCAGGAGCCAGGCGTAGGAGCGCACCACGTAGGAGGTCCAGAAGGGCAGGATCGCCAGCATCAGCGCCAGCCGCTGCCAGCGCTCCGGCACGCGGTGCGCGATGATCCAGGCCAGCGGATAGGCGAGAAGCACCGAGACAGCGGTGACCGTCAGCGTGATCTCCACCGAGACGAGGACGGCGCGGCGCAGATAGGGGCGCGACCACAGATCGGCGTAGTTTTCCCCCGAGATCCCCCAGACGACCTCGCGCCCCTCCAGCGTGGCGAGGCTCATCGCCCCCATCACGAGGAAGGGGACGACGAAGAACGCCCCGGTCCAGATCAGCGCCGGGGCCGCGAAGCCCCAGCCGCGCCCCGCACCGCTCATCGCTGGAGCGTGTCGAGCCAGAGATCCTGCATCTCGATGTCGAGATCCTCGTCGGGGGCGGGATAGAGCTGGGCGCGGGAGAGGTAGTCCTCCTGGGCGTCCCAGCGCAGGATCTCCTTCTGCGCGTCGCTGAGATGCGCGCCCGCCTCCCGGTTCGCCGGCATCCCCCAGAAGCAGGACGAGGTGGCGAGCCGCGCCTGACCCTCGGGGCTCACGATGTATTTCACGAACTCGGTGGCGAGGTCCTTGCGCGCGCTGTCGGCCAGGACGCCGATCGACTGCGCCCAGAGCACCGCGCCCTCCTCGGGGATGGTCCAGGTCAGCTCGGGCCGCTCCTCCTGCAGCACCGCCGTCAGCCATTCGCCGCCGCCCACCACGATGTCGACCTCTCCGGTGGCCAGCGCCGTCTGGGCGGCGACCACGCCCGCGACCGAGGCGGCGCGGTCGCGCATCGTGCCGAGCGTGGCGCTGATCGTCTCGAGGCTGTCGGCGTCGATCTTGCCCGTGGGAATGCCCTCGGCGATGGCGGCGAGTCCCATGACGGGCAGGTAATAGTCGTAGATGGAGATCCGCCCCGCGTAATCCTCGGACCAAGCATTCGCCAGCGAGGTCATCGCCTCCGGCTCCACCGCGTCGGAGTTGAACGAGATCGTGTTGTAGCCGAACTTCTCGGTCACGGCATAGGTCTCGCCGTCTTGGGAATTGTTCGCCTCCAGCACCACCTCGGGGAAGAAGTCGCCCGTGGGCAGCTCCTCGGCCGGCAGGGGCGCCAGGATGCCGGCTTGCGCCGCGCGGAACACGTCGATCGCGTCGATCACCAGCACGTCCCAGTCGCCGGGGCGCGACTGGTCCAGGAGCGCCAGCGCCGCGCCGGTGCCCTCGTATTCGCGCAGGTTCACCCGGACCCCGTGTTCTTCCTCGAAGGGCTCGATCAGCGCGGGGTCGGTGTGGTCGCACCAGACGAGCGCGTTCAGCTCGTCCTGGGCGAGGGCCGGCGCGGCGGCCGTCGCGGCGCTCGCCAGCAGGGCGGATCGGCGGATCATGGACGTCTCCCTGTTGATTTTCCCAAAAGGTGAGCGGACTATAATTTTCAAGTCAACTGCAAAATACGAACGCGACGGGACCGGGCATGGCGGGATTGCGGGAACGGCAGAAGGCGGACCGGAACCGCCGAATCCTGGGCGCCGCGGTGACGCTGTTCCGCCAGGGCGGCTTCCACGCCGTCCGGATGGAGGATCTTGCGACCCGGGCCGAGCTGTCGGTGGGCACGCTCTACAACTACTATTCCCACAAGGGCGACATCCTGATCGCCGCCGTCGCCATGGAGGTGGAGGAGGTCCTGGCGCAGGGCGCGCGGATCGTCGCCGACCCGCCGGAGGACGCGGAGGAGGCGATCCTGTCGCTGGTCTTCTGCTACTACGACCATTCGCTCGACGACCTCACCAAGGAAATGTGGCGCGCCGCCATCGCGCTGTCGATCGAACGGCCCGACACGCCCAACGGACAGGGCTATGCCGAGCTCGACGCGCGCCTCGCCGACCAGGTCCGCGCGCTCATTCGCGAATTGCAGGCCCGCGGCCGCGTCCGGGCGGAGCTGCCGGCCGGCGATCTGGGGGATCTGGTCTTCACCGCGCTCAACATGCTCTTCATCGATTTCGTCCGCAGCGACGCCGAGACGATGGAGACGCTGCGCCTCCGCGCCCGCGCGCAGATCGGCCCCCTCGCCCGGATGCTTGCAGCCCGCTGAGAGGCGATGCCCGGAAATCGCGCAGCGGCGGTCTGCACCGGGCCGGGGCGAGAAAAAGGTTTCCCCAGCGGCATGGAATGCGCTCTGCTCGGCGGGACGCGACCCGGACCGGAGGCGCACCCATGTCCCACAGGTTCCGCTACAGGATCGGCGACCGCACCCACAGCTTCGCCACATTGGCCGAGGTCATGGCCAAGGCCACGCCCGAACGCTCCGGCGACCGGCTGGCCGGCGTGGCGGCAGGAACGGCGGAGGAACGCGCCGCCGCCCAGGCGGTGCTGGCCGACTTGCCGCTCAAGGTGTTCCTCTCCGAGGCGCTCGTTCCCTACGAGGAGGACGAGGTCACCCGCCTGATCGTCGACGGCCACGACGCGGCCGCCTTCGCCCCCGTCTCGCACCTGACGGTGGGGGATTTCCGCGACTGGCTGCTGTCGGACCTGGCCACGGAGGAGGCGCTGACGGCGCTCCGGCCCGGCCTGACGCCCGAGATGGTGGCCGCCGTGGCCAAGATCATGCGCAACCAGGACCTGATCCTGGTGGCGAAGAAATGCCGCGTGACCACCGCCTTTCGCGGCACGGTGGGCCTGCCGGGGCGGCTCTCGACCCGGATCCAGCCCAACCACCCCACCGACGACGTGAACGGCATCGCCGCCTCGATCCTGGACGGGCTCATGTACGGGGCGGGCGACGCGGTGATCGGCATCAACCCCGCCACCGACAACGTGGCCCAGGCGATCCGCCTCAACCGCCTGATGGCCGACATCATCGAGCAATATGCCATCCCCACCCAATCCTGCGTCCTGACCCACGTGACCAACACGCTGGAATGCATCGAGGCGGGCGCGCCGGTGGACCTGGTGTTCCAGTCCATCGCCGGGACGGAGGAGGCCAACACCTCCTTCGGCTTCTCGCTGAAGGACCTCGCCGAGGCGCGCGACGCCGCCCTGTCGCTGAAGCGCGGCACCGTGGGCGAGAACGTGATGTATTTCGAGACCGGGCAGGGATCGGAGCTGTCCGCCGGGGCCCATCACGGGCTCGACCAGCAGACCTGCGAGGCGCGCGCCTATGCCGTCGCGCGCCATTTCGAGCCGCTGCTGACCAATACCGTCGTGGGCTTCATCGGCCCGGAATACCTCTTCGACGGCAAGGAGATCGCGCGCGCCGGGCTCGAGGACCATTTCTGCGGCAAGCTGATGGGCGTGCCGATGGGCTGCGATGTCTGCTACACCAACCACGCCGAGGCCGACCAGAACGACATGGACAATCTCCTGACGCTCCTGGGCGTCGCCGGGGTGACCTTCGTCATGGGCATCCCCGGCGCCGACGACATCATGCTGAACTACCAGACGACGTCCTTCCACGACGCGCTCTACCTGCGCCGGGCGCTGGACCTGCGCCCCACGCCCGAATTCGACGACTGGCTGGCGAAGATGGCCATTCTCGACAGCGACGCGGGCTTCCGCCTGGCCTCCGACGTGCCCGACGGCTTCGCCAGGTCCCTGAAGAGGCTGCCTCAGGATGCCTGATCCCGAGATCCTGACCGAGAACCCCTGGCGGTCCCTGCGCCGCTTCACCGATGCCCGGATCGGGCTTGGCCGGGTGGGCGTGAGCCTGCCCACGCGGGAGCTGCTGGCCTTCCAGATCGCCCATGCCCAGGCCCGCGATGCCGTCCACCTGCCGCTCGATGCCGAGAAGCTGGCCGATGACCTGCGCGAGCTCGAGGGGCTGGGCGACCCGCTGGTCCTGCACACGACCGCCGAGACCCGCGACGACTACCTTCGCAATCCGCCCAAGGGCGAGGAGCTCGACGCCTCATCCGTCGCGGCGCTGGAGGAGGCCGCGGGCGATCCCTGCGACCTCGCCCTCGTCGCGGCCGACGGGCTCTCGTCCTTCGCCGCGCAGAACAACGTGGCCCCCTTCCTGCGCGCCTTCCTGGACCATGTGGAGGGCGTCTCCCTTTCACGCCCGGTGATCGTGGAACAGGGCCGCGTCGCCATCGGCGACCATGTGGGCGAGATCCTGAAGGCCCGCGCCGTGCTGGTGATGATCGGCGAGCGGCCGGGCCTCTCCTCCCCCGACAGCCTCGGCCTCTACTTCACCTGGGGGCCCGAAACCGGGCTCCACGACGCGCGGCGCAACTGCATCTCCAACGTCCGCGCCGCCGGGCTCGACTACGACCGCGCCGCGGTGCGCGCCGCCTGGCTCCTGTCCGAGGCGCGGAAGGTCGAGACCTCGGGCGTCGCGCTCAAGGACCGCTCCTCGGAGGGCGAGATCGACGCCTCCGACCGTGCCACCAGCTTCCTCGCCGCCCCCTCAGAAGGATGAGCCCATGACCGAGGCCCATATCGACAAGACCTACCTGGAGCGGCGCCAGCTGCAGCGCGGCACCGCCGGCTGGATCCTGCTGGCGGGCCTGGGCGTCTCCTATGTCATCTCGGGCGATTTCGCGGGCTGGAACTTCGGCATCGGCGAGGCCGGCTGGGGCGGCTTCGTCATCGCCGCGATCCTGATGGGGCTGATGTACTTCACCCTGGTCCTGTCGCTGGCCGAGATGTCGGCGGCGATCCCGGCGGCGGGCGGCGGCTACAGCTTCGCGCGGCAGGCGATCGGGCCGGCGGGGGGGTATCTCACCGGGCTCGCGGTGCTGATCGAATACGCGCTGGCCCCGGCCGCCATCGTCATCTTCATCGGCGCGGCGGTCGAGAGCCTGATCGGCCTCGACGGGCCCATCGTCTATGCCGTCTTCTACGCCGTCTTCGTGGGCATCCACCTCGCCGGCGTGGGCGAGGCCTTGAAGGTGATGATGGTGATCTCGGGCCTCGCGGTCTTCGCGATCCTGGCCACGGCGCTGGCGCTGATCCCGCATTTCGACGCGGCGAACCTCTTCGACATCGCGCCCACGGAGGCGGCCCTCTCCTCGACCTTCCTGCCCTACGGCATCTTCGGCGTCTGGGCGGCGCTGCCCTTCGCCATGTGGCTGTTCCTGGCCGTGGAGGGCGTGCCGCTCGCCGCGGAGGAAGCGCGCGATCCGGCACGCGACATGCCGAAGGGGATCATCGGCGCGATGGTCTTCCTGCTCGTCACCGCCGCTTTGGTCACGATCCTGCTCGCCGGCGCCGGCGGGGCGGAGATGATCGGCCAGTCCGGCGTGCCGCTCGTCGACGCGCTCGACGCGGTGGGGATCGGCTGGCTCGCCACGCTGGTGAACGTGCTGGCGCTGGCGGGGCTCATCGCGTCTTTCTTCTCGATCATCTACGGCTATTCGCGGCTGGTCTTCGCGCTTTCCCGCGCGGGCTACCTGCCGCGCGCGCTCTCGGTCACCAACGACCGCAAGGTGCCCGCCCGCGCGCTCATCGTGCCGGGCATCCTGGGATTCCTGGCCTCCCTCTCGGGACAGGGGGATTTGATGCTCGCCATGGCGGTGGTGGGGGCCACGATCTCTTACGCGCTCATGGCCTGGAGCCATATCCAGCTGAGAAAGACCCAGCCCGACCTCGCCCGCCCCTACCGCACGCCGGGGGGGACGGTCACGTCGGGCATCGCGCTGGTCCTGTCGCTGGTCGCGCTCACCGGCGTCTTCGCCTTCGATCCGCGCGCCTTCCTGCTGACGCTGGTCCTCTTCGCCATCGGCGCGGCTTACTTCTTTCTCTATTCCCGCCATCACCTGGTGGCGAAGACGGCGGAGGAGGAGTTCGCCCTTCTCGAGACCGCCGAGGCGGAAGCGCGCTGACGCCTCCGCCACCGCGTGCCACCGGCCTCCCGGCCATGGCGGAGATGTCGGAAAAGCGCCGTGCGGGGGCCGTGCGGTCGCGACATGCGCCCGCCCCGTCGGTAGCGGACCGCCTTCGGGGGCCTTGAGCCGTCATTCCGCGAAATATCGCGCGAAGGCCTCGGTCATCGCCGCGAATCCGACATGGATTTCCCGCAAGATCCCCGCCAGCACGGCGCCCCGGGATGTCGAATGCCGATCGAAGGACCGGGAGCGTCATGACAGCGCGACGTGGGGGTCCGTAAAGTGCGATCCGCTCCATGTCTGGGCCCCTGTCGGCCTGATCCTCTTCGTTCTCTGGATCTCCCCGCTCCACCGGGGAAAGGCCCTCGCCCGAGGCGTCGAATGGGTGGGGCGGAATTCCGTCGTCTTCTACGCCGTCCATTTCCCCGTCATGGTGGTCGCGGCGAAAATGCTCCGATCCGGCGCGACCCCGAGCTGTATCTCTCGATCGTCCTGCTGGCCGGCCTGGCGGAAAGGGACCTGCGCCGCTCCCGGCCGCGGGTCCGGACCGGCCGGTGGAGAACCGCTAGGACCCCCCGTGCGAACCCGAGGAGGCGTCCGCCTGCCTCGGACCCGCCCGAGACCGAGACGCCACCCCCTCAGCCGTAGGTGGCGACCGGGGTGCCGGCGACGGCAGACATGTTGAGAAGGCCGCGCGCGGTGATCGACGCGGTCACGATATGGGCGCGGTTGCCCATCCCCATCAGGATCGGGCCCACCTCCAGCCCCTTGGCCTTCATCTTGAGGATGTTGCGCACCCCCGAAGCGGCGTCGGTATTGGCGAAGACCAGCGCATTGGCCGGCCCCTCCATGCGCGAATTGGGAAAGATCCGCGCCCGCACCTCCGGGTCGAGCGCGGCATCGGCGTGCATCTCGCCCTCGTAGACGAAGTCGCGCGGCCCGGAATCGAGGATCTCCAGCGCGGCGCGCATCCTGACGCCGGTATCGCAGTCGAAATTGCCGAACTGGGAATGCGAGCAGAGCGCGATCGCCGGATCGATCCCGAAACGGCGCACGTGGCGCGCCGCGGCGATCACCGTCTCGGCGATCTGCTCGGGCGAGGGAGAGGGATGGACATGGGTGTCGGCCACGAAGAGCGGCCCGTCCTCCAGGATCATCAGGCTCAGCGCGCCCACCGGGTGGCACTCGCCGAAGGCCAGCACCTGGGTGACGTAGTCGAGATGCCACAGATACTGACCGTAGGTGCCGCAGATCAGGCTGTCGGCCTCCTCGCGCCGCACCATCACCGCGGCGATGGCGGTGGTGTTGGTCCGCATGATCGCCTTGGCGATGTCGGGGGTGACGCCGCGGCGCTGCATGATCTCGTGATAGGTGGTCCAGTAGTCGCGGTAGCGCGGGTCGTTGTCGGGCGAGACGATCTCGAAGTCGCGGTCGGGCCGGATCGGCAGGCCCGCACGCTCGGCCCTGAGCGCCACGATCTCCGGCCGGCCGATCAGGATCGGACGGTCGGTGGTCTCCTCGATCATGGCGTGGGCCGCGCGCAGCACCCGCTCGTCCTCGCCTTCGGCGAAGACGATGCGCCGCTCGGCCGTGGCCGCCGCCTCGAAGACGGGCCGCATGATCAGCGAGGAGCGGAAGACGGAGGCATCGAGCCGCCGCTTGTAGGCGTCGAGATCCTCGATCGGGCGCTCGGCCACGCCGGTCTCCATCGCGGCCTTGGCCACGGCGGGGGCGACGATGCCCATCAGGCGCGGATCGAACGGCTTGGGGATCAGGTAGTCGGGACCGAAGGCGAGCTGCTCGCCCTGATAGGCCGCCGCCGCCTCGGCGCTCGTGGTGCGCCGCGCCAGTTCCGCAATCCCCTCCACGCAGGCCACCTTCATCTCGTCGTTGATCGTCTTCGCGCCCACGTCCAGCGCGCCGCGGAAGATGAAGGGGAAGCACAGGACGTTGTTGACCTGGTTGGGGAAGTCCGACCGCCCCGTGGCGATGAGCGCGTTCGGCGCCACGGCGCGCGCCTCCTCGGGGTCGATCTCGGGATTGGGGTTCGCGAGCGCGAAGATGATCGGGCTGGCGGCCATGCGCTCGACCATTTCGGGGGTCAGGACGCCGGGGCCGGAAAGCCCCAGGAACAGGTCTGCCCCGTCGATCACGTCGCCCAGGCCGCGCGGGCCGCCGGGCTGGGCATAGGCTGCCTTCTGCTCGCTCATGCCTGCCTCGCGCCCCTCGTGGACGAGCCCGTCGAGATCGCAGAGCCAGACGTTCTCGCGCTTCACCCCGAGCTTCAGCAGCAGGTCGAGACAGGCGATGCCGGCTGCCCCCCCGCCGGTGGAAACGATCTTGATCTCCTCGAAGGTCTTTCCCGCCACGTTCAGGGCATTGGTCGCCGCCGCGCCCACCACGATCGCGGTGCCGTGCTGGTCGTCGTGGAAGACGGGGATGTTCATCCGCTCGCGGCAGGTCCGCTCGACGATGAAGCAATCGGGCGCCTTGATGTCCTCGAGGTTGATGGCGCCGAAGCTCGGCTCCAGCGCGCAGACGATCTCGGCCAGCTTGTGCGGATCGGGCTCGTCGAGCTCGATGTCGAAACAGTCGATATTGGCGAACTTCTTGAACAGGACCGCCTTGCCCTCCATCACCGGCTTGGAGGCCAGCGCGCCGATATCGCCCAGGCCCAGCACCGCGGTGCCGTTCGTCACGACGCCCACGAGGTTGCCGCGCGCGGTGTAGTCGCGCGCGGTCCTGGGATCGGCCTCGATCTCGCGGCAGGCCTCGGCGACGCCGGGGGAATAGGCGCGCGCCAGGTCGCGGGCATTGGCCAGGGGTTTCGTGGCCCGGATCTCGAGCTTTCCGGGCTGGGGGTCGCGGTGGTATTCCAGCGCCGCCTGCCGAAGCGCCGCCTGGCGTTCGTCCCGGCCGGCGGCCCGCGTCCCGTCTCCCCCTGCCCCGGAGGCTGCGTGCTCGTGATCCGGGGGCGTGTCCCTGTCGTCGTTCATGCCGTGCTTTCCGATTTCTGGAGAGGGCGGCGCGCCGGCGCCGCCCCGGAAATGTCCTTCAGAACGTCAGGCCGAGCGCAAGGCGACCCAGCGTATAGGCGAAGAGGGTGATCAGCACGATACCGATCACGTTCAGCACCGCGCCCCCCCTGGCCATCTGGCCGATCGTGACCGCGCCCGACCCGAAGACGATGGCGTTCGGCGGCGTGCCGACCGGTAGCATGAAGGCGCAGGTCGCCGCCAGCGCCGCCGGGATCAGGAGCGACACCGCGTCGACCCCGATCCCCGTCGCCACGCCGCCGAGGACCGGGATGAAGGTCGCGGCCGTCGCGGTGTTCGAGGTGACCTCGGTCAGGAAGATGACCAGCGCCACCACCGAGGCCAGGATCAGGATCGTAGGCAGCGCGGAAAGGCCGCTCACCTGCTCGCCGAACCAGACGTCGAGCCCCGTGGCCGCCACCGCCGAGGCGAGGCTGAGACCGCCGCCGAACAGGAGCAGCACCCCCCAGGGCAGGCCGTCCTCGGCGTCGGGCCAGTTGAGCACCATGCGCCCCGCCCCGTCGCCCGGAAGCAGGAACAGCGCGAGGCCGGCGGCGATGGCGATGGCGGTGTCGTCCAGCACCCCCAGCGCCTCGATCCCGGTGATGTCCGCGGCGAGCCCCGGCACGATCCAGAAGAAGGCCGCGCCGGCGAAGACGGCGAGCACCATCTTCTCGCCCTGGCTCATCTCCCCCAGCTCGGCAATCTGGCCGTCGATCATGTCGCGCCCGCCCGGGATCTCGTCGAGGTCGAAGGTATAGAGAAGCCGGGTCATCAACACCCAGCCGATCAGGATGAAGGTGAAGGCCAGCGGAACGCCCAGCATCATCCAGTTGACGAAGCTGATGTCGCGGCCGATCTCGTCGGCGAGATAGCCCGCCACGATCGCGTTGGGGGGGGAGCCCAGAAGCGTGCCGAGCCCGCCCATGCTGGCCGACCAGGCGATGGCCAGCACCAGGCAGACGCCGAAGGCGCGGATGTTGGGGTCCTCGATCACGTCCGAGATCCGCTCGCCCGCATGCAGGTCCTCGCCAACGTCTCCGGTCTGGGAGGTGGCGCGGCTGCGCTCCACCACCAGGGTCAGGATCGACAGGCCGATCGGCAGCATCATCAGCGTGGTCGCGGTGTTCGACACCCACATCGACAGGAACCCGGTGGACAGCATCATGCCCAGCACGATGCGCTTGGGCTCCACTCCCACCTTGCTGAGGGTCTGCAGCGCAATGCGCCGGTGCAGTCCCCATTTCTGCATCGCGATGGCGATGAGGAAGCCGCCCAGGAACAGGAAGACCAGCGTGCTGGCATAGGGGGCGGTGGCATCGCTCACCGGCTGGCCGGCGAAGGCGGGCAGCAGCACGATCGGCAGGAGCGAGGTGGCGGCGAGCGGGATCGCCTCGGTCATCCACCAGATCGCCATCAGCGTGGTGATCGCGGCCACCGCGCGCGCCTCGGGAGAGAGGTTCTCGGAGCCGCCGAGCAGCAGCCAGACGAGCCCCGCCGCGACCAGCCCCAGGGCCCTCAGTCCCCAGGTCCAGCGCGGGTCGCGTCCCGAACCGCCCGTTCCCTCGTCCAATGCGTTGGCATCCACGTCGTCTCGGTTCTCGTCCGGCATGGGGATCCTCCTCCATCAACCTTCTGGTGCTGCAAAAAATCCGCGGACGCCCCCCGGGATCCGGGGGACGCCGCCCTTATCTCACGATGATCTCGGGGCCCATGAACGTGGTGGGCAGCCAGGTCGACAGCCATGGCACGTAGGTGACGAGGATCAGGAACACGATCAGCACGCACAGGAACGGCAGAGCGGCGCGCACCACGCCCATCACCGGCATGTTCGCCACGCCGGAGGTGACGAAGAGGTTCAGCCCCACGGGCGGCGTGATCATCCCGATCTCCATGTTCACCACCATGATGATGCCCAGGTGGATCGGGTCGATGCCGAGCTCGAGCGCGATCGGGAAGACCAGCGGCGCCACGATCACGATCAGCCCCGAGGGCTCCATGAACTGGCCCCCGATCAGCAGGATCAGGTTCACGATCACCAGGAACATGACCGGCCCGAAGCCCGCCTCCAGCATCGTCCCCGCGATCGATTGCGGGATCTGCTCGTCGGTCAGGACGTGCTTCAGGATCAGCGCGTTGGCGATGATGAACATCAGGACGACGGTCAGCTTGCCCGCCTCGAACAGCGTGTCGCGGGTGTCGCGGTGAAAGAACGCCGTCACCAAGGCCCAGGGTTTCTCCAGAAGCGTGGACCGGCGCGGGGCGGCGGGCGCCTCGGCCGCGCCCACCGACCGCGCGCCCGGCTCCTCGACCATCGCGGCCATGGCCGGCGTGCCCGCCCGCCCCGCCGCCAGCGGCCCCATGTCGCGATAGACGAAGCAGGCGATGACGAAGGCGTAGACGGAGGCGACGGCCGCCGCCTCGGTGGGGGTGAAGATCCCGCCATAGATGCCGCCCAGGATGATGACGATCAGGAACAGGCCCCAGCCCGCGTCGCGCGCGCTGGACCAGATCTCGCCCCAGCCCTGCCATTCGCCGCGGGGCATGTCGCGCAGCCTCGCCACGACGTAGATCGCCGTCATCAGCATCAGCCCGGCCAGAAGCCCCGGGATCACGCCGGCGAGGAACATGCGTCCCACCGACACGTCGGTCGCGCTGGCATAGACGACCATGACGATGGAGGGCGGGATCAGGATGCCCAGCGTGCCGGCGTTGCAGATCACGCCCGCAGCGAAGTCGCGGCTGTAGCCCACCTGCCGCATGCCGGCGATGACGATGGTGCCGATGGCGACCACGGTGGCGGGCGAGGAGCCCGAGAGCGCCGCGAACATCATGCAGGCGAAGACGCCGGCAATCGCCAGCCCGCCGGGCAGGTGGCCCACCAGCGCGATGGAGAAGCGGATGATCCGCTGCGCCACGCCCCCCGTCGACATGAAGGACGAGGCCAGGATGAAGAACGGGATCGCCAGGAGCGTGTAATGCCCCGCCATCGCCTGGTAGAAGCTCTGCGCGATCGAGGCGAGCGAGGTGTCGGAGAACCACAGCAGGAACAGCGTCGAGCTCAGTCCCAGCGCCACGGCGATGGGTACCCCGATCAGCAGAAGCCCGACCACCAGCCCGAAGAGCAGCACGACCTCCATGGCTCAGCCCCCCGTCCCGCCGCGTGCCCCGGCCGTCTCGTCCTCGGCCTCGTGGCTGACGATGAAGCTCGCCCGCGTGCCGCGGATCACCCCCGCGAAGGCCTCGACGAACCGCAGGAGCAGCAGCCCCGCGCCCACCGGCAGCATCGTGTAGCCCACCACGCGGGGCAGCTTCTCGTATTCCTCGCCCATGTTGATCAGCGGTTCCAGCCAGCGCAGGAACGGCACCATCGGCACTTGGTCGGTCACGTACCAGGCCTGGTCGCGGGTCTGTTCGAATCCGGTGGGGAACCATCTGCCGCTCGTGCGGTCAAGCCCGGCATAGGGCGCCCAGTAATCCCAGGCCCCCTTCATCAGCAAGAGCGCGTAGAACAGGCAGCAGATCCCGGCCAGGATCGTCAGGACGCGCCGCGGCCCCGGCCGAAGAAGCGCCAGGACCGCGTCCACGCCCAGATGCGCGGTCGCCTTCACGCAATGGCTGACCCCGAACAGCACCAGCCAGGCGAACAGGATCAGCGTCACCTCCAGCCCCCAGATCAGCGAGGAGTTGAAAACGTAGCGCAGCACGACATTGGCGAAGGTCACGAGCGTCATCAGCCCGAGCAGCACGGCGATCGCCGTCCGCTCGAGCCCGTCGACGGCCCGCGACCACCCGCCTTCCCTGGGCGTCTCGCCGGACATGGATCTCCCTCCCCCCGGATGATGGATCGATGGAGGCCGCCGGCCGGTCCCCCGGGGGAGCCGGCCGGCGGACCGGTCTCAGGATTCCGTCTGGACCTCCTCGTTGATCTGCTGGGCGGCCTCGATGTTCTCGGTCCCCACATCCTCCTCGAACTGCTCCCAGACGGGCTTCATCGCGTCCACCCATTGCTGGCGCTGCGCCTCGTCGAGTTCGCGCACTTGGGCGCCGGCATCGATGATCGCCTGCCGCGCCTCCTGGTTGGTGTCGTAGGCGGCCGCGTTGCGCTCCTCGGTGACCTCGCCCAGGATCGTCAGGAACTGCTCGCGCACCTCCGGCTCGAGACTGTCGAGCCAGTCTACCCCGGCCACCACGAGGTAGTCGATCACGCCGTGATTGGTCTCGGTGATGCCGTCCTGCACCTCGAAGAACTTCTGGCCGTAGATGTTCGACCAGGTGTTCTCCTGCCCGTCCACGACGCCCTGCTGGAGCGCGCCGTAGACCTCCGAGAAGGCCATCGGCTGGGGCGAGGCGTCGAGCGCCTCCATCTGCGCGACCAGCACGTCCGAGGGCTGGACGCGGAACTTCAGCCCGGCGGCGTCCTCGGGCGTCACGAGCGGCTGGCCGGCCGAGAACTGCTTCAGCCCGTTGTGCCAGTAGGCCAGCCCCAGAATGCCGCGCCGCTCCATCGAGGTCAGCATCTCCTGGCCCGCCTCGGATTGCTGGAAGCGGTCGACCGCGTCCATGTTCACGAACATGAACGGCAGATCGTAGATGCGGAAGACCTTGGTGAAGGTCTCGAACTTCGACAGCGAGGGCGCGGCGAGCTGGACGTCGCCCTGCAGCATCGCCTCCAGCACCTGGTCGTCGTTGTAGAGCGTGGAATTGGGATAGACCTCCATGCAGGCGGTCCCGTCCATCTCCGAATTCACCCGGTCCTGCAGCATCTCGGCCGCGATCCCCTTGGGGTGGTTGTCGCTGTTGGTGACGTGGCTGAACTTGATGACTTCCTCGCCCTCGTCGCAGCCGCCGCCGTCCTGGGCCAGGCCGGCCGTCGCGGTCAGGGCGAGCGCGGCGGCGGTGATGGTCAGGTGTTTCATCGGTTTCCTCCTCCTTGTCGGTCCGGACGGTGACGCCCGGCGCATGACGAAAGGATGCTGGCCGATTTCGCGCGCTTTGCAACGCATCCCGGGCGGATATGCGGAAAAACTGCGTCCTCTGTCCCGCCCCTGGGGCCCGGGGGCGGGTGGCCCCCCGGCCGCGGCGGCCCGGTAGGGGGTCTTGCGGGGCGATGCGGATCGCGGGCGCGGGCCGTGAACGGGCCGGCAAGGGGGCGTGGAACCGCTTCCCGCACTCGCCCGCGACCACCCCCGCAAGACGAAAGGTCACGATCCATTTCGCCCGGAGATCGGAAAATCTCCGGTGGCCCCGCCTTCTGTCGACGGTGGGTGCTCAATGGCGCGGAAATGTCGCCCCGATCGGCGCCTCACGTTGACCGTTTCGGACAGACGCGGACAACGTGATGAAACTTTTAGCTTTCGCATATCGCCCGGCAGCATTTTCGCCGCCTTCGAGCGGCCCGAACGAAACGGTATTCGTCATGAAGTATTTCCTCGTCCCGGTCCTTTCCCTCGTCCTGATCCTCCTCTCGGCCCTTTCGGGGGTGGTCGTCGCCCTCGAAAGCGACGTGCCCGGCAAGATCTTCGGCCAGGCGAGCTACGCGGTGCGCACGACGCTGGGCCTCGAGAAGTCGTGGCAGACCGTTCCCGGCCCGGATCAGGCCCGGGACCGGCAGGCGGTCGCCTGCCCGGACCCGTCCGAGGCGGTGGTCGTCGTCACCGGGGGGCAGTCGAACGCCGCCAATGTCGTCCCCTCCCGCCACAGGCCCGTGAACGATGTCTCGGTCTGGTTCGACGGCACCTGCTACCGGGCCGCCGATCCCCTGCTGGGCGCTCTTGGCCACAACGGCAGCCTCTGGTCCCTGCTCGGGGACCGCCTGTCCGAGACGCTCGGCCGGCCCGTCCTGCTGATCAACGGGGCGATCGGCGGCACCCAGTTCGCCGACTGGCTCGATGCGCGGTCGGGATATTACGCGGCGCTCTTCGAGCGGGTCGCGGCGGCCGGCCGGTCCGGGTACCGCCCCGACCTCATCCTCTGGCACCAGGGCGAGACGGACGCCGCCGTGGCGCGCGACATGGCCGGCCTGGAACGGGAGATCACGGCCCTGATGGACCGGTTAGTCGCGGACGTGCCGAGCGCCCAGGTCTATCTCTTCAGGGCCACCAGGTGCGTCGGCAAGGACCGGGTGGAGGGCGTGCCCGCGGTCAACGAGACGCTGCGGCGGGTGGCGGCGCGGCACGGCCGGACGATCTCCGGCTTCGACACCGATACGCTCGGCCGCGAGTTCCGCTGGGACACCTGCCATTTCAACTCCCTGGGGCGGGAGCGGATCGTCGATCGGGTGGTGCCGGAACTGGTCCGGTATTTCCAGACCGCGCGGGCCGAGTGATCCCGGCCCGGGCGGGGGCTCAGCCGCGCCGGCGGAGCGCGTCGAGAGAGACCGGGCCCGGCCCCGCCGCGGCGAGGTAGAGAAAGCCGAAACAGTAGAGCGCCGCCAGCTCGCCCCCGTTCAGGAGCGGATAGACCCCCTGCGGCGCGTGGGCGATCCAGTAGGCCGCCGCCGTCAGCCCGCTCAGCAGGAATGCCGAGAGGCGCGAGAACAGCCCCACCGCGAGAAGCGCGCCGAAGACGAGCTCGATCACGCCCGCGATGCCGCTGAGCGAGGTCAGCGCGGCGCCGTTCATCGGCCCGGCGGGAAAGTCCAGGATCTTGGTCGTGCCGTGCTGCAGGATCAGGAGCGCGGCCATGATCCGGAACACGGACAGAAGAACGGGGCGATAGGGGCTGAGGGCGGTCATGTCTTTCCTCTGGAAGTTGCAGGATCCGCCCCGGACATAACCGGAAACGTCGCCCTTGCCTCCTGCGCGGATGCACGGATCCTGCGCGACGTCGCTCGTGATGCGCGGTGTCGCACCCGGCCCCGGCGCCGGCCGCTCACCCCACGAGGCCCGCCGCGGTGAGCAGCGTCCAGAGGCCGAGGAACCCCGAGAGCAGCAGCACCACCGCCCCGAGCGCGTTGCCGACGAGGCCGTTGCGGTGCCGCCCCAGAAGCCCCTCCCGGTTCATCACGATCAGCAGGAACGCGGCCACCACCGGCAGGAGGATCCCGTTCGCCGCCTGAGCCAGCAGGATCGCGCGGACCGGGCTGGTGCCGAGGATGGCCAGGAGCGTGCCGATCCCGATCACCGCCGCCCAGACGGCGCGGAACCGGGCGGATTTCAGGTCCCGCTCCCATCGGAGCGCACCGGTGACCGCATAGGCGGCCGCCAAGGGCGCGGTCACGGAACTGGTCATGCCCGCGGCGAAGATCCCCAGCGCGAAGAACCACTTGGCATAGGCGCCCAGAACCGGCTCCAGTTGTTCGGCCATCTGCCCCGCGCTCTCGATCGCGGTGCCGGTGCCGAAGAAGGCCGCGGCTGCGGTGACCAGGATGGCGAAGGTGATGATTCCGCCCAGAAGGATCGAGGCCACGGTGTCGAAGCGCGCCTCCGACAGCGCCGCCTTGGCGTCCCGCCCGGCATCCCAGCGGTCCTGCACCGAGGCCGCGTGAAGGAAGAAGTTGTAGGTCACGACCGTGGTCCCCACCAGCCCGATCGTGGTCAGCATCGCGCCGTCGGGGATCGCCGGCACCAGCCCGGCCGCGACCGCGCCGAGATCGGGGCGCACGGCGATGGCGGTGGCGACGAAGACCACGCTCATCAGCACCACCAGCACCCGCTCGATCACCCGGTAGATGCCGGAGGCCAGGAGCGCCACCGCCGCCGCGCCCACGAGCGCCGCCCAGATCCGGGCCGACAGCCCCGTCACCGCCTCGAGCCCCAGCGCCGCGCCCGAGACGTTGCCGGTCTGGAAGGCGGCGGTGCCGAAGCCGATGGCGACGAAGACCAGCGCCACCATGGCCCATTTGCCCGCCGGGTTGTCGAAGGCGCCCCGCAGCGCCTCGCCCAGGCCCTGCCGGGCGACGATGCCGAGCCGCGCGGCCATCTCCTGCAGGACCAGTGTGGCGAAGATCGAGAACACGAGCGCCCAGAGGAGCGCGAAGCCGGTGGAGGCGCCCGCGACGCTCGCCGTGGTCACCGTGCCCGGACCGATGAAGGCGGCCGCGACCAGAAGGCCCGGCCCCATGGATTTCAGCCGTTCAAGCATCGCGGTCCTCCGGGTCCCCGTATCCGCCGCCCGTGGGCGTCTCGATCACGATCGCGTCCCCCGGGGCCATTTCCGTCTGCCCGCAGCCGCCCAGGTCCTCCTCGCGGCCGTCCGCGCGGATCACCGTGTTGCGCCCCGCCCGGCCCGGTTCGCCCCCGTCCGTGCCGAAGGGGCGCACCCGGCGGTTGCCCGACAGGATCGCGCAATCCATTGCCTCGGCGAAGCGGATGCGGCGGAAGATGCCGTCGCCGGCGGTCCATTTTCCGCGACCGCCCGTTCCCCGGGCGATTCCGAAGGCCTCCAGCACGACCGGGTAGCGGCTCTCGAGGATCTCGGGGTCGGTCAGGTGCGAATTGGTCATGTGGGTATGGACCGGGCTCGCCCCGTCGAATCCGGGCCCCGCCGGCGCACCCGAGCAGATCGTCTCGTAATATTGGTGGCGGTCGTTGCCGAAGGTGAGGTTGTTCATCGTCCCTTGTGCCGATCCCAGGACACCGAGCGCCCCCATCAGCGCGTCCACGACCCCCTGGCTCACCTCCACGTTGCCCGCCACCACCGCCGCGGGCGGCTCGGGGTTCAGCATGGATCTTTCGGGGATGGCGATGTTCAGGGGCCTCAGGCAGCCCGCGTTGAGCGGGATCTCGTCCTCGCAGAGGCAGCGGAAGACATAGAGGACGGCCGCCTGGGTGATCGCCGCGGGCGCGTTGAAGTTCGAGGGCTGCTGTCCGGAAGTCCCGGCGAAATCGATCCGCGCCGCGCGAGCCTCGGCGTCCACGGTGATCTCCACCGCGATCTCGGCCCCCGAATCGAGCTCTAGCCGGAAGGACCCGTCCGAGAGCGCCTCGATGGCCCGGCGCACCGATTCCTCGGCATTGTCCTGGATATGGCCCATATAGGCCGCGACCACGTCGCTCCCCTGGGCCTCGATCATGGCCAGAAGCTCGCCCGCCCCCTTGGCGTTGGCGGCGAGCTGCGCCTTCAGGTCGGCCACGTTCTGGTCCACCGAGCGCGCGGGGTGGTCGCCGCCGCCCAGGATCCCGCGGATCTCGGCGTCGAGGAATTTCCCCTCGGCCACGAGGCGGGCGCCGTCGATGACCACCCCCTCCTCCTCGATCCGGGTGGCGCGGGGCGACATCGATCCGGGCGCGATGCCGCCCACATCGGCATGGTGGCCGCGGCTCGCCACGTAGAACCGCAGGGTCCCCTCCCCGTCATGGACGGGCGAGACGACGGTGATGTCGGGCAGGTGGGTGCCGCCGTTATAGGGGTTGTTGTGGACGAAGGCGTCGCCGGGGCGCATCTCGTGCCCGCTCTCGATCACCGCGCGCACGGAGGCGTCCATGGAGCCCAGATGGACGGGGACGTGCGGCGCATTGGCCACAAGCCCGCCATCGACGTCGAAGATCGCGCAGGAGAAGTCGAGCCGCTCCTTGATGTTCACCGACGAGGCGGTGTTCCGCAGGACCTTGCCCATCTGCTCGGCGATGGACATGAAGAGCCGGTTGAAGATCTCCAGCCGCACGGGGTCGCGCTCGGTGGAGGCGCCGCCCGAGGATTGGGCTTGCGTGCGCTCCAGCACCAGGTCGCCCCGGCCGGTCACCTCGGCCGCCCAGCCGGGCTCGACCACCGTGGTGCCGTTGTCCTCCACCACCACCGCCGGGCCCTGGAGCCGGACGCCCGCGGGCATCCGGTGGCGGGCGTGGATCGCCGTGTCGCGCCATTCGCCCGCCATGTAGACCTCGGCCCGCTCGTCGGGGTCGGGAAGCTGGTCGCCGGTGGCGTCGGGGGAGAGGTCGCCGACCCTCTCGCCGCCGCCCGTCACCTCCACGTCGATATGGTCGAGCACGATCTCCGCGCCCTCGTCCACGAAGCCGAACTGGGTGCGGTGGGTCCGCTCGAAGGCCGTCCGCATCTCCTCCGCCTCGCCCAGCTCCACGGCCAGCGCGGTATCCGATCCGGCATAGCGCAGATGCGCCCGGATCTGCCGGGTCTGGCGCTCCGGCCCCACGCCCTGCTCGGCCAGCTCGTCCGCCGCCGCCCGGCCCAGCTCCCCGGCCGCCTCCGCCGCCGGTCCCGCGGCCTCGGCGAGCGCCTGGCCGATCATCCGCTGCCGCTCGGCGGAGAGGTCCGCGATCCCCATCCCGTAGGCCGAGAGCACGCCCGCGAAGGGATGGACCAGCACCCGGGACATGCCCAGCCGGTCGGCCACCAGGCAGGCATGCTGCCCGCCCGCGCCGCCGAAGCAGTTGAGCGCGTATTCCTTCACGTCGTAGCCGCGCTCGACCGAGATGGTCTTGATCGCCTGCGCCATGTGCTCGACCGCGATGGCGAGGAACCCCTCGGCCACCTCCTCCCAGGAGCGCCCGTCATCGACTTCGGCCGCGATCGCCTCGAAACCCTCGCGCGCCGCCGCCGCGTCGAGCGGCTGGTCGCCCTCGGGCCCGAAGATGTGGGGGAAGAATTTCGGCCGGATCTTCCCCAGCGCGGCGTTGATGTCGGTGACGGCGAGCGGCCCGCCCCGGCGGTAGCAGGCGGGGCCGGGATCGGCGCCGGCCGATCCGGGACCGACGCGGAAGCGCGACCCGTCGAAGGCCAGCTTCGAGCCGCCGCCCGCGGCGACGGTATGGATCTCCAGCATCGGCACGCGGATGCGCGCGCCCGCGACCTGCGTTTCGAGGCTCCTCTCGAAGCTGCCGGCATAATGCGACACGTCCGTCGAGGTGCCGCCCATGTCGAAGCCGATCACCTTCTCGAAGCCCGCCGCCTCCGCCGTGGCCGCGGCGCCCACGATGCCGCCCGCCGGCCCCGACAGGATCGCCTCCGAGCCCCGGAACCGCTCCGCCGCCGTGAGCCCGCCCGAGGATTGCATGAAAAGGAGGTCCGGCCCGTCCGCCTCGACGCCGAGCGCGCCGGCCACCCGGTCCACGTAGCGGCGCAGGATCGGCGTCAGATAGGCGTCCACCACGGCCGTGTCGCCCCTGGGCACGATGCGGATGAGCGGCGTCACCTCGTGCGACAACGACACCTGCGCGAACCCCACCTCGCGGGCGATCTCGCCCACGATCTTCTCGTGCGCGCCTTCGCGCCAGGAATGCATCAGCGCCACGGCGACCGCCCGCGCGCCACGGTCATAGGCGGCCTTGAGCGCGTCCCGCACCGCGTCGCGGTCCACCTCGCGCACCGTGCCGCCATCCGCGTCCAGCCGCTCGTCGATCTCCACCACCTCGGCATAGAGCTGCGGCGGCTTCTCGATCTTCAGGGCGAAGATGTCGGGCCGGGCCTGGCTGCCGATCTCCAGCACGTCGCGGAGGCCCTTGGTGATGGCCAGCACCGTGGGCTCGCCGGCGCGCTCCAGAAGCGCGTTGGTGGCGACCGTCGTGCCCATCTTGACGCTGGCGATACGGTTGCCGGGGATGTCCCCCTCGACCTCCAGCGCGTCGCGGATCCCCTGCAGGGCGGCGTCGTCGTAGGCTTCGGGGTTCTCCGAGAGAAGCTTGGCGGAGGAAAGCCGTCCGCCGGGATCGATCGCCACCACGTCGGTGAAGGTGCCGCCCCGGTCGATCCAGAACCGCCAGCGCCCGTCACCCGACCTGTCCTCCATCCGCCCCGCTCCGTCTTGTCCGCGATCAGCCTCTCAGCCTATGGCGGCTTTCCCGGGCGTCAATGCGCGGGGCCGGGGCGGGGGCGCCCGGGGACTTTCAGGCCGGGGTCCGCGCGGGCGCGGGGACGGAGGCGGGGGCCGGGATCAGCCAGGACAGGAGCCCCCGGTGCAGGTCGGCCACGGATTGCACCCGGTGGCCGGCCACGGTATCGGCGTCGCCCACCTTGACCCCCCAGCCGCCCATTTCCTCGGCCAGGGCCAGCATGCCTTCGTCGGACTGGTCGTCGCCGATGGCCACGGGGATGCGTCCCGCCCAGTCCTGCATCAGCTCCTCGACCGCGCAGCGCTTGCAGATCCGCGCCGGCATCAGCTCCACCGCCATGCTGGCATGGCGCACGACGTAATCGTCGAGGTTCTCGGTCAGCGCATGCAGCAGCCGCACGCAATCGGGCTGCAGCTCGGGCGCGCGGCGGAAATGCAGGGCCAGCGAGGCGGGCTTCTCCTCTAGCATCACCGCGTCGTGATGGGCCGCCCAGGTGCGGACGATGTCGACCAGTTCCGCGAGCTTCTCCGCCCCCGCCTCGGGCGCGATGTCAGTCCGCCCCCGGTGGCGGCGTTCCGCGCCCTGGGAGCCGATCAGCGTGCCGCGCCAGCGCGGCAGGCGCCGTTCCAGGTCCGCCAGCGGCCGGTCCGAGACGATGGCCACCGCCCCGCCCGTGCGCTCGTCGAGCTTCAGCAGGATCTCCTCGAGGTTCTCCTTCACCGCGATGGCATCGGGCCGCTCGGCGATGTCGACCAGCGTGCCGTCGAAATCGAGGAACAGCGCCGTGTGGGCCAGGTCGGGCACCTGCGGCAGGCCGTCCTCGGTGGGTCCCGTGTCGGCCATGAAGCCGATCATGTCGTAATAGCTGGAACGATCCCGCATCATGCTTTCCTCCTGTTCACGCCTACAGGTGCTGTCCAGGTCCGCGCCGGACCATAGAAACAGGCTAAGAATACACGAGACGGCGGAAACGCCTCATACCGGGCGCGGAAACCAGCTCATGTCGATCCGGGCGTAACGGTCGACGAACCCCACCCGTTCCTCCATCGCCGCCCGGTCGAGAAGCCGGTGATAGGGCCGGTCGTGCTCCAGCCAGTCGCGGCGCACCAGGCTCTGCATCGACTTGTTCACGGTGATGTCCGAGGCCCCGATGGCGCGGCCGATCTCGGCCTGGGTCAGCGGCAGGCGGAAACGGTTGCCCGAGCCCACGTTCGGCAAGGCCAGACGCACGCGCAGGTCCAGCAGGAACAGGATCAGCCGGTCCTCGGCCGACAGCGAACTGGCGAAGGCCAGCCGGTCGCGCAGCGTCATCTGGTCGATGCCCGAGATCGTCAGCAGGAGCGCGGCGAGCCGCGGCAGGTCGCGGATCGCCCGCCCGATCTCGGTCCGCGCGAAGGGGCAGACGACGCCGTCGGTCTGCATCCGGAGCGTCTGTCCCTGGAACGTGCCGCCGATCTCGGCCAGGCCGACGATGTCGCCGGGCAGGAAGACATGGGTGATCCGGTCGCCCCGGAGGGTCCGGGTCACCGCCACCGCCCAGCCCTCGTCCAGCACGCCGACCTTGCCCGGCGTCTCGGCGATGGGCAGCGCCTCGCCCTTCTTCACGGGGCGGGAATCCTCCTCGATATCGGCCAGATAGGTCCGTTCGGCCCGGGTCAGGTCGATGAAGGCCGACAGGCGCTTGGTCAGGCAGCTGTCCTCGGACATGGGGCGCGTCTCCTCGCGGTGTCGCGGGGATAGTCCTACCCCGGGGTCCGAGTTCCATCGGCCGGAACGGTCGGCCCTCAGCCGAAGAACCGTCGCCAGAACCTGGTCAGCGCCGCCTTCAAGGCCTCCAGGAGCCGGATCCGGGGATAGAAGGCTGCCCCGAGCAGGGTGTACTCGCCGCGGATCTCCTCCGGGATGGACAACCGTAGCGCCTTGAGGCTGTGATAGCCAGCGACGACGATCATCGTGTTGAACAGCAGGTTGATCGCGGTCTCCCCGCTCATATCGTACCAGCGTTGCCAGACGGGATCGGGCAGTGCCCCGCGCAGCCCGTCCCAGTAGAGCGTCCGCAGCAGCACGGCGGCATGCATCAGCAGGAGGCCCGTCGCCAGATGCCCGATGATCCCGGTATGTCTCAGGGCGAGGCGGACGAACCCGTAGCCGACGGTCAGGGTTGCGCCTACCGCCCCGTAGGCCGAGAGCTGGACGAGCGCGTCCATGAAATCACTGGCATCCATCGATTGCTCCGTTTGTCTCCGTCTTTCGGCTCTTGGTCTCCGCCTCCGCCTGGCGCGCGGCGATCAGCATCTCGAGCGAGGCGCATAGCAGGTCGTGCGCCTCCCTGTTCCGGCCCCAGATCATGTCCAGGCTTTCCGCGCTCCGGTCGGGCGTGGGGCCCTTCGGGGATCTGGGGGGGCGCCTGAACCATTTCTTCAATCTCCACACGTCGACGGCCGCCCCTCGCTCGGATCGTTCGGTTTGCACGTTACGGTCGAATGCGGGTTCCGGTCCCGGGGCCGGGCATTCGGGGTCCATCCTGGGCGGTATGTCCGAAGGCCGGGTATGCGGAGCGTTCGTTGCCGTTGCGCTCCCCGAGACGCGGCGCGCCGGGCAGGTCGACGGTCCTCCGACGCGAATCCGACCTCAGGCGGGGAGCCGTCTCCGGGCCGGAAGCTCGATGTCGAAGAACGCGATGCCGGGCGCCGGGGCGTCGCGACCGGACATCGCCCGGGCATAGAGATCCTCGTATTCCGCCACCATCCGCTCCAGGGTGAAGAGCCGCTCCACCCGGGCTCTCGGCACGGGGCGCGGGATCTCCATCGCGGCGCGCAGGGCCCGCGCCAGGGCCGCCGCGTCCCCCCGGGGGGCGAGCCGCCCCGCCTCTCCCACGACCTCGCGCGTCGCGCCCATGTCGGTGGCCGCCACCGGCAGGCCGCAGGCCATCCCCTCCGCCGCCGCGAGCCCGAACGGCTCGTCCCAGTCGGGCGTGAAGAGCAGCACGTCGCCGCGGCCCATCTCGGCCGCGAGCGCGGCCCCCGAAAGATGGCCGGCATGGCGGATGTCCCCCCCGAGGAACGGCCTGACCCGGTCCTCGTAATAGGGCCGGTCCTCCACCGCCCCGAAGAGCGTCAGCGGCAGGCCCGCGCGCCGCGCCGCCGCGATGGCCAGGTGCGGGGCCTTGTTGGGCGCGATCCGCCCGGCCCAGACGGCGCCCGCCCCGCCCCGCTCCCGATAGGGCCAGGCGGCGGGGTCGATCCCGTTCGCGACCACATGCGCGGCCCGCGGCGCGCCCCCGGGCCACCAGACTTCGCGCTGCCGCTCCGAGCAGGTGGTGAAGAGCGCCCAGGGAGCCGCAGCGCCGCGCACCGTGCGGTCGAGCGGCGCGAAGGGCGGCACGTGGAGCGAGGTCACCATCGCCAGCCGGTCGCGCCGCGCGAGCCGCGGCGGATAGCGGTGCAGACTGTTGTTGTGGATCACGTCGAAGCCGTCCAGCGCTGGCAGGATCCGCGCGAAGGCTCCGTCCTGGAAGGCGTTGAAGGCCGCCGTCCCGTGCCAGTCCGCCCAGGGCATCTCCCGATCGTAATGGGTTTCGATCACCGGGTGGAGCGCCACCTCCACCTCGCTGTCGCCTGCCGCAAACAGCGTCACCTCGTGGCCGCGAGCCTCCAGCGCATGGACGAGATGCCAGCAATGGGCCTCCATGCCGCCCGCGAAGGGCCGCGCGATCGGATGCCGGATATGGCCCAGGACGGCGACGCGCACCGCCTACTCCGCGGCGAGGTGGACCAGGCGGGACTGGGCGCGCTCCACCGCCTCGGTGCGCTCGCGGTTCGACTGCCCCGCGCTCTCGGCCGCCTGCAGCCTGTCGATGACGCGGCGGGTATTGGCATAGGGCATGTCCAGGCCCTGCCGGCAGAGGGCGAAATCGGCCTCCCCGGGCTCCCGCAGCACGGTGAGCTCCCCCCCTTCCTCGCCCACGAGGCCCAGGAGCTGGAAGCCGTAGAGCCAGTGCCCCATGGTCCTGTGGCCCCATTTTTGGGCGAAGAGCTCGGAATTTCGCAGGACCGAGTGCAGGTGGTGGACGGGGGGCATGCAATGGGCGTGGTGCTGGTGATAGACCCGCGCGCCGCGGATCCACGAAATCGGGATGTCGCGCTCCGAAAGGGTTCGGCCGAAATCGGTATCCTCGCCGCCATAGCCGTAGAACCGTTCGTCGAACCCGCCCGAGCGCGCCCAGTCCTCGCGGTGGAGCGCGAAATTCAGCGACCAGAAGCAGCGGTAATCGTCGCAGGGCGCCCGATCTCCCTCGGGCGGGGCCTGCCGGTCGGAATGGCGCACGGCCACGGCTTCGAAGCGTGCGAAATCAGGGCCGTGATCGGCCGTGCCGTGGGGCAGGTACAGGACCTCCCCCATCACCAGCCCTTCGCCCGGGCGGGCCATGCGCGCCACGTCGGCGACGAAGCCGGGATCGGGGATGCAATCCACGTCGACGAAGGCCAGCACGTCGCCGGTAGCCGCGGCGGCGGCGGCGTTGCGCGCGGCGGCCAGCGGCAGGTGGCCGTCGGGGCGCGTCACGCGCACCTGCCGAACCGGAAAGGGCATCGCGGGCAGCGCCTCGTAGGGCGCCTCCTGCATCACGGCGATCACGGCCTCCCGCGGGAGCGTGCGCTGCATGGCCAGGCCCTCCAGCACGTTGGCCAGATGCGCCTCGCGGCCCTTGGCGATGGTCAGGACGGATACGCTAGGCATCGGACAGATCCTCCGTGATCTTCGGGGAAACGGGATCGGGATCCCAGAGCGTGCGGGCCAGCGCCTCGATCCAGCGCGCCGTGGCCCGGGCGGCGTCCCCGCGCACGAGCCGGCGCTGCCGGTCGGGGTCGTGATCGGCGAGGGCCCGCGCCACCGCCTCGCGCCAGCGATGGGCCGAGGAGGGCAGGTGATCGAGGTGGAGCGCCGCGCCGGCGCGGGCCAGCGCCCGTGCCTTCTCCACCTGCTCGTCGAAATAGCGCCATTCGGGCACCGCGATCCAGGGCCGGCCCGCGGCCAGGACCTGCGCCGTGGTGGTATTGCCGGTGGAGGCGACGACGAGGTCGGCGGCGGCGATCCGGTCGGCCATGTCGTCCACCCAGCCCGCATGGTCCAGGTTGCCGGGCGGTGTCGCGTGCCAGTCGCGCCGGACCTCGCCCACGGTGATCCACCGGATCTCGGGAAAGGTCCGCGCGGCGACGCCCAGGGGCGCCTCCGAAACGCCGTCGCCGCCGCCGCCGGAGATCACCAGCGCAATTCGGCCGGCGGCCGGCAGGCCCAGGCGCGCCCGCGCCGCGGCGCGTGTCGGCAGGGCGATGTCCACCCCCAGCCCGCCGGCGAAGAAGGTCTTGGCCATCATCCCCGCGCCCCATTCGGGTTGCGCCAGCGCCCGGTCGAAGGGCGCCAGCAGCCCCGCCGCCCCGTCATAGGCGGCCCGGTGGCCCGGATCGCCGCGATCGCCGTGCTGCAGGACCTTCACGTGCGGTACCGAGCAGAGGCGGGCGAGCTGCGCCACCTCGGCGCTCACGTCGCAGATCATCAGCGCCGGATCGGCGGCGTCGAACCAGCGCGTCATCTCGGCCATGGCCTGGCGGATCCCCGGCCAGCCCAAGGGCGCGCAATGCACCGTGTCGGGCGTCGCCACGCGGTCCATCCCCGACGGTGCCCGCGCCTCCGGTTCGAAGAGGGAGGGGATCCGCGTGATCCCGACCCCCGGCGGCAGGTCGGCGAAGATGTCGTCGCGAGCCGAGAAGATTTGCATCCCCCGCCCGGGCGAAACCTCCTTCAGGGCCCGCGCGATGGCGGCGCAGCGCTCGGCATGGCCCCGCCCCTGGTGATGGACGAAATAGCCCACGGGGCGGATGGCGGGATCGGGGGCGAGATCACGCATCGACGGCCGACCTCTCGCGGACGGCGGGGGCGGCGAGGCCGATCCGGGCGAGCCCTTCCAGCACGCCGTCGGCATGGGCGGCGACGGTCCGGTGGCCCGGCAGGCCGGAAAGTTCGGGCAGCGCATTGGAAGGCAGGATCGCCCGCCCGAACGCCATGAGCATATCGGCGTCGTTGCCGCTGTCGCCCGCGGCCGCGCAGCGGTGCAGCGGCACCCCCGCCCGCGCGGCCTCGAACCGGATGGCGTTGGCCTTGCCCGCGGCGCGGGGCATCACGTCGATGAACCGCCCATGGGAGGGCACGACCCGCGCCGCGATCCCGGCCCGGCGCAGGGCATCCCCCAGCCGCGCGCCCTCGGCCGCGTCGCCCAGATAGCCGAGCTTCCAGGGGCGCTGCTCGCACGGGGCCTGCAACCGCGCGCCCGCTTGGTCCAGCACGGCGGCGGCGGCGGCGCGCGGCCAGTCGAGCCCGGCGGCATAGTCGCGGCAGAGCGCCAGCCGCCCCGGGCCGGTCCAGCGCCAGATCTCGCTGCCGCAGGAGGTGACGAAGGCGTCGGGGCGCGGCAGGCCCCAATCGTCCAGGATTCGCCGCGCCTCGGTCACCGGGCGCCCGGTGGCGACCACGAAGCGCAAGCTCGCGGGACGCTGCGCCGCCCATCTGGCGAACCGCGCCGCGCCCTCGGCATCGCCCGTCAGCGTGCCGTCGATGTCGGAGGCGAGAAGATCCGTGGCCGGTCCTTCGGCGGGCGGCGGGGCGGCAAGGTCGGCGGCGATCGCCGCGACGCGCCCGGCCCAGCGGGACCAGTCGAAGAGCGTCCGCGCCCGGTTCCGCGCCGCCCGCATGCGGGGGCCGCGCAGGTCATCGCGGAACCAGGCCAGAAGCGCCGCGGCGATCGCCTCCCGGTCGACGGGATCGACCAGCCGGCCCGACCCGATCGCGCGGACGATGTCGGCGGGCCCGCCATTGCGGGTCGCCACGAGGGGGACCCCCGATTGCGCCGCCTCGACGAGGGTCAGGCCGAAGGGTTCGCTGAGCGCGGGATTGCAGAAGACCCCGCCCCGCGCCGCGAGGGCATAGAGCCCGGCCACGTCGCGCGAGGTATGTCGCGGCGGCAGGGCGACCTTCCCCGACAGGCCGAACCGGTCGAGGGCGTCGACGAGCGCCCCGCGCACGTCGCCGTCGCCCGGCTCCGGCCCGGCGGGGTGCTGCCCGGCCACGATCACGAGGTTGGCGGCGGCCTGCAGCGCCGGCGAGCCGCCATAGGCCTCGACCAGGGCGCCGAGGTTCTTCTTCGGGATCGGCCGGGCCACGGCCAGGATGATGGGCCGGTCGGGGTCGTCGAGATCGGGGGCGATCAGCGCCCGCGCCGCGGCGGTATCGGCCGGTCCGGACAGGGTCGCGCCGGGATTGACCCGGTGGGTGCGCCCCTCGGCCCCCGCACCGTAGGCCGCGATCTGCCGCTCGGCCTCGTCGCGCGAGGAGGCGACGACCGCGTGGGCGGCGGCGAGGGCGGCCTCCTCCCGGGCGATGCGGCGGGCGAGCCCGGGATCGGCGGGGCCGGGGCCGGCGCCGTCGTCCTTGTCGCGCCCCAGCGAATGGGTGGTCAGGATCCAGGGGGTGCCGAACGCGGCCTCGGCCGCGCGGGCCAGTTCCGCGGCATCGGCGAAATGGGCGTGGATCAGGTCGGGCGGCCCCTCCGCGTGCAGCAGGTCCAGGAACGCCCGGACGAGGGCGGGGATCTCGGCCTCGAGCGCCTCCTTGGAAAGGTAGTCCCGGCACGGCGTGGCCAGGCGGCGGATCGTGCAGCCCGGCGCCACCGTCTCGCGCGGGGCGGCATGGATCGCGCCGAGGCGGGAATCATCGAAAGCCCGGGTGACGATCTCCACCCGGTCGCCGCGCGCGGCCTGGGCGCGGGCCGCGCCCAGGACATAGGCGATATGGCCGCCGGTATCGGCGGTCAGCCCGTAGGCCACCGGCGGAGCCTTCAGGCAGCCACCCAGGGCGATGTGCACGATCCGCATGACTCCCTTTCCCCGTATGCCCGGCCGTCCAGCGGCAATCCTTCCCCTCCCCCTCGGGTTCCGGCTTGCCGCGTTCCGGGCATGGCCTATTCTCGCCTCTCCCATGATCGGGGGACCGGGTGGCCCGTCATCGCTATGTCTTCGTGGGCGGGCTGCACCGCTCGGGCACGTCGCTGGTCCAGCGGCTGATCGCCGCGCTGCCCGGCGTGGCGGCGATCTCGGACGCGCCGGTGCCCGAGAACGAGGGCGTCTACCTGCAGGGCGCGATCCCCCACACCGCGCGCCACGGCCGGCCGATGCATTTCGCCACCGACCCCGCCCAGCACCTGGTCGAGGGGGGGGGCTTCGACCGGCTGGAGGTCCGCGACCGGATCGAGGCCGATTGGGCGCCCTGGTTCGCCGACGCCCCCTGGCGGGTGGAGAAGTCGCCCCCCAACCTGACCCGGATGCGGCTCTACCAGCAGCTCTTTCCGCTGGCGCAGTTCGTCGTGGTGATCCGCCATCCCGAGGCGGTGGCGGCGGCGACGCGGAAATGGGTGGACCTGGACCTGCCGGCGATGGCCGACCACTGGCTGCACGCGCACGAGCGGGTGGCGGGCGACCTGCCCTGGCTCCATTCGGTGCTGGTGCTGCGCTACGAGGACGTGGTGGCCGCCCCCGACCGGGCGATGGCGATGCTGGCCGCCTTCCTCGACCTGGAGCCCGCCCCCCTGCCCGAACCGGTGCGGGACGGCAACGTCGCCTATGCGGGCGCCGTGACCCTCTCGGCGCCCCAGGCCGCCCGTGCCGCGCCCTGGGGCTACGGCCCGGGGATGGAGGTCCGCCCGCGGGAGGTGCAGGTCGCCCATCCGCTCTGGTCCGTCGCCCATGGCGTGCGGATGCGCGGGGGATGAGACGGCCGGCCCATGCTTTCCCGGGGTTGGTCCGGCCGAAAAACATATATACCCCAAAGAGTTGCGAAAGCGGCCCCGGTCTTTCCCGCTCCGGGCGCGGGAAAGCGCGGGACGCGGCCCCTCCCCCCAATCCGCCGGCACGCGCTTTTCTCGGCCCCGGAATGGAATAGATCCCCGGAAGGGCCGCCCGACCGCGGTCCCGCACGGGGGAGGAGGGCCCATGAAGCTCGACGATTGCCACAATTTCCGCGACTTCCGCCGGCTGGCGAAGAAGCGGCTGCCGGGGCCGATCTTCAACTACATCGACGGGGCGGCGGACGACGAGGCGACCTATGCCAGGAACGCGTCCAGCTTCGCCGATGTGGACCTGGTGCCCAACGTCCTGCGCGGCGTCGAGGAGGTGGACCTGTCGATGGAAGTCATGGGCCAGAAGCTCGACCTGCCGGTCTATCTCTCCCCCACCGCGCTGCAGCGGCTGTTCCACCACGAGGGGGAGCGGGCCACGGCGGCGGCGGCGGAGAAGTTCGGGACCATGTTCGGCGTCTCCTCCCTCGGCACGGTCTCGATCGAGGAGATGCGGCGGAAGCATTCCACGCCGCAGGTCTACCAGTTCTACTTCCACAAGGATCGCGGACTGAACCGCGCCATGATGGAGCGCGCCCGCGAGGCCGGGGTCGAGGTGATGATGCTGACGGTGGATTCGATCACCGGCGGCAACCGCGAGCGCGACAAGCGCACCGGCTTCTCCATCCCCTTCCGGCTGAACCTGAAGGGGATCAGCCAGTTCGTGGCGAAGCCCGCCTGGGGGATCAACTACCTGCGCCACGAGAGCTTCTCCCTGCCCCAGCTCGACCAGCACGTGGACATGGGCGGCGGCGCGGCCTCGATCGGGCAGTACTTCACCGAGATGCTGGACCCGGCCATGGACTGGGACGACGTGGCCGAGATGGTGGATCTCTGGGGCGGACCGTTCGCCCTGAAGGGCGTGATGGCGCCCGAGGACGCGGTGCGCGCCGCCGAGATCGGCTGCCGGGGCGTCGTGATCTCCAACCATGGCGGGCGCCAGCTCGACGGGTCGCGCTCCTCCTTCGACCAGCTCGACGAGATCGTGCAGGCCGCCGGCGACCGGCTGGACGTGATCCTCGATTCCGGCGTCACGCGGGGCACCCATGTCCTGAAGGCGTTGTCGCTCGGGGCGAAGGCCGTGGGTCTGGGGCGCTACTATCTCTTTCCGCTCGCGGCCGCCGGGCGGCCGGGGGTGGAACGGGCGCTCGGGCTCATGCGCGACGAGCTCATACGCGACATGCGCCTGATGGGGCGGACCCGCCTGGACCAGCTCGGCCGCGAGAACCTGCGGTTCCGCCACGCCACGTGAAGGCCCGGCCCAACGCCCCCGGCGCGGGCAGCGCCACGGGCCTCTCCCGCCCTAGCGGCCGGATACGAGCGGCCGCCCCATCCGGGGCCATGCCGCCCGGATCGCCTTCCGGATCCTCAGCACGGCCGCGGCGATCCCGGCCTCCTCGACCCATCCCTTCGGGATGCGCCGTGGCGACGGGCCGGGTGCGGTGGCGGGGCGGATGTCCGGCGGGGTCCTGCCCCCCCTCCGCGAGGCGGCGGCCGCGGGTCGCGCCCGAGGATGTGGGGTCCGGACCACCAAAGGGGCGGGAGCGGCGGGATCGAGGAGCCCGCGCAGCGCCCGCGCGGTATGGACGAAACCCTGGGCCTCGGCCAGTTCGGCGGCCAGGCGCGTCCTGACCTCGAAATCGTCCTCCGCGTCCTCCATCTCGATCCTCTCTCGATCGTTCAGATGCAAAGGAAACCAAGCGGGGCGTTAACGACATCCTAATGGGTGCGGCCGGGTCCCCCGGATGGGCGGAACTCCGCTTCTGGCGCGCGGCGGCAGCGCATGGCGCCGCGCCGAACCGCCGTCAGGGGGCCATCGCCTCCCGGACCGCCCGGGCGGCGAATTCCGCCCCCTCCACGCTGAAATGCCCGTCGGGGGCATAGAGCCGGGCGGGATGGGCGGCGCGCGCGAACGGCTCCGAAAGGTCGAGGAAGTCGACATTGCCCTGACCGGTGGCGGCACGGACGAGGTTCGGCAGCTCCTGGTAGGCGCCGGGAAAGGAGAGAAGGCCCGTGAACTGCTCGGAGGGCGGAACGTAGACGACCAGAAGGCGCCCCCCCCATTCCCCGACCGTGCGGGCCGCGCGTTCGAAAACCTCGGTATAGCCCGGTATCTTCACGGGAGCTTTGGGAAAGTGGAGGCCCAGCGTCAACGCCGTCTTCTGCAGGGCGAGCATGTTGCGCAACGCCGTGGCGTCCCACACCTCCTCGGAGATCACGGTCTCCTCCTCCTGGGCCCACCATTCCCCGACGAGGCGCCGGGCCGCGGCGAGACGCTCGGCTCCGGGCCGGTCGGGGGTGCCGAGATAGGCGCCGTCCACGGCCGCGGACAGCCAGTCGAGCGGCATGGCCCGTTCCAGGTTCTCCCAGTCGTTTCCGCCGTAGAAGAGCATCACGGTCCAGGGCGGGGCGCGCTCGGGACCAAACCGCTCCAGGATCGCCAGTTCGAAGAGCGGCCCCGCCCCCCGCGTTCCGGTGTTGAGAACCCCGAGGCCGAGATCGCCGAGTTTCGCGGCGAAATGCTCCCCTTCGCCGAGGCAGTAGCCTTCGGCGAAGGAATCCCCCAGCAGGAACACGTCGATATCCCCGTCGTGAACGGCGTCGTCGTTGCGGAACCCGTACCGGTCGGCGGTATAGAGGACCGGACCCTCGGCGCGATGGCAGAGCAGGACCTTCTGGCCGGGAATGCCCCCGAGGAAGACCTCCGACGGGGTTTCGATCCCGAGATCGGCATTCAGCCGCTTCAGGGTATATCCGGGAGGAAGCGCACCGCGGAACCCCGCCGCGCCCGCCGCCTCGGCGCTGTTCTCGGCCGCCGCGCCGGATCCGAGGCCGAAGGTCCGGGCCGTCGCGATGACCTCGAAGAGGAACAGGCTGCCCACGATCGTGGCGGAATAGATCGCCGCCACGAGCCGCGGGGACGGTTTCAGCCGCCAGGCGGCCAGCACGAAGCCCACGCCCAGAAGGCCCGGCCCGAGGACGTAGCGCACGATCCTGTGGGCGTCGGAAGCGTAGAACGGCGCCTGGACCAGGGCATAGCCCATGGTCGCGAGAAAATAGCCGCCGATCACGAGGAGGATGAACCGGGGGATCATTGCGGCGCGATCGCCTCCATTCTCAGTCGAGCGCGTATTTCGCGGTGTAATCCTCTTTCAGCGCCGCATCCTGGTCCTCCTTGCGCAGGATGTGGCGGCCGATCACGAGGAGTTCGATCCCGGTGCCCATGAAGCAGCGGAAGGCGTCTTCCGGCGTGCAGACGATGGGCTCGCCCCGCACGTTGAAGGAGGTGTTCACCACCATCGGGCATCCGGTCAGCGCCTCGAACCGCGACAGGAGGGCGTGATAGAGGGGGTTCGTCTCGGCATGGACGGTCTGGATGCGCGCGGAATAGTCCACATGCGTTACCGCGGGGATATCGGAGCGCGCGACATTCAGCTTGTCGATGCCGAACAGCGCCGTCTGCGCCGGCGTCATCTCGTGGCGGTGCGCCTCCGTCACGTCGGCGACCATGAGCATGTAGGGGCTCTCGGCCGTGAGGTCGAACCACTCCCCGGCCTTCTCGGCCAGGACCGAAGGGGCGAAGGGGCGGAAGCTCTCGCGGTACTTTACCTTGAGGTTGAGGACCTTCTGCATGTCCTGCGACCGCGGATCCGCAAGGATCGATCGCCCTCCCAGGGCCCGGGGTCCGAATTCCATCCGCCCCTGGAACCATCCGACCGCCTTGCCCGCGGCGAGCGCCTCGACCGTCCGGTCGAGCATCTCCTCCCGGTCCAGCCGCTCGAACCGGGCACCGAGGCGGGCGAGGTCCCGGCCGATCCGGTCGTCGTCGTGGACGGGGCCCAGATATCCGCCCCGCATCGCGTCCCGGCCCCCCTCGCCGGGCGCGCGCGGACGGCCCATCTCCCCGTGCCAGGCGGCATAGGCCGCGCCGAGCGCGCCACCGGCATCGCCCGCCGCCGGTTGTACCCAGACGCGGTCGAACCGGCCATCGCGCAGGATCTTGCCGTTCGCCACGCAATTGAGCGCGACCCCCCCGGCGAGGCACAGGTTGGCGATGCCGTATTCGGCATGGGCGGCCCGGGTCATCCGCAACACGCATTCCTCGGTCACCGCCTGGATCGAGGCGGCGACATCCATGTGGAACTGCGTGATCGGGTCCTTCTCGGGCAGGCGCACCGGCTGTCCGAACAGCTTGCAGAACCGCCCGTTCACCATGGTCAGGCCGGAGGCATAGCTGAAATACCGCTGATCCAGGCGGAACGATCCATCCGGCTTGAGATCGATCAGATGCTCGAGGATGAGGTCTGCGTATTTCGGCTCCCCGTAGGGGGCGAGCCCCATGAGCTTGTATTCGCCGGAATTCACCCTGAACCCGGTATAATAGGTGAAGGCCGAGTAGAGCAGCCCGAGCGAGTGGGGGAAGTGGATCTCCTTGAGGATCTCGATCGAGCCGCCCCGGCCGAGCGACAGCGCCGTGGTGGCCCATTCTCCGGCGCCGTCGATGGTCAGGATCAGCGCCTCGTCGAAGGGCGAGGGATAGAAGGCGCTGGCGGCGTGGCTGAGGTGATGCTCCGAGAAGAGAAGCCGCGCCGAGGTGAAGCCGGGCTCGCGCGTCTTCAGCCGGTCGACGATATACGACTTGAGGAACAGCTTCTCCCGCAGCCAGACGGGCATCGCCTTGCGGAACGAGGCGAACCCCGAGGGCGCCGTCGCGATGTAGGTTTCCAGCAGCCGCTCGAACTTGAGGAAGGGCTTGTCGTAGAAGACGACGCGGTCGACCTCGGCCAGGGTGATCCCCGCCTCTTCGAGCACGTAGTCGATGGCCTGCTCGGGAAAGCCGGCATCGTGCTTCTTTCGGGTGAACCGCTCTTCCTGGGCGGCGGCCACGATCTGCCCCTCGCGCAGGAGCGCGGCCGCGCTGTCGTGGTAGAGGGCGGAGATGCCGAGGATGTACACGATCTCTTCGGCGCTCAGAACAGCGGGTAGATGAACGGCGCGAGCGCCGATCCCTGACTGACCACGAGCAAGCCGCCGAGCAGGCCCAGGATGAGCAGGATCGGAGCGAGCCACAATTTCTTGCGCGCGTTCATGAAGTGCCAGAGTTCGCTGATGATCGTCACGGGAGCCTCCGCTCAGAATTGGAGTTTCATGTCGCCGGGCTGCGCGCCGCGGCAGATCCAGTAGCTTTCCGCCGCAGGGTCGATCGCCCGCGCCAGGGGATCCTTGCCGATCAGCCGGAACACGAGGCCGAAGGGCAGGAAGGCGACGGCGTAGATCAGCAGCATGATCACGGGCGAGACCAGGGCATGCAGGGCATTGCCGAACCGGAACCAGGCCACGTTGGCCCCGCGCAGGAGACCCGGCCGGAGAAGCGCGAGGGCGAGAAACGTGGCCGAGGCGGCGATCGCCGGCCAGAGCAGGCTCGATCCCGCGAGCTTCGACCAGAGGGCGAATGCCGCGAAGACCGCCGCGAAGATCAGACCGAAATTCCGCTCGGTCCCCATCCGGGTTTCAATGTTGGATGTGAGGTCGCTCATTGCGGAAATGTCCCGTGGTGGTTTGATGGGGAGAGCCGGTCATTTGCGGGCTCCATCGCGGCCAATTGTCCAGAACGAACCAGAGCCTCTCCTCTTCGCCGAGCACGTCGAGCGGGGCGAGATACGAGGGAACGGCCCCCTCCGGCGGCAGGTCGCAATACGCGCCGAGCGCCTCGACCACGGAATGCGGCAGGCAGAGGGGGCGTCCCCTGTCGGTCCGGAAAAGACGCCATGCCGGCCCGCCCCGGATTCGGGTCAGGCAGGCGAGGGAGCGTTCCGCGACGAGGGAATGGCACGGGAAAAGCTGTCCCTGCAGGCCTGGCCGCCCCGGGATCGGCGACGGGCGGTCCCTTCGGGACAGGGCGTGGACAAGTCCGCCGGCCGCTACAACCTTATCGTTGAATTGGCGGCAGCAGGAGGTTTCTATTACAACCCAAAATAGTTCTTCGAAAGCAGTCAAGCACGCACCACGAAACATTCCGCACTCGGTGCCGCCATTATGTCTGACACCATCGCAAACCGGAATTGAATTCAAATTCATCAATATTATAGGCCTAGCTTGCTCGACTATCCCGATGAAGGTCAATACGCAAAAGCCATCGCGATCTGACTTATTTCGAGCCCGGCTCAGGGGCGATGCCTGTCCGGGGGCCGTCGCCATGGCGATGCCGCCACCGGCCCCGCCAAGCATGCGGCTGGCCGAGATGTCCCGGGCAATTTTCGCCGCAGCGCGGCGTGTGCCCCTTGCGGATGCTGCGGCGCGGCATTAATTGGTGTGTTGACAGCGAAGAACACCACCAGAAGGAGGCTCCCCATGGCCAAGCAGAACGCGAAATCCGCCGCCACCGACATCCAGAACCTGTTCGATCCGCGCGGCTACCAGAACGTCTTCAAGACCTGGGCCAGCATGAACGAGCGCATGGCCAACATCGCCGTCGAGGCCGGCACCCGCTCGACCGACATCGCCAGCGAGACCGCCAAGGAAGCCTTCGGCAACATCCGCGAGGTCTCCCAGGTGCGCGACGAGGCCGCCGATTACGGCAAGGCCTACAGCGACTTCGTGCAGAAGCAGATGGACCTGTTCATGCGCACCGCGCAGAACCTCGCCGACGTGACCAAGCAGGCCGGCAGCGAGACCACCGACCTGGCCTCCAAGGCCGGTGAGGAAATGGCCAACAAGGCCGCCGCCAATGCCGAAGGCGCCGCCGACAAGGCCAGCTCCGCCGCCAAGAAGGCCGCCTGAGGCCTCCTTCCGCCGGGGCGGCCCATCGAGGCCGCCCCGGCGGGGTGACGCCCTTCGCACCCCCTGAGCGGCGTATTTCCCGCCGCTTCGGGGGTGCGTGTGTTACGCCCCTTCGGGATTGCGTATATCACGCCCCTTCGGGGGTTACGCATATCACGCCCCTTCGGGGCGATGCCGCTACGAGGGCGGGGTCCCGTGCCGGGGCTCCGCCCGCATGCCGTCCGGCCCCGCGCAGGGCGCCGACGGCGCCACCGCCAAGGCCACCGCGATACCGGCGACGAAGCCGCCCAGATGCGTTTCCCAGGCAAGCACCCCGTCCAGGGCAAAGAAGCTCGCCACGTTGGCCGCCAGGATCAGCGCGGTCCGCAGCCCGATCTCGACCGCGACGGCGGTGCGGCCGCGGCCGGCGCACCGCATCTGGCGGGCGTCCCAGACGATCCAGACCCCCACCAGCCCCATGACCGCCCCAGAGGCGCCGACCATGGGTGCGGTCTGACGGGCCAGAAGGGCGAAGCCCACCCCCCCGCCGATCACCACCATGAAGTAGATCAGCGCGAACCGCCCCGGTCCGCAGCGCCCCCCCAGCGTCCGGCCAAGCCAGACCAGAGCCGCCGCATTGCCGAGCAGGTGGCCCAGATTCGCGTGGAGAAAGGCGTAGGTGACGAACATCACCGCCGGTTGCTGCGGATAGTTCGGCGCCCAGCCGAACAGAAGGCCGACCCAGAATGCGCCGTTCTGATAGGCGATCGCCCGCCAGCGGACCGATCCCAGAAGACCCCGGTCGGCAAGGATCAACGCCCCCTCGATCACCACCAGGGCGATGAGGATCGCGATCCAGACCGGGTGCGCGGAGCGTCCGCCGCGGCTCCGGCGCCGCGCCGCGGATGCGCGCGCCGGATTCACGGGAAGGTGACGGCCGCCCCGGGATCGGGCCCCCTCATTCGGGAACGAAGCGCGGCAGTTTCGGCAGCAATTCGGCCATCATTGCCTGCATGCGCGCCTCGGCCTCGGCCTCGCTGTCCTCGATCGGGGTGACGAAGCGGACGAGCGCGCCATCCGTGCGCCCGCGGGTGAAGCTGTCCCAGACGACGCTCATCTTCGCCAGGAAATCGTTCGTCATCCGGGTGCCGCGCTGCTCGAACCAGTAATAGACGAGCTGGCGCGAGGTCCCCTTCTGGATCACCGCCCGGTTCACGGGGAAGGTGCCGTAGGTCGTGTCGGGGAAGGAGATCTCCTTCTCCTCGATCGAGTAGATCTCCCAGCCGCCCACGGGCAGGCAGACCTCCGGCGAGTGGATGCCGGTGCCGTCGGTCTGGTTGGCATACCAGGCCGAGAAGAAACTGACATAGGACTGTCCCGGCGCCTGGTAGACGGCGTTGACGTAATCGCTGGCCTTCAGCACCTGTTCCACTTCCGGTTCCAGGTTGCGGAAGCTGCCCGACCATTCCCCGGCCTCGCGCGGGAAGACGGCGAAGCTCTCGCGTTCGATCGGCTGCGCCTCGGGACGGGGCACGCCGACCCAGAGACCGGCCACCACCACCGACAGGATCGCGGCGGCGACGAGCCCCTTCGCCGGACGGATCGACAGGATGCGCGAGGCCTCGCGCCCCAGCCCGTCGAAGTCGAGGTCGATCGTCTCGCTGAGGGATTTCGGGTCGCGGGTGGTCTGCTGCAGGAGGACCGCGGTGAGGAACAGGATGATGATGCAGATGCCGAAGATCACCCAGCCCTCGAAGGTGTGCAGGAACCCCTCGGCCTGCTCGATCCCGTAGCTGTTCACCAGGAGGCCGATCACCCCGATGCGGAACGAGTTCATCACCACGGTGAGCGGCGCGGCCATCAGGAACAGCAGCGCCTTGTGCCAGAACGGGCCGCGATAGAGGATCCCGAAGAGATAGGAGAAGCTGAGGATGGGGAACAGGTAACGCAGCCCCGAGCAGGCCTCGGCCACCTGAAGCTTGTAGACACCGAGATCGATGATGTTGCCTTCGAGGAAGACGGGCACATCGGCTAGCCGGATCAGCCAGACGCCCAGTTCGGACGAGATCAGCTGCAGCTGGATCGTCAGCTTCCAGTAGAGGAATTGCGGCAGCGGCAGCATGAAGACCAGGTGCAGCACGGGCAGCTGGTGGCGGATGCCCCTCTGCCAGCCGAAGCAGGTCAGCACCACGCCGCCGGTCCAGACGATGAAGGCGTAGGTGACGATGTCGGGGATGCGGACGATGTTGCCGAAGATCCCCAACAGGAGGCCCAGCAGGATCACCGCGATGCCGGGGGTGCGGTTCACCGGCCTGTCGGGATCCATCGGCGGCGCGTGGCGCAGCTCCCGCAGGAAGAGGTAGAGCGAGATCAGCGGGATCAGCGGCCCGTGGCTGTATTCGGGCGTGGTCCAGGCCTCGAAGAGCGAGACGAAGCCCAGCCAGAAGACCGGGATCGAGGAGAGGGTGAGGATCGCGAACCAGACCAGCCCGGGTCCGTTCAGCCTGGCCCCTCCGGTCCGGGCCCGGACGGTATCGAAGGTATCGGCCATGTCGCGCTCCTGAAAAGATCCGGAAATCCGGCGGCAATTGAAACGCCGCCTCTATACGCGATCACTTCGCAGGAGGCGAGACACGGGCGCGATTGTCCGCCCGCAGTTGACGATTCTGTCAGAACCGCCAGTCGAAGCTGCGTCCCAGCGTGACGTAGACGCTTTCCGACTGGGACCAGTCGTCCTCGCCCTCGTCCTTGAAGAAGGTGGCGCTGACACCGCCGGTCACGGCCCAGTTCGGATCGAGCGACCGGCTGAGAGACAGGCCGAGCGACAGGTCGCTGGCCGTGTCGTCGCTGCCCGTATCCGTGGTCGAGGCGAAGGAGGCATTGGCCGAGAGGGAGGTGAGCGGGGTCAGTTCGCGCGCGTAGGTGGCCGAGACGATGGTGACGGTCTCGTTCCCGTCATTGCCGCCGCCGGCGATGCCGGTGTCGTCGCCGCCATCTGTGAAGGACCGCCGTCCTTCGAGCGTGATCACGCCCTGGGGGAAGGCACGGCGGTAATCGACCGAGCCGATCAGGCCCAGATCGCCGTCGCTGCCGCGGCTCACGCCGATCGTGGCGCCGAGCCCGCCCAGCGGGCGTTCGCGGTCGATCCCGACCGAGGCCGACAACCGCGTGCCGTCATCGGTCTCGTTGATCCCGAGGGTGGCGCTGAAAGCGCCGTCCGGACGGGCCGCAGACAGGGTGGTGTCGAAGCCGAGATACGTTCCCAGTTCGGGTTCCGCCGGATCCTCGTCCTCGACACGGGTATAGCTGAGATCCGTGGACAGGGTATGGACCTCGGTCAGGGACATCCGCGCCCCGAGACCCAGGACCGTGCGTTTTTCGTCGAACAGGCCCTCCGACGTGGTGTCCTCGTAGGTCGTGTCGGTGACCTGCGCCCGGGCGGTCACAGCAAAGGGCGTGTCCTGCCGCAGGGCCAGGCTGGCGCCGTATCTCAAGATCTCACGCGTCCCGGTCCCCTCGAGGTCGTCCAGATCCTCCACATCCTCGGGAATGACCAGCCCGCCCTCGTCGTCGAAGAACGAATCGAGCCGCCGCAGGGTCGATATTTCCGACGTGCGCAGAGAGGCGTCGGCGGAGAAGCGCGCCCCGGGACCTGTCCGGGTATACCCGATCGAATAGGACGGATCCTGGAACCCGAAGGATTCGCTGTCGGCCTCGTCCGGCGCATCGATCCGGCGCAATGCCCCGTCCAGACCGAGACTCAGTGACTGGTCCCGGGTCACGTTGCGGAAATCGAGCGAGAGGCCGGTGCTGGCGATGTAGGTCGTGCCCTCGGACTCGGTATCGAAATCGTAGTTCTCGGTGGCCTCGAATCTCTGCGAGAGATTGAAGCTCAACGTCTTTCCGCCCGCGCCGTCCTGGGCCCGCACGGGTCCGGCGCCCATTACGACGGCAAGGCCGCAGAGCGACGCGGCGCCGACGCGGATCGGCACCGCCGGCAGGATGGGGGAGCGGCGCATGCCGGCGGCCTATTCGAAGAGGCCGCGCTGGGGAACGAGGATCACGTCGCCCTCGCGCATGGCGATCTGCCCGTTGGTGCTGGTGCCATCCTGGATGTCCTTGTAATTCAGGACATAGATCTTCTCGGCCCCGGTCGAGGGGTCGGTGCGGCGCAGCTGAACGCGCTTCGTCGCGGCGAAGTTGGTGAACCCGCCCATGCGCGAGAAGGCCTGCAGGAGCGTCGCGCCGGGCGCCAGCGGGATCGCGCCCGTGGTATTGGCCTCGCCGATCACGAAGATCTCGATCACGGGCTCCTCGGCCTCGGGCGCCTCGGCACGGTCGGCGAGGCGCGAGATCCCGGTAAAGACGTTGGGCGTGCTGGCGAAATTCGGCTCGAGCGCGGCGGTCAGGGTGGAATCGATCTGGCCCAGCGTCCGCCCCGCGGCGCGAACCGATCCGGCCAGCGGAAAGGAGAAGGTCCCGTCCGGCAGGACGAGAACGTCCCGGTTGAGGCTCTCGTCCTCGATCACCTCGATCCGGATCACGTCGCCGGGCTGGACGCGATATCCCTCCTGCGCGACCACGGGACTTGCGATCACGCCCACCCCCAGAAGGACGAGGGCGACGAGGGTACGAATCTTCCACATAATGATGGATTCCCTTCAATATCCGACGGCAGCCTAGACCGGGACGCCGCCGGGTGCATCCGACTTTCGCCATTCCGACGCAAGGGGTGTCGGCAAGATCACAGATCGGATTCGCAAGAACCGGCTGCTTCTCCGGCCGGCGGCACCCGGAAGAGGCGAAGCCTTCCGCGCCTCAAGGCTTTACGAAATCTCCGCGCGAAATCAGAAGCTCGACAGCGCCGCTTCCGCTTCCCTCCGCTGGGGCACGTCGGCATCCTCGCCGGCCAGATCCAGCCCACGCTCGATCTCGGCCCGCGCCGCGTCGGTCCGACCCGCCGCAGCATAGGCGAGACCCAGGTGGAACGCGACGGAGGGGGCCTCGGGCATGCCCCGGGCAGCGAATTCGAGGTCCGCGATCGCCTCCTCCTGCTGCCCCCTGAGATGCCGGATCCATCCCAGCGTGTCGCGGAAGGCCGGCACGTCGGAGCCGTTCAGGCGGCGCGCGATGGCGAAGGCGCGATCCAGGTCCGAGGAATCGGAGCGGGCCGTGGTCAGGAGGCTGGCCAGGTTGTTGGCCACCACCACGTCGTTGCTGTTACGCTGGTAGAGCCGCTCGTAGATCTCGATCGCGGCCTCGGGGTCGCCCGCCCGTTCCAGGCGGCTGGCCTCGAAGAGCTGCAGGCGGCGGGATTCGGGCGCCGCGGCCGCGGCCTCGCGGACCACCTCGTCGGCCGCCTCCGCCCTGCCCTCGGCCCGCAGGAGCGATTGCAGCTGCAAAGCCGCGGTCTCCGCTCCCGGCTCATCCTCCAAGATCGCGCGATAGGCCGCCTCGGCCGCCTCGGTCTCGCCGGCGGCCGCCAGGAGGAGCGCGTCGAGGCGGCGCGCGATCCTTTGCAGGTTCTCGTCGTCGGGGGCCTCGGCCACCCGCTCGTCGAGGAAGCGTCGCGCCTCTTTCAGGCGGCCGGCCGCGATCTGCGCCCTGAGAACCTGGATCGTCCCTTCCAGGTCCCCGGCGCCCTCGATGTTGTCCTGAAGCGCCGCAAGCCCTTCCTCGACGCGGTTCTGGCGGAACAGGATGGCCGTCTGGACCGAATCCGCGATCTCCCCGGCCCGGGGATCGTTCAGCCCCCGCAGGGTGTCGACCAGCGATTGCGCCTGCGGCCAATCCTCGTTCTGGACCAGGACCTGCCCCAGCAGGGCATAGCTCTCGACGGTCGGCTGCTCGATGGCGGTCAGGACCGTCTGGGCCAGCTGTGACTGGTTCTGGTCCAGCAGGAACCGGGCATAGCGCGTCGATTCGGCCGCGGCGTTGTTCGAGATCTGCACCGCCAGCGCCAGCCGTTCCTGGGCCAGTTCGGGGCTGCCGTCGCGCAGATGCGCCTCGGCCATCATGCCGAGGATCTCGGTGTCGCGCGGCGCCTGGTCGAGCGCGGTGCGCAGGTCGGCGATCGCCTGCCCCGCGCGGTCCTCGGCGACAAGCCGCATGGCGCGCATCTTCAGCGCGTCGACATTGCTGCCGTCCCCGTCGAGGACTTCCTCGATCCGCGCCCGTGCGCCGACCTCGTTGCCGGTCTGGGTCAGCATCTGCGCCTGCATGATCTTGATGCGGCGGGTCTGGTCGGAGGGCCCGGCCTCCTGCAGGATCGTCTCGATGGCGTCGATCGCCTCCTGCTGGCGGCCCTCGTCGAAATCGAGCGCGGCCAGGGTGGCCCGGTAGAGATCGGCCGCATCGCTGCCCTCGGCCGCCTCCACGAGCGCGCGCAGCTCGTTCCGCGCCGCCTCGGCGCCCCGGGTCTGGCGCAGGAGCCGCACCACGGCGAGGTTGCCGTCGGTATCCTCCGCCGGCGCCCCGGCCTCGCGGCGCATAAATTCCTCGGCGCCTTCGAAGTCACGCTGGGCGATGTACCAGCTGCTGAGCGCCTGGGCGATCCGCTCCTCCTCGGGGAAGAGATCGTACATCCGCGCCAGATGCGTGCCGAGTTCGTCGGTGGCGCCGGTCCGTTCCAGGTACTGGGCGCGCATCATGTTCAGTTCGAGCGATTCCGGCGAGATCTCGAGCGCCGCCTCGACCTCCTCCAGGATCTCTTCGGGGGAGCCTTCCTCGACCGCCTCGATGATCAGGATCCGCCGCGCGGTCATCGAGTCGGGCTGCGCCTCGACGATCTCGCGGGCCTGCGCGACCGCGTCCCGGCGCGCCTGATCGTCACGGGCCTGGATCGCGGCGCGATAATCGAGGACAGCGGCGATCGCCCGGCTGCGGGGCGCCTCGGGAGCCAGTTCGATGGCCTCTCCGCCATGCCGCTCCACCTCGTCCCAGCGGCCGAAATCGACGGCAAGCTCCGCCAGGGTCGTGCGCGCGTCGACATCGTCGGGATACTGTTCGACCAGCCGCAGAAGCTGGCTGTAGGCGGCGCTCCGGTCGCCTTCCTGCAGGAGGAGATCCGCGTAGAGCTGCCGCGCCTCGCGGTGGAAGCCGTCATTGTCGAAGACGTTGCGCAGTTCGATCTGCGCCCGGTCGATGTCGCCCTGCTCCACGTAGGACAAGGCGGAATCGTAGTATTCCGCGGCGCGCTCCTCGTCGCTCTGGCAGCCGGTCAGGACAAGGGTGGCGGCAAGGGCGGCGGTCGCAAGGCGAAGGGACGGTATCATGGGGCGGCGGTGCCTCGGAATTGGATCCGGCCCCTCATAACCGCGAAACCGGCCCGGAACAAAGCCGCGAATAGGGTGGATTTCACGGATTTGACGAGAATGCGATCTATCAGTGCCCGGTCGCCCGGAGAATGACCCGCACGGTCGAGGACAGGATGCGCAGATCGGTGGGCAGCGACAGGTTCAGGTCGTAATCGAGGTCGAATTCGGCGCGTTCGGCGAAGGTCGAGAGGTTGCGCGCCGAAACCTGCCAGGGGCCGGTGATGCCGGGGCGGAGCCGGTAGTAGCTGTCGCCGGAATAGAGGATCTGCTGTTCGGGCATCATGGGCCGCGGTCCGACGAGGCTCATGTCGCCCTTGAAGACGTTCCACAGCTGCGGCAGCTCGTCGAGCGAACTGCGCCGGAGAAACCCGCCCACGCGGGTGACGCGGGGATCGCTCTTGAGCTTCTGGGTGGTTTCCCATTCGATCCGCGCCGTCTCGTCCCGGGCCAGGAGAGTGTCGAGCGCAGCCTTGGCGTCGGGCACCATGGTGCGCAACTTCCACATCCGGAACGTGCGCCCGCCGGCGCCGATCCGTTCCTGGAGATAGAACGGGTTACCGCCGTCGATGGCCACGAGCATCGCCAGAAAGGCGATCACCGGCAGAACGACGGGGGCCGCCAGCAGGACCAGGGCCACGTCGAACGCCCGCTTGGCAAACCTGCGATAGAATCCCGGGGCGGTGGCCGGCGCCGTTCTGGGGGCGATCGCTCGGCCAGAGGCGGAAAAGCCTTGCAGGGTCCCGGCCGTCACATCGTAGACCGGGAGCACCTTCCTGTAGTTCGCCATGTCTTCCCCTCAAGCAATACCAGTACGAGCAAAGCTCCCTCCACCCCTGTAGAAGCTCTGCCATCCGAACAGTGGTTAAAATATCCACTTCTTGGACAGGTTCCGGCGGTTTCCGCCGTGTCACCTTTTTTACTCACTTTTTACGGGTCCGAACCTAGCAGAGGACCGTTCAAATACAACGCAAATCGAGGAAATCGCCCGCGCCCTGCCGGGTCGGGCGGGAATCGGGAACAGTGGCTCCGTAACGGGTACATCCGGGCCGGATAGGGAAACAACGCCCCGTTTTCGGCGGCCGCTAACGATTTGTCACCCTTCGGACCCTAGGGTATGGGACGTTGCTTGTGATGTGCTGACATGACGTTTGCCCGGCAAACGGCACGGAACCCTGGCGCCAAAGGCTCGAGAATGGATATCTATACTGCCCATTTCGGCCTCTCCGCGCGGCCGTTCACCCTGGTGCCCGATCCCGACTTCATGTTCTGGTCGCCGGCCCACCGGCGCGCCTCGGCGATGCTGGAATACGGCGTGCTCTCCCATGCCCCGATCACCCTTATCACCGGCGAGGTGGGCGCGGGCAAGACGACGCTTCTGCAGCATTTCCTGCGCGGCCTCGACGAGGACGTGGCGATCGGCCTGATCTCGAACGCGCATGGCGACCGGGGGGAATTGCTCCGCTGGGTGCTGATGGCGCTCGACCAGAAGGTGGCGCCGGGATCCGATTACGTGGACATGTTCGCCCAGATGCAGGATTTCCTGATCGAGGAATACGCCCGGGGCGGGCGCACCCTGCTGATCTTCGACGAGGCGCAGAACCTCAGCCGGGAGAGCCTCGAGGAATTGCGGATGTTCACCAACATCAACACCAACAAGGACGAGTTGCTGCAACTCGTTCTCGTGGGCCAGCCCGAGCTGCGCGATCTCGTCCGTCGACCCGACCTCACCCAGTTCGCGCAGCGCGTCGCGGCGAATTTCCACCTGCCCGCCATGAACGCGCAGACGGTGGCGGAATACGTGCGCCACCGCCTCTCGGTGGTGGAGGGCAGGTCCGACATCTTCACCGACGCCGCGCTCGACATGGTGCACGAGGCCACCGGCGGCGTTCCGCGGCTGATCAACCAATTGTGCGATCTCGCCCTGCTCTATGCCTTCGAGGCCAATCAGCAGCATGTGGACGCCGCGACGATGAAACAGGTATTTGACGATGGAGTGTTCTTCGGGGCCGGCGCCGAAAGCCGGTCGCCGCGGCTCGTCCATCGCGCGGAGTCCCATGCGGGACCCGACAGGAAAGTGGAGTAAGGATGGATATCGGCTTCTATTTGCGCATCTTCCTGCGTCGGCTGCCGTATTTTCTCGTGATCCTGGTGCTGGGCACGGCGGCGGGCCTGTCCCTGGCCGTGATGCTGCCGCCGGTCTACAATTCGCAAGCGACCCTGATCGTCGAATCCGAGCAGATCCCCGAGGATCTGGCCTCCTCGACCGTGCGGACCGGCGCGATCGAGCAGATCTCCATCATCCGCCAACGCCTCCTGAGCCGCAGCGTGCTTCTGGAAATCGCCAACGAGCAGGAAGTCTATGCCGGCGAGCCGCCGATGCCGGCCGACGAGAAGGTGGAGGACATGCGCCGCCGCACCTCCATCCAGACCACGGGCGGTAGTGGCGGCCCACGCTCGCCCGATCTGGCAATTGTGATTACAGTAGGATTCAGCGCCCCGACCGGACCCATGGCGGCCGACGTGACGAACGCGCTCGTCACGCTGATCCTGCAGCAGAACGTGGAGATGCGCCGCACGACGGCGGGGCAGACCCTCGACTTCTTCACCGACGAGGTGAGCCGGCTCGACCGGGAGCTCAGCACCATGAGCCAGCGGATCCTCGACTTCCGCGCGGGCAACCTGAATGCCCTGCCCGATTCCCTCGAATTCCGGCGCTCCCAGCAGGGCGACCTTCAGGAACGGCTGAGCCAGCTGCAGCGCGAGGAGGCGACGCTGCGCGACCGCCGCGATCGCCTGCAACAGCTGATCGAATCCGGAGCCGCCGTGGATCAGCCCGCGGATGCCGGCACGGAAGAGGCGCAGCAATTGCGCGACCTCAAGAACCGCTACGCCAATTCCATCGCCGTCCTCTCCGAGGACAATCCCAAGATGACGGTGATGAAGCGCCGCATCGCGGCGCTCGAGGAGATCGTCACCGAACAGCAAGCCACGGCAGCCGGGGTCGAGACCGAGGGCGGCCAAGCCCCCTCGGCGGCGGAGATCCAGCTATCCGACATCGAGGGCCAACTCGACTACATCGCCGACCAGAAGGACGTCCTCTCGGAGAGGATGGCCGCGCTCGAGGAGACGATCGAGGCCACGCCCGGCAATGCCAGCACCCTGGCCACGCTCGAGCGCGACTACCAGAACACCCAGGAGCAGTATAACCGCGCCGTCGCCGCCCGGGCCCGTGCCGAGACCGGCGACGTGATCGAATCGATGTCCAAGGGGCAGCGCATCAGCGTGGTCGAACAGGCCTCCACGCCCAGCGAGCCCGACAGCCCCGACCGTCCCATCATCGCGCTGGCGGGCATCGGCGGGGGCTTCGCCGGCGGGCTGGCCCTCGTCCTGCTTCTCGAGCTTCTCAACAACGCCATCCGCCGGCCGGTGGAGATCACCAACAAGCTCGGCATCGCGCCCTTCGCCACGATCCCCTACCTGCGGACCGCGGCCGAGATCCGCCGCCGCCGGTCGATCATCCTCGGCACCGTGATCGCCATCTGCGTGGCCGTTCCGGCGGGGCTCTGGCTGATCGACACCCAGGTCACGCCGCTCGTGCCGCTCTTCGACGACCTGATGTCGCGGCTCAGCATCGCGGCACGCGACGTGGCCGGCCCCGGCGCCGTGGCCTGAACAGGAAAGCGACATGGAACGTATCCAATCCGCCATCGCGAAAGCCCGTGAAAGCCGCGAAAGCGAGCCGAAAAGGTCCGACCCGGGCCGGCGCCCGCCCGCGGAGGCCGCCCCCCCCCGGGACGAGGCCTGGGCCGCCATTCCCGCCGTCGAGCTCGACCGCCGCCTTCTCAAGGAGAACCGGATCGTCGCGCTCGGCGGGGGCGCCGAGGCGACCGCCTTCGACATCCTGCGGACGCGCACGGTGCAGCAGATGCGGCCCAAGAGCTGGAAACGGCTGGCGATCACATCCCCCACGCCCGGCTGCGGCAAGAGCATGATCGCGGCCAACCTCGCCCTGAGCCTCGCGCGGCAGCCCGAAACCTCGGCGATCGTGGTCGAGATGGACATGCGCCGCCCGGCGCTGGCCCAGACCCTGGGGCTCAATGTCCGTCATTCCGTGGCCGACCTGATGAGCGGCCACGGGGAGATGAAGGACAACGCGGTCCGCGTGGGCAACAACCTGATCTTCGCCACCAGCCAGACGCCGGCCCAGAACCCCTCCGATCTGCTCCAGAGCGCCTCGATCGGGCAATTCCTGGCCGATCTGGACGCGCGGTTCGATCCCACCTTCATCATATTCGACACCCCCCCCCTGCTGGTGAACGACGACACGCTGGCTTTCCTCGGTCACGTGGATTGCGCCCTTCTCGTGGCGGGCGCGGAGACCACCTCGATCAAGGAAGTGGACCGCTGCGAACGGGAGATCGCGGCGCATACCGACGTGCTCGGCGTGATCCTCAACAAGTGCCGTTACATGAGCGGCGAGAACCCCGGCGAATACTACTGATCGGCCGCGGCCGCCGGCCCGCTTCCTGCGCGGGCGCGGCCACTGCCGGACCCGCCGCCTGCGCGCCCAGAAAGCCGGATCGACCATGCCCCGACAGAGACGCCCCATCGACCGCGCGGCCCGGCTGATGCGGTCCTTTCTCGATCCGGCCCTTCTCCTGCATCCGTTCCGGCTGCTGCACTATTACGGCTACACCCATGTCGCCGAGCGGCGGAAATTGTCGCTCGGGCGCGACGTGCGCCTGGCGCCCAACACCTCCTTTGCCCAGGGCGAGCGGATCGTGATCGGGGACCAGGTCCAGCTGGGCGCGCGCTGTACCCTCTGGGCGGGCCGGACCAGCGGCCGGATCGTGATCGGGGCCCGCACCACTTTCGGTCCGGATTGTTTCCTCACCGCCGCCGATTACGGGCTGAAGGCAGGCATTCCCGTCACCGATCAGCCAATGACCGAGGCCGATATCGTCATCGGCTCCGATTGCTGGGTCGGCACGAAATCGGTGATCACCGCCGGTGTCACCCTGGGGGATGGCTGCGTGATCGGGGCGGGATCGGTGGTGACCCGGGACGTGCCGGCGGGCGCCATCGCCGCCGGGGTGCCCGCCCGGGTCCTGAAGATGCGCGAGTGAGCCCCGCTCAGATCCCCCGTCCGGCCGCCTGAGCCAGCATCCACCCCGCGCGCCTGAGGCGGAGCCGCGCCAGGGTAGAAAGCGCCCGGGCCTTCTCCCGCGGGGCAAGGTCGGGATGGCGCAGGAGGCGCGGAGCATGGGCCGGGATCGAGAGCGGCATCGCCAGGGCCCGGGCGGCCCAGAGCGCCCTGCCCCGCGCGTCCTGCCGTCCGAGCCCCCAGGTTTCCTCGGTGAGACGGCGCCATTTCTTCTCCAGCGCCGGCCAGTCCCGCCGCGTGGGGTGGGCGACCCGAATCGCTTCCTCGTGCACCAGCCGGTACCCGGCCGCCGTGGCGCGCCGGCACCATTCCAGATCTTCGGACAATCCGGGGCGAAAGCCGCCGATCGTGTCGAGCACCTTGCGATGGGTCAGCAGGTTCGCGGTCACCGAGAACCCCTTGCGCTCCACGTAGCCGCGGTTGTCGAAGGCGAAGACCGTCTCGAAGGCCTCCGCGCCGCTCCGGGGCGGCGGGGATTCGTCGAAGACGGTCACGGTCCCGCCGATCAGGTCGGCCCGCTCCGCCAGGCCGCGGGCCGTGGCAAGCCAGTCGCGCGCGGGCACGCAATCGCAGTCGAGGAACAGAAGCACCGGGGCCACGGTTTCGGCCACTCCGCGGTTCCGCGCCACGGCCGCGCCCTTCTCGGCTTCGACCACGAGGCGGACCCCCTCGGGGACGTGCGGACGGCGCGGGGAGGCATTGTCGACCACGACGACCTCGTCCCCGGCGCCGATCTGCGGAGCCAATGCCGCAAGGCAGCGCCCAAGCCGGTCGTGGTCGTCGTAATGGGGGATGATGATGGCGATGCGAGAGGCAGACATGCCCCTCCTATAGGTCCATCCCGCCCGGGGCGACATCGCAGATTGCGCCATCCACCGCTGCAGAGGCGCGAGCGGCTTGTGACCCGGTAGGGAGTGGTCTTAAGAGGTGCCGACGATCACGACCGCCGCCGCGCATCCAAGGCGCGCAGACACGATGTTTCCTTCGAATGGCGCGACCTCCTCCATGAAGATTGGCCTGATCACCGAGATCGACATCCGCCGCAAGGAGGCCTGGTCGGGGACGATCCTGCACATGGTGCGGGCTGTCGAGCGAACGGGCACGTCGCTGGAAATGCTCGGCCCGGTCTGCGAGCGCGAGACGATCATGCTGCGGCGCGTGGACAAGGTCCTGCGTCGGCTGAGCGGGCAGGATCCGATGCTGAACCGGGCCCGGACGATGACCCGGCGGAAGGGCCGCAAGGTTCTGGATCTCGTCCGGTCGAAATCCGTCGACGTGCTCTTTGCCCCGGTGGGCTCGACCCTCATCGCCGACCTGCCGCCCACCGGGATCCCGGTGGTCTATTGCTCCGATGCAACCGTGCGGCTGATGCTCGACTATTACGACTGGTTCGGAACGCCGTCGAAGGTGGCCCGGGAACGGGCCATCGCCTCCGAAGGGGCCGCGATGCGGCGCGCGGATCTGCTGACCTTTCCCACCGAATGGGCGGCGAGATCGGCAATCGACGATTACGGCATCGATCCCGACCGCGTCTTCGTCCAGCCCTTCGGGGCCAACATGGACGATCCGCCACCCCGCACGGAGATACTGGGCCCGCGGGCGGAAGGGCCGTTCCGGCTCCTGTTCTGCGGCGTCCAGTGGAAGCGCAAGGGCGGCGACATCGTGCTCGACGCCGCCGAGCGCCTGATCGCGGCCGGCGTGGACATCGAGTTGACGATCCTGGGCTGCACCCCGCCGGCGGAATGGACCCCGTCGGAGACCTTGCGGCGCGCCACCACGGTCATTCCGTTCCTCGACAAGAAGAAGCCCGACGAACGGGCCCGTTTCCGAGAGATCTTCGCCCGCTCCGACCTTCTGGTGCTGCCCACGCAGGCCGAATGCTACGGCGTCGTCTTCTGCGAGGCCGCCGCGTTCGGGACGGTCTCGTTCGGAACCGCGACGGGCGGCGTGCCGGAAGTGATCCGGGAGGGCGAAACCGGCTTCACCCTGCCCCCCGGCGCCTCCGGCGCGGCCTATGCCGAGGCAATCGGCGCCCTCCTGTCGGATCCCGTCCGGCTCGACCGGATGCGCCACGCCGCCCGCGACGACTTCGAGACCCGGCTGAACTGGACGACCTGGGCCGAGATCTTGCAGGAGCGCATGCTCGCAGTGGCAGAAGGGCCGTCCAAAGCCGCAATGCCGTGAACCCGGTTCGGCCGGCACCTTCCGGATCGGACCGCCCCCCGTCGACGTCGCCGGATCGCGCGCGCATCCCTAGCCCGGCAGGACTGCCAGTCGGATGAGTTCGAGGAACGACTTGCCGTTGGGATGCTTGCGCAGGTCCTCGAGCAGGACCCGAGCCCCCTGCGCCCTGTTCCGGTTCGCCTTGTATATGCGGGACGCTCGGCGGGCCCCGTTTTGACGAAGACGCCGGCCGGCCTCGATCACCCTCTTGTCCGCCCCTTCCGCCGTCATCCGATCGAGGAAATGATCCATCGCGACGATGCGGGCATTCCAGGTCGCAAGCGCGCTCTGCCTCGAGAGGCTGTTGGGCCTGACACTGTACATGACGAGGGTGTCGAGAGATTGCAGAACCTCGTACCTGGCGCCCACCAGCATGATGATGAGTGTATCGGCGCCATTCTTCATGGAGGTTTCCCACGGCTTCTCTCCGCCGGTCTCCAGGATCGCCGATCGCCGGAACAGAACGGTCGAGGGGAGGAAGTTCTGGGTATTCTGGCGGAAGGCGTCGCAGAACGCGGCGGGATCCATTTCCCTGAAGCCCGAGACCCGGTCCTTTGCCTTCAGCAACTCCTTTTCCTCATGCACCCTGTCCACGGGAACGGGCTTGTGGAGAACGGCGAACATTCCCCACCGGCTGTCCATCATCTTTTCGCTGGCCATGGAGAGAAGATCTTCGGCGATGAAGTCATCGGCATCGAGAAAGTAGACCAGATCTCCGCTCGATTCCTCGAAGCCTACGTTCCTGGCATTGGAAACCCCCTGGTTTCGGGGGAGATCGACCAGACGAAACCTCTCGTCGCCCAGGTCCAGAAACTCCGACGGGGATTGGCCGCCATCGTTGACGATTATGACCTCGAAGTCGGTGAACGTCTGGGCCCTGATCGAATCGATAGTCCGCGGAAGGGTATCGGGATTGTTATGGGTCGGGATGACGATCGATATTCTTGGCATTTCCGCTTCCCTTGTGACGTATATGCGGGAGGTATGATCCTGCCCCGCAGCTCTCTTGCGGCGTGGTGGTGCCGAATATCCAGGTCGCTCCCGCTTCCAGGCGGCCAGCGGGGGGTGGCGGTCAGATCGGGATCGACCTTGCCCACTCGCATCGCGGTCCGTCCCATGTGACGCGGAAAGTTACCGGTAGGGAACAACCGTTCGACGACGCCCCTTCAGACGCGCTCGCACGCGCAAGGCCATTCGGCGGGCACGACGTCCGAGGCTGTGCGGATTCCCGTAGGCCGCCCCGTTATTCGTCTCGGCATCCCGGCCCGCCGCAAGATCGCTCGTTCGGACCCGGCTCGTATCCGGCGTCGAAAAGAACTCGGCCTGGCGCACCATTGCCGGAACGATCTGGTAGATCGTGAGCGCCTTCGACACGGGAGAATGCTTGTCGAAGATGGCGCGATCGACGGGGTCGGATATCGTTTCGGGCGCCATGAGCTGTTCCAGCTTCTTCAGTCCGGAGGCGGTGATCAGAGTTCCCGCCGTCCCCAGGTGAACGGAGTGGAGGCGATGCAGCGTCCGCTCCGGGAACGGCTTCCCGGCGACCGGTCCCAGCTCTATTTCCCCCCAATAGGCTTCGAGCTTGACGAGGTCGGCATCCTCGGGGATCCAGTCCAGGGTCATGAGGTCGGCAAAATCGTCGGAGATGACGGCGTCGTCCTCGAGAACGACGACCGCGTCGAGGCCCCGCACCCTCGCATCCTCCCAGGCGGCGCAATGGGAGGCATGCGTGGCATGTTCGCCGCGCCGCATGCGGATACCGGTGATCCGGGCGGGAACGCCATCGATCAGCCAGTCGTTCGCCGGGTCCCGGGCATCGACGGCCGGAATGCGGGTATAAGGCAGGCCGAGGCGGTCCAGCGCCGCTGCCATGTATTCCATGCGGTCGGGGCGGCGGTCGAGGTTGATGACCGATACCGACACGTTCTTTTCCATCTGACTCGCCTCCTTCGGCAAAACGGGACCCTCTCAGGCCAGGAGGCCGCGCAGGCGCTTTTCGTACACGGCCAGTTTCTCCACCCCGGCCCGGCAGGCCGATTCGACCTCCGCGCGGAGAATGTCGCGCTCCGCGTAGGCGGCCCGGATCTTCTCCTCGATCACCTCTGCCGTCTCGGAGGTGCAATCGACCGTCCGGTCGTAGCCGATCGTTCCGAAGAGCCCCTCGAACTTGCGGCTGTAGGCCATCGGAACGACCGGCACGCCCGCCGAGAAGGCCGCGATGCAGGCATGCATCCGCGCGCCCATGAAGAAGTCGAGCCCGGCGATATAGCTCTTCGCCTCCGACGGCGAGGCGAAGCGGGGGGCCGCGATCAGGTTCGGGAATTCCTCCACGAGGGCGGCGTTCGCCGCGGTGTCGTCCTCGCGATGGGTGCGGCTGTCGGCATCGGGATAGACATGGGCGACGAGGTGGATCTCGCAGCCCTCGGAGCGGAAGAACCGAATCAGGTCGCGGATCAGGGTGGGATAATCGGCGCGGATGCCGAATTCATTCTTTCCCGTGTAACCGCGGTTCATCAGCAGGCCCGAGACGTTGATCCCGACCTTCGGCGGCGCGGCCGGATCGCGCGGCGCCGGCGTGTCGTAGGACAGGCGCAGCGCCACGTCGGAGGCCTCGATCACGTCCTCGTAGCCCAGTTCGCGGGCGTGCTCGGTCGAAAGCCGGTCGCGCGTGGCGACGAGGGCCGAGCGATGCATGGTCAGCCGGGCCAGGCGCTTCGACCCGGGCTTGGTGAAGGGGCCGATGGTCTGGGGCGCGAGGACGAGCGGCGTGCCCGAGAGATGGACGAGCGCTTTCATCCAGAACATCCGCGTGAGCCGGGCCGAACCGTAAATATCCGCGAAACTGTCCCCCGCCCCGATATCGATCACCGCGTCGGACCGGCGCGCCACGGCGAAGAAGCCCCGCGGCGACAAAAGCGATCTGCGATCGATATCGACCACCTCGATGTCGGGACCGGTCACGTAGGGGCGGCGCGGCCCCTTCCAGTCCATGATGGTGATCTTCAACTCGCGGCCGAGATCGCGCGCGATGTCCCGCAGGATGTCCACTTCGGCAGCGGTCAGCGCCCCCACCCCCATGTTGTCCGAACGGGTGGAATGCTGGATCAGGCAGATGCGAAGCGGATTGCTCATGGTCGTCTTTACTACTTTCGTTCCGTTACCGCGACGTTGAGGCGCGGAGGCTTCGCCTGAGAGTGCCAAGGAAGTTCTTCAGGTTGCGGGCCGGGGGGTTCTGGCGGGCCGCCGCGGCGAGCCGCAGGCCTCGATAGCGCGGGACCGGCCGGCCGGCCGCCCGCTGCCCGAGCAGGCGGGCCAGGAGCGCGCGGCGCCGTTCCCGCTGCCCGGGCTGGATCGCCGCCAAGTCGGAAATGTCGAAATCCCGCCTCTCGATCGCGCCGGCCTCCCGGGCCGCGGAGATCAGGTCGGCCCCCTTGGCGGTGCGCCCCATGATCAGGCTGACGCCATCCGCCTCCTTGAAGACCGGATAGCCCCGTTCGTCGCTCTCCCAGGCATCGGCACAGACGATGTCGGCGGCGACGCCGGTCCCGTCGGGACAGATCTTGCAGCGGTGCTGGACGTGGCGCGACAGGATCCGTCCCCAACTGTCGTGATAGGTCATCGACCGTTCCGCCCCGTCCCGGCCGGTGGCGGTGGCCCGGCCCGGCCAGCCGCGGCCGCGATAGCGGAAGGCGCGCGTCGCCTCGAGATCCGTGCCGAGCGCCTCCAGGACGGCCCGCCCGCCGGCATGGGAGGGCACCCCCGCGCAGAAGAACGACACCACCACCGGGAAGGCCCGGTCGATCTCGGGGTCCCGCCGGGACCAGGCCCGGAGCGCCACCGCGTCGCAGGGCTTGCCCACGAAGGCGAAGCGGCGTCCGCTCTCGCGATGCTCGGCAAGACGCGCGGGCAGGTCGGCCAGCGGGGCCGAGGGGGCATAGCGCGATCCGGCGGCGGCGCGGATCTCCTCCGCCCCGGTCGAGAGGGTCGCGGCATTGCCGATGGGCAGATCGGGGTCCGCCGTAGTCTGCACCACGGCGTCCACCCGGCCGCTCTCGACCAGATAGGTCAGGATCGCCGACAGGGCCCCGCCCGAGGACGCGGCGAACCGGGTGTCGGGATCCGTGGCCCAGCCGGTGGCGATCGAGACGTACGGCCCCCAGAGCACCGAATCCGTCCGTCCGGCCGCCTCGACCGTCTGGCCGAGAGCCGGGCAGATCGCGGCGATGCCGCTTTCCTCCTCGGGGGAGAGCTGCGCTTCCTGACGGGGCCGCAGGTAGCCCGGCTCGACGCGCTGCATCCGCACCTTGCCGGGTGCGATGGCCGCGCAGCCGCCGCATCCGGCGCAGAGGTCACCACGCGCCACGCGCCTGAGGGCGGGGCTGGCCGAAAAGGGTGAAGGCATGTCGGGGTCGATCGTTCTTCTGGTTCTCGCGGTTCAAGGGTCTCTTAGCGATTGCGCGTCACCTTGACCACGACGCCATGCCGGGGAAGAAGCGGCCCCGCAACCCCATCCGGAAGGTCATTCATGTTCCGCACGGCATTCCTGATCCTGTCGGGCAATGCGGCCGCTTCACTGGTCCTGCTCGTGCGGAACCTCGCGGTTGCCCGGATGATCTCGGTCGAGGATTACGGGATCGCCGCGACCTTCGCCCTCGTGGTCTCGCTTCTGGAGATGGCCTCGGCGCTCGGATTGCAGCAGCAGATCGTCCAGTCCAAGGAGGGCGACGATCCAGACTTCCAGGCCGCGCTGCAAGGGTTCCAACTGATGCGAGGGCTCATGTCGGGGCTGACATTGTTCCTCCTGGCCGGCCCCGTGGCCGATTTCATGAACGTTCCCGAAGTCGCCTGGGCCTACCGGGCCGTTGCCCTGGTTCCGGTCCTGAACGCCTTCCAGCATTTCGACATCCACCGGCTGAACCGGGACATGGTCTTCGGGCCGATGCTCCTCACGCGGCTCGCTCCGGCCGTGGTGTCCCTCCTGCTGGTCTGGCCGCTCGTGATCTGGTTCGGGGATTACCGGGTGATGCTCGGATGCATCCTCGTGGGCGCCGCACTCGGCGTGGCGACCTCGCACCTGACGGCCCAACGCCCGTGGAGAGCGCGGTTCGACCGTCGCGTCATCACCGGATCCCTGCGTTTCGGCTGGCCGCTTCTGGTCAACAATGCCCTGCTTTTCGCGGTATTCAACGGCGATCGCGTACTTGTCGGACGCGAGCTCGGCATGGAGACGCTCGCCATCTTCTCCATGGGAATGACGCTGACCCTGACGCCCACGCTCGTGCTGGCCAAGAGCGTGCAGAACTTCTTCCTGCCCCAGCTCTCGCGGCTCTGGTCGGCGACCGATTCCACGGCTGAACGCTTCGGGCACATGTCCAGGGTTGCCTTGGAAGTTCCATTCCTCGCCGCAGCCGGGCTGGTCGTGGGGATCCACCTGTTCGGCGGGCCGGTAGTTTATATCCTCCTCGGCGAAAAATACCTGGCGCTCCTTGAATATCTCAAATGGTTCGGGGTGATGCAGGCAATCCGGGTCGCCAAAACGGGCCCGTCGCTCGTGGCACTTTCCACCGGACACACATCAAACGCCATGTTCGCCAACGGGATCAGAATGCTGGCAATTCCATTCGTCTGGTATGTAGCGGCCAATTCCGGCAACCTTTTGACGATCATCAAGATTTCCGCCTTCGGGGAATTGGCCGGCTACGGCCTGGCCCTGTTTCTCATGAAACGGACGGTGGGCGTAGAGCTTCGCGCGCTCATCCCGTCCCATCTGGCCATTGCGGTCCTTTTTTGCAGCGTATTGGTCCTGCCCGCCGCGGATGTCGGCTTCCCGCCCCTCCATGCATGGCTGATACTTCTGGGCCTGCTGGCTGTGTCGGCGTTCACGATGCGAGACCTTCTCCGCTACCTTCGCGGCCGGGACTAACATGGCGTCCGAGGCATCCAGATGAGTTTCCATCAGATACTGAATTTTGCGGGCCTCGCCGCGCTCTATGCTCTCGCGGCAAGCCTCTTCGTCCATACCGGTTTCCGTGTTCTTCGCGGAAGGTGGATGGCGGCGGCCGGTCCGGCCGTCTTCCTGACCGCCTTCTTCCTGGCGCTGACGCATCACCCCTTCCCCGACCCCACCAGGCTCGATTGCTCGGACGGGGGCGAGCCGCCTCTCTTCGTTCCCTTCCATTTCGCGCGGGCCGCGATCGGCCTGTGGCAAAACGAGGCCTCCGCCGGAACCTGGCTTCTCGATCTCAGCGTGGCCTCGGCCGTGATGAACCTTGTATTGTGCGCGGCGATCGGTGCGGCCCTGGTTCCGCTCGTCCGGCGGACCCGGACGGTCCTGCTCTTCGCGATCGGGTTGACGGGGCTGGTCGAGATCTCGCAACTGACAGGGATCTTCGGCCTTTACGACTGTCCCTACCGGCAGTTCGACGTGGATGACCTGATCCTGAACGTGGCCGGCATCGTCCTGGGCTTCGGGGGCGGACGACGCCTCGTGCACGCGAGATTATGATGAGCGCCCTGCTGACCCGCCACCGCAGATGCGCTAGGGCGGCCGAAACCGTCCCGGAAAGGAAGCTGGTCATGTCTCACCGCCGTCTTGCTGCTACGCTGCTCGGAGCGCTCTTCCTCCTGGCGGGACCGGCCTGGGCCGACCAGACCGTGAGGACCGCGGAGGAACTGAAGACCGCCGCGGCGGATGCGGAGCCGGGTGAGACGATCCGGCTCGCCCCCGGACGCTACGAGGGCGTGTTCCTTCGCGGCGTGGAGGGCGCGGAGAACCGCGCCGTGACGATCACTTCGGCCGATCCCGCGGACCCCGCCCGCCTGGGGGACATGCGTCTGCACCAATCGGCCCACGTGACCTTCGACGGGCTGGTCTTCGACTACGTCTTCTCCGCGGACGACAAGATCCACCTGCGCCCCTTCCAGGTGACCGACAGCCAGGATGTGGCGATCCGCAACGCGCTTTTTGACGGCGACGTGGCGCAGGGCGTTTCGGAAAACTCCGACGGGTTCGGCTTCGCCTTCGGGCTCGGGGTGAGCAACGTTCAGGGAATGACCGTCGAGAACAACGAGATCCACACCTTTTTCCGCGGGCTCGTCGTGTCGAAAAGTCAGGATGTCGTGGTCAGGAACAACGATGTTCACTCCCTCCGCATGGACGGGATGAACTTCGCCCAGGTCCAGGACGTGCGGATCGAGAAGAACCATATCCACGATTTCGTCCGCTCTCCGGATTCGCGGGATCATGCCGACATGATCCAGTTCTGGACCAACCGGACCAGCGAGCCGACCCGAAATGTCATCATCCGGGACAACGTCCTGAACTCCGGCGACGGTCTTTTCACCCAGTCGATCTTCATGCGAAACGATCTCGTGGACCGGGGCAAGGCCGGGAGGGAAATGTTCTACCGCGACATTTCGATAAAGGACAATGTCGTCATCAACGCCCATCTGCACGGAATCTCCCTCGGAGAATCGGACGGCGTGGAGATCGAAAACAATTCGGTCATCCGGAATGCGCGGTCAGAAGGGGAGCGGGACAATCCCCCCCTCTACGACCCCCGGATCTTTGTATCCTCGAAATCGCATGATGTCCGCATCGTCGGCAATGTCGTCTCCCGCATTGCAGGGTTCAAACAACAATCGGACTGGGAAGCACACGACAACTTCCTGATTCAGGACCGCCATCAGCTACGACCGGGATATTACGGGCATGTCTTCGCCAACGCCCTCGAAGGAGACCCGGGCAACCTGTCGTCCTTCTATCCCAAGCCGGACGGACCGCTCGATGGCTCCGGTTACGGGGCCCCGCGCCTGTCCCCGACGGAATGACCACCTTTTTCTCGCCACACCGCAAAGCTAAGCACGCCTCCATCATGGATGAGACCCTCACGATTTCCTCCTCCGAGGCCCTGTGACCGCGGCCGAGGCGATATCCGGGCGGAGAGCCTCCGCCAGACCGGCGACCGGCATGCCGTCGCTTGCCCGGACAAGTGTGCCCCTGCCGGCGTTCATCTATCTGCTGTGCGTTTTGATTCCGATCGCCTTTCAGGCGGGACCCATATTCATGACCACCCTGCGCGTGGTCACCCTCGTCATGGTCATTCCATTGACCATTAACCTCTTGCGCGGGAAATACGGCCGCATCATTCTGACCGACATCCTGTTCTTCATGCATCTGGCATGGATCGGCGTGGCGCTGTGGGTGAACAACCCCGATCAGGCGCTCCAGCAAGTAGGCTCGGTCGGGGTCGAGTTTCTGGGCGGATACATGATCGGCCGCGCCTATATTCGCGACGCGGAAAGTTTCGCCGCCCTGTGCCGCCTTCTGATCGTGCTGGTTTTCTCGACGATCCCATTCGCTCTGTACGAAGCCCAGACGGGCAGGCCGATCATCGTGGAATACCTGCGCAAGATTCCGGGGCTGACCAGTGTAGGGATCGTGACCATCGAGGGGCGAATGGGCCTTGAACGGGTTCAGGCGACCTTTGCCCATCCGATCCATTTCGCCCTTTTTTGCTCGGTTGCCTTCTCTCTGACTTACGTTGCCCTGGAAGGCATGATGAGCGATGCAAAACGCTATATTGCCAGTTTCCTGATATTGTTCACCGGACTTCTCGGCTTGTCCAGCGGCGCATTGCTAGCAATGGTCATGCAGATCATCCTGATCGGATGGTTCACTGCCTTTCGCAATGTCCCAAGTCGTTGGTGGATATTGGTCGGGTTCACCGCCTTCGCTTACGTGGCCATAGACCTGCTTTCGAACCGCACGCCGCTCCGCGTGTTCATGAGCTATGCCACCTTCTCCGCGCATAATGCATATTGGCGCGGCATCATCTTCGACTGGGGCCTTGCGAACATCATCGGAAGCACCGAAAAAGGAATACAGGGAAATCCCATTTTCGGAATTGGGTTGGGGAACTGGATTCGACCGCACTTCATGCATTCCGGAAGCATGGACAATTTTTGGCTCGTCGTGGGCGTGCGGTACGGCTTGCCCGGATTTTTCACACTGGCACTGGGGTATTTGTTCGTCATCGCTCGCGTTATGCGCCGCGACTTTTCGAACAGTGTGCTTCTCAACCAGTTCCGGCGCGCCTGGGTCTTCACCTTTCTGGGCCTGACCTTCACGCTCTGCACCGTCCATGTCTGGACAAACATCTATTCCTTCGTGACCTTCATGTTCGGCGCCGGGGTCTGGTTCATCACCGCCGAAGTCACGGATGCGCCGCAGGGCGTCCAGGAGGCCGAGACGGACCATCAGCGAGGCCCGGTCTTCACGCGGTTCGCCCGACCCGGGGGGCGCAGAGCGGATGGACCTCTGACCCATGCGAGGGGCGCCCTTCCCCTTTCCAGCAACCGTACCACGAACTAGCACCCCGCAATTCCGGGGCAGGATCGCCCGATGCGTGTGACTAGGCGGGGGCATGCTCAGCGACGTGCTGGAATCCGCCAACAAAGAAACTTCGCCTTGAACGACAAGGCCTTCCCCGGTTCGTAGTCTTTCGAGCATCGCCTCCCGTCAATCCGCGCCGAGGCATGAACCGATGGATACAGAGCCCATGACGGAGCCGCAGCGATCCCTGGCGCCGGCCATATCGCCATACCTCCTGTTTCGCCGATCCGGCGGCATGTCCTGCCGCCCCGTGACGCCGTGCTGACACCATTCCTGCGGTCCGCACCTCCCCATGGCTCTCGAATCTGGGGCCACGGACTGGATCGTATCACCGCATCCATATCCACCCGATCCCGCCTTCCCGGTCGATCCGGCTTTGCCGAACGCAATAAGGAAAATTCCCAATGACATCCGATATTATCACCTATGCCTCCGTGTATCCGATTGTCCTGGGGCATGAGGGGGTTTCGGAACAGATCTCGCACGATGCCGTCGACGGCCTTCTCGGAGCGGAAACATTTTCCGTAAATTTCGACATCACGGCGCGGTCTCCCGGCGAAAGCGGCGAACTCTTTCGCCTGGGCTCCAGCCTCGTGGCCTCGGTGGACGACGCGGGAGAAATAGTGCTGCAGGCGGCGACGGATACGGGCATGGTCGACCTGCGGACCACGGGTGCAAACATGGCCGATGCAGCCCCCCATGCCGTAGAGATCGATTACAGCGACGGCCAATTGTCCGTCATCGTGGATGGAGAGAGGACGGGCACGGTCGAAATGCCCCCGCTCGTGGCAAAGGGCGGGACCGACACCGATTTCCAGCTGGGCGATCCCCGAGGCGAAGACAATTTCGCCTCGAAGATCGGGACCCTGACCATTTCCGCCACGGACATGACCCCGGATGGCGGGACCGGGGCGGATGACGGCCCCGACCAGGCCGTCCCTCCCGACGACGATGACGCGCCCGATGACGGTGGAACCGTGGACAATCCTCCCGACCTGCCGGCCGGGGACGTCGTCCGGGTTTCGACGCAGTCCGACCTTTACGATGCCCTTTCTAGAGCGGAGGGTGGCGAGAAAATTCTTCTCGACGGTGGCGATTACGGCGACTTTCGGCTGACCGTGCAATCCGGCTTCGATTACACCTATGCCTCCGAGGTGACGATCGCCTCCGCCGATGCCTCTAACCCGGCGATCTTTTCGGGCCTCGACATTCGCGGGGCCGAAAATATCGGGTTCGACGGCGTGGTCTTCGATTACGATTACGGCTCGGGCGACGCGCGGTTCATCCGGCCCTTCGTGGTCAATGGCGGCGAGAACATCGCGATCCGGAACGCGACCTTCGACGGAGACCTGGCCCGCGGCGTCTCCTCGGTCGCGGATGGGCATGGATGGGGCACGGGCCTGTCGGTCCGCAATGCCACGGGCGTGACCATAGAAGGGACGGAATTCTTCGAGTTCTGGAAGGGGGCGGTGCTGAATGGCATCGACGATCTGGTCGTCCGGGACAATGACATCCATTCCATGCGCATGGACGGGCTCAACTTCGCCAAAGTTCAGAACGCATCGATCGAAAACAACCACATCCACGATTTCGACACGGCCGAAAGCTCCGGCGACCACGCGGACATGATCCAGTTCTGGACCAACGGCGCGGACCGGCCCTCGACCGATGTCGTCATCCGCGGCAACACGCTCGATATCGGCGCGGGCGACTGGACCCAGTCGATCTTCATGCGCAACGACATGGTCGATCGGGGCCTGGCCGGGAAAGAGATGTTCTATCGCGACCTCACGATCGAGGACAACGTGATCGTCAACGGGCACCGCCATGGCATCACCGTGGGGGAGACGGACGGCCTGACCATCCGGGGAAACAGCGTCCTGCATGCCGATGGCCGCGATGCCGACGGCACCGACGCGCCGGTGGAGATTCCGTGGATCAACGTCAGCGCGAGATCCCGCGATGTCACGATCGCCGACAACCTCGTCTCCAGGATCAGTGCGGATACCGGGACGGTGACCGGCAATGTCCTTGTCCAGGATCAGGATCCGAACGCGCCCGGCTATTACGGAGACGTGTTCCTGTCCTCCTCGCTGCAGGCCGATGACGGGGCACACCTGTTCGTCGCCCGCCCCGGGGGACTGGCCGACCTGGCCAATGCCGGCGCCTCCGAGACCCTCGTCCCGAGCGAGGGCCTGCGACCCGGATTTCACATCGCAACCGTCGACGAGGACGCGAGCGCCCGGATCTTCGACGCGAGCCACACGCTCCTCGACGGAAATCCCGTCGGCGACGAGGCGCGTTTCGAATGGAGTTTCTCGAACGGCAGCACCGTGACCGACCGGGTCTTCGCCGCCGTGTTCGAGGGCGGCGGGCAGGAAAGCGTGACGTTGAAGGTGACGCTCCCCGACGGGGCAAGCCGGAACGTGTCGCACGATTTCGAGGTGACCGGCCCGGAACTCCTGCGGTTCGAATCCGGGACCGGGCTGATCGTCGACGGGGACGAGGAGATCGACCTTTCGGGGCTCGGCACGGACGGCGTACGTCTCGGCTCATCGGGGGCAAAAGCGGAGATCCCGCGCGACCACGTGGTCGAGATGGTGGGGACGGACGAATTCTCGCTCGACTTCACCCTGGCCGGCGAGCCCGGGGACAGCGGAACGATCTTTCGCCTGGGCTCGGCCTTCATCGGAACGGTGAGGGGCGACGGAGATATCCTGATCCGGGCCGCGACCGAGGACGGCCGGCTCCGGTTCGAAACCTCCGGACCGGCGGTGAATGACGGGGCGGCCCACGAGGTGGAGATCGACCTTCTCGACGGGATCCTGCAGGTGGCGATCGACGGCGAGGCGGCCGGTCGGACCGATATGGGGCCCATTTCGGACGGCAGTAGCCATGGCCTCTATCTCGGCAATCCCTGGGGCGGGAACTTCGACGGCCTCCTGTCGGATGTCGAGATCACGGTGGACGCCTCGGATTTCGATACCACGGATGTCGGCGGCATCCCCGGCCTGGCCGCCTTCGACCCGGTGCTCATGACCTAGGGAGGTCTCTGGCCCTCGGGGGCGAAGGCGCCTAAGACGCGGACATGGAACGCGATACGCCCTCCCCGTCCGCGACGCTCGGCGTCGTCGTCGTCACCTTCGACGCGCGCGAGATCATCCTCGACTGCCTCGAGAGCCTCCTGGGCTCCCGGGGGGTCCGGCTCCGGATCGTGGTGGTCGATAACGGATCGGGGGACGGCACGCCGGGAACGATCCGCGACTGGGCCGCCAACGGCCGGGAGGCGCCGCCTGCCGGCGGGCCGGTGCCGATCGCCCCCGCCGTCGCGCCCTTCCTGGCGGACACCCCCGAGGAAATGGCCGCGGCCTCCGGCCATGCCCTGCAACTGGTGGAGACCGGGCGGAACACCGGTTTTGCCGGCGGGGTGAATGCCGGCCTGGCGGAACTGGCCCGGATCGAGGGGATCGACCGGTTCTGGATCCTCAATCCCGACAGCGTCGTGCCGCCGGATACGGCCCGCGCCTTCGCCACCCATCCCGCCCCCATGGAGGGCTTCTCCCTCATGGGGGGGCGGGTCCTCTACTACGATCGGCCGGAAATGATCCAGATCGACGGCGGCACGATCGACCGCCGGACGGGGATCACCGGCAACGTGAACCTCTTTGCCCCCCACGCAGAGACGCCTCCCGCCGATCCGGCCGGAATGGACTTCATCACGGGGGCAAGCATGGTCGCCTCCCGGCGGTTCTACGAAGAGGTGGGACCGCTGCGCGAGGATTACTTCCTCTACTACGAGGAGGTCGACTGGGCGCTGCGCCGCGGAGACCTGCCGCTGGCCTATTGCCCCGAGGCGGTGGTCTATCACCGGGCCGGCACCGCAATCGGTTCGGCGACCCATTCCCGGCCCCCGTCGCCCTTCTCGCTCTATTTCAAGCACCGCGCCCGATTGATGTTCCTGCGCCGTTTCTTTGCGGGCAGCCTCGCCACGGGGCAGGCCTATTCCCTCGCCAAGGCGGGACAATATCTCGCCAAGGGTTATCCGGCCGAGGCGCGCGCGCTCCTGGCCGGGGCCTTCGGCCGCCCCCCTTCCGCCACGGTGACCGGCCGTCTCGATCCGTCGGCGCGCGAAATTCTGGCCCGACACCGCAAGGGAGCCAGCGCATGACCGCCCCCCCCCACAAGAAGGCCCGCAAGCGCGGCCTGAACCGGCTTTCGGGGCTACGCAACCTCCTCGTCGATCTCCGGCGCCGCTATTACACCCGCATCTGGGGGATGGACTTGCACCCCACGGTGCAGATGTCGCTCTCGGCGCAGCTCGACCGGACCTTTCCCCCGGGCGTGCATGTCGGCGCCCACACCTACCTCGCCTTCGAGTCGCGCCTCCTGACCCACGACATGACACGGGGGCTCTATCTCCATACCCGCATCGGGGCGAACTGCTTCATCGGCGGACGCAGCCTGATCCTGCCCGGCGTCGAGATCGGGGACAATTGCGTGGTGGGGGCCGGTTCGGTCGTCACCAAGTCCGTCCCGCCCCGCTCGATCGTCGCCGGGAACCCCGCGCGGGTCGTGCGATCGGATATCGAGGTCGGGCCCTACGGGCGGTTCCTGACCGCCGACGAGACCGAGTCCCGCCTGGCCGAGGCCGGTCTGACCTGACTCCTCATCCGCGGGAAGCACGGACCTTCACCCAGCCAAGGAAGGCGCGATCGGGAGCGTTAAGCTTCGGCTGTCCGGTTTCGATCCACCAGGATCGCCACTCGGCCTCGAGCGCATGGACATCGAATCCGGGCGCCAGCGCCCGGGCCGCCGCCAGGACCTCCGCGTCGAAGCGCGGCGCGGCCGGGTCCACGCGGCCGGCCCGGGTGACCCGGATCAGGTCGCCGGGCTCCTCGGAGAGGAGGTAATCGGGCAGCCGGCCCTCGGTGATCATCCGGCGCAGGGCGGCGCGGAACACCCGGCGCGGGGCGGTGGAGCCGGACTTGCGGTGCAGGACCTCGACCGAAACGGTCCAGGCGGGCTGGCGACCGCAATGCTTGCGCGCGAGCTCGTAGATGCGCCGCTCCAGCGGCTTGCGCAGCCGGAAGTAATCGCGGCTGAGGGTGAGGACCGATTTCGACAGTACCGCCCGGTAGAGCCAGTCCGACAGGGTCACCGACACCGACATCATCCGGCCGCCCCGGCTGCGGCGGCGGATCTCCCAGGCTTCGATCAGGCCGAACCCTTGCGTCGTCTCCACTCCGCCGGTCGTCAGGTTGGTGGTGATGCGGGTCCCCGCCAGCCGCTCGAACGCCTCCCGGAGGCGGTGATAGGCATCGCCGCTGGTGTCGCGGTTGGTGGCCACCAGCAGGTCGTGCGCCGTCAGCCGCAGGGTCCGGGACACTTCCCTGCCGGCATTCACCGCCGCCATCAGCTGGCTGACGCAGTAGATGAGGATATCCTTGTCGTGGATCGTCGCCCGCCCCCGGACCGAAGGGGTGATGTCGATCGTCACCCCGTTATGGGCATAGCTCAGGACGCGGCGATCCGGCCGGGTCGAGAGCGAGAAGATCGGATGTTCCATCGACCCCAAATCGTCCTTCGGCGAGGCGTCGAAGACCTCGCAGACGAAGAAGTCCGCCGCCGGCTGCCGTTCAGAGGCCAATCCCTGCCCCACCGCCCTCGTCATGCTGCCCGTCCCTCTTTCGGGGGTTCAGTGACACCCTAGTGGCAAGACAGGGCGCGGGTCCATCGCGCTTCGGCGGATCGGAATCGGGCCATTGTGGGATCGGAGTCGCAGCAACGTGGGATCGGAATCGCCCGCCCTCCTCGGATCGCTCGGAAGGAGCTGACAACTCGTACTTTTTTGGCAGGGAAAAACCCCGTAACGTATAAATAACTTAAAATAACGGCGCTTTTCTGCCGCGATCCCTGCGAGGGCCGGAAAATCCCCCCTGGAAGCCGCAATCCTGCGAAGAAAATCAGGTCTTGTTCGCTTTATACTTCCATGTTTGCCGTTTCGACGTACACTTGAGAAAAAGGCGAACATGAGCAGGATCAAGCGGTGACGGACATCCCCCCCTACCTGGCGATCGATCCCGACCAGGCCCTTTCCCTTCTGGGGGCGCCAGCCTCCACAGACAGCTTTTCGTCGGTGGCGGCGGCCTGTGCGCGGGGCCGGGACGACCTGGCCTCGCGCGGGATGGGCGAGGACGGAGGCCGGCAATTGCGGCTGTTCTCCACATGGGAAATCTGCCGTTACCTGATCCCCGTGGCCCAGGGCCATTTCCGCCGGGTGCTGAAACAGAACCCCGACCTGCCCCAAGGCCGGTCCGAGACGGAGGGGGGCGCCAAGTGGTTCTCACTCGACGAGGTGTTGCGGCTGCGCGCCTTCTTCGGGCGGGAAGGGTCCAAGGCCAAGAACTACCTCCCCTTCCGCCCCGAGGGGTTGCCGGCCAAGATCGTGGCGGTGGCGAACTTCAAGGGCGGCGTGGGCAAGACCTCGACCTGCGCCCACCTGGCGATGTCGGCGGCGCTGGACGGCTACAAGGTCCTGGTCGTCGACCTCGACAGCCAGGGGTCGATGACCTCGATCTTCGGCGGCAAGGTCGCGGACGAATGGCAGACGGTCTTTCCGCTTCTGGCCCGGCATTACGGCGAATATCTCCGGTCCCAGAACCAGCGTGCGGTCGATCGTGGCGAGGCGCCCCAGCCGCTGGACGAGACGCTCGGGGAGGCGATGGAGATTTCCGCGCGCGATATCGTCCAGGCCACCCATTGGCCCAACGTGGACCTGATCGGGGCGCAGCTGAACCTCTACTGGGCCGAGTTCCAGGTCCCGGTCTGGCGGATGCAGGGGCGCGGGTGGAAGCTCTGGGACGCGCTCGGCGATCGGCTGGCAGAGGACGGTGTGCTCGACGATTACGACATCGTGCTGCTCGATACCCCCCCTGCCCTGGGATACCTGACGATCAACGGGTTGGCGGCCGCAGACATCCTTCTGGTGCCGCTCGGCGCCTCGTTCCTGGAATTCGATTCCACCGGCCGGTTCTTCGACATGCTGGCGACCACCTTCCGGTCGATCGAAGAGGGCGAGAACGTGGCTGCACGCGCCCTGGGGCGGCCCGGCATCTCGTTCGAATGGGACGCAGTCAGGGCGGTCATCACCCGCTACGACGGCGGCCAGCAGGCCGAGCTCGCCGCGCTCATGCAGGCCTATCTGGGCCCGACCCTCTCTCCTCACAGGCAGGGCACGACCGCGCTCATCGGCCAGGCCGGCGAGCAGGTCCAGGGCATCTACGAGGCCGATTACCGCGACTTCAATCGCGAAACCTATGCCCGCGGGCGCGAAACCTTCGATGCCACCTATGCGGCGGTGAAGAGCCTGATCGTCGGCGCCTGGCGGCGCGACCAGAAGGCCACGGAATGACCTGTTTCGCGCGCGAAACATCCCCGAGGGAGATCTGAGATGGCCCGACGCAAGCGCCTGTCCTCCGCCCGGCCCGACTTCCTGTCCTCGGGCGACGAGGCCGCGCCCCTGCGCGCGGCCCCTGCCCCGATCGCCGGAATCGCCGGCGACGCGGCCCGGAACGCGGCGGCCGCCGAACTGGCCCAGGCCCTGACGGAGGCGCGCGAAACCGGCCGCATGGTGATCGAGCTGCCGCTCGCCGCCATCGATGCGGCCTATCTCGTCCGCGACCGGCTTGGCGTCGACGAGGAGGAAATGGCGGCCCTCGTGGCCTCGCTCGCGGCCAGGGGCCAGCAGGTCCCGATCGAGGTCGCAGATCTGGGGGGCGATCGCTACGGGCTGATCTCGGGCTGGCGGCGGATCGAGGCGCTGCGCCGGATGGGCCGCGACACCGTCCTGGCCCTGCTGCGGACCCCGCGGGAGGCCGAGGACGCTTATCTCGCCATGGTCGAGGAAAACGAGATCCGCGTCGGGCTCAGCCATTACGAGCGCGCCCGGATCGCGGTGAAGGCGGTGGAACAAGGCGTCTATCCCGACCTGGGTGCGGCTCTGCGAAGCCTGTTCCACGCTGCCTCGCGCTCGAAGCGATCCAAGATCGGCAGCTTCGCGATCCTGGTCTCGGCGCTCGACGGGCATCTTCGGCACCCCGCGGCGATCGGCGAGCGGCTGGGCCTGCGGCTCGCCCAGGCGCTGGACGCCGACACCACCCTGGGAGCCGCCCTGGCCAAGCGCCTGGATGCGGCAGCGCCGGCGGGGATGGAGGCCGAACAGGCCCTTCTCTCGGCGGCCTTGTCCCCTTCGAAATCCGCGTCCGAACCCCGCCGCGCCGCTCCAGATCCGCAGCGGGTCAGGGTCGGGCCGGGGCTCGACTACGAGGAAGGGCGGGACGGCAGCATCCGCCTGTCAGGCGCCGCCCTGAATTCCGACTTCCGGGATGATCTGAGGTCATGGCTGGAAGAGCGCCTGCGCGAATGAGGCGGGAGCGATGTTTCGCGCGCGAAACATCGCTCCCGCAGGGGTCAGGCGATGCCCGTGGCCCTCGCGCGCGGCTCGGCCCGTCTCAGGAGGCAGGCGAAAGCGGCGGCGAGGCAAAGCGCGACGGCGCCGGTGGCGGAATAGGCCAGAAGCGCCAGCCATATGCCCAGCCCGGATACCAGGATGGAAAGGGCGGCGATGGCGCCGCTGGCCATTCCGACAAGAAGACATCCAAGGAGCATGAGGGTTCCGCTATCCGCTGGGGCTGGATGCGGGGAACGTCGTGCCGAATCGTGGCGGTTCCGTGGCTATTTCGCGCCCCGATCATGCGGAACGCGACGCATGCTGCGGGTCCGGGGTCAGCCAGCCTTGGCAAAGATCCGGTCGTAGGCGGCAAGGAGTTGCGGTGCCGAATGCGACCAGGAAAGCCGGTCCAGAACCCGTTCACGGCCCTGCCGGCCCATGCGGGCACCCAGTTCTGGATCGTCCATCAACTCGGCGATCCGGGCGGCGAAATCCCGCGGATCGTTGGCCCTGGCATAGAGCGAGGCCTCGCCGGCGCTCGCCCGTCCCTCGGTCAGGTCGAACTGCACCACCGGCTTTTCCAGCGTCATGTATTCCATGACCTTGTTCATGGTGGAGATGTCGTTCATCGCGTTCTTGGGGTCCGGCGCCACGCCGATATCGATGACGTTCAGCACGTCGAGCAACGCCCGGTCGTAGAGCGCGCCGGTGAAGGTGACATGGGCGTCGAGCCCGCGCGCGGTCACGTCGCGTTCCACCTCCTCCACATGCGGCCCGAAGCCGACGATCACCAGGTGCACGTCACCGCGCCCCATGTCGTTCACCAGGTGGTCGAGCGCGGCGATCAGCAGGTCCATCCCCTCCTGCTGGCCGATCACGCCCACATAGCCCAGCACCGTGCCCGCGTCATGGCGATGGGCGGGGTCGCCCGGGCCGGGGATGAACTTCTCCACCTTGGGGGCGGAGCGCACGACGAAGACATCCTCGGGGGCCATGCCGCCCCGCTCCATGGCGATCCGGCGAAAGCTCTCGTTCGTGGCGATGGAGACCTGGGCGGTGGCGAAGGTCATCCGTTCCCAGAGCAGCATGACCCGGTGCAGCATTCCCTTCCTGCCGAATTTCGCTTCGAACAATTCGGGGCAGACATCGTGGTGGTCGAAGAGGTAGCGCACCCCCTTCCGCCGCCAGGCCCGGGCCAGGAGGAAGATCAGGTCGGGCGGATTGCAGCCGTGGATGACGTCGAAGCCCTGTTCGGCATGGACCTGGCGTGCAAGGCGGAACATGTGCCGCAGCGCCTGCCCGTACTCGATCGCATAGGCCTTCGCGCCGGAATGCGCCTCGGGCGGCTCGGGATAGCGGTAGATGTGGACGCCGTCGATCTCCTCGTAGGGAGCGTCCCATCCCCGCCCGGTGGGGCAGATGACCGAGACGTGGTAGCCGGCCTCGGTCAGGGTCGTGGCCTCGAGCCAGACCCGCCGGTCGAGCGGCACGGGCAGGTTCTCGACCACGATGAGCACACGGCGGGGATCTGGCATGGCGGGTCCTTCGAAGGGCGGATCGGATCTCGGCCTTCCATCCCGACCCGGCCGCCCGAGGTCAAGGTGCCGCGTCGCGGGAGCGAAAGAGGGTATCCGGGCAGCGGACAATCGAAGGCCCGGGGCTGGTCCGCCCGGGGCCGGCGGCGCGTGAGCCGCGACGGGTTGGAGGAAGGGGCGGCGGTTTGCCCGCCGCCCCCCGGGGGTCACACGAAGTCGGCGCCCGATTTCACGTAAGGGGCCGGTGGCGCGTTGAAGACATCCGCGCCGCCGGTCAGGCGCGGCGCCACCAGGCTGGCATCGTCGGGCAGGCTGCCATCCGGAGTGAAGGCCCGCCACACGGCGAAATCGTTCACGGCGATATTCACCGAGGACATGAAGTTCATGTAGATGTCCCGTTGCGACCAGGTCGTGTTGCTCGCCGCCGCCTTGACCTTCTCCCCGAGCAGGACCCCGTTCTTCCAGATCCGCGCGATGGCGTTCCCGCTCCCGTCATCGAGCGTGATCGACATGACGAAGGTGGCCGGAACCTTGCCGAAACAATGATCGGGGGCGTAGCTTGCAAGGAATATGGCGTTGGATCCGCCCTGTTCGGCGGACCATTGGGCGCGCCGGTAGGAATTGTTGCCTCGAAGGTCGAGTTCGAACGCGAATTCGCGACCATGGGCCTCGATGAAGCGATGCACCGTGCTCACCGCGGTCGCATCGCCGATGGCCATGCGGACCAGGACGGTGATCTCTCCCTTGCCGTTTGCCGCCAGGCCGTTGGGAATGTTGAGGCGGGGCGCCGTGGTCGTACCGGCAAGCCGGCGGGCCAGGATCTCGGAGGTGTCGGTATGGGTGGCCACGCTCCGTGGCGCAGAAATGTTCAGGGCCTCGTCGCGCTGAACGATGTGGAGGTCGTATTCCGTGGCCTCCGGCAAACCGGCAATGGATCCGGTCAGGATGCCCGCCTCCGTGACCTCCACCTCGAAGGAGGCGGTCGCCGCGGCACCGCTCCCGTCCGTGCCTGCGATGATTTCCTCCCCGGAGGGGGCGGGGGATCCGGCGGGCAGGAGGACGCCGAACAGCGTTCCGTTGTCCTCGTCGGTGGTGATCGTCCAGCCGATCCGGTTCGCGGTCTGGTCCGTGGAGAGGTCCGACAGGGCAGGGGCGTCCTTGTCCACCGACCCCCATGCCGGCCCTCCCGTCGGCACGCTCGCCGGCCGGGAGATCGCGGTGGCCGTCTTCGTCGGGATCTGCAGGGAGCCCTCCATCGCGTTCCCTGCATGGTCGTAGAGCGTCAGGGAGAAGGTCCCATCCACGTTATCCGAAAGCGTCACTCCCTCTCCGTCCACCGTGTAGAGGGCGCCGTCCTCGCCGATGGCCCCCACGCCGATCCCCCCGACATAGAGCGGCAGGGCGGAGATCCGCTTTCCGGTCCAGAGGACGGTCTTGTAGGCGGTGGGAGTGATGACGAATTCCTGCGCGGGGTCGTATCTTTCATGCGCGATCTCGTTCGTGCACAGGCGTCCGCTCCCGAAACCGGGCGTGGGGCGGCTTTCGACGATTTCGAGGTTCGGACGGGCATGGTCCGGAAGCGGATCGCCGGACGGATCGGTCATGATCGCGGACGAGATCGGCATGGAAGAGCCCGAGTTGAACAATGCCTGCCCCCCGTTGCGCCCGGCCGAGAGCCACAGGTTCTCCACCCTGAGGGGGCCGGGCATGGCATAGTCGCGGACCGGGGCCCAGGCCGCGGGGTCGAGGGTCGGATCATTGCCGAGGTTGTCGTCGATCCGCGATTGGAAGACCGCGCACCCGACCCGGCAATACTTCTGCACGCTGGTCGAATAGGTGATGTCTTTCCGCCAGCCCCGGATGTTGGTGGAGAAGGAGATCGGATAGAAGCCGCCATATGGCGCCCGAATGACCATGCCCGAGATCAGCAGATTGTCGTAGGTGCGGTCGCGGTTCGTGTTCGGTGCGAAACGCAGGGCATTGGTGACGCCGATGGCGATCAGGTTTCCGTCCGCATCTTTCGAGAACATCTCGATCAGCGTGTCCCGGATCGTCATGTCCTTGAACGAGGCCACCTGGAAGCCGTCGAGATGCTTGTCGTCGTTCTTCCAGTAGGCGGTCGCCGTGGTGCTGCCCGAGGGTTCCTCGCCCGGGGGGACATCCTCGACTGCCTTGTAGAGCCGGTAGCTCTGGCCCACGTCGTAGAGGACGTGGGCCCCGGCCGCATAGGCCAGGGCCGGATTGTAATAGGTCGTCTTGTCGGGAACGTTCCGTGCCAGGCCCATATAGACGCGGTCGAACAGGGTCCGCACACCGCCGGGCTTGATATAATCGGACGCGACGTTCACGCAGCGAAAGCGCCGGAAGGTCACGTCCTTGGCGCCATCCGGCGCGATCCCGTCGAAGACCACGCAAGCCGCCCGGTGGCTCAGATCGCCGCCGCCGTCGAGCGTGCAATCCTCGAAGAGCACATTCGACGCCCCCACCCCCGGCGAGACGTAGTACTTGCCGGGGCCGCTGGCCTCGCCATCGGCATAGCCGAACAGGCATTGGCGGAAGGTGATGTTCGTCCCTTCGACCTGAACGTGCAGGCCCCGGAAATCGAGATCCTCGAAGACCACGTCGGTCCCGTCGACGATCAGTTCGTTGATGTCGCCCCGCCACCAGCTGCCGGCGGGCGGGTTGGCCGCATCGACGACGGTCAGCGGCTTGGTCGAGGTCCGGCCCGCATTCGCGGGATCGCTCAGGGACAGGATGTCCCGGTAGAGGGCGTCCTTCGAGGCCTCGACTGTGACGGTTGCCTCTCCGGCGGCCGTGTCGGTCCCGTCCGAAACGGTATAGGCGATGGTCGCCACATCGCCCGCCGACAATCCTGCAGCGTCGAAGCTGAGGAGATAGTCGGGCGCGGGGCCGACGGTGACGCGGCCGATATTGGCGCTCGCCGCGACGACCTTCAGGCTGTCGCCATCGAGGTCCAGGTCATTGGCGAGGACATCGACGAGAACGGTGCCGTCGACGGACACGATGGCGTTGTCGCCGGTCGCGACGGGCGGGCGGTTGGCCGCTGCCACGACGGTGACGGTTGCTTCCCCGATGGCGGTATCGGTGCCGTCGGAGACGGTGTAGACGATCGTCGCCACGTCACCGGCGGACAATCCGCCGGCATCGAAGGTCAGGAGATGGTTGGGGGCCGAGCCGAGGGACACGGTTCCGATATCGGTGGTCGCGTCGACGACCCGGAGGTCGTCGCCGTCGAGATCCGTGTCGTTGGCGAGGACATCGATGAGGATCGTGGCCCCGGCAGCGACGGTGGCGCTGTCGCCGGTCGCGATCGGCGCGTGGTTGGCGGCCGTCTCGACGGTCAGCGAGAAGGCGCTGTCGGCACTGCCCGTCGCGTTCGTGGCCCGGACGACGATCGTTACCCCCGAAAGCGGTCCGGTCGCTTGGGTATCTATGGCCACCAGGCCCGGCCCGGCCTCCAGGGTCACGCCCCGGGGCGCCACCGGCAACGCGAAGACCAGGTCGTCGCCGACGAAATCCGCGGCCGCATCGACGGTCGTCACGCCCGACCCTTCGCTCAGGGTCAGATCGGGCAGGGCGCCCTTGGCGAACGGGGCCGCCGGTTTCCGGCCCCGCTCGGGAACGCACGAGACGCCGTGGACCGTGTTCCGGCCGTGGCCGAGGCGCCCTCGCAGCGAAACATCGAAGGCCGGCGCCGGCAGCGCGACGCCGGCGCGCAACTGGTCGGTGGTCAGGCCGGGGCCGTCCCGCCCGTCGACCTCGATCGTCACCACCTCGCCCCAGATCGCGCGCCCCGGAACGGAGCCCTTGAGGTCGAAGGTCAGCGCGTCCCCTTCGGAGATCGGGGTGTCCTTGGAGGCCTTCACCCCCTCGACGAAGGTGATAAGCTCAAGACCGTCCGATGCCTTGGACGCTCCGAGGCCGGAGAATTTCTGTGTTGCGAAGCTCTTGGGCATGCCGACCTCAGTATTGCAGGGTGACGTTGGCGGTGTCGGGGCCGAGGCTCGGATAGGCCAGCCACAGCCGTTCGCCGGCTTTCAGGACAAGGTTGTCCTGCCCTCCCACCGCGACCTTGGCGGCCTCGTACGGGGAGAGGTCGGGGATCGTGTCGTCGTCGGTCGTGATCCAGGCCAGCTGGCCCAGGGGCGAGCAGTTCACTATCTGGATCTCCTGCTCGACATCGGCCGTGTAGCGGGCCTCGGGGTGCCAGTGGGCACGGGAGGAAATCTTGCGGAATGCCATCTCGGTCTCCTTCGGGCGGGCCTTGGCCAAGGGCGAGGCCGTGGCGGACGAGACCCAGTTCAATCAGGCCGGGGTAAAGGCCTCCGGGGCCGGGCGTACGCTCGGGGGTGTCCGCCTGGGGCGCAGGAAATTCCCTGCGGATCAAACGCATGCGAAGGACGCTCGTCGGCCTCGTGAAGACGGCGCGCGGTGCCGGGCGGGAAACGGTCCCGAACCTGGCGGGGGGATGTTCCGATTCCGCGACCGCTGGCATATGGGCCACGACATTCCCCGCGTCCCTTGCTAGGACGCCCCCGACCGCCAAGGAGAGAGGGCAGATGCAGATCGAGGATACGCCGCTTGAAGGCGTCAAGGTGATCACGCCGCCGCGCTTCGGCGATGCCCGGGGGTTCTTCTCCGAGACCTGGTCGCGGCCCAAACTCGCCGCGGCGGGGATCGGGATCGACTTCGTGCAGGACAACCATTCGCTCTCGGCCACGCCCGGCACGGTCCGGGGGCTGCATTTCCAGGCCCCGCCCCATGCCCAGGACAAGCTGGTGCGCTGCGGACGCGGGCGGCTCTTCGACGTGGCCGTGGACATCCGCCGCGGCAGCCCGACCTACGGGCGCTGGTGGGGGACCGAGCTCAGTTTCGAGAACGGCCGCCAGCTCCTGGTGCCGGCGGGCTTCGCCCATGGCTTCGCCACGCTCGAGCCCGAGACCGAGATCGTCTACAAGTGCTCGGACGTCTACGCGCCCGAGACCGAGGGCGCGCTCTTGTGGAACGACCCCGATATCGGCATCGACTGGCCCGTCGCGGACGAGGCGGTCCTGTCCGACAAGGACGCCGCGGCGCCCCGTCTCGCCGATTTCGAGAGCCCCTTCACCTGGGAGGCGGCATGAAGGTCCTCGTCACCGGCGGTGCCGGGTTCATCGGCTCGGCCGTCGTGCGCCTGGCCGTGTCCCGGGGCCATGAGGTCGTCAATCTCGACGCCCTGACCTATGCCGCCTGCGAGGCCAACCTGGCCTCTGTCGCGGGCAGCCCCCTCTATGCCTTCGAACATGCCGATATCCGCGACCGCGCCGCGCTCGACCGGGTCTTCGCCGCCCACGCCCCGGACGCGGTGATGCATCTCGCGGCGGAATCCCACGTGGATCGTTCCATCGACGGCCCCGCCGACTTCATCGAGACCAACATCACCGGCACCTTCAACCTGCTCGAGGCCGCGCGGGCCCACTGGGCGGGTCAGGGCAAGCCCGCGGGCTTCCGCTTCCACCACGTCTCCACCGACGAGGTCTACGGCTCGCTGCCTCCCGACCCCGCCGTCAAGTTCACCGAAGAGACGCCCTACGATCCCCGCTCGCCCTATTCGGCGTCCAAGGCCTCGTCGGACCACCTGGTCCGCGCCTGGGGCGAGACCTACGGCCTGCCGGTGGTCCTCACGAACTGCTCCAACAATTACGGCCCCTACCACTTCCCCGAGAAGCTCATCCCGGTGGTGATCCTGAACGCGCTCGCCGGGAAGGATCTGCCGATCTACGGCGACGGATCGAACGTGCGCGACTGGCTCTACGTGGAGGACCATGCCGACGCGCTCCTGACGGTGCTGGAACGGGGCCGGGCGGGGCGGTCCTACAATATCGGCGGCGAGAACGAGATGAGCAATCTCGACCTCGTCCGCACCCTTTGCGCCATCCTCGACGAGGCGCGCCCGAAGGAGGCCGGCTCCTACGCCGACCAGATCACCTTCGTGACCGACCGTCCCGGCCACGACGCGCGCTACGCCATCGACCCCACCCGCCTCCGCGAGGAACTGGGCTGGCGTCCCTCCGTCACGGTGGGGGAGGGGCTGCGTCGCACGGTGGAGTGGTATCTGGACAACGAGCCCTGGTGGCGCGCGCTCCTGGATCGCAAGGGCGTGGGCCAGCGTCTCGGAAAGGCATAAGCGATGTCGTCTGGCGTCCGTTACCATTATCTGGACAACCTGAGATGGGCTGCCATGCTGCTTGGCGTTTTCGTTCATGCAGCGACGGTGGGAGATTTCGGAAGAATAGAATCCGTCAGCGAAATCTCCGATCTGTTCCGCATGTCGCTCTTCTTCATGATCTCGGGATTTCTGGCGGCAATGCTCCTGGGCAGGCAACCCATTGGCAAGTTCTGGAAGGGGCGCCTCAGAAACCTGATTATCCCCCTCGTATTCGGCGTGGTGATCCTCAATCCGCCGACCCTCTACATGGTTTACGCCTATTTCAACGGGCGGCCGGATTCCCTGGCAGAAGTCTGGAACGCGGTCTTTGGCGATTCCACCGGTGTTTCGGGACAGCTCGTATGGCACCTGCACCTGTGGTTCCTCGTCTCTCTTTCCGTGTACGCCCTTCTCGCTCCCGCATTCCTGAGACCGGCACGCCGGCTCATCGAGATCCTCTTGGCCCTTCTTCCCAAAGGATCGGCCCTGCTCCCTTGGTTCGGCGTAATCTTCGTCGTGATCACTACGATGACGTTGCTCGCGGCGCTTGAGGCGGCAGAAAGGATCACGGGGTCGCTGCCGTGGTTGATGCGCGTGACGGCCCTCTACAGCCCGTATTACTTCATGGGACTTGCTCTCCATTCGGCATCGGGTACAGGTCGGGAAATGATCCGCCCCGGATATCTTTTGAGCTTCTTCGTGGTGCTTTTGTACATTGCCTCGGAATTCGTGCTTCTGGATGGAGTCGCGCAAGAAGTCATCGAAGTCGTTTCGCTCGCCGCGATGCGGACCTGGATCTGTTTCGTGCTCATATATTGGGGACAGGTCTGGTTGGAGGGGCGCAGTCGCATTACCGATATGTTCTCTCGGTCGATCTACACGGTGTATCTGCTTCATTATGGGGTGATATATGCATTGGCATTGTTGTCGGCGCGTTTTATGGGGACGGATACGGCGGCCTTTTACGTGTTCCTGTCGATCACGACGATTTTCGTGGGATTGGCGGTCCACGCCTTCATCGTGTCCCGCAGCCATGTCCTGACATTCCTGCTCAACGGGCGACTGACCCTGGTAAAGGCATGACCATGACCCTCGTCTTCGGAAGAACCGGACAGGTGGCGACCGAGCTCGCCCGCCTCGCCCCCGAAGCCACGTTCCTTGGTCGCGACGCGGCCGACCTGGCCGACCCGGCGGCCTGCGCCGCGGCGATCCGCGACCGCCGGCCGGAGGCGGTGATCAACGCCGCCGCCTACACCGCCGTCGACCGGGCCGAGGAGGAGGAGGATCTGGCGCGCCTGGTGAACGGCGCGGCCCCTGGCGCCATGGCGCGGGCCTGTGCCGATCTCGGCATTCCATTCGTCCACGTCTCCACCGATTACGTCTTCGACGGAAAAGGGGAGACGCCCTTCGCCCCCGGCGACCCCGTCGCGCCGCTCGGCGCCTATGGCCGCACCAAGCTCGCGGGCGAGGAGGAAGTACGCGGGGCAGGGGGCGCCCACGCGATCCTGCGCACCTCCTGGGTGTTCTCCGCCCATGGCGGCAATTTCGTGAAGACCATGCTGCGCCTGTCGGAGAGCCGCGACGCGCTTTCCATCGTCGACGACCAGGTGGGCGGGCCGACCCCCGCCGCCGACATCGCCGCGGCCTGCCTCGGGATCGCCCCCATCCTGCCGGTCTCCCGCACCCTCTCGGGTACCTATCATTTCTCGGGTGCTCCGGACACGAGCTGGGCCTGTTTCGCGCGCGAAACCTTCGACCGGGCGGGGCGCGACGTGGCCGTCACCGGCATTCCCACGGCCGAGTATCCGACCCCGGCCGCACGGCCCCTGAACTCCCGCCTCGACTGCTCGGCCACCGAGGCCGCCTTCGGCATCCCGCGTCCCGACTGGCGGCGCGGGCTCGACGCCGTCCTGGTCGAACTCGGCGCCACCTGAACCCCAGAGGATCCTCCATGACTGAACGCAAGGGCATCATCCTGGCCGGCGGGTCCGGCACGCGGCTCTATCCGATCACCATGGGCGTGTCGAAGCAGCTGCTGCCCGTCTACGACAAGCCGATGATCTACTATCCGCTGACGGTGCTGATGCTGGGCGGCATCCGCGAGATCGCGGTCATCACCACGCCGCAGGACCGCGCCCAGTTCGAGCGCACGCTGGGCGACGGCAGCCAGTGGGGGCTGAGCCTCACCTTCATCGAGCAGCCTTCGCCCGACGGGCTGGCGCAGGCCTATATCCTGGCCGAGGATTTCCTGGCCGGCGCGCCCTCCGCCATGGTGCTGGGCGACAACATCTTCTTCGGCCACGGCCTGCCCGAGATGCTGGCCGCGGCGGATGCGCGAAAGACGGGGGGCACCGTCTTCGGCTACCACGTGGCCGACCCCGAACGCTACGGCGTGGTCGATTTCGACGCGGAGGGGCGCGTCACGAGCATCATCGAGAAGCCCGAGGTGCCGCCCTCGAACTTCGCCGTGACGGGCCTCTACTTCCTCGACGGGACCGCGCCCGAACGCGCCAAGCGCGTCGCGCCCTCGGCCCGGGGGGAGCTGGAGATCACCACGCTCCTGGAGAGCTACCTCTCCGAGGGCACGCTGTCGGTGGAGCGGATGGGGCGCGGCTATGCCTGGCTCGACACCGGCACCCATGCCTCGCTCCTGGATGCGGGCAATTTCGTCCGGACCCTGACCGAGCGGCAGGGCTTGCAGACCGGCAGCCCCGACGAGGTCGCCTACGGCCTGGGCTGGATCGATCGCGACCAGCTGATGGAGCGGGCGAAGATCTTCGCCAAGACCGATTACGGCCGCTACCTGAAGGACAGCCGGCGATCCTAGGCGCGGCGCCGGGCCTCGACCCGGCCCGCTAGGGCGTCCACCGCGCGGTAGAGACCCACCGTCAGTCCCGCGACCACCAGCACGCTGGCGAACATCAGGTCGGTCTTCGCCCGCCCGTTCGCCAGCAGCATCAGGTAGCCCAGGCCGCGCGAGGCACCGACCCATTCGCCGATGATCGCCCCGATGGGCGCATAGACGGCGGCGAGGCGCAGGCCCGACAGGAGCCCCGGCAGCGCCGCGGGCACCCGGAGGTGCCACAGTATCCGCGCAGGAGTAGCCCCCATCACCCGCGCCTGGTCGAGCCAGGCGGCGGGTGTCGACCTCAGCGCGTCGAAGAAGGCCGAGGTGACGGGGAAATAGATGATGAGGAGCGCCATCGCGACCTTGGAGGCGAGGCCGTAGCCGAACCAGAGCGTCAGGATCGGGGCGAGCGCGAAGACCGGCACCGCTTGGCTGACCACCAGGATCGGGCGCAGCGTCCGGGCGAGCGGAGGCGAGGCCGCGAGCCCGATCGCCGTAGCCCAGCCAAGACCGGCGCCGAGGGCCAAGCCCAGGAGCACCTCGAGGCTCGTGATCCCCGCATGTTCGGCCAGGAGCGCCCGGTTCTGCCAGAGCGCGCCCGCGACCTCCGCCGGTCCGGGCAGGATGAAGGCGGGCGGGGCGAAGACCCAGACCGCCCCTTGCCAGAGGGCGAGGCCCAGAAGGGCGGGGAGGAGGATCCGCAGGGCTCTCATGCCACCTCCAGGAGCCGGCGGGTCAGCCGCCCGGTGAGGTCCAGCGTCGCCCCCGCATCCGCGGCGCGCGGGATCGGCGGGGCCTGCCTCGTGTCGATCTCCGCGATCCCCGCCGCGGTCAGGATCAGGAGACGGTCCCCGAGCCGGGCGGCCTCGGCGGGGTCATGGGTGACTTGCAGCACGGTGCAGCTTGCCAGTTCCCGGGCGGAGAGGTCCTGCATCCGGGCGCGGTGGGCCACGTCGAGGGCCGAGAAGGGCTCGTCCAGCAGCACCACGGGCCGGTCCTCGTAGAGCGTGCGGGCGAGCGCCGCGCGCTGCCGCTGCCCGCCCGAGAGCGCCCGGGGCTTGCGGTCGCCCAGGTCGCCGAGGCCCACGCGCGACAGGAGCGCCGCCGCCCGGTTCCGGTCGGGGCGCTTACCCCGGAGCCGCGCGCCCAGGGTGACGTTCTCTGCGACGGTGAGCCAGGGCAGCAGCCCGTCGGACTGCGCCATGAGCGCCACGCGGCCGTCGAGCGGGTCCCCGTCCGTGGCCCCGGCCCGGCCTTTGAGCGTCATACCTCCGGCGAGGCCCGCGAAGCAGTGGAGGAGCGTGGACTTGCCCACGCCGGAGGGACCGAGCAGGCAGGTCCAGCGTCCGGCCTCCGCCGCCATCCGCACCGGGCCGAGGCAGGTTGTCCCCCCGGCCCGCACCCGGCCGTCGAAGAGGAGGCCGGGCGGGGGCGTCACGGGGCGAGCCCCATCTCCCAGAACCCGACCTCCAGCCGCGTGGCGGTGGCGAAGCGGTGGCAGAGGGAGGGCCAGCGCGGGCTCTCCTCCGGCCTATCTCCCAGCCGCCGCGCGAGCGCGCCGTCGATCAGGGCGCCAACCTCGGCGCAGAGATTCTGGTAATCCGTGCCGCCATAGGTTTCGATCCAGTCGCGATAGGGGGTGTCGCCGGCCTCCACCGCGAGCCGGGCCCCGATCTCGCCGTAACCCAGGACGCAAGGCGCCAGAGCGGCCAGGAGGTCGGTCACGTCCCCCGCATGGCCGGCATCCAGCACGTAGCGGGTATAGGCGATGGTGGCGGGCCGCTCCTCGGCGGCCCGGAGCGTGGCGCGGTCGATCCCGGCCGCGGCGCAGGTCTCCACATGGAGACGCATCTCGTCGTCGAGAAGCGCGCGGGCGGTCCCGGCGCAGGCTCGCATCTCCTCCACCGTGTCGGCCTTGGTGACCGCCAGCGCCCAGGCCCGGGCGAAGTGGATCAGGAACAGGTAATCCTGCACCAGGTAGTTCAGGAAGGCCGCGCGGGGCAGGGTGCCGTCGGCGATCCCCTCCACGAAAGGGTGTCGGGTATAGGCCGCCCAGTCGGGGGCGGCGTCACGCCAGAGCGGAAAGCTGCGGCCGTAGCTCATCGCGGCGCCCCCACGGTCACGGCGAGGTCGGCGACGGGGCGCGTCTCTTCGACCAGCCCGGCCTCGGCGAGGAAGGCCTCGAACCGGGCGTAGCGGCCCGCGTCGAGCGCGGCCGGGCGCAGCGCGAGGCGCGGCACCGTGTCGGCCCAGGCCTTCTCGTTCAATTCGTCGTCGAGCTCGGCGGAATACCCGGCGAAGGTCTCCCAGGTGCCCTGCGGGTCGTTGACGATGTCCTGCACGGCGCGCTCGGTCGCGGCGAGGAACCGGGCGATCATGTCCGCGTCCATCCGCTCCGGATTGGCGACGTAGATCAGTTCGTCATAGGCCGGCACGCCATGATCCTCGGGATAGAAGCAGCGGCCCTCGATCCCCTCGATCTCCATCTGGTTCAGCTCGAAGTTCCGGAACGCGCCGATCACCGCGTCGACCTGCCCCGACATGAGCGCGGGCGAGAGCGACCAGTTCACGTTGACGAGTTCGATATCCTCCATGGACAGGCCCGACGGCGCCAGCATGGCCGAGAGCATCGCCTCCTCCACGCCCGCAACGGAGAAGCCGACCTTGCGGCTCTCGAGATCCGCGATCTCCTCGACGGGTCCGTCGGCGCGTACGAGGAGGCAGTTGAGCGGCGTCGCGATCAGCGTGCCCACGCGCTTCAGCGGCATCCCCTCGGCCACCTGCAGGTGCAGCTGCGGCTGGTAGGAGACGGCGAGGTCGGCGCGCCCGGCGGCGGCCATCTTGGGCGGATCGGCCGGGTCGGCGGGGGCGACGATCTCCACCTCCAGGCCCTCCTCGGCGAAGTAGCCCTTCTCCTCCGCCACGATGATGGGCCCGTGATCGGGGTTCACGAACCAGTCGAGGACGAGGGTCATCCGGTCCTGGGCCGCCGCCGGAGCGGCCAGGAGGCAGAGGGCGAGCGCGAGGCGGGTCATGGTGTCTCTCCGGTCGGGGATCCGAGGGCGACGAGGGCGATCTCGCCCTGCCAGTGGCGGGACAGGCGCTCGGCGGCGCTCCAGGAGCGCTGGCCCGAGCGGCAGCAGAGCACCGCGCGCTGTCCCGGCGCGGGGGTCGGGCCGCCGGGGCCGAAGGCGTCCACGGCATGGCGATGGGCGTCCGGGTGGGGCAGGGGGCCTTCGTCTGGCGCGCGCAGATCCACCACCCAATCACCGGGCGCGATCTCGCCCGGGTCGAGGAAGCGCGGCGCGCGCGCGGGCTCCGGCGCGCCAATGAAGGAGAAGCCCCCCGTACGATGCGCCAGACCGTCGTAGCTGACCACCCGGCCGAGCGGCGAAGGGGCCATGCCCGCGAGCACCGCCAGCGCCATCTGCGCCTGGAGCGCGCCCACGACCCCCACCACGGGACCCAGAACGCCGTCCTCGGCGCAGGAGCCCAGCCGCTCGGGCAGGTCGGGGAAGATGGCGCGGAGCGACGGCGCCCCGCCGCAGAAGCCGCCCGCATACCCTGCGGTGCCGATGACCGAGGCGCTGACGAGGGGCAGGCCGGCTTCCCGGCAATGGTCCGAGGCCACGTAGCTCGCCGCGAAACTGTCGGCGCAGTCGAGGACGAGGTCCACGTCCCGGGCCAGGTCGGCCACGCTGCCGGGGCCGAGCGTGCCCGTCACCGGCTCCACCGCCGTCTCGGGATTGAGGCGGGCGAGGGCGGCGGCGGCGGCCTGCACCTTGGGACGGCCCAGGTCGTCCATGCCGAACAGCGTCTGGCGGTGCAGGTTGCCGATCTCCACCCGGTCGGGATCGACGAGGCGGATCCGGCCCAGGCCGGCGCCGGCGAGGTAGGGCAGGACCGGCGCGGCGAGGCCGCCCGCGCCCACCACGAGGACATGGGCGGCGGCGAGGCGGTCCTGCCCCCGGGGCCCGAATTCAGGCACGGCGACCTGGCGGGCGTAGCGGCTCATCGCGTCGCCTCCATCCAGTCGGCGATCCGCGCTTCCGGGTCGGCGTTGAGCGTGATGTCTGTGACGACGGAGACGATGTCGGCGCCCGCGGCGAAGGCCTCCGGCGCGCGCGCGACCGAGAGACCGCCGATGGCCACGAGGGGCAGGTCTCCCACCCGCGCCTTCCATTCCCGCACGCGACCCAGGCCCTGTTCGTGCCATTTCATCTTCTTCAGGATCGTCGGCCAGACCGGGCCGAGCGCCACGTAGTCGGGCGCGCAGGACAGCGCGCGCTCCAGCTCCGCCTCGTCATGGGTGGAGATCCCCAGCCGGATCCCGGCGCGGCGGATCGCGGGCAGGTCGGCGCCCTCCAGGTCCTCCTGCCCCAGATGGACCCAGTCGCAGCCCAGGTCGATCGCCTGCCGCCAATGGTCGTTGACGACCAGCGTGGCCCCGGCCGACCGGCAGAGGTCGCGTCCCCGCGCGATCGCGCCCTCCAGCACGTCCCGGTCCCTGTCCTTCAGCCGCAACTGCACCAGCCTCACGCCGAGCGGCAGGGCGCGGGGCAGCCAGGCGGGATCGTCGAAGATCGGGTAGAAGCGGTCGAGACTCATTCCAGCACCGCCAGCCCCAGGACGGGGGTGGAGGGGGAGGCCATGTCGCGCGGCTCCATCGGGTCGGCGGCGCGGGCCAGCCGCCCGGCCTCCAGCGCGCGGGCGAAGCCCTCCGCCATGGCCGCCGGGTCGCCCGCCCTGGCCACGGCGGTGTTCAGCAGGATCGCGTCGAAGCCCATCTCCATCGCCTGCGCCGCCTGGGAGGGCAGGCCGAGGCCGGCATCGATCACCATCGGCACGTCGGGGAACTGGGCGCGCAGCATCCGCAGCCCGTAGGGGTTGTTGAGCCCCAGCCCGGTGCCGATGGGGGCCCCCCAGGGCATCAGCACCTCGCAGCCCGCCTCCAGCAGGCGCCCGGCGACGATCCCGTCCTCGGTCGTGTAGGGAAAGACCTCGAACCCCTCCTCTGTGAGGATCCGCGCCGCCTCCACCAGCCCGAACGGGTCGGGCTGCAGCGTATCGGCATGGCCGATCACCTCCAGCTTGATCCAGGTCGTGTCGAAGAGCTCGCGGGCCATGTGGGCCGTGGTCACCGCCTCGCGGACGCTGTGGCAGCCGGCGGTGTTGGGCAGGACCGGCAGGCCCAGTTCGCGGATCCCCTCCCAGAAGCCGTCGCCGGTGCCATGGGCCGTCTCGCGCCGGAGCGAGACCGTGGCGACGCCCGCGCCCGAGCGGCGGAACGCCTCCGACAGGACCTTCGGAGAGGGATATTGCGCCGTGCCCAGCATCAGCGGCGAGGCGATCTCGGTGCCGTAATAGACGGGCATCTCAGCCTCCCTGCCGGGGCGCCAGGATTTCCAGCCGGTCGCCGGGGGAGAGCGCGTGGCCCTCCCTCAGGGCGGTGGGCACGAAAGTCTCGTTCACGGCGGTGGCGACGCGCGCCCCGCCATGGCCCAGTTCCTCGAGCGCGGCGGCGAGGGTGGCGGCGCGGATCTCCACCGCCTCTCCATTCACGGTGACCTTCATTGCACGACCTCCGAGGTTCGCCCCTCCAGCACCAGGTCCGCCACCCGTCGCGCCAGCGCGGGCGCAAGGAGGAAGCCGTGCCGGTAGAGGCCGTTGACGTGGATGCGGCCGCCCCGTCGGACGATCCGCGGCAGGTTGTCGGGAAAGGCGGGGCGGGCGTCGGCGCCGATCTCCACCACCTCCGCCTCGGCGAAGGCGGGGTGGAGCGCGAAGGCCGCGTTCAGAAGCTCCACGATGGAGCGCAGCGTGGCCGGTCCGCGCCCGTCGCTCTCGATCTGCGTGGCGCCCAGCATATGGATGCCCCCGCCGCGCGGCACGACATAGAGCGGGTGGCGCGGATGGAGGAGCCGCACGGGGCGGGAGAGGGCAACGCTAGGGGCGCGCAGCACCGCCATCTCGCCCCGGACGCCGCGCAGGTCGGGCAGCCGGTCGCGGGCCGAAAGGCCGCGGGCGTCGATCACGGTGCCGGTCTCCGGCCCCTCGGGCGCGACGGTCACGCCCCACGCGGCGAGGTTCTCCCGCAGGGTGGCGAGCGCGGCGCGGGGGGCGAGATGCGCCTCGGCCGGGAAATGCAGGGCGCGGGGGAAGCGCTCGGACAGCTCGGGCTCCAGCGCCTCCAGGGCGGCGCGGTCGAGCCAGGCATGCCCGCCGGTGCGTCGGGCGAAGCGGTCGAGTTCGCCCCGGTCGCGACCGAGCGCGACGACCAGCGTGCCGGCTTCCGTCACCTCCGCGCCGGCGGCGCGCCACCAGGGCAGGGCCTCGCGACCGAGACGCACCACCGGCTCCTCCGCCGTCTCGCCCTCGCAATCAGAGGCGAGCATGCCGCCCGCCCACCAGGAACAGCCATGCGGGCCGGGATCGCCCGCGGGGTCGAGAATCCGCACCGCCGCGCCGCGCGCCGCGAGTTCATGGGCGGCCGCCAGCCCGGCCACCCCGGCGCCGAGGACAGTGACCTCCGCGCTCATGGCCAGATCCCGTGGAAATGGTGGACCGGGCCATGGCCCTGACCAATCCCCAGTCCGTCGGCGGCGGCGATGGCGCCCTGCAGCCAGCCATGGGCGCGGCGCGCGGCGGTCTCGATATCGGCGCCCCTGGCCAGTTCCGCGGCCAGCGCCGAGGCCAGGGAGCATCCGGTGCCGTGGGTGTTGCGGGTGGCGATCCGGGGCGCCTCCAGCGTCACGGGCTCCCCCTCCCGGACCAGGAGGTCGCGACAGGTCGCGCCCTCCGCGTGGCCGCCCTTCATCAGCACCGCCCGGGGGCCCAGGGCGCGCAGCGCTTCCCCCTGGCGGGCGGCCTCCTTGGGCGTCGTCGCGGGGGCGCACCCGAGAAGTTTCGCCGCCTCGGGCAGGTTCGGCGTCAGCACCGTGGCGCGGGGCAGGAGGCGGTCGCGGAGCGCGGCCACGGCCTCGTCGGTCAGGAGCGGGTCGCCCGATTTCGCCACCATCACGGGGTCGAGCACCACGGGGCCGGCATAGCCGTCGAGCGCCCCGGCCACGGTCTCCACGATCCCGGCCGCGCCCAGCATGCCGATCTTTACCGCGTCGGCGCCGATATCGGACAGGATCGAGCCGATCTGCGCCGCGACGAGATCGGGGGGCAGCGTCTCCACGGCCTGGACGCCCAGCGTGTTCTGCGCGGTGATCGCGGTGATCGCGGTCGTGGCATAGACGCCCCGGGCCGAGGCGGATTTCAGGTCCGCCTGGATGCCGGCGCCGCCGCCGCTGTCGGAGCCCGCGATGATCAGGAGTGTCGCCGCCCGTGCCATGTCCACCTCCGCGTTCGGGCGATCGGTGGGGGGACAAGGGGCGGGGGTCGGGGCCCCTCGCGCGATCTCCGTTCCCTCCGCCGGTATTGCCCGGATCAGGTTCGATGGGTTGGCTGTCGCCTCTCAGCCCCTCGACGGGGCACCCCAACGGATATCTCTTCAGCTAGAGGCTGCGGGGCCTCCGTGCAAGCGGGGGTTCAGCCCGCCGCGGTTTCGCGTTCGATCCGGACCGGCACGGCCTTGGAGCCGGGGGTCTTCGAGGCCCGGTCGTGCAGGCCCATGGGGACGAGCACGTTGCATTCGGGGTAGTAGGAGCCGACCGTGCCCTCGGGCATCGCGAAGCGGATCACCTCAAGCCCGCCCAGGCGCCGCTCCACCCCGTCCCCCGCATCGCCGACAAGCGCCACGCGGTCGCCGTGCGACAGTCCCTCCCGGGTCATGTCGGCGTCGTTCATCAGCAGGACGTCGCGCGTCCCTTCGATGCCGCGGAAACGGTCGGAATAGCCGTAGATCGTGGTGTTGAACTGGTCGTTCGAGCGCATGGTCAGGAGTGTGTAGCGCCCCTCGGCGGGCTCGAAGGAAAGCGCGTTCAGCCGGTCGGGCAGGGTGAACTCGGCGCGGCCCGATTCGGTCTTCCAGATCCGGTGATGGGCGGGGATGTCGCGCCAGAAGCCTCCCGGTTCGTTCAGCCGCGCATTGTAGCCGCGGAAATCGTCCGGGTAGGTCGCCTCGATCAGGTCGCGGACGCGGGAATAATCGGCGACCCAGTCCGACCACGGCCGCCTGGGGTTGGGCTCGGTCAGCCGTTCGGCGATGCCCGCGACGATGGCGAGTTCCGATTTCAGGTGCTCCGAGGCGGGCGAGCGGTGCCCCTGGGAGCCGTGGATCATCGCGAAGCTGTCCTCGACCGAGATGTACTGGTTGCCGGTCGCCTGCTCGTCCATCTCGGTCCGCGTCAGGCAGGGCAGGATCCAGGCCGCGCGGCCGGGATAGAGATGGCTACGGTTGAGCTTGGTGGAGATCATCACCGTCAGGTCCTGCTCGCGCCACCTCCGCTCCAGCCGGCCGGTATCGGGCATGGCGCGGATCAGGTTGCCGCCCAGGCACAGCATGGCGCGGATCCGCCCCTCCAGGATGCCCTGACCCGCATCGACGATATGGGTGCCGTCCTTCGTGGGCGGATCGAAATCGAAGAGCTCGGCCAGCTTGTCGAGCGGTACGAGGCCGGCCTTCTCGGCGATGCCGACGGTGCGCTGCCCCTGCACGTTGGAATGCCCGCGCACGGGACACATGCCCGCCCCCTCGCGGCCGATATTGCCGCGCAGCAGCAGCAGGTTCACCAGCATGCCGATATTGTCGTCGCCCCGGGCCTGCTGGGTCAGCCCCATGCCGTAGACGCCGATGACGCGCTCCGCCTCCATGTAGACCCGGGCCGCGTCGCGCAGATCCTCCTCGGAGAGACCGCATTCGGCGGTGATCGCACCCCAGTCGGCGGCGCGGGCATGCTCGATGAAGGCCTCGTGGCCGGTGGCGTGCTCCTCGAGGAAAGCCCAGTCGATCACCCCGCCGCCGCTCGCGTCGTCGGCCTCCACCACGGCCTTGGCGATCCCGAGGATCGCGGCGATGTCGGTGCCGGCCTTCAGCTGGTGATACTGGTCGGAGATCTTGGTCTCGTGTCCCGTCGCCATGTGGACCGGGTTCTGCGGATCGACGAAGGAGACGAGCCCCTGCTCGCGCACGGGGTTGAAGGTGACGATCCTCGCGCCGCGCTCCTTGGCCTCCTTCAGCGGGTGGAGGAAGCGGGGGGAATTGCTGCCCGGGTTCTGGCCGAAGAAGAAGAAGCAGTCGGTCGCCTCCAGGTCCTCCCAGACCACGGTGCCGACGGGCGAGCCGATCACCTTCTTGAGGTTCACGCTCGTCGTCTCGTGGCACATGTTCGACGATTGCGGCAGGTTGTTGGTCCCGTAGAGCCGCGCCAGCAGCGCCCAGAGATAGGACGCCTCGAGCCCGGCATGGCCCGACGAGTAGAAGACCACGTCGTCGGGGGGCAGCTTCCGCAACTCCGCCGCGATGCCCTCGAAGGCCGCCTCCCAGCTCGTCTCGACATAGCGGTCGGTGCCGGCGTCGTAACGCATCGGGTGGGTCAGGCGGCCGGTGGTCTCGATCTCGTGGTCGGTCCAGGAGAGGAGGTCACTCACCGTGTGCCCGTCCCAGAAATCGGGCCGGCAGCGGGCGGTGGTCGATTCCCACAGGGTCGCCTTGGCGCCGTTCTCGCAGAACTCGAAGGCCTTGTAATTGGCGGGTTTCGGCCAGGCGCAGGAGACGCACATGAAGCCGCCGGGCTTGTTCTGCCGCATCAGCGTCCTGATCGCGCCGGGGGTCGGCCAGCTCGTGCCGAAGACCTCGGCGATGCCGCGCATGGAGCCCCAGCCGCCCGCGGGTCCGGGTTCGCGCGGCAGGTCGTCGTGGATGTCGTCCTCGGCCATTGGCGTCCTCCCGCGGGGGCAATCCCTCTCGATCCAGGCGGGGGAACGTCCGGAGGGGAAAAAGGTGCCCCGCAATCTGTCCGGCTGCCCGGAACCCGCCGCCCCGGCGGGGCTTGGGCCAGAAGCCCCATGGAGCGCGCCGATGGCCGAGCCCGCCCTTCGCCCCGTCGAGACGCCGCTGCCCGAGGAGACGCCCGTTGCGATCACCTGCAACGGCGGCACCCAGGCGGTGATGATGGCCACGCCGCGCGACCTCGCGGATTTCGCCTGGGGCTTCGCCTGGACCGAGGGGCTTCTTTCCGCGCGCGGGGACGTGGAGCATTTCGAGGTGCTGGATCACGGGGCGGAGGGGCGAGAGGCGCGATTCTGGCTGGTGCCGGAGCGGGCCGCGGCGCTCGGCGCGCGGCGCCGGAGGATGGCGGGTCCCGTGGGTTGCGGGCTCTGCGGCATCGACAGCCTGCGCGAGGCGCTGCGCCCGCCCGCCGCGCTCCATGACACGCTCCTGTCTGTCCCGGGCCGAGAGGTGGCCGGGGCGACCGAGGCGCTGCGCCGCCATCAGCCGCTCCGGGCGCGGATGCGGGGCCTGCATGCGGCGGGTTTCCTCCGCCCCGGGGCCGGCATCGTCCTGGCGCGCGAGGATGTCGGGCGGCACAATGCGGTCGACAAGGTCTGCGGGGCGCTTCTCAGGGCCGGCATCGACCCCGCCCGGGGCGCGATCGTCACGTCGAGCCGGGTCTCGGTCGACCTGGTGCAGAAATGCGGGGCGGCCGGCATTCCGATGCTGATCGCCGTCTCGACCCCCACGGCGCTTTCCGGAGCGGCGGCCGAGGCGTCGGGGATCACCCTGGTGGCCCGGGCCCGCAAGGGGGCCTACGAGGTCTTCTCCCGGCCCGATCGGATCGTCTGAGCGGCGGCACGGACCAACGCGGACCGGCGCGGGGCGATCAGGCCGCGCCCCGCGCGCCGTGCAGGAGTTTGGCGAATGTCCCGCCCCCCGCGGCAAGTTCCTCGTAGGAGCCCCTGGCCTCGATCCGGCCGCCGTCGAGCACGACGATCTGGTCGCAGGCCGCCACGGTGGAGAGCCGGTGGGTGACGATCAGCACCGTCTTGTGGCCGCTGAGCGCCCCGATCGCGTCCATGACCGCCCGTTCGGTCACGGTGTCGAGCGCGCTCGTCGCCTCGTCGAAGACGATCACCTCGGGGTCGCGATAGAGCGCCCTGGCGATGCCGATCCGTTGCCGCTGCCCGCCCGAGAGCCGTGTGCCGCGATCGCCCACGGTGGTCAGGTAGCCCTCGGGCAGGGCGGCCGCGAAATCGTCGAGGCTGGCCAGCCGGGCGGCGCGGACGACCTGGTCCATGTCGATTTCGTCGGGCGGAATGCCATAGGCGATGTTGGCGGCGATGGTGTCGTCGACCAGGTGCACCGATTGCTGCACGTAGCCGATCGAGCGCTGCCAGGCGCGCAGGTTGCCGCCGTCCACCGCCGTCCCGTCGACCACGACCCGCCCCGACCGGGGCGTCAGCAGCCCCAGGACGATGTCGACGAGGGTGGTCTTGCCCGCCCCGGTCGAGCCGACGAAGCCGCAGCTCGTCCGGGCGGGGATCGTCAGGTCGATCCCCCGGAGGCTCGGCCCCTCGGCGCCGGGATAGCTGTAGCGGATGTCCTCGAGCGCCAGGCTGCGCTCGAGTGGCAGGACCCGTCCGCCGCCCGGACGCGGCCCCGGCGCGGTGGGTTCGCGCAATTCCCCGAACAGCGCCTCGAGCGCGCTCTGGTGGAAGCGCATCTGCGTGCTCGAGCGGAACAGGGTCTGCACCGTGGGCAGGAGCCTGAGGCCGGCCAGCGCGAAGGCGCCGAAGACCGGCAGGACCGCGCCCGGATCGCCCCCGGTCGTGGAGAGCAGGAAGAACAGGAACAGCAGCATGCCGCCGAATCCCAGCGCCTCGAGCGCGTAGCGCGGCACCTCGCCGATGATCTGCAGCGCCGCCTGGTGCCGGGCGAGCCGCCGCGAGGGCGCGTGGAAGCGGCGGATGTAGCTTTCCTCCAGCTCCATCACCTTCACGTCCTTGATCCCGCCGAGCGCCTCCTGCGCGATCTGGAACCGTTCGCGGTTGGCCAGGCGGCGATCCTCGCCGATCCGCTCCAAGAGGTCGCGCAGGCGCCAGTAGATGAGCGTGAACCCCCCCCCGACCAGAAGGGCCGTCAAGAGCGCGCCCACGGGTTCCAGCCGGACGAGGAACAGCACCATCGCCAGGGTCGCGATCGCGTCCGAGACGAATTTCATCGCCGGGGCGATCGAGCCGTTCACCACCTCCTTGGTCTCGGCCAGGAGGGTCTTGGCGAGGTCGGCCGAGTGCCGCGCGAGGTACCATTCGTAGGGGTTGCGCAGGTATTTCGTCAGCAGCGACTGAGACAGGGTCAGCACCACCTCGCGGGTGAAGCGGGCGGTGGCGTAGTTGGTGCCGACGCGGATCAGGATCGACAGCAGCAGCACGACGAAGACCCCCAGGCAGAGCGCCCCGAGAAAGCCCCGCGTCTCGGTGAACCCGCCCCAGTCGTAGAGCGTGGACAGGATGGCGCTGTCGCCGACGGAGGCGGGATCGGAGATCACCGCGAAGAGGGGGATGATCGCGGCCACGCCCACCACCTCCGCCACCCCGGCGGCGAGCATCATCGCGATCAGGAGCGCGAAGTTCCGCCGGTCGCGGCCCGACAGGAGCGAGAAGATCCGGCGATAGGTGGCGAGCATGGCGACCTGCATTGAATGGGGCGGCCCGATCGGGCACAGGTACCCGAGACCGGACATTGCCGGATGATGCAACCATGGCCAAGACCCGTTCCATCGCGACCCTTGCCCGTCCGGCGGGGCGGAGGGGAAGGTGACCCCCCCCGATTGCCATGTCGCGATCCGCGCCGCGGGCGAGCGCACGGAGGCCGCCTGCATCCGGCTGGCGGCCGGCGAGGTGGGCGCGGACCGGGTCAGCGTGATCCGCGAAGTGCCGTTCAGCGCCGCCCTGCGCCGCGGGTTCGAGGCCGGCGTGGCGGCGGGGCGGGCCTGGACGCTCTGCCTCGATGCCGACGTGCTGCTCGCCCCGGGCGCCGTCGCGGCGCTGGTGGCCGAGGCCGAGGCCATGGCGGGCGGGGATCTCTTCGAGATGGACGCGCGGGTGGCCGACAAGCTCCTGGGCCAGGTCCGCGCGGCGGGCGTGCATCTCTATCGCACCGCGCTCCTGCCCGAGGCGCTGGAGCATGCCGTCTTCGACCCGAAGAAGCGCCGCCCGGAGACGCGGGTCAAGAAGCAGATGCGCGCGCGGGGCTATCGCACCGCCGAGGCCGGTCTGGTGGCGGGATTGCACGACCACGAGCAGTATCACCGCGACATCTTCCGCAAGGTCTTCACCCATGCCCGCAAGCACGAGCGGTTCATGGATTACGCCGTCCGCTACTGGCGGCGCATGGGGCACGGGGACGCGGACCTGCGGGTGGCCTACCTGTCGTGGTGCCTGTCCCGGGCGATCAACGAGCATACGGATTTCACGGTGCTGCCGGAAAACGAGAAGGTGGCCATCGACCTGCGCGCCTTTCCCTCGACCCTCGACGCGATCCTCTTGCCCGCGGGGCTGTCGGAGAAGGCGCCGCTGGCCGGGGACGGGATCACGCCGGACACGGTCCGGCGGCGGATCGAGGCCTTCGAGGTGGCCCCCGAGTTCCGGCGCGACCGCCCGATGATCGAGGCGGCGGGGGGGAATCGCCGGGCACGGCTGCGGGGGCAGCTGCGCGCCCTGGGCCCGCTCGGCGCGCTCCGCGCCTTCGGGGGGGACCGGCTGCGGGCCTTCGGCACCCGGCTCAGCGGACGAGAGGAGGCCTGACCATGGCCACCGTCCATCTGGAACGCGAGGGCATGCTGTTTCTGCACCTGCCCAAGACCGCCGGCTACTCGCTCTCCTCCGCCTTCGAGACGGTGCCGGGCGCGCGCGCCCACCCGGTGCGCGGCATGGCGGACCTGCACGGCGCGGCGCGCTACGCCGCCTCCCGCCTCGGGGCCGACATCTTCGAGCGGACCTGGAGCTTCGCGGTGGTGCGCAACCCCTGGGACTGGGCCGTCTCCGGCTGGACGCACGTCACCCGGAACACCCGGGCCTATCCGTGGCGGCGCCCGGGCTTCGCGGAGTTCCTGACCGGGAACTGGGCCCGCGGCCTCAGGCGCAATCCCAATCCGCTGAAATTCGCCACGCCGGAGATCTTCGTGCAGTATCACTGCTTCGTCTCCCAGTGGGAGCATCTGTGCGACGCCGCGGGCGCGCCCGTCCCGCTGTCGCGCCTCCTGCGTTTCGAGCACCTGGCGGAGGACCTCGCCCCCATCGTCGCGCGGCTGCCGGAGGGCGTGGAGATCCCGCACCTGAACAGGTCCCGACGCACCCCCTACCAGGATTACTACACCCCCGAACTGGTCGACCTGGTGGCGCGGCGGAACGCGCCCCTGATCGAGCGCTTCGGCTACCGGTTCGAGGGCTAGGGCGGGGATGGCGGCCGGCGGCCCCCATCTGGTGATCCCGGCCCGCCAGGCCGCGCGCTACCTGCCCGCCTGCCTGGCGGGCGCGCGCCGGGCCGGCTTCGCGCCCGGCGAGATCACGGTCGTCGACGACGGCTCCACCGACGGCACCGGCGGGATCGCGCGCGCCGCCGGCGTGGCCGTCGTGGCGGGACCGCGCCGGGGCGCGGCGGCGGCGCGCAATGCCGGGGCCCGGGCGGCGGGCACGGCGGGGGCGGAGATCCTCGTCTTCGTGGATGCGGACGTGGTGATGGGGGCGGCGGCCCGGAAGGTGATCGCGGAAATCCTGGCGCCCGGATCGGGGATCTCGGCCGTGTTCGGCGCCTATGACGACCGGCCCGGCGCCCCGGGGGCCGTCAGCCGGTTCCGCAACCTCCTGCACCGCCACGTCCACCTGGAGAATGCCGGCCCCGCCGGGACCTTCTGGACCGGGCTCGGGGCGGTGCGGCGCGGGGCGTTCGACGCCGTGGGGGGGTTCGATCCGGACCAGCGCATGATGGAGGACGTGAAGTTCGGCATGGCGCTGGCGCGGGCCGGTCACGCGATCCGGCTCGATCCGCGGCTCCAGGGCACGCATCTGAAGGCCTGGACGCTCGGCTCCATGGCCCGCACCGACCTTCTCGACCGCGCGATCCCGTGGGCGCGGCTTCTCCTGTCGGAGGGCGCGGCCCTGCCCGAGGGGTTGAACACGGCGCCGGCGGCGCGGCTGTCGGTCGTCTGCGCGGGGCTCCTGGTCTGGGCGCTCCCGGTCGCGCCCCTCAGCCCGGCGGGCGCCGCGATGCTCGCGGGCGCGGCCTGCCTCGTCCTCGCGGCGGCCAACCGGGCCTTCCTCGTCCGCCTCCGGCGCGAGGCGGGACCGGGCCTGGCGCTGCTCGCCGTGCCGCTCCTGGCGGTGCATTACGCCTGCGGCGGGCTGGGCTATGCCTGGGCGCGCGTCACGTCGCCCCGATCCGCTCCCGATCCTTGACCTCGAACTCCTCGTGGTAGGACCGCTCCACGTTGACGTTCCACACGTCGTGGCGCTCGCCGGCCAGGTTCCGGGCGGCGAAGATCGCCGACAGCATGGAATGGTCCTGGTTGTTGTAGCGATGCAGTCCGTTGCGCCCCACGGTCTGGAAGTTCTCGAGCCCCTTCAGCCAGTCCTGCACGGTGGCGAGCGCCTCGCCGTATTCGGTGTCGTAGACGGGATAGGCCTTGGGCTGGCGGATGATCGCGGCGCCGATCACCTCCTCGGCCGAGGCGAGGCCCAGCTGCTGCAGTTCCTGCCCGGCCAGCTCGCGCAGTTCCGCGTCGGTCATCGACCACAGCCCGTCGCCCTCCTGGCAGAAATATTCCATGCCGATCGAGGCGGTGTCGGGGTCGGGCAGCATGTCGGCCGACCAGGCGCGGAAGTTCTGGATCCGGCCCACCTTCACCTGCGGCGCATGGACGTAGATCCAGTTGTCGGGGAACGGATCGGCGCGGTTCAGCACCAGCGTGACGATCAGGAAGTCGCGGTATTTCAGCCGGTCGGCCGCCGCCACCACTTCCGCCGGCGGCGGCGGGTCGAAGGCGTGGATCAGGTCGCGCAAGGCCATCGAGTTGATCACGCCGCCCGCGCCCACGGGCTGGATCTCGGTGCCGCCATCGGCATCCGTGGCGGTGGTCTCCACGCCCGTCACGCGCGTGCCCTCGCGGATCACCCGGGTGACGGCGCGGTGCATCTCGACCGTGCCGCCCTGCGCGCGCACGATGTCGCGGGTGCGCTCCCACATCTGGCCCGGTCCGAGGCGCGGATACTGGAATTCCTCGATCAGGCTCGCGGTGTCGTTGGCGCCCGAGATCGCGTTCCACACCGCCTTCGACAGCGACAGGTTCTTGATCCGCTGCGCCGCCCAGTCGGCGCGGATCTGGTGCGGCGGGATGCCCCAGACCTTCTCGGTGTAGGAGCGGAAGAAGTGCATGTAGAGGCGCCCGCCGAAGCGGTTGATGACCCATTCCTCGAACGTGTCCTCGACCCGGTGCGGGCGGACCTGCCACTTGAAGTAGGACAGCATGATCCGCATCGCCTCGTAGGGGCCGATATTCTCCAGCGCGTTGAACAGGCGCAGCGGATAGGAATAGAACTTGCCGCGGTAATAGATCCGGCTCAGCCGCGGCACGGTGATGAAGTCGTCGCCCATCACCTCGTGCCACATCGCCTCGACCTCGGGCACCTTGGTGAAGAAGCGGTGCCCGCCGATGTCGAAGCGGTAGCCCTCGGACGTCTCGGTCCGGGCGATGCCCCCGACCATGCCGGAGGCCTCGAGGACCCGCGGCACGAAACGTCCTCCCCCGGGGGGCGTCAGGCGCTGCAATTCATAGGCCGCGGTCAGACCGGCGGGGCCGCCACCGATGACGACCACGTCATGGCGGGGATCGTCGATCCGGGAGGAAGAGGGCGCCGGCGTCATGATACGTCGTGTCCTTGGGGCATCTGTCGCGAGGAACGGGTCCGACGGCGGCCCGTGGCCCGGCCGGAAATCGAACGCGATCCTAGTGTGTCGCCGGCGTCCCGCAACCCGAAGCGGCGGATCAGCGCCGTTCTTCCGCGGCGGAACCCTCTCTTCGGCGCAGATGCCACCGGATGAGGCGGTCCTGCCAGGATCGGGGCAAACCGCTTGCCGCCGCCGCCGCCAGCTTCAGGCGGCCGTGGCGGGTTCCCAGGACCGCGACCGGATCGCGCAGGAGCGCCCCACGCATCAGCCGGCGCAGCTCGTCCTCCTCCCCGGCCGCATAGGCGCCCGCCGCCCAGACCGTCATCGCCCGTGCCCGGGCGCGCGACAGGCGGCGCGCTCCGAGAAGGCCGCGGGCGCGGGCGCGGGCGCCCACTGCCTCCCAGCCGGCGCGCTGGCGGCGCCAGTCGGCGGTGATCTGGCGGCCGTGGCGGCGGTAGGAGACGAGGACCCGCGGCACCTGGGCGATGCAGGCCCCCCGGCCGGCCGCCACCCGGAGCCAGGCGTCGAGCCCGATCGCCGAGGGAAGGCCGGGATCGAAGGGTCCGGCCCGCTGCAGGGCCTGCCGGCGCAGCAATACCCCCGTATCGGTGTGGATCGGGTTCTCGAAGAGCAGGTCCACCGCGGTGAGCCGGCGCCGCCGGTGTCCGGATTGGAGGCCCAACGGCGCGCCATCCTCGTCGATGTAGCGGCAGCGCGGAAAGACGAGGCAGGGTTCGGGCGGGGAAAGGAGCGCCGCGACGAGGGCGGAGAGCGCCCCGGGGTCGAGCAGGTCGTCGCCGTCGGCGAAGAGCACCAGCTCGCCGGTGGCGCGGGCCAGCGCGGCGTTGCGCGCCGCGCCGAGGCCGGCATTCTCCTGCCGCATGAGCGTCGCGGATCGCTCCGGGCCCGAGCGGCGGAAATCCTCGAGCGCCCGCTCCAGCGCCGCGGCGGTGTCGTCGGCGGAGCCGTCGTCGACGGCGACGATCTCGATCCCTGGCCAGTCCTGGGCGGCGAGGGAGGCGACCGTCCGCCCGACGAAGGGGGCCACGTCATAGGCCGGCAGGATGACGCTGACGCGGGGGGACGCGCTCATCCCGCGCGTTCGAGGAGATGGATCTGGCGCCCTCCGTCCTCGGTCGAGGTGACCACGAGGCGGTCGCCCGCCGCATCGGGGACGGGATGCAGATCGCAGCGGAACGGCCCCTTCGCGGGACGGTGGTTCGAGAAGGCGGCGATCCGGCGGCGATCCGCCCCGTCGGGGCTGGCCTCCCACAATTCCGGCGCCTCCCGGTAGGGCGTGTCGTACACGATGCGGGGGGGAAGGGCGCCACCCGCGGGGGGCGCGGGGGGCAGGTGGCGCAGGTGCACGTTGGCCGCGAGGCCGCCGCCGACCAGGCCCCTCCGCGTCCCCGCGGGCGCGGTATCCTCCACGAGCGGCATGTCGCGGCGTCCCTCGTCGAAATAATAGAGCCGCGTGTCGTCGAGCCAGATCACGTGCGAGGTCGCCCGCCCGAGAAGCCGCAGGTCGCGCCCCCCGCCGGTGTCGCAGGTCAGGCTGACGCCCATGCGTCCAGACCACGGACCGCCCCGGCGCCGCCAGCGCAGCTTGACGGTGAAGCGGCCGCCCCCGGGGGCGATCTTCACGTGGTTGAACCAGTAATGATAGGGCAGCAGCCGGTGGCGCAGCCGGTCCGCCGCGGGCAGCCGCGCCAGCAGGAAATCCACCGCCCGCGCCAGCGGCAGGAGAAGCCGCGGCGCCCCTCCGTCGAAGGGCACCTGCCAGATGCCGTCGTCCTCGGGCCGGCGCGGCATGCCGGGGGCCTCCTCCTCCACGGCATAGCCGTATCCCGGGCGCAGGACCTGCAGGCGGGCCATGTTCACCGACAGCCCGGACCGGCCGCCGGGCATCACCGCGTAGACCGGCATCGGCAGCGTCAGGGGCCCGCCGCCGGACGAAGGGTCGAGCAGGCGCGCCACGAACCGGCCGCCCTCGCGGTCGTTCCAGACCAGCCGCTCGCCGGCGCCGTCCGCGGCGGGCACCCATTGCGCCATCGGGCCCTGCTGCCAGCTCCAGGCGGTGCTGCGTCCCAGCGGATGCCAGGATCCCGGCCGGTCGGCCTCGACCAGGCCCACCTCCACCGCGTCGGCGGTGCCGGGGTGGCGGCTGGCGGGATGGTCGTGCCGGAGCGCCGCGATGCGGCTGCCGGCCGTGTCGAAGACGGGGATGTCGTAATAGCTGTGGGCATGGACCACGCCCCGCTCGCTGCCGAAGGTCAGCTGCCGCCGTGTCCAGCCGGTCATCGCCGCGCCTCCGCGGCCCCGAGGATCCTGCGCCCGGTGGCAAGGAGCCATTGCGTCCGGCGGCCGGTCAGCCGGTCCACCAGGCGATGGACCGGCGCGGTCAGCGGCTTGCGCCGCCCCATCCGCCGGAGCTCGGCCAGCCTCTCGGGCCACGCGGCGGTCCCGGGCGCGACCTCCTCTTCCAGCGCCACCTGGGCAAGGTCGATCCGGCCCGCGTTGCGCCCGAAATGATCGAGCTGCCGCCGGCCGTATTCCACCCCCGCCGGGCTGACGCCGGGCGTGGCCAGGCGGGTCTCCAGCCGGGCGGGCAGGGTCTCCGTCCAGTGCACGTGATCGACCTGGGTCGGGACCGAGAAGCGGAAGGCGGGGTCGTCGATCTCCCGGAAGGAGCCCAGCGGATAGCGGTAGAGATAGGAGACCTCGCTGCCCATCGCGGGCCGGTGGCCGCCGCGATGGGGCAGGTGGCGGCCGCGCGCCGCCATCATCTTGACGGTGCCGCCACGGCCGTGGACGGGGCTCGCCCCGCCGATCGACCAGGCGACCTCGGCGCGGACCGGAAACTGCTCCAGCACGTGCGGCGCCTCCCGCACGGGGGCCAGGACGCCGCCCGGGGCGAGACGGTCGATCATCACCCCCTGCACGCAGTCGGCGCCGAGATCCGCGGCCCGCGCAAGGCAGTCCGCCACCGGCTCGGGCCAGCGATGGAACTCGTCCACATCGGCGTTCAGCACCCAGTCCCCGGGGGCGCAGATCCGCGCCTGCACCGCGCCGCGCCGCGCCCACATGGTGCCGGAGGTATAGGGGGCGATCCAGATCTCGGGCGGCCGGGTCGCGCCATGGGCGGCGAGGATCTCCCGCGCGCGGTCGAGGCCGGGATCGGCCTCGACCGCGGCGTTCAGGATCACCACGATCCGTTCCGGCGCGATTCCGAGATCCAGGTAGTGACGCAGCCAGTGGGGCAGGAGCGCCAGGTCGTGCGCCACGCCCACGCAGGTCAGAAGCCAGATCGATGGGGTCGGCATGCTGCGCTCCTCCGGGTTCGTTCGGGCGGTCTCATTCGGGGCCGCGGGATCGCTCGGCCAGGCGGGCGCGGGCGTAGCCGGCCGCCGTGGCCACCTGGCTGAGCCCCAGGAGCGCCGCCTCGACCGGCCCGCGCCGGGACAGGAGCCCCGCATAGAAGGACAGCGCCTCGAATTTCGCGCGCCGGTCGCCGTCGCGGTCCATGCGGCGATGCAGCCGCCGCGCGCCCCGTCCGTAGCTCGCATGCTGGCGCCAGAAGCCGCCGAGGTCGAGCGCATGGGCATGGTCGACCACCGCTCCGGGGGCATGGACGAGCGTGCCGCCCCGGTCCTTCCACCTGAGCGACAGGTCGCGATCCTCCGAGGCCTGCCGGAAGGCGGGATCGAAGCCGCCCGCCTCCAGGAAGTCCGCGCGCAGGCAGCACATGTTGTTGGTGGTGAAGAAGCCCATGCCGCCGTCGCGATCGGCATAGCGGTCGGTCAGGTAGTTGGCGAGCGTCTGGCTTGCCGACGAATAGGGGTTGTCGGTCAGCGCGTTCTCGATCCGGCCCCCGACGAGGCGGCCGGCCACGCCGCCCTGGGCCGCGACGAGCCGCACCGCCCAGTCGGGGCGCGGGCGGCAATCGTCATCGGTGAACAGGATCCAGCGCGCGCCCCCGGCGGCCGCGACACCGGCGTTGCGGGCCGCGCCGGGGCCGCCGTTCTCCTGGCGGAGGCAAGTGACATGCGGCCCGGCCGCCGCGCAGACCGGGGCGAGCGGTCGGGGCGAGCCGTCATCGACCACCACGACCCGCCACGGCCCGCCATCGAGCGCCGCGAGATGGTCCAGGCAGGTTTCGAGCTGCCGGGGCCGGGAGAAGCTCGGGACGACGATCACCGCCTCCGCGGCCGGAGATTTCCGCACAGCGTCCATTTCGACCTCGTTGGTCCCTGTCCGAACTGGATTCACCCGAAAACCTGTGCTGCAAAGCAGCAAGGCTTTCAAGGGCGGGACCATGAGCGGACGGACCAAGGGCCGGATCGGCCACCTGGCGGGAATCGGCGTCCTGACGCTCCTGCTGCTCTGGCCGGCCCTGTGGTCCGGGGCGCCGACGGCGTTCGTCGACAGCGCGAACTACTACGAAGGCGGCGGCGAGGCGGTCGGGTTCTTCCTCGACCGCACGGGGCTGGACGACCTGTTCGGCGCGGGCCCCGTGGCGGGCGCCCCGGCGGAGACCGCCTCCGCCGGGGCCGGCGGCGGGGGGGCGCAGGCGACGGGCGCGGCGAACAACGTCCGGTCCGTGCCCTATTCCGTGTTCTTGAACGTCGCCACCCGGGCGGCCGGTCCGATGGCGGCCGTGCTGCCGATGGCGCTCGTCACCGCCTGGCTGATCTGGCTGATGATGGCGCCCCTGCGCCCGCTGCAGCGCCTCGCGGCCGGGGCCGTCACGGCGCTGGCCACCACCCTGCCGTTCTATGCCGCCCAGATCATGCCCGACATCCAGGCGGCCTGGCTGATCGCGATCCCCCTCGTGGTGATGCGTCGCGAAGGCATTCTCGGATGCCCCCTGGCGGGGGCGCTTTGCCTGGCCGCCACGGCGGCGATCCTCGTGCATTACAGCCACATCCCGCTCGCCGCGGCGAGCGGGACCGCCCTGGGCCTGTGGTTCCTGTGGCGCCGGCGATACGCCCTCGCGGCCCTGGCCCAGCTGCCGCTCGTCCTGGCGCTGGCCGTCAATCTCGCCATTTCCGTCGTCATGGCCGGGGCCGGCGGAGGGGGCGGACCCGCGGATGCGCCCCGACCGGCAGGGGCCGGGGATCGGGGCTCCGAGGCGCCGCCCCGCCTCAGCCTCGCGCCGGGCCGGCTTCCCGTCCTGCTGGCGCGGCTCTTCGAGGACGGCGTGGCGATCCGCTACCTCTCCGAGACCTGCCCCGGAAACGGCTTCACCATCTGCGAGGTCTACGACCGCTTTCCGGAGACAAGCCGGGCGGTGCTGTGGGGGAAGGACAATGTCCGCACCCGGGCCACGCCCGCACAGATGCGCCGCATCTCCGCCGAGGAGATGGCACTGGCCTGGCAGGTGCTTCGGTACGATCCCTGGGCCCAAGGATGGGCGTCGGCGGGAAACACGGTCGAACAGATCTTGCAGATCGGATTCTCGGAAATGCGCTTCGCCGAGTACCGGATCCTCGGGCCGGACGAGATCCGCATCGACCTGCAGCGCCCGCCCCGGGGCCTGTTTCCGGCGTTGGAGACGGTGCAGGCCCTCTCGGTCCTGTCCGCGGCGCTGGCGCTGCTCGCCCTAGTCTGGCGGGTTCCGGAGGCCCGGGCGCCGGTGGCGCTCCTCGCCGTGGGGCTTCTGGCCAACGCCTTCGTCTGCGGGGCGCTCTCGGCACCCGCGGGGCGCTACCAGGGCCGGGTGATCTGGCTGGTCGTGGCGATGGCCCTGGCGCTCGCGCCCCTCTGGCCGCGGCGTCCCCCGGGGCGGACCTGACGCTGCGAGATGTCGTGCCCGGTCCGGGCCCGCCGTTCCGGCATTCGCCGCACAGGGCATCGAAGAGGTTCTTTGATTAGGGGCATTCCAGGCGCATCTCGAGCCGTCGAAAGCGCCTCGTCCAAGGACGCCGGAGAACGGGAACGAAAAAACCGCGGCCATTGCCCGATCCCGGTGATCGCCCGACCCGCTCAACCGGCGATCCGGAGTGTCCTTTGGAAAACAGGACGCTGCTCGCCCTTCTACTCGTCCAGCATCCACCCGTTTTTCGCAAATGCCTGCGCGGCCCTGGCGCGTATCGCCTTCAGTATCGGGTTGTCCCGGGACCCGGCCATCGCCTCCTTTACCCGGAACGCCCCGTGTACCCTGTCGTTGCGGGCCCGGCCCTCTGCCACCAGTTCCTTGCGCGTCTCGGGCGTATAGCTCTTCGTCTTGTCGTGATAAACGAAGCAGTCGATGGCAATTGCCGAGATGAAGCCGGCATCTTGCGCCCTGAAATTGAAATCGACCTCCTCCCCGTACCCCTTCGGAAAACTCTTTTCATCCAGCATCCCGATCCTTTCGAACACCTCCCTCCTGATCGCAATGCAGAACCCGTTGATCTGATCGACGACGGGATACTCGTACAGGTCGCGAAAGGACCGGCAGAAATCCTGGATTTTCTCAAGCGATACGTCGTCGCTGGCAATGCGATTGTTCTTGGGGCCGCCGAAGACGATCTCCGGAATGGACTGCCATCCTCCTGCATTCGAAAGCGGTCCGACGATACCGATGTTCGGATTGGACGCGAAGCACGCTTCGATCCGGTCCAGCCATTCCGGAGGTACAACAGTATCGCTGTTCAAAAGGATCACGATCGGCGATTCGGCCTTGCCGATTCCCGCGTTGGCGGCCCGGGAAAAGCCACGCCCTTCGGAATGCCGAACAAGGACTATGCTCGAAGGGTATTTCTCTGCCGCACCGATGCATATGTTTTCAGTTGCGGGCGCAGACCCGTCATCGACGAGGATGATTCTGTCTCCGGCCCGAAGCGAGGCGACGCAGCTGGAGATACAGCGTCGTACATCTTCGGGGCTGTCATGGATGGGGATGACGATGTCTGTCTTCATTGCCTCGGGGACGTTCAATATGCGACTTTTACGAAGGAGGAGGATGTTTCGAAGGATTCCTCCGGAAACACGTCCCAACTGATATCTGGCGTATCATGTATCGCAAGCGGCAGAGACAGCTCGTCTCTCTTGGATCCCCGCATGATATGAGTCCACCAGGTTGCCGACAGTTTTCGAGCCGCTTCCGAGCGAGGGTTGATCATCATGACTGCGGTGTCGACCGTATTGAGTTTCTCGAAGGCGGGGTGTCCGCGAAATTCCCCGAGGTGAACACCCATGCGACGTGGATCCTCCTTCCCGAGACGGACATAGGTTGCAGCCTCCGCCATGGGGTTGCCTTGCGGCCGGTGAGGGAAGGTTGCGAAATCATGGCCCCAAACTCCGTACTCCAGAAGTGTTCGGTGCGGATCCCGGCAGATAAGAACATCCCCATCCACCCACAGCACGCGCTCGTATTCTTCGAAGTACGTTGGCAAGTGGGTCTTGAAGAATGCCGCGCGCCGGCGGGAATTGACATGGAAATAATTTGCGTGGAGGTATTGCCAACAACCGGGTGAATCGAACTTCCGGTCGGTGAGCAGAAGGAAATCGGTCGTTTGCGCCCATTCTCCGATGACTGGCAACAGGCGATTCTCATCTCCGAAACTTGTTGAAACCACCGCAAGCGGTTTCCTCTTCTCGTTCACCACGGAAAAAGGTCTTGTCGCCTCGCAATCGTCGGGAGGCAGGACATCTGCAGGAGCCTGTCCTACAGGCACGCCCAGTCGAGCGAAATACTCCGACCCCCAAGTCGTCAACATGCCTTCTGAATTTGAAAATTCCGGAGACGGAGCGTATCCGCGCGGCAGGCCGTACTCTATAAAGTGCTTTTCCAGATTGATGGGGTCGGAAACCTTATGGAGGTCTGCATACCAATTCTTGTCCAGATGTCGTCTTGCGAGAGACAGTAAAGATTTATCCTTTTTTCCTGTCTTCGCACGATTGTTCTTATTCTCTTTTTCGGACTGATCGTCTTTCCGGGCGGAATGATGTTTCCTGCGCCGAGTCGAGATAAAATCTTTCACGGCCATCCATGTTTGAGCGAAAGAGTCTTTGACCCTCATGTTTTTCCCTCTCGACCCCGAGCCGCTGGAGTAACCGGCCGCTCTGCGGGGTTCAACCCGTGCAAGGATATGGGATGGTCATTCCGTAGCCGACTCAGGCAATGGCCGAACTGAGTTTCGGGGCGTGGCAGCGCGGATTCAAGGCGCGCCTCGGGGAACCACGTCGGCGCGGCACTTTCCATTCGAGATCTTTTGGCAATAAGGCCGGCGGCCTCTCCTCCGGTACGTTTGGGCATCTCCGCTTGCCGCCCGCGGGGATCCTCACAGCCTCGGGGCTGCGGATGATACGGTTCCGGCAAACGGGTCCGGGGCCTGTCCGGCGCCTGATTGACCGCCGATCCCGGTTACGCAAGCGCAGGTCGGCTGTCGAGCCCCCGAGCGGCTCGTGTCGCCTGTTGCGTCGGCCAGCGTGATCGCCGCCCGGGCGGATGGCCAGTGTTCCGGTGCTGCGGGCAACGGCCACCGGCACGGGGCTTCCCATGTCGCGCAGGATCACGTGGGATATGTCCAGGGCCCCATGGCTATGCCCAAGCGTCCAGTCCAAACTGGGGGCCGGTTCGGGCTCCCTGGCAAAGGTCAGGACCCCCAAATGAAACATAATGCTAACTCTCGGACTCGAACCGCAGAGGGATCGCGTCGCTCCTCCCCCCTCCATTTCGCGACGGCCCGTTTCTCGGGAGGAAGGCCACGGGAAAGCCCGAACGCGCCTGTTGCTCGGAGACTACAAGATACAACGATACCAATGCCTTGACGGTGATCGAGTGGCGGATATCGATCTTGTAAGTCACGGTGGATGGTTCTAGAAGGCCGGAAACGGAGGTGACCTTGCCCAGGACTTTGATCGTCGCCGGCTCGCATCGAAGCGGCACATCGATGGTGTCAAAGTACATTGCGGAAAGTGGTGTCTTCCTGGGCGACGACCTTCTTGGCGCAAATCAGAGCAATCCTTACGGCCATTACGAGGACCGTGAGGTGATGGACATCCACAACAAGATCCTCTTGGACAGCGGGACCAATTGGCGGGTCGATCACCGGCTGGTTCCAAGAGTGGCGGATGCGACATTCTCCGCGATGTCCCGGTTCGTCGAACGCCGTCACATCGCGCACCCGATCTGGGGGTTCAAGGACCCGCGGGTGTGCCACTTCCTGCCCATATGGAAATCGGTCGCGCCGGATGCGAAGACCCTCGTCGTGTTCCGCAATCCGATCGCCTGCACCAATTCGCTGTACAAGCGGCACGGATACGACACGGCGCGGGATCCGAGGAAGAAGGTTGTGGACTTCTATCGCAAGCCCGACCTGGCGTTGAAGATCTGGATCGTCTCGAACGAGGCCCTGGCCGATTTTGCGGAGGCCAATCCGGAAAGCACCCTCGTCGTCAGCCACCAAGCGGTCATCGACGGGTTTCCCGTCACGGCAGAAATCAACCGTCGGTGGGATTTCGAGCTGGGGGCCGAAAGCATCGACAGCGTGCGCGACGAAATTCTGGGACGCAGCTTCGACAAGGCGTTGCGGGTCTCGGACGCGGGCGTCGCGGCCCGCGCCCGGGAGGTCTGGAACCGGCTTCTCAAACTGGAGGATATCACGGTGACATCATCGGGCCATGACAAGACCGATCACCCCGACCTGCGCTTCGTTCCCCAGCAGGATGTCGGGCAGCTCTTGATGGAAGCCGAATTGCTGAGGTTCGAGAACGAGTTCCTGCGGAACGCGCGCGTCGCGAGCGGCACGGCCGACAATTCCACAGAATTGCGCAAGCGCCTGAAAAGCGCCAAGCGGGAGCTCGAAGCGGCCAGGCAGGAGGTCGACACCATGCGTCGCGATCTGGCTTACCTCCTGGGAAAGGCGCGGAAGGCCCCTTACAATTTCTTCTTCGGGCGCAAGCGAGGGGTTCGACAACTGAGCGAGAAATATGGACTCCGTGACTGAGCCCGAGATCGACCTGCCCGTCTACGCCCGTTCCGGCAGCGGCGCCTGCTGGACGATCGACACGATCTTTCAGGAGGATTTCGCACGCCAGGTGGAGGCCCGGGGCGCGCTCCTCGTCATGGACGCGCTATCCTTCCCGTGGGAAGCCTTCGCGCCGCTGCTGGACAGGATCGTCCTTTTTCTTGTTTTGCCCGAGCAATTGTCGGGCCCCGAGATCGCCACGGCCTTCGCCGAGCCGATGTCCAGGATCACCTTCTTCGACCGGGTCTACCTGACCCGGGACGATCAGGCTTTCGTGGTGAACCGGTTTGACTTGCACCGGGGCCAGTGGACGCGCGTCCAGGAGGGGATGGATATCGCGGCCCTCGCCAGGGCCGATTTCACCGCGCGCGGCACGCCTCCCAAGGACGGCTTCGATCGGGAATCCGATCCCGGCGCCTATTGGCAGGAGCGGGCGCGGGTTCTGTCGGCGCTTTCCCCCGAACTGGCCGTCTGTTCCATTCGTCACAGCCTGGCGGAAAACAAGATCATGCACCTGGAGCAGGTCGGCGTGCTGACGGATGCGCTGCGCTCGGTCCGGCCGACCCGGGACGGCTGGCGGATCATCGAATTCGGGTGCGGGATCGGGCGCGTGCTGAACGAGGTGCGCAAGCTTGGCGCCGAACTGCACGGCGTGGAGCTGAGCCCGCATCTGCTGGAGATCTGCAGGCGCAACCTGCCCCAGGCGGCATGCGTTCAAGGCGACATCTCCCAGCCGGACGTGACGCAGATGGGCTCGATGGACGTGGCCCTGTTCGTGACCGTGCTGCATCACCTGACGGCGGCGGGCAAGCTTGTCGCATTGCGGAATGCGCTCGGAACCCTGCGGATCGGGGGGCGGCTGCTGCTGCTGGAAGATTTCGGCGCCAGCACCAAAGTCGAAAACCCGATCACGATGCCCCTGACGGTCACCGAGATACAGGAGCTGGTGGCGGCAGCCGGGGGCGGGGCGATGATCCTGGAAGAGGTCAGGACCCTGACCTACAGCCACGTGCTGGGCACGCGCACGGCGGTTATGATGATGCGGAAAGTCTGTTGAGCGTACGAGGCGCGGAGATGAAATCCATGCGGGTGGTCCTGATCTCCAACGACGTGACGCCGGAGATGATCGTGCCGGGAAGCGCCCCGGGTTTGCGCGTCTCGGGGATAGCGCAGGGCTTGCGGGCGCACGGCATCGAGACCGTGGTCGTGATCCCGCGCGGTCGCTACGAGCAGGTGTGGTCAGAGATGGGAACCTCCGGCCTGCCGCCGGTTCCGCCCGGGACGGTCGTGCTGGCGCGCCAGCACTTCGCCGATTTCCTCGACCAGGAGCGGCCTGACGCGACGATCATCTGCAACAGCAACCAGTTCGATGCCATCGACGGCGCTGCGACCGGACACCTCGTCTACGACTTCTTCGCCCCGAAGATGCTGGAAGCCGAATGCGAAGGTGCGACCCGGGAGGTGCTGCAGGCACTGGAACGGCGCAAGCTCCGCGCCCTCGCCTCGGCCGATGCGGTCATCGTCAACGGCAAGAAGAAGATCGACTACGTCGCGGGCCAACTCGCGAAATGCGGGCGCGACGATCTGCGCAACCGGATGGCGGTGGTCAACATGTGCTACGACTGGCCCGAGAAACGCGGCGTGCCCTCCCGGACGGAGGGACTCTCCGTCGTGGTGTCCGGTCATCTGCAGCGGTGGCTCAATTACGGCACCATGTTCGACCGCCTGGTGGAAGCGCTGGAAACCATCCCCACGCTGTCGCTGACGCTGAACCTCCTGCGCGTTTCGGAGGACCACCTCGCGGCCAATCCCACCATACGGAAATGCTTGGGCCACCCGCGCACGCGCGTGCGCGGCGCGATGCTGTTCGGGGATTATGCCGACATGATCCAAGAACACGATGTCTTCCTCGATGTCTTCGAGCCGACCGAGGAACGCAAGCTGGCCATGGTGACCCGTTCCGTCACCGCACTCGGGCTGGGCGTGCCGGTGATCCATCCCGGCTTTACCGAGGTCTCTCCGTTCCTGAAGCAGATGAGTGCCGGGTGGATCGCCGACATCACGTCGGGTGGAGAAGATCTCATTGCGCTGCTGGATCGTCTCGCCGCCGATCCCGACGAGGTGCTCGCCAAGACGGAAGGGGCGCAATCCCTGTCGCAGGGGGCCTTTGCGCCGAAAACCGCAACGGCCCCGCTCGTCGACATGCTGCGGGCCGCCTGACAATGACCACCTTCCGGATCCTGTTGCCCTCCCTTCGCCCCGTGGGCGGCATCCACAAGTGCTTCGATTACGCGAACCATGCGGAATCGCTGGGCTACCGGGTGATTTTCCACACTCCGCGGCCGCCCACCAAGAAGGACAAGATCTTCAGCCGCGAAGATTTCTCCCACTTCCTCGCGCGCCGAGAGGAGATGTTTGCGGACCTGCGCATACCCTTCAGCTTGTCCGACCTTTATTTCTTCTCCCTCCCCAGCGATTTCAGAGTTCTGGAAAGGCTGGTACAGCGTGGCCTGCCGCCCGGGAACCTGATCCACATCATCCAGAACGTTCGCCACGCCTCGGTCGACTTCCAGCGCGGCTACGCAATTCGCCTTCTGTCCCGTCCCATGGTCCGGATCGCCATCAATGACATCGTGCGCGACGCGATCGCGCCGTTCTTGCATCCGGGATCGGTCTGCGAAACGATTCCTCTGGGGCACAGATCGGACTTTTTCCTGAACGCGCCTCGCACGGAGGCTTTGAAAACGCTGATCCGGATCGGCTACATGACCTGGAAATCCGATATCGGCGACCGGGTGGCTGCCCGTCTCGGATCGGACGAGAGATTCGAGTTCCGTCCCGTTCGCAAGCCCCTCGACTGGCCCGCGCTCAAGAGCTTTTACGACGGGATCGACGTGTTCCTCGGCGCGCCGAACCGGGAGGAAGGGTTCTACCTGCCGGGCCTGGAGGCAATGGCAGCGGGATGCTTGGTGGTCACGCCAGATGCGGGCGGGAACATGGCCTATTGCCGTTTCAACGAGAACTGCATCCCCTACCCGTTCCAGGATGCGGGCGCCGCGTCTGAAGCAGTGTCAGGCATTGCCAGCATGCCCCTGGAAGCGGTCAGAAACTATCGCGAACGCAGCTACGAGACGGCGTGCTCGTTTTCGCTGGATGCCGAAAGAGACAATTTCAGAAAGTTCATCCACGATAATTTTTCGGGACAGCTTCTTCCCGCGTGATCGTGTAAATCCCGAAGCTGGCACGTTTATCCGCCCTTGCACGGATCGATGTAATCCCGGGCTCATGGATCTTCCGCCCCATTCCGTCGCCCTTGTCCGGCGCGAAAGCCTGCCTCGGGTCCAGCCCTTTGCATTTCGTGGTGCAACTTGTGGCCGAGTTCCTTGTCGGCATGACGCTATATCCAACAGAGGTTCCCGAGGAAACCTTCGGGAGCCTTCTACACCCAAGGTCGACTTGGGCGGGACTTTTCTGCCGTTCGCCGCGCGCGCATCATTTCACGCTCCACTACCGCGGCATCCAGAAAAGAGGGCGGATTGAACCGCCCCGGCTTACCCGGAGGGCGTTTCGTCCAACGCGTCATGCGACGTTATCGATTGGCTGGACCTGTTCAA
>CANKVU010000014.1 GCA_947487205.1 uncultured Paracoccaceae bacterium | reverse complement strand
CTTCTTGCTCTTCATCGAACACTCCTCTCTTGGCTCGGAAGCCTATCAGGGGTGTCCACTCAAGCGGGGCAGGATCAAGCACACGGCAGGCAAGCCGTTCCGACACCCGGAACTTCTGCCGGATGTGATCGATGCAGGCTCGGCGGCGGGCGGGGCTTAGAAGTTTCCCGAGGCGGCCTCTCTCAGGATCAGCTTCTCAAGCGTCAGCTCGGAGACGGCCTTCTTAGCCGCTCGTTCTTCTTCTCGAGTTCCTTCAACCGCTTGACCTGGTCGATCTTCAGACCGCCGAATTCCTTGCGCCAACGGTAGTAGGTGAACTGCGTCACACCGATCGACCGCACGGCCCCAGCTACCGACCGGCCCTGCGATACCAGCACGTCGACCTGCCGAAGCTTCGCGCGGGGCGGGGGCCTAAGCCCGGCGCGTTGTTACGTTCCCGGCAGCCTCGGAGGTGGGGGGCGCGGTACGCGGCGCGATGGCGAGCAGCCTTGTCATGTCGCCGAGGCCCGCTTTTGCCAATCGCGCGGCGTGCTCGCCGACCGGCCCGTCGGCCGGGGGCCATAGCGCCAGTTCGCCGGTCCGGGCGTAGAGCGAGACCAATCCGGGCGGCTCGCCGGCGGCGTAGGCATCCATGGCCGCGACGATGCGTCTGCCCAGGGCCTCGTCGCCGTCGACGATCGCCCGTTCGAGGGTCAGGGCGTGAAACCAGACCCAGGAATGCGAGAGAGCGCATTTTTCACAGCACAGGAGACCGGCGTCCAAAGCGACGTCCCGTGCCTCCCTGTCTTCGGCCGTGAGGGTGGCGAGCCCCAGGGCGGTGGCGCCGATATCCGAGTTCGACGGAGCGCCGGGAAGGAACGGCGCGAGACGCGTTTTCGCCTCGTCCAGATCTCCACTCCGCAGCGCGAGATAGACCCGCAGGATGTCCACATCGTCCGAGACGCGGGCCTCGCCGCGCATGGACGACAGCGCGTCGATGGCACGGATGTCTTCCGCGACGCCCGCGAGGTCACCCGCCACCAGACGCATCTCGGCTCGGACCTCCCGCGCGACGACCTCGATGCGGGTGGCAGCGCAGTCCTTGGCGCTCTCGACGGCGTTGTCGACAAGAAGAAACGCGCGCGGGCCGGGATCGGAGAAGAAAAGCGAGAAGGCCTGCATGAAGAGGTAATCCTCCCGCACGATGCCGAGACCGGCCGTCTCGGCAATCTCGATGGCCCGGGTGAAGTGGTCGTGCGCGGCCGAGAAGCGGCCCGCGGCATAAAGCGCATCGCCGATCCCGCCATGGCCCCGCGACAGGCCAAGCGGATCGCCCGTGGTCTCGGCGGCGGCGAGCGCGGCCTGGTGGTGGCGCAGGCACGCGGCGTGATCGCCCCGCACGAAGGCGCGATTGCCCCGCTGTTCATGGATCAGCGCGCGGGGAAGCCCGGCCAGACCGGCGTCGTCGGCGATCTCCTCCGCGGCGTCGAGGGTCCTATCGGCCTCGTCGCCGCGACCCAGTCTATGCAGCACTAGGGCCTGACGGGCCAGCAGGGTCGCGCGGGTCTCCGGCCGGATCGCCTTGGCATGGCCGGCGCGATACTCGTCGAGCGCGCCGGCCATGTCGCCCCGCATCCTGCGAATGCCAGCGCGGCAATAGTGAAGCTCGGCCACGGCCTCTGCATCGCCGCCGCGTGCGAGGCCGGCGTCTATATAGGGAAAGGCGGCCGTCAATCGGCGTGCGAAAAGCATCGCGCCCGCCGCGGCTGCCGCGGCCCGGCTCGCCTCGGCGTCGTCGGTGCCGAGCAGGGCATGATCGGCCCATCGGAGTGGATCGTGGTCGCGAAAATGGGCCGCCGCGCGGGCGTGCCAGTCCTGCCGCGTCTCCTCGGGGATCGCATCGTAGATCGCGCGATGGATCAGATCGTGGCCGAAGGCGAGGCCGGTCCCCGTCTCATACAAAAGATCGCCGCTTTCGCGCGGCGCGGCGGCTTCGGGAAAGATCGCGGCCATGTCGGCGGGGTCGAAGCGCGCGCCGAGGATCGCGGCCTGGCGCAGGGCGGCTCGCAGCGCGGATGGCAGCCTCTCGATCTGCTCCTGCACGAGTTCGGTCACGCTTTCCGGCAACGCGCCCGCCGTCCATCCGGCCTCGACAAGGCAGATGAGGAAAAGGGGATGGCCAGCGGCGCGCTCGATTGCGGCCTCGGGCCCGGCAATTCCCGGGGCGATCGCATCGACCAGCTCCCGCGCCGCCGCATGGGGCAGTGGCGCGAGCGAGAGACGCACCACCCCCACCCGTGCGCGTGCGGCCAGTCGGTGGTCGAGGCTGCCGGAATGCGGCCGCTCCGTCATGAGCAGAACGACAGGGGCGTCTTCCAGAGCGTTGAGGAGGTCGAGAAGGAACCCGGCCGCGCCGATCGGGGCCCAGTGGCAATCTTCGACGACCACGATGAGCCCGTTCGATCCGGTACTGCGCGTCAGCGCATCCGCCAGAACGCCGAGGGTCCGGCGCTGCAGCTCTTCTGGGCCGAGAGCGCTCATGCGCAGTTCGGCATCGGCGCTGATTTCCCGCTCGACTAGCCAGGACCACACGGCCCGGTCGATCGCGCGTGCATCGGGGCCGGGGACAGGCGGCACCGGCAAGGCCCCGGCGATGCGCTGCGCGAGGTGGCGCGCCCCCGGCGAAAAGGCGTCGAACCCGACCGTGCAGGCCACAGCCCCGCACTCCGCGGCGCGGGTCGCGATCTCCGAGACGAGGCGGCTCTTGCCGATGCCCGCCTCTCCCGAGACGTGGATCGCCAGTCCTCTGCCGACCCTCCGGGCGGCGGCGATTGCCGCCTCCACCTGCGCAAGCTCGGCTTCCCGCCCGACGATCGGCGGCAGCGGCCGCGTCCGCCGTTCGGGCCGCGTCAGGGAGGCCGCGCCGCGCCCCGAGGGGACCGCCAGACCAAGCCGTGTCGCGAGCCCGCTCTCCGCAAGCACTTCGCCCGGTTCCGCCTTGGCGGCGATGCGACGGGCGCTGACGATGGCGCGCGAGGTATCCGCCGCGCCCGGATCGACGGCGATCAACCCGAAGGCAAGATCGGATGCGGCAGCATCGCGGATCCGCAAGGCCGCGGCGGCGACGCCTTGCAGATCGGCTGGCGCGAAGAGAAACGCGGCCTCGCCCGGCCCGGCATCCTGCGCGCGCGCGCCCTGGGCCCCGGCGGCTTGATCGAGCGCCGCCCAGTCCGGTGCCGTCTCGCCTTGAAGCGCCAGCAGCAGGAATCCGGGATCGGCGTGCGAAGCGGAATATGTCGAGGGCGCGTCCTCGGTCGCTGGACGGCCCCCCGCGTTTCGCCGGAGCCTGGCGTACAGAGCCTGCGTCTCCTCTTCGGGCTGGGTTCCCAATTCTCGCCGCAGGTCGATCTCCAGCGCCTCGTATCGCGCCCGGGCCGCGCCGCGCTGGCCGCGCGCGGCATCGATCCGCATCAGACGGCGATGGGCCGCCTCGTTGAAAGGGTCGAGGCCGAGAAGCCGGTTGGCCACGTGTTCCGATGCCGGGTCGTCCCCGATCCGATCGAGTTCCGCGGCGAAGGCCCGCGCGGCGAGGCCCGAGAGACGGGTCCGTTCGGCCCTGATCGATTGATCGAGATCGGGTGCGGCGCCATCGAGGCCGTCGAGAAACGGCCCCCGGTAGAGCCGCACGGCCTCCGCTGTATCGTTGCGCTCCAGCGCGGTCCTGAACGCGTCGAGATCCGTCGACACGTCCGGCGTGAGGCTCAGCGACTCGTCCTCGGCCCTCAGCCAGCCGTCCCCGGCGGTGCGTCGTATCTGTGCAAGGGCCTGCCGCAGACTTGTCCGGGCCTGCTCGCTGTCGCCGGTCTCCCACAGGATCGCGGCAAGCCGCGCGCGCGGCAGGGTCCGATTGCGCGACGCGGCGAGCAGGCCGAGCAGCATCCGTGCCTTGCGCGCGCTCACGCGGACCGGCGCGCCGTCCCGGGTCATCGCGAACCCGCCGAGACACTCGAGCCGCAGTGCCATCTTTCACGCGCCTTTCACGCAGGATCGCCGCCGCCATTCACGCCGGGGGTTCAGGATCCTCCCACGATGACGAACAGGACGGACCAGGCAATGATTCTCTATCCGAACAGGACCGCGCTCGTGTCGAGGTGGCGCCGCAGGGCACCGATCAACTCGATCCGCGCGCTCTCCCCTCATCTTCGCCGCGATCTGGGACTGTCTCAGATCGATCCGATCGACGATCGAACCGGCTTTCCCATCCGCACTTCATTTTCATGGTGATCCAGATGCCAGCTTATCGCAACAACTTGCCGCAGCATGCCGGCTCGCTCTTTCTGACCGATTCCGGTCTGGAAACGACGCTGATCTTTCATGAGGGGCTCGATCTGCCGTGTTTCGCGGCCTATCCGCTCCTCGAAACGGCGTCCGGACGGGACATCCTGGCGCGGTACTTCCGCCGCCACCTCGCCATCGCAGCAGATCACGGCACCGGCTTCATCCTGGAGGCCCCGACATGGCGGGCGAGCCGGGACTGGGGTGCGCGGCTCGGGCACGACGCGGCGGAGCTCGCGCAGTTCAACCGGCAGGCCATCGGGTTCCTGTCGGACCTGCGCGGCGAGGTCCACGGCACCGCGCCGATCGTCATCTCGGGCAATATCGGTCCGCGTGGCGACGGCTACCGTCCCGATACCGCCATGAGCGCGGCCGAGGCCGAGGCCTATCACGCCGAGCAGATCGGCTGGTTCGCCGAAACCGACGCCGACATGGTCAGCGCCTTCACGCTCTCGACCGTGGCCGAGGGCGTGGGCATCATCGGCGCCGCCGTGGCCGCCGGGCTGCCGGTCGTCGTCGCCTACACGACCGAGACGGACGGGCGACTGCCCGACGGAACGCCGCTGGGGCAGGCCATCGAACGCACAGACGCCGAGACCGGCGGCGCGGCGGAATACTTCATGGTGAACTGCGCCCATCCCGACCATTTCCGGGGCGCTTTCGAGGCCGGAGAGGGATGGCTCCGCCGGATCGGCGGGGTGCGCGCCAACGCCTCCAGGATGAGTCACGCTGAACTCGACGAGGCCGAGGACCTCGATGCCGGGAACCCGGCCGAGTTCGGGCGCGATTACGCGCGTCTCCGGCGGCTGTTGCCCGATCTGACGGTTCTCGGCGGCTGCTGCGGCACCGACCACCGCCATGTCGAGGCCGTCGCGGATTGCTGCGCCGAGACCCGCGCCGCCTGACCGGCCGCCGCCCCTGCATCGGGCGGCGGCTTCCCCACACGACCGCCGCACCGCCGAAAGGATTGCTCGATGAGAATCTCAAATCTCTTTCTCCGCGCCCGCTTCTTCCGCGCGGACCGTCACCGACCGCATCGGAGGGCCCGCACCGGGCCGCCCGCGCCAACCTCCGACCATATCGATCAGCTCCGCGCCGCCGGCTGGCTGTGAGCCGCGCGCCACCGACCCCGCCGTTCCGCGATCTGCCGAACGGGGACCCACTCCATTCGAAAGGAGACACCATGACCGCCCGCAACACGCTCGCCGCCATTCTCGCGGCCACCACCGCCCTCACCGCGCCCGCCCTCGCTCACGATGGCGAGCGGCGCACCGAACTCTACGGGCCCGGCGTGGAACATGCCGCGAACGACCTGCCCGCCAGCGACGCGGCGGCCGTGGCGGCCGTGGCGGCCGTGGCGGCCTCGGCGGGATACGGCGATTTCGGCCTCGACCCCGGCACCGATATCGCCGAGGCGCGCACCGCCTTCGAGCAGGGCATCGCGTTGCTCTGGGGCTTCAACCACGCCGGCGCGGCGCAGGCTTTCCGCGCCGCGCAAGCGGCCGATCCGAACTGCTCTCTCTGTTATTGGGGCGAGGCCTACGCGCTCGGACCCAATCTGAACGACGGCATGCACGATGACGCCGTCGCCCGTGCGATCGAGGCCGCGAAGGCCGCGCGCGACGTGGCCGCGACGGAGAGGGAGCAGGCGCTCGCCGACGCGCTCGTCTCGCGCTACTCCCCCGACGGTCCGGATGGCGAGGCTTTCGCCGAGGCCATGGCCCTGGTTGCGAAGGAGTTTCCCGAGGACGCGAACGTGCAGGTGATCCGCGCCGACGCGCTGATGAACCTGCAGCCCTGGGACTACTGGGAAGCGGACGGTGTGACGCCGAAAGGCGGCGGCGCCGAGATCCTCGCCACCCTCGAGCGCGCGATGGAGATCGAGCCGGACCATCCCGCGGCGCTGCATCTCTACATCCACGCGGTCGAGGCCTCCGCCGACCCCGCCCGCGCCGAGGCTGCCGCCGATGCGCTCAGGGGCGCGGTTCCGATGGCCGGCCACCTCGTCCACATGCCCGCGCATATCTACAACCGCATCGGGCGCTTCGCGGATTCCATCGCTGTGAATCAGGCGGCCATTGCGGCGGACGAGGCCTATCTCGACGCCGCGGGCGACGGGGCAAGCCCGCTCTACCGCTACGGCTACTATCCCCACAACATCCACTTCCTGCTGGCGGGCGCGCAGATGGCCGGCTTGAGGGACGTCGCGCTCGAGGCCTCGGAAAAGCTCGCGGGCGTCACGTCCGACCAGGTCAGCGGCGAGCTCGCCTGGGTGCAGGCCATCGAGACGGCCCCCTACGCGGCTCACGTTCAACTCGGCACGCCCGAGGAAATCCTCGCGCTTGCCGATCCGGGCGAGGCCTTCCCCTTCGTGAAAGGGCACTGGCACTACGCCCGCGGGACCGCCTTCGCGCTTCTGGGCGATTTAGTCGCCGCCCGCGAAGAACAACAGGCTATCGAACGCATCCTCGCCGAAGAGGACCTGTCGGGTCTGGAAGCGCAGTACCTGCCCGCGGCCGACGTTCTCGAGATCGCGAAGCACGTCGTCGAGGCGAGGATCGCGCAGGCGCGGGGCAACTGGGATGCGGCCGCGCATCACCTCGAGGAGGCGATAAAGCTCGAGGACACCATCGCCTACATGGAGCCGCCCTATTGGTCGTACCCCGTGCGCCAGACCCTAGGGGCGGTACACCTTCAGGCCGGCCACCCGGGTCGCGCCGCTGTCACCTTCGAGACCGCGCTCGAAAGCCACCCGAATAACGCCTGGGCGCTCTGGGGACTTTGGCAGGCCCGCAAGGCCGACCGCGCCGACCAGGGCGACGACGGCGACATCCTCGCCGCCCGGCGCGCCTTCGAGCGCGCCTGGCTTGGAGAGGGTCAGCCCGCCCTCGACCGTCTCTGACGACGTCCGCACCGGGAGCGCCGCACCCGCGGCGCTCCCCCAAAACGAACGGCCACCCCGCCGTGGCACCATCCGCAAGGAGACCCGACCCATGAACCAGTTCATGCCCGTCGTCGTCGCATCCGAGGAAACGACCTACCTCCGCGATCGCGCGCTCGATGTTGTCCTGCATGCCTTCGCCGCCGACCCGCCGGTGCGCTGGCTCTATCCCGACGATGCGGCCTACGCGGCCCATTTTCCCGACTTCGCAGCCGCGCTCGGCGCGCCCGCATTCACGGACGGTACGCTGGGGATCTCAGAAGGCGCCGCAGCGTTCTGGATCGCCCCTGGATCGGAGCCTGACGAGCACGCACTTGGCGAGATCTTGCTCGGCTCGGTTCCGGGGCACAGGCACAACGACGCCTTCGAGGTGCTCGAAGGGATGGGCGCGCACCATCCGCCAGAGCCCCACTGGTACCTGCCGGTGATCGGGACCCTGCCCGAACACCAGGGCCGGGGCCTCGGCACCGCGCTCATCACGCCGGTCCTCGACATCTGCGACCGCCACGGCGTGCCCGCCTATCTGGAGGCCACGACCGATCGCAACCGCACGCTCTACGCTCGCCTCGGCTTCAGGGCCACGGGATCGATCTGCGTCGCCGACTGCCCGCCGATCACGCCGATGATCCGCGACCCGCAGCATCGAGACGACACCGGCGCGGGCGGAACGAGGCCTCGCCCTGGTGACACTGGGCGGCCGTCATGATCGCACTCGCCGCCGATCCGGGTGGCCGCCCCGTCGCCTATGCGGATCTCGAACGGGACGGGCATATCGATCACCTCTACTGCCACCCCGACGCCGGCGGCCACGGACCCGGCACCGCGCTCCTGTTGACGCTCGAGACCTTGGCACGATCCCGTGGACTACCCGGACTATATGCCGAAGCGAGCGAAACCGCCCGGCCGCTCTTCGAACGGCTGGGCTTCTCGATCCGGCATCGGCGCGCTTTCGAACGGGATGGCGTGGGGCTGCACAATTATTCAATGTCTCGGGAGCTTTCCGCGCGCCCCGACGGAACCGGGCCAACGCCGGTCACGGACGCATTGGTGGCGAAATACATGGGCAAGGAGAGGTCGGATCGGAACGCGCCCTATCATCGGGTCGTCGCGTTCGGGGACAGTCCCGAGATGATGGACAACCTGGCGCAGCTTGCCCTGTCGGGAACGAAGCGGGCGACGGCGGGCCTCTTGCGCGACTTCGCGGGGGGAGAGCCCATGCCGCATGTCGGCTGCCTTGCCGTCCTCCTCGATGGGTCGGGTACGCCCTCAGCAATCTGGAAGACGATGGAGCTTCTGATCGGCCCGCTCATTGCCGTCGACGCGGCTTTTGCCCGGGACGAGGGAGAGGGCAAGCGGACCCGGTCCGATTGGCGCGCGATGCATCGTCTCTATTTCAAACGCCAAGCCGAACGTGGAGGCTTTCTCTTCCACGACCATATTCCGACGGTATTCGAGCGCTTCGAGGTCGTGTGGTCCATCGCCGCTACCGAGCTTCGGCGACAGGACTGTGCAGGTGGGACCGTCCTGCTGCGGTCTCGGTTTCGAACCTGAGGATTGATCGTATCAGGGTCGCGGGCGATTCCGGATCCTCCTCGCTGATCTTATGTTGGCCGGAGGTCGGCTTATGGACGAGGCGATAGCGTACCGACACCTCGCAGAAATGGTCCATTCCGCGCTCGAATGCCGTTCGTTCAAGTCGCGAGGCGCTTACATTCGGTCCTCTTGCACAGGGCAGTGAATTTTCGGTCCGTTCCGTATCGGCGGCGAAGCCACGGGCTTTAGCGATGGACGACCAGACTCCCCGGTACGGCGCACGCCTTGACAACATCGTTGGCAGCCGAATGACCGGAACTTTCGCGAAGTATGAGTCCCGGGCTGCTTCGATCTCGCGACCGCAGCGAACGACTGGTTCGGCGGGCCGCGCTGCGGCATTCGGAGGTTCAATGAACGGCGGATAAGGGCCGAATGCGACGGGCACGTGAATAAAATCAGCCGTCCATGGCACGCTGTTACAGGTCATTGGAGAGCCTACGCCACGGGGGGCCTGCGCGCTGGGGAAAGGCAACCCAAGAGGTCGTCCGCACACGCCTCTAGATCGACCTTCGGCCAGATGACCGGGTCATATCCCAGCCGCGCATAGGCCTCGTGCAGCCGATGGTACGCCGCGATCCACTCTTCCCTGCTCGATTGCCGTTCCCGGTCCGCCCGGTAGATCTCCGGCCATGGCGGGGCCAGGAAGACCTGGTCGTGAAAGCGGTCCAATCTGGCCAGCGTCTCCGAGGCGGCCATTCCGGCCGCGTGCTCGAGCGCCACGGCCGCATCGACGAGGCCCCGATCGAAGAAGATCCACCCGTCCGCCGCCGCGACGCGGGTCCGGTCAGCGGCGGACATCTCGATGGCGCGCCTCGCAAAGGCGTCGAGATCGACCCGAGGCAGCGCGGCTCCGCCCCCGCGCATCTCCTCCGCCACGATCCTTCGGCCCGGTTCCTCGACCGTCTGGAACCCACGTCGTCCAAGTTCGGATAGACACGTCGACTTGCCCCCGCCAGAGCATCCCGAGGGGGTCGCATGCTTTCGGACGGCATCGCTCAGCAGATCGCGCTCCTCGGAGTTTTACCGGCGCAGGATAGTCTGGAGGGTCGATTTGCCCGTGCTGTCTACATTGGGACATCGGTCTTTGCAGCCTGCTGTCGATCCGAACGCGCAGCGATGCGGCCAATGACCGCCGCCGAACGGTCCGCCTGATCCCGCTACGGCAAGATCCTGGGAGGGGCTGGTCGGTCCTTCCGTGTCGCGCTTCGCATGGCGCGGACAAATCAGCATCGCTGCTACAGAGGCAAGTTTCGCCTTCGAAAGGCAAAATATCTCCGCGATCGACATCTGGAAAATCTGGTCGGAGTGGCAGGATTCGAACCTACGACCCCTGCCTCCCGAAGACAGTGCTCTACCAGGCTGAGCTACACTCCGACCGTGGAGGCGCACCTATCGGCTCCCTCGCCGCTTGGCAAGGGCTTCGTGGCCCGGAACGCCCTTCGCCGCGCGGCGTCTGAGCGCCTCGGCGATGCGCGGGCCGGGGCCGCTCTCGGGCCTGAGGCGCGCGCCGATGACCGGGGTGTGCAGGGACCGCCCCCCCGCCTCGCGCAGCACGGTGAAGAGGCCGCTGGCGATGATGATCGCGGCCCCGATCCAGGTCGCGGCATCGCCCCGCTCGCCGAACACGACCCGGCCGTAGATCGCCGCCCAGATGATCTGCGAATAATGCATCGGCGCGATCAGCGCCGCGTCGGCCTGCCGGAAGGCCGCGATGGTCAGCAGCGCCGCCAGGAATCCGAGCCCCGCGATCGCGGCCGTCAGGCCCAGATCGGCGATGGGCATCGGCACGTAGACCCGCGGCAGCAGGCCGGCGAGCAGGACGACGTTGACCATCATCGGATAGATCATCAGCACCACGCTGCGCTCCGCCCGGCCGATCCGGCGCGAGACCACCGACACCGTGGCCGAGGCCGCCGCCGCCCCGAGCGCGGCGAGGTGGCCCAGCTCGAACGCCGATCCGCCCGGCCGCAGCACCACCAGCACCCCGCACAGGCCCGCGATCACCGCGCCCCAGCGCCATCCGCCGACCGATTCGCCCAGCACCGGGATCGCCAGCACCGTCACGATCAGCGGCGCGGCGAAGATCAGCGCATAGGCCTCGGCCAGCGGCAGCGCGGAGAAGGCGTAGAAGCCGCAGAGCCCGGTCGCCACCACCCCCGCCGTCCGCAGCGCCGTCCACCACGGATGCACCGGGCGCAGCGTCCCCGCGGCGGGGTCGCGCATCAGGAGGATCGTCGCCAGCGGAAAGCTGAAGACGACCGAGAAGAACAGGATCTGCACCGGGGAATACGTCCCCCCGAGGAGCTTCACGAGCACGTCGTGGGTGGCATAGAGGCCGAAGGCCGCCAGCGCCAGCAGCGGCCCGAGGAGGCGCGCGTTCACGGGGCGGGCCCTCCCGTCAGGTCCGCGGCGCGGGACGCGTCACGCGCGGCCCCTCACGCGCGGTCCCCCATCGCGGCCACGATCGCGTCGCCCATCCCCGCCGTGCTGACCGGGGACGTGCCCTCCTCGCCCAAGAGGTCGGCGGTCCGCAGCCCCTGCGCCAGCACGTCCTCGACCGCGCCCTCGACCAAGTCGGCCTCCTGGCCCAGGTCGAAGCTGTAGCGCAGCGCCATCGCGAAGCTCAGGATGCAGGCGATCGGGTTGGCCTTGCCCTGCCCTGCGATGTCGGGGGCCGAGCCGTGCACCGGCTCGTAGAGGGCCTTCGGCCGGCCGTTCTCCATCGGCGCCCCGAGCGAGGCCGAGGGCAGCATCCCCAGCGATCCGGTCAGCATCGCGGCGGCATCCGACAGCAGGTCGCCGAACAGGTTGTCGGTGACGATCACGTCGAACTGGCGCGGCGCGCGGACCAGCTGCATGGCGCCGGCATCGGCGTACATGTGGGTCAGGTCCACGTCGGGATATTCCTCGTCGCGCAGGCGCTGCACCTCCTCGCGCCACAGGATGCCCGATTCCATCACGTTCGCCTTCTCCATCGAGCAGACGCGGTTGGAACGCCGGCGCGCCAGCTCGAAGGCCGAGCGGGCGACGCGGCGGATCTCGCGGGTGGTGTAGCGCTGGGTGTTGATGCCGATGCGCCCGCCCTCGTTGTCGTCGATGATGCCGCGGGGCTCGCCGAAATAGATGCCGCTGGTCAGTTCGCGCACGATCACGATGTCGAGCCCGGCGATCACCTCGCGCTTCAGCGACGAGAAGCCGGCCAGCGCGTCGAAGCATTGCGCGGGCCGCAGGTTGGCGAACAGGTCCATCTCCTTGCGGAGCCGCAGCAGGCCCCGCTCGGGCTTCACCGCGAAATCCAGGTCGTCGTAGCGCGGCCCGCCGACGGCGCCCAGAAGGACGGCGTCGACCGATTGCGCGCGCGCCATCGTCTCGTCGGTCAGCGGCGTGCCGTGGGCGTCGTAGGCCGCCCCGCCCACCAGGTCCTCCTCCAGGTCGAAGGCCAGGTCGCGGTTCTGCGCGAACCAGTCGATGACCTTGCGGACCTCGGCCATCACCTCGGGGCCGATGCCGTCGCCGGGCAGGATCAGGAGGGACGGGTTCGGCATGGGGCAGGCTCCTCGGACGGCATTGCGTGGACCGGGGCGGCGGGTGGTGGCCCCTGCCGGCGTCAATAATCCCCGGCGCCGCGGAGTTCCAGATCAACCCAGACAAGGCGGTGGGCGGGCCAGTCCGCCGCCGGGCCCAGCCGTCCGGCGGCGGCCGTCCCCAACGCGGGCCACAGCACCCCCGCATCCGCCACCCCCAGCCCGGCCGAGGGCAGGATGTAGGAGGCGCGCAGGTTCCCCGCCGGCGGGCCGTAGGCGGCCGTGTCGGTGGCGGGATCGCCCGCATGGCCGGGATCGGCGGCGGCGGCGCCGCCCTCGCTCCGGGGCCGCGGGTCGCGCAGGCGCGGATCGGACAGGAGCGCGTCCAGCGCGTCGCGCCGCCCCTCCCCGTCCCGGGGATCGACATTGGCGACCCCGGCCAGGACGAACGGCGCCGCCGGCGGCGGCACCCCGAGCGCCCCGTCCAGAAGCCGCAGCCACAGCGCCGCCTCGTCCCGGTTGCGGCGCCCGTTGCGGTCCTCGGGCCCGTCGAAGACCGGCGGCGTCGCGTGCCAGGTCAGCAATGTCAGCGTCACCTCGCCGATCCGCACCGGGACCGCCCAATGCGCGACCGAGGACAGGCGCTGGATCGCCGCGACGCCGGGGGCCAGGTCGGGCGGGATCGCGCCCGGCAGATCGGCCCAGAGCAGGGCCGACAGGTCCCGCACCTCCGCCGTCGCGATCGGGTGGCGCGACAGGATCGCCATGCCCCCCGCCCCGGTATAATCGCCATAGCCCTGCCGGTCGCGCGGGCCGCCGCGCCAGCCGTCGCCGTCCAGGTCGAAGGGCGTGGGAATCCCGGTATTGGGCTGCGCCGCGAACCGGTGGGGATAATCCGGCCCGGCGGCGGCGATCCGTTCGGCCAGCGCCGACAGCGTCGCGCCGTTCGCGTCCCAGTCGATCCCCTGCAGGACCAGGATGTCGGGCGCGGCCTCGGCGATCATGGCCAGCACCGCCTCGACCCGCGGCGCCTCCCCGCTCTCCAGGTCGCGCAGCAGCAGGCCGGGCCCCTCGCCGCCCAGCCCGGTCGCGAAGGTCGCGACGCGCACGGTGTCGGCCGCCGCCGCCGGACCCGCCCCCGCCAGCGCGCCCCATGCCAGCGCCGCGGCGAGGGCGAGCGGGCGCCATGTCCGCCCCGGGCGCGGTCGGGTCATGTCAGATCTCCGTGTCCGGCGTCCGCGGAGCGTCGCATGTCGTCGCGCCGGGCGCTATGGCCGGGCCCATGACGTTCGACATGGACTGCATCGCGCGGGGATGGATGCCCGCGATCGGCGATCCCGACCTCTGGGGCTGGACCGTGGTCGCGGCCTATGCGGTGGCGGCGCTGCTCTGCCTGCGCGCCGCGCGGTCGGGCACGGGGCGGGAACGCGCGTTCTGGACGGGCGCCGCGCTCCTGATGGTGGCGCTGGGACTCAACAAGCAGCTCGACCTGCAGACCCTGCTGACCGTGACGGGGCGCTGCCTGGCGCGCGCGCAGGGCTGGTACCGCGACCGCGGCGCCGTGCAGCTCCGCTTCATCGAGGCGGTGGCGATCCTCGCCGCGATCGCCACCCTCCTCGCGGCTGTCCTGATGCGCCGCCACCTGGCCCGGCTCTGGCCCGCGCTCCTGGGGGTGGGGGCGGTGCTGGCCTATGTGACGATCCGCGCGGCGAGCTTCCATCATGTCGACCAGCTGCTGTTCCGGCCCGGCCTCCTGGGGATCAAGGCCGATTCGGTCCTCGAGATGGGGGGCATCGTCCTGATCGCCGCCAATGCGGGCCTGCGGTCGGGGCGGCGCTAGCGGCCCCGACCCCGCCATCGCCGCGCGCCCCGTCCCGATCAGACCCAGGGGCGCGATTGCGCGGCCTCCGCCTCGAAGCTCTCGATCGCCGAGGCCCGCTCCAGCGTCAGCCCGATATCGTCGAGCCCCTCGATCAGGCAATGCTTGCGGAACGGGTCCACGTCGAAGGGGATCTTCTCGCCGGACGGGGTCGTGATCTCCTGGTTCTCCAGGTCCACGGTCAGGCGCGCGTTCGATCCCTTGCCGGCCTCGTCCATCAGCCGGTCGACCTGCTCCGGCGGCAGCACGACGGGCAGGATGCCGTTCTTGAAGCAGTTGTTGAAGAAGATGTCGGCATAGGACGGCGCCACGATGCAGCGGATGCCGAAATCCTTGATCGCCCACGGCGCGTGCTCCCGGCTGGAGCCGCAGCCGAAATTCTCGCCCGCGATCAGGATCTCGGCGTCGCGATAGGCCGGGCGGTTCAGGACGAAGTCGGGCTTCTCCCGGCCGTCGTCGTCATAGCGCATCTCGTCGAAGAGGTTCACGCCCAGCCCCTCGCGCTTGATCGTCTTCAGGAACTGCTTGGGGATGATCATGTCGGTGTCGACATTGATCAGCGGCAGGGGGGCGGCGATGCCGTGCAGGGTGGTGAACTTGTCCATGGATCATGCTCTCGGGGTCAGGGGAAGGAGGTCGGGGCCGATCCCGAGCCGCCGCAGCGCCCCGGGATCGGCCAGCCGCGACCAGAGGTCGGCGGCGCGCGCCAGGTCGCGGTGGGAGGCATCGGCCCGCGGCCGTTCGAGCGCGGTGCCGCTCTGGCTGTGCCGGCCGAGGCAGGCGCGGATCGCGTCGTGCCGCGCGGCCGGCACCGCCCGGCCAAGGCAGGTCTCGGCCGCGCCCACCGGATCGGCGAGCACCCGCTCGTAGGCGAGCAGGCAGGGCGGCCGGGGCAGCGCCGCCATGTCCTGCAGCCCGCGGGCCATGGCGTCGACGCGGCCCTCGGGCGGGTCGGCGGGGAAGTGGCGCGCATTCGACACCGCCCAATCGGCGATCCCGCGCACCAGCAGCACCGGGCGCAGGCCCGCCGCGGTGATCGCCTGCGCGGCCTGCATCGCTTGGCTGCGGAATTTCAGCACCAGGTCGCCCGGCGGGAGGGCGGCGCCGGCCGCGCCGATCGCCGCGCCGGCCAGCCGCGTCAGCCGGGCCTGCACCGCGGGGTCCGACGGCCAGCGGCGCGCGGCTTGCCCGATCGCGGTGAAGGCATCGAGCTCGCTCAGCACCTGCGCGCCCGCCGCCCCCAGGATGCGCGACAGGAGCGTCGATCCGCACCGCCCGATGGAGAACAGGCCGATCGCCGGGCGCGCCCCCGCGGGCGCCGGCAGCGCCGCGGCGGGCAGCCGCGCGATCACCCGCGCCCGCTCGGCCTGCCGGGCATAGGCGAAGGGCGCGCCCACCAGGTCGCGATAGGGCACGTCGCAGAGCCACGCCGCCCCCCCGACCGGGTCGAGCGCATAGATCGAGCCGTCGCGCGGGATCGCCGCCGCCGCCGCGCCCCGGGCGAAGTCGTGCGGCCGGGCGAAGGCCCGGGCGTCGGGACGGCGAAGCCCCGCCACGTGCCAGGCGCGCGGGGCGGGGCCGGTGCCGCCCAGCAGGCGGGCGCGGTCGTCGTCCTGCCGGGCGGCGTTCGGCGGGGCGCACATGGCCCGCGCTCAGGCCGGTTCCGGCGCCGGCTCGGACAGCGCGCGCACGTCGGTCAGCCGCCCGGTCACCGCCGCGGCGGCCGCCATGGCGGGCGACATCAGGTGGGTGCGCCCGCCGCGCCCCTGGCGCCCCTCGAAATTGCGGTTCGAGGTCGCCGCGCAGCGTTCGCCGGGGGCCAGCTGGTCGGGATTCATGCCCAGGCACATGGAACAGCCCGCCATGCGCCATTCGAACCCGGCCGCGCGAAAGATGTCGGCCAGCCCCTCCTCCTCGGCCTGGGCGCGCACCAGGCCCGATCCGGGCACCACCATGGCCCGCAGGCCCTCCTTGATCCGCTTGCCCTTCAGGATCGCGGCGGCGGCGCGCAGGTCCTCGATCCGCCCGTTGGTGCAGGAGCCGAGGAACACCGTGTCGATCTCGATGTCGGCCAGCCGGGTGCCCGGCGTCAGGCCCATGTAGTCGAGCGCCCGCTTCGCCGCGTCGCGCTTGCCGCCCTGGAAATCGTCGGGATCGGGCACGCTGGCCGAGATCGGCAGCGCGTCCTCGGGCGAGGTGCCCCAGGTCACGGTCGGCTCGATCTCCTCGGCCTTCAGGGTCACGACCTTGTCCCAATGGGCATCGTCGTCGGAATAGAGCGTGCGCCACCAGTTCAGCGCCGCCTCCCACTGGGCGCCCTTCGGCGCGTGCGGGCGGCCCTCGACATAGTCGAAGGTCGTCTGGTCGGGGGCGATCAGGCCGGCCCGCGCGCCCCCCTCGATCGCCATGTTGCAGATCGTCATCCGGCCTTCCATCGACAGCGCGCGGATCGCCTCGCCGCAATATTCAATGACATAGCCGGTGCCGCCCGCCGTGCCGGTGCGGGCGATGATGTTCAGGACGATGTCCTTGGCGGTGACATGCTCGGGCAGCGTGCCCGTCACCTCCACCTTCATGTTCCTCGACTTGGACTGGATCAGCGTCTGGGTGGCCAGCACGTGCTCCACCTCCGACGTGCCGATGCCGTGGGCCAGCGCGCCGAAGGCGCCGTGGGTCGCGGTGTGGCTGTCGCCGCAGACGACCGTCATCCCCGGCAGGGTCCAGCCCTGCTCCGGGCCGATGATATGCACGATCCCCTGGCGCACGTCGCTCACGGGGTAGTAGTGGATGCCGAAATCGCGCGCATTGGTGTCGAGCGCCTCGACCTGGATGCGGCTCTGCTCGTCCTCGATGCCCTTGGCCCGGTCTTCCCAGGTCGGCACGTTGTGGTCGGGCACGGCGATGGTGTTCCCGGGCTTGCGCACCGTGCGGCCCGCCATCCGCAGACCTTCGAAGGCCTGCGGGCTCGTCACCTCGTGGACCAGGTGGCGGTCGATATAGAGGAGCGACGTGCCGTCGGCGTCCTCGTGCACCAGATGGGCGTCCCAGATCTTGTCGTAGAGCGTCTTGCCGGCCATGGCGGCGTTCCTTCGTCGATGTCCTGCGTTCGGGCGTGGGGCGGGGTCGCGCCGCTCAAAGCCGTGCCAGAACCCCGAGGCGGGCATAATGGAACCGCCACGGCAGGCGGGCGTGATCGCCGATATCGAACACGGGTTCCATGACCGAACCGGATACGCTCATGCCGGCGCGGTTTCAACGGCAAAGGCGCTCGCGGCGGCGTGAGCGGTGGCCGGCCCGCCGCAGCAGAGGCTTGCCCGGAGCGGCGCGCGCACGCATCAATGCCGGCGATGGATATCGACCTCGCCCCCGTCCTCGACGAATTGCAGCACATCTGGCGGCTCGCGCTGCTGCAGGCCCGCAACATGATGCTGCCCTCGCGGTTGTGGCAGGTCGCGCTGATCGCCGCGACGATCGCCGCGGCGCTGCTCCTCGGCCGCCAGGCCGGCCCGCGGATGCGCGACTGGATGAAGGGGCGGGACTGGCCGATATGGCGGCTGCGCGCGCTCCTGGTGGTGCAGAGGCGGCTGAAGCTGATCTTCTTCGCGCTGCTCATGTGGGCCGCGACGCTGACGATGCGGGCGATCACGCCGCTGCCCTCCCGCAGCTTCCTGCTGGAACTGGCCGCGACGCTCGCCACCGCCTGGCTCACGGTGATCATCGGCTCGCGGCTGGTCCGCAACCCCGCCCTCAGGACCGTGGTGCGCTGGCTGCTCTGGGTCTATGTCACGCTGTGGGTGTTCGGCCTGACGGACGAGGTGGCGCGCGCCCTCGACGGCGTCGGCCTCACCCTGGGCGCGGTGCGCCTGACCCTCCTGACGCTCGTCAAGGCGGTAGTCCTCGTGACCCTGTTCTTCGTCGCGGCGCGGTTCCTGTCCCATGCCGGCGCCGACCGCATCCGCCGCTCCGAGGACATCTCCCCGTCCTTGCGCGTGCTCCTGGTCAAGGTGCTGCAGATCGCGCTCTACGGCATCGCGCTCTTCGCCGGGCTCAAGGCGGTGGGCGTGGACCTCACGGGGCTCGCGGTGCTGTCGGGGGCGATCGGCGTCGGCCTCGGCTTCGGCCTCCAGAAGGTGGTGTCGAACCTCGTCTCGGGCGTGATCATCCTGCTCGACAAGTCGATCAAGCCGGGCGACGTGATCTCGCTCGGCGAGACCTTCGGCTGGATCAACACGCTCGGCGCCCGCTACGCCTCGATCACCACGCGCGACGGCAAGGAATACCTGATCCCGAACGAGGACCTGATCACCGGGCAGGTGGTGAACTGGAGCCATTCCAACGATTTCGTCCGCCTCGACGTGTTCTTCGGCTGCGCCTACGCCGACGATCCGCACCGGGTCCGGCGCGTGGCCATCGACGCCGCCCTGGGGGTCGACCGGGTGCTGTCCGACCGCCGGCCCGTCTGCCACATCGTGGGCTTCGGCGACAGTTCGGTGGATTACATCCTGCGCTTCTGGATCACCGACCCCACGGGCGGGCTGACCAATATCCGCGGCAACGTCTACCTGGCGCTCTGGGACGCGTTCAAGGCGCACGGCATCTCGATCCCCTTCCCCCAGCGCGAGGTCCGCGTCCTCGACGCCGCGCCCCCCGCCGGGTCCGCCCGGTCCGCCCCGGACAGCTTGCCGGGGGGCGGCGACCCGGCGTAAGCAATGGCGGAAAGGCGGACCTCCATGACCTCCACCAGCCCCGGCTCGTCCCCGGCCCCCGCGCGCGCGTCCCTCGTCACCCCGGTCCTCGTCGCCGGCAGCCTCGTGCTGATGGTCAGCTTCGCCATCCGCGCCAGCTTCGGCGTCTTCCAGATCCCCGTCGCGTCCGAGTTCGGCTGGCCCAGGGCCGAGTTCTCGCTCGCCATCGCGATCCAGAACCTCGCCTGGGGGATCGGCCAGCCGGTCTTCGCCGCCATCGCCGAGCGGTTCGGCGACCGCAAGGCCATCGTCGGCGGCGCGCTCCTCTATGCCGCCGGCCTGGTCCTGTCCTCGGTCGCGGTGACCCCCGGCGCCCACCAGGCGCTCGAGGTGCTGGTGGGCTTCGGCATCGCCGGCACCGGCTTCGGCGTCATCCTCGCGATGGTGGGCCGCGCGGCCACGGACCAGGGGCGCTCCATGGCGCTGGCCATCGCCACCGCCGCCGGATCGGCGGGACAGGTCGTGGGCCCGCCCGTGGCCGAGGCGCTGATGTCGGTCTTCGCCTGGTCGACGGTGTTCGTGATCTTCGCCGCCGCGATCCTGGCGGTTCTGGCGGTCCTGCCGCTGATGCGCGCGCCCCGAGCCCCCTCGGCCGAGATCGAGGAGAGCATGGGCGCGCTCCTCGGCCGGGCGTTCCGCGATCCCTCCTACACGCTGATCTTCGTGGGCTTCTTCTCCTGCGGCTACCAGCTGGGATTCATCACCGCGCATTTCCCCGCCCTCGTGACCGAGATGTGCGCCGCGATCGAGCCCACCGGCACCCTCGCCGCGCTGGGGGTGAGCGACACCGCCGCGCTCGGGGCGGTGGCGATCGGGGTGATCGGGCTGGCCAATATCGGCGGCACGCTGCTGGCCGGATGGGCGGGGACGCTGTTTCCGCGCAAGTACCTGCTGGCGGGGATCTACACCGCCCGCACGATCGCCTCGGCGCTGTTCATCATGGCGCCGATCACGCCCGGATCGGTCCTGGCCTTCTCGGCGGTGATGGGGGCGCTCTGGCTGGCCACGGTGCCGCTGACGGCGGGGCTCGTGGGCGCGCTCTGGGGCTTGCGCTACATGGGCACGCTCTACGGCGTGGTGTTCTTCTCCCATCAGCTCGGCAGCTTCATGGGCGTGTGGCTCGGCGGGGAACTCTACGACATGACGGGCACCTACGACGCCGTCTGGTGGGTCGGCGTCGGCGTCGGCGCCTTCTCGGCGCTGGTGCACCTGCCGATCCGCGAACGGCGGGGCGGGGCGGTACCGGCGTGAGCGCCAGACATTGACGCTTGGTCAACGATGGATAGCATCGGCGGTATTCGACGTCATTCGAGGACAATTCATGGTCAGATCCATTCTCATCGTCGCGACCGTCGCGATCTCCGCGACGACCGCCCAGGCCAGCCTGATCGGCACCGAACTTCGGATCGGCACGGTCTCCCAGGTGTCCTCCGGCAGCGAGATCTTCCTCAACGATTTCCCCGCCAGCGCCATCGTCTCCGCCACGGAGGTCGAGTTCCCCAGCGCCGACAGCCTGTTCGGAGATCTGCCCCGGCCGCCGGGATCGTCCATCGTGGACACCTCGATCGACGCGGGAGCGGCGTTCATCGAGGTGGATTTCGACGATGCCGGGTCGGGGTCCTTCGCGCCGTGGCTGCAGAACTCGTACGTCTTCGGCTTCTCCTCCGACGCGTTGGTGACGATCACCGGCGCGCAGGTGGACCGGGAGGTCACGACCCTCGGCATCGCGGACGGGAACGTCTCGTTCGACGGCGGCGACCTGTTCGTCAACGTGACCGGCCTGCGCTTCGATCCCGGCTCGTTCCTCAGGATCGACCTGGCGTCGGAGGTCGGTCCCGGACCCGGGGAACCGGGCCCGGAAGGCCCCGGACCGTCGCCTATCCCGGTGCCCGCGAGCCTGCCGCTCCTCGCGCTGGCGCTGGGCGGATTGACGGCATTCTCCCGCCGCGGGCGCTAGCCGCGCGTCAGGCCCGGCCCGCGCCGATCCCGCGGGCCGCCGCCTGCCCCGCCCAGGCCCCCGTCGCGAGGCAGGCGGTGATCAGGTAGCCGCCCGTCGGCGCCTCCCAGTCGAGCATCTCGCCGCAGGCGAAGGTGCCGGGCCGGTCGCGCAGCATCAGCCGGTCGTCGAGCGCCGCCCAGGACAGCCCCCCGGCGGTGGAGATGGCCTCATCCAGCGGCCGCAGCCCGTCATGGGCCACGGGCAGCCGCTTGACGATCGCCGCCGGGTCCGCCGGCAGGGGGCGGGCGAATTCCATCAGGAGCGCGATCGCCGCCGGGTCGAGGCCGAGCGCCTTGCGGAGCCGGTTGGAGATCGAGCCCCTGGCCCGCGCCAGGCGGCGCGACACCTCCGCCACCTCGAGATCGGGCTTGAGGTCGATGGCGAGGGCCGCGCCCGCCCGCACCGCCGCCGACACCGCATAGATCCCGCCGCCCTCCAGCCCGCGCTCCGAGATCACGAACTCGCCCCGCCGGGCGGTGCCGCCGACCACCAGGGCCGTGTTCTTCACCGGGCGACCCAGATGCGGGGCCATGTGCGCCGACCACTCCACCGACAGCCCCGCATTGGCCGGCGCGAAGGGCGCGACCGGCAGGCCCTCGGCGGCCAGCCGCCCGGCCCAGCGCCCGTCCGATCCCAGCCGCGACCACGACGCCCCCCCGAGCGCCAGCACCACGGCCCCGGCCCGGACCTCGACCGGGCCGTCGGGGGTCGCGAACCCGGTCCCGCCCGTCCAGTCCCAGCGGGTCCGCAGGACCGTCCCCGCCGCCTCCAGCCGCGCCAGCCAGGCCCGCAGCAGCGGCGAGGCCTTCATCGCCACCGGAAACACCCGCCCCGTGGTGCCGGTGAAGAGCGCCTGTCCCAGCCCCTCGGCCCAGGCGCGCACCTCCGCGGGGCCGAAGGCGTCGAGCATCGGCTCCAGCCGCGGGCAGCCATAGGCGGCGCGGAACGGGTCGGGGCCCTCCGCCTTGGTCAGGTTCAGGCCCGACTTTCCCGCCATCAGGAACTTGCGCGCCGGCGCGGGCATCCGGTCGGCCACCAGGACGCGGGCGCCGGCGCGGGACGCGGTCTCGGCCGCCATCAGCCCGGCGGGGCCGGCGCCGATCACGAGGACGTCGCAGGTTTCCATGCGCGCGGGATAGCGGCGCTGTGCGCCAGCGCAAGGACTTGCCGCTTTCGGCCGGCGGCCCACCTGCTACTCTCCGCCGCGAAAGGAAGGTGCCATGGCCGCGATCGTGTCCGTCGAGAAGCTGACCAAGCGTTACGGAAGGGGCGTCCACGCCCTCAAGGAGATCGACCTCGCCATCGAGGAAGGAGAGATCCTGGCCCTTCTCGGCCCCAACGGGGCGGGAAAGACCACGCTCATCTCCTGCATCTGCGGGATCGCCTCGATCACGAGCGGCCGCGTGCTGGTGGGCGGCCACGACAACGTCGCCGAATACCGCGCGGCGCGGGCGCAGATCGGCCTCGTCCCGCAGGAGGTCAACCTCGAACCGTTCGAGCGCGTCATCAACACGGTGCGCTTCTCGCGCGGCCTCTTCGGCAAGGGCCGGGACGAGGCCTACCTGGAACGCACGCTGTGGCAGCTGTCGCTCTGGGACAAGCGCGACGCGCAGGTGCGCGAATTGTCGGGCGGCATGAAGCGGCGGGTGCTGATCGCCAAGGCGCTGAGCCACGAGCCGCGCATCCTGTTCCTCGACGAGCCGACGGCGGGCGTCGATGTCGGCCTGCGAAAGGAGATGTGGGACACCGTCGCCGACCTGAAGCGCCACGGCGTCACCATCATCCTGACCACCCACTACATCGAGGAGGCCGAGGCGATGGCGGACCGGATCGGCATCATCTCGGAGGGCGAGATCAAGCTCGTCCGCGAGAAGGCGGCGCTGATGCGGGAACTCGGCCGCAAGCTCTTCGTGATCGAGCTGATGGAGCCCGCCCGTCGCGTCCCCGAGGGGCTGGACGAGTACGACCTGAGCCTGTCGGAGGACGGCCGCGAACTGACCTACACCTACGACACGACCGGCGACGGGACCGGCATCACCCGGCTTCTGAACGCGCTGTCCGAACGCGGCCTGCGTGCCCGCGACGTCCGCACCGAGCAATCCTCGCTCGAGGACATCTTCGTCGACCTCGTGGGGAAGGACGCGGCATGACGCCCCCCGCCTCCCGCCGCCGGGCCATCCGCGGCCCCGCGCCGCGCCCGCGCGGCGACATCCCTGATCCGAAGGCCCTGCCATGAATCTCCACGCCGTCCTTGCCATCTACCGATTCGAGATGGCGCGGACCTTCCGCACGCTGACCCAGTCGATCATCTCGCCGGTGATCTCCACCTCGCTCTACTTCGTGGTGTTCGGCGCGGCGATCGGCAGCCGGATCGACCAGGTGGAGGGGGTCAGCTACGGCGCCTTCATCGTGCCGGGGCTGATCATGCTGTCGGTGATCACCCAGTCGATCTCCAACGCGTCCTTCGGGATCTACTTCCCGAAATTCGTGGGCTCGATCTACGAGCACCTCTCGGCCCCCGCCTCGTTCCTGGAGATCACCTCCGGTTACGTCCTCGCGGCGGCGACGAAATCGCTGATGATCGGTCTGATCATCCTGGTGACGGCGTTCTTCTTCGTCGACATGGGTATCCAGCACCCGTTCTGGATGCTGCTGTTCCTGGTGCTGACCTGCCTCAGCTTCTCGCTCTTCGGGTTCATCATCGGGATCTGGGCAGAGAACTTCGAACAGCTCCAGCTCGTGCCGCTGCTCCTGGTGCAGCCGCTGATCTTCCTCGGGGGGGCGTTCTACTCGGCCTCGATGCTGCCGCCCTTCTGGCAGGGGGTGAGCCTCTTCAACCCGGTGATCTACCTCGTCTCGGGGTTCCGCTGGTCGTTCTACGGTCTGGCCGACGTGGCTATCTGGTGGAGCCTGCTGGCGATCCTGGCCTTCACCCTCGCCTGCCTGGTGATCGTCGGCTGGATCTTCCGCAGCGGCTGGCGGCTTCGCGGCTGACCCCTCGGCCAGCCGCGCCGGACCCGGCCCTACTTCTCCGCGTCGGGGGCGCCCTTGTCCTCGACCGGGGCGGCCTCGGCCCGGGGCGTCTGGTCCCGGCGGAAGGTCTTGCTCTTGGGGCGCGGCCCCTTGCGGGCGGACTCCGCCAGGAACTCGGCCAGGTCGAACTTCGGCTTCATCGAAAACATGGTCATGTGGGAATGCCTTTCCTCCGGCCGCGGAAACCGGGCCGATACCTTCATATGGTGCGGCCGGGCGGAAATGGTAACCACGCGCCCCGTGCCGGCAGGGGCGGCGCGGATCAGGACAGGCGGGATACCAGCGCCAGGACCAGTGGCAGCGTCGCCGCCGAGGCGAGCGTCTGGGCGGTCACGATCCCCGCCATCAGCCGCCCGTCGCCCCCCAGCTGCCGCGTCAGCACATAGGCGGTGGGCGCCGTCGGGATCGCCGAGAAGATCACCACGAGGAGCGTCTCCTCGGGCCCGAGGGACAGGCTCCGCGCCACCCCCAGCGCCAGCGCCGGCATGGCCAGGAGCCGCAGCGCCGACAGCCCCGCCAGGCTGCCGATCTCGGCCCCGAGGGCGCGCGGCCGGAGCGCGGCGCCGACGCAGAGCAGCCCCAGCGGCAGGCTCGCCTGCGCCACGAGGTCCAGAAGCCGCCCGGTGCCGAACGGCAGGCCGATCCCCGTCAGCGACAGCGCGATGCCGCCGGCGCAGGCCAGGATCAGCGGGTTGGTCGCGATCGGCCGCAGCAGCGCCCACGCGCCCCGGCGCCGGCCGTCGCCCTGCCCGGTCAGCGCCAGCACCGACAGCACGTTGACGAGCGGAACCGCGACGGCGAGCAGGATCGCGGCCCGCGCCAGCCCCTCGGCGCCCAGAAGGCTCGCCGTGACCGCGAGGCCGAGATAGGTGTTGAACCGGATCGCCCCCTGCAGGACCGGGCCGAACCGCGACGGCGGGGCCGGGCGCAGGCGCCGGAGCAGCGCCAGCCCCGCCGCCGCTGCCAGGATCGTGACCACCGTCGCGCCGCCGAGGCGCAGCAGCGCCGGATCGCCCAGCGGCGCGTCCGACAGGTTGGACACCAGCAGGGCGGGAAACAGGACGACATAGTTCAGCCGTTCCGCCGCCGGCCAGAATTCCGGGTCCGGCCAGCCCGCCCGGGCGAGCGCGAAGCCCGCGCAGATCAACGCGAAGAGCGGCCAGATCGTCAGGAGGAGCATCGGGGCCCGGACCCGTCAGGGGAGGAGATGTGTCGCACCGACGCAGCCTTAGCGCAGTCCGCCCCGGCCCCGCACCCCGATTCCGCCCCAGGGCGCGCGCAGGCCCGGCGGGCGTCGGGACGCGGGCCCGGCGCCGGCGGGACGCCGGCCGCCCGCAGGGCCGGCGCCGGTCCGGCGCGCGCCCGGCCGGCGCCTCCCGGCCGCCCGACATGCGGATCCGCTCTTGGCCGCCGCGCCCGCGGCCCCTAGATCACCGGCCATGATCATTCGTCTCCCCTTCCTGAAGAAGAAGCCCGTCATCTCGGTCCTGCGGTTGCAGGGCGTGATCGCCACCGGCAGCCCCGGACGGCTGAACGACGCCACGCTCGCGCCCCTGATCGAGAAGGCATTCCGCCGCGGCAAGCCCAGGGCGGTGGCGCTGCTGCTCAATTCGCCGGGCGGCTCGCCGGTGCAATCGTCGCTCATCGCCTCCCGCATCCGGCGGCTGAGCGAGGAGAAGGGCGTCCCGGTCGTGGCCTTCGTCGAGGATGTCGCGGCCAGCGGGGGCTACTGGCTGGCGACCGCCGCCGACGAGATCTATGCCGACGCGAATTCCATCGTCGGCTCGATCGGCGTCATCTCGGCCGGGTTCGGGTTCAACAAGTTCATCTCGCGCTACGGCATCGACCGGCGGGTCTACACCGCCGGCGAATCGAAGAGCATGCTGGACCCGTTCCGCCCCGAACGGGAGGAGGACGTGGCCCGCCTGAAGGAGCTGCAGGATCAGATCCACGACGCGTTCAAGGCCCAGGTCCGGTCCCGCCGCGGCGCCCGTCTGGCCGAGGACCCGCGCCTCTTCACCGGCGAGATCTGGGTCGGCGAACGGGCCCGCGCGATGGGCCTGATCGACGGTCTGGGCCACCTGGTTCCGGTGATGCGGGACCGGTTCGGCCAGGAGGCGCGCTTCGTCGTCTACAAGCAGCGCAAGCCGTTCCTGTCGCGCTTCGGCGCCGCGATGGCCGAGGGGGCGCTGGCCGGCATCGAGGATCACGCGCATTACGCGCGGTTCGGCCTGTCTTGATCAAGATCGCCACCCTGTTCCTGGCCTTCATGGCGGTGCTGGGCCTGTTCGGCCGGCTGCGCTTTCCCGGACAGAAGCGCCTCGCGGCGATGAAATGCCCCGCCTGCGGGCGCTACCGGATCGGCAAGGGGCCGTGTCCCTGCGGGAAGGGCCCCGCGTGACCTGGGCGCTGGCGATCCTCGGCCTCGCGATCCTGCTGGTCGCGGGGGATTTCCTGGTCAAGGGGGCGGTGAATCTGGCGCTGCGGCTGGGATTGCCGCCGCTGATCGTCGGGCTGACCATCGTCGCCTTCGGCACCTCGGCGCCGGAACTGCTGATCTCGGTCGACGCGGTGCTGGCGGATGCGCCGGGGATCGCGCTCGGCAACGTGATCGGCTCGAACACGGCGAACGTGCTCTTGGTACTCGGCGTGCCGGCGCTGATCTTCGGGCTGGAGACGCGGGGCACGGGCACGGCCAAGAGCTATGTCGTGATGCTGGCGGCCACCGCCCTCTTCATCGCCCTGGCCTTCACCGGCACGTTCGGGCCCTGGGCGTCGCTGGTGCTGCTCGGCGCGCTGGCGCTGGTCCTGGCGGACCAGTTCCGCGAGGGGTGGAACACCCGCGTCGCCGAACAGGAGGTGGAGGGCGCCGATCCCCGCATGCGCTGGTGGAAGATCGCGTGCTTCCTGGTCGTGGGCCTCGTGGGCCTGCCGATCGGGGCGAACGTGCTGATCGAGAATGCCAAGGTCATCGCGGAATCGCTGGGCGTTCCGGATTCCGTGATCGGCCTGACCATGGTCGCGATCGGCACGTCGCTGCCCGAACTGGCCACCACCGTCGCCGCCGCGGCGAAGCGGCAGGCCGACGTGGCGCTCGGCAACGTGCTGGGTTCGAACATGTTCAACCTGCTCGCGATCATCGGCATCGCGGCCCTCGTGGGCGACATCCCGGTGGCGGACTCGTTCCTGCGGGTGGACCTGTGGGTGATGCTGGCCGCCTCGCTGGTCCTGGCGCCGTTCGTCTTCACCTCGCTGCCGATGAACCGGGCCGTGGGGGGCGTGCTCTGCGCGGCCTATGGGGGCTACCTGTGGGCCGTGGTGGCGTTGTGACCGCGGCGCTGGTCACCGGCGGCGGTGCCCGGCTGGGACGCGCGATGGCCCTGTATCTGGGCCGGCGCGGCCACGACGTGGCGGTGCATTACCACAGCTCGGCGGACGCGGCCGAAGCGGTCGCCGACGAGATCCGGGCCCTCGGCCGGCGCGCCGCCAGCGTGCGGGCCGACCTTCTCGACCCGGCCGAGACGGAGGGCCTCGTGCCCCAAGCGGCCGCGGCGCTCGGGGCACCGCTGACGGTGCTGGTCAACAACGCCTCGATCTTCGAGCACGACACAGTTTCCACGCTGACGGCCGAGAGTTGGGAGCGGCACCTGGGATCGAACCTCCGCGCGCCGGTGTTCCTGACACAGGCCTTCGCGGCGCAGGCGCCCGAGGCGGCGACGGACCCGGACGGGGAACCGGTGGCGCGATCGCTGATCGTCAACATGGTGGACCAGAGGGTCCGCAAGCTGACGCCGCATTTCGCCACCTACACGATCGCCAAGATGGGGTTGTGGGCCTTCACCCGGACGGCGGCCCAGGCGCTCGCACCCGCAATACGTGTAAACGCCATCGGCCCGGGACCGACCCTGCAGGGCGCCCGGCAATCGGCAAGCCACTTCGCCGCCCAGCGCGCGGCGACCGTCCTGGAGCGCGGCGCGAACCCCGACGACATCTGCGCCGCGCTGGGCTACTTCCTCGACGCGCCCGCGGTGACGGGGCAGCTTCTGTGCGTGGACGGCGGCCAGCACCTGTCGTGGCAGTCCCGGGACGTGATCGGGCCCGAGTGACCGGCCGCCCGGGGCGTTCGTCCACCCTGTCGCAAGATCGTCGCATATTCCGGCCGCTTCCCCGCAATCTTCGTGCGTGAATAAAAATATCGTTCCATATCAGTGTGATAAGTCGGTGATTAAAAAACGAGCAATTCAATCAACCCCGCCAGACTCAACGACAAAACCGGCCTGTCAGATCGTTGCCCCCAGCCTTGTCCACAGCTTCGGTGGAGGTCTTTCCTCTTGTGGCCGGGACCCATATTTTGCAGCGACCCGGAATCACGAGGCCCCGCGATGAGCGACCAGACCGCGCCCACCGGACATGCCTGCATCCAGTCCTACCTGCGGACGCTGGACGCCTCGCCGGGCGTCTACCGGATGCTCGATGCGAGCCAGGCGGTCCTGTACGTGGGCAAGGCGCGCAACCTGAAGGCGCGCGTGTCGAACTACGCCCGCCCCTCGGGGCACTCTCCGCGGATCGCGCGCATGATCCGCGAGACCGCGTCGATGATGTTCCTGACCACCAAGACGGAGACCGAGGCGCTGCTTCTGGAGCAGAACCTCATCAAGCAGCTCAAGCCGCGCTACAACGTGCTGCTGCGCGACGACAAGTCGTTCCCCAACATCCTGGTGACCGGCGACCATCCCTATCCGATGATCCGCAAGCATCGCGGCGCCAAGTCGGAGAAGGGCTCCTATTACGGCCCCTTCGCCAGCGCGGGGGCGGTGAACCGGACGCTGAACCAGCTGCAGAAGGTGTTCCTGCTCAGAAGCTGCACCGACAGCCAGTTCGAGGGGCGGTCGCGGCCCTGCCTGCTCTACCAGATCCGGCGCTGCTCGGGGCCCTGCGTGGGGCATATCTCGGAGGCCGATTACGCCGCGAGCGTGCGCGACGCCGAACAATTCCTGCAAGGCAAGACCACCCGCGTCCAGAGCCAGTTGGCGCGGAAGATGGAGGGCGCGGCCGAGGCGATGGAATTCGAGCGCGCCGCCGCGCTCCGCGACCGCATCCGCGCGCTGACCCACGTGCAGGGGGCCCAGGGGATCAACCCCGCCGGCGTGTCGGAGGCGGACGTGATCGGCCTGCACGCCGAGGGCGGGCAGGCCTGCGTGCAGGTGTTCTTCATCCGGGCGAACCAGAACTGGGGCAACCGGGACTATTATCCCAAGACCGGATCGGGCGCCGAGCCGGCCGAGATCCTGGCCGGGTTCATCGGCCAGTTCTACGAGAACAAGGAGCCGCCGCGGCAGCTCCTGCTGTCCGACGACATCGAGGAGCGCGCCCTGCTGGAGGAGGCGCTGAGCCAGAAGGCGGGGCGCCGGGTGGAGATCCTGGTACCGCAGCGGGGCGAGAAGAAGGAGCTGGTGGCCGGCGCGCTGAGGAACGCGCGGGAGAGCCTGGCGCGCAAGATGAGCGAGACGGCGACGCAGGGCAAGCTGCTCGACGGGCTGGCCGAGGCGCTGGACCTCGACGGCCGCCCCGAGCGGATCGAGGTCTATGACAACAGCCACATCCAGGGGACGAACGCGGTCGGCGCGATGATCGTGGCCGGGCCCGAGGGGTTCGTGAAGTCACAGTACCGCAAGTTCAACATCCGCGGCGACGAGCTGACGCCCGGCGACGATTTCGGGATGATGAAGGAGGTGCTGAAGCGGCGCTTCAAGCGGCTGATCGCCGAGGACCCGGAGCGGGAGAAGGGGATGTGGCCCGACCTCCTGCTGATCGACGGGGGCGCGGGGCAGGTCTCGGCCGTCCACGAGATCATGGTGGAGATGGGGGTCGAGGACATCGCCATGGCGGGCGTCGCCAAGGGGATCGACCGCGACGCGGGCAAGGAGGAGTTCCACCGCGTGGGCAAGCGCCCCTTCGCGCTCCGCCACAACGATCCGGTGCTCTATTTCGTGCAGCGGCTGCGGGACGAGGCGCACCGCTTCGCCATCGGCACCCACCGGGCGAAACGGGCCAAGGGCGTCTCGGCCACGCCGCTCGACGAGATCGCGGGGGTGGGCGCGACGCGGAAACGCGCGCTGCTCACCCATTTCGGATCCGCCAAGGCGGTCAGCCGGGCGGCGCTCGCGGACCTGAAGGCGGTGGACGGGATCAGCGCCGGGCTGGCCGAGAAGATCTACGACCATTTCCACGACCGCGGCTAGGGCGCGGGGACGCGGCCCACGAGGCAATGGCGCAGCCGGCCGCAGGGCCGGGCATCGGCGATCCAGCCGGCCGGGGCGTCGTGCCAGGCGCGCAGGGTGGCGACGATGTCGTCGCGGTCGGCCACCGGGTCCACGCCGGAGAAGAGGCAGGTCGCCCGGCCCGGCCCCTGCAGCGACAGCGCCACGGGGGCGGCGCAGACGTTGAGGCAGGGCTGGAGCCGGACCTCCGCCGCGATCCCGGCGGCGGCGAGCGCCTCCGCGAGGTCCTCCAGCGGGAGCGGATCGGCCCGGCAGGTGGAACAGAGGTGGAGGATCGCCGCGCTCATCCGGAACCGGGCGCCCGCAGCAGGTACGTGTCCATGATCCAGCCGTGACCGGCGCGGGCCGCGGCGCGGGTCCGGGCGATGCGGTCCCCCGCCCCGGGCAGGGGGCCGTGGTCGAGGATCTCTTCGGCCATGCCCAGATAGGCCCCCCACCAGATCCACAGGTCCGGCCGGTCGAGCGACAGGAAGCTGCATTCGCCGTCAAGCATGACCACCACGGTATCGGCCCCGTCGGGCCAGCCGTGGTCGCGCAGCCGCCGCCCGGTGGTGACGGTGACGGCCCCGTTCACGGTGTTGAAGGGGATCGCATGCGCCGCGGTCAGCGCCTGGAGCGCGGTGATGCCGGGGATCACGCGCAGTTCGGGTACCGGATCGAGCCGGCGGGCGATGCGGAGCGTGGAATCGTAGAGACCCGGATCGCCCCAGACGAGGAGCGCCACGGGGCCCGGATCGTCGCCGATGGCCGCCGCCCAGCGCGCCGCGATCCCGTCATGCCAGCGGGCGACCCGTTCGGCGTAGGGAAGGGCCTCGTCGCGGGTGGGATAGTCGAACTCCACCACGCGGGCGGTCGCCCCGGCCTCGGCCAGGATGGCGTGGCGCAGATGGGCGAGGTCCTCCTTGCCCTGCCCCTTGCGCGGCACGAGGACGAGGCGGGCGGCGCGCAGGGCGCGCAGGCCGGCGAGGGTGACGTGGCCGGGATTGCCCGTGCCGATCCCGACGAGGTCGATGCGCCGGGTCATGGCCCCTCGGCCAGGGGGCCGTAGAGGATCAGGGCGGGCTGGGCGCCCGGTTCGGCCGCGAGGCGGTCGGCGAGCGTCGCGACCGTGGCGCGGTCGATGCGCTGCGCGGGGGTGGAGACGGCCTCGGCCAGGATCGCCGGCTGGTCGGCGGGCAGGCCGCGCGCGATCAGGGCCCGGGCCAGCGCGGGGAAGGTGCGCTTGCCCATGAAGACCACGGTCGAGGCGGCGGGATCGGCCAGCGCGTCCAGGTCGATATCGGCGGGCAGCGCGCCGGACGCGTCGTGGCCGGTCACGAATTGCACCCGCCGTGCGGTCAGGCGACGGGTCAGCGGGATGCCGGCCGCGGCCGCCGCGGCGATGGCGGAGGGCACGCCGGGCACGATCTCGTGGGGGATGCCGGCCTCGCGCAGCGCCAGCAGCTCTTCTTCGAGGCGGCCGAAGATGCCGGGATCGCCGGATTTCAGCCGCACGACGCGCCCGCCCTGGCGGGCGTAATCGACGAGCAGGCGGCTCACATGGTGCTGGCGCGGCGAGGCGCGCCCGGCGCGCTTGCCCACGCCCACCAGATCCGCCCCGGCCCGGACATGGGCCAGGATCGGACCCGCCGAGAGGTCGTCGAACAGCACCGCGTCGGCGCGGCGCAGCCGGTCGACGGCCTTGAGGGTCAGAAGGTCCGGGTCGCCGGGGCCGGAGCCGACGAAACTGACGAAGCCGGTCATGTCACGGATCCGGTGGTGGGACGGGTCGGAGCCTGTCTGTCACCCTTTGACACCCCGCGAAAGGCCCTCCGGCGGCCGCGGGGCGCGCCGCGGCCGGGACGGACGGCGGCGCGTCAGCCGTTGACGCTGTCCTTGAGCGCCTTGGCGACGGTGACCTTGACCACCTTATCGGCGTCCTTCTTCATCTGCTCGCCGGTGGCGGGGTTGCGCACCATGCGCTCGGGACGCTCGCGGCAATAGATCTTGCCGATGCCGGGCAGGGTGACGGCACCGCCGGAGGACACCTCGTCGGTGATGATCGCGGTGATGGCGTCGAGCGCCTCGCCGGCGCTTTTCTTGTCGCTGTCCATCCGGTCGGCCAGCGCCGCCACGAGCTGGGTCTTCGTCATCGGTTTCTGAGCCAAGTCACTGTCTCCTCGTCATGCTGATCTTGTTCTTCCCGCCTGTCGGCTGATACCGGACTAAACGCGATCTGAACGGGGCGCACAACCGCTTCCGACGTGGAAGGCCCTGTCCCCAAAGGCCCGCGCGCTCAGAGGAACGCCGTCTCCTCGAACGAGCGCAACTTGCGGCTGTGTATCCGTTCCAGCGGCATCTCCCGGATCGCCTCCATGGCGCGGACGCCGATCAGCAGGTGGCGGGCGATCTGCGTGCGGTAGAAATCGGTCGCCATGCCGGGCAGCTTCAGCTCGCCGTGCAGCGGCTTGTCGGAGACGCAGAGCAGCGTGCCGTAGGGCACGCGGAAGCGGAACCCGTTGGCCGCGATGGTCGCGCTTTCCATGTCGAGGGCCACGGCGCGCGACTGGCTGAGCCGCTGGACGGGGCCGGACTGATCGCGCAGTTCCCAGTTGCGGTTGTCGATGGTGGCGACCGTGCCGGTCCGCATGATCCGCTTCAGCTCGTATCCCCGCAGCTCGGTCACCTCGGCCACGGCGCTTTCCAGGGCGACCTGGATCTCGGCCAGGGCCGGGATCGGCACCCAGACGGGCAGGTCGTCGTCGAGGACGTGATCCTCGCGCAGATAGGCGTGGGCCAGCACGAAATCGCCCAGCCGCTGGGAGTTCCGGAGCCCCGCGCAATGGCCCACCATCAGCCAGGCATGGGGGCGCAGGACGGCGATGTGGTCGGTGGCGGTCTTGGCGTTCGACGGGCCGACGCCGATATTGACCAGCGTGATCCCCTGCCCGCCCGCGCGCTTGAGGTGATAGGCGGGCATCTGCGGCATCTTCGCCGCCGGCTCCATCAGGCCGTCCTCCTCGGTGATACTCCGGTTGCCCGGGCCGACGAAGGCGTCGTAGCCGCTGTCGGGGTCGGCCAGGACCTGGCGGGCATAGGCCTCGAATTCCTCGACGTAGAACTGGTAGTTCGTGAACAGGACGTGGTTCTGGAAATGCGCCGGGTCGGTGGCGGTGTAATGGGCCAGACGCGACAGGGAATAGTCGATGCGCTGCGCGGTGAAGGGCGCCAGCGGGCGCGATCCGTCGTCGAAGGTGAATCCCTCGGCATTGACGATGGCGTCGTGCGTGGTCGAGAGGTCGGGCGTGTCGAACACGTCGCGGAGGGTGAAATCCATCGCCCCGTCCTGCGGCACGGTCAGCGTGGGATCGTTGGCGACCGCGAAATGCAGCGGGATCGGCGTCTTGGACACGCCGACATGGACCGAGGCGCCTTGCGTCCGCAGCAGCAGTTCGAGCTGCTGCTCGAGGTAGCTGGCGAAGAGGTCGGGCCGCGTGACCGTGGTCGAATAGCGCCCGGGCTGCGCCACGTGGCCGAAGGACAGGCGGCTGTCGGACAGGGTGTAGGTGGCCGTGGTCAGCCGGATCTCGGGGTAGAAGGCGCGGTAGCGGACCTCGGGGACCCCGCCCCTCAGGGCCTTGACGAAGCTCTCGGTCAGGAAGTCGACGCCGGCGGCATAGATCTCCTGCAGGCGGCGGACGGCGGCCCCGGCCTCGGTATAGGCCTCGGGCGCGGGCAGGTCCGGCGTCTCGATCGGCAGGCTCTCGGTCATCGGGTCCCCCCTTTCGGCCCGGACGTAGCGCCAAAGGGGCCGTCCGCACAACCCGGCGCGGGCGCGGCGGGTTGCCCGAAACGCGCGCATTCGCCGCCTCCGCGCCCCGCCCGGCGGGTGGCTGGCGGGCACAATCGGTCCGCGGCGCACCAGGGAGCGACGAGATTGCTTGCGTCGGCCGCGCCGACCTGAACAGTGTCGGCGCATGACCGACTTCGACCTCGACCGGTTCCTGACCGCCCAGGAGCGAGACTTCGACAAGGCGCGCGCCGAGATCGCGGCGGGCCGCAAGACCACGCACTGGATCTGGTACGTCTATCCGCAGCTCAAGGGGCTGGGGCGGTCCGAGCCGGCGCAGTATTACGGGCTCGACGGGCTGGCGGAGGCCGAGGCCTACATGAAGCACCCGGTCCTGGGCCGCCGTCTGGTGGAGATGTGCGAGCTTCTCCTGACCCATGCCGACCATCCCGCCGAACAGATCCTGGGCACCACCGACGCGATGAAGGTGCGCTCGTCGGCCACCCTCTTCGACCGGGTGAGCGTCGCGCCGGACGTGTTCGCCCGCCTCCTGTCGACCTTCTACGAGGGAGACCCGGACCCGCTGACGCTGGAGCGGCTGTGAGGCTACTCTGCATCGGCCACGGCTATTCGGCGCAGGCCCTCGCGCCGCGGCTGATCGCGCGGGGCTGGGACGTGGCGGGAACGACCCGCTCGGAGGAGAAGGCCGCGCGGATCGCCGCCACCGGCGTGCGCCCGGTGATCTGGCCGGGCCGGACCCTGACCCCCGAGATCGCGCGCGCCACGCATATCCTGCATTCCGTGGCCCCCGAGGACGGCGACCCGGTGCTCGACGCGCATGGCGCCGACATCGCGGCGGCGGGGCTCGACTGGTTCGGGTACCTGTCGACCACGGGCGTCTACGGCGACCACGGCGGCGACTGGGTGGACGAGGAGACGCCGCTCGCCCCCGCCACCGCGCGGGGCGCGGCGCGGGTCCGGGCCGAGGCGGGGTGGCGGGGTCTGGCCCGCGTCACCGGCCTGCCGCTCCATACCTTTCGCCTGGCGGGCATCTACGGCCCCGGGCGCGGCCCCTTCGCCAAGGTCCGCTCGGGCCGGGCGCGGCGGATCGTCAAGGCGGGGCAGGTCTTCTCCCGCATCCACGTGGAGGACATCGCGACGGTGTGCCTGGCCTCCATCGACCGGCCCGATCCGGGCGCCGTCTACAATGTCTGCGACGACGAGCCGGCCCCGCCGCAGGACGTGATCGCCCATGCCGCCGACCTTCTGGGCGTGCCCCGCCCGCCCGAGATCGCGTTCGAGGCGGCGGACCTGTCGCCCATGGCCCGCAGCTTCTACGCCGAATCGAAGCGGGTGCGGAACGACCGGATGAAGGCGGAGCTGAACGTCCGGCTGGCCTATCCGACCTATCGCGAGGGGCTGGCGGCCCTTCTGAACGAGGAGACCTGAAATGGCGAACAACGCCACGAATTTCGCCGTCATCGGCCTGGGCAATTTCGGGTCGACGGTCGCGACGGAGTTGAAGCGTTTCGGCAATTACGTCATCGGCATCGACATGGACGAGGGGCGCGTGTCGCGCCACGCCGAACCGCTGGACCAGGCGCTGATCGTCGACGCGCGGTCGGACGAGGCGCTGCGCGACGCGGGGGTCGGCGAATGCGATGTCGGTGTCGTCGCGCTCGGCCACGATTTCGAGGCCAGCGTGCTGGCGACGATGAACCTGCGCCTGATCGGGGTCGACAAGATCTGGGCCAAGGCGGTGTCCAAGACCCATCACCGGATCCTCAACCATATCGGCGTCGAGCGGGTGATCCATCCCGAGGTGCGGATGGGCGAGCAGGTGGCGCAGATCCTGCACAATCCGCTGATCCGCGATTACGTGAGCCTCGGCAACACGTTCCACGTCGTGAACATGCGGATCCCCGAGGCGCTGACCGGTAAATGCCTGCGCGACCTCGACCTGAAGCGGTTCGACCTGCGCTGCCTGGGGGTCATGCGGGGCACCGAGTTCATCGGCCGCGACGGCGATACCTGCGAGTTCGAGGGCGACGACATGCTGCTGCTGCTGGGACGGCGCAAGGATCTGCGCGCCTTCACGCAATCGCTGTGACCAATTTCGGAGCCTGGCTGAAGCGGCTGCCGCCGCCGGGGATGCTGGCGGTCATGTACCTGACCTTCATCCTGCTGGGCGCGATCGGGCTGAAGCTGCCGATCTCGCAGGCGGAGCCGATCACCTGGTCGGACGCGATCTTCACCTCGACCTCGGCGGTGACGGTGACCGGGCTCATCGTCGTCGACACGCCCGTCGCCTTCACCATGGTGGGCGAAGGCATCATCATGGTGCTGATGCAGATGGGCGGCCTGGGGCTGATGACCTTCGCGGTGCTGCTGCTCTCGGCGATGGGGGTGCCGATCGGCATCCCGCAGCAGATCATCTTGCGCGAGGACCTGAACCAGACCTCGATGCGCAACCTCAAGGCGCTGGTCGGGATCATCGTGCGGCTCGCGATCCTGTTCGAGGTGGCCGCGTTCGTCCTGCTCTCGATCGTCTTCGTGCGCGATCACGGCGCCATGGGGCTGTGGCACGCGCTGTTCCACGCCGTCTCGGCCTGGAACAATGCCGGCTTCTCGACCTTCAGCGATTCGCTCTCGGGCTATGCCACGCGGCCGCTGGTGACGTTCACGGTGACCGGCCTCTTCATCCTGTCGGGGCTGGGCTTCGTGGTCCTGGCCGAATTGTGGCAGAAGCGGGCCTGGCAGCCGCTGTCGCTCCACGCCAAGCTGATGCTGGCGGGCACGCCGATCCTGATCGCGGCGGCCTTCGCCGGCTTCGCCGCGCTGGAATGGCGCAACCCCGGCACGCTGGGCGCGATCGACGGGACCTGGGGCAAGGTCCAGGCGGCATGGTTCCAGGCAGTGACGCCGCGCACGGCGGGGTTCAACACGGTCAACACCACCGCGATGCGCGAAAGCACGGCGCTGATGACGATCGGCCTGATGATCATCGGCGGCGGATCGACCTCCACCGCCGGGGGGATCAAGGTGACGACGGCCATCGTGCTGGTGATGGCCACGCTCGCCTTCTTCAAGCGGCGCCGGGAGCTCAACGCCTTCGGGCGGGCGATCGGCACCGAGGAGGTGCAGAAGGTCATGGCGCTGACCACGGTGTCGGTACTGATCCTGTTCTTCGGGCTGTTCGCGCTGACCATCTTCAACGAGTCGAGCTTCCTCATCCTCGCCTTCGAGGTCGCCTCGGCCTTCGGGACGGTCGGGCTGTCGATGGGGGCGACGGGCACGCTCGAAGAGGTGGGCCGCACGGTGATCATCATCACCATGTTCCTCGGCCGGGTCGGACCGCTGGTGCTGGGATTCTTCCTGGCCACGCAGGCCCGGCCGCTGGTGCGCTATCCCAAGGGGCAGATCTACCTGGGTTGAGCCGGCGGGGCGGGGCGGGGCGCCTCAGGCGCGCCGCCCGATGGCGCCGAGGCCCAGCGCCGACATCACCCGCGCCTCGATATCCTCGGCGTTGAGGCCGGCGACCGCGTACATGTCGCGTGGCGAGGCCTGGTCGATGAAGATGTCGGGCAGGACCATGGAGCGGTAGGCGAGGCCGGTGTCGAACACCCCCTCGTCGGCGAGGAGCTGGGCGACGTGGCTGCCGAATCCGCCGACCGCGCCCTCCTCCACGGTGACGAGGGCATCGTGGTCGCGGGCCAGCGCCAGGATCAGGTCCCGGTCCAGCGGCTTGGCGAAGCGGGCATCGGCCACGGTGGGGGTGATGCCCCGCTGGCCGAGCGATTCGCAGGCCTCCATCACCTCCTTGAGGCGGGCGCCGAAATTGAGGATCGCGACGCCCTTGCCCTCGCGGATCATGCGGCCCTTGCCGATGGGCAGGACCTCGCCGCGCTCGGGCATCTCGACGCCCGTGCCCTCGCCGCGCGGGAAGCGGAAGGCGATGGGACCGTCGTCATGGGCGGCGGCGGTGGCCACCATGTGCTTCAGCTCGGCCTCGTCGGCGGCGGCCATGACGGTGAAGCCGGGCAGGTTCGCGAGATAGGCGATGTCGTAGCTGCCCGCATGGGTGGCCCCGTCGGCGCCGACGAGGCCGGCCCGGTCGATGGCGAACCGCACCGGCAGGCGCTGGATCGCCACGTCGTGCACGACCTGGTCGTAGCCGCGCTGCAGGAAGGTGGAATAGATCGCGCAGAAGGGCTTCATCCCCCCCGCGGCGAGGCCGGCGGAGAAGGTCACGCCGTGCTGCTCGGCGATGCCCACGTCGAAGCAGCGCGAGGGATAGCGCTCGGCGAAGAGGTTGAGCCCGGTGCCGTCCGGCATGGCGGCGGTGACGGCGCAGATCCGGTCGTCGCGCGCCGCCTCCTCCAGAAGCGCGTCGGCGAAGACCCGGGTATAGGAGGGCGCGTTGGACTTGGCCTTCTTCTGCTCGCCGGTGATCACGTCGAACTTCGACACGCCGTGGCCCTTGTCGGTCGCGCCCTCGGCCGGCGCATAGCCCTTGCCCTTGGTGGTGATGGCATGGATCAGCACCGGTCCGTCGGCGCGGGTCCGCACCATCCGCAGGATCGGCAGGATCTGGTCGAGATCGTGGCCGTCGATCGGACCGATATAGGAGAATCCCAGCTCCTCGAAGAGGGTGCCGCCGACGGTCAGGCCCTTGACCAGGTCATGGGCGCGCTTGGCCCCCTCGCGGAAGGGGCCGGGCAGCATCGACATGGCGCCCTTGGCGGCCGCCTTCAGCTCCTGGAAGGGGGCGCCCGCATAGAGGCGAGAGAGGTAGGAGGACATGGCCCCCACGGGAGGGGCGATCGACATCTCGTTGTCGTTGAGGATGACGATCATGCGCCGGCCCAGGGCGCCGATATTGTTCATCGCCTCGTAGGCCATGCCGGCCGACATGGCGCCGTCGCCGATTACCGCGATGGCGTCGCCCAGCGCGGGATCGGGCGCCCCGCCCAGGTCGCGCGCCACGGCGAAGCCCAGCGCGGCGGACATGGATGTCGACGAATGTGCGGCGCCGAACGGGTCGTAGGGCGATTCGCTGCGCTTGGTGAAGCCCGACAGGCCGTCCTTCTGGCGCAGCGTGCGGATGCGGTCGCGCCGCCCCGTCAGGATCTTGTGCGGATAGCATTGGTGGGACACGTCCCAGATCAGCCGGTCGCGCGGCGTGTCGAACACCGCGTGGAGCGCCACCGTCAGCTCCACCACGCCCAGGCCCGCGCCCAGATGGCCGCCGGTCTGGCTGACGGCCGAGATCGTCTCGGCGCGGAGCTCGTCGGCGACGCGGTGCAGATCCTCGTCGCTCATCCGGCGCAGATCTGCGGGCGAGGAGACGCGGTCGAGAGTGGGGGTGTCGGGTCGGTCGGTCATGGGCCTGCCTCGCACGGATTTAGCCGTATGTAACGGGCGCGGGGCAGCGCTGCAAATGTCCCCCGCCGGCGCGGGCGCGATCAGCGGTCGCGATCCACCGCGAAGCGGGCGCAGTCCCGCAGCGCCGCCGCCGCCCCGCCGTAGGGCGCGAGCGCCGCGCAGGCCTCGTCCGCCAGGTCGCGCGCCCGGGCGCGGGCGCCGTCGAGACCCAGCAGCGAGACGAAGGTCGCCTTGTTGGCGCCGGCATCCTTGCCCACCGCCTTGCCGGTCGCCGCCGCGTCCCCCTCCACGTCGAGGATGTCGTCGGCGATCTGGAAGGCGCGGCCGAGGGCCCGCGCATAGGCGGCCAGCGGCGCCGGGTCGCCCCCGCCGAGGAGCGCGCCGGCGCGGCCCGACCATTCGATGAGCGCACCGGTCTTGCCCGCCTGGAGGGCCTCGATTTCGGGCAGGGTCAGGGGCGCGCCCGCGCTCTCGGCGGCGATGTCGAGCGCCTGTCCCAGCACCATGCCGCGCATCCCCGCGGCGCGGGCGAGGTCGAGCACCAGCGCCGCGCGCACGGCCGCGTCGGGATGGCACTCCGGGGCGGAGAGCAGCTCGAAGGCCAGCGATTGCAGCGCGTCGCCGGCCAGGATCGCGGTGGCCTCGTCCCATCGCACATGCACGGTCGGGCGGCCCCGGCGCAGCGCGTCGTCGTCCATGGCCGGCAGGTCGTCGTGGACGAGGGAATAGGCGTGCAGCGCCTCGATCGCGGCGCCGGCCTCGACGGCGCCCGCGCCGGCGGCGCCGTGCAGGCGCGCCCCCTCGATCACGAGGAAGCCGCGCAGGCGCTTGCCGCCGTCGAGGGCGTGGCGCATCGCGGCATGGACGGGGGCCTCCCCCACCACCGCGCGGGACAGGCGCGCGCCCAGCGCCGCCTGCGCCGCGGCCAGACGGGCCTCGAAGCTCACGGGTCGAGCGGCTCGGTGCCCGTGGCCTGGCCGGACTGGTCGGCGGTGATCTTGGCGACCTTCGCCTCGGCCGATTCGAGCGTCCGCTGGCAGCGTTCCTTGAGCCGGGCGCCGCGTTCGTAGAGCCGGATCGAATCCTCGAGCGCGACATCGCCGGCCTCGAGATGGCCGACCACGACCTCGAGCTCGCGCATCGCGTCCTCGAAGGACATCTCCTCGATGGGTTTCTCGCTCATGCGGATCTCTCCTTCAGGACCGCGACGTGGGCGGCGACCGACGTGGCCAGCGCGTCCAGATCATATCCCCCCTCGAGTGTCGAGACGATGCGCCCGCCGCAATGCTCCTCGGCCACGTCGCAGAGCCAGTCGGTGATCCAGGCGAAATCGTCCTCGTGCCAGCGCAGGCTGGCCAGCGGATCGGAGATATGGGCGTCGAACCCCGCCGAGACGATGATCAATTCGGGCGCGAAGTCCCGCAGGCGGGGAAAGACCGTCTCCTTGTAGGCCGCGCGCATCTCGGCGCCGCCGGTATTGGGGCCGAGGGGGACGTTCAGGACCTGCCCGTGGGCGCCGCGCTCGCCGGCCGCGCCGGTGCCGGGATAGAGCGGCATCTGGTGGGAGGAGACGAAGAGCGCCCGCCCCTCCTCCCACAGCAGGTCCTGGGTGCCGTTGCCGTGATGGACATCGAAATCGACCACCGCGACGCGGGCCAGCCCCCGGCGGTCGAGCGCGTGCCGGGCGGCGATGGCGGCGTGGCCGAAGATGCAGAAGCCCATCGGCGTCTCGGTCTCGGCATGGTGGCCCGGGGGCCGGCAGCCGACGAAGGCCGCCCGCGCCTCGTCGTCCAGGACCGCGTCCACCGCGGCGACCGTGCCCCCTACCGCCGCCAGCGCGGCCTCCAGCGAGCCGGGCGAGAGGTGGGTGTCGCCGTCGAGCGCGGCGGTGCCGGAATCCGGGATCGCGGCACGGACGCGGTCGAGGTAGCGCCGGGGATGGCAGAGGAGCACGTCGTCGTCCGTCGCCACCGGCGCCTCCCTCCGGGTCAGGCGGAGGGGGGTCAGGGCCCCTTCCACCGCATCCATCCGGGCGACCTGCTCGGGGTGGCCGCGGGGCGTCAGGTGCCTGCGGCCCGCGGGGTGGGAATACCAGATCACGCTCATGGCGCGGCGTCCTCCTGTGTGGGCCGGTCCACCCTAGCGGGTGCGCCGCGCGGACGGAACGGGGCGGGGCGGTGGATCGCCCGGCTCCCTCGCGAGTTGATGTCGGAACGAGTGGAAAGGAGACGGCCATGGCCGACGCAACGGACGCCCTGAAGACGCTGCACAGCCGCGTCATCGACAGCCTGGACGGATACAAGGAGGCGCGCGCGCATATCGAGGGCTCCGAGACGGGCGCCTTCGTGGATCGCTGCATCGAGGAGCGCGAAGGGTTCCACGAGACGATCCACCGGCAATTGGAGGCCCAGGGCATCACGGTCGACGAGAGCGGATCGGCGGCGGCCAAGGCCCACCGGGGGATCTTCAAGATCCGCGACGTCCTGTCGTCGGGCAATTCCGGGATCTATTCGGAATGCGCCCGCGGGGACGAATACCTGGCCTCGTCTTATGACGACGCGATCGCGGCCGTGGACGGCGATCCGAAATGGGATTTCCTGGTGGAACAGCGCGCCAAGGTGCAGGCGGCGGTCAAGGAGGCAAAGTCCCTCGCCTGATGCGAAGCGCCTTCGCGGGTCCGGCCGCTCCGTCGGGGCCGATGCCGGAGCCGCGCCCGGCCCCGGATCGGCCCGGCCGCGTCGCCGGTCAGTCCGGGGACAGCATGTAGCCCGCCCCGCGCACGGTCTGCAGGTAGCGCGGGTTCTTGGGGTCGGCCTCGATCTTGCGGCGCAGGCGGGTGATCTGCACGTCGACGGCGCGGTCCTGCGCCCCCTCGCCGTCCGGCCCGGCGCGGCCCAGATCCTCGATCAGGCGGGCGCGGGCGATGACCTCTCCGGGGTCGCGGGCGAAGATCCGCATCAGCGCCGCCTCGGTCGCCGTCAGGCGGACGGGATCGTCGCCGCGCCACAGCTCGCCGCGGCCCACGTCGTAGCGGATCGCCCCCAGCGCCAGGACCTGCGGCTTGACGGTGTCGGGCACCGGGGTGGGCATCCGCCGCAGGATCGCGTTCATCCTGAGCAGCAGCTCCTTGGGCTCGAACGGCTTGGGCAGGTAATCGTCGGCCCCCGCCTCGAGGCCGGCGATGCGGTCCTGCGTGTCCCCCTTGGCGGTGAGCAGGAGCGTGGGCAGGGCGCGCTCGTCGCTCAGCCAGCGGCAGAGCGAGACGCCGTCCTCGCCCGGCATCATCACGTCGAGGACGGCGAGGTCGAAGTCGAGCCCCGCGAGGATGCGGCGGGCATGGCCCGCATCCCGCGCCGTGGTGACGTAGAAGCCGTTCCTGACCAGGAACTTGCCCAGAAGCCCGCGGATACGCTCGTCGTCGTCGACGATCAGGACATGCGGCTTGTCGCTCATGCCGCGTCCTCGAACAGGTGGCGCAGATCCTCGTCCATCATCTCTTCCAGCACGCGGCGGAACCCGGCGACGGCGTCCGGCCCCGCGCGGCGGAAGGCGTCGCGCATCCGCGCCGTCTGCGCGTCCGACAATTCGCGCTCCAGCGCCCGGCCGGGTTCGGTCAGCGACAGGTGACGCTCGCGCCGGTCGCGATGGCCGACCCGGCTTTCGACGAGGCCGTCCTCGATCAGGGTCCGCAGGACGCGGTTCAGGGATTGCTTCGTCACACCGAGGATCGCCAGCAGGTTGTTGACCGTCGTCCCCGGCCAGCGGTTGATGAAATGCACCGCCCGGTGATGCGCGCGGCCGTATCCGTGCCGGGCCAGGATCCGGTCCGGATCGGCCGTGAACCCGCGATAGGCGAAGAACATCGCCTCGATCCCGCGCCTGAGTTGCGCGTCGGTCAGGAACAGAAGGCTCTCTCCGCCCTGTGCCCGCTTCTCGTTCATCCTTGCCTCCGGTCCGCCCGATTTCCCATCACAGTTTATGTCAGCAGCATTGACATTCCAAGAGCGGATGGATACCCCGCCCTGGGTATTTCGGACATATTGTGTCCGAAACGGACCGGATCGGGCAATATCGGGAAGGGTGAAAGATGTCGGGCGGATACGACGATCGCGACGGGAAGATCTGGATGGACGGCACGCTGGTCGAGTGGCGGGACGCGAAGGTGCATATCCTGACCCACGCGCTGCACTACGCCTCGTCCGTGTTCGAGGGCGAACGCTGCTATGGCGGCACGATCTTCAAGGGGCGGGAACATTCCGAACGGTTGCGCCGGTCGGCCGAACTGATCGATTTCGAGATCCCCTATTCGGTGGACGAGATCGACGCGGCCAAGGACGCGGTGCTGAAGGCCAACGGCCTGTCCGACGCCTATGTCCGGGCGGTGGCGTGGCGCGGGGCGGGCCCCGACATGGGCGTCGCCAGCGCCCGCAACCCGGTGCGGATGGCCGTCGCGGCCTGGGAATGGGGGGCCTATTACGGCGATGCCAAGACGGCGGGCGCCAAGCTCGACCTGTCGAAATGGCGCCGCCCCTCGCCCGAGACCATTCCGTCGGCGGCGAAGGCCGCGGGCCTCTACATGATCTGCACGATGTCGAAGCACGCCGCCGAGGCGAAGGGCTGCTCGGACGCGCTGATGCTCGATTATCGCGGCTACGTGGCCGAGGCGACGGGGGCCAACATCTTCTTCGTCAAGGACGGGGAGGTGCACACCCCCCTGCCCGACTGCTTCCTGAACGGGCTGACCCGGCAGACCGTCCTGACGCTGCTGCGCGGCAAGGGCATCGCCGTCCACGAGCGCCACATCATGCCCGAGGAGCTGGAAGGGTTCCAGCAATGCTGGCTGACGGGAACCGCGGCCGAGGTCACGCCGGTGGGACAGATCGGCGATTTCCGGTTCGAGGTGGGAGAGATGGCGCTCGACATCTCCAAGAGCTACGAGCGGCTGGTCCGGAGCTGATCGCGCCGCCCGGACCGGACGGCGGGACCCGGCCGCGGGGCCGGGTCCCTGTCTCCGGGGCGGCAGCCGCCGCCCCGACCGGGCCTCAGCCCTTGGAGAACTCGGGATAGGCCTCCATCCCCAGTTCGGCCACGTCCAGGCCGTTGACCTCGGCCTCCTCGCTGACGCGGATGCCGCCGACCAGCTTCAGGACGAACCACAGGACCAGGCTGACCACGAAGACGAAGACGCCGATCGCGGCGATGCCGATGATCTGGGTGACGAAGTTGGTGTCCGCGTTCGACAGCGGCACCGCGAGCGTGCCCCAGATGCCGGCGATCAGGTGCACCGGGATGGCGCCCACCACGTCGTCGATCTTCAGCCGGTCGAGCATCGGCACGGTCAGTACGACGAGCACGCCGCCGATCGCGCCGATCAGTGTCGCGCCGCCCAGCGTGGGCATCAGCGGCTCGGCCGTGATCGAGACGAGGCCGGCCAGCGCGCCGTTCAGCACCATGGTGAGGTCGGGCTTGCCGTACATCACCTGCGTGACGATCAGCGCCGCCATCGCGCCGCCCGCCGCGGCGGTGTTGGTGTTGGCGAAGATCCGGCCCACGTCGGTGATGTCGCCGACCGTGCCGGCGGCGAGCTGCGATCCGCCGTTGAAGCCGAACCAGCCCAGCCACAGGATGAACGTCCCCAGCGTGGCGAAGCCGAGATTGGAGCCCGGCATCGGGTGGATGCGCCCGTCCTTGCCGAACTTGCCGATCCGCGGCCCCAGCACGATCGCGCCCGCGAGCGCCGCCCAGCCGCCGGCCGAATGGACGAGGGTGGAGCCGGCGAAGTCGGAGAAGCCGATCTCGCTCAGCCAGCCGCCGCCCCACTGCCAGGACGCCTCGATCGGATAGATGAAGCCGGTCAGGACCACCACGAAGATCAGGAACGGCCAGAGCTTGATCCGCTCGGCCAGGGTGCCCGACACGATGGAGGCCGTGGTCGCGCAGAACATCAGCTGGAAGAAGAAGTCGGAGGCCACCGAGGCGTAGTCGAGCGACGCGGCGTCGGCTGCGAGCCCCACCGGCTCCAGCGCCGTCGGCACGAAGAGCGCGCCGACATATCCCGCGACCGTCCAGCCGTCGCCGGGATACATCAGGTTGAAGCCCACCAGCCAGTACATGATCGCCGCGATCGAGAAGAGCGCGATGTTCTTCATCAGCTGCATGGTGACGTTCTTGGAGCGCACCAGCCCCGCTTCGAGCATGGCGAAGCCGGCGGCCATCCACATCACCAGGAAGCCGCCGATCAGGAACAGCAGCGTGGTCATGATGTAGGGGCCGACCTGGTCGAAGCCGGGCGCCGCCGCCTCGGCGGTCTCCTGGGCGGTCGCCATCGCGGGCATCAGCCCCAGCGCGGCCGCGGTAAGAAGTCGTGTCGTCAGTTTCATCGAAATGAGGTCCTTTGCCGGCCGGGTCAAATGGCGTCTTGATCGGTTTCGCCGGTGCGCACGCGGACGGCGCTGTCGACATCGAGCACGAAGATCTTGCCGTCGCCGATCTTGTCGGTCTTCGCCGTCCTGGCGATGGCCTCGACCACCTCGTCGGCCATGGAGGTGGCCACCACGATCTCGAGCTTGATCTTGGGCACGAAGTTCACCGCGTATTCGGCGCCGCGATAGATCTCGGTATGACCCGATTGCGACCCGAAGCCCTTGATCTCCGTCACCATCATGCCGCGCACGCCGATGGCGGTCAGCGCCTCGCGGACCTCCTCGAGCTTGAACGGCTTGATCGCTGCGATAATGAGTTTCACGATCCGATCCCTTGTTCGTTGCGGGGCGATCCCCTCCTGGGACCTTGCGCGAGCATGTCCGGGCAGCGGCGGGGGCGAGACAAGGCGCAGGCGCCGCCCGCGGACGCGCCGGACCGCGATTCTGCACAATTTGCGCGCATTCCGGGTTGAGTGATTAAATCATGAGCGTTCGGGAATCGCGCTCACGATCTTGCATCGCCGGTTCTAAGCGCCGATCTGCGCCTGTATGCTGCCAGGCAGAGCAGAGAGATAATAACGGGACCACAGGCATGGCACGTTCCCCGCTGGTCGCGCCCCGGCGCGCCACGAAGGGTCGCAAACCGGCGGCAAAATCGGGCCGGCCGCCTTCGGGGCGGCGCCGGCGGCGGACGCCGGGACGCGGGCCGAGGCGCGGGCCGCTCGGCTTACTGCTGGCGCCGTTCAGATGGGTGCTGGGCCTGGGGTTCCGGCTCGTGTGGCGCGGCGCGGTGGTCGCGCTGCTGATCCTCGGTCTGGCGGTGGGCTACGTCTATACCACGCTGCCCTCGCCCGAGGCGCTCCTCGACGGGCGGGCGCGCGGCTCGGTGACGCTGCTCGACCGCAGCGGCGAGATCTTCGCCTGGCGGGGCGAGCAGTTCGGCGGGCAGATCAACGCCGAAACCGTCTCTCCCTATCTCGCGAACGCGATCGTCGCGACCGAGGACCGGCGCTTCTACCTCCATCCCGGCGTCGATCCGATCGGCGTCGCCAGCGCGGTGCGGATCAACCTGCGAGAAGGGCGCGGGCCGCTGTCGGGGCATGGCGGGTCGACCATCACCCAGCAGACGGCGAAGCTTCTGTGCCTCGGCGTGCCCTACGACCCCGACACCTGGGAGAGCGAGGCCGCCTACGAGGAGGATTGCCGGCAGACGACGCTCTGGCGGAAGGTCAAGGAGGCGGTCTTCGCGCTGGCGATGGAAGCGCGCTATACCAAGAACGAGATCCTGACGATCTACATGAACCGGGTGTTCCTGGGGGCGGGGTCGCGCGGCTTCGAGGCCGCCGCGCAGCGCTATTTCGGCAAGTCAGCCAACGAGGTCGACCCGGCGGAGGCGGCGATGCTGGCGGGCCTGCTGGTGGCGCCGACGCGCTATGCGCCGACCGCCAACCTGGAACGGAGCCAGGACCGCGCCTCGGTCATCGTCGGGCTGATGGAGGAGCAGGATTACCTGACCGAGGCGGAGGCGCGCTTCGCGCTCGACAATCCGGCGCAGCTCTCGGCGGCGGCGGAGGCCCGGGCGGGGGGCTATTTCGCCGACTGGGTGATGGGGGCCGGTCCCGATTTCCTGACGCGCAAGACGACCGAGGACGTCATCATGCGGACCACGTTCGACCCCGCGATCCAGGCGGCGGCGGAACAGGCGCTGCAGCACGTCTTCGACACCCAGGTGCGCGACAGTTCCGAGGCGCAGGCGGCGATCGTCGTCATGTCCGCCGACGGGGCGGTGCGCGCCATGGTGGGCGGGCGCAAATTCAAGGGCGTCGCCGGCCAGTTCAACCGCGCCATCCAGGCCCGGCGCCAGACCGGCTCGGCCTTCAAGCCCTTCGTCTATGCCGCCGCGCTGGACATGGGGTATTCGCCGCTCGACACCGTGACGGACGAACCGCTGACCATGCAGATCCCGGGCTCGGGCCCCTGGTCGCCGGAGAATTACGACCGCCGCTACCGCGGCCGCGTGACGCTCGAACAGGCGCTTCAGAACTCGCTCAACATCCCCGCCGTGAAAGTGTCGGAGGCGATGGGCCGCGAGGCGGTCCGCCGGGTGGCGACGGGGTTCGGGATCGAATCCGACCTGGCCGACGGGCCGGCACTGGCGCTCGGCGCCTCGGAATCGACGCTGCTGGAGATGACTGGTGCCTATGCCGGGATCCTGAACGGCGGCACCTCGGTCGAACCCTACGGGTTGCGCGACCTGCGGATCCAGGGCGAGGAGACGCCCCTCATCGGCCAGGAGGGCGGCCTGGGCGAGCGCGTGATCTCGGAACGTGCGGCGCGGCAACTGACCTACATGATGAGCCGCGTCGTGGACGAGGGAACCGGCGAGCGCGCCTCGCTCGGGGACCGGCCCGCGGCGGGCAAGACCGGCACGACCTCTGCGGCGCGGGACGCGTGGTTCCTGGGCTTCACCGCCGATTACGTCACCGGCGTCTGGATGGGCTACGACGACAACACGCCGCTGACGGGCGTGACGGGCGGCGGCCTGCCGGCGGAGATCTGGCGCGAGACGATGGCGCGCGTGCACCAGGGGATGCCGATCCACGACCTGCCGATGATGCGTCCCGATGCGCCGCGTCGCGATGCGCCGGACGCGCCCCGGACCGACGGCCGGGTGGCGCGCTCCGACAGCGACCGCCTGATCGGCCGGGCGCCGCCCGACCAGCAGCCCAACGTGGCGGAGCGGATCATCAACGACGTAATGGGGATCTTTGGGCGCTGAGCCTCAGTCGAAGATGGCGTGGCCCTGATCGGCGATCCGCCGCAGGCGCTCGAACGGCACGCGCGTGCCGTCCTCCAGGATGGCGGCGGTCAGCCGGCGGCCGTCGATCGCCACGTCGGTGACGGGGCCCATCGCGCCGCCGGGGCCGAAGGCGTCGCGGCCCAGCCAGTCGGTGCTGCGCTCGATCCCCGCGAGCCGTCCATGCGCCCGCGTTTGGGGCGCCGTCTCCGCGGCCGGGTCGGGCGCCTGCGTCGGGTCGGCCTGCGCCGAGGCGTTGATCCCGGCCGCCATGAGCATTGGCGAGAACGTGTAGCCGAAGGGGCCGACCACGAGGGGCGGCAGCGTCTCGAGGGGGCCCGTCTCCTCCTCCTCGACCACCGGCGCGTCCTCGAGATCGGCGCGACCCAGGGAAACGGGCCAATCCTCTTCCTCCGGGGCGTCGAACCGGTCGATATTCACCATCACCTCGCGCCGGTCGAGCCAGCCGCCGACATCCACCGCCACGTAGGCAAGCTCGCGGTCCTCGGCGCGGTGGAAGAGCGCCCGGACGGGGAAGCGATCCTCGCCGGTCCGGGCCTTGAGGTCGAGTAGCGTTCTGAGCGTCGTCTGCATCGCGATCCTCCTTGCCGGGCCAAAGCGTTGCCCCGGGGGCGGGTTCCGGCCGGCGCCGCGCCCGGGGCAAAGGTTCGGGGCGCGTCGCGCGGCCGGAGCGGTGCCCCGGCGGGCCCTGCGGGCACTGGACAAGCGACCCGCGTCCCGCGATGGTATCGCCCGGAACCATCACCGCCACGGCGGCATTGGCCCCCACACTTCCGAGGCAAGGAGCACCGCAATGGAAAACGATCCGTCCGTGAGCAAGACCACCGCGACGACCGGCAGCCAGTCCCCCTCCTACGAAGACCTCTCCCGCCAGGTGGACACGCTGAAGTCGGATATCCGGCGCCTGACGGATTCGCTGGGCAGCTACGGCAAGGCGAAGGGCCGCTATTACCAGGGCGAGGCGCAGCGCCGCGCGGACCATTTCCGCGACGAGGCGCAGGGGAAGGCGGACGAGATCGAGGCCTATGTCCACGAGAATCCGGCCACCGCGCTGGGGATCGCCGCGGCCATCGGCCTGCTGCTCGGGCTGCTCAGCCGCCGGTGAGAGGCATGTTCGGACCGCAACTCAACGCGCTCCGCTTTGCCGCGAAGAGCTTCGCGCGGCGAGCGAAGTGGAGCACGATCGCGGCGCTCCTATTCCTGATCGGCCTCGGCTTCCTGATGAGCGCGGCGTGGATCCTCCTGTCGAAGCAGTTCGGCCCCGTGCCGACCGCGCTGGTGGCCGGGATCGTGTTCATCGTGCTCGGCCTGCTTGCCTATGCGTTTTCCAGGTATCCGCCCCGGGTCATCCCCAGGGAGACGACCCGAGAGATGCAGAACCCGTTTAACAACCCGGCGCTCAGCCTGGCCGGGCTTGCGAACGCACTGATTCTCGGGGTATTTGCGGGAAGAGCGGCGCGCCGGAGACGGTGACCCTGCACAGGTCCTGCCGCAAGCTCCACGACGTGAAGGGCGTGCGCGCGACGTGCACGTCCCGCTGAGCGCGCAGCCAGTCCGGGTCGTCGTCGCCGACGAGAAGGACGGAGCGCGCCGCCTGCGCCAGTTCGGGCATCCGCGACACGTCGCCCAGCGGCTCGGACCGGTGAGAGACGATCAGCAGGTCGACGCGGCCCAGCGCGTCGGCATGGATGAGCGCCCGCTCGACGGACCTGGCCAGGCGCACCACGGCATGGGGGTCGAGGGCGAGTACCTCCTCCCCCATATCACGAGCGATGATCGGCTCGCGCTCGAGCAAGATGACATGACTGGTGTGCATAGATCCCGGAAATTACGGAGTTCACGAGGGTCAGCTTATGCTATTACGTCTCGACCAGTCATTTAACTGCGACATAGGGTGCCAAGCGACGAACGATGGCTGTGGATTGTACCGAATGCCCCCTGCGGGAACTTGACTGTTTCGACGAGATGTCCTCGTCCGAAGTCGCGTTCATGTCCGAGTTCAAGAAGGGAGAACTGAATGTGGGACCGGGAACCCCGGTCCTGGTCGAGGGCGCGCGCTCGCCCCAGCTGTTCACCGTGCTCCGCGGCATGGGGCTGCGATACAAGACCCTGGAAGACGGCCGCCGGCAGGTGATCAACATCGTCATGCCGGGCGATTTCCTCGGCCTGCAGGCCGCCGTCGATGGCGAGATGGGGCATTCCGTCGAGGCGACGACCGAGATGACTCTCTGCGTCTTCAAGCGCTCGGAGATCTGGACGCTGTTCAAGAACCATCCCGACCGCGCCTACGACATCACCTGGCTGGCCGCGACCGAAGAGCATTTCCTGGGCGAGGCGATGACGAGCATCGGCCAGCGATCGGCCATCGAACGCATCGCCTGGGGCTTCCTGCAGATCTGGGAGCGGGCGCGGCAGCTGGACCTGATCGAGAACGAGACCATGGAATTCCCGTTCCGGCAGCAGGACCTGGCCGACACGCTGGGCCTGTCGCTGGTCCATACCAACAAGACGCTCGCCAAGCTGCGCGAGCGGGGCCTGCTCACCTGGATCGACGGCCGGCTGCGGATCCGCGACCATGCCGCCCTGCAGCGCCTGGCGGTCGTGAGCCACGGGCCGATCCACCCGTCGCGCCCGCTCCTCTAGGGGCAGGGATCACTCGCCGATATAGGTGTCGGCCACGGCGGCCCGCCGCTGGCCCATGGGACGCGGCCGGCCGACCGTCGAATCCTCGCGCGTGCGGAGTTCCAGCTCGGCGTTCAGCGCCGCCCCGAGCAGCACCGAATAGGCGCTGAGATAGAGCCACATCAGCAGCGCGATGACCGCGCCGAGGGCGCCGTAGACCTCGTTGTAATTGCCGAAATTGGACAGGTAGTAGGAGAAGCCGTAGGAGATCACGCCCCAGATCACCACCGCCACCAGCGCCCCGGGGGTCAGCCAGGCGATCCGCGCCTTGCGCCGGTTGGGCCCGAACCGGTAGAGCACACCGATCCCCACGATCACCACCGCCAGGGCCACGACCCAGCGCACGGAGGCCACGAGGAACGCGGTGACGGGGCCGAGCGGGAGGATGGCGAGCAGGACCGGCAGCACCACCACCGACAGGAGCGCCACCAGCGCCACGGCGATCAGCAGGAACGTCACGCCGAAAGCCGCCGCGATCTGGCGCAGGCCGACCCGGTTCTTTTCGCGGTAGATGGCGTTCAGGCCGCGGATGAGCGCCGCGACACCGGCCCGCGAGGACCAGAGCGCGGCGCCGAGCGAGATCGCGGTCGTCCAGCCGAGCGTCGAGCTGTTGGCCGTCACGAGCGAGGTGATCTGCGTGTCGAGGATGGTGTAGGCGTCGGCGGGCACGATCCCCCGCAGGGTTTCGAGCTGTTCGTAGACCTCGACCGGGTCGGCGAAGAACCCCCAGATGGCGATGATCGCCGCCACCGTGGGAAAGATCGCCAGCATCCCGTAGAAGGCGATCCCGGCCGAGATGAGCCCGATATTGCTGTCGTTCATGCCCATCACGACGGCCCGGGTGGCGGCGTACCATGTCCGCCAGCCCAGATCCGGCCCGAAGGCCAGCCCGCGGATGGATCCCGTCCGGCTGGCGGAATTCCGCGCGATGCCCATGCGGACGAACATAGCGCGCCCCGGCCGGATGAGCCGCCCGCGCCTGCGCATGGCGGCCGACCTGTCGCAAACGGGCCACAGGCGGACGCGGCGCGCGGGACCGCGACGCCGTTCTTGGAATCGGCGGCGCGAACCCCTAGATTGGAGGAGCCCGGCGTCGGGGTTGGACGACGCAGCCAAAAGGAGGACGATGTCCTGTCTTTCGCAGATCTTGCGGATGCCGCCAGCGCCGCAACCGGGTCGCTCGGCATGAGCGCCACGACCCATACCGCGCCAGAGAGCGACGAGCTCCTGGCTCATGTCCTGACCTCCCTCGATGACGACAAGGCGCTCGATGTCGTGCAGATCGACCTGCGCGGCAAGTCCGAGATGGCCGATTACATGATCGTCTGCTCCGGCCGGTCGTCGCGGCAGGTGGTGTCGATCAGCGAGCGGCTGACCGACCGGCTGAAGCGCGAGCGCGGGATCTCGACCAAGGTCGAGGGCAAGGATGGCGGCGATTGGGTGCTGATCGACGCGGGCGACGTGATCGTCCACGTCTTCCGCCCCGAGGTGCGCGAATTCTATCAGCTGGAGAAGATGTGGCTCAGCCCCGAGCAGGCCGCCGCCCGCTACTGACGTGCGGCTGACCATCTGCGCGGTGGGCCGGCTGCGCGCGGGCCCCGAGCGCGCGCTGATCGACGATTACGTGGCCCGGTTCGACCGGACCGGGCGGCCCTTGGGCCTTGGCCCGCTGAACGAGACCGAGATCGAGACGCGCAAGCTGTCCGGCCCCACCGCCGAGGCCGCGGCCCTGGGCCGTGCTTTGCCCGCGGGGGACGTGGTGGTGGCGCTCGACGAGCGGGGCCGCCGTCTTTCCTCGCCCGATCTCGCGGCGCTGGTCGGCGGCTGGCGCGACGAGGGGCGGCCGGGCGCGAGCTTCGTCATCGGCGGCGCCGACGGCCTGGCGCCGGACCTTCGGGGCCGCGCGGACCTGTCGATCAGCTTCGGCGCGATGGTCTGGCCGCACATGCTGGTCCGGGTCATGCTGGCCGAACAGCTCTATCGCGCCGCGTCGATCCTGGCCGGGACGCCCTACCACCGGGCGTGAGGGCGGTTTTCACATGCCGGCGGGTGCGCTAGACCTGAGCCGAAGCAGGAAAGGATGGCCCATGGCTCCGCCGAAACCCGTCGTTCTGTGCATCCTGGACGGCTGGGGCGACCGGACCGAGACGGAGGCCAACGCCCCCGCGCTGGCCCGGACGCCCAATTTCGACCGCATCCGCGCCGCGGGCCCCGCCTCGCAGCTGACCACGCACGGACCCGATGTGGGCCTGCCCACCGGGCAGATGGGCAATTCCGAGGTCGGGCATACCAATATCGGCGCCGGGCGGGTCGTGGCCATGGATCTGGGCCAGATCGACCTGGCGATCGAGGATGGCAGCTTCTTCGAGAACGCGGCCCTGCGGCGCTTCATCGACACGCTGACACGCTCCGGCGGAACCGCGCACCTACTGGGGGTGATGTCGGATGGCGGCGTGCACGGGCATCTCGACCACCTTGCCGCCGCGGCGCGGACCATCGCCGCGGCAGGCGTCCCGGTGGCGATCCACGCGATCACCGACGGCCGCGACGTGGCCCCGAAATCGGCCGAAGGCTTCGCCGGCACGCTGCTGGAGAAGCTGCCGGAGGGCGCGCGGATCGTCACGGTGACGGGGCGGTATTATGCCATGGACCGAGACAATCGGTGGGAGCGGGTCGAAGAGGCCTATCGCGCGATGGTCGACGGCGCGGGACAGGCCACGGCGCCCGATCCCGGCGCGGCGGTGCGCCGCTCCTACGAGGCCGGCAAGACCGACGAATTCATCCCCGCCACGGTGATCGACGGCTATGAGGGCATGGCCGACGGCGACGGAGTGTTCTGCCTGAACTTCCGCGCCGACCGCGCGCGCGAGATCCTGCGGGCGATCGGGCAGCCCGATTTCGACCGCTTCGACGTCTCCCGCCGACCGGACCTGGCGGCGCGGCTGGGGATGGTGGATTACAGCACCGCGCATGCCGAGTGGTTCGACACCGTGTTTCCCAAGCGGGTGATCCGCAACACGCTGGGGGAATGGGTCGCCGCGCAGGGCCTCCGGCAATTCCGCGTCGCGGAGACGGAGAAGTACCCCCATGTCACGTTCTTCCTGAACGGCGGCCGCGAGGACCCCGAGGAGGGCGAGGACCGCGCCATGCCGCCCTCTCCGAAGGTGGCGACCTACGACATGGCGCCGGGCATGAGCGCGGAGGATGTCACCGACCGGTTCGTCGCGGCGATCGAGGCGGGCTACGACCTGATCGTGTGCAATTTCGCCAATCCCGACATGGTCGGGCATACCGGCGACCTGGAGGCCGCGATCGCGGCCTGCGAGGCGGTGGATCGGGGCCTGGGCCGGGTCCTGGAGGCACTGGAGGCGGCGGGGGGCGCGATGATCGTCACCGCCGATCACGGCAATTGCGAGACCATGGTCGATCCCGATACCGGCGGGCCCCATACCTCGCATACCCTCAACCCCGTGCCCTGCATCCTGACCGGCGGCCCCGGGGGGGCGTCGCTGGCCGACGGGCGGCTCGCCGACCTGGCCCCGACGCTGCTGGAACTGATGGAGATCGATCAGCCCGCGGAGATGGACGGCCGGAGCCTGATCCGGCGATGATCCGCCGCGGGCGACGGGAATGTGATGAACGCGGAGCGAAAAGGGCGCTTTCTGCTGGTATTCGCGGATAGGCGGCACCTCTATGCTGCAGGTCCGGTGGAGGTGCGCCGCCATTGTCGAAGCGCCGACCTCGAGGGGCCGGCGGGCGCCAGATCAAGGATGAGGCAAAGATGAGGAAATTCGCGATGGCCGCCCTCGGCGGCACTCTTGCCGGGGTCGTCCTGACCACGCAGGTCGCCGGACCGCTGATCGCGCAGGAAAATGCCGACCAGTCCTCGGTCTACGAGCAGCTCGACCTTTTCGGGGACATCTTCGAGCGCATCCGCGCGCAATACGTGGAGGAGGTCGACGAGAAGGACCTGATCGAGTCGGCCATCAACGGGATGCTGACCTCGCTCGACCCGCATTCGAGCTTCCTGTCGCCCGACGACGCGGCGGACATGCGGACGCAGACGCGCGGCGAGTTCGGCGGCCTGGGCATCGAGGTCACGCAGGAGGACGGGTTCGTCAAGGTCGTGTCGCCCATGGACGGCACCCCCGCCGCCGAGGCCGGGATCGAATCCGGCGACTTCATCACCCATGTCGACGACGAGAGCCTGATGGGCCTGGCCCTCGACGAGGCGGTGGACATGATGCGCGGGCCCGTCGGCTCGGATCTGACGCTGACGGTGGTGCGCGAGGGCCGCGAGGAGCCCTTCAACGTCACCATCACCCGCGACACGATCGAGCTGACGGCGGTGCGGGCGCGCACGGTGGGCGAAACGGTGGTGCTGCGGCTCATCACCTTCTCGGACCAGACCTATCCGAAGATGGAGGAGCTCCTGCAGGAGCAGGTCGAGCAAGCCGGCGGGATCGAGAACGTGAACGGCTTCGTCATCGACCTGCGGAACAATCCCGGCGGTCTGCTGACGCAGGCGATCGAGGTGTCGGACGCGTTCCTCGACGAGGGCGAGATCGTCTCGACCCGCGGCCGGAACCAGGAGGACAGCGACCGGGTGAACGCCACCGACGGCGACCTGGCGCAGGGCAAGCCCATCGTGGTGCTGATCAACGGCGGCTCGGCCTCCGCCTCCGAGATCGTCGCGGGCGCGTTGCAGGACCACCGCCGCGCCATCGTGGTCGGCACGAAATCCTTCGGCAAGGGGTCGGTGCAGACGGTCATGCCGCTCAGGGGCGACGGCGCGATGCGGCTGACCACGGCGCGCTACTACACGCCGTCGGGCCGCTCGATCCAGGCCCTCGGCGTCTCTCCGGACATCGTGGTGCAGCAGCCGTCCCGCGATCCCGAGGAGGAGGCGGCCGCCGAGGAGGAGGAGGAAACCCCGTTCCGCCCCAGCCGGTCGGAATCCGACCTGCGCGGCGCGCTCGACAACGATTCGCTGAGCGACGACGAGGAGGACATCATCCGCCAGGAGCAGGAGGCGGCCGAGGAATCGGCGCGGCTGCGCGACGAGGATTACCAGCTGGCCTATGCCATCGACATCCTGAAGGGGATGGTCGCGCTGCGCCCCGACGTGGTGCGCGAGGCGCAGGAACAGCAGGAGGCGCGCGCGCCGTCGGAATGATCCCGGCCCCCGCCGGACGGCGGGCGCCGGTGGCGCCCGTCGGGGCTCCGGTATAGGACGGGGCATCGACCGCCGGCCGGAGGAGATCACCGCATGAGCCTGAGAGAGGACCTGCCCTATCGCCCCTGCGCCGGGGTGGTGCTGGTCAATGCCGACGGTCATGTCTTCGCCGGGCGGCGGATCGACCACGATTCGGGCGCCTGGCAGATGCCCCAGGGCGGGATCGACGCCGGCGAGACCCCCAGGGACGCCGCGTTGCGCGAACTGGAGGAGGAGACCGGCCTGAGCCGCCACGCGGTGCAGGTGGAGGCCGAGACGGGGGATTGGGTCCTCTACGACCTGCCGGACGAGCTGCTCGGCAGGGTGTGGCGGGGCCGCTATCGCGGGCAGAAGCAGAAATGGCTGCTCTGCCGGTTCCGCGGCCGGGACGCGGACGTGAACATCCATACCGAGCACCCGGAATTCGACGCCTGGACATGGATGGCGCCCGACGAGCTGACCGCGCAGATCGTGCCGTTCAAGCGCGCGGTCTACGAGACGGTGTTCGCCGCCTTCCGCGACCGGCTCTGAACGCGGCCCGCCCCGACAGGCCTGCCGGAAGCAGGAAAAGGGGACTCCACACGGGAACGAAACGCGAACAATATGGGGCATGCCGAATCCCCCGCCCGCGGCGGAACTGTCCGCCACGTCCAACTTCACCTTCCTGACCGGTGCCTCGCATCCGGAGGATTACGTCGATCGCGCGGGGCTTCTGGGGATCGGCGCCCTGGCCATCGCCGACGAGAACAGCGTGGCGGGGATCGTGCGCGCCCATGCCAGGGCCGAGGAATTGCGCCGCCTGGTGCGCCTGCGCGCGGCGGCCGATCCGATCGGCCCGCCCCGGCCGGCCCATTGCCCCGCGCCGCCCTCGGCCGACATCCGGACCGTCCCGCGGCTGATCCCGGCCGCCCGGATCGTCACCGATCGCGGCCTGGGCGTCACCTGGATTCCGCGCGACCGCGCGGCCTGGGGGCGGCTGTGCCGGTTGCTCTCTCTCGGGCGGCTCCGGACGCGGAAGGGGGAATGCCTCCTGCGGCTGGCCGACCTCATGGATTGGGGGGAGGGCGCGGAGATGATCGTCCATCCCGGCCGGCCGACGGACTGGATCGCGGAGGCGCGCAGGCTGGCGCATCGCTTCGCCGGACAGGTGAGCCTGGCGCTCTCTCCCCGCTACGACGGGGCGGACGAGGCCCGGTTCGACCGGATGGCGGGGATCGCGGCGGATCTGGGCGTGCCCACGGTCGCCACGGCCCGCCCGCTCATGCACCACGGGGCGCAGCGCCGGCTGGCCGACGTGCTGACCGCGATCCGGCTGGGAACCCGGGTGGACGAGCTGGGCCGGGCCGCGCTCGCCAATGCCGAACAGCGCCTGCGCGCCCCCCGCGAGATGCACCGGATCCTGGGCCCCCATGCCGGTGCGCTCGACCGGGCGGCGGAACTGGCGGCGCGCTGCACCTTCTGCCTGTCGGAACTGCGCTACGACTATCCCTCCGAGGCGACGGAGAGCGAAACCGCGGACGACCGCCTGGCCCGGCAGGCGCGGGAAGGATTGGCGCGCCGCTATCCCGGCGGCGCCCCGGACGGCGTGGTGCGGATCATGGAGCGCGAGCTCGCGCTGATCGCCCGGCTGGGATACGCGCCCTACTTCCTGACCGTCAGCGACATCGTCGCCTTCGCCCGGTCGCGCGGGATCCTGTGCCAGGGCCGGGGATCGGCGGCGAATTCGGTGGTCTGCTACTGCCTGGGCGTCACCTCCGTCTCGCCGGAGGTGGGCACGATGGTCTTCGAGCGTTTCGTGTCGGAGGCGCGGGGAGAGCCGCCCGACATCGACGTGGATTTCGAGCACGAGCGGCGCGAGGAGGTGATCCAGCACATCTATGCCCGCTACGGACGGCACCGCGCCGGGCTCTGCGCGACGGTGATCCATTATCGCGGCAAGCGCGCGGTGCGCGAGGTCGGCCGCGCCATGGGCCTCGGCGAGGCGGTGGTGGCGGCTCTCGCCTCGCAGATCTGGGGGTTTTCGGGCACCGGGCTCGACCCCGCGCGACTGGCCGAGATCGGGCTGGACCTCTCGGACCCGAGATTGCGGCTGACGATGGAACTGGTCGACCGGATCATCGGCTTTCCCCGCCATCTCAGCCAGCATGTCGGGGGCTTCGTCATCACGGCGGGGCGGCTGGACGAGCTGGTGCCGATCGAGAACGCCGCGATGGAGGATCGCACGATCATCCCCTGGGACAAGGACGACATCGATGCCCTGGGCATCCTGAAGGTGGACGTGCTGGCCCTGGGGATGCTGACCTGCCTGAGAAAGGCCTTCGACCTCGTCCACCGGCACCACGGGCGGCACTACACGCTGGCCACGCTGCCGCAGGAGGATGCGGAAACGTACCGGATGCTGAGCCGGGCCGATTCGCTGGGCGTCTTCCAGGTGGAGAGCCGGGCCCAGATGAACTTCCTGCCGCGGATGAAGCCCAGGGAATTCTATGACCTGGTGATCGAGGTGGCGATCATCCGGCCCGGTCCGATCCAGGGCGACATGCTGCATCCCTACCTGCGCCGCCGCGCGGGGCAGGAGGAGGTCACGTTCCCCTCCGACGCGCTTGGCCGCGTGCTGGGCCGGACGCTGGGCGTGCCGCTGTTTCAGGAACAGGCGATGCAGATCGCCATCGTCGGCGCGGGGTTCAGCCCCGAGGAGGCCGACCGGCTGCGCCGCGCGCTCGCCACCTTCAAGAAGCTCGGCAATGTCAGCGAATTCCGCACCCGGTTCCTGCGGGGCATGCGGAAGAACGGCTACGACATGGATTTCGCGGAACGCTGCTTCTCGCAGATCGAGGGTTTCGGCTCCTACGGTTTCCCGGAAAGCCACGCGGCAAGCTTCGCGTTGCTCGTCTATGCCAGCGCCTGGATCAAGCGCCATCATCCCGGCATCTTCGCCTGCGCGCTTCTCAACGCGCAGCCGATGGGGTTCTACGCCCCCGCCCAGATCGTCCGCGACGCCCGCGAGCATGGCGTCGAGGTGCGGCCCGTCTGCATCAACGCGAGCTTCTGGGACAACACGATGGAGCCGGACGGACGGGACGGGCTGGCCCTGAGGCTGGGCCTGCGGAACCTGCGCGGCCTTCCCGAGGAGGAGGCCGGATGGATCACCGCCGCCCGGGGCAATGGCTACCGCGAGGTCCGGGACGTGTGGCGCCGCGCCGGCCTGTCGCCCCGGGCCCTTCGCACCCTGGCGGAGGCCGACGTGTTCACGGATCTCGGGCTGACCCGGCGGGAGGCGATCTGGGCGGCGAAGGCGGTGGCGGGCAGGCACCCCCTGCCCCTCTTTGCCGGCGACATGGACGGCGAGGGGATCGTGGAGCCCCCCGCCCGGCTGCCGGCCATGGGGGCGGGCGAAGAGGTCGTTCACGATTACGCCGCGACCCGGCTGACGCTGCGCGCCCATCCGATGTCGTTCCTGCGCGCCCGGCTGAGCCCGGGGCTCACCGTCGCGGCCGGGACGGGGTGAGGCCGGGCGGCGCCCCGCGCCCCCGCCACGGGGGCGCGTCCCGCGACGCCGGAGCGGCACTACATCTTGATCGCCCCGCGGCCACCCCCCATTTCCTTGGACGAAGGCCCCATGCGACCGCGCCGGGAAAGGGCGGTCGAAGCCGGGGTGCTTGATTAGGAGAGACATCATGAATTTGGACAAGTTCACGGAACGGTCGCGCGGCTTCATCCAGGCCGCCCAGACCATCGCCATGCGCGAAAACCACCAGCGGCTCGTGCCCGAACACCTTCTCAAGGCGCTCCTCGACGACGAGGAGGGGCTGGCCGCGAACCTCATCACCCGGGCGGGCGGAGCGCCGAAGCGCGTGGCCGAGCAGGTCGAACTGGCGCTCGCGAAGCAGCCCAAGGTGTCAGGCGATGCCGGACAGGTCTATCTCGACCAGCAGACCGGGCGCGTCCTCGACGAGGCGGAGAAGCTCGCCACGAAGGCGGGCGACAGCTTCGTGCCGGTGGAGCGGATCCTGACCGCGCTCGCGGTGGTGAAATCCGGCGCGAAGAGCGCGCTCGACGCCGGCGCGGTGAACGCGCAGAGCCTGAATGCCGCGATCAACGACCTGCGGAAGGGCCGCACCGCCGACACGGCCTCCGCCGAGGACGGCTACGAGGCGTTGAAGAAGTTCTCGATCGACCTGACGGCGCGCGCCAGCGAGGGCAAGATCGACCCGATCATCGGCCGCGACGACGAGATACGGCGCACGATGCAGGTCCTGTCCCGCCGCACGAAGAACAACCCCGTCCTGATCGGCGAACCCGGCGTCGGCAAGACCGCGATCGCCGAGGGCCTGGCGCTCAGGATCATCAACGGCGACGTGCCCGAGAGCCTGCGCAACAAGCGGCTCCTGGCGCTCGACATGGGCAGCCTGATCGCGGGCGCGAAGTATCGCGGCGAGTTCGAGGAGCGGCTGAAATCGATCCTGAAGGAGATCGAGACCGCGGCCGGCGAGATCATCCTGTTCATCGACGAGATGCACACGCTGGTGGGCGCGGGCAAGGCCGACGGGGCGATGGACGCCTCGAACCTGCTGAAGCCGGCGCTCGCCCGCGGGGAGCTGCATTGCGTCGGCGCGACCACGCTCGACGAGTACCGCAAGCATGTCGAGAAGGACGCGGCGCTCGCCCGGCGTTTCCAGCCGCTGGTGGTGGACGAGCCGACGGTCGAGGATACCGTGTCGATCCTGCGGGGCATCAAGGAGAAGTACGAGTTGCACCACGGCGTGCGGATCTCGGACTCGGCCCTGGTGGCGGCGGCGCAGCTCAGCCATCGCTACATCACCGACCGGTTCCTGCCGGACAAGGCGATCGACCTGATGGACGAGGCGGCGTCGCGCCTGCGGATGGAGGTCGATTCGAAACCCGAAGAGCTCGACGCGCTGGATCGCGACATTCTCCAGAAGCAGATCGAGGCCGAGGCCTTGCGCAAGGAGGACGACCAGCCGTCGAAAGACCGGCTGGAGCGGATCGAGCGCGAGCTTGCCGACCTGCAGGAGCGCGCCGACGAGATGACGGCCAAGTGGCAGGCGGAACGGGACAAGCTCAACGCCTCCCGCGACCTCAAGGAAGAGCTGGATCGCGCGCGCGCCGACCTCGACATCGCCAAGCGCGAGGGCAACCTGGCACGGGCGGGCGAGCTCAGCTACGGGATCATCCCCGACCTGCAGCGGCGCCTGGGCGAGGCCGAGGAGCGCGACGACGACCTGATGGTCGAGGAAGCCGTGCGCCCCGAGCAGATCGCGCAAGTGGTCGAACGCTGGACCGGCATTCCGACCTCGAAGATGCTCGAGGGCGAGCGCGAGAAGCTCCTGCGGATGGAGGAAGAGCTCGGCCGCCGGGTCATCGGGCAGGAAACCGCGGTGCAGGCGGTGTCGAACGCGGTCCGCCGGGCGCGGGCCGGCCTGAACGACGAGAACCGGCCGCTCGGCAGCTTCCTCTTCCTCGGGCCGACCGGGGTCGGCAAGACCGAGCTGACCAAGGCCGTCGCCGAATACCTCTTCGACGACGACCAGGCGATGGTGCGGATCGACATGTCGGAATTCATGGAGAAGCATTCCGTGGCCCGCCTGATCGGCGCGCCCCCGGGATATGTCGGCTACGACGAAGGGGGTGTCCTGACCGAGGCGGTGCGGCGGCGGCCCTACCAGGTGCTGCTCTTCGACGAGGTCGAGAAGGCCCATCCGGACGTGTTCAACGTGCTGTTGCAGGTCCTCGACGACGGGGTGCTGACCGATGGGCAGGGCCGGACGGTGGACTTCAAGCAGACGCTGATCGTGCTCACCTCGAACCTCGGGAGCCAGGCGCTGTCGCGCCTGCCGGAGGGCGCCGACGCGGCCCAGGCCAAGCGCGACGTGATGGAGGCGGTCCGGGCGCATTTCCGGCCCGAATTCCTGAACCGGCTGGACGAGACGGTGATCTTCGACCGGCTGACGCGGGCCGACATGGACGGGATCGTCGCGATCCAACTCCGCCGCCTGGAGCGGCGGCTGGCCCAGCGCAAGATCACGCTGGACCTGACCGAGGCGGCGAAATCCTGGCTGGCCGACGAGGGGTACGACCCCGTCTATGGCGCGCGGCCGCTGAAGCGGGTGATCCAGCGCGCGCTGCAGGACCAGCTGGCGGAAATGATCCTGGCCAGCGACATCGAGGATGGCGCCACGGTCCGGGTCGATGCCGGCCCCGACGGGCTTCTGGTGGGGGATCGGGTGTCGTCCTCGAACCGCCAGCCGCCCGAACACGCGGTCGTCCACTGACCGCATCCCGGCCCGCCCTGCGGCGGGCCGGGACCGCCGGACTTGATCGGGGCCCGCTTCGGCACTATTCGCGGGGCGAGCGCAGGCATCTTCGGTGACCCCATGACATTGACCAGACGATCCGCGATGACGCTCGGCCTCGGCGCAGCGGCCCTGACGGCCCTGCCCGGCGGCGCGCGGGCCGCCTTCGCTCCCCGGCCCGGCGACTGGCATCGCTATACGGTCACGACGCGCGTGACGCTTCCCGCCGAAGGCGGGCCGGCGCGGGCCTGGCTGCCGGTGCCGTCGGTGTCCGAACCCGACTGGATGCGGGCCGGCGCGGTGCGCTGGACCGCCGAAGGGGCCGAGGCGCGGCTGGGCGCCGACCCGGTCCACGGGGCGCGGTTCCTCGACGTGGCCTGGCCCGCCGGAGCTGCGGATCGCGTCGTCGAACTGGTGGCCGACGTGGACGCCCGCGACCGGCGGGTGGACCTGTCCCGCCCCGCGGATGTTCCCCCCCTCTCTCCGGCGGCGCGGGCGCTCTATACCGCGCCGACCGACCTGATCCCCACGGACGGGATCGTGCGCGAAACCGCGGAGGGGATCGTCCGGGGCGCCGAGGGCGACCTGGAAAAGGCGCAGCGGATCTATGACTGGATCGTGCGGAGCACGGCGCGCAACCCCGAGACCCGCGGCTGCGGGCTGGGCGATATCGCCTCGATGCTGGCCATGGGCGACCTGACGGGCAAGTGCGCCGACCTGAACGCCCTCTATGTCGGGCTGGCACGTTCGGCGGGCCTGCCGGCGCGAGATGTCTACGGCCTGCGCGTCGCGCCCTCCACCTTCGGGTACAAGAGCCTCGGCGCCGGGTCCGAGGACGTGACGGGCGCCCAGCATTGCCGCGCCGAGGTGTTCCTGACCGAGTTCGGCTGGGTCCCCGTCGACCCTGCCGATGTCCGCAAGGTCATGCTGGAAGAGCCTCCGCGCGACCTGCCCCTCGACCATCCCAAGGTGCGGGACGTGCGCGACACGCTGTTCGGCGCGTGGGAGGGGAACTGGATCGGCTACAATTTCGCCCATGACGTGGACCTTCCGGGGTCCGATCGCGGGCCGGTGCCGTTCCTCATGTATCCCGAGGCCGAGATCGGCGGCCGCCGGCGCGATTCCCTGTTGCCGGACAGCTTCGCCTATACGATCACCGCGCGCATGCGGGGCTGACGCTCAGGGCTTGTAGCGCCGGAGCGTGTCGCCGAACTCGATCCGCGCCTCGATCTCGACGCGGCGCGGATCGGTGATCGATCCGTCGGCCCGCCCCGCGATGATGCGGGCCGCCTCGCGCCCCGTGGCCGCGCGGCCGGCATCCATCGTGGCGAGCTTGCGCGGCAGCCCGTCCAGAAGTTCCGTCCCGTTGAACCCGGCGAGGCCCAGGCGGCCGGGGATGTCATAGCCCGCCTCGAGGCAGTAGAGCAGCCCCCCGGCGCCAATCATGTCGTTGGAATAATACAGGAAGTCGATATCGGGATCGCGGTCGAGGATCGTGGCCGTCATCTCCCGGCCCTTCTTCAGCGCCGATCCCCCGGAATAGAATTCCTGGTCGGCGACCTCGAGGCCCGCGCGGGCCAGGGTTTCGGTGAAGCCCTCGAACCGCTTTCGCGCCCGGTGGTCGAGGGGCATCTGCGTGCCGAGGAAGCCGATCCGCTCGAATCCCTGGCGCAGGATCGCCTCGGCCATCATCCGGCCGGCGCGGCGCTGGGAAATGCCGACGACGGAATCCACCGGCTCGCCGTCCACGTCCATGATCTCGACCACGGGGACGTCGGCGGCGCGCAGCATCTTGCGGCAGGCGGCGTTGTGCTCGATCCCCGCGATGATGATGCCCGACGGGCGCCAGGACAGCATCTCGTAGATGACCTTCTCCTCGCGGTCGGGGCGGTAATTGGTGACGCCCACCACCGGCTGGAGATGGGTTTCGTCCAGGACCTCGGCGATGCCCCCCAAGACCTCCGGAAAGACCATGTTCGACAGGCTGGGAATGATGACGGCGACGAGGTTCACGCGCGAGGAGGCCAGCGCGCCGGCGATCTTGTTCGGCACGTAGCCCAGTTCCCGCGCCGCCGCGAGCACCCGCTTGCGCGTCGGGTCGCTGACATCGCCGCGATTCCTCAGAACCCGGCTGACCGTCATCTCGCTGACGCCCGAGGCTTCGGACACGTCGCGCAGGGTCATGGGGCGGCGGGGCGGAATGGGCTGGTCGGTCATCGCTCTCTCCTCTGGGGATCGATTAGCGCAACCCGTCAGGCGAAGAAAGCCGGAGCGGCTATTGCAGGATGCCCCGGATCGAATCGGCCAGAAGCCGCACCGCCGTCGCCTGATTGACGTATCCCGTCGCCGGAAGCCCCGCCGATTGCTGGTAGCGGCGGAGCGCGCTGCGCGTCCGGCTGTCGAACGTGCCGTCGACCGGGCCGGGGTCGAAGCCCATCGAGCCGAGGTTCTGCTCCACCGCGCGGCGGGTTCCCTGGGTGAGGCCCAGCGCCCCCTCGCCCGAGGCTTCGGGGCTGGCCACCACGCCGCCGCTGCTGGCGTTCAGCCGGTCGAGCGCGGCGCGGGCCTCGCCCACGAACGCGCCGTCGGGAAAGGCGTTCAGGTAGATCTGATACCCCCTGGCCGTGTTTTCCTGCTGCGTCACCTGCCAGATCTGGCGTTCGCGCTCCCCCGCCCCGCCGTCATCCTCGGGCGTGTCGCGCAGCGCGGCCAGGCGGTTCCGCGCCTCGGAGGCGTGCGCGCCATCGGGAAAGCGGTCGAGGTAATTCGCCAATTCCGCCTCGCTCCGCTCCGATCCCATGCCCGACCAGAGCGCGTCGTCCTCCCGCCGCCTCTCGGCGCGGCGGCGCTGCTCCTCGGCCTCGACCGCCTCGGCCCGGACGGCCCCGTCCGCGTCCAGCCGCGCCACCTGGTCGTCGGTGAGGAAGCCGGTCGCGTCGAACCCTTCGCGTTCCTGCCAGCCGCGGATCGCCGCCCGCGTTCCGGGGCCGAAGATGCCGTCCACGCCGCGGGTGTCGTGGCCCAGGAGGGTGAGATCCTGCTGCACCGCGCGCCGCTCCTCGGCCGAAAGGTCGAGTTCGGCCTCGCCGCGTTCGGCCCGTTCCTCGGGGCTTTCGGTCAGCCGCGACAGGCGCTCGCGCGCGTCGGGAGCGTGGGCGCCATCGGGAAACCGGCCGAGATAGGAGCGGTAGGCGCCGGGTTCGTCGCGCTTGCGCGTCAGCAGCCAATAGGCGGTTTCGGGATCGGTCGCGGTGCTCCCGCCCCCCTCTGCGACCGGCAGGAAGGACAGGCCCGAGGGGAAGAACCCGCCGGTCCGGGCATCCTCCGGCAATCCGGCGGCGAGCGCCGCGCCCGGCCGGGCGAGGGTGTCGCGGGCGAAATCGATCGCCTCCTCGGGTCGGGTGACGGCCAGCGTCACGCCCTGCGGCAGGTCGATCTCGCCCAGGGCGCGCGGATCCGCGGCGCCGAGCACGAGGATCGCCCGGCCCGGCGCTCCGGACAGGATCCGCGCCAGAAGCGCCACGGGGACGCCGTGTTCGGCGATGTCGATGCGATCCTCTCCCGTCGCCTCGACGGGCAGGAACCAGACATCGCCCGCGACCTCGCCGAACCGGCCCACCAGGACGGCGGCCTGCCCCCCGCCATCGGCGCCGAACCGGGCGAAATCCCGGATCGCCGCGATCGTGTCCGCCCGGTCGGCATTCCGGGCCGACACGACCTCGACGCCGGCCTCGGCGAGGGCGGACACCGCGCCTTCGACCCCGGCCGCGTCCGGCACCACGTCGAGCGTGTCGTACCGTTCGTTCCCGATCAGGAGGGTCACGTCCTGGGCGAATGCGGGCAGGCCGGAAGCCGCGAGGCCGAGGGCCAGGATGAGGGATCGCATGATGTCTCCGTCAGGTCTCGTAATCTCTCTGGTCGTCGATCACCCGGCCGTCGCGGGGCAGGGTTCCGGGGGCCACGGTCTCGACGCTGCCGCGCAGCTTCAACACGTCCCGCACGGCGGCGTCGAGGGCCTCGGCCTCCGGCGCCGGGTCCGCCTCGACCGCCACGTGCATGGTATCCGCCTCGGCCTCGCGCGTGACCGTCACGCGGGCGCGATCGGCGCCGATCCGCCGGACCAGTTCGGCCACCTGCTCGGGGCGGACGAACATGCCCTTGATCTTGGCGGTCTGGTCGGCACGTCCCATCCAGCCGCGAATCCGCGTGTTGGTGCGTCCGCAGGGGGACCGGCCCGGCAGCACCGCCGACAGGTCGCCCGTGGCGAAGCGGATCAGGGGGTATTCGGGCGCCAGGGAGGTGACGACGACCTCCCCGACATCGCCGTCGGGCACGGGATCGCCGGTGCCGGGGGTGACGATCTCCACCACCACGCCCTCGTCCACGATCAGGCCCTCCATCGCCTCGGATTCGTAGGCGATGTTGCCCAGATCGGCGGTGGCATAGCATTGCCGGCAGGCGATGCCCCGGTCGCGGTACCAGTCACGGAGGGAGGGAAACAGCGCCCCGCCCGAGACGGCGGCCCGGGTGATCGCGAGGCGAAGGCCCAGCGCATCCGCCTTCTCGACCACCGCCTTCAGGTAATCGGGCGTCCCGGCATAGGCCGTGGCCCCCAGATGCGCGGCGGCCCGGGCCTGAAGCTCGGTCTGGCCGGTGCCGGCGGGGATCACCGCGGCGCCCACCGCCCGCGCCGCGGCGTCGAACATCATCCCGGCGGGCGTCAGGTGATAGCCGAAGCAGTTCTGCACCACATCCCCCGGGCCGATCCCGCAGGCCCGCAGGAACCGCCCGAGCCGGAACCAGTCGCCATCGGCGCGCCCGGGTTCGTAGATCGGCCCCGGCGACTGGAAGAGGTGGGTGAAGGGCGCATCGGCCGCCGCCAGCCCGCCGAAGGGCGGACGCGCGCCCTGGGCTTCGACGAGGTCGGATTTCCGCAGCACCGGCAGCCCGGCCAGATCGTCCGGGGTGCAGATCCGCGACGGCTCGATCCCGGCCAGCGCGCGATAGCCCGGGAGCGCCGCGGCACGGGCGATCTGCTCGGGCAGAATCCCGGCCAGAGCGGCGGCCCGGTCGGCGGGGCTGCGGGTTTCGGGATCGGTGCCGTCGGTCATTCTCATCCTCCCGGTCTGGACCCGACGCGGTCGGTCAGGCCATGTCGGGGGGAGGTTAACCGATAACCGCCCCGGCTCCACCCCGGCGGCGGACACGAAAAGGGGCGCAGGCCCGAACCTGCGCCCCTGTCCGCTCGGGGTGGGTCGTCAGTTCGACGAACCGCTCTCGCTGTCCATCGAGCCGTCGCTCGAGCCGCTGCCCGACCCGGAGGTGTTCTCGCAGATCGTCACGAGCGCGACGACCGTGGGCGATTGCTGCATCATCGAACCGGTCGTTTCGGTGTCGCTCGAGGCCGAGGAGCCGCCCGCATCCGTGGACATCCCGCCTTCGGACGAGGCCGAGGAGGTGGATGACGTGCTGCCCTCGGACGAGGCACCGCTTTCGGAGCTCATGGAGGAGGAACTGCCGGTATCCGACGCCATCGAGCCGGAGCCGGTGTCGGCCGAACCGTCCGAGCCCGAGGCCATCGAGCCGGAGCCGCTGTCCGAGCCGGACCCCGATCCGCTGCTTTCCGACCCCATGGAGCCCGAGCTGCCCATGTTCGCCGTGGTCAGCGCCGTCGCGTGCATCTCCTGGTCCTGGGCGGGAAGTGCGAGGAACTGCTCGCAGGTCACGCCGGTCATCTCTTCGGAGCCGGAGCCGCCATCCTGCGCGACGGCCCCTTGGGTGCCGAGAGCCAGCGCCGCGGCGCTCAGGGATCCGAGAAATATCCGTTTCATACCATTCACTCCTTGGCAGTGGGCCCGAACCATCCGATTCCGGCATGACCGGCCAACCCCTCGGGGGGAGCGAAAGTTGCGTGGAAATTCAGAAAGTGGCAACAATTTGAACGATCCCGCCCATATATGCGGCATCAAGCATCCCTGCCGGTCTGCCGACGCCCCGTGCCGAGCGATGTGATCACGGGGATGGACGGCCAGCCGGGGGCGCGCCGCCCCTTACCGTCAGGCCAGCCAGCGCTTGCGGCGGCGATAATGCTTCACCGCGTGGTAATCGACCTTGCCCGCGCCACCGAGGTAGAATTCCTGCACGTCGGGGTTCTCGGCCAGGGTGGCGGCCTGCCCCGACATGACGATCTGCCCGTTCTCGATCAGGTAGGCCCGGTCGACGATCCGGAGCGTCGCGGCGGCGTTCTGTTCCACCAGGAGGACGGTCAGCTTCCGTTCCGCGTTGATGTGGCGGATGATGCCGAAGATCTCCTCCACCAGTACGGGGGCGAGGCCCAGGCTCGGCTCGTCCAGCATGATGAGGCGCGGCTCGGTCATGAGCGCGCGGCCGATGGCCAGCATCTGCTGCTCCCCGCCGGAGAGGTAGCCGGCCTTGGACCGGCCGCGCTCCTTCAACCGGGGGAAATACTCGTAGACCTGGTCGCGGAGCGCGTCGAAGGACGTGCTCCCCCGGCCGCCCCGGTAGGCGGCCACCAGGTTCTCGTCCGGGGTCAGGTGGCCGAAGACGCGGCGCCCCTCCAGGACGTGGACGATCCCGCGGCCCACGCGATCGGGGGCGCCCATGCGGCGCAGGTCGGTCCCGTCCCAGGTGATGGTACCGCGCGTGACCTCCCCGCGTTCGGGGCCCAGAAGCCCGCTCACCGCCTTCAATGTGGTGCTCTTGCCGGCGCCGTTCGATCCGAGGAGGGCGACCATCTCGCCCTCCCCGACCTCCAGGGACACGCCCTTGATGGCGAGGAACACCTTGTCGTAGATCACCTCGACGCTCGACAGGGCGAGTCCCGACATCTCAGTTGCCCCCCGAATACTCGGCGGCGCCGGCATCGATCTCGGATTGGACGACGTCCTGATACGCGGTGGTCCAGTCGCTGACCGGCTCCCATTCCTCGCCGTTCCATTGCGCGACGCGGCCGTAGCCGCCGCCCTGGTGATCCTCGGGCGTGATCGTGATCGGGGGCATCAGACCCTCGGCGTCGAAGTTCTCGATGCTCTCGAAGCCTTCCTTGAGGGCGGTTCCGTCGAGCGGGCCGTCACCGTTCTCCAGCGCGAGGCGCGCCGCCTCGACCGCGACGGCCATCGTGGCGACGCCGATATTGTAATAGCTCGACCCGACATTGGCCCTGTCGCCGGCCCCCAGGCCGGGCTCGATCACCGTGTCCATGATGCGGCTCACGATGGGCGTGTCGGTGCCGGTGGCCACGGCCTCGTACCGCTTCACGCCCGTCATGGCCTCGGCGCCGACATTCTGGGCGTCGGTCTCGGCCAGCCAGACGACGGAATAGATGTTCTCGGCCGAAATCCCGTTGCGGATCGCCTCCCGCACCGAGACGGACTGGCCGCCGCCGGCGCCCCAGATGAAGACCGCGTCGGGGCGATAGCGCCGGACCTCGGACCAGACGGCGGATTGCTCGTTGCCCGGGCTCGCATAGCCGAAGGCGCGGAACTCGAACCCCTCCTGCTCGGCCAGATCCTCCAGGATCGGGGTCGGTTCGCGGCCGAATGGGCTGTCGATATGCACGAGCGCGATCTTCTTGCCCTCGAGCCCGCCCTGGTTCTGGTTGATGTAGTCCGCGAGGATCGCGGCCTGCGACCAGTAGGTCGCCATGACCGGGAACACGTAGGGGAAGGTCTGCCCGGCGGCGGCGTCGCCGCGGCCGTGGAGCGGCGTGATCAGCACGACCTCGTCCTGCATCGCCCGATCGACAACGGCCCGTGATACCGGCGTGGACAGGAAGTCGAACAGGATCGCCCCCTCTTCGCGCGCCCGGTTATAAGCCTCGATCCCCCGTTGCGGTTCGTTGCCGGTGTCGCGGACGATGGCCTCGAACATGCGGCCGTCGATCCCGCCTTCCTCGTTCACGAGCGTCAGGTAATCCTGCTGGCCCTGATTGTACTCGCCGGAGACGAACGTGTAGACGGCGGTGAAGTCCTGCAGGAGGCCGAACTTGATCGGCTCCTCCTGCGCGGACGCGGCGGCGGGGCCGAACGCCAGCGCCGCGGTGATGCCCAGTTTGGCAAGAAATTTCATGGTCTTCCTCCCTTGATGGTCGTTCAGCTTCTGGAATGGCGGAACGGCCAGACCAGGAAATACTTGCGGATGTTGTCGTAGATCTTGGCCAGGCCGAGGGGCTCGAACAGCAGGAACCCGATGATCATCGCGCCGTAGAAGATGAGCGGCAGGTGGGACATCAGGTTCCGGGAGATGTCGATCCACCCCGAGGATCCCAGATCGGCGATCACGTTCGTCAGGATGATCGGCAGCAACAGCACGAAGCCCGCCCCGAGGAACCCGCCGATCGCGCTGCCGAGACCGCCCACCAGGACCATCGCGACGAGCTGGATCGAGACGTTGAAGCTGAACTGTTCCGGCGTGACCGCGCGGTAGTAGCAGAAGGCCAGGATCGCGCCGGTGACGCCGCCCACGAAGGACGAGGTCAGGAACGCCATCAGCTTGTAGCGGAACGGGTCCACCCCGATCACCGCGGCGGCGAAATCCTTGTCGCGGATCGCGATCAGCGCGCGCCCGAAACTCGTCCGCTTCACGTTCATGAAGAACAGCGTCAGCAGGACCGCCCAGGCCAGGGCGAGGTAGTAGCGCTGGGTCAGCGTCTCGACCGGCAGGCCCAGGAAGGTGACCGTCGGCGTCCTGAGGGTCGCCTGCGCCCCGCCCGAGATGGCGGGGACGTTCACGATCACCCAGTCGACGAGGTACTGCATCGCGAGCGTCGCCATGACGAGGTAGAGCCCCTTCACCCGCAGCGCGGCGGCCCCGAACACCGTCCCGATCAGGGCCGAGACGACGCCGGCGCCCAGCAGCGACAGCGCGAAGGGCACGCCCGCCTGCGACAGGTGGATCGAGGTATAGGCCCCGATCGCCATCACCGCCGCGTAGCCGAAATGGAGCTGCCCGGCGAGGCCCATGAGGAGCGACAGCGACAGCGCCGCGGCCGACCAGATGAGCCAGGGCAGGATGTAGGAGCCCAGATAGAGGTTCGAGACGAGGAACGGCGCGGCGAGGGCGAGGACGAGCACCGCCCCCACCTGCCAGCGGTCGGCGGGCACCGGCCAGAGGCGCCGGGCGCTCTCGTACCCGGTATGGTGGATGCCGGACAGGCGGTAGAACATGCGATCAGATCCTCTCGATGTCTTCGCGGCCGAATATGCCGTAGGGCCGGATCATGATGGTCAGCAGGATGATGAGCGAGGTGACAACGTCGCGGGTCGAGCCGCCGGCATAGGCATCGAGATATCCCGGGATGACCGATCCCAGGATGCCGACGGCGAGCCCGCCAACGAAGACGCCCTTGATCGAGTCGACGCCGCCCAGGATCACCACCGCCACGGCGGGGAAGAGCAGGCTCGACAACGTCCAGTCGACGCCCTGCACGGAGCCCCAGAGCACGCCCGCGCCGACCGCGGCGATGCCCGCGATCCCCCACGACACCGCGATGGCGCGTTCCACCGACAGGCCGACGGCCCAGCTGGCCACGTGGTCGTCCGACACCGCGCGCAGCTTGGTGCCGAGGCGGGTGCGGAAGAACAGCATCGAGGCGGCGATCAGGATCACCGCCACCACGCCGCCGATCAGGTAGGCGCGGTTCATGAACACGTCGCCGACGATGACCGGGGCGAGTCCGATCCCGAGGTCGAGCGGCTTGGGCGCCGCGCCGAGCAGCCCCGGCACCAGCCCGCGCAGCAGGATCTCCAGCCCCAGCGTCAGCATGACCACCATGATCACCGGCTGCCCGACCATCGGCCGCAGCAGCAACCGCTCCACCAGAAGGCCGAAGAGGAACATCACCCCCGCCGCCGCGATCACCGCGGCCCATATGGGAAGGCCCCACGACACCATCAGCCAGGCCGCGTAGGCCGCCGCCATGATCAGCGCGCCCTGCGCCAGGTTCGGCACGCCCGACGACTTGTAGATCAGCACGAAGCCCAGCGCGGCGAGGGAATACATCAGCCCCACCAGCGCGCCGTTGGCCAGCAATTCCAGGAAATACGCCATCGCTCAGACCTCCGTCGGCGCGAGGTCGCCGATCTGGAGCCGCCGGTTCAGGGACCCGGTGCGGCCGTCCTCGTAGGTGATGCGCGCCTCGTAGTCCACGGCCTCCGCATCGTCGTAGATCGCGGCGATGATGTCGGAATAATGGTCGTCGATGACCTTGCGGCGAAGCTTTCGCGTCCGCGTCACCTCGCCGTCGTCGGGATCGAATTCCTTGTGGAGGTTGACGAACCGGCGGATGAAGAGGCTGTCCGGCGTGGCGCGGTTCAGGTCCGCGATCTGGCCCCGGACGAGGTCCACGACCTCGTCCCGCTGGGACAGTTCGGCATAGGAGGTGTAGGCCAGGCCCCGTTCCTGCGCCCATTGCCCGACGGCGTCGAAATCGATGCAGACGATCGCCGCCAGGAACGGCCGCCCGGCGCCCACGATGCACACGTCCCGCACCGCGGGGGCGAATTTCAGCCGGTTCTCGAGGTAGGTGGGGATGAACCGGGATCCGTCGGCCTTGTGCTGGACCTCGGACAGGCGGCCGAGGACGACCAGCTGGCCGTCATCGGCGAACTCGCCCGCATCGCCGGTATGGAGCCAGCCGTCTCGCAGCGATTCCGCCGTCGCCTCGTCGTTCTGCCAATAGCCGTCGAAGATGTTCTCGGATTTCAGGAGGATCTCGCCGGCCGGGTCGATCTTGGCCTCGACGCCCGGGAAGGGGCGCCCGACGGTCGTCAGGCTGATATCCTCCTTCGACTGGGCCACCGCGAGGGCGCAATTCTCGGTCTGGCCGTAGAACTGGCGGAGGTTGAGGCCGAGCGCGCGGAAATAGAGGAAGACATCCTCGCCGATCGCCTCGCCGGCGGTATAGGGCCGTTTCACCCGCCTCAGGCCCAGCTGGTCGCGGATCGGGCCGTAGATCGCGGCGTTGCCGATGCCGTACCAGATCCGCGCCGCGAGCCCGGGTGCCTCGCCGCGCAGGCGGCGCCGCTCCCGCTCGATGGCGAAGGGAATGAAATGGTCGTAGAGACGCCGCTTGAGGCCCTTCGTCTCGGCGATGCCCACCTGGATGCGGGTCAGCATCGCCGACCAGGCGCGGGGCGAGGCGAAGTAAAGCGTGGGCGCGATCTCGCGCAGGTCGTGGAGCGCCGTCTCCTGGTTCTCGGGGACGTTGACGGTAAAGCGCAGGTCCAGCGCCGCGGCGACCGAGAAGCTGTAATCGCCGATCCAGGCCATCGGCAGATAGGCCATGTGCTCCTCGCCCTCGTGGAAATATCCCGCCGCGGCGGCGTTCCGCACCCCCGACAGCAGGTGGCCGTGACGGAGCGGGATGCCCTTCGGCGCACCGGTGGTGCCCGAGGAATGCATGAGGACCGCGATATCGAAGACGCTCGGCCGGGAGAGGAGGTCGGCGCGCAACCCCGCCTCCTCCTCCAGCCGGCGGCGGCCCTGGGCGGCCACGTCGGCGATGGAACATGCCCCCTCGGGCGCCTTGCCGTCGAGCCCGCGCGGATCGTCGTAGAGGATCGTCGCGAGTTCGGGGCGCCGGGCGCGGATGGATTGCAGCTTGTCCACCTGCTCCTGGTCCTCGACGATGGCGCTCGCGATGCCCTCGCGCTCCATCTGGCCGAGCAGCTCCTCGGGGCGGCTGTCGGAGAAGGCGGGCGAGGGGATCGCGCGCAGGCAGGCGAGCGACAGGAGGGCGACGTAGAGCGCGGGGCGGTTGTCGCCGGTGATCAGGACGACATCGCCCGCGCCCACGCCGCGCGCCTCGAGCCCCGCGGCGAGCGCGAGCACGCGGTCGAGATAGGCGGGCCAGGTCGTCTCGTGCCAGATCCCGTGATCGCGCTCTCGCATGGCGATGCCCTGCGGATGGTCGCGGGCGTTCCGCGCCAGGATCGCGATCAGGTGGTCGTCCTCGCGCCAGTCGGGGTGAAGGGCGCGGGGGTCCTGCGCGGTGCCGGGATCATGCCGCATCCGAGCGTCCCCCGATATAGGCGGCCACGACATCCGGATCGGCGATCGCCTCCTTCGCGGGGCCGAGCGCCAGCGGCGTGCCGTCGTTGAGCACCAGGACGCGGCCGCAGATGGCCGTCACCACGTCCATGTGGTGCTCGATCATCAGGACGGTCAGGCCGAGCGCCTCGTGGGCGTCGAGGATGAAGCGCACCATGTACTCCTTCTCCTCCTGGTTCATCCCGGCCATCGGCTCGTCGAGGACCAGCATCCGCGGCTCGGCCGAGAGGGCGCGGGCCAGCTCCACCCGTTTCTGAAGGCCGAGGGGGATGACGTCGACGCCCTCGTCGCGCACGCTTTCGAGCTGGAGAAGGTCGATGATCGCCTCGACCTTGCGGCGGTGGGCGACCTCTTCCTTGCGGGCCATGAAGGGATAGAAGAGGGACGAGACGGGATTGGGGTTCATAAGGTTGTGCCGGCCCATCAGGATGTTCTCGAGGACCGTCATGCCCCGGAAGAGGGCGACGTTCTGGAACGTCCGGGCGATCCCGTCGGCGGCGATCCGGTGCGGCTTGCGCCCGGTGATGTCCCGGCCCTCGAACGCGATCCGGCCCTCCTGCGGGGGGTAGAAGCCGGTCACGCAATTGACCAGCGTGGTCTTGCCGGACCCGTTCGGCCCGACGAGGCCGAAGATCTCTCCCTGCGCGATGTCGAGCGTCACGCCCTTGAGGGCGTGGATGCCGCCGAACCAGCGATTCACGTTCTCGCACCGCAACACGGTGTCGGTCTCCGTCATGTGCTCCTCCCTTCCCGGGGCGCCGATCCGCCCCGTGATTCCCCCAGATCCTAGCCGCGACGCCCCCGATCCAGGAACGCCGCAATGCGTGCGCGCGCGCTCTCCGTCTCCCAGGCGTCGGCCAGCCGCTCCATCGTCGCGTCGATCACCGCGTCGTCGATCCCGGGGCCGAGCGCGCGGGCCAGCGCCTTGGCGCGGCCCGCCGCCTCCGTCGAAACCTCCAGGTAGGGCGCGACCTCCTCCTCCACGGCCGCGTCCAGGTCCGGGGCGGCGACGTGGCGCGCGACGATGCCGAGCCGCGCCGCCTCCGCCGCGCCGAAGATCCGCCCGCTCATGAAGACGCGCCGCGCCGGCCCCTCGCCCATCCGGGCGATGACGTAGGGGCCGATCGTGGCCGGGATGATCCCCAGCCGCGTTTCGGTGAAGCCGAACCGGCATTCCGTGGCGGCGACGGCGACATCGCAGATGCAGGCCAGCCCGACCCCGCCCCCGAGCGCCGCGCCCTCGACCCGGCCGATCATCGGCACGGGCATCTCGTTCAGGACCTTCAGCATGGTCGCGAGGCGCCGCGCCTCCCGGATGCGGGTCGCGCGATCGGCCTCGATCTGGACCATCATCCAGTTCAGGTCGCCCCCCGCGCAGAAGGTGCCCCCCGCGCCGGAGAGGACCACCGCGCGGATGCCGTCGCCCGCGGCGCGATCGGCGAAATCCGCCAGTTCGTCCATCATGCGGGCCGACAGGGCGTTCTTCTTCCCGGGGCGGTCGAGGATCAGGCGCGCCACGCCGCGCGCGTCGGTCTCCACCCGCAGGGTCTCGTACCGGGTCATGGCCGGACCTCGCGCGCGGGGCGGAGGGTGCGGGCGAACCGGGCCGCGCGGGCCAGCGCCTCCCGGTCGATGCCGGTGGTCAGGCCCTCGGCCTCCAGCATCTCGACGACGGCCTCGGTCGCGACGTTGCCCTGGGCGCCGGGCGCGTAGGGGCAGCCGCCGAGCCCCCCCGCGGCCGCGTCGAAGGTCGACACTCCCCGCTTCAGGGCGACGCGGACATTGTCGATGGCGCGACCGCCGGTATCGTGGAAATGCCCGGCCAGCCGTCCGGCGGGCACCCGCTCCAGCACCGCGTCGAGCATCGCCGCCATCGCCTCGGGCGTGCCCCGCCCGATCGTGTCCCCGAGCGAAACCTCGTAGCAGCCCATCGCGACGAGCGCGGCCGCCACGTCCGCGACCCGATCCGGCGCGGTGGGGCCGTCATAGGGGCATTCGATAGCGCAGGAGACGTAGCCCCTGACCGGCAGCCCCGCCGCCGTGGCCGCGTCCGCCACCGGCGCGAAACGCTCGAGGCTTTCGGCGATGCTGCAATTGATGTTGTGCCGGCTGAACCCCTCGGAGGCGGAGCCGAAGATCGCGACCTCGTCCGCGCCGGCGGCGCGGGCACGGTCGAGCCCCTTCGCGTTCGGCGTCAGCGCCGTGTAGCGGGTGCCGGGGGACCGGGAGATCCCGGCCAGCACCTCGGCCCCGTCGGCCATCTGCGGCACCCACCTGGGCGAGACGAAGCTCGCCACCTCGATCTTCGCCAGGCCGGCCGCCGTCAGGAGGTCGACCAGGCGGATCTTCTGCGACGTGGCGATCGCCGCGGGCTCGTTCTGCAACCCGTCGCGGGGCGCCATCTCGAAGACGAGGACCGTGTCGCTCACGCCTCCTCCTCCTCTTCGAGCGCGAGGAGGAGGGCGCCCTCCTCGACCTGATCGCCGGCGCCGACCAGAACCTCGGCGACGATGCCGTCGCGCGGCGCGACGAGCATGTGCTCCATCTTCATCGCCTCGAGCATCAGCAGCGCCTGCCCCCGCGCCACCCTGTCGCCGGTCGCCGCCGCGACGCGGCGCACGGTCCCGGTCATGGGGGCGGTCACGCGGTCGCCGCCGACGTCCTGTCCAGCCGCCACCGCGTCGTGGAGCAGGAACGCGAACGCGGCCGCTCCGAACTGGACATGGACCGTGCGCCCCGTCGTCGCCACCGCAACACCGAACCGCCGGCCGTCCGATACCACTTCCAGCATGCCGGGCGCGGGGCGGGCCGCCCGGGTGAACGAGACGCTGCCGAGGGGGGTGGCGACATCGCGCCCGCCCTCCGCCCCGGTCGTCACGGTGACGACCTGCGCCGCCCCCGCGCCGTCGTCGAACCGCACCGTGTGCCGCGCCGCGCCGTGCAGGCGGAAGTCGCGCAGGGCGTCGAAGGGCCCGGCCCCCGGGGCCGGCGGCGGCACCGCGACGGCGAGCGCCGCCAGCGCCATCGCCTCGGCGTCCGGCGCGGGCGGCGTTGCCAGCTCGTCCTGGTGGCGGGCGATCAGCCCGGTTTCGACGCGCCCGGCCGCCACCTCCGGGTCGACGAGCAGGCGGCACAGGAAGGCGCGGTTGGTGGTCGTGCCGGCGATCACCGTGTCGCCCAGCGCCCGGGCCAGGCGGGCAAGGGCAGTCGCGCGGTCGGGCCCGTGCGCGATCACCTTCGCGATCATCGGGTCGTAATGGGGCGTGATCGCGTCGCCCTCGCGCACGCCGCTGTCGATCCGCAGGGACGGGCCCGCGGGGGGGAACCGCAGGACGGCGAGCCGGCCCGTGGCGGGCAGGAAATCCCGGGCCGGGTCCTCGGCATAGAGCCGGGCCTCCACCGCGTGTCCGGCGATGGCGAGGTCGTCCTGGGCGAGGGGAAGCGGATGGCCCGCGGCCACGCGCAATTGCCATTCCACCAGATCGAGGCCGGTGATGGCCTCGGTCACGGGATGCTCGACCTGCAGGCGGGTGTTCATCTCCATGAAGAAGAACCCGTCCGGGTCGAGCCCGCCGGAGGCATCGGCGATGAACTCCACCGTGCCGGCGCCGACATAGCCCACGGCCTGCGCGGCGCGCACGGCCGCCGCGCCCATCGCGGCGCGCATGTCGGGCGTCATGCCGGGCGCCGGGGCCTCCTCGATCACCTTCTGGTGGCGGCGCTGGAGCGAGCAATCCCGCTCGAAGAGGTGGACGCAATTGCCGTGCGCGTCGGCGAAGACCTGCACCTCGATATGGCGGGGCGTGGCCACGTATTTCTCGATCAGGCAGGCGGAATCTCCGAAGGCGGTGCGGGCCTCCGCCTGGGCGCTCTCCAGCGCTTCATCGAAACCGGATTCCGAATCGACCCGGCGCATCCCCTTGCCGCCGCCGCCCGCGCGGGCCTTGATGAGCACCGGAAAGCCGATCTCGACGGCCGTCCTGCGCAGGAAGCCGGGATCCTGATCCGCGCCGTGATAGCCCGGCACGACGGGCACCCCCGCCTCTTCCATCAGGGCCTTGGCGCGGTCCTTCAGCCCCATCGCCCGGATCGCGTCGGCCGGGGGTCCGACGAAGATCAGCCCGGCCCGCGCCACGCTGTCGACGAAATCGGGGTTCTCGGACAGGAAGCCGTAGCCCGGGTGGATGGCATCCGCCCCCGTGAGCCGCGCCGCCGCGAGGATCGCCTCGGGGTCGAGGTAACTGTCGGCCGGCGCGGGCGGTCCGATGCGGACCGCCTCGTCGGCCATGGCCACGTGGAGCGCCGTCGCGTCCGCGTCGGAATACACCGCGACCGTGGCGAGCCCCATCCGCCGGGCGGTGCGGATGACGCGGACCGCGATCTCTCCGCGATTGGCGATGAGGAGTTTCCCGATCATCGCCATCACATCCGGAAGACGCCGAAGCGCGTTTCGGGGACCGGCGCGTTCAGCGCCGCGGCCAGGGACAGGGCCAGCACCTCGCGGGTACGGGCGGGCGCGACGATCCCGTCGTCCCAGAGCCGCGCGGTGGCATAGAGCGGGTGACTCTGGCGGGCGAACATCTCTTCGGTGGGTTTGCGGAACTCGGCCTCCTCGGCGTCGGACCAGGCCTCGCCGCGCTTCTCCATGGCCTGGCGCTTCACGATGGCGAGCGTCCGCGCCGCCTGCTCGCCGCCCATGACGGCGACGCGGCTGTTGGGCCAGGTCCACAGGAAGCGGGGCGAATAGGCCCGGCCGGCCATGCCGTAATTGCCCGCCCCGTAGGAGCCCCCGATCAGGATGGTGACCTTCGGCACCGCGACGGTCGACACGGCAGTCACGAGCTTCGCGCCGTGGCGGGCGATGCCCCCCGCCTCGGCGCGGGCGCCGACCATGAAGCCGGTGATGTTCTGCAGGAAGACGAGCGGCACGCGGCGCTGCGCGCAGAGCTCGATGAAATGGGCGCCCTTCTGGGCGGCGTCCGACACGAGGACGCCGTTATTCGCGACGATCCCGACGGGCATGCCCCAGACATGGGCGAAGCCGCAGACCAGCGTTTCCCCGAAGCGGGACTTGAACTCGTCGAAGACCGACCCGTCGACGACCCGTGCGAGGACCTCGCGCACGTCGTAGGGCGTGCGCGGGTCGGCGGGGACGACGCCCATGATTTCCTCGGGGTCGAAGAGCGGCGGCTCGGGCCGGGCCATCGCGGGGCGGGCGGGGGTCGCGGCGCCGAGGTTTCCGACGATGCGCCGCGCGATCTCCAGCGCGTGGGCGTCGGTTTCGGCCAGGTGGTCGGCCACGCCGGACCGGCCGGTATGCAGATCGCCCCCGCCCAGTTCCTCGGCCGTCACCTCCTCGCCGGTGGCGGCCTTCACCAGCGGCGGCCCGGCCAGGAAGATCGTCCCCTGGCCGCGCACGATCACCGTCTCGTCGCTCATCGCGGGGACATAGGCGCCCCCGGCGGTGCAGGAGCCCATGACGACGGCGATCTGGGCGATCCCCTCGGCGCTCATCCGCGCCTGGTTGTAGAAAATGCGCCCGAAATGGTCGCGGTCGGGGAAGACCTCGTCCTGGTTGGGCAGGTTCGCGCCGCCGGAATCGACGAGATAGACGCAGGGCAGCCGGTTCTCGGCCGCGATCTCCTGGGCGCGGAGATGCTTTTTCACCGTCAGGGGGAAATAGGTGCCGCCCTTCACCGTGGCGTCGTTGGCCAGCACCATGACCTCGCGCCCGCGGACCCGGCCGATCCCGGCGATGGCCCCGGCGGAGGGGACCTCGCCGCCATAGAGGCCATGCGCCGCCAGGAGGCCGATCTCGAGGAAGGGCGAGCCGGGATCGAGCAGCGATTGCACGCGGTCGCGGGGCAGCATCTTGCCGCGGGACAGATGCCGCTCGCGCGCGCGCTCTCCCCCGCCGGCAAGCGCGGCGTTCGCCGCCTCGCGGACCTCGTCGAGCGCCGCCGCCATGGCCGTGCGGTTCGCCGCGAAGGCCTCGGACCTGGGGGAGACCTGGCTGTGCAGGATCGCCATCAGGCGGATCCCTCGAAGATCTCGCGCCCGATCAGCATGCGCCGGATCTCGGACGTGCCGGCGCCGATCTCGTAGAGCTTGGCGTCGCGCAGCAGGCGGCCGGTGGGATATTCGTTGATGTAGCCGTTGCCGCCCAGCGCCTGGATCGATTCGAGCGCCACCTGCGTCGCCTTCTCGGCGGCATAGAGGATGCAGCCGGCGGCGTCCTTGCGCGAGGTCTCTCCGCGGTCGCAGGCGGCGGCGACGGCATAGACGTAGGCGCGGCAGGCATTCATCGTGACGTACATGTCGGCGATCTTGCCCTGCATCAGCTGGAACGTGCCGATCGCCTGTCCGAACTGCTCGCGCTCGTGGGAATAGGGCACGACCACGTCGAGGCAGGCCGCCATGATGCCGACCGGCCCCCCGGCCAGGACCACCCGTTCGTAGTCGAGCCCCGACATCAGGACGTTCACGCCGCGCCCCTCCTCGCCCAGCACGTTGTCGAAGGGGACCTCGCAATCCTCGAAGACCAGTTCGCAGGTGTTGGAGCCGCGCATCCCCAGCTTGTCGAGCTTCTGCGCGGTGGAAAAGCCGGCCATCCCCTTCTCGATCAGGAAGGCGGTGATGCCGCGGGGTCCCGCGTCCGGATCGGACTTGGCATAGACGATCAGCGTGTCGGCGTCGGGGCCGTTCGTGATCCACATCTTGTTGCCGTTCAGCACGAAGCGGTCGTTGCGCTTCTCGGCCCTGAGCTTCATGCCCACGACATCCGATCCCGCGCCGGGCTCGCTCATGGCGAGCGCACCCACGTTCTCGCCGGTCACGAGCTTGCCGAGATACCGCTCCTTCTGCGCGGGGGTGGCGTTGCGGCGGATCTGGTTCACGCAGAGGTTCGAATGCGCCCCGTAGGACAGGCCCACCGAGGCGGAGGCGCGGCTGATCTCCTCCATGGCGACGCAATGGGCGAGATAGCCCATGCCGGCGCCGCCATGCTCCTCGTCCACTGTGATCCCGAGGACGCCCAGATCGCCCATCTTGCGCCACAGGTCCGGCGGGAACGCGTTCGTCCGGTCGATCTCCTCGGCGCGCGGCGCGATCTCCTCGCGGGCGAAGCGGCGCACGGTGTCGCGCAGGGGGTCGATCTCGTCCCCGAGCGCGAAATGCATGGTCTGGTCAAACATTCTCGGTCTCCTCCCCCGACGCGGCCGCGCCGACACTCCGCATGACGATGGCCACGTATTCCTCCACCACCTCGGACCGGTCGAGCGGACCGGCATCCGAGAACCACACCGTCACGCCGGTCATCATGGCGATGAGCGCGCGGCCATGCACACGCGGGTCGCCGATCCGGAACACGCCGCTCGCCGCCCCCTCCTCGAGGATCCCGCGCAGGGTGCGCTCGTAGCGGTCCCGCATCGCGTTCAGCGCCGCGCGGTTCTCGGGCGACAGGCTGCGAAGCTCCATATAGGCCACGAAGACGTCCCGCGGCTCGTCCAGGTGGTAGCCGACATGGAAGCGCACGAAGGTGGCAAGCCGCCGGGCCGGCGAGTCGTCGGGCGGGACCGCCAGGGCCAGCTGCTCGAGCGTCCGGCCCATATGCGACAGCATCAGCTCGGCGAGGAGCGCCTGCTTGCCGTCGAAATGGTTGTAAAGGGCGCTGGGCCGCACGCCGACGCGCCCGGCGATGTCGCGCATCGAGACCGCCTCGTAGCCCCGTTCGGCGATCAGCGGCAATGCCGCCTCCCTGATCCGCGACCGGGTGTCGGTCGTCCTGTTATCGAGCGCAACGGCCATGAAATGTGTATGAACGATCATTCATATTCTGGCAAGGAAAACCGCGATCCCCGCGGCGGCGAGATGCGACCGCCGCCGTTCCCGGGCGCGGGAGCGACGGTTTGCCGCCGTGGCGAGGGGGCCCCACCCGGCATACGGAACGGTCATCTTCTGACAACCTCTTGCCCGCAGGGTTTGATCGGCGCCCATGGGCGGATAGATAACACGACCGACCGAGGGCCCACGAGGAAAGACGCCGCTGTCCATGACCCATGACCTTCCCGAGGCCCTGGCCGACTATATCCGCAGATCCCGGATCGCGCTCGCCGTCTCGACCATGACGGGCGATGTTCCACTGATCCTCGTCAACCGGAAATTCTGCGACCTGACCGGCTACGACCCGCAGGACGTGGAGGGCCGGAACTGCCGCCTTCTCCAGGGTCCCGACACGCCCGACGCCGACCGCGCCGAATTGCACGCCTTCGTGCACGATCCCGAACGGGAGAGCGGACGCTTCAGGGTCCTGAACTACCGCAAGGACGGATCGACCTTCGACAACCTCGTCTTCATGTCGCGGCTTCGAGACGCGGGCGGCGCGCCGCGTTTCATGCTCGCCTCCCAGTTCGACATGACGTCTGCAGAGCAGCGCCGGGCGCGGCCGGCCAACGATTCCCGCCTGACTCACGAATTGTCGGAAATCCAGACGATGGGACGGCAGTTCGGGCTGGCGATGGAGGGGTCCGCCGCGGCCATCTCCCAATCCGTGGCCATGCTCGCGAAGCTGCACCTCGATGAATGATCAGGTGAGCCGGAGCGGGGACCCGGTCGAGGCCGCCGACGGGGCCGAGGCCTCGACCTTCGTGGTGGGGGTCGGGGCGTCCGCCGGGGGGCTCGAGGCGCTGCGCGACATGCTGGGCAGCGCCGGGTCGGATTGCGCGCTGGCCTTCGTGGTGGTCCAGCACCTCGACCCGCATCACGAGAGCCTTCTGGCCGAACTTCTGGGGCGTCACACCTCGCTCAGTGTGCGGCAGGCCGTCGACGGCGAACGGGTGGAACGCGGCGCGGTCCATATCATCCCCCCCGGCCGGGGCCTGTCGATCCGCGACGGGCGCCTCAACCTCACGGATTTCGCCCAGCCGCGGGGGCTGCGCCGGCCGATCGACGACTTCTTCGAGAGCCTCGCCATCGACCAGGGGCGGAACGCGGCCTGCGTGATCCTGTCGGGCACCGGTGCCGACGGAAGCGCCGGGCTGCGGGCGATCAAGGAACACGGGGGCCTCGCCGTCATCCAGGAACCGGAGACGGCGAAATACGACGGCATGCCGACATCCGCGCAGGCCACGGGGCTCGTCGATTTCGTCCTGCCACCCCAGGAGATCATCGAGAGCGTGCGCCAGTTCTTCGAGAAATCGGCCCCCGGGAGCGGCGGACAGGCGCTCGCCCGGACGGTCGAGGAAACCCTGGACGACATCTGCGCGGTGGTGCGGACCACGGCCGGGCACGATTTCTCGGGCTACAAGAAATCGACGCTCGGGCGCCGGGTCCAACGGCGGATCCAGGTCCTCGACCTGCCGGACGCGAAGGCGTATCTCCGCCATATCCGCAGCCGGCCCGACGAATGCGAGATCCTGTTCCGCGAGCTTCTGATCCACGTAACGCGGTTCTTCCGCGACCCCGAGCATTTCCGCACCCTGCGCCGCGACGTGGTGCGCCCCCTGGTGCACGACGCCAACAGCGAGGAGATCCGCGTCTGGGTTCCCGGCTGCTCCAGCGGCGAGGAAGCCTATTCGCTGGCCATGCTCTTTGCCGAGGAGGTGCGGCAGCAGAAGCGCAGCATCGACATCCAGGTCTTTGCCACCGATATCGACGAACGGATGCTCCGGGTGGCACGGAACGGGGTCTATCCGCATTCGGCGCTGGCCGACATTCCGGAGGGGATGCGGGACGTCTACACCGTGGCGCGCGACAATGCGAGTTTCCAGGTCTCGGCCCGGATCCGCGACATGATCCGCTTTTCGGTGCACAGCCTCGTGCGCGATCCGCCATTCTCGAACATCGACCTGCTGTCGTGCCGCAACGTGCTCATCTATTTCGACGACAAGCTGCAATCGACGGTCCTGCCGATCTTCCACTACTCGGTGCGGCCGGGGGGCATGCTGTTCCTGGGGCCGTCGGAATCCCTGGGCCGGAGCGACCACCTGTTCCACCCCCTCGACCAGCAGGCCCGGATCTTCGAGCGCAACGACAGCCGTCCCGAATACCCGCTGCAGCTGGGCGGCCCGCTCGACGACCGCCGGGCGCGGCGCCGCCCGCCCGAACGGGTGGACGGACCGGCCACGCGGGTGGGCTGGTCCAACAACGAGGCGACGGGGCGCATCCTCGAAGCCTACGGGCCGGCCACGCTCCTCGTCACCGCGCAGGGGGAGATCATCGGCTCCACCGGAAAGCTCGGCCGCTACCTGGAGATCACGCCGGGCGAACACGGCGCCCATTACGCCGCGGCCATCGCGCGCCCGGGCGTGCGCGAGGCGATCTCGTCCGTCGTGCACAAGGCGGGCAGGTCCACGCGCCGCGCCATCAGCCGCGACCTGGTCGCGACATCGGAATTCGGCCGGCAGGTCTTCGACCTGATCGCCGAGCCCCTGTCCGACCGCACGATCCTGCTCGTCTTTCGCGAGCGGAACCGGTTCGACCCGATGGACGAGGACGATTTCGAGGATGTCGAGAGTTCCGACAGCCACATGCAGAGCCTCGAGGAGGAATTGCGCGCGACCCGTGCCCGGCTTCACACCGCGGTCGAGGAACTCGAGACCGCGAACGAGGAGCTCAAGAGCTCGAACGAAGAGATGATGTCGATGAACGAGGAGCTCCAGTCCACGAACGAGGAGCTGGCCACCGTCAACGACGAGCTGAAGGACAAGGTCGAGGACCTCTCGGTCGCCAATTCCGACCTGTCGAACTTCTTCGCCACCACGACGCTTCCCCTCGTCGTGCTGGACATGGAGGGGCGGGTCCGCAATTTCACCAAGGCGATCCAGGCGATCTATCCGCTGCGCTCGGGCGATCGCGGACGGCCCCTGGCCGAGATGACGAGCCGCATCGCGCAGGACGATGCGGTGCTCGCGGCCATCGACGCGGTGCGGCGCACGGGCGAGCGCCGCGAGGAGCGCGTCGAGGATCCGGACGCGGAGCGGATCTGGAACCTGATCGCAACCCCCTACCGGACCCGCGACGACCGCATCGAGGGGGTGACGCTCGTCTTCAGCGAGCTGACCGACGCCCTGCGCCTCGAAGGGGAATTGAAGGCCGAGGGCGACCGGTTGCGCCTTGCGCTCGACGTGGCGCGGATGGGGGTGTGGGAGGTCGGGGCGGACGGCCGCCGCATCCTGTTCGACCGCACGGTCGCGGGACTTCTGGAACTCGACGATCAGGAGCTGCCGTTCGAGGAATTCCTCGTCCGGGTGCCCGACGCGTCCCGGGCGGAGGCCGAGACGGCATTGCGCCACCAGGAGGAGACGACGCTGCCCTTCGCGCTCACCTTCGATTTCGTGGTGGCGGGGGGCAGCCGGCGCTTCGTGCAGATGGTCGGCCGGCGGACCCGGGGGCCGCGCGGGCCGCGGACGCTCGGCATCCTCTACGACGTGACCGAGGCCGAGGAGGCGCGGCGCGTGCGCGAGATCATGCTGCACGAGATGAATCACCGGGTGAAGAACCAGTTTTCGATCATCTCGGGGATCGTGCGGATCGCCGGCATGTCGGCGGCAACGGTGCCGGACCTCGTCTCGGGCGTCACCGCGCGGATCGGCGCCCTGGCCCGGTCGCACAACCTGACCCATCAACTGCCCTCGGACCGGTCGCTGACCCTGAAGGACGCGGTGCAGAGCGCGGTCGACCCCTACCAGGGACATGCCGCGATCCGGATCGAGGGGCCGCGGGTCGAGGTCGCCTCCGAGGCGTTGACGACGCTGTCGCTGCTATTTCACGAACTGGCCACGAACACCGCGAAATACGGCGTCCTCGGGCCCAAGGACGGGACCCTGTCCATCGTCTGGACCGCCACGGAGACGGACGAGATTCAGCTCGATTGGCTGGAACGCTATGACACGCCGAACGTTGCCCCGCCGGACGAGCCGAGCGGTTTCGGTTCGACGCTCATGCAGATGTCGGCCGCCCAGATCGACGGGCGCATCGAAGTCGAGCGAACGACAAACATGCGCAGGACACGGCTGATATATGGACAAGATGTCTAGCGGGGCGGAACCGGCGAACCGGGGGATCGTACTCCTGTGCGAGGACGAGCCGATCGTCGCGCTCGACATGAAGCTCATCATCGAAGATGCCGGATACGGCGTTGCGGGTCCGTTCTCGCGCGTGTCCGCCGCCCTCGAACAGGTGGGGACACCCCTCGTCGCGGCGATCCTCGACGTGCGTCTGCGGGACGGAGAGGTGTTCCCCGTGGCCGAGGAACTGGCCCGTCGCGGGGTGCCGCTGATCTTCCACTCGGCCCACATCATCGAGGACGACATCGCCTCCCGCTATCCCGGATCGCGGTATTGCCCGAAGCCCATCGACGACAAGATGATCGGCGCGGCGCTCAGGGAATGCGCCCTCCCGAACGCGTAGGACGTTTCCGTCCGCGCCGGATATGGGGCCCCGAACGCCGCCGGCGCGGCGCGCAGGATGCCCAGCGCCCTGCCCGGGGGTGAATCTTCCCTTTCAGGATTGAATGACCCGGCCCGACCCGGCAGGGTCGGCCCCGTGCCATGCGTGGGAGGAGACGCTTCGATGGGCTGGTTCCTGGTCATTCTGCTGATCGCCGCGATCGTCTTCATCGTCGTGGCGACGGCCCGGTTTTCGCTGCACCCGTTCCTGGTCCTGCTGGCGGCCGCCTACGGCCTGGGCCTTCTGGCGGGGCTGCCGCCCTCCGACGTGCTCGGCGCCATCACCGACGGGTTCGGCGGAACGGTCGGGGGGATCGGGATCATCATCGCGGCCGGGACGATCATCGGCGTGGTGCTGGAACGCTCGGGCGGCGCGCAGGTGATGGCCGACGCGATCATCGGTGTCGTCGGCAAGGCCCGGTCGGTCATGGCCATGAGCCTGACCGGCGCGGTGGTATCCGTGCCGGTGTTCTGCGATTCGGGCTTCGTCATCCTCTCCCCGCTGGCGCGCTCGCTGGCGAGTCGGTCGGGCCGTTCGATGGCGACCTATGCCGTCGCGCTCAGCATGGGGCTCTATGCGACCCACGTCTTCGTGCCCCCCACGCCCGGCCCGATCGCGGCGGCGGGGGAACTCGACGCCGATGTGGGGCTGGTGATCGTCCTGGGGCTGCTCGTGACGCTGCCGGTCCTCGTCACCACCTATCTCTTCGCGATCCTGGTGGGAGAGCGCGTGTTCATCGACCCCGACGGGGTGTCGATCGACGACCCGGCGGCAGGGAAGGACAAGACCGCCGCCGAGGATCGCCCGCAGGTCTGGAAGGCCTTCTTCCCGATCCTCCTGCCGATCGTGCTCATCGCCCTGAACTCCCTCGCCACCGCCGTGCTGGGCGACGGGGCCGTCGCCGGGTTCTTCCAGTTCCTGGGCGATCCGAATACCGCGCTGCTCCTCGGGGTGGCGGCGGCCTTCCTCGTCACCGCCCGGAGCCGCGGTCCGGGCCTGACGCAGGACGCGGTGATGCGGGCGCTGGCGGTCGCGGGCCCGATCATCCTGATCACCGGGGCGGGCGGCGCTCTCGGCGCCGTGCTGCGCGCGACGCCCATCACCGACTTTCTGGGCGACAGCCTGGCGCTGGCGAGCCTCGGGATCTTCCTGCCATTCCTGCTCGCCGCGGCGCTCAAGACGGCGCAGGGCTCCTCCACCGTCGCCATCGTGACGAGCGCGGCGATCATCGCCCCGCTGGTGGGCAGCATCGGGCTCGACCATGCCGCCGGGCTGGCGCTGACGACGCTGGCGATCGGCGCCGGGGCGATGACCGTCTCGCATGCCAATGACAGCTTCTTCTGGGTGGTCAGCCAGTTTTCCGGCATGTCCACGCCGCAGGCCTACCGGCTGCAGACGGTCGCCTCGGCGGTGGCCGGGATCACCGGCATCGTCGCGATCTGGCTCCTGAGCCTCGTTCTCGGCTAAACGGCCGGGCGGCGTGCGGCGTTGACAGGTTCTGACCACCGGTTCGCGCGGACGGCACGCCGCGCAACCCGGCCGGACCCTCCGCTTCCTGTCCGGAGATCGCACCCGACGTGACACGGAAAGACGGCAATTCCGCCTCCTGGTGGACATGGGTGCGGACGGCCGCCGCCCTGCTTCTGATCCTCGGGGCAGTGGCGGTGCTCGAGCGCGCGCGATCCGGGGTGTCGGTGCGGTCGTTCACCGTCGGCGCCACTCCCGTGACCGCCTTCGCCACCGCCGGGGCGGAGGGGCCGACGGTCGTGGTGGCCCACGGCTTCGCCGGGTCGCGGCAGATGATGCAGGGCTATGCCCTGGCGCTCGCCCGCGCGGGCTACCGGGTCTTCGCCTTCGATTTCCTGGGCCACGGCCGGAACCCCGTGCCGATGTCGGGCGACGTGACCGCGCCCGAGGGCACCACGCGGCTTCTGGTGGAGCAGGCGAACGCGGTGATCGACGCGGTGGCGGAGGGGCCGGCGCGGACGGCGCTTCTGGGGCATTCCATGGCCACCGATATCCTGGCCCGGGTCGCGGCTGACCGGGGGGATATCGGCCCGGTGATCCTCCTTTCCGCCTATTCCCGCGCGATCGACGCCACGGTTCCGGCCACGCTGCTGCTCGTGACCGGCGCGTGGGAGCCCGGCCTGCGCGACTTCGCGCTCGATGCGGCGCGGATGGTTGCGCCCGGCACCGTCGAGGGCGAGACGGCGATAGCGGGGCCGGTCAGCCGCCGGGCGGTGATCGCGCCCTATGCGGACCACGTCTCGATCCTGCACAGCGAAGTGGGGCGGCGCGCCGCGCTCGACTGGCTCGACCGGGCCTATGGACGCGTGTCGGAGACCCGGATCCTGCAGACCGGGTGGGCGATCCTGGGCCTCCTCGGCGGGCTCGTCCTGCTCTTCGGCCCCGTGGTGCGGCTGATCCCGGGCCGCCCCGTCCCCGGTGCCCCGCTCGGCCCGGCGAAGACCGCCGTCGCCGCCCTCCTGCCGGCCGTCGCGGCGCCCCTATTGGCCGTGCCGATCGACCCCGAAATCCTGCCGGTCCTCGTCGCCGACTACCTCTCCCTCCATCTTGCGATCTTCGGCGCGGTGCAGCTGGCGCTGATCCGCTACTGGGGGCTGCCGATCGGCCGCCCGGCAATCGCGACCCTCGGGCTTCTGCTCGCGTGGTGCGTGCTCTTCGGCGTGGCGCTGGACCGGTATGCCGCCAATTTCTGGCCCACGGGCGGCCGGATCTGGATAATGGTCGCCATCGGGCTGGGAGCGGTGCCGTTCATGCTGGCCGATGCGATCCTGACCCACCGCGCGCCGCTTGTCCGGCGCTTGGCTCTGCGGGCCGGGTTCCTCTGCTCGCTCGGCATCGCGGTGGCGCTCGACTTCGAGGAGCTGTTCTTCCTGATCATGATCGCCCCGGTGATCGTCCTCTTCTACCTCGTCTTCGGCACCATGGGCCAGGCCGCCGGCCGCAGGTCGGGGCCCGTCGCACCGGGCCTTGCGCTGGGCCTCGTCCTGGCCTGGACGCTTGGCGTGAGCTTTCCGCTGTTCCAGGGCTGACGGGCCACTCGGCCCCGATCAGGCATTGCCCGAGGATTCCGGGCGAAGGGCCGCGACCGCGGGACCGATCACGCGGGTTGCGACGGGGATCGTCGCGAAGCCGCAGACCAGCCCGACGATGCCGTCGAGGAAGGCCGTGACGATCCATTCCACGGTGCCCGCGAAGGCCGGGACCGCATGAGCCACGGCCAGCGCCGCGGCGTGGATGATGTCGTAGGGCGCGTGCCACCCGAGCTCGTTCAACCCATGGACGATGATGGAGCCGCCGACCCAGACCATGGCCGCGGTGCCCACGATCACCAGCAGCTTCATGACCACGGGCATGCCCTTGACGATCCCGCGCCCCAGCGCGGGGACGAAGCCGCCCGGGCCGCGGGCGGCAAGATGCAGCCCCACGTCGTCGGCCTTCACGATCAGGGCCACCGTGCCGTAGACGGCGATGGTGATGATGATGCCGGCCAATGCGAGGCTGATCGCGGTCATCACGAAGGAGCGGTCATCGGGCATCGCGTTCAGCACGATGGTCATGATCTCGGCCGAGAGGATGAAGTCGGTCTTGACCGCGCCCTTCACCTTCTTTTCCTCCAGCTTGGCCGCGGACATCTTCTCGCGCACCAGATCCTCGGAGTGGTGGTCCGAGGGGTTGATCGCGTGAAGGATCTTCTCGGCCCCTTCGAAACAGAGATAGAGCCCGCCGAGCATCAGGAGCGGCGGGATCGCCCACGGCGCGAAGGCCGCCAGGACAAGGGCGATCGGCAACAGGATCACCAGCTTGTTGAACAACGACCCCCGGGCAATCTTCCACACGATCGGCAATTCGCGATCGGCGGAGAAGCCGGTGATGTATTTCGGGGTCACGGCGGCGTCGTCGATCACCGCCCCGGCGGCCTTGGACGACGCCTTGACCGCCTGTCCCATCACGTCGTCCACAGAGGCCGAGGCAACCTTGGCGATGGCCGCCACGTCGTCGAGTAGCGCGACCAATCCGCTCATTCGAACTGTCTCCTGCTTGCATGTCCGGGGCAAGTGTAGCGCGCGCCGGGGCGAGGAACACGGCAAAGGGCCTTCGGACGCTGCGGCGCGGGCTCCGGCCCCCGGGTCTCACGAGCGCGCAGCGCCCCCCGGCCCAGTGTCACCTTGCCGTCTCGGAGGGGTCGGGGATGGCGGGGAACCGTGGCGGATGCGCCGCGAGGTAGGCATGGGACGCGCGCAGCACGCGCAGGTCGTCGAACTTGCCGCCCGCCAGCTGGAAGCCCACCGGCAGGCCCCGGGAGGTGAAACCGCAGGGTATCGACGCGGCCGGCTGCTGGCTGAGGTTGAACGGGTAGGTGAAGGGCGACCATTCGGTCCAGTCCGTCATCCCCGATCCCGGCGGCACGTCGTGCTCGACCTCGAACGGGGAGATCGGGACCGTGGGGGTCATCAGGAGGTGATAGTCCTGGTTGAACTCCTCCAGCGCCTGGGTGAGGGCGGCCCGCTTGGTCAGGGCGCGGAAGAAATCGGCCGAGCGCCATGTCTCCGCCCGCCTGGCATTGTCGACAAGCCCCGGATCGAGCTTCTGCCGGTCCGAGGACGAGAGGCCCTCGTAGAAGTCGCACGAGGCGGTGAACCAGATGCGCTGGAACGGCTCGATCGGGTGGTCGATCCGCGGCGAGACCTCGACGATCTCGGCCCCGAGTTCCGCCAGCGCCTCGGCGGCCTCCCGCACCCGCGCCGCGATCTGGGGATCGACCTCGGCACATCCGAGATCGGGGGAATAGGCGATGCGGAGGTCGGAGATCCCGTCAGAGAGGCCCGCGCCCCAATCCTCCGGCTGGCCGCGGGTCGCGTAGGGATCGCGATGATCATAGCGTCCGATCGCGTTCAGCATCAAGGCGGCATCCTCGACCGTGCGCGTCATGGGGCCGATATGCGACAGGCTCGGCGCCTTGGCGGGTGGCCATTGCGGCGTCCACCCGAAGGTCGGCTTGAAGCCGAAGGTCCCCGTGAAGGAGGCGGGGATGCGGATGGAGCCGCCGGAATCGCCGCCCTGGTGGAGGACGCCCATGTTCAATGCCGCCGCGACCCCGGCCCCGCCGGACGACCCGCCGGGCGTCAGCGCCGTGTCCCACGGGTTCCGCGTCGCGCCGAAGACGCGGTTGTCGGTCACCCCCTTCCAGCCATGTTCCGGGGTGTTGGTCTTGCCCAGGATGACGGCGCCCGCCTCACGCAGCCGCGCGGCCGGGGGCGCGTCGGTGTCGCGCGGTTCCTGTGAGCTCAGGAGCGAGCCCTCGCGGGCGGGCATGCCCGCCACTTCGGTCAGATCCTTCATTGAGACGGGCACGCCGTCGATCGGGCTGAGCGGCTCGCCCTTGCCCCACCGCACGGCGGAGGCATGGGCGGCCCTCTCGGCCCCTTCGGCGTCGACATGGACATAGGCGTTGACCGCGTCGTTGAACCGATCGATGCGCGACAGGGCCGCGCGCGTGGCTTCGAGCGGGGAGGCGTCCTTGCGGTGAAACAGCCCGCTCAGCTGCGCGGCGGTCATGGTTCCGAGGTCGGTATCGCTCAATCTGCTGTCCTCTCTCCTGCTGCCGTCCCTGAACACGCGCGATTGCATCCGCGTTCCAACCTGCGTGGCGGGGGCGGGCCCGGTCCGCGGATCACACGGGAGGCGCCGGGAGGTTCTCAGGCGGCGTCCCGGGCGAGCCAGTCCAGCAATCCCTCGGGGGTCGAGAAATCCTCGGCCGAACGGACCCGCCCTCCCGGCGCGCGGCTTTCCACCATCCGGACCAGGGCCCGGCCCGGCCCCAGTTCCAGCCAGGTCGTCGCCCCGTGCTCCTCGCAGGCGGCGAGGCAGGCGGCCCAGTCGATCGTTTCCGAGACCTGGCGGGCAAGCTTCTCAAGCCCGACCCGCGGCGCCAGGACAGGGCTGCCGTCGAGGCCGGAGATCAATCGGGGCGCCCCCGTCGGCGGCGCGGTCGCCGGCGCCTCCCGCAGGATCGCGCGCAGCGCCTCGGTCGCCGGCGCGAGGGCCGGAGTATGGGAGGGGACGCGCACATCGAGGCGCCGGGCCCGGAGCGCGCCCATGCCCAGGGCTTCCGCGCAGACCTCATCGAGCGATGACCCCGCCCCCCCGACCACCGCGCTGTCCGCGGCGTTGCGGATCGCCAGGTGGAGGCCGTGCCGCTCGGCCAGGGCCGCTATCCGGGAAAGGGGCAGGCCCCGGATGCCCGCCAGCCCCTGGTCCGCCCCGGCGGCACGGTCCATCTCCTCGGCGCGGCGCGCGGCAAGCGCGATCACGGTCCGGGGCTCCATCCGGCCCGCCGGGCCCCAGGCCGCCAGGTCGCCGACGCTGTAGCCGGCGACGATGGACCGGGGCGGGACGGCGCCCCCGATCACCGCCCATCCGGCCAGAGCGGCCGTGACGCACAGGATCTGTCCGGTCCGGTTGCCGTGCAGGTCCGCGCCGGGGCGCCGGACGAGCTCCCGCGGATCGTCTCCGAGCCGGTCGGCCGCGGCCGCGAAGACGGGCCGGGCCTCGGGCCGGTCCGCCGTCAGGTCGAACATCGCCGGGTGTTGCGCGCCCTGACCCGACAGCAGGATGGCGAGCGTCACGACGCGCCCCCTTCCCAGGATTCGACGAACAGCGTCATCGACAGCAGGTCGGCCGCCCCGCCGGGGCTCAGCCGCCTGGAGACGAAGGCATGGTGCAGCGCGCCGGCCGCGTGCTGCCAGCCGGGCCGTTCCGTACCGCCACGGGCCAGGAAATCGCACGCGGCGGACCGGGCGAAGCTGGCGCCGCCGAGGCCGCCGCGATGCAGCAGGTTGGTGTCCCCGCCCGCGGCGATCAGGGCCATGCAGGTTTCCACATGCGGATCGCCGCGCCGGCCGGCCCGCACCCGCCGCAGCGTCGGCAGGCCCACGCGGTACAAGGTCGGAAATCCCGAGGCCGCCTCGGCCGGTGCCCCGCCCGCCCCGTAACGGCGGCGGACCCGCGCACCGGGATAATCGGTCCGCTGGGGCCCTGCCAGGATCGCCGCGCCCCATCGGTGGCGGACCACGTCCCCCAGCGCCCCGGCATCGCCGCTCCCGGCGGCGGCGGCCAGCAGGCCCAGGCCGAAGATCGCCCCGCGATGGGTGTTCACCCCGCCGGTCGCCCGCCGCATCGCCGCCTCGGCCCGAAGCCCGATCCGGCGCAATTCCCCCATCGCGGCCCCGTCCCCGCCCGCCCGGGCGAGATCGCCGAAGAACGGTGCGATCGCGCCGATCGCGGCGCGGAACGTGTCGGCATCCATGTCGTCGTGGCTGCCCGGATCGACCGGGCTGACGAGGCCCGGCTTGGGATAGGCGGCCAGCTCCTCCAAGAGCGCCCGGCGCGCGGCCTCGACGATCCACGCCGCCCGTTCGGGGCCGGGCGCGCCGCGGGCCGGGATCAGGCCGGACATGGGGCGAGGAACTCCCCGGCGGGGCGCCAGCCGACGCCCGCGCGGCTGCGGCAGAGGAGCCGATCCCCGGGCCACGCAAGGGCAAGCTCGCGCCATTGCACCCCCTGCCCGCCCACGACGATCTCGCCGTCGATCCGCATGGGCGCGCGCGCGGCGAGATCGGACAGCGCGGCCAGGAGGCCGGCCGGAACCGGGCCCGGGCATCGCCACAGAAGGTCCAGGTCCGATCCCGCGTGAAGGTAGTCGAGCCCCAGGAGCGCCTGCCACAGGAGGGCCCCGTAAGGCGTGACCGTCACGCCGAACGTCCGGCCCAGCGCCGCTGCCGCGTGAAGCGTGCTCCGCCAGCATTCCGGGGCGCGGCATGCGACCGCGGACGGGGCGGGCGTGGGGCGCGGACAAACCCGGTCCGGCGCGAGGACGAGCCCGATCCGGCGCTTTCCCATAGAGATCGGCAACGGCAGGCCCAGGGGCAATCCTCCCTCGGCCGATCCGCGCCGCAGGATCAGGGGCCGTCCGGCCGCGTCCCACGCCGATCGCGCCGCCGGGGGCAGCGGGTGCGGAAACGGATCCGGTCCGCCGGGGCGCACGGTGACGAGGTCGTGCCGATCGAGCGCCTCAAGCGTCACGCGCGGCCTCGACCACACGGGCCGCGATCTCCGCCGCCTTCGGACGCCCGCCGCGTTCGGCGCCGAGCCGGTCGCGGTCGTCGCGGTCCGGCATCTCCGCCAGAAGGCCGGCGAGCTGCGCTCCGAGCGGCGCCTCGGCGTCGAGCACCCGATGCACCGCCCCCACGGCCACCATGTTGTCGAGCCCCGGCGCGAAGACGGCCGTATCCCTGGCCAGAGCCTCCAGCCGGTCGAGCGGCAGGGTCGTCACGCGCGCGACCGAGGGCAGGTCCATGACGGTCGGGTTCGCCCCCGGCACCCCGACCAGCATCCGTGTGGCCAGCGCGGTGGCGATGAAGGCGCCGGCGGCCGAATGCCCGTGGATCACCCCGATCGTCGGGTGTCCCCGCGCCTCGGCGAGACGCAGGGACTTTGCCAGGTGGGCGAGGTATTCGTTCAGGCCCAGCAACTCGTCCCGCCGCCGCATCCGCTGGCTGCCGGAATCGATCACGACGAGGATCGGGGCGGCGTCGCCGCGCTCGACCGCCGCCAGCACCGCGCCGGCGAGGGACAGCGCCCCCTCGACGCCGAGCGGCGTGGCATCGGCGATCCCGATCACCGTTGCCGTCGCGTCGCCGAGCGGCGCGGTGCCGGTGGCGATCCCGTCCGCCACCCGCACGTCGTGTCCCTCGGGGAACAGACGCGCGAGGATGTCATCTTGCGCCATGGCGCCCCCCGATCCGGTCCAGAACCGCGCCGAATTCCGCCGTGTCGAGCGCCGGCACGTCCTCCGTCACCCCGAGATCGCGCCAGATCTCTGGCGCGTCCTGCGCGGACCCGAACCGCTCCAGCCGCCCGGCCAAGCGGTCGTGCTCGGCCCGCAGGGTCCCGGCGTCGAAGGGCGCAGCCGCATCCATCAGGCCCAGCGCGGCGCTCCGCAATTCGGCCGCTGCATCTTCGGCAAAGGCATCGGCGCCCCCGGTCAGCGCCCGGTGCTTGCCGCCCGTCGTCCGCCAGACGAGCGCCCGGTCGCGGGCGTCGAACTCCTCCACCCCGTGATTGGTCTCGATCACCTCGGGGCCGGAGACGCCGATGCGCCCCTGCTCCGTCGCGACGAGTCCCGAACAGGTGCCCGCGATCAGGCCGCCGCCGCCGAAGGCCCCGGCGCGGCCGCCGACGACGCCGATCACCGGAACGCCCGCGATCCGCGCCTCGCAGATCGCCCTCATGATTTCGGCGATGGCGGTTTCGCCGGCATTGGCCTCCTGCAGGCGGACGCCGCCGGTGTCGAACAGGATCAGCACCGCCGCCGGCCGGATCTCGAACGCCGCGCGCAAGAGCCCCACCAGCTTGGCCCCGTGGACCTCGCCGAAGGCGCCGCCCATGAACCGCCCCTCCTGGGCGGCCACGAACACGTCCCGCCCGTCGAGCCGCCCCCGTCCCACCACGATCCCGTCGTCGAAGGCCTCGGGCAGGTCGAACAGCGCCAGGTGCGGGCTGGTCGCACGCTCGCCCGGCGGCAGGAATTCGGTGAACGCGCCGTCGTCGAGGAGGTCGCCGATGCGCGCGCGTGCCGTGGATTCGTACCAGCTTGCCGCGTCCCGGCTCATCGCCCCCCCTCCATCAGGCGGGCGGCCTGCAGCAGGCGCAGCATCACCGTGTCGGGCTGGGCCCCGCCATCGTTGATCGACACCCGGACGCCGCCGGGCTGGACGCGCTCGACGAAATCGGACACCACCGCCGCCCAGACCTCCTCGTAACCGGAGAGCGGCGTCGCGATCTCCACCTCGCAGCGCCCTGCGGGCAGGACCCGCTCCATCAGGACCTCGAGGTTGCCGGACGCGACCACGCCGTGGATCGCGTCCGCGCGGTCGCCGCCCAACGGGGCGTCCGTGTCGTGGCCGTAGCTCAGTCGCTCCATCTCGCCCTCACCAGTTCCGGAACCGCGCCGGCGGATCGTAGAGACCGCCCGACATCCGCACGAGATCGCGCATCGACCGCGCCGCCAGCAGCGAGCGCGTCGCGTCGAGCGGGTCGATCTCCAGATCCTCGGGCCGGCGGATCACGCCGCGTTCGCGCAGTTTCGCGACCATGCCGCGGTCGCGCCCCCGCCCGATCTCGGTATAGCCGGCGACGCCCCGGATCGCCTGCTCGCGTTCCTCCGCGTCGCGGCAGAGGAGCAGGTTCGCGATCCCCTCCTCGGTGACGATATGGGTCACGTCGTCGCCGTAGATCATCACCGGCGCCAGATCGAGACCGGTCTCGCGCGCCAGCCGCACCGCGTCCAGTTCCTCGACGAAGGTGGGCACCATCTTGTCCCCGAAGGTCTCGACCAGCTGGACGACCAGCTTGCGGCCCCGACGCAAGAGCGGGTCCGTGGCTCCGCCCGCCTCGGCCGCGCCCTTGAGCCACGGCTCGGAGGGGTGACGGCGCCCATGCGGATCGGACCCCATGTTGGGCGCGCCGCCGAAGCCCGCCACCCGGCTCGTGGTCACGGTGGAGGAATTGCCGGCCAGATCGATCTGCAGGGTCGATCCGATGAACATGTCGCAGGCATAGAGCCCCGCCGTCTGGCAGAAGGCCCGGTTCGAGCGCAGCGATCCGTCTGGCCCGATGAAGAAGATGTCCGGCCGCGCCGCCAGGTATCCCTCCATCCCGACCTCGGAGCCGAAGCAATGGACCTGTTCGACCCAGCCCGCCTCGATCGCGGGGATCAGGGAAGGGTGCGGGTTCAGTGCCCAATGCGTGGCGACCTTGCCCTTCAGCCCCAGCCGCTCTCCGTAGGTGGGCAGGATCAGTTCGATCGCCGCCGTGCCGAACCCGATGCCATGGTTGAGCCGCCGCACGCCGTATTCGGCATAGATGCCCTTGAGCGCCATCATCGCCATCAGGATCTGCGTCTCGGTCACCGCGCCGGGATCGCGGGTGAAGAGCGGCTCGACATGGAACGGCCGGTCCGCCTCCACGATGAAATCCACCCAGTCGCCCGGTATGTCGACGCGCGGCACCCTGTCGACCACCTCGTTGACCTGCGCGATGACCAGCCCCTGCTTGAACGCCGTGGCCTCGACCACGGTCGGCGTGTCCTCGGTGTTGGGCCCGGTATAGAGGTTGCCGTCGCGATCCGCGCTGACCGCCACGACCAGCGCGACCTGGGGGGTGAGGTCCACGAAATACCGGGCGAAGAGTTCCAGATAGGTATGGACGGCGCCGACCTTGAGCGCGCCCTGCCCCATCATCCGCGCGATCCGCGCCCCCTGCGGACCCGAATAGGAATAGTCGAGCCGCTCGGCGATCCCGATCTCGAAGATGTCCAGATGTTCGGGCAGGACGACGCCCGACTGGACCATGTGCAGGCCGTTCACACGGTCGGGGTCGCAGCCGGCCAGCGCGCGGGCCAGGCAATCGGCCTGCTTCTGGTTGTCGCCCTCGATGCAGACCCGGTCGCCTGGGCGCAGCACCGCCTCCAGAAGCCGCGTCGCGTCCCCGGCCGCGACCATCTTGCCACTGGCGATCTTGGCCCCGGCCTCACGGCGGGCGGTCAGGATGTCGGCCGCGCTCATCTCTGCCCGTGCTCCGCCTGGTCGAAGAGATGCTTCAACCCGTGCGGCTGGCAGCGCCAGTATTGCGGCGGCGCCGCCACGGTCGCCCCGAGCGTCGCCGCCGCGTGCCACGGCCAACGCGGGTCGTAGAGGATGGCGCGCGCCAGCGCGATCGCGTCGGCCTTGCCCGAGGCCACGATCTCCTCCGCCTGCTGCGCCTCGGTGATCATGCCCACCGCGATCACCGGGATGTCCACCGCGGCGGTCACGGCCTCGGCGAAATGGACCTGGTATCCGGGGCCGACCTCGATCTTCTGATCCGGCGACACGCCGCCCGAGGAGACGTGGATCGCCGCCGCGCCCCGCGCCTCCAGCGCCTTCGACAGGGCCACGGTGCCGTCGATGTCCCAGCCGCCCTCGACCCAGTCGCTGGCCGAGAGGCGCATCCAGACCGGCACCTCCGCCGGCACCGCCGCGCGCACCGCCTCGAACACCTCGAGCGGGAAGCGCATCCGCCCTTCGAGATCGCCGCCATAGGCATCGCGGCGCCGGTTGGAGATCGGCGAGAGGAACTCGTGCAGCAGATAGCCATGCGCCCCGTGCAGCTCGATCCCGTCGATCCCGATCCGCACCGCGCGGCGCGCGGCGGCCACGAAGGCGTCCCGCACCCGCGCAAGGCCGGCCTCGTCCAACGCACGGGGTTCGACCTCGTCCGGCCCGTGGGACAGGGCCGAGGGCGCGACCGCGCGCCAGCCCGCCGGATCCTCGGGCGCGATCTGCGCGCCGCCGTTCCAGGGCAGGTCGCTCGACGCCTTGCGCCCCGCATGGCCCAGCTGCACCGCGACCGGGATCCGCGAATGGACCCGGATCGCATTCACCACGCGGGCCAGCGCCGCCTCGTTCCCGTCGGAATAAAGGCCGAGGTCGCGGGCCGTGATGCGGCCGGCGGATTCCACCGCCGTTGCCTCGATGATCAGCATCCCCGCCCCCGACAGCGAGAGCGCGCCGAGATGCATCATGTGCCAGTCCGTGGCCGACCCGTCCTCGGCGGAATACTGGCACATCGGCGCCACGACGATCCGGTTCCCGAGCCGCAGCGAGCCCAGGTCGAGCGGCCGGAACAGCGCCGGAGAGGTTCTGCCCGCATCCATCACGCCGGCCCCATGATCATGTTTGGCAGGAACAGCGCGATCTGCGGAAAGATCGTCAGCACGATGATCGCCAGCACCATGCAGAGCACGTAGGGCAGCGATCCGCGCAGGATCTTGCCCAGCGAGATGTCCGGCGCGATCCCGTTGATGACGTAGAGGTTCAGCCCCACGGGCGGCGTGATCAGCCCGATCTCCATGTTGATCGTCAGGATCACCGCGAACCAGTAGGGATCGAAGCCCGCCTGGGTGATGATCGGGATCAGGATCGGCGCGGTCATCAGGATCACGCCGACCGGCGGCAGGAAGAAGCCCGCCACCAGCAGGAAGAGGTTCACCACCAGAAGCAGCACATAGGGGTTCACCTCCATCGCGGCGATGCCGCCGGCGATGGACTGGGTGATGAACAGAGCCGACAGCGCGAAGGCGAAGATTTCCGAGGCGCCGATGATCAGCATGATCATGACGCTCTCCTTCAGCGTGTCGCGGAAGATCACCGGCGTCTCCCGGAACGACCAGTTGCGCCCGAAGATGCCGTAGATCACGACCACCAGCAGGATGCAGAACAGCGCCCCGACGCCCGCCGCCTCCGACGGCGTGGCCACGCCGCCATAGAGCACGAACAGCACGCCGACCACGATCAGCAGGAACGGCAGCACCCGCGGCAATACCTCGAACCGCTGGCGCATGGTGAACCGCTCGGTGAGGTCCGACAGGCCCAGCCCGCGCCGCTTGCAGGCGATGACCGTCCAGACCATGAAGAACACGGTCAGCATGAAGCCCGGCACCAGCCCGGCCAGGAACAGCCGCCCGATCGAGGTCTCGGTGGCGATGCCGTAGACGATCATCGTCACCGAGGGCGGGATCAGGATGCCGAGCGTGCCGCCCGCGGCGATGGAGCCGGCCGCGATCTCGGCCGGGTAGCCGCGCGCGCGCATCTCGGGGATGCCCATCTTGCCGATCGCCGCGCAGGTCGCCGGCGAGGAGCCCGACAGCGCCGCGAAGATCGAGCAGGCTCCGAGGTTGGACAGGACCAGCCCCCCCGGCACCCGGTTCAGCCAGCGGTCGAGCGCGGCATAGAGGTCGCGCCCGGCCGGAGACGAGGCCACCGCGGCGCCCATCAGGATGAACATCGGGATCGCCACGAGGCTGAAGGACGAGATCGCGGTGAAGAGCTGCTCGCCCAATGTCCCTAGGAAGGCGGGCCCGTAGACCGTGAACAACCCGCCGAGGGCGACGAGGCCGAGCGCGAAGGCGATGGGCGTTCCGATGGCCAGGAGGACGAAGAGCGCCCCCATCATCAATAGGCCGGAGGTCGTGGGGCTCATGGCTGGCGCGCCTCTCCGCTATGGGCTGTGTCGTGGAATTGCTGGTTCTGGCGCGACAGGGCGTCGCCCTCGTCGGCGTCGGGCGGGCCGTCCAGGATCAGGCGCACCATCTCGGCCACGTACTGGACGGCGAGCCAGCCGGACCCGACCAGCATCGGCAGGATCGGCCGCCAGAGCGGGATGCCCCAGACCGTTTCCGATTGCCAGGAATTGACCCAGGCCTCCTCGATGTAAAGCCAGGCGGCATAGGTCAGCAGCAGCACGAAGGCGAGCGAGGCGAGCCCGGCCAGCATTTCCAGCACGATCCGCGGCCCCCGCGGCACTGAGATCTGAAGCAGGTCCACGTTGACGTGGCCGCGCACGATCAGCGTCCAGGGCGCGCCGAGGAAGGTCGCCGCGACCACCGCATAGGCGGTGTACTCGGTCTGCCAGACCGTGGACTGATTCAGCGCGTAGCGCACGAACACCATGTGCGTGACCGACAGCACGGCCGAGAACAGAAGCAGCGCCGCGAGCACGCCGAGCGCCCGCGAGACGAAGGAGACGGAATCGACGAATGCACGCATGGTGCCTCCCTGGACACGAAGGGGGCGGCCGGCGGAATCCTCCCGCCGGCCTGCAGCCTCACTCGACGGCACGCGCCGCGTCGATCAGCGCCTGCCCGTTCGGCACCTGCTCGGCGAAGTTCGCATAGGAGGTCTCCTGCGCGATCTCCAGCCAGGCGTCGTAGTTCTCCTGGCTCATCTCCACGACCTCGACGCCGGCGTCGCGGTAGGTCTCCACCAGCATCTCGTCGAGCTTGGCGGCCTCGGCGGCGAAGAATTCCTCCGCCTTGTCGCCCGCGTCCATCAACGCCTGCTGCTGCTCCTCGCTGAGCCGGTCGAAAGACATCTTCGACATCAGGATCGGCTCGTACATGAACCACAAGGCGTTCTCCCCGGGCTCGGTGAGGCACTGGGACACCTCGTAGATCCGGTAGGAGACGAGCGACCCCGACGAGGTGTTCGCGCCGTCCAGCACGTTCTGCTGCATCCCCGTGTAGATCTCCGACGAGGGCATGGAGGAGATCGACGCGCCCGCGCCCACCAGCATCTCCTCGAAGGCCGGTCCCGCCGCACGCAACGTCTGTCCCGCCGCGCTCTCGGGGCTGGTGATGCACTGCTCGGAGGAGACGAAGCCCCCCGCCAGCCAGGCATCGGCCAGGACGATCGCGCCGGCCTCGTTGATCGTTTCCTTGATCATGTCCATGAACTCGGAATCGTTCAGCCGCTGCGCGCGCTCGTGGCTGCCGACGAGGCCGGGCATCAGCGTGGCCGAGAATTCCGGGTGCCGTCCCGACGCGTAATCGAGCGGCAACGCGGTGATGTCCACGAGCCCCTTGGTCACCGCGCCCCACTGGTCCTTCGCCTTGAACAGCGATTCGCCCGGAAAGACCTGGACCGCCAGGCCGACATCCGCCTTGGCGACCTCCTCGCCGATCATCTGGACCATCTCGTCGCGCACGTCCCCCGAGCCGCCGGGCCATTGGTGCGACGCCCGGAGCGTCACGTCCTGAGCAAAGGCCGGCGCGGTCAGTGCGGCCGTGCAGACGGCCGTGTAGAATGCCGTTCTCATGATTTTTCCTCCCTTGGCACCGGCTCCTCACCCGGCGACCCAACGGAACCATTTTTATTTATACGAAGTCAATTATTTTGTATACGATCCGGGAGCGGCGTTGGAGGCACTCATGGCAGCGGTCAGACGGGCGGACATCATCCGGGAATCGCTGGAAAACGATATCCTGATGGGACGCGCGGCCTTCGGCAGCCGGCTCGACGAACAGGCCCTCGCGCGCCGGTTCGGCGTGTCGCGCACGCCCGTGCGGGAGGCGTTGAACAGGCTGACCTCGGCCGGGCTGGTGGACATGATTCCCAACCGCGGCGCCTTCGTCCGACGCGTCTCGGTCGCCGATCTGGTGCAGATGTTCGAAGTGATGGCCGAGATCGAGGCCGCCGCCGGACGGCTGGCGGCGCGGCGGGCCAACCGCCCCGCGCTGGACGAGATCGCCGCCGCGCTGGACGGATGCCGCGCCGCGGCCGAGGGCGGCGACCCGAACCGCTACTACCTGGAGAATTCGAGCTTCCACGATGCGATCTATGCCGCCAGCGGCAACGACCACCTCGCGGCCGAGGCGCGGCGCCTGCACCAGCGCCTGACCGCCTATCGCCGCCTCCAACTGCATGTGCCGAAACGCATCGCGCAATCGCTGGCCGAACATCGAGAGATCTTCGCCGCGATCTCGGACGGGGATGAGATCGCGGCGGCGGACCGGCTGCGCGACCACGTGACGATCCAGGGAGAACGCTTCGCCGACTTCGTGGCCTCGATCTCCGCCCAGGGTGACGAGGCGCCGGCATTCCTCGACCTGCGCGTGCTTCGCTAGGGGCCGGATGGCGAAGACCGCATCGTGCCGACGGTCACCGGATCGGTCGATACGCCCTCCGGTTGTAAAATTTCTACACACGCCCGGGAAAATACCGATCGCCTTCGCCTTGGTTTGGAGGTCGGGCCGATATTTCCCTAGCGTGGCGCAATGCTGTCCGGTGTCCCCTCACGCTTGCGTCGAGCGATCTTCGCCCTGCCCTTGTCCGCCGCGGCGTTCGCCGGCGCCGCCCGGGCCGACGGCGAATTCGTCCAGATCGACCTGGGCACGGAGACCCTGACGACGGTGGCGGCTGTCGAGCGCGGGGCGTTGACGTTCGGCCTCGTGCGCGCGGGATACGAAGAGGGCCGCGAATGGAGCCTCGCCACGACCTATCGCGTGGCGCGGCCCCGCATCCTCGGCGCGACCGCCACCATCAAGGCGGGGCTGGTCGCGAAACTCGACGACGCGGACGATCTGACGCCGACGACGCGCGTGACGGCGGAATCCTACCGGGACGGCGATTGGGGCAGTCTCTTCTGGCTCGCCCAGATCGACGGCCGGGGAGCGGATATTACCTCGGGGTCCAGGGCGGTTTCGGGCGGACCCCGTTCGGCGTCGCGGTGGATACGCAAGGCAGCGAGGATTGGCACGAAAGCAGCGCGGTCCTGACCTACCGCATCGCGGGAACGCCGGTGACCCTGCGGTTGGGGCAAAAGCTGGAATCCGGGGAAACCTTCGTCGGCCTCTCCATCAGCCGGTTCTGACATTTCGGGACATTTCCGCCTCAGGGAAGGCATTGTGGTGCGGCTTCGCCCGCCGCGACCGCCGCGAGCAGGTGAAGGGTGGCGGGATAATACGGCTGATCGGGGTCGAAAGGCGGAAATGGGCCCCGGGGCGCGGGACGCCCGGTGCAGGTCACCAACCGGGCCAGAGCGCGGTACCCCGCGGCATCGCTCCGCTCGACGACATTACCGGCCCGGTCGACCGCGACCGGGACGCCGCCGACAACCCCGGCATCCAGCAGGTCCCGGACGCGCAGGACGGCGGGATGCGCGAAACGCCCCGACCACACCAGATAGAGCGGGACCCGCAACGCGTCGTAGCTGTAGGTGGCGGACAGATCCGGGGGCGGCGCCGGCCCGTCGGCGGTGATCGTCACCCAATCGGGAACGAGGCCGTCCCGGGCCAGCCCCGCGATCAGCGCCTCGCCCTCGTCGGACGCGCGCGCGAGCCTCGGAAGGTCGAAGGCCGCGGCGAGGGCGTGCATGGCCAAAGGCATGTAGTAGGACGGATTGATCGTCTCGGCCCCCGGCGCCGAGAACCGCTCGGCCGCGGGGCGCAGAAGGAGACGCCCCTGCGGCCCCTCCCGCACGAGGATCCGGTCGATCGCGCCCGCCATTGCCGCGGCACGCTCGGCATGGCGCGGGTCGCCGAACCGTCTCGATCCGAGCAGCAACGACCAGCCGTAGAAGACATCCCCGTCGGTGGCGTTGTTGTAATCCGTGACGCCGCCGTCGGGCCGCCAGCGCCATGCGAGCAACGGATCCCGGCGCACGGACAGGTGCGTTTCGCTCCAGCCGACCATCCGCGAGAAGGTCGGGGCGTCGTCGAAGGCGACCGCGAGCAGCATGCCCCAGCCCTGCCCCTCGGAATGGCTGGCCCGGTCCTGAAGCGTGTCCACCACGCGCCCCTCGTCGGTCAGGAACGCCGATTTCCACGCCTGCCAGGCGTCGTTCCAGCCTCGCGGCAGCGCGGGCGCGCGTCCGGGCAATGCTGCTGTCATGGCGCTTGCGGACATCGTGTTCAGAAAGCCCCTGCGGTTCAAATTGAATCTCTTCATCGGAGTTTTTTGCTATGTATAATCTACTTTAGATTGTGGGTAGCAAGTTCGCATGGTTCCTCCCGACCTCAAAGCAACGGATCCGTCATGCCCCGAGGACGTCAAACACCGCCCGTCACCCTCCCCGGCGCGCTGCTGGGCCTCGTTCTGATCGGTATCCTCATCTTCGGGGGGGCGACCTACGTGGTGGTGCGGAACTACGGCGGCACGTTCCAGGAATCCGCCCTGCGGGAGGCGGTCGCCCAGCGCACGGCGGGCGCGTCGCTCGCCTTCGCGCGGGCTCTGGAACAGGATTGGCAGAACCTGGAGGCGATCGCGTCCGATATCGCCCGGTTGGATGCGGAGGCGCTCGGCGCGGTGCTGGACGCCACGGCCGGGCCCGATCAGCGTATCTCGTGGGCCGGGTTCGCGCGCCCCGACGGGAGCGTCGTCGTGGCTTCGGGCGACATGCTGCAAGGCGCGGACGTCTCGGCCCGGCCATGGTTCCAGCGGGGGCTGCAGGGCGATTTCGCCGGCGACCTGCACGAAGCCGTCCTGCTCGCCGACCTCATGAGCGACAGGGACGCGGCCCCGCCGCGGTTCCTCGACCTGTCCACTTCCGTCGATGGACCGACGGGACGGCTGGCGGGCGTGCTGGGCTTCCACATCAACGCGAGCTGGGCCGAAAATTACCTGTCCGACATGGCCGATACGCTCGGGATCGACCTGGCGCTCGTGAACTCGTCCGGCGAGGTGGTGATCGGGACCTTTCCCGCCATGACGGCCCGGCTCGGCCTGCCCAGCCTGGGCGCCGCGTCGTCGGGCGTGGCGGGGTCGGGATACGAGGTCTGGCCGGACGGCATCCGCTACTTTACCGCGGTCACCCCTTCGGTCACCTACGGAGAGCTGCCGTCCTTCGGCTGGCGCCTGGTGGGCCGGATCGATCCGCAGAGCTTCTCCTCCACGGCGGGCGGCAATCTCGTCCGGCGCTCCGCCATCGCCAGCCTCTTCGCGGGATCGCTGTTCCTGCTGGCGGGGGTGCTCTTCAACCGGCTCTACCTGCGGCCGATCGGCAGCCTGGCGCGGAATGCCGAGCGGATCGCCGAGGGCCACGGGGATTACCCCCTCGAAATCCGCTCGAGCGCCGAGATCTACCGGCTTTCCGCCTCGCTCGCCCGACTGGAGGGGCAGAGGGGCTAGCCGCGTCACGTCGATCGGTCGAAGCTCAGGTGGCGCGCCAGGTCCCGCGCGACGGACGACAATCTAGAGGCGATGATGCCCGGCGCGTCCCCTTCGGCATACAATCTTCGCAAGAGCGCGGAATTGGCCGCGTCGTCCGGGACCAGCTGCAGGCGCACCCCGTCGAGCGCCTGCTCCATGACGGTCGCCGCGATATCGGCCACGCCGGGAATGCGCAGAACGCCCCGCGTCCCGTCGCCCCACGACCGGCCCCGTATCCGGGCGGTGTCGATCGAAAGGTCGGCGATCCACACCCGGCGCGGCGCCTCCCCCTCGGCTGCGAAGATGGCGCGTTCCGGCTCGTCGGCGACGTGCTGCTCGCGGCGGGGAAGCTCGACGCAGGCGAGGACGGCGAGCGCCAGCACGAAGAGATTGTAGATCGTCCAGAAGAGGATCACGGATTTTCCGACCCCCGCATCGTAATACGCGAAACGGTCCGAGACGATACCGAGGCACAATCCGACGAACGTCAGCACGAACAGCCCGAGGAAGGGCGTCATCAGACGCCATTGGATCTGCAATCGGCTGCGGTCGCCGCCCTTGGCCGTCACGCTGAACGGATGTCCGTGGGGCCAGATGATCCCCGTGATCGCGGCGCGGCTGATCTGGTAGGCGCCCAGATGCTGGCTCACGTCCTTGAGCAGCGGGATCAGCATGCCCGGCGAGAGCAGGTTGAAGGCGACGATCGTCCACAGGAAGTAGACGCCGAAATAGCTCAGCACCTCCGGCACCCTGGCATCGACCACGGTCACGTTGAAATACCAGTAGAGCAGCGGATACACCAACCCCGCCACGCGGAACGGAAAGGTCGTCAGCCAATAGAGGACCGAATCCAGCACGCTCCATCGGTCCCGCAATCTCAGCCCGTTCCTGGCGAAGGGCCCGATCCGGCTGCGGGCGATCTGCATCAGCCCCAGGCACCACCGCGCCCGCTGGGTGATGTACTCCTTCAGGCCCTCGGGCGCGAGACCCTCGGTCAGCGGCTCGTTGAGGTAATGCGTCTCCCACCCGCGTTCCTGCAGGGCCAGCGTCAGCATGAAATCCTCGGTGACGCTGTCCGTGGGCAGGCCGCCCAGCTCGGCCACCGCCCGCATCCGCGCGACCGAGGACGTCCCGCAGCAGATCGCCAGGCCCCAGGCATCCCGGGCCGGCTGCATGTGGTCGAAGAAGAAGCGCTGCTCGTCCGGATAGGATCGGCTGAGGCCCAGATTGTGCTGGATCGGGTCCGGGTTGAAGAAGTGCTGCGGCGTCTGCACCAGCCCCGTCCTGGGGTCGTGGAACAGGGCCAGCGTCCGGCGCAGAAAGTTGCGATGCGGGACGAAATCCGCATCCAGGACCGCGAAGAAATCGGGCGGGCCGTCGGCCGTCAGGACACCGAGCGCGTGATTGATGTTTCCCGCCTTCGCCCCCGCGCTGTCGGGCCGGACGATGTACCGGGCGCCGTGCCCCTCGCAGAAGGCGCGGAGCCAGTCGCGCCGGCCGTCATCGAGCACGCAGACCTCGACCGCCGGCCAGTCGAGCGCGAGCGCCCCCAGGATCGATCGCTCCAGAACCTCGCGATCCTCGTTGTAGGTCGCGACCAGCACGGCGACCCGCGGGGCCGGACCCGGCTCCCACCAATCGGCGTGCTCCGTGGCCTCGGCCCCCCGTTCGCGGATACGGGACATCAGCACGCTGGCGCTGAGCGAACTGGCGAGGGCGCCGATCTCGATCGCGAAGAGCGACCAGCTTGCAAGGCAATCGACATCGAAGCCGAAGGGGGCCAGCGTCTCCGTCGCCCGCCACCACGCATAGCGCAGGGCCAGGAGGATGCTGATCGCCATCAGGGCGATCCGGTGGCGGTTGTCGAAGCGGTCGACGATCCCCGGCAAGACCAGGGCAAGGCCCGCCACCAGCAGCATCTGGACGGCGGCGGAGTGCAGATCGCCCAGCCAGACCGGCGGCCCCATCAGAAGAGGTCCCGGATCCAGTCCAGCGGCCGCGCCTCGAAGAACACGCGGCCCGTCCGGCCGACCGGGCAATCCAGGTCCGGATCGTTGGACAACCCGGGAACGTTGAGTGTGACGTCATAGCGTTCCAGGTGACGCTGGCTGGGCGCGATGGCGAGGTGACGGTAGATCGTCGCGGCGCCCGATCCCGCCAGGCGGCCAATGGTGCCCGGATACGTCTCGCCGCCGCCGGCGAGGCGGAACGTGCCGGTATCGCGGACGCTCAGACGATTATAGACGTTCTCCGTCACCGACAGGGTCACGACGAGGCTTTCGCAATCGAGCAGGCGCAGCACCGCCTCCCCTTGCTGGAGCCGCTCGCCGTCTGCGGCCAGCACCTCCCAGATCTGGCCATCCACGGTCGATCGGATGTCCGCCGCCGACACGCGGTTCACGGCCACCTGCTCGGCCGTGACACGCCCGGCGAGCGCCTCGAGCCGCGCCCCGGCCGCCTGGAGATCGGCCTGCAACCCGTCGAGCACGGTCCGAAGCTCCACGCGCCGTTGTTCGGCGTTCGGCGCATCGTTGTATCCCTCGCCTATGAAGACCCCGTCCTCGGCGGCGGCCAGCGCATTCTCCAGAAGATCGACCTCTTCCAGAGCGCGGCTTTGCCGTGCCGTCCCGGCATCGCCCGCCATCGCGGAGGCGGGATTCCCGGCCGCGGCCTCGATCCCCAGAAGGCGGAGCCGGTCGCGGGCATGGGCCAGTCGCAGCTCCAGCGCGGCGATCTGCCGTTCCGTGAACCGCGCGCTGCGCCGCTGCAACGCGGTGTAGACACGCCGCGTCTCCGTCGCCAGCGCCTCGAGCCGCTTCAGCTCGGCGGTCGCGAAGGCGCGCTCCATCTGCAGGTCATTCAGGCGGATCGCGTTCGGGCGCCGATCCACCGACGAAGCCAGCACCTCGCCCCGCTCGACGGCCCCGCCGAACGTCCGGTCGGCCATGCTGATCTCGCCCGCGATCGGGGTCCGCACCGTCGAGAGCCGCGCGTTGACCACGGCATTGGCGCTCGCGCCGGCCATCTGCTCGGTGACGATAATCCACAAGGCAACGGCCACGATCACCGCGCCGAGAACCAGCCGAGACACACGCATTCCGCTCTCATCCGGGTTTGGAACGACCTCCGGGTGCAACCGTGAAATCATCGCTCCCGTGGAAGCAAAAAAATTGTCTCTTCGTTAACCAAAGGCTAACGGGCGACCTCTGCGATACACCAGGCATTGCCGCACGATGCGGGGCGCGCGCCGAGCCCACCTCGCGGAGCCATGCCGTCAGATGCGCTGACGGAGCCGTCACTTCGTGTCGGACATCGCATCGCGGCTTGGTCCAGCCGCAATTCGCCGCAGAAAGCGCTTTAGAGGACGCAAGGCCGCTGACGCCGAGACGTCCCCTTCCCCGACAGGGATCCCCCCGCGATGCCGCCGTTCCGGACCGCCCGATCGGGGCCGGCCGACGACCCCGGTCGCTGGCGGCATAGCCTGACCTGAGGTTCGGCACCCTTCGAGATCGGGTTGTCGTCGAAGTCGAGATACGGGGAGTGGGGCCCCGGTGGATCTGACCCCTCGGCGGCACCCAGCCGGAAATCCGCGCCGCGGCAAGCACGCGGCAGAACGGGGCGTCCTCCGACGCCCGGCTCGGCGCGGGGCTCCTGAGCGCGAGTCCCGCGGGCCCTGCAATCGATGCCACGGCGTCCGCCTCTCACTCGGAGTTCGCCGGGGCCGCAGGCGTGCATCCTGCGACCCGCGAGGCGTGGTCGGCCCCGGTGATCTCCTCGCCGGGCAGGGCGGCGAGATCCGCCCGGATGCCGATGCCCGGGTTCCTGCCGTCTCCGCGGGTGGTCAGGAGGCCGGTCTTCGCCTCGTAGCCCCAGCCCGAGAGCAGCCCGGCGATGAACGCGCTCGTCCGGTGGTCCTCGAACGCGCGTTCGGAATTTCGAGGTAGGTAATGGCGCCAGGCGATGGCGTCCTCGGCATGCTCGCCGTCGAACTCGATCGTCATGGCGAGAACCCCGCCATGTACGGGCCCGGGCGCAGCGGGAATGCCCCGCCCGGGAATTGCAGGGGCATGCGGGGTTTCAGAGGAAGATCTCGGCGATGATCGCGGACCCGACATAGGTTCCGGTCATGACGAGGATCGCGATGACGGCGATCTTCCAGCCCGAGGTGCGCGCCACCTCCATCTCCCGCTTCGCGATCGCAAGGCCCGCATAGGCGAGGCACGGCGTCGCGAGGGCCAGGAAGTCCGCGTTGGCGACTTGGGCGACCAGCCACTCGCTGCCCGGGGTCCAAGGCAGCGTGAGCACGATGCCGACGAGCGAGATCCACGCGACGCTGGGCAGCCGCACGGGCGCGTATTTCGTGATGAGCAGACCCGCCATGGTCATCAGGTACAGGACGAACAGCCCGATCAGGCCGGGCACCAGCGGCTTGGCGGGCCCCACGGTCTGACCGACCCAGACCAGCAGGGACACGATGGCCAGAACGATGGCGTGATAGCCCAGATCGACGGACCGGCCGTCGGAGCGGTTCTCGGGGGTGATGTCGGTCATGGCTTTTCTCCGGGCACGGATTTCTCGGCGGGCTTGCCGCCGAGCAGGTCATAGAGCTTCTCGGTCAGGGGCAGGGCGACGAAGATCCCGAGATAGAGGCCCGTCGCGTAGGTCAGGACGTTCGACGCCCCGGCGAGGGCGAGGATCTGCTCCTCCATTTCCGGAACGGCGTTCACCAGCGCCCCGGAACAGGCCGCCATCATCGAGCCGGAGCCGATCCCGCAGGCCATGGCCAGCGCCTCGATGCTGAAGGCGCCCGTCGTCGAGAGGATCGAGGCCAGGACCGCAAAGGTGAACGTGCCGAAGAGTGTTCCCACGACATAGACGCCCATCACGCCGGCGCCCTCCTGGGATTTCAGCCCGTACCTGTCGGCGATGATCGCGATGTTGGGCTCCCGGGCGACCGAGAAACAGGCCCCGATGGCCTCCCGGCCCATCCGGAACACCAGGATCGCGACGGGGAAGGCGAGCACGATGGTGCCGAGGTTGCCGAGCTCCTGCAGGAGGAGCGCGGGGCCGGCCTCGATGATCTGGTTCATCGACGGACCGATGATCGTTCCGAACTTCGCGATGAACGGCATGATCGCGATGATGATGAGCGGCGAGGCGTTCTGCACCTCGCGCTCGCGCACCCAGCCCTTCGCGACGTTGAACACGTGCGGATTGAGGATCAGCCCGAACACGAACGCATAGAGCAGGGGAAGCAGCAGGATCGCCCCGATCCCGATCGGGATCTGGATCACGCCGATCAGCTCGGAGACGATGGTGATGGCCAGCACCGTGACGTGCAGACGCCAGTCCATCACGGTTTCCTTGATCTTTTCCATTGTTTTCCCTTCCTGTTGGGGTCGCCCGCGCCGGCGGGCCGCCGGATGGCCTTTTTTCAGGACGCGGTCTCGACCCAGACCGATTTCGGCCGTGTATAGGACAGCAAGGCGTCATGCCCGGACGATCGGCCGTGCCCGCTCATTCCCGAACCGCCGAAGGGGCTCATCACGCTGATCGCCTTGTAGCTGTTGATCCAGAAGGTGCCGGCGCGGACCCTGGCCGCCATGCGGTGCGCGCGGGCCACGTCATTCGTCCAGACGGCGCCGGCGAGGCCGTAGGGGGTCGCGTTCGCGATCCGCACGGCATCTTCCTCGGTCTCGAACGTCAGGACGGACACGACGGGGCCGAAGATCTCTTCGGTCGCGACGCTCATCGTTTCGGTCACGTCGTCGAGGATCGTCGGCCCGTAGAAATAGCCGCTGTCCAGGCCGTCGGGCCGCTTTCCGCCGCAAACGATCCGGGCGCCCTGCGCCTCGGCCTCGGCGACCATCTCGCCGATCTTCGTCCATTGCTTCCGGTTCTGGATCGGCCCCATCTGCGTCTCCTCCAGGTCGGCGGGACCGACATGGATGGCCGAACAGATGCCCTTCAGGCGGTCCACGAGGTCATCCTTCGCCCGCGCATGGACGAGCAGGCGCGAACCGGCGACGCAGCTTTGCCCCGCGCCGGAGAAGATCGCGGCCTTGGCCCCCAGCGCCGCCTTGTCCAGATCGGCGTCGTCGAAGACGATGTTGGCGGATTTCCCGCCCAGTTCCAGGATCGTCGGCATGACCCGGCGGGCCGCCGTCTCGGCGATCTTGCGGCCGATCTCGGCCGATCCGACGAACACGGCGATCGCGGCCGCGGGGTGATCGAGGGCCGCCTGGCCCGCCGTGTGCCCCTGCCCCGCGATGATGCCGACGAGCCCCTCGGGCGTGCCGGCCTTCTCGCACAACGCGCCCAGCGCGAGGGAGGAGATCGGCGTCAGTTCGGACGGTTTCAGGACGGCGGCGTTGCCGGCGCAGATCGCGGGCGCGATCTGCCACCCGGCGGTGAAGATCGGCGCGTTCCAGGGCGTGATCTGCACGGCCACGCCATGCGGCTCGCGCAGGGTATAGTTGAGATGGCTCGTGGGCAGGGGAATGACCTCGCCGTGGATCTTGTCGCACCAGCCGGCGTAGTATTCGAACATCTCGGCGACCTTGGTGACCTCGACCCTCGCATCCGTCGCGGTCTTTCCCGCCACCAGCGTCTCGATACGGGCCAGGGCGTCGAGGTTGTCGCGCACCAGCGCGCCGATGCGCCACATGACGCGGCCGCGATCCGGTGCGGTCATCGACATCCAGGCCGCCTGTGCCTCGGACGCGCGGGTCATGAGGCCGTCGACCACATCCGCGTCGGCATCCGCGTAATCCAGAAGCCGCGTTCCGTCCGACGGGTTGAAGAGCGTGATTGCGTCGCCGGTGCCGACATGGATCCTTCCGGTGGACCACGAACCGACATCCTCGGTGCCGGTGAACGATTCCAGGATCTGTGTCAGGGTCGCTTTGCTGTCTGACGCGTCTTTCATGCGGTTCAAGCCTCCTTGGTCTCGGGCAGGGTCCGGGCGATCGCGGGGTTGCCCATTTCGGTGAAATCCGCCCGGTCGCCGGGCGCGTCCGGAGCGGTCCAGAGGCGCGATGCGAGGCGGATCAGCGGCACGTCCATCCCGGCGTCGTCCGCGAGCGCCATGGCGAGACCGACATCCTTTCGCATGAGCGCCATGGAGAAGCCGCTGTCGAAGGTCTCCGGAATGACCCAGGCGGGAAAGTGGACCTGGGTCACCGTGGACCCGCCCGTCGCGGCGTTGACCACGTCGAGGGCGTCCTTCGCCGCCAGGCCGGCCGATTCCGCCAGCGCCAGGCATTCCCGGGCGACGACGAAATGCGCCGCCACCATCATGTTGTTGGCGATCTTCGCGATGTTCCCCGCGCCCACGTCCCCCGCGTGAAGGACCTTCTTGCCCAAGGCCTCGAAGACGGGCCGGCAGGTATCGACGACATCGGCCGGGCCGCCGACCATGAATGTCAGCGCGGCATTCGCGGCCCCCGCCGGACCGCCGCTGACCGGCGCGTCGACGAACGCGCCGCCTGCCTCGTTCATGGCCAGGGCCATTCTGCGGCTCGTCTCGGCGGTCGAGGTCGATGCGTCGATGACGAGTGGCGACCGGCTGCCGTCGATGCCCGTCAATCCCTCCGAGATCGTCGCCTCGACGATGTCGGCGTTCGGAAGGCTGAGAAGCACGATGCCGCAGGTCGCGAAGGCGTCCGTCACCGACGTACATATACGCAGGCCCTGATCCGCGGCGGCCGCCCGCGCCCCGTCGTCGATATCGTGGCAGAGGGGGTCGGCGCCGGCCGCCTGAAGCACCCGCGCCATCGGCAGACCCATCTTTCCAAGCCCGATGACGGCGATCCCGCGATCCAGTTGAAGTGACATGGAAGCTCCCAGATCGTTGCGTTCGGCGACAGGATGACGTTCGGTCATGGGCGCGGCATAGTCGCCGGGCGCCGCACACGGCGTTGCAGATCACGCAACACGCGCCCTCGCTCAATCCGAGGCCGTGAAGCTGTGCATGTCACGGGCGAGACCCTCCAGGACGGTCTCGACAGCGGCCGGGAGGCGCCGCTGGGCCCGGACGAACAGGCTCGTTGTCGCCGTCCTGAGCGTCGGGTTGTCCAGTTCGACGATCCGCGCGGCGCCCTGATGGCGCTGAACCTCGGCCGAGAACCTCGGGAGAAACGTGACCCCGTGGCCGGCGCGCACGAAGTGGAGCAGCGCCGCGATCGAGCTCGTCGTCAGCGCCGGTCGCAAGACGACGCCATGGCGTTCGGCCGACTGCTCCAGAAGCTGCCGGACGCCATGAGTCTTCGGCAACAGGGCAAGCTCCGACCGCCGGAAATCGGCGAGGGTCGCCCCGGCTTTCCCGAGCGGATCGTGGCTGGACGGCACGATGGCGCAGAGCGGCTGCCGGCTCGTCCCCACCCGCCGCACCGGAGCCGTTCCCGGAAGCGCATAGGCGATGCCAATATCCGCCTCGCCGGCCGTGACGGCCTCGACGATTTCCCGGGTGGCGCCGATCTCCAGGTTGAGGCCGATATCCGGCCGGGATCGGATGATTTCGGCGACCCCCCGCTCCACGAGGTCGGCCAGAAACCCCTCCCCGCATCGAATGCGGACAATTTCCCCACCGCGCCTGGCCACCCGCCCGAGACGGGCGCGCAGGCGTTGATCCTCCTCGATCTGACGCAGCGCATGGTCGCGCAATATGCGGCCGGCATCCGTCAGCGAGATTCCGGAGGGCCGTCTTTCGACAAGTTGCACGTCCAGATATCGCTCGGCCGCCGAGAGCGCCCTGCTCACGTTCGACGTGGACGTCCCGACCTCGCACGCGGCCTTCCGCAGGCTTTCGTGTCGGGCAACCGCGGCAAAGATCCTCAGGAACCTGAGATCGCTTCCGAACAAGGTTGGGCTTCCTTCCCCCGCATTCGGGTGGGTCCTGCGAAGGCAATTCCGCACGAGATCCGCCGCACCCGGAACACCGCGCCGTCGACGGGCCCTGCCGGATCGTCGCCATGAACCCGAGGCGATCGGCGCGACCGATCCTCGACCGGATCCTATCTCCTCATGGCGCCGCGCGCATCCCCGGCCTACAGCCGCGAACTTGCGGGCCGGATCGCCGGGCCCCTCGCGTTTCACCCCCGAACCGGACCCGTGACGCTCCCGATGTGGATTTTTCCGACGCCGGACGCGGTAACGTCCGGACTCCCAAGCTTAACGGCCCCAATCCGAAATACCTCCACCAGAGGCACCTTTCAGGAGTGGCTCCGGGTGAGAAGCCGCCGAACCCGGACCCTCACGGGTATTCGCTCGGGAACGCTAGGTCATGATCCGGGTCTCGACAGCGGTCGTTCGCGGCGGTGGATGGATGATCCTCGATCCTTCCGCTAACGATCCGTCATGACGCGCCGTTTCCTCCTTCTCTTCTGCCTTCTGGCCACCTGGGGAATTCAGGCTCCCGCGCAGGAGGGAGAGGCGGGATCTGGCGTTCCACCTCTTGTCGCCGTCGATGATGCTCCGTCGGACGAGGCGATCGCCGACCGCCTTCGCGCCATCGTCACCGCGCTCGACCACGGCGGGATCACGGTCTCCGTGCAGGCCGGCGTGGTCACTCTGGCCGGCGACATCGCGGACCCGGCCGTCAGCGCAGAGGTGGCCGGGATCGCCCAGCGCCTGGACGGCGTCGTCGCCGTGAACAACGACCTGGCGGCGACGGACGATATCTCGCAGCAGATCGACCCGGCATTCGAGCGCTTCCGGACCCGCGCCGATCAGTTCATCGCGCGGCTTCCCCTGTTCTTTCTGGCCGCCGCGGCCTTCGCCGCGATCACCGCGCTCGGGGTGGTCCTGGCGCGGCGTCGGTTCTGGGATCGCATCGCGCCGAACGCCTTCATCGCGGGCATCTATCGCCAGGCCTTTCGCGTCGCCTGCGGCATCGCGGGGATCGTGGTCGCGCTCGATCTCCTCGGCGCGGCGGCGCTCCTCGGGACCATCCTCGGCGCGGCGGGCATCGTTGGCCTCGCGATCGGCTTCGCGGTCCGCGACACGGTGGAGAATTTCGTCGCCTCGATCATGCTGAGCCTGCGCCAGCCGTTCCGGCCCAACGACCTGGTCGAGATCGAGGGCGACGTGGGGCGCGTGATCCGCCTGACCTCGCGGGCGACGATCCTGCTGTCGCTGGACGGAAACCATGTCCGCATCCCGAACGCCACGGTCTTCAAGGGCCGGATCGTGAACTACACCCAGAACCCCGCCCGGCGATTCACCTTCGACATCGGCATCGATCCCGACGCGGACCTCGAGGCGACGCGCGTGCTGGCGCAAGATGCGCTCGGCGCGCTGCCCTTCGTTCTGGACGACCCGGAGGAACTGGTCTGGATCGAGAACATCACCGAATCCGGCGCGATCCTGCGCGTGACCGGCTGGATCGACCAGAACGAGACCGGGTTCGTCTCCGCCCGGGGCGACGCCATTCGCCTGGTGAAGGCCGCCATCGAAGCCGCCGGCGTCTCCATCCCCGACACGACCTATCGCATCCGCCTCGAAGGGTCGGGAAATCTCCCCGATGCGGCCCCGCGATCACCCCCGGGCGAGATGCCGACAGCTCCACGGGCCGAACCGGCGCCGCAGCCGCCGCGCCATTCCGAGGAGCAGGCGCTGATCCCCCTCGTGGCGGCCGAGCGGCAGGACACCGGCGATCTCCTCGCCCGAGACGCCCCGCGGGAGTAGCGGGAGCGGCTAATCGCGGACAGTCCCACTGCCCGCAGACGCCGCCGCAGGTTTGCCGGCCCGGTCATTCGCCACTCCAGCGGATCAGGATCGGCACGGGCGGTTCCCCGGATGCGCGATGACGGAGAAAGGTTCGGAGAAAAGAAAAGGGCCCCTCAAGGGCCCTTCTCACCTTACCCGGCCCATTCGGCCGATTATCGGCGCTTACGCAGGCGCACCGCGCCCAGCGCCGCCAAGCCCGCGAGGAGCAGCGGGGCGCCCGCAGGGACCGGGACGGGTGCGGGTGTCGCAGGGTCGGTATCGTCGCGGTCAGGTCCGGTCACCGAGACATTGAAGGCACCGGAATTGTTGTACCAACCGAATCCATCCATGGCCCCGAGGAAAAGTCGCGTCGCGCCGTCCGGTGCGACGATCTCCTGTGTGTCGCCCGCATCGCTCACCCCATCCCCGATGAAGAAGATCTGTTTCAGGAGCGGAGAGAGCGTCGTGTAATTCTGGCTGGCATCCGACGAGAAATCCAGCGCGTCGGGGGCAGGGGTTGCGGTCGGAAGCATGTCGCTCAGGAATACGCCGAGCAGCGAGACGCGCGGCATGGTCACATCGGACAAGCCGTTCTCGGGGGTCCCGTAATGATTGATCGGGGACGTCCCATCCGCGTCCGGCCCGAGTCCCAACCCGAGGGAGACTTGCCCCGTCGCCGAAAAGGTGAAGGTCGCGCCGCCCGATACGTCGAGGCCCGTCACAAGGACCGGGGAGTTGGCCGGCGCGGTGTCCCCAGAGCTTGCCGGTGTTCCCGCCGGAAGGCCGGCGAGATAAGGATTCGCCGTGCCCGGAACGACGAACGGAACGGTCGCGGCTTTGGCAGGGGCGGAGACGGCAATGGCGGTGGCGACAGCAAGTGCGGCTGGAATGAAATAACTCATGGGTAAATGATCCCTTCTGGATGGCTGCTGCATGGCAACTCGGTAAAAGTATCACCACCACCTGATTGACGCTACGGAATGTTGGGGCGCACGCGATCGCTCCGCGACCCGCATCTCCCCGGGGAGCCGGGGGGGGGTGCGTCTCGTACGGTGTGCCGGCATCTTCGCGCGGAAGACCCATCCCCGGGACTGTCGGGGGCACGGAAAACGGTCCGGTGGACCATTCTCCCGGGGCCGCCGCGAAAACTTCGCCCCGACGCTCCGTCACGAACGGCTGGACCGGGAGATCTTCTTTTCCCTCGCCCAGGCCCGCGTTGTGGTCGCGGCATGGCGTGTCCCTTGCGAAACCGCACGGCGTCACCCATCGCCGGGCACTGACCACCCGCACCGCTGGTCGCTCTTTGCGCGTATCGTGGCCGGGAATCCCTACCGCTCCAGGCATCCGCCTCGGCGCAAGGATTCGCCATGTATCGGGACCGAAACCGGACCACCCCACAGGGGCCGGCCGGTCAACCGCCCACCGGCCAGATCGCCGGAGCAATTCGATCAGCGCAGCGGAGGTCTTCATCACCGTCTGACCGATCCTGAAGGTCGAATAGACGGCGGCTCCCGCGTGTCGCCGGTGCAGGGAAAAGTGGTTTTCGTGCATGTCCGGGTGACCTTCGCCGCTCTTTGGCCTCTAATGATCCTTGGCGGATCTGCCACGAACCGGCGTCAGGGGAGCGGAGCGGAAATTGAACGACCTTGGAAAGGCACCCAATGCCGTCCCTGCCTCCTGCGTGATCCCGGCAGCGGCGCTGGACCTCGGCGCGGCTTGCGATCTGGCGCCGCCGAGCGTGCCGCGCGCCTGCAAGACTGCGAACCGTAGGTCGGAGGCGAAGAACATTGCCACGCCCAATGTCGAGACATCTGGCTCCAGGCCCGTGCTCGGCCTCGCCTAGGACCCATCGTCATGTCGAATTCCCCGCGCCGAACCCATCCCGATACCGAGACCATGCGTCAGGCGATCGATACCCGGCTGGCCTTGCTGTGCCCGAACGGGCCGCTTGCGACCCAGAAAGCCATGCGCGCCGCCGTCCTGGCGCCCGGAAAGCGCTTGCGACCGATGATCGTCCAACTGATCGGGGGCGACGATCCGGCCACGCTCGATTCCGGCTGCGCCGTCGAGATGATCCATGCGGCGTCGCTCATCCTCGACGATCTGCCCGCCATGGACGACGCGGCACTGCGGCGGGGCCGCCCGGCCACGCATCGGACCTTCGGTGAGGCGTCGGCGATCCTGGCGGCCGTCTCCCTGATCGCGAAGGCCTTCGAAGTGCTGAGCGAGGTGCGGATCGACACGGACCGGCGCGCCCGGCTTTGCGCGATCCTGGCCCGGGCCATCGGCGCGGACGGCATGGCGGCGGGCCAGCAGATGGATGTGGACGGCAGCGCTGCCTCTGGAGAAGATGTCGAGCTTCTCAACGCGCTGAAGACCGCCGAACTGTTTCGGGCCTCGGCCCGGATCGGCTCGGTCATTGCCGGGCACCCGCCGAACACCGAGGCCGAGATCGACGCCTTCGCCTGTCATTTCGGCCTCGGCTTCCAGATCGACGACGACGCGCTCGACGGCGCCGCCAGCTCGGCCGAGACGGGAAAGGATGTCGGTCGGGATCACGGAAAACCGACCCTTGCGGCCGCGCTCGGCTCACGCCCTGCCTGGTCGCGCCGGGTGCAGCACATGCTGCGTGCCGATGCGGCGCTGGTCCGCGCGGGCATCGATCCGGTCGCGCTGCGCGGCTTCCTCGCCTCCCAATACGACCCCGCGGCTTGCCGATGACATCGCCGGCGGCCCTTCACCTGGCGGATCTGACCGTTGGGTATGGCGCGGAGCCCGTGTTGAGCAATGTCGATCTCAGGATCGAAGCCGGCACGGTCTGCGCCCTTCTGGGTGTCAACGGCGCGGGCAAGACGACGATGATCCGCGCGATCCTGGGGCGTATCAAGCCCACATCCGGTCGGGTAATGCTTGCCGCGGGCGGCGTCGGGCTGGTCCCGCAGGAGATTGCCCTGTTTCCCCGTCTCACCGTGACCGAGAACCTGTCCGTCTTCGCCAGGCTGTCCGGCGTCCCGCGCAGGGACGTGGCGCGCCGCGTCGCGGACGTGATCGAAACCACGGGTCTCGGCCCGCGTCGCCGCCAGGTCGTGGCCGCGCTGTCGGGGGGGTGGCAACGCCGGGCGAACGTCGCCGCCGCAATCCTGCATCGCCCCGCGCTTCTCATCCTCGACGAACCGACGGCGGGCATCGATCGCGATGCGCGGGCGGTTCTGCACGACCTGATCCGCCGGATGGTCGCCGATGGGATCGGCGTTCTGCTGACGACCCACGATTTCGCCGAGGCCGAGGCGCTGGCGACCCATCTTGCCATCCTCGCCGGGGGGCATATCGCCGTCCAGGGCCCGGTGGCGGACCTCATCTCGGCGCGCTTCGGCGCCTCGCTGCTGCTGACGCTCACCCCCGCGGCGCGGCTGGACGAGCGGCAGGCCCGGAGCCTGCGCGAGATCGGGTTCACCGGGGCACCCGACGCGCCGGCCCTTCTGATCGCCGACGAGAACGACGGCCTGGCGGCCGTGGCGCGCGCGCGCGCCCATGGCGTCACCCCGCGCCGCATCGCCATGGAGCGGCCCGGCATCGCCGCGCTCTACGCCAGGGAGGTCGCGGCGTGACGCTGATGCTGGTTCGGGTGATGGCGTTGACCCTTCTGCGCGACCGTGGCGCACTCGTCCTCATGCTGGTGCTGCCCGCGACGATCTATCTGCTTTTCGCGGCGATCTTCTCGACCACGAGCGGCGGGGAGGTGGAGTTGCGGCTGGGCCTCGCCGCGCACCCGCCGGCGCCCGCGGTGGAGGCCGCCCTGGCCGCCGCGCTGACCGGCGACGTCCGCCGGTTCGACGACGTGGAGGCGCTGCGGATCGCCGTGACCGAAGGCAGTCTGGATGCCGGCCTCGTTCTGCGGGGCACCCTGACCGACACGGCCACGCCACCCCTCGCCATCCTCGTCGACCCGGGCAAGGGCATGGCGGCCGCGGTGCTCGAAGGGCAGGTCCGCACGGCTTTGGCGACGGCCGCGCCCGAGGCGATGCTGGCCCGGCAGGTGGACGCGCTGCGGGCGATCATCGGACCGCTCAGCCCCGCCCAACAGATCCGCCTCGACGCGGCGAGCGACATGGCGTCGCGCGGTGGCGATGGCCTCACCGTCACACGGGCGGTGGGCGGGGAGGGGCGAACGGATCCGGCCGTCATCTATTACGCTGGCGCCATTGCGGTGATGTTCCTGCTCTTCTCGGGCGCCTCGACCGCGGCGAGCCTGATCGACGAGCGAAACTCGGGCATTCTGGACCGCTTCGCCGCCGGGCCGGGCGGCATCGACGTGGTGGTGATGAGCAAGGCGCTGTTCCTGACCGCGCAAGGCTGCGTCCAGGCGGCCATCGTCTTCGCGGCGGCAAGCCTGGTCCACGGGGTGCCCGTGCTGGCGCATCCGCTGCAATGGGGGTCCGTGACGCTTCTGGTGGCGGCGGCGGCGGCGGGCTTCAGCCTGGCGCTCGCCGCAGCCGTCACCACGCGCGCGCAGGCGCAGACCCTCGCCACCTTCGCCGTGCTGGTCGCATCGGCGATCGGCGGGTCGATGGTGCCGCGGTTCCTCATGCCCGGCTGGTTGCGCGATCTGGGGTCTGTCACCCCCAACGCCTGGGCCATCGATCTCTATTACGGCCTGTTGACCCGCGCCGAACCGATCTGGTCGCAGCCCGTCCCGCTCGCCGCGCTGGCCGCCCTGGCGCTCGGCGGTACGCTGGCGGCGCTGGCCCTATCTCGCCGAAGGATGCTGCTATGAACGTCTCTCGCACCACCGCCATCGGACTTGTGCTCGCCGGGCTCATCCTCGTCGCCTGGGCCGGCCTGGCCTTCGCCGCGCTCTTCCTCGTGCCGTGGGCGGTCTGGTGGCCGGCGGCGCCGGCCGTCATCGCGGTGCAGTGCTGGCTCTATGTCGGCCTCTTCATCGTCGCGCACGATGCCATCCACGGGACGCTCGCCCCCGAATGGCCGGCGCTGAACCGCGCGGTCGGCCGCCTCTTCGTGCTGCTCTATGCCGGGTTCGACTTCGATCGCCTGACCCGATCGCACCACGCCCATCACCGCCATTCGGGCACGGAACACGATCCGGATTTCGACGCCGCGCATCCGAGCGCCTTCCTCCCCTGGTTCGTGACCTTCTTCCGGCAATATTTCGGGCTCAGGCAATGGGCGATCCTCGCCGCCGCATCCCTGGTGCTTGCTCTGGCACTCGGGGGGCGAGCGCCGCTCATGCTGCCCTTCTGGGCGCTTCCGGCGATCCTGTCGGCGGTCCAGCTCTTCTATTTCGGCACCTATCTTCCCCACCGGCACGAGGCCGCGCCTTTCGTCGATGGCCACCGGGCCCGGGGGAGCGGCCTGTCATGGCTGCCCTCGCTGCTGACCTGCTTCCATTTCGGCCATCACCATACCCATCACGCCAAGCCCTGGCTGCCCTGGTGGCGCCTGCCCGATGCCGCCCGAGGAGACACCGCATGTCCGCCATCCTGATCCCCGCCGCCATCGTCATCGCAACGGTCGTGGCCACCGAGCTGTTCGCCGCCTGGGTTCACCGCGTCGTCATGCACGGGCCGGGCTGGCGCTGGCACCGCTCCCACCACGAGCCGCAGAGCGGCCTGGTCGAGCGCAACGACCTCTATTCGCTGGTCTTCGCCGGTCTCTCCATGGGGCTGTTCTGGATCGGCGCGACGCTGTTCGCGCCGCTCTGGTGGGTGGCGGTGGGATTGTGCGTATACGGCGTCATCTATTTCTGCGTTCACGACGGCCTCGTCCATCAGCGCTGGCCGTTCCGTCACGTGCCGCGCCGGGGCTATCTGCGCCGCATCTATCAGGCGCATCGCCTGCACCACGCGGTGCAGGGCCGCGAAGGCTGCGTGTCGTTCGGCTTCGTGCTGGTCCGGCCGGTCGAGAAGCTCCGGACCGAGCTGCAGGCCAATATGCGCGGTCAGGACACGGAGCGTCCGGACACCTGATCGTCGCGGGTCCAGAGCCCGTCGCGCGGCGCGGCGGCCATGCGCCGCGCGCGCGGGCCGTCGAAGGCTGCGAGGGCGAGCGCCCCGACCTTGTGCATGCGCGATGTCGCGACGCGGTTGGCCCAGTCCCGGGGCGTCGCGTACCGGATTCGTCCCCCGATCGCGCCATAGACCCGCCGGGCCGCGGCGACGCCCCAGACCGCATCGCCCGGCAGCGCGGACAGGCCGCGAAAGCCCGACGCGTAATAGAGCTCGGCCACGTCCAGCAGCTGCACCGCGATCCGCCGGGCGCGGGGCCAGGCGCGCGGCGCGCAGAGGTCGCCCGCGGTGAGGCCTTCGGCCGCCAGGATCTCGCCCGGTATGTAGCAACGCCCCACCCGCGCATCCTCGACCACGTCGCGGGCGATGTTGGTCAGCTGGAAGGCGATCCCCAGATCTGATGCGCGGTGCAGCGCCTCGGGGTCGGTCACGCCCATGATCCGCGCCATCATCACGCCCACCACCCCGGCGGCATGGTAGCAGTAATCGAGCGTGTCGCTCAGCGTATCGTAGCGGCGCCCCTCCACATCCATGGCGAGGCCGTCGAGCAATTCGTGCGGATGGGTGCGCGGAATGGCGTGGCGGTCGCAGACCCGGGCCAGCGCCGCGAAGGGCGGGGCCACGGACGCCCCGGCCAGGGCCGCGTCGGTCTCCCTTCGCAGGCCGCGCAACCGTCCCGCGGCATCGGCCACCGGATGCCGGTCATGGCCAAGGCTCTGCCCGTCCACGGCATCGTCGCAATGGCGGCACCAGGCATAGAGAAGCGTGGCGTCGTCGCGCAGATCGGACCGCATCAGCCGGGTCGCCGCCGAGAAGCTTTGCGATCCTCTCGCAAGGGATCGGCGCGCCTCGGCCAGGATCGTGTCCGTCATCGTGCCGCCACCCCGTCGATCATCAGGCCGGCCGTCGCCTTCGCCGATCCGACCACGCCCGGTATTCCGGCCCCGGGATGGGTACCCGCGCCGACGATGAACAGGTTGTCGATCGTGTCATCGCGGTTGTGGGGCCGGAACCAGGCGCTCTGGGTGAGGAGCGGCTCGACCGAAAAGGCGCTGCCCAGATGGGCATTGAGCTCGCTCGAGAAGTCGGAGGGCGTGAAATGGCGCACCGTCACCAGGTCGCGGGCCAGGTTCGGGATATACCGCGCCTCGAGATAACGCAGGATGCGATCGCGGTAGAGCGGCCCCATTCTCTCCCAGTCGATCGACGCCGTTCCCAGATGCGGCACCGGCGACAGCGCGTAGAAGGCCGACTGCCCGGGGGGCGCCATGCTGTCATCGGTCACCGACGGCGCATGGAGGTAGAGCGAGAAATCCTCGGCCAGCCCGTCGGTCCCGAAGATCTCGGCGAGCAGTGCGCGGTAGCGGGGGCCGAACAGGACCATGTGGTGCTGCAGCTGCGGATGCGGTGCCTTCAGCCCGAAATAGACGACGAACAGCGACATGGAGAAGGTCTTTCGCTCCAGCGCCCGCGCCTTGGCCGCCCCACGGGCCGTCCCGCGCAGCATGTGGCGATAGGTGTGGACGATGTCGGCGTTCGACGCGACGCTGTCGAAGGCCAGCTGCGTCCCGTTCACGACCACGCCGGTGGCACGGCCATCGGCCACCACGATGCGGTCGACGGGCGCGTTCAGGTGCACGATCCCGCCGAGATCCTCGAAAAGGCGCACCATCGCGTCGATCAGGGCCCCCGTTCCGCCGCGGGCGAACCAGACCCGGCCCTTGCGCTCGAGCGCGTGGATCAGGGCGTAGATCGACGAGGTCGAGAACGGATTGCCGCCGACCAGAAGGGTATGGAAGCTGAACGCCTGGCGCAGCTTCTCGTCCTGGATGAACCGCGAGACGGCGGTATAGACGCTTTCGTGCGACCGCAGGCGGATCAGCGTGGGCGCGACCTTGACCATCGACCAGAAGCTCTGGAACGGCACGGTGCCCAGCCGCTCGTACCCCTCGCGATAGAGATCCTCGCTATAGGACAGCAGGCGGCGGTACCCGGCCACGTCGGCGGGCGCGAAGGCGGCGATCTGCGCTTCCATCGCATCCTGGTCGGCGACGAGGTCGAAGCGGCGCCCGTCCTCCCAGCACAGGCGGTAGAAGGGGTCGATGGGGATCAGGTCCACGTCGTCGGCCATGCGCCGCCCCGACAAGGCCCAGAGCTGCTCGAGGCAGTCCGGATCGGTGATGACGGTGGGCCCCGCATCGAAGGTGAAGCCCTGGTCGCGATAGACATAGGCGCGGCCGCCGGGCTGGTCGCGCGCCTCGAACAGCGTGGTGGCGATACCGGCGCTCTGCAGCCTGATGGCCAGGGCCAGCCCGCCGAATCCGGACCCGATGACGGCCGCGGTGGCGGGGCGGTCGAAGGTCTTCATTGCTCCGCCTCCGCCATGAGCCGCCCCGTCGGGAGCGAGCGCAGCGCCCTGTGGATGGGGACGGGCGGCTTGCCCGACAGGATCCGCGCCACATCGCCCAACCCGGTGCGGCCGGCGTAGAACCGCTCGATCACCGGCTGCGGCAGGCGATAGAATTTCTGCATGACCAGGTGCCGGCGCTCGGGCCGGGCGGCGCGGAACAGCATGCGGTTGAGAAAGCGGTAGAAGCCCTGCCTCGGCTCGCGCGCGCGGGCATGGTCATGGACCAGGTCGGCCAGCGCGGCGCTGCGGATCGGCCATGCCTCGGCCACCAGGTTGGCGTTCCGGACCGCGTCGGGAAAGGAGTAGCCGGTCGTCGCGTGAAAGAACGCCCCGCGCATCCCCAGCCATGGCACGTCCCGGGCGTGCGACCAGAAAAGCCGGCGGTCGAAGTCGAGCGCGATGGGCAGCACCCCCGCCTCCCGGTGCGCGACGGTTCCGATCTTCCAGCCCTGCGCGGTGGCGTAGTCCCGGATGCAGGCCTCGATCCCGGCTTCGTCCAGAGCGCAACCATCGGCGTAGCGCGTATCCTCGATCAGGAGCCGCGTGGGCGAGAATGGCAGCAGGTAGACGAAGCGGAAGCCGTCGATCTGGGCGACCGTCGCGTCCATGATGACGGGCAGGTCGATACCGTGCGGTACCTCTGTCTCGACGACGAGGCCCACGAACTTCTGATAGGCGAGCGCCAGGCCCGGCGCGGTCCGGTGACCGCGCGCGTCGATGACGCAGGGCGCGGCAATTTGCGTGCCGTCGTCCATCACCACGTTGTCGGGTCGGACGGCGCGGACCCGCGCATTGGTGCGGATCGTCACGCCGGGCAGCCTGCCGACCGCTTTCCGCAGGCTGGCCGACGTCATCGACGCATAACCGGTCGTGAGGTGACGGGTGAGGCTGGCGAAGCGGACGCTCTGACCGGTCCAGCGCCTCGCGATCGCCGGATCGAGCCAGGCCCGGTCCGCCGCGTCGACATCCGTCGCCTGGTGCGACCACGTCTTGTCGCCGAACGCCGTATCGCCTGCCTCGAGGATGACGATGCGCGGGGGCCGCGGCAGCGCCGAGAGACGCAGCGCCAGTAGCCCCGCCGCAAGTCCTGCCCCCGCGACGATCACGTCCGGGTCCTCGGGCAAGATGGCTCCCTCGTGGCGCATGATCTCGTTCTCCCCGATTTCGGTGACATTGCCGTCTGAACGGCGTGGCCGGCAATGCCGCCTGCACGAATGACTGACGGGGTGGCACGGACGACCCGCGGGCACCACGTCCGTTCGTGCAGACATCCCTGTCACCCGTGCATCCGTCCCTGCATGCCGGCAGATCCGCGGCGCGGCCCACGGGCAGCGCGCACCTGATCGAATCGAGCGGAGCCCGCCCGTGATGCGGAGGCCAACCCGTGGGCCGCCCCGCCTGGCCCGGTCGCGCACGCCACTGCCAGCATTCCCCGGGACGATCCCGCCTGCGCCGGGTTAGACGCGCCCGACCGGACGTCGCACCCGCGCACCCGCGAAAGCCGCCTCGATCGATCGGAACATGACCCGCCGCCGCGACACTGCGCCCCGGCCCAGATCGGGCGAACCGCGTTTTCCCACCTGCCCGGAAGATCTAGCATGATCGCGGATCCCGCCACCAAGGGGAGGCTGCGAATGCTGCGGAACGGCGCCATGGAGGGCATGACGCGCTTGAAGACCTGGCCGCGCGACTGGAACCCGCGGGAACGCTGGACGGACTTTCTGGCCGTGGCCGGGATCTTCCTGGCGTTGGTGTTCACCACGCTCAATCCCGAACCCTCCCAGGGTTTGCCGGTGCTGCCACGGTTCGTCTTCTGGCTCGCCCATATCCTGATCTTCCTGGTGCTCCTGCACGTCGTGCAGATCGGGTTGCAGCGGATGCCGGCGTTCACCCGGCTCCACGCCTGGGCGCAGGTCTTCCTGTCGGGCGTCGCGGGGGCGGTCCTCTTCACGCCCGTGGCGCTCATGCTCGAGCATCTGTTCGGCGTGGATGCGGCACTCGATGACACGGCCGAGCCGATCGCTTTCGCGCTCGCTGCCGAGTTCGGCGCGCTGCTGCCGGGCTCCGTCCTCGTGTGGTTCTCCCTCAACGCCACGCGTCTGCTGCGCCTTCCGGAACCTGCCGCGTCCGACCGATCGGCTCCGCCGGACCCGATGGAAGATTTCTGGAGCAAGGTCCCCGGGCCTCTCGGCCGCGATCTCGTCGCCCTGACGGCCGAGCTGCACTACCTGCGGGTCCGAACCACCAGGGGCGATGCGCTGATCCTCTATCCCTTCGGCCGCGCCGTCGAGGAACTGGGCGACCGGGGATATCGGATTCACCGTTCTCACTGGATCGCGTCGGGGCACCTGGACTGCGTCGAGCGGGACGGCGACCGCTATTTCTGTCGCACCGATACCGCACTCCGCCTTCCGCTCAGCCGCTCCTATCGCCGCGCGATCCGGGACATCTGCGCGTCGCGGCGGTCGTTCCCGAACGGCGTGCCGGATGCGGGTGACGCCCGGAATCGCACGCGGCGCAGGTCGGAATGCGCCTCTGAGAGCGGTGGCCCCGGATCCTGACACGTTCCCCGGCATAGGGTTTCCCGCAACGGCGAGCCGGGTAAGGCGGTTTCCCCCACGGCGCTGCGGCGGCGACCCCGAAGGTACTCCACCGCCTTCTCGGCTGCCGAATTCTGTGGTCTCGCTCCGAGATCAAGATGGAAAGCCATCGGCAATGCCGACGCCCTGCGCCAATGCGTCTGCACCGCCGGGCAGACAGACCCCCAGGGGCGGACACTCTGGTTTCTGATATCCGAATGATCTGTCGGTTTCTTGGTGCCCTGAGAGGGCGTCTCTGCTCCTTTTCAGGAAATCTCAAGTCGTATTGCGAGGCACAAAACTTTGAAGGTTTGACCTGCCCCCCGTGGGTCCCTCGTTCATCACGAGGGTCTGCGGGTCTGAGATTGGTGGTCGGGTTGGTCCTTTCGGGCAAGCGCGCCGGGCACGGAGCCCTCGAATTGCCCGTGCGACCAGCGCGCTTCGAGGGGCCTCTGGTTTCCGGGCGATGAATGCGGCCTCATGGCGTCGTCGTGGCGCCAGATGGCGAGCTTGCGCCGGGCGTCATCCGGAGTGTCGAAGATCTCCTCGTTCGACAGCTCATCGCGCAGACTGCCGCCGAATGCCTCGATGAAGGCGTTCTGCCGCGGCTTGCCTGGGTCGATGCAGTGGCAGGGAACTCCGGTCCTGTCGGCCCATTCCAGGATGGCCCGGCCGGTGAACTCGGTCCCGTTGCCGCTGACGACGCAATCGGGCTTTCCGCAAACCCGCACCAGCGCGTCGAGTTCGCGGGCCACGCGGGCGCGCGAGATGCTGGTATCGGCCATCAGGCGCGGGGTCTCGCGCGTGCGGCCGTCGATCACGGCCAGGGCGCGCCTTGTGCGCCATTGGTTCAAGCACAATGGCGAGCGAACTCGCGCAAAGCGCCGAAGCTGTCGGACGGGAAGTCGAGCGCCCCGCGCGCGTTGGGCTGCGGCGCCCCGGGCATCGGCATGCGCGGGCCCGGGGCCCCGCTTGCGCCCGCGCCGCCGCGTCACCGACAGCCCTTCCTCCCGACAGAGCCGATAGGGCGTCTCGTGGTTCATAATCATGCCCTTCCGCTCGAGCAGAATGCCGATCCGGCGATAGCCGAACCGCCGCCCTCTGCCGGCGATCTCCCTCCTCTCCTCGCGGACATCCGGGCCGTCCGGCGGGCCTTCTCGCCGGACCGTCCCGGGATCGACGCCGGCAAGCCGGCAGGCCCGGCGCTGCGAGATGTCGTGACCCCCCATCGCCCTGGGCGCCGCCTCTCGCCGCTCGGTCGTTCGCCAGTGTCGCTCGGAGGAATGGCGCGCGATGGCCCAGCGTCCGTTCCTTCCCGGCAGATCCTCCAGAACGACGTTGTCGAGCATGGTGGCGGCCAGCAGGCGCGTGAGCTTGGCGGTCTCGTCCTCCAGAGCCTTCAGGCGAGCAGCCTCGGAGACCTCCATGCCAAAACATACTTGGCTTTGAGCTCGTAGAACGTCGCCGGGCTCAGGCCATGCCTGCGGCACATTTCCCCCGCGGCCATCCCGTCCACGCAGTGCGTCGACCCCGCTCCTCGATCATCCCGATGATCTGCGCCCGCTGAAACGGCTCGTCCGCATCCGTCTGCTCCTTCGCGGGCGAGCAGACCTACATTACAATGAGGGAGCCCACGGGGGGCAGGTCACTTGGCGAACACGAGTACCCGGATGTCTGTACCCTTCTACGAGGTTCGCATGAACCACGGGGCGTATTCAGGAATACCCATGCCGAGGAAGATGACGGTCCGCGAGTCCCTCAAGGAGCATGGCACCGGGGGACTGCGACGTGATCTCGGCCGGACGCACCCCTATGCCCGAGCGAAAACTCACAGACCACCCTAGGGTGAGGCCTCATTGCGCGTCATAGCCGGAAGATGACGGCTGCGTCGAGCGCGATGGCGGAGAGGAAGGCTATCGGGCATCGGTCGTATCGGGTGGCGATGCGGCGCCAGTCCTTGAGGCGGCCGAACATGATCTCGATGCGGTTGCGGCGCTTGCAGCGGCGCTTGTCGGAGCGGATGGTCTTGCCGCGTGACGTCCGGCCGGGGATACAGGCGCGTATCCCCTTGTCCTTCAAGGCTTCTCTGAACCAGTCGGCATCGTGGCCGCGGTCGGCGATCAGCCAGTCGGCGGCGGTGAGACTGCCCAGCAAGGCGGCCGCGCCGTGTCGTCGCTGACATGGCCCGCGGTCATGACGAACCGGAGCGGACGACCGTCCGCGTCCGGGGCGGCATGCAGCTTGGTGTTCAAGCCACCCTTGGTGCGCCCGATCAGGCGGCCCCGCTTGTCGTCAGACCCCCCTTTTTGCCCCGCAGGCGCGACGCCGTGCGATGGGCCTTCAGACAGGTTGCATCGATCATCACCGTCCTCTGCCCGGTACCTGCGGAGGCCAGCCCCTCCATCATCCGGGCGAAGACACCCAGGGCGCTCCCTCGCTTCCATCGGTTGTAGAGACTCTTCGGCGGCCCAAACTCCCCGGGTGCGTCGCGCCACCTCAAACCATTGCGATTGATGAAGATTATGCCGCTCAAAACACGATACTCGTCGACCCGCGGCCTGCCATGGCTCTTCGGAAAGAACGGCCGCAGCCGCGCCATCTGCGCGTCTGTCAGACAAGAAGGATTGCTCATCACGCTCCCCAAGTCGAAAGCTAGGATCACGCGACCAAGCCAGCCTCAAGCCGATCAATGGGGCCTGACCCCAATCCGGACGTTGAGTTTGGACTTTCGGGATAACGGAGACATACAAGCTGGCAGATTTCGACGCGGTCCTGGCGATCGTCCGCCGGGGATCGTTCCGGGCGGCAGCGCTCGATGTGGGAATGTCGACGAGCGCGCTCAGCAACGCGGTCTCCAAGCTCGAGGCGCAACTGGGCGTACGGCTCTTCAACCGCACGACCCGCAGCGTATCGCTGACCGAGGCGGGGCAACGCTTCGTCGAACAGGTCAGCCCGGCGCTCAAGGACCTTCACAGCGCGCTCGATACGGTTCGGTCGCAGCAGGAGGCACCCGCGGGCACCCTGCGCATCAACACCTTCGCCACGGCGGGTCGGGAGGTCCCGGCTGGCCTGCCCCCTGAAAAGTGGTCCTCCCTGAAGTAGGCTTTCGAGCCGTATGGAGGACGAGGAATGGGACAGAA
>CANKVU010000013.1 GCA_947487205.1 uncultured Paracoccaceae bacterium | reverse complement strand
TTGAACAGGTCCAGCCAATCGATAACGTCGCATGACGCGTTGGACGAAACGCCCTCCGGGTAAGCCGGGGCGGTTCAGTCTTCATCGAACACTCCTCTCTTGGCTCGGAAGCCTATCAGGGGTGTCCACTCAAGCGGGGCAGGATCAGGACTGTTGCATTAGTCGGCCTTGAACGGAGGTTGGTTGCTGCGCCGAACTCTCAGGCCGCTTCACCGAACAGATTTCGGACGTCGATCTCTCCGCGGATGCTCGTCGCCTTGTTCGAGATGTGGCCGTTCTTGATGGTCCGGATCGTCTCGACCGCAAGGATCGTCGCTTTTGCCGATCGCAGGGAGCGGAAAGATTGCCGCGTCCCGAGCAAGCGCTTCAGCGCCGCCTGATTGCTCTCGATCCGGTTGTTCCGCCACTTCCGGTCGATGTGCAGAATACTGTCGAAGTGTGGATCGTAGCGGTGGTTCAGATCCCGGATGACCTTCCGGTATCCAGGGGCCTTGTCGGTGCAGATCGAGACCGGCCGGTAGAGCTGGACCCCCTCGATAGCCTGCTTCAGGAAGGCCCTGGCGGCTTTCGCGTCCCGCCTGGCCGTCAGCCGGAAGTCGACGAACGGCCTGTCTGATCCACGGCGCGCCAGAGGTATCGCCACTTCCCGCCAACGCAGACATAGGTCTCGTCGACATGCCAGTGCGGCCCGCGCCAGCCGCGATGGGCGTAAGCGCGCCCGGCGATCTCGGGGCCGAACTTCTGGACCCAACGAAAGACCGTGGCCCGATCCACCACGATCCCGCGCTCCGCCAGCAGATCGCTGACATCCTGGTACGAGAGTGGAAACCGGCAGTACCAGCGCACGGCCAGCGGGACGACGCCACGCGGGAACCGGTGGCCCCTGAACGGATCGCGCATGGCGTGCTCCCTCTATTCTGAAACGAGTGTTCGTGCTCAGGAGCCAGCAATGCAACAGTTCCACCTCTTCTACCCCTTCGGCGACACGGACTGGGACAGCCAAGTCGCCCTGAGGTCGCCGACGCGCCTCAGGGCCGGGTGGCCGACCTCCATCGCCGGATCCCCGCCAATCCGGCAATCGCAAGTGTGAGGGGAAAGAACGTCGCGGGCAGCGGCACCGGAGCCAATGTCACCCGCTCCAGGTCGACCGGAGTACAGGGCACATCGCATTCGGCGTTCGGGTACCGCGCCTGGATCTCGGGCCCGGGAGGGATCTGCTCGATCTGCAGGAGGTCCAGATCCGAGAAACCGGCTTCGAAGAAGAACGTGCCGCCGCTTTCGAAGGCGGAGGCGGTCTGGCCGGCGACTTCCGACCCGTCCCGGTATCCGCGGAAGACGAGGTTGTCGTACGGGCGCTCGATCCTGTCGGGGTCGGTGAACTCCGTGAACCCCCATTCGTAGGGATCGATTTCCACCGAGATCGCGTCGAACGGGCGAGATCCCGAGATGTCCACCGACGCGTTGTAAGCGGTGCCGAAATCGGCCAAGAGGATCGTTCCCGAACGTGAAGACCACTGGGGACAGTTCCCGATGGTGAAGCCGTTCTCGACCACGACCGGCTGCGGGGCCGAGCAGCCGCCCCCGAAATTCGGAACGTCGTCGAATTCCAGGATCACGGCCGCGGAGGCCGATCCACTGGCGATCATCAGGACCGTGAGGGCCGGGAAAACGTGTCGCACAGAAGTCACCTCAAGCTGGAAGAGGAATCGCCAGAATCCGACACGGCGTGAGGTGATGCTGCGGGACGGTCGGCAGCAAAGCAAGTGCAACGTGACCGGCGTTCGTGCCAGGTAGTTTGCCCTGTCCGCCAGCCTGGCCCAGTTCACAATGGCCCCGACATCTATCAGCCGTGGTCGGAAACAGAGCGCAACGAGACCGATACAGCCCTTATGGCCCTCTCGAGAAGAGCCGGATCCCAAAGGGCCTCGGCAATCCGAGCGAGAAGAGAGGTCCGGAGGTCCGACCGGAGCGATCCGGTCCCGCGGGCGACATGGATGTGGTCGAGGATCATGGAGGATATCACGTCCTCCATGACCTGGGCGTGGACCGGATAGGCATTGGCGATCTTACTGAACGCATGGGAGCAGGCCCTGTAATTCCCGGCCTTGAAAAACGCCTTGGACACGAGGCGACCGCGACCGGTCGTCTTGGTGAAAGTGTAGGTCCCCGTGGACTGCATATCCGATGCCAGCCGCATCGCATCCGACTGGAAGAGGTCCTCGACCACGTCTGGGAGGTGAAGAAGCGTTTCGGCATACCGGCGGAGAGAATCCGCGAATATCTTGATATCCAGGGCGTCCGCCTCGGACGGAACCCAGAGCTCAACCTTCTTCCAGCCTTCCTTGAGACGTCGATTGCGCTGCGCCTGAACGCGTCTGACCTTTTTGGAAGGCGGCATCTGCACGAGCTAAGGTCCTCGTGAATTCTGTCGCAATATCGAACATTCTGGGGTGGGGTCATAGGGCGGCCCGTCCGTCCCCGCCGTCCTCACGATGTCCTTCTCCGGTCCTAAGCGGATCGAGAAACAGTTGCGGGGCGATCATTCCCGGGCGGGCAAGCGGCCCGGGGGGATGCGGCTTCTGGATGTCGGATCGAATCATGGACTATCTCGTCGCCGCAGATCGGCGGGAATGCAAGCCGAGCATCGACCACCCGGTCAGTCCGGACGAGCGCGTCGCTGCGGTCCCCGACCGATCCCTTCCCCGCGACCTACCTTGCAATATGCGGACGCTTCAGGCCCGCTGCCGGCACGAACGCAGGCTGGCGAGCCCGCCAAGTGACGCGGAAGAACAAGAAGTGACTGTTATCCGGGGCGCCGAGGATCCCCTCCTCGATCACCCTGTTGACCGAATGCGGAGTCCAGCCATACGCGGCGCTACTGAAACCAGCCCGGAAGGTCGCATGACGCCCGGACCGGAAAACGGGTCAGGACCCTTGCTGGAGCAGACTCCACCCAAAATTGGAGCAAGATACGGGGCTCAGGTCAATCACGACAGCCTGCCGGAGTCGATATCGGTCGCGTTCATCCGAGAGATTCATCGCCGCTTCTCCGAGGCCATGCCGGCGGAATTCCGGTGCGTCGAGCACGAAGGGGTCAGGCGGGAGATCGTACCCGGGGAGTTCAGAGAAGCTGGCGACGAGGTAGCCGTCGGTCGCCACCAGCCGCCCGCGCCCGAGCGGCTGCCGGCGTTCATGGACCACTACGCCATGCGGTATCGCGGGCTGACGCGTGGAGCGACGGGACGGATCCTGTCCATTCCCGCTGCACACCATCGCCTGAACTGCATCCACCCTTTCCTGGACGGGAACGGTCGCGTCAGCCGACTCGTCTCCCACGCGGTGATCCGGGCCGCCGGGATCGGCGGTCATGGTCTCTGGTCTGTCTCACGGGGTTTGGCGCGCGGTCTTGAAGACCGCAGAGAGGACAAGCTCCACATGGATATGGCCGACACGCCGCGCCAGGGGGATCGGGACGGGCGCGGTAACCTCTCCCTCAGCCGTCCGGGGGCGTTCTCGAGTGGTTCTTGGAGGTGATGCTGGACCAGATCAGGTTCTCGCGTGCGATACTCGATCTCAAGGGCCTTCAGGATCGCTATGCCGCCCTGATGCGCGACGTGCACCCAAAGGACGACCGGGCGCGGCGCCTCGTGCGCGGAGTCCTCACCACGGGCGAGATGGGGCGGGGGGGATGCTGCACAGATCCTCGCGACCAGTGAACGGACGGCGCGGACCGTGCCAACGATGTTGGTCAGGGAGGGCTTTCCGGTATCCGACACGCCCAAGTGGCCCGTTCGGATCGGCTTCCCGTTGGATTATCGGGAGCCTCTGTTCCCGAACCTCTTTTCGGACGCACCGGTCAAGATCAACGTTTGAAGCAACAAGCGGCCTTTCGGTATCTCGATCCGGGCACATCCGGCAACGGCGGGATCGACAAACCATTTTGCTTTACGCGACGCCATTTATCGCATGTCCTAAGGTGGTCTGAGGAACGCTCCACGGGGAAACGGCGATGTCGGTAGCGAAATTCAAGGCTCGACGCTCAATCAGCCTGGGCGTGGCCCTCCTTCTCTCGGCAACCGTGGCCTGGCCGAAGGCGGGGGGCGCGCAGAGCGCGAGAGGAATGGCGGCAGAGATCAATGTCCCGGGTGCGGCCAAGAGGCTCGACACGCAGGATCGGTATGCTCGGGCGCTCTATTCCTGGATCAGGGCCAATCCAGGCGTCTGGGGCGATCAGCAATTCTACCTGAACCTCATCGTCTATCTGATGTCGACCACCCCCGGCTTCGACTGCAACCGGGCCTTCGCCAGCGAATTCGAGCGTAACGACTTCTTCCAGTCCTCCTATGCCTGGGGCGAGGAGATCCGCGACGCGATCCTGACCGTGACGATACCCGACCGGGCAGAGGTCGCGTTCCGCATCGACACCGGAGAGTACGATTTCAACACCCAGACGCTGCCCTTCGATCAGGTTGCCAGCGTCGATTCGAGTGATATGCTCGGCGGCTCGCTCCAGGCGTCGAACGGCCAGTCCTGCGCCGGCCAGATATTTCGCAACACGGGCGTCCAGACAGACGTCTTTCCCTGGCGCTTCAACGTGGTCAACGAGTCCGGCGACCATGCCAGCCCCGGATTCCCCTTCAGCGAGAGTCTGCAGCTTTCCCCCGATGACGCCCGTGTCATCTTCGAACGCTTCGGCCGCGAACTCTACGCCATCGTCGGATACCGCGTCGAGGCGGCCAATGACGGTCAGCGTCTCGTCCAGGTCGTTCCCACCGACGGACAGCTCTTCGGGCTCGCAAGCGACGCGGTCGTCAGGGTCGAGAGCTTTGCGCATCCGACCCTCAGCCAGCCGACGCAAATGGACATCTCGACCCCGCTTTCGGTCGCCATTCCGCAGCTCGAGACCGAGTTCGACCTGACATTCAGGCAGGAGGGCTTCCGCGCGGTCGGGTCGGGCCTTCGGCAGGATCAGGGGACGGCCCTGACGACCGGGCGACGCTACCCGATTGACGCCTCGGCCGCGGTGGGAAGCTCCGTCTTCGTGATTCGCCTCGACACCGAGAATATGTCGGTGCCGCAGTATGGTACGACGGATCCCGGCCCGGTTCTGGTCACCCTCTTCGGCAGCGTCAACTTCTCCGCGGTGACTGCGAACGAGGCGCCGGTGTCGGGAAACGCGGTCATCTCGTTTCCGGGGCGGGACGACTATCGCGGACGGAGCATTCAGGACGTGCCGTTCACCGGTGCGTTCAGATCCGCATCCGACGGGGACGAAGCGGAAACGCCGAGCGAAGCGACGAAGCCGAAGCTCGACATGTCGCCTGTCGGGACGGAAATGGACGGCGGCGACTGACGTCGCGCCGCCCGAAACCTGGCGCGGCCTAGTTTCCCTCCGGCGAAAGCAAGAGCATCGTCGGCAAAGCGGGCGCCAAGGTGGCGGATGCACCGTCCTTCGTCGGTCCGGTTCCGCTCGTCGCCAGCACCGGCGCTCCCGACGGGGCCGCATCCCCCGCCGCGGGCGCAGTCGGGACCGACTGCGCGGCCGTTGTCGCCGAGGCCTCTGGCGGCGGCGCGGCAAAGATGTCGAGCGCACTGCCGCCCGGCTGCTGCGCCGGCGCCGACATCGCCTGGCCGCCACCGGCAGCGAAGATCGGCACGCTCTCTCCCTCCGCCGGCGGCATTGCCGGCTGTCCCGCCATCGCCCCGTTCGGCGGCGTGCCCTGGGCAGGCGCGGCATGCCCGGGCTGGCTCCCGGCCGGCGCAGCGCCGAAGAGCGGTTGCTGCGGCGCGTTGGTTGCCGGCGCCGCGCCCTCCGGAACCGTCGGTGCCGTGGCGGAGAACAGCGTCTGAGGCTGCGACGCGGCGGGCGCGGGCTGCCCGAAGGGCTGCTGTGCCGTCTGGCCCGCGGGCTGTTGCGGCGGCTGCCCGAAGGGTTGCGCCGGCGCCATTCCCGCGGGCTGACCGAAGACCGGCTGCGTCTGCCCGGCGGCCTGCCCGAACCCCGACGCGGCGGGTGCGCCGAAGCCGGGGGTCATCTGTTGCTGACCGAAAGCGGGCGCCGGTGCTGCGCCGAAGCCGTTTTGCGGCGCGGCGTTCGCCATCGTCGACTGTGCCTCCTGCATGAGGGCCGGGGACACCTGCTGCCTGGCGGCCGTTGCCGCGAGCACGAGCGTCTGGACCGGCGTCGTGTTCGCCGCATTGCGCCCTTGCCTCGCGAGGAACTCGGCGGTCGCGGCACGCGTCCCCGGACCGTCCACGCCATCGACCGAACTGCGGTAGTGGCCAAGCATCGACAGGCTGTGCTGGAGCATTGCCACTTCCTGCGGGTTGAGCGGTCGACCGCTTACCGCGCCCGGGGTCGTCAGGGCGACGAACTGGCTGCGCGTCAGCTGTCCGGTGACCGGCTCGCCCCGGGTCGCCTGGAAGCGAGAAATTGCGTCGCGGCTCTTGCGTCCGAGCGAGCCGTCGACGACGCCGACCGGGAACCCTTGGGCGTTCAGCGCCGTCTGGATCTCGATGCGCTCGGACCGGGTATAGCTGCCGTTCAATGTCGCTGGCTGCGAGGACGAGGACGGGGACTTACGCGTGGTTCGCTGCGGTATCACCCGCTGAGGGCTGCCGCGGGAGTTGTTGTTGATCGTCTGGTTGACCATCGCGCCGACAGCCGCGCCGAGCAACGCATCCTTCAGGTCCGCGTCGGCTTTGTGCGGGGCGACGACCCCCAATGAGGCGATGAGAGCCGTTGCAATAGAATATTTCAGCATCTTGAAATCCCCGGGCCTGAAGAATCGCCTGTCAAGTATAACAGGCAATCGCTTCATAGCGACGCATTTCTGCCACGCCCGGGCGTGTAAGGAACCTGCACAATCTTTGCTTGCAAACGCAATTCGGGTTTCACGCAGTTTCCTGACGTGCCGAGACGTTCCCCGTAGGCTCTTGCGAAAATTTTGGGGGTGTCCGCAAACGGGAGTGTTGCGTTATTCTGCCTCGATCAGAGATGATTTACTCTGTCGAACTCTCAGGCTGCTTCACCGAACAGATTCCGGACGAAGTCGATCTCTCCGCGGATACTCGGCGCCTTGTTCGAGACGTGGCCGTTCTTGATGGTTCGGATCGTTTTAACCCCAAGGATCGTCGCTTTTGCGGAGCGCAGGGAGCGGAACGATTGCCGTGTTCCGAGCAGGCGTTTCAGCGCCGCGTGGTCGCTCTCGATGCGGTTCTTCGCTAAAAACGGTCCACTGGACCGTTTTCGGACGCTCGAACTCCGCCACTTCCGGTCGATGAGCGGAATGCTGTCGAAGTGCGGATCGTAGCGGTGGTTCAGATCCCGGATGACCGTCCGGTATCCCGGGGGCTTTGTCCGTGCAGATCGAGACCGGCCGGTAGAGCCGGACACCCTCGATAGCCTGCTTCATGAAGTCCCCGGCGGCTTTCGCGTGCCGCCTGGCCGTCAGCCGGAAATCGATGAATTGCCCTCTATGATCCACGGCGCGCCAGAGGTATCGCCACTTGCCCCCAACGCGGAGATAGGTCTCGTCGACATGCCAGTTCGGCCCGCGCCAGCCACGATGGGCGTAAGCGGACCCGGCGATCTCGGGGCCGAACTTCTGGACCCACGAGAAGACGGTGGCCCGATCCACCACGATCCCGCGCTCGGCCAGAAGATCGGCGACATCCTGGGACGAGAGCGGAAACCGGCAGGACCAGCGCACGGCCAGCGGGACGACGCCACGCGGAAACCGGTGGCCCCTGAGCGGATCGCGGCGCCTGGCGCGCTCCCTGTACCGCGGCTCTCAGAACAGTCTCCACCTCGAGTGACCAGCAACGCAACGGTCCCCTTCTAAGGGGGCAGACCACCGGGCCTCGATTTCGGCGCCCCCCACCGCGGAACGCGGCCGCCGGCTCGACCGGCCGAGCCGTGGGCGACGAGACGTGGCAGCCGACCGATCGGGTCGGCTCGAGGGAGGGCCGTCGGCCGGCGCGCGCCATTGCCCGGGCCCGGGTCAGCCCGGCGCGCGGAAGCTGCGGCCCAGGCTCGCGGGGGCGGCCGTGCCGCGCTTGCGGCGCGCCGACATCACCGCCAGCACCAGGATCGTGGCCAGGTAGGGCGACATCGACAGGATCTCGACCGGGACGGCGGCGCCCGCCGCCTGCAGGTTCAGCTGCAGCACGCTGACCCCGCCGAAGAGATAGGCCCCCATCAGCACCCGGCCCGCCCGCCACGAGGCGAAGACGACGATGGCAAGCGCGATCCAGCCCGCCCCCGCCGTCATCCCCTCCGTCCATTGCGGCACCCGCACCAGCGACAGGTAGCCGCCGCCGATCCCCGCCATCGCCCCGCCGAACAGGATCGCGCCGACCCGGATCGCCACCACCTTCAGCCCCAGCGCATGGGCGGCGTCGTGATTTTCCCCCACCGCGCGGAGCGACAGACCGAACCGCGTGCGGTTCAGCACCGCCCAGACCGCGAGCGTCGCGGCCAGCCCCAGATAGACGATCGCGTCGTGGGAGAAGATCGCCCGGCCCAGGAACGGCAGGTCGGAGAGCGGCCCGAGGTCGAGCCGCGGCGTGGAGGGCGGCTTGATCCCCACATAGCCCTGTCCCACGAGCGCCGACAGGCCCAGCCCGAACAGCGTCAGCGCCAGCCCCGTGGCCACCTGGTTCGACAGCAGCCCCTGCGTCAGCACCGCGAAGACGAGCGCCAGCGCCGCCCCGCCGAGCGCGGCCGCCGCGAAGCCCGCCGCCGGCGAGCCGGTGCCCACGGCCGCGGCGAAGCCGCAGATCGCCCCGAGGATCATCATCCCCTCCACCCCGAGGTTCAGGACGCCCGCGCGTTCGACCACCAATTCGCCCAGCGCGGCGAAGAGGAGCGGCGTCGCCCCCGCCATCAGCGCGGCGACGAGCAGGGCGGGAGAGATGGCGGAGAGGTCCACGTTCGCCTCCTGGGGCAGGAATGGGGCAGGGGCCCGTCGGGGGCCGCGATCAGGTCCCCGCCACCCGGCCGGGGTCGCGGCCCGCGACGGGGCGGTAATGGGTCAGGATGTCGACGCCCAGCAGGAAGAACAGCAGCATCCCCTGGAAGGCCTGGATCGCCGCCACCGGGATGCCCAGCGTGAACGAGGCCAGCTCGCCGCCGATATAGGTCAGCGCCATGAGCAGCCCGGCCAGCAGGATGCCCACCGGGTGGAGCCGCCCGAGGAACGCCACGATGATCGCGGTGAAGCCGTAGCCGGTGTTGAAGTCGATGGAGATCTGCCCGGCCGGCCCCGTCACCTCGAAGATCCCGGCGAGCCCCGCCAGCGCGCCCGAAAGCCCCAGGCAGAGGATGACGAGCCGGTTCGGGTCCACCCCGGCGAAGCGGGCCGCCCGCGGCGCGCTGCCCGCCAGGCGCAGGTGGACGCCCGTGATGTGCCGGTGGAGCAGCACATAGGCCATGATCACCGCGATCAGCGCCGCGACCACCCCCCAGTGCAGCCCGGTCCCCGCGACCAGCTCCCGGTTCGCCGCGGCGTCCCACTGGCTGAGGTTGCGCGATCCGGGAAAGCCGCCGCCCTCGGGGTTCCTGAGCAGCCCCACCGCCATCGAGGCGAGCAGGTTCTCGGCCACGTAGACGAGGAGCAGCGAGACCAGGATCTCGTTGGTGTTGAACCGCGTCTTCAGGATCGCGGGGATCATCGCCCAGGCCCAGCCGCCGAGCGCCCCCGCGACCACCATCAGCGGAAAGAGGAACCAGGCCTCCATCGGATAGAGCGCGAGCCCCGCGCCCGCGCCGCAGAGCGCGCCGAGGATGTACTGCCCCTCCGCCCCGATGTTCCACACCCCGGCCCGGAACCCCAGCGCCAGCCCCACCGCGATCAGGATCAGCGGCCCGGCCTTCACCAGCAGCTGCGGGCGCGCATAGGCCGCGTATTGCGGGTTGAAGAGCGGATCGAGAAAGATCGTGCGGATCGCCGCGACCGGGTCCTTGCCCAGGAGCGCGAACATCAGCCCCCCCGCCAGCACCGTCAGCGCCACCGCCAGGAGCGGCGTCGCCCAGGCCCAGGCGCGAGAGGGTTGCGGGCGCCGGACGAGGCGGATCATGCGCTCCGCTCCCGGCCGCGTCGCGGCGCCGGTGCGGCGGGGAACGGCGGATCAGCTGGCACGGGCGGCCTCCCTCTCGTCTGCGCCGCCCAGCATCAGGCCGATCTCCTCCATCGACAGCCCGGGCGCGGGGCGGAACGGCGACAGGCGGCCGCCGTTCAGCGCGGCGAAGCGGTCGGAAAGCTCCATCAGCTCGTCGAGATCCTGGCTGATCACGATCACGCCCGCCCCCTCCGCCGCCAGGTCGAGCAGCGATTGGCGGATGCGCGCGGCGGCGGCGGCATCGACGCCCCAGGTCGGCTGGTTCACCGCGAGCACGCGGGGGGCCTGGGCGATCTCCCGGCCGATGACGTATTTCTGCAGGTTGCCGCCCGACAGCGCCCCGGCGGCGGTGCCGGGCCCGCGCGTCCGCACGTCGAAACGTTCGATGACGCGGGCGGCGAAGGCGCGGGTGGCGCGCCAGTCGACGAAGCCCCACCGCGTCAGCCGCTGGCCCGCCGCGGCGGTGACGAGCGCGTTCTCGGTCAGGCTCATGTCGGGGGCGGCGGCATGGCCCAGCCGCTCCTCGGGCGCCACCGACAGGCCCAGCCGGCGCCGCGCCGCCGGGCCGCGCCGCGACACGTCCGCCCCGTCGAGCGTGACGCTGCCGCGGGGGGCGAGGCGCTCGCCCGACAGCGCGGCCAGCAATTCGTCCTGGCCGTTGCCCGCCACGCCGCCGATCCCCAGCACCTCCCCGCGATGGAGGGTGAGCGAGATGTCGTGCAGCGCCGTGCCGAAGGCATGGGCGGGGGGCAGCGACAGCCGGTCGAGCTCGAGCGCCACCGCCTCCTGCGCGGTCCCGGCGCGGGCCGGCGCCTCCAGGCGGTGCCCGACCATCAGTTCGGCCAGCCGCGCGGCGCTGTCGAGCGCCGGCGTTGAGGTGGCGACGACGCGACCGCCGCGCAGGATCGTCGCCCGGTCGCACAGCGCCCGGATCTCCTCCAGCTTGTGCGAGATATAGAGGATCGCCACCCCCTCGGCGCGCAATTGGCGCAGGGTGGCGAACAGGATCTCCACCTCCCTGGGGGTCAGGACGCTGGTGGGCTCGTCCATGATCAGGAGCCGCGGCCGGCCGAGCAGGGCGCGCACGATCTCGATGCGCTGCCGCTCGCCGGCCGACAGGTCGCCGACGATCCGCCCCGGGTCGAGCGGCAGGCCGTAGGCGCGGCTGACCTCGGCGATGCGCCGGGCCAGCGCGCGCCGCGGCGGCGGATCGGACATGCCGAGCGCGACGTTCTCGGCCACGTCCAGCGCCTCGAAGAGGGAGAAGTGCTGGAACACCATGCCGATCCCGGCCGCCCGCGCCGCCTGCGGCGAGGCCGGGGCGTGGCGCGCGCCGTCGATCCGCATGGTGCCGCTGTCGGGCGCGACGAGGCCGAAGATCATCTTCACCAGCGTCGACTTGCCGGCGCCGTTCTCGCCCAGCAGGGCATGGATCTCGCCGGGGCGGACGGACAGGTCCACGCCGTCATTGGCCACGACCCCGGGATAGGCCTTGGTCACCCCCTCGATCTGCAGCAGCGGTGCCGCCACCCGGTCGTCCTCGCGCCTCTCCGTCATCGGCGCCCGGCATGGCCGAGTGCGGCGGCAACCGCAATCGCGGGACGACGGCCGGGCCCGGGGGCGTCACCCCCGGGCCACGGCCTGCCCGCAAACCGGGCGGCAGGGGGGGCGGGTGCCCGCGCGGGCGCCCCCGCCGCGACGGCCGCGCCGCAGCCGGGCCTCACCCGCGCGCTTCCTGGCAGGCAAAGAGCACGCGCTCGGCCGTCGCCGGCGCGTCGAGGCCCGGATAGGCCGGCCCGCAGGCCGCGCAGGCATCCGACAAGGCCATCAGCGCCGAGATCCCCAGCATCAGCGGCGGCTCGCCCACCGCCTTGGAGCGATAGATCGTCTCGCGCGCGTTCTCCGCGTCCCAGAGCGCGACGTTGAACACGTCCGGACGGTCGGAACAGGCCGGGATCTTGTAGGTGGAGGGCGCGTGGGTGGCGAGCCGCCCCTTGTCGTCCCAGACCAGCTCCTCGGTGGTCAGCCAGCCCGCGCCCTGCACGTATCCGCCCTCGATCTGGCCGATATCCATGGCCGGGTTCAGCGACCGGCCCGCATCGTGCAGGATGTCGACCCGCAGGATGCGGTTCTCGCCCGTGCGGGTGTCCACCGCGACCTCGGTCACCGCCGCGCCGTGCGCGAAGTAGTAGAAGGGCCGCCCGCGCCCCGCGATCCGGTCCCACTCGATGTCGGGCGTGCGGTAGAACCCCGTGGCCGACAGGCTCACCCGCCCCTGATAGGCAAGCTGCACCGCCTCGGCGAAGCTGTAGGCATGGCCGCCCGCCGTGACCTCGCCCCCGGCGAACCGCACCGCCTCCGGCGCGGCCTGGTGCAGGGGCGCCAGGAACGCCGCGATCCGGTCTCGGATCGTGTCGCAGGCCGCCTTGACCGCCATGCCGTTCAGGTCCGCGCCCGAGGACGCGGCCGTGGCCGAGGTGTTGGGCACCTTGCCGGTATCGGTCGCGGTGATCCGCACCCGGTCCGCGTCGATCCCGAACCGCTCCGCGGCGACCTGCGCGACCTTGCGGTGCAGGCCCTGTCCCATCTCGGTGCCGCCATGGTTCATCTGCACCGAGCCGTCCTGGTAGACATGGACGAGCGCGCCGGCCTGGTTCAGATGCGTCAGCGTGAACGAGATGCCGAACTTCACCGGCGTCAGGGCGATGCCGCGCTTGATCCCCGCATGCTCCGCGTTCCACGCCGCGACCCTCCTCCGGCGGGCATGGTAGTCGGCGCTCCCGGCCAGCGCCGCGACCATCTCGTTCAATGCGAAATCGGTCACCGCCATGTGATAGGGCGTGGTCTGCGCGCCGGCGGGCGGCGCCGCGACGGGGCCCGTGGGCTCGGCCGTCTCGTGGAGCGCCCCGCGGCTCGCCACGTCGCCCGGGGTGCCGGCGGCCACGTCCTCGCCCCCCACATGCGCTTTCACCCTTGCGGAAATACCCCCGGGGGAGCCGCCACCGGCGGCGGGGGGCGGCGCCCCCCGATCCGTCCCGCCGCCCGCCCCGGCGTAGAAGTTCGCGCGCCGCACATCCAGCGGATCGCGCCCCAGCCGATGGGCGATCTGGTCCATCACCCGCTCGATGCCGACCATCCCCTGCGGCCCGCCGAAGCCGCGGAAGGCGGTGGCGGATTGGGTGTTGGTCCGCAGGCGGTGAGACACGATCCGCGCATGGGGCAGGTGATAGGCGTTGTCGGTATGCAGCATCGCCCGGTCGGCCACCGGCAGCGACAGGTCCTGGCTCCACCCGCAGCGGCAGAACTGCTCGAAGACGACGCCGCGCAGCCGGCCCTCCGCGTCGTGGCCGACCTCGTAGCGGATGCGGAAATCGTGCCGCTTGCCGGTGATCACCATGTCGTCGTCGCGGTCGTAGCGCATCTTCGCCGGCCGCCCGGTGCGCGCCGCGACCACCGCGCAGGCCACGGCCAGCGCGTTGCCCTGGCTTTCCTTGCCGCCGAAGCCGCCGCCCATGCGCCGCACCTCGACGCGCACGGCGTGCATCGGCACGCCCAGCGCTTCGGCCACCTTGTGCTGGATCTCGGTCGGGTGCTGGGAGGAGGAATGGACGACCATGTCGCCCCCCTCCTGCGGCAGGGCGAGGGCCGCCTGGCCCTCGAGGTAGAAATGCTCCTGCCCGCCGATCTCGATCGTGCCCGAGAAGCGGTGCGGCGCGGCGGCGATGGCGGCCTCGGGGTCGCCCTTGAGGAATTCGCGCGGCCCCTCCTCGAAGCGCCAGCCGGCGGCGAGCGCCGCGTCGATCGTCAGGACGGGCGCCTCCTCCGCGATCTCGATCCCGGCCTGGCGGGCGGCCTTCCGCGCGGCGAGGTGCGACCGCGCGGCGACCAGGAACAGGGGTTGGCCCATGTAATGCACCCGGCCCTCGGCCAGGAGCGGCTCGTCGCCCGCGGCGGGCGCCACGTCGTTGGCGAAGGGCAGGTCGGCCGCCGCCAGCACCGCGACGACGCCGGGGGTCCGGGCCACCGGCTCGAGGTCGAGCCGCGTCAGGGCGCCCCGCGCCACCGGCGAGAGCCCGAAGGCGAGGTGCAGCGTGCCCGCCGGCACCGGCAGGTCGTCGACGTACCGCGCCTGCCCGGTGACGTGGAGCCGCGCGCTGTCATGGGGCAGGGGCCGGGCCACGCTCATCGGGCCGCCCCCGGGGCGCGGGGCGATCTTTCGACGAAAGATCGGGCCCGGGCGGCTGCGGAGCGCGGGGTCATGGCGCCACCTCCAAAACCGACGGCTCCGCCGAGATCAGCCGCGCGAGCATGCCCCGCGCCGCCGCCATGCGGTAGCGCGCCGAGGCGCGCATGTCGCTCAGCGGCGCGAAATCCTCCGCCAGGGCCTCCCGAGCGGGGGCGATCCCCGCCGCGCTCAGGGCCGCGCCGGTCAGCGCCGCCTCGGTCGCGCGGGCGCGGCGCGGCGTCGCGGCCATGCCGCCGAAGGCGATCCGCGCCGCCGCCACCCGGCCCCCCTCCAGCGTCAGGTTGAAGCAGCCGCAGACGGCGGAGATGTCCTGGTCGAACCGCTTCGACAGCTTCTGGCAGGACAGGCGGTTGGGTTGGCGGGGGATGGAGACGGCCTCGACGAATTCGCCCGGCCGGCGGTCCTGGCGGCCGTAATCGACGAAGAAATCCTCCAGCGGCATCTCGCGGCGACCGTCGCGGTGGCGCAGGTGCAGCGTCGCGCCGAGGGCGATGAGCGCCGGCGGCCCGTCGCCGATGGGCGAGCCGTTGGCGATGTTGCCGCCGATCGTCGCGGCGTTGCGGACCTGCACCGACCCGTAGCGGCGCAGCAGTTCCGCGAAAGCCGGGTGATGGGGGGCGATCGCGTCGCGCAGCGCCGAGAGGGTCGCCCCGGCGCCGATCCGGATCGCCTCGGGGCCGACCTCGATCCGTCCCAGCTCCGCCACGCCGTTCAGGAAGCAGACCGGCCCCAGATCGCGCAGCCCCTTCGTGACCCAGAGGCCCACATCCGTGGCCCCGGCGACGAGGGTCGCCTCGGGATGGTCGGCGTACCACTCCGCCAGCGCGGCGACGCTGTCCGGCCGGGCGGCGGCGGCGGCCGGCCCCGCGCCGGGATCGCCGCGGGTATCGGCCCCGGTCGCGGCGAGCGGCGCGCGCCCGCCCCAGCCGGCGGGGATGCCGTCCCGGTCGGGAGGGGGGCCGCCGGCCCCCCGCTCGGGCAGGCCCGAGCCCCCCCGGGGGTATTTGGAAAAGGATGAAAGGGCGGGGGCCGCGTCGCGCATCCAGGCGGGCACGGGCGCGGCGGCGGCGGCCCGGGCGGCGCGCAGGATCGGGGCGTAGCCGGTGCAGCGGCACAGGTTCCCGGCCAGCTGGTCGTCGTGGTCGGTGCGCCCGTTCAGGTGCGCCGTGGCCATGGCGACGACGAAGCCCGGGGTGCAGAAGCCGCACTGGCTGCCGTGGTGGTCGATCAGCGCCTGCTGGACGGGGTGGAGCGTGCCGTCGGGACCGGCGATCCCCTCGACGGTGCGCACCGCGCGGCCGTCGAGCTGGCCCATGAAGAGGATGCAGGCATTCATCGCGCGGGCGTCGCCGTCCGCGTCGGTGACCATCACCGTGCAGGCGCCGCAATCGCCCTCGTTGCAGCCCTCCTTGGTCCCGGTGAGGCCGCGCGCGTCGCGCAGCCAGTCGAGGAGCGTCGCCGTGGGCGCGACCTCCGCCGCGACCGGGGTGCCGTTCAGTCCGAAGCTGACCTGCATGGTATCATGTCCGCCGCGTTACCCGTCCGGGATCGGGGCGGCGCGGTCGATGCGGCGTAGAGCGCGCGGCCCGGCCCCGATGAAACCGGGACCGGGCGGGTTTGGCAAGGGCGGGATGCGCCCTACTGGCTTTCCTGCACCTCGTCGCCCGCGCCCTCGATGGCCTCTCCGGTCTCCCGGACGGCCTCGCCGACGCTCTCCTGGGCGTTGTCGAGGGCGTTCTGCCCCTCGGGCGAGAGGTTCAGGAAGCCGCTGAAGACGAGGATCGCGACGACGATGATCACGACCACGGCGATGGCGATGAGGTTGCGCATGCATGCTCTCCGGGTGTTTCTTTCGCCGCGGGATCTAGCGCCGCGTTCGGGCGCGGCCATGCGGTGCCGGACCGCGTCGGAACGCGCTGGAACGCGCGGGCGGGGCGGGATAGCGTCGCGGCCATGTCCGATCCGCGATTCATCCACCTCCGCCTTCATACCGAATATTCCCTGCTCGAGGGGGCGGTGCGGCTGAAATCGCTGCCGGGCCTTGTGCGCGCCATGGGGATGCCGGCGGTCGCCGTGACCGACACCGACAACATGTTCTGCGCGCTGGAATTCTCGGTCGGGGCCCGGGCGGCGGGCGTGCAGCCGATCATCGGCTGCCAGGTGTCGCTCGGCGGCTTCGGCGCCGAGGCGCCGCGCGGACAGCAGCCCGATCCCGCGCCGCTCGTCCTGCTCGCCCAGTCCGAGCGGGGATACGAGAACGCGATGCGCCTCAATTCGCGCCTCTACCTGGAGGGCGACCGCGCGATGCCGCAGGTCTCGCTCGAGGATCTGGCCGCGCATGGCGAGGGGCTGATCTGCCTGACCGGCGGCCCGGACGGGCCGGTGGGGCGGCTCCTGCAGGCCGGGCATCGCGACCGGGCCGAGGCGCTGCTGGCGCGGCTGGCGGCGATCTATCCGGGCCGCCTCTATGTCGAGCTGCAGCGCCATCCCGGCGAGGGCGGCGCGCTGCCCGAGGCGGAGCGCGCGACCGAGCGCGGCCATGTGGAGATGGCCTATGCCATGGACCTGCCGCTGGTGGCCACGAACGACGTCTATTTCCCCAAGGCCGAGATGTACGAGGCGCACGACGCGCTGATCTGCATCGCCGACGGCGCCTATGTCGACCAGAACGAGCCGCGCCGCCGCCTGACGCCGCAGCACTACCTCAAGACGCCGGCCGAGATGTGCGCGCTCTTCGCCGACTTGCCCGAGGCGACCGCCAACAGCGTCGAGATCGCGCGTCGCTGCGCCTACACGGTCCCCAGGCGCGACCCGATCCTGCCGCGATTCGCCGACGACGAGGTCGACGAGCTGAAGCGCCAGGCGAAGGAGGGGCTCGCCGCGCGCCTCGCGGTGATCCCGCACGCCGCGCCAGTCGCCGATTACGAGGCGCGGCTCGACTTCGAGCTCGGCATCATCGAGGGGATGGGCTTTCCGGGCTACTTCCTGATCGTCGCCGACTTCATCAAGTGGGCCAAGGACCACGACATCCCCGTGGGGCCGGGCCGCGGCTCGGGGGCGGGCAGCCTCGTGGCCTATGCGCTGACGATCACCGACCTCGATCCCCTGCGCTACTCGCTCCTCTTCGAGCGGTTCCTGAACCCCGAACGGGTGTCGATGCCCGATTTCGACATCGATTTCTGCATGGACCGGCGCGAGGAGGTGATCCGCTACGTCCAGCAGACCTATGGCCGCGACAAGGTGGGCCAGATCATCACCTTCGGCGCGCTCCTGTCCAAGGCGGCGGTGCGCGACGTGGGCCGCGTCCTGCAGATGCCCTATGGCCAGGTGGACCGCTTGTCCAAGATGATCCCGGTGGAGGGGGTGAAGCCCGTCTCCATCGAGAAGGCGCTGGCCGACGAGCCGCGCCTGCGGGAGGAGGCCCGCTCGGAGGAAGTGGTCAAGAGGCTCCTCGATTACGGCCAGCAGGTGGAGGGGCTGCTCAGGAACGCCTCCACCCACGCGGCGGGCGTGGTGATCGGGGACCGGCCGCTCGACCGGCTGGTGCCGCTCTACCGCGACCCGAAATCCGACATGCCCGCGACCCAGTTCAACATGAAATGGGTGGAGCAGGCGGGGCTGGTGAAGTTCGACTTCCTGGGGCTCAAGACGCTGACGGTGATCCAGAACGCCGTCGACCTCATCACCGCCGAGCGCCCCCTCCACGTGGCCGCCGACGGGGCCGAGCTCTATGCCCCCGCGCCGGGGGCCGAGAACCGGATGAACCTGATCCCGCTCGACGACGCGAAGACCTACGAGCTCTATGCCCGGGCGCGCACGGTGGCGGTGTTCCAGGTGGAATCGACCGGCATGATGGACGCGCTGCGGCGCCTGAAGCCGACCTGCATCGAGGATATCATCGCGCTGGTGGCGCTCTATCGCCCGGGGCCGATGGAGAACATCCCCACCTTCTGCGAGGTCAAGAACGGCACGCGGGAGAGGGCCTCCATCCACCCCTCCATCGACCACATCCTGGACGAGACGCAGGGCATCATCGTCTACCAAGAACAGGTGATGCAGATCGCCCAGGACATGGCGGGCTATTCGCTCGGCGGCGCCGACCTCCTGCGCCGTGCCATGGGCAAGAAGATCCAGGCCGCGATGGATGCCGAGCGGCCCAAGTTCCTCGACGGCGCGCAGGCCAACGGCGTGCCCGAGGAGAAGGCGGTCGAAGTCTGGAACCTGCTCGACAAGTTCGCCAATTACGGCTTCAACAAGTCCCACGCCGCCGCCTACGCCGTGGTCAGCTACCAGACCGCCTGGCTCAAGGCGAACCACCCGGTGGAGTTCATGGCCGGCGTCATGAATTGCGACATCCACCTGACCGACAAGCTGGGCCTCTACGCCGAGGAGGTGAAGCGCGGACTCAAGATCGGGATCGTGCCCCCGTGCGTGAACCGCTCCGGGGCGAGCTTCACCGTGGCGGAGGGGCGGATCGTCTACGGCCTCGGCGCGCTCAAGAACGTGGGCCTCGACGCCATGCGCCTGATCGTGGAGGGGCGCGGGCACCGGCCCTTCGCCACCCTCTACGACGTGGCCCGCCGGGTGGACCTCAAGCGCGTGGGCAAGCGCGCTCTGGAGATGCTGGCCCGCGCCGGCGCCTTCGACCAGCTCGACCCCAACCGCCGCCGCGTGTTCGAGAGCCTCGACGCGCTCACCGCCTATTCCGCCGCGGTGATCGAGCAGAAGACCTCGAACCAGGTGTCGCTCTTCGGCGATGCGGGCGACGACCTGCCCGAGCCGCGCCTGTCGCCCGTGGACGATTGGCTGCCCACCGAACGTCTGGCCGAGGAGCATGTCGCGGTCGGCTTCTACCTCTCCGGCCACCCGCTCGACGATTACATGGCGCCGCTGCGCCGCAAGGGCGTCAAGACGCTGGAGGAGGTCCACGCCGCCGCCATGGACGGGCCCCTGGTCGCCCGGATGGCCGGCGCCGTCTCCGCCCGGCAGGAGCGCAAGTCGGCGAAGGGCAACCGCTTCGCCTTCGTCTCGCTCTCCGATCCGACCGGGCTCTACGAGATCATCGTCTTCACCGACACGCTCGAGGCCGCGCGCGACGAGCTGGAGCCCGGCCGCAACGTCGTCCTCCAGGTGGAGGCGACGATGGAATCCGACCAGCTCAAGCTCCTGGGCCGGTCGGTGGCGCCGATCGACACGGTGGTCGCGGAATCGGGCGGCTCGGGCCTGCGCGTCTATGTCGAGGCGGCCGGCGCGATCGACCTGGTGGCGGCGGTCCTGAACCGCGCGCGCGAGGATGCCGCGATCCGCGCCCGCGGCCCGGTGTCGCTGTGCCTGATGGACCCCTCGCTGCCCGGCGAGGTGGACGTGGCGCTCGGTCCCGACTTCCCCGTCACGCCGCAGATCAAGGGCGCGCTGAAATCCCTGGGCGGCGTCATGGCGGTGGAGGACGTGTGATGCGCCGCCTCGCGGCGTTCCTCCTGCTCGCCGCCTGCGTGGCGCCCCCCGAGGTGGAGCGCCTGTCGCTCGGCGATCTGGGCATCGCCTGCGGGCGGGTGGAGATGGGCCGCGAGGTCGCGCAATTCCCGCCCGAGGGGCGGGCGCGCTGGCGCATCTACGACACCGCGCCGGGCGCCACCGGGCCGCGCGCCCAGTTCGTCACCGGCTTCGACGACGGCTGCGCCCGGCAGGTCCAGGCCGCGCTCGTCGTCTTCGGGGCGCCGCGCCTGCACGAGACGCTGCGCTACGGCGACGGGGCCGGTGCCCCCTGGTCCGAGACCGACGCCGCCTACGAGCGGGTCAAGGCCCGGATCTGCGGCGTCGGGCAGGGCACGCCCTGTCCCGCCGGCCGCGCCGCGGCGATGGAGGGGCGCGTGGCCTTCGTCACCTATTACGACGGCTTCGACGGCGCGGGCGGGCGCACCCTGCTGCTGAGCGACGGCGCCCTGGTGGCGCAATCCGCCGCCCCCTGACGCGCCGCCTTCAGCCGATCGCGGCCAGTCCCGCCCCGGCCAGGGCGGCGAAGGCGACCACGGCGCAGGGCGGCACCCGCCACCAGACCAGCGCGGCGAAGCAGACGAGCGCCAGCGCCAGGTCGCGCAGGTCGTCGACGGCGCCGGTGAAGACCGGCGCGTAAAGCGCCGCGCCCAGGATGCCGACGACGGCGGCATTGGCGCCCTGCATCGCCGATTGCGCCCGCTCCAGCCGGCGGAACCGGTCCCAGAACGGCAGCACGCCCGCCAGGATCAGGAAGCCGGGCAGGAACACCGCCGCCATCGCCAGCGCCGCCCCCGCCGGGCCGCCGGGCGCGGGCCCCATCACGGCGCCCAGATAGCCCGCGAAGGTAAAGAGCGGCCCCGGCACCGCCTGCACCGCCCCGTATCCGGCCAGGAACGCGTCCTGCGTCACCCAGCCCGGCGCGACCACCTCGGCCTGCAGAAGCGGCAGCACCACGTGCCCGCCGCCGAAGACGAGCGCGCCGGCGCGGTAGAAGCCGTCGATCACCGCGAGCGTCCGCGACCCCTCCGCGCCCAGCGGCAGAAGCACCAGAAGCCCGGCGAAGAGGGCCAGCGCCACCATTCCCTGGCGCCGCCCGACGGGCATCGCCACGTCGCCGCTGACCGCCCGGCCCGGACCGCGCCCCAGGATCAGGCCGATCCCGGCCCCGACCGCGATGGCGCCCGCCATCCCCGACGCCCCCGGCACGACGGCCAGCATCACCACCGCCCCCACCGCGATCGCCGCCCGCGCCCGGTCGGGGCACAACGTCTGCGCCATGCCGCGGACGGCCTGGGCCACGATGGCCACGGCGACGATCTTCAGCCCCTCCAGCGCCCCGGCGGCGAGCGGCCCCGTCAGCGACGCGGCCGTCATCGCGAAGCCGACGAGGATCAGCGCCGAGGGCAGGGTGAACCCGACGAACGCCGCCAGCGCCCCCGCCCAGCCGGCCCGCGCCAGGCCCAGGGCGAACCCCACCTGGCTGGAGGCCGGGCCGGGCAGGAACTGGCAGAGCGCGACCAGGTCGGCATAGGACGCCTCCGTCAGCCAGCCCCGCCGCGTCACCAGCTCGTCGCGGAAATATCCCAGATGCGCGACCGGCCCCCCGAACGAGGTCAGCCCGAGCTTCAGGAACACGGCCAGGACCTCGCCGGCGCGGCCCCGGCCGGTTGCAGCGTCCCGCATCCTCGGCGTCGGCATCCTCAAGCGGCCCTCCCGGCTTCGATCCGCCCCCGGCGAACCAGACCGCGCCCGCGCCCCCCGTCAAGCCCCGTCGAGCCTCAGGGGGGGCGCGGGCGCGCGGCGCGGTTCAGATCGACAGGGCGATCTTGCCGAAATGCGCGCCCGATTCCTCGTGGCGGAACGCGTCGGCGATCTCGTCCAGCGCGAAGGTGCGGTCGATGACCGGGCGCAGTCCCGTCACCTCCATCGCCCGCACCATGTCGCGCTGCATGGCGTGGGAGCCGACGATCAGCCCCTCCAGGCGCTGTTGCCGCGCCATCAGCTTCGCCGTCGGGATCTCGCCGCCGCGCCCCGTCAGCACCCCGATCAGCGCCAGGTGGCCGCCGATCCGGGCCGCGTCGATCGATTGCGGCAGGGTGGCCGGGCCGCCGACCTCCACCACGTGGTCGACGCCGCGGCCTCCGGTCATCCGCGCGATCTCGGCCCCCCATTCGGGCGTCTCGGCATAATTGACCGTGCTGGAGACGCCCATCTCCCGCAGCCGGTCGAGCTTGGCGTCCGACGACGAGGTCGCATAGACCCGCGCGCCCATCCCCAGCGCGATCTGCGCGGCATAGATCGACACGCCCCCGGTGCCCAGGACCAGCACGTCGTCGCCGGCCTTCAGGCCGCCATCGACGACCAGCGCGCGCCATGCCGTCAGCCCGGCGGTGGTGATCGTCGCGGCCTCCTCGTGGGACCAGTCGCGCGGCGCGCGGGTGAAGGTATGGGCCGGCGCCACCACCGCCTCGCGCGCATAGCCGTCCAGCCCGTCGCCCGGCGTGGTCGAGAAATCGGCGACGGGCGGCGGCCCGTCGGCCCAGCCGGTGAAGAACACCGACACCACCCGGTCGCCGGCCGACAGGTGGTCGACGCCCGTGCCCACCGCCTCGACCTCGCCGGCGCCGTCGGCCATGGGGATGCGGCCGTCCTCGGTCGGCATCGCGCCCGAGACGATGCCGTAATCGTGGTAGTTCAGCGACGAGGCGCGCAGCCGCACGCGGATCTCGCCGGGGCCGGGATCGCCGGGATCGGGCAGGTCCGCCCGTTCGAGCGCGTCGAGACCGCCGGGCTTCTGCACACGGATTGCCTTCATGGGAATGCTCCTGTTTCGCTGCCGCGCGATGTAAGGCGGGGCGCGGGCCCGTCATCCGCCCCAACGGGGACGGAAGGGCCGTTGATCCGCGCCCTCCGCGCCTTCCCTCGCGGCACCGGTCGCGGGCGCCGCGCCGCCGCAACGGGGCAGGGGGCCAGGGGATCGCGACCGGCGACCGCCCCGGCGGTCGCCGCGGAACCGGGCCGCCGGAGCGGTCCCGCCGGACGGAGGATCGCGGGGCGGCCCGCGACACCCGCGGCGACGATCCCGCCGACCCGATGCGGATGGAGAAGGACGGGCAGCGCTTCGACGGCGCCACCGCCCGGATGGGCCCGATCTGCGGCGTCCCGGTGCCCGGCCATGGCGTCGACGCGGGCGGCCCGACCCGTTGCCGCGCCCATCGCCCCCCGTCCAACCGGCGGGTCCGCCGCGGGCGGGGGCGGTCTCAGTGCAGCTTCAGCGCCGGCCGCGTGGCCTTCGAGATCTCGGAGGCCAGGATATGCACCGGCCCGCGAATCCAGCCATGCACCGACAGAAGGTGCATGCGATAGAGCGACATGTAGGCGAGCCGCGCCAGCCGGCCGCGGATCGCCATCTGCCCCCCGACGAGGTTGCCCATCAACGAGCCCAGCGTGTTGAACCGTGCCAGCGACACAAGCGACCCCTTGTCGCGATAGACGAACGGCGTAAGCTCCTCGCCCTTCTGCGCGCGGTCGAGCTGCGCCAGCGCGTGATCGGCCATCTGCTGGGCGGATTGGGCGCGCGGCGGCACCGGCGCCTCCTCGCCCGGCAGCACGCAATGGGCGCAATCGCCGATGGCGAAGATGCGCTCGTCGTCGGCCGTCCGCAGCGTCGGCTCCACCACGATGCGGCCCTGCTTCGACAGCGCCAGGTCGGTCATGCCGGCCAGCGCATGGTCGCCGCGCACCCCGGCCGCCCACAGGATCATCTCGGCCTCGATCGCCGCGCCGTCCTTCGTCTCCACCCGTCCCGGCGCGATCTCGGTCACCATGGTGCCGGTCCGCACGTCCACGCCGAGATTGCCGAGCTCGACCGCGACCTTCTCGGACACCTCCTCGGGCAGCGCCGGCAGCAGCCGCGGCCCCGCCTCCAGGAGCGTGATGCGGATCGCGTCGTCGTCGAACACCTCCAGCCCGTAGGCCCGCAGCGCCTGGGCGGCATCGACCAGCTCGGCCGACAGCTCGACCCCGGTGGCGCCGCCGCCGACGATGCAGATCGGCAGCACCGCGTCCTCGCCCCTGTGCTGGCGGCGGTCGTTGACCCGCAGGCAGGCGTTCAGAAGCTTCTGGCGGAACCGGTCCGCCTGCGGCCGGCTCTCCAGGAACATCGCGTGCTCGCGCACGCCGGGAATGCCGAAATCGTTGGCCACCCCGCCGATCGCCAGCACCAGCCAGTCGTACCGGATCTCGTGCCGGTCGACGATCACCTGGCCGTCCTCGTCATGAAGCGGCGCGGTCACCACGCGGCGCCGCTCCCGGTCGATCCGCTCCAGCGCGCCGTTGAAGAACCGGTAACCCCAGCGCGCGGCGTGGCCGCCATAGCCGATCTCGTCCACGTTGGGGTCGAGCGACCCGGCCGCCACCTCGTGCAGCAGCGGCTTCCAGACATGGGTGCGGTTGGGCTCGATCAGGATGATGTCGTGGGTCTTGCGCGAATACCGCGCGCCCAGCTTCCGCACGAGGCCGAGCCCCGCGGCGCCGCCGCCCACGACGACGATCTGTGTCTTGCGTTCGGCCATCGCTCGGGTCTCCTGCGCCGGGTCGATCCTGGATATGCGGGCCCCGCCGGCCCCTCAGGCCCTGTGGGCGCCGTCGGCCAGCCCCCGGACGAAGGCCAGCACCTCGTCCACCGGCTTGCCCTGGGCATGCTCGCCCACGATCGCCGATCCCACGACGCAACCATCCGCGACCCCGGCCAGTTCCTCGGCGGCCTCGGCGGTGCGGATGCCGAACCCCACGACCACGGGCAGGCCGCTCGCCGCCTTGATCCGCGCCACCTCGGGCCCGACCTCCGCCGCCTGCGCCGAGGCCGATCCCGTGATCCCGGTGATCGACACGTAATAGACGAATCCCGACGTGTTCTCCAGCACGCGCGGCAGCCGCGCGGCGTCGGTGGTGGGCGTCGCCAGGCGGATGAAGTCGATGCCGTGCGCGCGGGCGGGCAGGCACAGCTCGTCGTCCTCCTCGGGCGGCAGGTCGACGACGATCAGCCCGTCGAGGCCGGCCGCCGCCGCCTCCTCCAGGAACCGCTCCACGCCGCGGGAATAGATCGGGTTGTAATACCCCATCATCACCACCGGCGTCTCGGCGTCCTCGGCCCGGAACTCCGCGACCATGGCCAGGGTCCGCTCCAGCGTCTGCCCGCCGTCGAGCGCCCGGCGCCCGGCCTCCTGGATGGTCGGCCCGTCGGCCATCGGGTCGGTGAACGGCATGCCCAGCTCGATCACGTCCACGCCCGCCTCCGGCAGCCCCTTCATCAGCGCCAGCGAGCCGGCATAGTCGGGATCGCCCGCCATGACATAGGCGACGAAGGCCTTGCGCCCGGTCGCCTCCAGCGCGGCGAAACGTGTCTCGATGCGGCTCACGGCCCCTCCTTCACCCTTTGCCCAAATACCCCGGGGGAGTCGCCCGGCAGGGCGACGGGGGCAGCGCCCCCGATCTCTGACCGACGATGCGGGATTGTGCAATGGCCGCGCGATCCTATCTGTTGGCCCATGAACTACGTGCTCGCGCTCTTCCTGCCGCCGCTGTCGATCCTGCTCCTGGGTCGGCTGTTCCTGTCGATCGTCGTCTTCGTGATCTGGGTGCCCGCGATCCTGATCTCGGGCGGCCTCAGTCACCCGATGTTCATCCTGCTGGCCTGGATCCTGATCTACCAGGACCACGCCGAGCGCCGCTCGCGCTACTGACGCGCCCAGGGGGGCGGTTGCGCCGCCGCGGGGCCCGGCCTAGAAGCCGCCCCGAACCTTCCTTCCCCCGAGGTGCGCCATGGGCTTCAAGATGGGCATCGTCGGCATGCCGAACGTGGGCAAGTCGACGCTTTTCAACGCGCTGACGCGGACGGCGGCGGCGCAGGCCGCGAATTTCCCGTTCTGCACGATCGAGCCCAACGTGGGCGAGGTCGCGGTCCCCGACCGCCGGCTGGAGAGGCTGGCCGCCATCGCCGCGTCGCGCGCCGTCGTGCCCACGCGGATGACCTTCGTCGACATCGCGGGCCTGGTGAAGGGCGCGGCCCAGGGCGAGGGGCTGGGCAACCAGTTCCTGGCCAATATCCGCGAATGCGACGCCATCGCCCACGTCCTGCGCTGCTTCGAGGATGACGACGTGACCCATGTCGATGGGCGCATCGACCCCGTCGCCGACGCCGAGACGATCGGGACCGAGCTGATGCTCGCCGACCTCGAATCGATCGAGCGTCGGCTGCAGAACCTCACCCGCAAGGTCCGCGGCGGCGACCGCGAGGCGGTCCAGCAGGAGCGACTGCTGAAGGCCGCCCAGGCCGCGCTGGAAGAGGGGCGCCCGGCCCGCTCGGTCGACGTGTCCGACGACGATGCCCGCGCCTGGTCGATGCTGCAGCTCCTGACGACCAAGCCGATCCTCTATGTCTGCAACGTGGCCGAGGACGAGGCCGCGACCGGCAACACCCTTTCCGAGCGGGTCGCGGCCATGGCCGCGGCCGAGGGCGCCGGCACCGTCACCATCTCCGCCCGCATCGAGGAGGAGATCGCCCAGCTCGATCCGGAGGAGGCGGCCGAGTTCCTCTCCGAGCTGGGCCTGGAGGAGGCCGGCCTCGACCGCCTGATCAAGGCCGGCTACGACCTCCTCGGCCTCATGACCTACTTCACCGTCGGCCCCAAGGAGGCGCGCGCCTGGACGGTCCCGAAGGGCACCCGCGCGCCCCAGGCCGCCGGCGTCATTCACGGCGATTTCGAACGCGGCTTCATCCGCGCGGAAACCACGGCCTACGAGGATTACGTCGAACTCGGCGGCGAGGCCGGCGCCAAGGAGGCCGGCAAGATGCGGGTCGAGGGCAAGACCTACGAGGTCAAGGACGGCGACGTCATGCACTTCCTCCACAGCGGCTGAGGCGGCCCGGTCTCCCTCGCCCCGCCGCCCCGGCACGCTAGGTTCGCACGACGAGGTGAGAGGAGATCCGCCATGGCCGAGACCGAAGACGAGCGCACCCAGATCCTGAATTTCGCCACCCAGGTCGGCAATCCCGACACGCCCCCCGAAGAGACCGCCCGCAACCGCGGCTGGATCGACGATGCCGGAGAGATCACCGACGAGGGCCACGACGTCCTCAAGAGCCTCGACGACCAGGACAGCACCCGCACGGTGTTCCGGTAAAGCTGGAACCTCGTAAGTTTCGCGGTCCGAGAAGCAATAGCTTTCTCGCTTCTAGAGCACTTGATCCAATCGCTCAGAGCCTCGATCAACTCCGCAATTTTTCCTGCGTGTGCAAGGCCATATGCACCACCGACCGCCGGCAAACCCCATTTCATTGTCGTATCGACTGCCAAATCCGCTTTGCGAGCGCTCCATTTCGCGATCTCGATCGCGGCAATCTTGAGTGCCTTTAGGGCGGTGCTCAGTCGTTCCTCGTTCGGCGACGCGGCTTCGATTTCTTCGTCTATCACCCTGAGGGGTTCGCGGATGAAGTCAGGGTGTTGTGGCGCGGAAGGTGAGTCTTCGAGAATCTCTGGTGGGAGGTTCCCACCGATGCCGTGCCGTTCAAAGGTTGCGGCGCGGAGATCTTCATCAACTGCATCTCTTGCGACCTTCACCCTAAAACGTGCTTCGATCTCAGCGATGCGGTCCGCAATCCGTTTTGGCCCTGCCTCCCAGACGTCGTGCGGAATGAGCGCGATCTCTTCCTGCAATTCCCAGGGGAGCGGCTCGCCGCGGAGGAACCCGTCGTACCAGCGCGCCCAGAAAGACCATTCCGGCTCGACCCTCGCGACACCGCTCAGCGCCGCCACGGCCACGTCGAGGTTGCGCGTTCCGTAAGGCCACAAGGGTTCGTCAAACCCGGCCCCGTCGGCCGCATCGAACGACAAGGCGGAAGAGAACGCGCGGTCGATCTCGGTGGGCGCCTCCCGCGACCCCTGCCTGGCCCCGTCCTCCAATGTCCGGAGGGCCGTCTCTATGGCCCCGTAAATCTCACGGTTCGTCGCAATGCCTGATATATCCTGCAAGCCGTATGCGACGTTGAACGAATAGGGCGCGCCACGTTCGTAAAGGACGACGTGGTCTAGAGCCGCCCCAAGTTTCTCGCCTCGGCGCATAACGTAGCTCGCCGCCGTGAGCACTCCGCGAACCGCACCAAGCGCCCTCTCGCGGCTTCCCGCCTCGGGCGTAAACTCGGTCGGCAGGGCGCGCAGGCTCGCGCGGATCGCCCACGGCATGTCGCCATATTCGCCGTCTTCGGACGGGTCCGTCTTCAGCCACGCCGCGAGATCGGATATTCTGTGGAATGTCGCGATCCCTGATGCTCCCTTTCAGGTCCCAGCGGCCGCGACCCCGTGGACAAGCTCCGCAAAGCCCAGCATACCCGGACCCATGACCGAGCTCTCATACATCCGCAACTTCTCCATCGTCGCCCATATCGACCACGGGAAGTCGACCCTCGCCGACCGGCTGATCCAGCTCACCGGGACGGTGGCCGAACGCGACATGAAGGACCAGCTCCTCGACGCGATGGACATCGAGCGCGAGCGCGGCATCACCATCAAGGCCAACACCGTCCGCATCGACTACCCGGCGAAGGACGGGCACACCTACGTCCTCAACCTCATCGACACGCCCGGCCACGTGGACTTCGCCTACGAGGTGTCGCGGAGCATGCAGGCGGTGGAGGGCTCGCTCCTCGTCGTCGACGCCTCCCAGGGGGTCGAGGCGCAGACGCTCGCCAACGTCTACACCGCCATCGACGCCGACCACGAGATCGTGCCGGTCCTGAACAAGGTCGACCTGCCCGCCGCCGACGTGCCCCGCGTCAAGGAGCAGATCGAGGACGTGATCGGCATCGAGGCCCACGACGCGGTGGAGATCTCGGCCAAGACCGGCCTCGGCATCCCCGACGTGCTGGAGGCGATCGTCACCCGCCTGCCGCCCCCCCCGGGCGGCGACGCCGAGGCGCCGCTGAAGGCGATGCTGGTCGATTCGAAATACGACCAGTATCTCGGCGTCATCGTCATCGTCCGCATCATCGACGGCGTCCTGAAGAAGGGCGACCGCATCCGCATGATGAAGACCGGGGGCACCTACGACGTGGACGACGTGGGCGTCTACCGCCCCGCCATGACCGCCGTGGACGAGCTGGGCCCGGGCGAGATCGGCTACCTCAACGCCTCGATCAAGCAGGTCCGCGACACCCGCGTCGGCGACACGATCACGCACGAGAAGCGCCCCTGCGCGCAAGCCCTGCCGGGCTTCAAGCCCTCCGTGCCGGTGGTCTTCTGCGGCCTCTTCCCCGTGGACACCAACGATTTCAACGACATGCGCGACGCCATCGAGAAGCTGGCGCTGAACGACGCCTCCTTCACCTACGAGATGGAGACATCGGCCGCGCTCGGCTTCGGCTTCCGCTGCGGCTTCCTCGGCCTGCTGCACCTGGAGGTGATCCGCGACCGGCTGGAGCGCGAATACAACATCGAGCTGATCACCACGGCGCCCTCCGTGGTCTATCACCTGCACATGAAGGACGGCGAGCGGCGCGACCTGCACAATCCCGCCGACATGCCCGACATGACCTATGTCAGCCATGTCGAGGAGCCGCGCATCAAGGCCACGATCCTGGTCCCCGACGAATACCTGGGCGACGTGCTGAAGCTCTGCCAGGAGCGGCGCGGCATCCAGCTCGACCTGACCTATGCCGGCTCCCGCGCCATGGCCGTCTACGACCTGCCGCTGAACGAGGTCGTGTTCGACTTCTACGACCGGCTGAAATCGGTGACGAAGGGCTATGCCTCCTTCGACTACCAGTTGATCGGGTACCGGGAGGACAACCTCGTCCGCATGCAGGTCCTGGTCAACGACGAGCCGGTGGACGCGCTCGCCATGATGGTCCACCGCGACCGGGCCGAGATGCGGGGCCGCGCCATGTGCGAGAAGCTCAAGGAGCTGATCCCCCGCCACATGTTCAAGATCCCGATCCAGGCCGCGATCGGCGGCCGCGTCATCGCGCGCGAGACGCTGTCGGCGATGCGCAAGGACGTGACGGCCAAGTGCTACGGCGGCGACGCCACGCGCAAGAAGAAGCTGCTGGAGAAGCAGAAGGCCGGCAAGAAGAAGATGCGCCAGTTCGGGAAGGTCGAGATCCCGCAGGAGGCGTTCATCAATGCTCTGAAGATGGATGGCTGATGAAACTTTTTCTTTATCGGTTTTCTCTCACATTTCAATATGACGGCACTATCTTCGAGGGTTTCATAGAGCCAGATGTTTCCAGGGAGGAATTTCTGCGCCGTAAGTTCTCTAGATCGTTTACTTTTGATCATCGTAAGGGAATACGTCTCCGCTACGAATTTATCAAGGAAGAAGAAGGGGTCATTGCTGCCGCAATATGTCGTTGGACTTCAGAAGATGCGGAGAGCGACCCAACAGATCCGTTTGCCGTTTCTGAGTCGGGTCGGTGGAAAAAGTCGGGTTTCTTTCTGAATCTAAATGATGATGAGCAGGTAGTGGGTATCGAAGATGTCCAAGGCGTTGGATCCCCGCCCGCAATACTCCGTGGCTTAGTTGAGGTAGTAAATGCTCCAAATTCCTCGCAGTATTTCAAACTATCGGTATATCCCCTGGTAGATGAGGGGAAATTCAGCGAAGTAATCAAAAGTTATCCCAACCCAATAACTAAACTTAAGTTTGAAGTAGTTCCGCCTAATCCGCCCAACGCAGAAGAGAAAACTAGGCGGGCATTGAAAGAGCTCCATGAGGAAACTGGCACCAATAAACTTAAGTCCGAATATGAAAGTGATCGCGGCCTGAAAACTGAAAGCGAATACTTTCAGGGTCTTGCCGATTATACTGAACGCGGAGGCGGTGATATTGTCGCCCACAGCAACGGTGAAGAAGTATTTAATTCCAAGAAAAGGGTTCGCTCTGTTCCTGTATCGGATGACCTACGCCCAACCAGTAGGTCTCTACCTGAAATTCTAAATGCTTTGCTCGACGTTCTTCGGAAATGAGGCGAGTACCCCTGATCTCACTTATAGTTGCGGCTGGACTTTTCACCGCACTGTCAATCTTACAGCCTGATCTACTCGGGCGGAATAAGTTCCTTGTTGATTTCGTTAACTACAATTTCATTAGTGTGCTGGTCGTTATCGTTACGGTAAGCCTTGTAAGTATCACACAAATAAATTTGGAATATTCGCGAGTCGAGCGGAGATTTAAGAAGGTGGTTTTCTCAGACGCAAGAAGCTCACTTAATCTTAGTGCATTTATACTTACCGCGTCTCTATTTATTGGCTTCATGGTGTCGTTTCTTAGGGCTCAGTTTTTCGAGAATGTGGTCGCAGTATCATTCATACACAGCATTTGCTTATTAATAATTTTTGAAGTTGTTTTTGTTATGTACGATCTTATTCAAACAGTTTATGCTCTCGCGAGCGACGAGCCACGGTAACCATCGGCGAATTTTTCAAGCCAGTGGATTTTTGCCGCCAGCAAGCATGGTGTTTATTCAGAAACACAACTAGTGAAATTCGGCGGATAAAGTTTTCGCCTAACCAAAATTTACCTACGCGCCTGCATGAATAGTCGCAGCACTGCGTTCAGACGGGTCTGCCCGCCGGTCCCCGTGGCGCGGAAGAAGTCGAGCACGTCGCCGTCGTGGCGCGGGGTAATTGTCTCCGTCGGCACCCGCTGCACCGCCCAACCCTCTGCGTCCCACCGTCGCAGCCCCCGCTCCACCGCTCCCGTCGCGCGTTCGCCCGTTGACCCCACGCGGAGGAGACCGCCCCATGACCCAAATCGACAAACCCGCCGACACCTACGCCACGCGGCAGGTCGCCCTGCACTGGCTCGTGGTCGGCCTCGTCGCTTTCCAGTTCATGACCGGCGGGGGGATGGAGCGGGCCTTCGAGGCGGGCCTCTCGCCCGAGATCGGCGCCACCGGTTCGGCCATCGTCCACGGGCTGATCGGCCTGACGATCCTGGGCGCGATGCTGGCGCGCATCGTCGTGCGGCGCGGCCACGGCGCCCCGCCGCCGCCCGAGACCGAAAGCGAGACGCTGCAGAAGCTCTCCCGCGCCAACCACGCCGCCTTCTACGTCGTCCTGATCGCCATGCCGCTCGCCGGTCTCGGCGCGGTGCTGACGGGCTGGGGCCTCCTGGCCACGCTCCACGGCCTCACGTCGAAGCTGCTGATCGCGCTCATCGCCGCGCATCTGGCAGGCGCCGTCTGGCACATGAGCAAGCGGGACGGCGTCGTGGCGCGGATGTTGCCGACCCGCGCCGACTAGGGCGCCCTGCGGGCGCGCTACCGCCGCGCCTGCATGAACAGCCGCAGCACCGCGTTCAGCCGCGTCTGCCAGCCGGTCCCCGTGGCGCGGAAGAAGTCGATCACGTCGCCATCGATCCGCAGGGTGATCTTCTGCTTCGGGATGCGCTGTTCCAGCGGCACCATCTCCCACCCGTCGGGAACGGCGGTGCGGCGCGTCTCGCGGGCGTGGAGCATGTCCACCGTCTCCTGCGCCTCGCGCAGCATCCGGAGCATCTCGGCCTCGCCGCGGGCGGCCTGGGCCCGATCCTCGCTTTCCGTGCCCCGTGCCATGCCGCCCTCCGTCCGGTCCAGATCGGGCCACAGGATGGGGCGGGGCGGTAAATCCCGGGTATGGCGCCCGCGCGGCCCTCTGCCCGGCGCCGTCCCGACGATGCCCCGGCGCCCGACCGGCGCAAGCGGGGCGCCGGCGCGGCGGGCCTCCGGCGCGCGCGGGGACGCCCGCCCGGCGGGGGCGGGGCGCGGTTCCGGGCGGGCGCGGGGGCCGGCCCCTACTTGCGGCGCCGCTTCGGCCCGCAGATCGCCGGTGGCATCGCGCCCCCGGCCCAGGGCATCATCATCGCCCGCCACATCTCCATGTTGGCGCGCTGCCATTCCTGCATCATCTGCGTCTGCGCCTTGCTCATCTCGGACATCATCTGCCCGCGCGCGGCGCCGGTCATCTGGTTCGCGGCCGACAGCCACATGCTCATCCAGGGGTTCTTCATCTCGGGTCTCCACTCGTTACGAAATTCTGTCTTATCCAAAGGATACGTCCTGAACCTCACCCAGCAAATTCAGCTTGCAGGCGGCCTGGGCACCGCCCACGTCCACGGTCAGGATCGGCCCCGTCACCGTCGCCGTCGCCTCGGTGATCCGGGCCAGTTCGGGGTCCACGTTGCGCGCGTTGGCGGCCGCGGTGCGGCAGGCCGTCTGCTGCTCTCCGGTCACGCTCGCGACGATGGTGGTCTGCGTCACCTCCCGCTGCGCGCAGGCGCCGAGCGACAGGACAACAAGGGCGATCAGAGGCAGTTTCATGGGCGGTCTCGCAGGCTTTCAGGGAAAGGAACGCGGAACCCCGGTCGTCGATCCATGAACGTGCGGACCGCCCCGGAGTTCCGGCGGCGTCAGTACCGCGCCTCGTAGCTCTCGCGCTCGATGGCGCGTCCGGCGCTCTGCAGGTCGCGGCCCGCGCCCTCGATGGTGGAACAGGCGGCGGCGCCGAACAGGCAGAGGAGGGCAAGGCGGCGAAGGGACATGGGCGGACGCTCCGGGCAATATCGTCGGCTGCGAGGAATAGGCCGGTCGGGCGCGCGGCTCAAGCCTCTGCCGCCGCGCGGTCAATAGGCCGGCGGGTCGCTCGCCGGAAAGGTCTCGTCCAGGGCCTCGTCGACCCGGTCCCAGTGCGGTTCGGGGTCGCGCATGTTGGCCGGCCCGGCATCGCGGAACGGGGTCGTGTCCGATCCGCGTCCATGGGCCAGGGGGCCGGCATAGGCGGGCCGCTCCCGCCCCTTCATCGCCCACCGCGCGAGCGCGATCCCCCCCAGGATCAGGACGGGTTTCGATGTGAGAAGACGCAGCATTGATGCCTCCGAAGCGATGTCTGTCCCGTCAACGGGCAACCGGCCCCGGCGTTCCCGCGCGGCCCGCCCGCCGCCGCTCAGGCGACGCGCCAATGGAGCGGCATCCCCGGGTCGAAGACGGTGACCGGTCCGTCGCCCGTCGCGATCTCGCGCGGCCAGGGCGCGGGGTCCCCGCGGGTCAGGGTGATCGTGTCCTCGTTGGGCGCCATCCGGTAGAAGGCCGGCCCGTTCAGCGACATAAAGGCCTCGAGCCGGTCGAGCGCGCCCTCCGCGTCGAACACCTCCGCCACGGTGGCGATCGCGTTCGGCGCAGTGAAGCAGCCCGCGCAGCCGCAGGCCTGCAGCTTGGCGGCATCGGTATGGGGCGCGCTGTCGGTGCCCAGGAAGAACGACGCGTCGCCCCCCGTCGCCGCACCGACCAGCGCCCGGCGGTGGCTTTCCCGCTTGGCCACGGGCAGGCAATAGTAATGCGGCCGGATGCCGCCCGCCAGGATGTGGTTGCGGTTGATGACCAGGTGATGGGCGGTGATCGTCGCGGCCAAGTCCGGCCCCCCGTCGCGCACGTACCCGACCGCCTCGCTGGTGGTCACGTGCTCCATCACCACCCGCAATCCCGGCGTCTCGCGCCGGATCGGGTCGAGCACGCGGTCGATGAACGCCGCCTCGCGGTCGAAGATGTCGATCTCCGGATCCGTCACCTCGCCGTGGACCAGGAGGGGCAGGCCGATCTGCGCCATGTTGTCGAGCACCCGGCGCACCTTCGAGAAATCCCGCACGCCGGAGGCGGAATTCGTGGTGGCCCCCGCCGGGTAGAGCTTCACCGCCGCGATCAGGCCGATCTCGGCGGCGGCGCGAAGGTCGCGGACCTGCGTCTCCTCGGTCAGGTAGAGGGTCATCAGCGGCCGGAATTTCGACCCCCTGGGCTTGGCCGCCAGGATACGGTCGCGGTACGCGGCGGCATCGGCGCCGGTGACGACGGGCGGAACCAGGTTCGGCATGACGATGGCGCGGCCGAAATGGCGCGTCGTCTCGGGCAGTACGGCGCGCATCATGGCGCCGTCGCGCAGGTGCAGGTGCCAGTCGTCGGGGCGGCGGAGGGTGATCTGGGTCATGGGGTCCTTCTAGGACAGGTGGCGCGGCCCCGCCAGACGCCCCTGCCACCAAGGGCGCATTGACCGCGCGGCCTCCGGGTGCAGGTTGGGCGCGGTCGCAAGGGAAGGAACGGACATGGCGGGCAAACCGGAGTCCATCGACGCGGTCGAGGCGATGCTGGCCGCGCAGGATTACATCTGCGGTCGGCCTCTGGCGACCGTGACCTATCTGGGGCTGACGCTCGGCCGGCCGCTCTTCCTCGAAGGGGAGCCGGGGACCGGCAAGACCGAGATCGCCAAGGCGGTGGCCCAGGGCCTCGGGCGGCGGCTGATCCGGCTGCAATGCTACGAGGGGCTCGACGCCGCCTCGGCGGTCTACGAATGGAACTTCGCCGAGCAGATGATCGCGATCCGGGCCGCCGAGGCGACGGGCGGGGCGGATCGCAACGCGCTGAAATCGGAACTCTTCACCGAGGAATACCTGATCGCGCGCCCGCTGCTGGAGGCGATGCGTCCCCAGCCGGGCGGCGCGCCGGTGCTGCTCATCGACGAGATCGACCGCACCGACGCGCCCTTCGAGGCGTTCCTCCTCGAGGCGCTGAGCGAATACGCGGTCTCGATCCCCGAACTGGGCACGATCCGCGCCCCCGAGCCGCCGATCGTGGTGCTGACATCGAACCGCACTCGCGAGGTCCACGACGCGCTGAAGCGGCGCTGCCTCTATCACTGGGTGGATTACCCGAGCTTCGAGCGGGAGATCGAGATCCTGCGCCGGCGCGCGCCCGAGGCGTCGGAGGCGCTGTCGCGGCAGGTCGTGGCCTTCGTCCAGAGGCTGCGGACCGAGGACCTGTTCAAGAAGCCCGGCGTCGCGGAAACCGTCGACTGGGCGAAGTGCCTGCTCGCGCTCGACATGATCGAGCTGTCGCCGCAGGTCATTGCCGACACGCTCGGCGCGATCCTGAAATACCAGGACGACATCCAGCGGATCGAGGGGTCCGAGGCGCGGCGCATCCTGGACGAGGTCCAGGCCGGGCTGGCGACGGCATGACGCGGCGGGGACGGGGACGGAGAGCGGGGGGCGACCGTGGCTGAACATGCCGGCCTGCGCCTGCCCGACGACCCCAAGCTGGCGCAGAACATCGCCTGGTTCGCGCGCGCCTTGCGGAAGGCCGGCCTGAATGTCGGGCCGGGCCGGATCGTGCAGGCCGTGCGCGCGGTGGAGGCGGCGGGCTTCACCGACCGGCGGGACTTCTACTGGACGCTGCATGCCTGCTTCGTCTCGGGCCGGGCCGAGCGGGAGGTCTTCGACCAGATCTTCCGCCTGTTCTGGCGCGATCCGCGCTTCATGGAGCAGATGATGTCGTTCCTGGTCCCCTCCGTGCGCGGAACCCAGGAGGAGCGCGAGGCCCGCGCGGCGGAGCGGCGCGCAGCCGAGGCGATCCTCGACGGAGCCGAGGCGCCCGAACCGCCCGCGCCGGAGCCGCCGGAGGGCGCGGACCGCATCGAGGTCGACGCCGCGCGAACCATGTCGGACGAGGAACGGCTCCGCACCCTCGATTTCGAACAGATGTCCACGGCTGAGATGGCCCGCGCCAAGCGGATCATCGCGCGGATGAGCTTGCCCGTGCCGCCGCTCAGGTCGCGGCGGACGATGGCGAGCGTTGACGGCCGGCAGCCGGACTGGCGCCGGACCATGCGCGGCGCGATGCGCCGGGGCGGCGAGGTCGACCGCTTCGCGCTGCGCCGGCAGCGCCTGCGCTGGCCGTCTCTGGTGGCGATTTGCGACATTTCCGGGTCGATGTCGCGGTATTCGCGGGCCGTCCTGCATTTCCTCCACGCGGTGTCGAACCGGAGTGGCGCGGGCTGGGCCGATGTCCATGCCTTCACCTTCGGCACGCGGCTCACCAACATCACCCGCCACCTGCGGGCGCGCGATGTGGACGCGGCCCTGGCCGCCGCCGGGGCCGAGGCACAGGATTGGGAGGGCGGGACCCGGATCGGGCAGAGCATCGACCGGTTCAACCGCGACTGGTCGCGCCGGGTCATGGGGCAGGGGGCGATCGTGCTGCTGATCACCGACGGGCTGGACCGGGGCGATCCGGACCTGCTGGACCGGGCGATGCGCCGCCTGCAGCTGAGCGCGCAGAAGGTGATCTGGCTGAACCCGCTTCTGCGCTTCGACGGGTTCGCCCCGCGCGCGCAGGGCGTGGCGACGATGATGCGCCATGTCGATTCGTTCCGCGCCGGCCACGACATCGCCGCCCTCGAAGAGCTGGCCAAGGCGGTCTCGCGCCCCGACGATGCGGGGGAACGCGCACGGATGCTGCGAATGTTGCGCTGAAATGCGCCGCATTTTAGCGATCGGGAACGGGGCGGGGCGCGGCGCCGTTCGATCCTTCGACGCCATGCATCGGAGGAACGTCATGCGGATGTCGCTGAAGGCCACCACCGCGATCCTGGCCAGCCTGAACCTCGTCGCGCCGGTCCCGGCCATCGCGCAGGAGCCGGAGGAGGCGCCGGCCGAAACCGCCACCCCCGATTGCGCCGCCGATCCGACCGATCCTGCCTGCGCCCCGGACGCGGCCGCGGACGAGGCGGAAGCGGCGTCGGGGGCTGGTGCCGCCGCCCCCGACGCCGAGGCCGAGGCCGAGGCCGACGGTGAGGCTGCCGCGGACGCGACGTCGGAACCAGCCGCCGACGCGGCCCCGGCGGAGCCGGCGCCCGAGGGGGCATCGAGCGACGACACCGGCGCGGGGAGCGCGGACCCGGACGCCCCGGCGCGCGGTGAGACGGTCGCGCCGGCGGAGGCGGACCTCCTCGACGGCACAGCCGAGGACGCGGCGCCGCCGCCCTCTGCCGGGGAGGCCACGGGCGACGACACCGGCGCCGCGAGCGCCGATCCGAACGCCCCGGCGGCCGGAGAGACAATGGCCCCGGCGGAGGCGGACCTCCTCGACGGGACCTCGGAGGACGCGGCGCCGCCGCCTTCCGCCGACCAGGCGCCCGAGGATGACGCGTCGGCCGAGGAAGCCCCGGCTGAGGACGCGGAGATGGACGCGCTGGAGGAGGCGCTGCGCGAGGGGTCGGACACCGCGCCGGAGAGCGGCGCGGGCGGTGCGGGGTCCGATTCCACGGATGCCGACGCGGCGGGGTCGGCGCCGCAGGCCGATGGCGGGAGTAATGCCGGAGCCGAGTCTGGCGGGGAGGGCGGCGAGATCCCCGCCCCCGCGACGGAGGGGTCCACGGCCGAGCGGCGGGCCGCGCCCGCGCCGGATGACGCGGAGGCGCCGGACGCACCGGCACGGGACGCGGCGGCGGACGACACGGCCCCGCAGCCGGCGGACCAGCGGCCCGCGCCGCGCGCCGCCGCCGCTGCGGAGGACGCCGAGCCGGTCGAGAGCGAGAGCGTGACCGTGACCGAGGAGACCTCCCGCAGCTCGTCGGAGGATTTCCGCACCCGGATCGACCGCACCGAGGACGCCGACGCCTCCGCCCGGCGGGCGGAGGAGGACGAGGACGACGACGGGCTCAGCACGCTGGAGAAGGGCTTGCTCCTGGGGGCCGGGGCCTTGGCGGTGGGGGCGGTGCTGGGCAACAACCGCCAGGTCGTGGCCGCCGCCGACGACCGGGTGGTCGTGTCGCGCGGCAACGGCGATTTCGAGCTGATCAAGGACGACAACGCGATCCTTGCCCGGCCCGGATCGCAGGTCGAGACGGAGACCTATTCGGACGGGTCGAGCCGGACGATCGTGCGCTATGACGACGGCAGCCGGGTGGTCACGATCCGCGACGCCGACCTGCGGGTGCTGCGGCGCGAGCGGATCACGCCGGACGGCGAGAGCATCCTGCTCGTCGACGACCTGCGCCAGGAGGTGCAACCCGTCGATGTGGACCGCCTGCGCGGAACCGAACGGCCGTCGCGGGTGGTGGATCTGACCGACGCGGCGGCGCTCCGCGCCGCGCTCGCCCACGATGCCGAGATCGACCGCGCCTATTCCCTGGACCAGGTCCGCAGCATCGAGCCGGTGCGCGCCCAGGTCCCCGCCATCGACCTCGAGGCGGTGACCTTCGACAGCGGCTCGGCCGCGATCCGCCCCGAACAGGCCGAAGAATTGCGGGCCTTGGGCGATTACATCCGGGAAACGATCGCCGCGGATCCGCGGGCGGTGTTCCTGGTGGAGGGGCATACCGACGCGGTGGGCGACGCGGCCTACAACCTCGCCCTGTCGGACCGGCGGGCGGAATCGGTGGCGCTGGCGCTCGGGGAATATTTCGACGTGCCGACCTCGAACCTCGTCGTGCAGGGCTATGGCGAACGCTTCCTCAAGGTCGAGACCGAGGATGCCGAACGCGCCAACCGCCGGGCCACGATCCGCGACATCACGCCGCTGCTGCAGACCGCCGCTTCCCGCTGAGCGAGGTGACATCGCGTCCGCCGGGGCGGTCTGGCGTTGCAGACCGGCCCCGGTCGTGCCACCAACTTGGTCCAGCGCGAAAAGCGGGCCGGGGAGGGCAGGGATGGTGATCATACGCGCCATCGACGCGGTGAACGAGGCGGTGGGACGGATCGTGGTGATCCTCGCGGTCGCGTTCATGGGCGTCATCATCTACGACGTGATCCTGCGCTATGCCTTCAACGCGCCGACCCGCTGGGCCTTCGACATCTCCAAGCAGCTCTACGGGTTCTATTTCATCCTCCTGGGGGGATACGCCCTGCGGCACCAGGCGCATGTGCGGGTCGATCTGCTGCTGGAGCGGTTCGGCGACGGTCTGCGGCGCTGGGTCGAGGTGGCGGGCTATCTGATCTTCTTCTTTCCGTTCGCGTGGATGTTCCTGACCCGCTCCTTCACCTTCGCGCAGACCTCCTGGAACCAGGGAGAGACGACCTATGGCGCGGTCGCGGTGCCGGTCTATCCGCTGAAGGCGGCGCTCTGCGTGGCGGCGGGCCTGTTGTTGATCCAAGGGGTCAGCGAGGTGCTGAAGCTGATCCTCAACCGGGAGGACGCGCGGGATGGGCGGTGAGACGATTGCGCTGGTAATGTTCGGACTTCTGGTCCTGGGCCTGATGATGGGTCATCCGCTGGCCTTCGTGCTGGGCGGCACGGCCGTCCTGGGGGCGGTGATCGCGGGCAAGACCATGGTGCTCGGCATCGTCATCAACCGCATCTTCGGCGACGTGATCGACAATTACACCCTCATCGCGATCCCGCTCTTCGTGCTGATGGCGCAGTTCCTGTCCAATTCGGGCGTCACCGACAAGATGTTCGAGAGCCTGCGGCTGCTGCTGTCGAATGTCCGCGGGGGGCTGGCGCTGGCGGTGGTGTTCATCTCGATCCTGCTGGCGGCGACGACCGGGATCATCGGCGCGTCGATCACGGTGATGGGCGTCATGGCGCTGCGCCCGATGCTGCAATACGGCTATGCGCCCACGCTGACGACGGGCGTGATCGCGGCGTCGGGCTGCCTCGGCATCCTCATCCCGCCCTCGATCATGCTGATCCTGATGGCCTCCTACTCGCCGCTCTCGGTGGGCGAGCTCTTTGCCGGGGCGATGCTGCCCGGCGTGATCCTGGGCCTGCTCTATGCCGTGTGGGTGGCGATCCTCGCGGCGCTGCGGCCCAACATGGCGCCGTCGGTCACGCCCGAGGACATGCCGCCGCGCGGGGAGCTCTACGTCATGCTGCTGAAGGAGGCGGTGCCGCCCCTGCTGCTGATCTTTGGCATCCTGGGCTCGCTGCTGATCGGCATCGCCACGGCGACCGAGGCGTCGGCCATCGGCGCGGCGCTGGCGCTGCTCATCGTCGTGGCACGGGGCCGCTTCGCCTGGTCGAGCTTCTACGACGCGCTGAAGGAGACGGGAAAGACATCGGCGATGATCCTGTTCATCGTCGTCGGGGCCACCGCCTTCACCGGCGTGTTCAACATCACCGGGGGGCTGCGGGCGACGCAGGAACTGATCCGCAACCTCGACATGGCGCCGTGGCTGCTGCTGACCGTGATGATGCTGATCGTCTTCGTGCTGGGCGCGTTCCTGGACTGGACCGGGATCGTGCTGCTGTCCTTCCCGATCTTCCTGCCCATCGTGCAGGAGATGCCCGAGGTCGACCTGCTGTGGTTCGTGGTGCTGATGGCCGTGGTGCTGCAGACGAGCTTCCTCACGCCGCCATTCGGCTATGCCCTCTTCTACCTGAGGGCGATCGCGCCGAAGGAGGTCCGGACCGGGCACATCATCGCCGGCGTGATGCCGTTCATCGCGCTCATCATCCTGATGTGCATCGCGGTGGCGCTGATCCCGGGGCTGGTGACTTGGCTGCCGACCGTGCTTTACGGATAAGAAGAACCACCAAAGGGAGAGTAGACGCATGACCTTCAAGACCCTCGCCGCGACGACGGCGCTGAGCCTGGGGCTGACCGGTGCCGCGGCGGCGCAGCAGACCTGGACGATGACGACGACCTGGCCGTCCTCGCTGGAGCTGATCGAGTTCGACCGCCATTTCGTCGACCTCGTGAACAAGCTCGCCGGGGACGAGGTGACCATCGACTTCTACGAGGGCGGCAGCCTCGTCCCCGCCGGCGAGGTGTTCGGGGCGGTGCAATCGGGCACGGTGCAGGCGGGCGCCGACTGGCCGGGCTACTGGGCGGGGCGCGACGCGGCCTTCACCGCGCTGGCGACCACGCCCGCGCTCTTCAACGCCGTGGATTACGTCAACTGGATCCAGGAATGGGGCGGCCGCCAGTTCTACGAGGACACCTATGGCGAGTTCGGGATGATGTACCTGCCCTATGGTGTGACCAACAACGAGAGCGGCTTCCACACCAACAAGCAGGTGGTGACGCTGGAGGACCTGCAGGGGATGCGGATGCGCGTCTCGGGCAACGAGCAGGGCCGCATCCTGGAGCGGCTGGGCGGCAGCCAGGTCTCGATGGCCGGCGGCGAGGTCTATCAGGCCCTGGAACGCGGCGTGATCGACGGGGGCGAGTTCTCCACGCCCAACGTCGACTGGTCGGCGGGCTTCCAGCAGGTGACGTCGAACTGGTCGACGCCGGGCTGGCACCAATCGGCCTCGGTCTTCGGGGTGATGATCAACCAGGATGCCTGGGACCAGCTGAGCGACGGGGCCAAGGAGAAGCTGCGGATCGCCGCCGACGCGACGATGCTGTGGTCGCTGGCCTTCACCGAGAAGCGCGCGACCGAGGCCTATGCCAAGTGGGACGAGGCGGTGCAGATCGACCGCTATTCCGACGAGGCGCTGGCCGAGATCCAGCAGATCGCCAACGAGGTCATCGTCGAAGTGTCCTGCGAGAGCCCGACCGCCGGCGCGGTCTATCTTTCCATGGTCGAGTACCTCAACGATTATGCCCAGTGGCGCGAAGCCTCGGCGCCTTACAACCTGGGTCGCACGCCCGACGGCCCGTCGGCCGAGGATCTGGAGGCCTGTGTCGACGAGGGCTGAGGCCGACCCGGCCCCGGGGCGCTCCGTCCGCCCCGGGCCACGCCGCCGCGTCCCGGCGCGGCGGCCTCCCGCGGGCGTGGTGGAACGGTAGACACATGGCACTTAAAATGCCTGGGCCGGAAGGCCGTGCCGGTTCGAGTCCGGCCGCCCGCACCAACGAACACTGAGAATCTAAATTATTCCAGTAGCGTATAAGGGGGCTTCGTTCTGCGGGCCACCGTCCGGTCCATGACGGGGTCGTTCAACTTGAGAAAGTCGCAGTGAAGTTTCCGCAGGATCGAACCAGACTGCGCCGCCTCGATCATCGCGGTAATCTCCCCTCCGGTTCAAGTGCAGGACCGTTGCCCTCCGTGCCCGCGTGGGCGCTGACGCGCTCGACCAGGCCCGGCCGCCCGTCGCGGGCCCGGGTGCGGATCGAGATGTGTTGCAGGGGTGCGGCGAGATCCGCAACCGTCTCGCGATACGTCTCCGTCCGCCCTGGATGCAGACGCATGGGTGAAGGCTACGGGGCGCTCAGGTGCGTCTCCAGCTCGGCCTTTCTTGCGTCCGTCTCTTCCAGCTTCTGCGAAGGGCCCGGGGTCCTGAACCCGTCCGCGATGGCGACGTGGAGGCCCTGCAGCGTGCGCTCGATCTCCTCCAGGGCGGAACGGGTTTGCTGGCGCTTCGAAACGCCTTCGCCGCGCTCCGGATGTGTGGCCGTGCTGAAGCCCGAGGGGAACCCGGCCATTGCATCGGCCTGAATCGCCGCTCGTGACGTATGGCGAGCACGGCCCCGTCCAGAGGCCCACGCCGGTCGCTCCGCGTGTGGCCGCACGCCTTGAGCGTCCGGTCGCCCGAGACGACGAGGTCGTCCCGGCCCGCAGCGATCACGGTTTCAAGTGGCACGGACGAGCTTTCCCGTCAGCAGATGAGTACGATGTCGCTTTTCCCGGGACCGGCTCCGCGTGATGCCCCGCACCGCAGGCGTCGCGTCGATCTCGCCCTGGCGGGTCTTCATGCTCTGCGACAGGTCATCCTCGATGATGCGGAGATCCGGGACACCTGCGTGATCCACTCCGCCTGCGGCGTCAGCCGCGAGACGCGCTTGCCCGTCGCCGGGTCCTTCACGTCGCGCAGCGGGTTCTGGGCCGACATCGAGCTCCTTGTCGAGGATGCCGGTGCCGCGGGTGCGGTGGTCCCGGATCGCCGTGGCGGACCAAGGCTTTTCGCGCGGTCCCGGGATGCGGTCGTCGTTCAGGCGCCGGCGCCAGTACCTGGGCGGAGGGCAAAGGCGAGGGGGCACTCGCCCAGGACTGGGGCGAAACACCGTCCGGGGCGCCGGATCCACATCGGCGTCGCCGAACGGATGCTGGAAATCCGGCCGTTGAGGCTGGACCCGCGCGCGGAGCCATGTCGGTGATGCACCGATGCGGCCGGCCGTGCCAAGCCAGATCCCGCCCCGCGAGACCGCCAGGCCTTGGACACAATCGACCGCGGGCGCGACTTCCCGGAACGGGGCGCTTCGCGCGGGCAGATCCCTCGGCCGCGCCATCTGGCGAATATAGGGCAGCGACCACCCCCGGGGCCGCGCGAGACGAAGATGCATCGGGTAAACCTGCCGGGCCAAAGCCTCGTGGCACGCGACTTGAACCGCCAGCCCGCCGAACTTCCTGTCCGCGCCGCCCGGCCGAACGGCTATCCCGCGATCGGCCTCCACGTCACCGGACCTGCGGGATGATTCCGTCCGGGGACGGCGACCTGTGGCGCTCATCCCTCTCGCGCGAAAGATCCCCTGCGAGCCGCAAACCTTCCATGACCTCGGAGGTCCCATCCGGGGTTTTCGTCCTGACTGGGGTTCCGAAGCCGGGCCGAGCCAAGGACAAAACGGAAATCACCCTTTCCGACGCATGAACTCTGCGCGGCAGCGAAGCTCTTCTGTTTGCCCGTGCGGATTGGCGGCGTCGGGGCAGCGCATATCTTCATCGGGCAAGCAAGCAATGACAGGAGTTCAGATGAAGACCGCACTGACCGCCACCGCCCTCACCGCCACGCTGGCCGCGGGAATGGCCGTGGCCGAGCCGCAGCCCTACGAGATCGATCCCGCGCACAGCGAGCTCCTGGCGCATTGGCAGCACGCGGATTTCTCGACGACCCGCGCCATCGTGTTCGACATCTCGGGCGACATGACATTCGACGAGGAGAACCCGGCGAATTCCACCGTCTCGATCCGGATCCCCACGACCGCAATCGTCGTAACGCCCGAGTTCGAGGAGCACCTGCTGCAAAGCGGCGACTTCTTCCAGAACGCCCAGGACAGCATGATCACGTTCGACTCGACCTCGATCGAGGTGACCGGCGAGAATACCGCCGACATCACCGGCGACCTGACCCTGAACGGCGTCACCAACGAGGTGGTTCTCGAGAGCACCTTCATCGGCCAGGGGGAGAGCCCGACCGGCGACCAGGTCGCCGCCTTCGGGGCCACCACGACGCTCGACCGGACGAATTTCAACCTGGGCGCCTTCACCCCGGTAATTCCGGCGGAAGTTCACGTGGAGATCTCCCTCGAGGCCTCGCCCGCCTCGGAGTGATCCGCGACGCGGTCATTGGAAAGGGCGCCCCTGATCGGGCGCCCTTCTTCTATTCCGCGCGCGTGGCGGTCAGCGTCACGGGGATCGTGACCTCCGCCGCGAGCTGGCCCGTGCCATCCCCGCCAATTCCGAAATCGCGACGATCGATCGTGGCCGAACCCTCCATCCGGGCCGTCCCGCCGTCGATGTCGAGGGTGAACGGCAAGGCCACCGGCACGCGCGCACCGGCCAGTTCGAGCGTCCCGTCGGCAACGAAGCCCGCGCCCTCCGCCCGGATCGGTCCGGAGAACGTCGCCTCGGGATGGTCCTCGGCCGCCATGTAATCCGACCCGAGAGCGTTCTCCGTCACGGATCCGAGCGTCAGGGACGGAACGCGAACCGTGACGATCACCTCTCCGTGATTTCCGTCCTCGGCGGTCTCGGAAAACGAGATGTCGGCGCTCCATTCGGCGAACCGACCCTCGATGTCGCTGCCGAACTGCGTGACGGCGAGGCCGAGCGTCCCCTCCTCCACGATCCATTCCCCCGTCGAGCTGGGGGAGGCGGCCTCCGCCATCTCCTCCGGCGTCGTCAGGGCAAGCGCTCCGAGACCTCCGGCCGCGTAGACGAGGAGCGCCACGCCAAGCGCGGGCACCGCCCCGGGCCGGTCCGCGCCGTTCGGGGGAATCTCCGGGGCGGACCCTCCGAACCACATGTGCCGCAATGTCCCGTCCCGGTCGAGAACCGCGTGTTTCAGGGCGCCCGCCACATGGGCCGCGAGCGCGGCGCCCAGGATCCACGCGAAGATCCCATGAGCGGCGAAGGCCATCTCGCTCAGGGCGGGCGATTTCGGGATCAGGGGGAGGGATTGTCCGAAGGGCCAGGGGATGGGCGCAAAGCCCGTGGAGGCGGCGTGGCCGATCCAGCCGGAGAGCGGCATGAGGAGGAGAGCGGCGTAGAGGGCGAAATGCGCCGCCTCCGCCACGAACGTCTCCACCCGCCTTTCGGGGTGGAGGGGGGCGGGCTTCGGCTGGGCCAGGGTCCACACGATGCGCAAGAGCGCGAGGGCGAAGATGGCGATGCCGAGAAGCTTGTGGATCTCGAGGATCTGGACCTTGAGGTCGAGCCGCGTATCGGTTCCGAGGCGGCTGCCGACGATCCCGAGGGCGATCTGGGTGCCCATCAACAGGGCCACGAGCCAGTGCAGGGTCTTCGTGACGCTGCCATAGGTGGCGACGGTATTGGAAAGGGGCATGAACCGGCTCCGCTAAGCAGGCGTCAGAGTACCAAATCGGCCCGGGGGAGCGAGTGGTGGGTCCCGCGTGCGGATGCACACGGGGTGTGCGTGATACATCAGCGCAGTCATTCATCGGGGTTGTTTGCGGAACCAGGAAAACGCGACGGCAAGCTGGGAGGCGTCCTGCGGGCGGGGTGTTCCGAAAACCCGTAGTTCGTACGTTCGTTGAAACCCCCTTTGCTGTTTCAGCAGGACGCCCGCCGAGATGGCGCCGACCGGCCAGATCCGCCCCGAATGGCTTCACCGAGACCGGCGGGACGACCGGGGGCGCGGTGCTTCTGGCCGGCGGATCGTCTTCGCGCGTGTCAGAGCCCGCGTTGAGCACGGCCGCGATCGCGATCCAGGCTCACGCCGCGGGGTCGGGTGCGGGTGGGACCGGCGGCAGCGCGAGCAAGGCCTGCACCCACCTGAGGACGATCACGGCGGGGACGCGGTCGAGGCCGACCTTCGGCATCGCGTTCCACCCGCCATGGAGCAATCCGCCATCGGGACGGCGTCGAGGCCGCGGGTTTCCACGGGGAGCGAGAGACGCGCGCCAACCGCCGGTGGCTGTGCAAGGCGCGATCCTCGCAGCGAAGACGGCCGGGAGCTCGGAGCGCCCGCCCCGGCCTTACCCACGTGTGGGCAGGGGGGTCCGGCTTTCGCGGTCCCGGCGGGCCTCGGCCACGAGATCGACGAAGGCCCGCAGGGGCGGCGGCATTCGACGATCGGGGAAGTAGAGCCGGGGACCGTCGAACTCGGGCCACCATGGCTCGAGCACCGGGACCAGGGCCCCCGTCTCGAAATGAGGTTGGAGCCAGTCCCGGAATATCTGGATCAGGCCCCGACCCGAGACGGCGAAGCCGATCGCCGCCTCGGCCGCGGCGGCACTGACCGTCACCGCGGCCGGAGGTGTCAGGGTGACGGTCTCGTCGCCCCGCTCCAGCTCCCAGTGCGCGATGGCCCCACCGGAGAACCGGATCAATACGGCCTCGTGATCGCCAAGCGCGTCCGGGTGCAGCGGCACGCCGCGCCGCGCGAGGTAGGAGGGAGCCGCCGCCACGGCGGCCCGCTGGCGGGCAGGGCCGATCGGCACCGCGATCACGTTCGGCTCCAGCGCCTCGTCGTAGCGGATGCCCGCGTGGCAGCCGACCGCGATCGTGTCGACGAAGCTGTCCTCGACCAGCAGCTCGACCGTGACCTCGGGGTGGCGCGCGACCAGCCGGTCGATCAGGGGCGGGAGGATGTCCGCCATCACCGCCTTCGGGACGTTGAGCCGCAAGGGCCCCCGCACCGTCCCGCCCGCCGTCGCGGCCCCTTCGAGCGCCGCGCGGGCCTCGGCCATCACCGGGTGCAGGCGTTCGGCCAGCTCGCGTCCGGCTTCGGTGGGACGAACCGCCCGCGTGGAGCGGATGAGCAGGGGCGTGCCGACCCGCGCCTCCAGCCGCCGCACCGTCTCGCTGATCGTCGAGGGCGCCCGCCCGAGCCTCTTGCCGGCGGCGCGGAACCCCGCGGCCTCGACCACGGCGAGGAAGGTCGCGAGATCGTCGAGGGGGAGATCGCTGTTCGCCATGTCGAACAGGCTATTCGGTCCGACCCCGATTATCCAGTTCCGGCGATCGCCTATCTCGCGTTCCGTACACAGCGAGGAGACCTTCCATGGCCAATGCCCAATCCGCCGGTCGTTTCACCTTTCCCGGCACCGACATCAGTGTCGCCCGCATGGGCTATGGTGCGATGCAACTGGCCGGGCCGCATGTCTTTGGCCCGCCCGCCGACCCCGAAGAGGCGCACGCCGTCCTGCGCGAGGCGGTCGCCCTGGGCGTCGATCACATCGACACCAGCGACTTCTACGGCCCCCATGTCACCAACGAACTCATCCGCGAGGCGCTGCATCCCTATGCCCCCGGCCTGACGCTCGTCACCAAGATCGGCGCCTGGCGCGACGCGGCGGGCGGCTGGAACCTCGACCGAAGCCCCGCCTTCCTGCGCCGCTCGGTCGAGGACAACCTGAAGCGCCTGGACCTGGCGCGGCTCGGGATCGTCAACCTGCGCATGGGCGGGCCCGACGACGACATCAGGGAACCGATCGGGACGCTGGTCAGGATGCGCGACGAGGGGCTCCTGGCCCATATCGGCCTCTCCAACGTCACCGCCGGTCAGATCCGTGCCGCGAGAGAGATCACGCCGATCGTCTGTGTGCAGAACCAGTACAACCTCGTCCTGCGGGACGACGACGCCCTGATCGACGAGCTGGCGGCGGACGGCATCGCCTATGTCCCGTTCTTTCCCCTGGGCGGTTTCAGCCCGATCCAGTCCGAGGGGCTCGCCGCGGTGGCGCGCGGCTTGGGCCGGTCGCCCCAGCAGGTGGCGCTCGCCTAGCTCCTCCAGCGCAGCCGGAACATCCTCCTGATCCCGGGCACCGCGCGTCGAGGGCACCTGCGGGAGAATGTGGGCGCGGCCGAGTTGACGCTCGACGGTGAGGCGCTCTCGCGGCTCGACGCCGTGGCCCGGGCCGCCTGACGCCCGGGGGCGCCGCAATCCAGGGGCGATGGTCGCCGGGTCAGCCCCGGCAGACCATCGTCCAGAGCCCCGGATACTCCGTCACGGCCCCGAAATCGTCGGTTTCGAGGTTTGCCCGGTAACCGTGCTTCGGAGAGGCATAGGCAAACGTCCGCGGTCCCGTCCTGCGGTAGCTCTGGGTCAACCGCTTGACGGTCCAGTCCTCGATGTCCAGCCAGAGCGCGACGCAGGTCGCGCCCGCGCCTTCGCGCAGATCCAGCCTCCGCAGCGCGCTGGTGTTGGTGGCGGGCGTGAAGCCCAAGTCGATGTCGTCCAGCCCTGCCATCGCAGGCTCAGGGGTGCCGTTGACGCGCCAATCCTGCGCGCCGTCGCGTTCGATCGTCAGGTCAAGGGCGTCGTGGCCGATCCAGCCCGACACCGACGCGCGCCGGGTTCGCCAATCCTTGCAGCAACAAAGGCGATACGCGAGGCTGGCGGGACGCCCGGCCTGCTCGAAGACGGCGTCCCCCTCGATCATCCACCCCTCCGGCCTCTCCCGGAAGCGACACGCGTCGTGTCCGGGTTGATCGAGGCGGCGCCACAACACGATGTGCATCGGATCCCCTCACTCGTCGCATCCTTCCGCATCATAGGGCCGACCCCTGTCGGGTGGTCCGGTATCAGTCCTGGTGCATCACGGGCGGGCCCCGGGCCCGATCCTTGGTCCAGCAATCCCGCGACCGTCCGGACTGGTTTCGGCAGCGCCGCCAAGGCGTTCGGGCTCGCGTTTCCGAGCGGAGCGTGCGGCCGGTGGTCGGTGTGCTCGGTCCTCCGGGCTTCGATGCGTCGGCGGGCATCGGCCAGGGACAGGGAGCCATAAGACGCTGAGGCATTCGTATACAGGTCGCTGGTGAAGGCCTCCACGAATGCGTTATCGCCGGGCTTTTCGGAGGCGACAAGTCGCGCTCGACCCTGTTCGGGTCAGCCCGTCGACCCGGCAGCGGGCCGGAACGCTCGGGCCCGTTATCGACCCGAATGCCATGCCACTCGCCCAGGGTTCTGGCCAACCGGTGCAGTTCGTCGATGACGTGGGAGGCCGTGAAGGTCGTCCTCGCACGTGTTGCGAGAGGCTCTCTCGCGCAGCGGTCGACGGCGGTCAGGATACGCAACGGTCGATCGTCGAACGGCCGGTCCGAAACGAAGTCCATCGCCCGCGCCTCGGTCATTGCAGCGGGACTGCGCCCTTGCGGGTGGACAGGTCGGATCGGTTGAATCGACGCGTCGCGAGCTTTTCGAGGAAGAAAGCCCATGCCCGGACGACACCGCAGTCACAGCACCGAATTCAAGCGGCAGGTCGTTGCCGAGTATGATGACGGCGAGACGCTCCATGAGTTCGGTCGCCGCCACGACGTGTCGCGCAATCTGGATCCGCATCTGGATCGAGAAAGGAGAGAGCGGCGCCCGTGTTGATGGCCGGGTACGAAGCCCGGATCTCGGCACTTGAGCGGCTGGCCGGACGCCAGGCGCTCGAAATCGAGGTTCCGAAGGGGGATCAGCGCGCCGGACGCGCGTCGAGACGCGGATTTGCGCGGGCTCTCGATCCGGTGGGGATGCGAGCTGATGGGGGCCGCACGGTCCGGTTTCCATGCCGATCCCCGACCCGAGGCCGGCGACATGGCGATCGTCGCGGACATTCGGTTGGCGCCGTGTCGGCGCAGAGCTCCGCCATCGGGGTATGGTCGTCGACTCGAAGGAGGTGCGGCGGGCGATGAAAGAGAGCGCCCCGAACCCGCGGCTCCGCCGACGTTTCGCCCCCAGACCTGCAGCGATCACGGCCGCCCGATCCTTCCGTTCGTTGCCGAGGAGGTCGAGGTCCATGGCCCAAATCGGCTTTGGGTGGCCGATCTGACCTGCGTCGCCATTCGAGGCGGTCTTGCCCGTGCCGCGCTGATCCGCGCCGCTCGGTCGCGGCGCGTCGTCGGCCCCGCCGTCGGCCGCGGAATTTGCGTCCTCCAGACGGACCGGGGATCTCGATACGGGTCGGAACTGCATCGAGGCATTCTCGATACGCATGGGTTCTTCGCGTCGATGAACCGCCGCGGCAATGCGTACGACAACGTCCAGGCGGAAAGCTGCATGAAGACGCCGAAGATGGAGGGGGCCTACCCGATGGCGTGCGAAACCTTCGCGGAGGTCGCCGCCGGTTTTCCCCGGTTCATCGAAGCCTGCACCACCCGCCGCCCGCATTCCGCCTTGGGGTATCGCAGCCCCGCCAGGCTCGAAGACCGCCACGCCCGCGCCACGGCCAGAACAGCCGCCTGATCCTGTCCACCCGCAGGGGCGCATACCACTGGAGGGTCGTAAGTCGCGGAGGTAAGACGCATCTGCTCGTCCCTGGCCGCTGTCGGCGACCGGTTCGCCGCCGGCCGCCCGCGCCGTCGATCCATCCGCCGAAATGCTTGCGGGGACACCGCGCGCCGCGGCGGGTCAGCACCCGGCGGCGGCGCGGCCGGCGGCCTGAACCCTTTCGAAGATGGCGTAGCGGTCCCGGTGCCGCGCCGCCGCCTCGCCGGTCGCGGGCAGATGGCTCTCGCGGAGGCGGCTCATGGCGCGCATCGCGGTACCGATATCGGCATGCGCGCCGCCCGCCACCGCGCCCAGCATCGCCGATCCCAGGAGGACCGGCTCCTCGGTCTCGGGGACCGCGACCTCCAGGCCCGCCGTGTCGGCCAGGAGCTGGCGGACGAACGCGGACCGGCCGGCGCCGCCGCTGAGCACGATCCGGTCTAGACGGATCCCGCGCTCCGCCTGCGCCTCGACGATCTGGCGCAGGCCGTAGCCCAGGCCGCACATCGCCGCGGCATAAAGCGACAGCAGGTCGTCCAGGCCGTCCGCCATACCGAGGCCCAGGATCGCCGCGCGGCTATGCGGATCGGCGTGGGGGGCGCGGTTGCCCAGCACTTCGGGGACGACGTGGCGGCCGGCGACGAGGGCGCAGAGCGCCTCGGATCCGTCGGCCCGCTCGGCGCAGCGCGCGGCCAGCCATTGCGGCAGCGACTGGCCCGCGGCGCGGGCGGTCCGGCCTGCCTCAGCGGCATGGGGGTGGAAGCGGACCAGCTGGTCGATGGCCGCGCCGGCGGCGGATTGGCCGCCCTCGTTCAGCCAGGCGCCGGGCACCATCGCCGACCAGTACGGCCCCCAGACACCCGGAACGAAGACCGGCTGCGCGGTCGTGGCCATGGTGCAGGAGGAGGTGCCGAAGACGTAGGCGAGGTTCGCCTCGGCACCGCCACCGCCCTCGGCGCCGACGGTGCCGATGCCGCCGGCATGGGCGTCGATCAGCCCCGCCCCGACCGCGATGCCGGCGGGCAGCCCCAGCTCTTCGGCGGCGCGATCGTCGAGGCCGCCGCCGAGCGGGGTGCCGGGGGAGACGATGTCGGTGCCGATCCGGGCGAATTCCTCGTCGGCGAGCGATCCCAGGCCGATCTGGTGGAAATAGCCCGCGTCCCAGCGCCCCTCGTGAGCGAGGTAGGTCCACTTGCAGGTGATCGTGCAGGTCGAGCGGGCGCAACTGCCCGTGGCTCGCCAGCCGAGCCAGTCGGTCATGTCGAAGAACTGCCAGGCCCGGGCGAAGATGTCGGGGCGGTTCTCCTGCAACCAGAGCAGTTTGGGGGTCTGCATCTCGGGGGAGATCCGGCCGCCGACATAATCGAGGACGGCATGCCCGGTGGCGTTGATCCGCGCCGCCTGGTCGAGCGCGCGGTGGTCCATCCAGACGATGACGTCGCGGTCGGGGCGGTCCGGGTCGCCGACGGGCAGGGAGGTGCCGCCCTCGCCCAGGACGACGAGGGAGCAGGTGGCGTCGAAGCCCAGCCCGCCGATCCGTTCCGGCGCGACGCCGGCCGCGGCCAGGGCGCCGCGCACGGCGGCGCAGACCGCCGCCCAGATCTCGGCGCTGGCCTGTTCGATGCGCCCGTCGGGGGCGCGGTGGACGGTGATGTCGGCCTTGTCCGTCCCCTTCAACCGGCCGTCGGTGTCGAAGACGCCGGCGCGAGCGCTCGCGGTGCCCACGTCGACGCCGATCAGGTGGTCGGCCCGGGGCGCGTCCGGCTCCTGCATGGCCATCCTCACAGATCCACGGTGTTGGGCAGCAGGACCAGATCGCGCACCACCACGTTGCGCGGCCGGGTCAGCATGAAGAGGACGCATTCCGCGACCTCGCGCGCCTCCATCAGCGAGCCGTCGGCCAGCGCCTCGGCCTTCTTGGCCTCGGGCCAGGTATCGATCAACGCGGTGACGACGGGGCCGGGCAGGATCGCGCCCATGCGGACGCCGTCCTTGGCGACCTGCCGGCGCGTCGTATGCAAAAAGCCCTGGATCGCGTGCTTCGAGGCGACGTAGATCGGCTCCCACACCACCGGCTCGACGCCCGAGATCGAGGAGGTGAAGACGATGTCGCCCGATTTCCGCGCCACCATGCCCGGCAGGACCGCGCGCACGCAGCGGAAGGCGGCGTTGACGTTGAGGCTCAGCACCCGGTCCCATTCGTCGGGATCGCCCTCGGCCACGGCACCGCCGGAATAGGCGCCGGCATTGGCGTGGAAGATGTCCACGGGGCCGGCCAGATCGGCGATCCGCGCGTCGAGCGCGTCGACCTGCGCCCCGTCGAGCAGATCGCAGCCCAGCGCATGCGACCGCGCGCCCAGCTCGGCGCAGGCGCGTTCGAGCGCGGTGGCGTCGCGGTCGATCAGCACCACCTCGGCGCCCGCCTCGTGCAGGATGGCGGCGCAGGCGAAGCCGATGCCCGAGGCCGCGCCGGTGACCGCGGCCACCTTGCCGTCGAGGGAAATGCTCATGTCCGGTTCCTCCGGTTGCGTGGTTCTGGGGGGCGTCCGCCCGGCGGTCGCGGCGCGCCGGGCAAGCGGGGTCATTGCGGCAATTCGATCTGCATCTTCACGTCGCCGGACGGCGCGGAGGCCGCCAGATCGAACGCCGCCACGCTTTCGGAGAAGTCGAAGGTGCGGGTGATCAGGGGCTTCACGTCGATGGCGCCGGAGGCCAGCATGGCGACGCAGCGCGGGAAGACGTGGGCATAGCGGAAGATGTTCTCCACCCGCGCCTCGCGGACCATGGCGGCGCCGGCATCGTAGGCTACGGGGTCGGCCTGGCCGCCGATCATCACCACGGCACCGCCCGGGCAGAGCGGCTCGAACACCCCGGCGGCGGCCTTCGGGGCGCCCGACGCCTCGAAGACCAGCTCGCATCCCCAATCGTCGGTGGCGGCGCGGATGACCCGGGCGGGGTCGTCGCGGGTCACGTCGATCGGGTGGATCGCGGCGTGGAGCGCGGCCGCGATCTCGAGCTTGGCCTGGTCCAGATCGGCCACGTAGACCCGCGCGCAGCCGGCGGCGAGGGCGGCCAGCGCGGTAACGAGCCCGATCGGGCCGGCGCCGATCACCAGCGCGGTGTCGCCGGGCTTGACCCGGGCCTTGGTGGCGGCGTGGACGCCCACCGCGAGGGGCTCGACCATCGCCGCCTCGGCGAAGCTCACTGCGTCGGGCAGCTTGAAGGTGAACGCCTCGGGGTGGATGCAGGTCGGGCGCAGGATGCCGTGGACGGGCGGCGTCGCCCAGAAGCGCACCGCCGGGTCGACGTTGTACATGCCCATCCGCGTGGCGCGGGAATTGGGATCCGGCACGCCCGGCTCCATGCAGACGCGGTCGCCTTCGGCCAGGGTCGTGACCTCGGAGCCGACCTCGATCACCGTGCCGGACGCCTCGTGGCCGAGGATCATCGGGTCCTCCACCACGAAGGGGCCGACGCGCCCGTGGGTGTAGTAGTGCACGTCGGACCCGCAGATCCCCACCGTGTGCAGCTTGATGCGGACGTCGCGGGGGCCCAGCGTCTCCTGCTTCTCGATGGGGAAATCGCGCAGGGAGAGCTCGTTCTTTCGTTCCAGGACCAGGGATTGCATCGCTTCCTCCTTGCCGGGGACATCGCGCCCGGTCGTGTGTGTCAGACGCTGGTGAAGCCGCCGTCGAGCATGAGTGTCGTTCCGTTGACGAGGCCGGACGCGGCGGAGGCGAGGTAGAGCGCCGCCTCGGCCACCTCCAGCGGCTCGCCGAAGCGCCGCGCCGGGGTGGCCAGGCGCACCGGATCGGCCTTCGCCGGGTCGGACCAGACCTCGCGCCCCATCGGCGTCATCACCACGGTCGGGCAGATCGCGTTGACCTGGATGCCGTGGCGCGCCCATTCGGCGCAGAGCGACTTCGTCAGCGCGTTCAGCCCCCCCTTGGAGGCGGCATAGGCGGCGTGGTCCTCCATCGCGATCACGCCGGTCTGGGACGAGATCATGACGATCTTGCCGCCGCCCGCGGCGATCATCCGGGGCGCGACCGCCTGGGAGAGGAGGAACGGGGCGCGCAGGTTCAGCGCCATGGTCCGCTCCCACGCCGCGAGGGAAAGATCGAGCGCCGGGGCGACCTCGGCGGTGCCGGCGCAATTGACGAGGATGTCGATCCCCCCCAGGCCGGCGCGCGCCTCCGCCGCCGCGGCCGCCGGTGCGTCGGCCTCGCAGAGATCGGCGGCCACGGGGACGAAGCGCCGCCCCGCCGCGGCCACCGCCGCGCCCACCTCGTCGAGCGCCGCGGAACGGCGCGCCACGCCCGCGATATCGGCGCCAGCGGCGGCGAAGAGGCGCGCGATCTCGAAACCGATCCCGGCCGAGGCGCCGGTCACGAGCGCCCGGCGGCCGGCGAGGGAGAAGCGGTCGTGCCAATCGGCCATCGGCGTCACTCCAGGTTGGTATGGCGGGCGCGCATCTCGGACGGGTCGCGGCCGAGGCGGGCGGCCAGGTCGAGGACGAGGAGTTCGCCCCAGAGGAACAGCGCGCCCTCGTAGACCGAGCCCATCGGCAGGATCGAGGGGGCGGGCGCGGTCGTGTCGTCGGCCATGGTCTGCGCCGGCAGGACGGCGACCCGGTCGCAGAGCGCGGGAACCGCGCCGTCCGCCCGCGCGGTCAGCGCCAGCGTGCCGGCGCCCGCCGCCCGCGCGACCCCGACCAGGGCGCGGATCATGGCGAAATCGCCCGGCCCGGCGCTGACCACCAGCAGGTCCCCGGGCCCGAGCGGCGGCGTGGTCATGTCGCCCGCGACATGGGCGTCAAGCCCCAGATGGAAGAGGCGCATGGTCAGCGCCCGCATCATCAGCCCCTCGCGGCCGACGCCGGCGCAGGCGATCCGGCGCGCCCCGGCGATCGCGTCGACGGCGCCGGCGTGATCGGCCTCGGCCACGCCGCCGAGTGCGGCGAGGATATCGCCCGCCGCCGCCGCGGCCCGTTCGCCCATCGTGGTCATGCCGGTCCCCTCCTGTCGGCGTCCGCCGCGCGCTAGCCCTCGGCCAGGCGCCGGCCCTCGCCGTCGAAGAGATGGAGGTGCCGCGCGGGAAAGGCGAGGGAGATCCGGTCCCCCGATTCGATGGCGGTGTCACCGTCGGTGCGTACGACGATCTCGTCGCCCCCGGGGCCGGTCGTGTAGAGATAGCTCTCGCTGCCGAGCTGTTCGCGGACCTTGACCTCGACGGGCAGGGTGTCGCCGTCCGCCTCGGAGGCAATGCGGAGATGTTCGGGCCGGATGCCCAGCGTCGCGGCGCCGGACGCGGCGTCGGCGACGGAATGCCCGGCATAGCTGAGCCGGCCGTCGGCGTACTCCACCTTCAGCAGGTTCATGCTCGGCGCGCCGATGAAGCCCGCGACGAATTCGGACCGCGGGGTGTGGTAGAGTTCCATGGGCGAACCCACCTGCTCGATCCGGCCCTGGTTCAGGACCACGATCCGGTCGGCCATGGTCATCGCCTCCACCTGGTCGTGGGTGACGTAGATCATGGTGGTGCCGAGCTGGCGGTGCAGACCCTCGAGCTCGACGCGCATCTGGATGCGCAGCTTGGCGTCGAGGTTCGACAGCGGCTCGTCGAACAGGAAAACCTCCGGCTCCTTGACGATCGCCCGGCCGATCGCGACGCGCTGCCGCTGGCCGCCCGAGAGCTGGCCGGGCTTGCGGTCGAGCAGCGGGGTAAGCTGCAGGATGCCGGCCGCCTCGTCGATCCGCCGCTTGCGGTCGTCGGCGGCGAACTTGTTGATCCGCATGCCGAAATCCATGTTCTGGCGGACCGTCATGTGGGGATAGAGCGCGTAGGACTGGAACACCATCGACACGCCGCGATCGGAGGGTTCGACCGCCGTCACGTCCTTGTCGCCGATATGAATCCGGCCCGACGAGATCGCCTCCAGCCCCGCGACGCAGCGCAGGAGGGTCGATTTTCCGCAGCCCGACGGGCCGACGAACACGGCGAATTCGCCGTCCTGTATCTCCAGCGAGATGTCGAACAGCGCCTGCGACGCGCCATAGAACTTGTCGACGTTCTCCAGGGTGACTCTGGCCACTGGCTCCTCCCTCCCCTCCGGTTGGACCATGTACAAATGTCTTTACAAATGTATCGCGGTCAATACAAAATCTCGCAAAGTTGCCGAAGCAATGTCATGGGAGGACATCATGAGATACGGCTTGACGAGCGCGCTGGCGCTGAGCACCGCGATGACGGCGGTGGTGCCGGCCCTCGCGCAGGAGGAAACCGGGGGCTCCGACTGGTCGCTCGCGGAGGCGGCGAAACCGTATGAAGGCACGACGGTGGACGTGGTGTTCCTGCTGCGCCCCGGATACGAGGCCGCCAAGCAGATGCTGGGCGAGTTCGAGGACGAGACCGGCATCGAGATCAACGTGACCGATCTGCCCTACGAGAACGCGCTGGGCGAGCAGGTCCGCGACTTCGTCGCGCAGGGCGACCTCGACATCGCGCTGATCGACCTGGTGTGGATCGGCAACTTCGCCCAGAACGACTGGATCGTGCCGGTCTCGGAGATCGAGGAGCAGTTCCCCGAGATCATGGACCCCGACCTGGACATGGACGATTTCTTCCCGCTGGTGCTCGACGCGTTCGGGACCTGGGACGACACCGTCTACGGCCTGCCCTTCGACAATTACTCGGGCCTTCTGTTCTACAACCGGTGCATGCTGGAAGAGGCCGGCTTCGACGGCCCGCCCGAAACCTGGCAGGCGGTGATGGACGAATACGGCCCCGCCCTGACGGGCGACGGCAAGTATGCCTATGCCCTCCAGTCGAAGCGCAACGAGACCCAGTCCGCGGACAGCTTCGCGCGGTTCCTGTGGCCGTTCGGCGGATCGTTCCTGAACGACGAGTTCCGCTCCAACCTGACCTCGGAGGAGAGCCTCGCGGGGCTGAATTTCCGCCAGGACCTGATGCAGTTCATGCCCGAGGGCATCGTGGCCTATGACCACGCCGAGGCGGTCAACGCGCTGGCGCAGGGCGACGTGGCCTTCATCACCGAATGGTCCTCGTTCTATTCGACGCTCGCCAGCGAGGAGACGTCGCGGATCACCGATTGCCTGGGCGTCGCGCCCGAGCCCGAGGGGCCGAACGGCCAGAAGCCGGCGCTCGGCGGCTTCAGCCTCGCGGTGGCGGAGCAGGCCGACGACGACGAGAAGGCGGCGGCCTGGCTCTTCATCCAGTGGATCACCTCGAAGGAGAACGCGGCCCGGTACCTCGAACTCGGCGGCGTCCCGGCGCGGCAATCCGTCTATGAGCAGGACGGGATCGCCGAGCAGTATCCCTTCGTTCCCGCGCTCGTGGAAAGCTGGCAGGAGGGCGTGCCGGAATTCCGCCCGCGCTTCGCCGAATGGCCCGAGATCAGCGAGGTCGTGCAGAATTACGGCACGCAGATCATGCTGGGCGACATCTCCGTCGAGGAGGGCGCCGAGCGGATCGGCACCGAGATGGAGGCGATCTTGGAGGATGCGGGCTATTTCGACGGCGACAAGCCGCTGATCCAGTAGTCCCGGGGATCCGGGCGGGGCGGGCGCGCAGGCCCGCCTCGCCGCCACTCAAAGGGAGGCCGTCATGCGCGGTTCAGTCGTCTCGAATCGAACGCTCTGGGCGTTCATCGGTCCGGCCATCTTCGTCCTGGCGGTGATCGGGATCGTGCCGCTGATCTATGCGGTCTACACGTCGCTGCATTACTTCAACCTGACCGACCTCGGCGATGTCGAGTTCATCTGGTTCGAGAACTATTCCGACGTGCTGACCAGCGACACGTTCTGGAACGCGATGGGGCGGACCTTCGCCCTGCTCCTGATCGCGCTGCCGATCCAGATCGCGATCGGCCTCATGATCGCGCTTCTGCTGCACAAGCCCGGCCTCACCTTCCTCAAGACGCTGACGCGGCTCGGGCTGGTGCTGCCGATGGCGACCACCTATGCGGTGGTCGGCCTGCTGGGGCAGGTGATGTTCAATCTCAAGTACGGTGTCGTGAACCAGATGCTGGGCTGGTTCGGGATCGGCTCCGTCAACTGGATCGGCGATCCGCAGAACGCCTTCGTGCTGGTGGTGATCTGGGACGTGTGGCAATGGACGCCGTTCTGCGCGCTGATCCTGCTGGCCGGCCTGACCACCGTGCCCGACGAGATCGAGGAGGCCGCGCGGCTGGAAACCAAGAGCTGGTGGACGGTGCTGCGGCACATCCAGATCCCCTATCTCGTGCCGGGCCTCGTCGCGATCATGATCCTGCGGACCGCCGACACGCTGAAATTGTTCGACATGGTGTTCACCATGACGCGCGGCGGCCCCGGCAACGCGACCGAGTTCATCTCGCTCCTGATCCAGCGGACCGGGTTCCGGGCGTTCGACCAGGGCGTCGCGTCGGCCCAGGCGGTCGTGCTTCTGGCGATCACCGTCATCCTCAGCCAGATCTACATCAAGATCTTCTACAGGGAGGGGCCCTGACATGGCCGCGACCGGTTCCACCTCGGCGCGCAGCCTGGCGCCGCAGATCATCCTGCTGGTCTGCATCCTGCTGTTCTGCGTCTTTCCGTTCTACTGGATGGTCACGACCAGCCTGAAGACCCAGATCGTGGCCCTGTCCGAGCCGCCGCAATGGATCTTCGACCCGACGCTGTCGAACTACACCGAGGTCCTGTTCGAGGACGGGGTGGGCGAGACGATGATCAATTCCCTGATCGTCGCGGTCTCCACCACGGTGCTGGCGGTGGCGCTGGGCTGCCCGGCGGCCTATGCGCTGGCGCGGTTCGAGTTCCGCGGCAAGTCGGACCTGTGGTTCTGGTTCATCACCAACCGCATGGTGTCGCCGATCGTGCTGGCGCTGCCGTTCTTCCTGATCGTGCGCTGGGTCGGGCTGCTGGACACCAAGCTGGTGCTGATCCTGGTCTACCTGACCTTCAACCTGCCGATCGTCATCTGGCTATGCACCGACCAGTTCCGCTCGATCCCGTTCGACCTGGACGAGGCGGCGATCCTGGAGGGGGCGGGGCATTGGACGATCTTTCGCGCCATCTGCCTGCCGCTGGCGATGCCGGCGGTGGCGGTCAGCTCGATCTTCTCGTTCATCTTCTCCTGGAACGAGCTTCTCTATGCCATCGTGCTGACGCGCAACGACGCCAAGACCGCGCCGGCCATGGCGATCAGCTACATGGAGGGCTACAGCCTGCCCTACGGAAAGATCATGGCCACCTCGACCCTGATCGTCATTCCGGTGCTGATCTTCGCGCTAATCGCTTCCAAGCAGCTGGTGCGCGGCCTGACCATGGGGGCGGTGAAATAGCGCCATGGACGACCGGACGGGGGGACGCCACGCGTCGGCCGAGCAGCGATTCCTCGCTCGCGTCGCCTGGGCCTACCACGTCGAGGGCCTGACGCAGGAGAAGATCGCCGCGCGGATGGGGTGCACCCGGTTGCGGATCAATCGCGCCCTGGCGGAGGGCAAGCGGCAGGGGCTGGTCCGCATCTCCCTCGACGCGCGGTTCTCGGCCTGTTTCGAGCTGGAGGCGGCGCTGACCGAACGGTTCGGGCTGGCGCGGGCCTATGTCACGCCGGAGCCGCTGGGCGGCACGGACGTGCAATCCATGGTGGGCGCGGCGCTCGGCAACCTGTTGAACGACGTGCTGGCCGATCCCGCGATCCTGAGGGTGGGCGTCGGCTGGGGCGGCACGCTGAACGCCGCCCTGCGCCATGTGGCGCCGCTCCACCGTCCCGAAATGGAGATGGTGTCGGCCATGGTGGGCCTCGTCGAGGGGTCGCAGACGAACTGCGCCGAGCTGACCGCGCGGCTCGCCGACCTCGTGGGGGCGCGGCGGAAATACTTTCCCGCGCCGCTCTTTGCCGGGACGGCGGCGTCGCGGGACGCGATCCTCGAGATCGACGTGTTCCGCTCGGTGCTGGAAGGAATCCGCTCCTGCGACGCGATCGCGCTGGCCACGAGCGACATCTCGGACCGGAACCTGCTGATCCGCTCGGCCCTGCCGAGCGACGTGACGCCGGAGGAGTTGCGCGCCGCGGGCGCGGTGGGCGATGTCCTCGGGACCGTGATCGATGCCGAGGGGCGGCCCATCGACCACCCGCTGAACAGCCGCGTCATCGGCATCACCCTCGACGATCTGAGGGGCATCGCGAACGTCATCCTGGCCGCTGGCGGCGCGCACAAGGTGACGGTGGTACGGGCGCTGCTGGGACGCGGCATCGTCGATACGCTGGTGACCGACGCGGGCACGGCGGCCGCGGTCCTCGCGCGGGCCTGACCGCGCCGCTCAGGGCGCGGCGATCCGGTCGAGTACCATCTGCGCCGGCACGATCTCGATCTCGCCCGTCCGGTCGCTCGTGCCGCCGAACCAGTCGAAGCAGGCGCCGACCAGCGCCTCCACGTCCTGGCGCAGCATCACCGTGGGCAGCGGCAGGCAGGCCGCGAACGGGTCCCAGTCGAAACAGGCGATCCGCGGCGCCCCGATCCGGTCGCCATGGTTGCGCCAGAGGGTCGCGAACCCCTCGAAGGCGGTGATGGAATTGACGAGGAGGGCACGGGGGAAGTCGTTCCGGGCCAGCATGTCGTCCAGCACCGCATGCGCGGCCGCGGGGTGGTAGCCGCAGCGCAGGATGCGCGCCTCCGCGCGCGGGCGGCCGACCGCGTCGAGCGCGGCCAGGAATCCTTCCACCCGCAGGTCGGTGGCGTATTCGGAGTCGAACCCGCCCAAGAACAGCACCGGCCCGTCGCCGGTGAAGTCTCGCAGCAGGTGCCGGGTCAGCGTCTCGGCACCGGCGCGGTTGTCGGTCACCACCGAGAAGGCGTCCGGGCCGGGCAGGTCCACGTTGACCGAGCGCACCCCTTTCTCCCTGCAGAGGCGGTTGATGTCCGAGGGGTCCCGCACGCCGCTGACGACCAGCAATTCGACGCCCTGCATGACGAGGGTTGCCGCGACCTCGCGCTCGGTCGCGGGGTCGCGCTGGGTGCTGACGACGATCGGGACGAGGCCGCGGGCACGGGCGTGGCTCTCGAAGCTTTCGGCGAGGCCGGCGAAGAAGCGGTTGCGGTGATGGGGAACGATCATCCCGGCCAGCGACGAGCGCTGCAACCGCAGGGCGCGGGCGTTCTGGTTCGGCGCGTAGCCGAGCGTCCGCGCCGCCGCACGCACGCGTTCGGCCGTCGCGGGCGTGATCCGGTACCGCTCCCAGCTGCCGTTCATGACCAGGCTGACGGTCGAGATCGAGGCCCCGGATGCCACAGCGAGCTCCCGTATCGTGGCCTTCTTCGCGGTGGGACGCGGCGGCGGCGGCTTTTTGGGCGGTGCCAAGGCGGGCTCCTGTCTGGTCCGGACCAGACCTAGCGCGATGCCGATTGACACGCCATGCTAAAAGGATTTAGCAGATCGACGGAAGCCGTTGGCGCGCCGGTTCGGGAGGAATGGGCGCCCATCACCGACCGAGGGAGGATCACGAATGCCGAAACTGACCCTGAAGAGGCGTGGCCTGATGGCCGCCGCCGCCGCCGCGGCGATCGCCGCGGCCGCGCCCGCCGCGGCGCAGGACACGCCGAAGATCGGCGTGGTCGTGAAGATCGGCGGCATCCCGTGGTTCAACGCCATGGAAGCCGGGATCGAGGAGCGCGCGCAGGAACTCGGCGTCGAGGCCACGATGATCGGCCCGACCAGCGCCGATCCCGCGCTCCAGGTGCGCGCGGTGGAGGACCTGATCGCCCAGGGCGTCGACGTGATCGGCGTCGTGCCGAACGACGCCGCGGTGCTGGAGCCGGTCCTGGGTCGCGCGATGGAGCAGGGCATCCACGTGCTGACGCACGAATCGCCCGACCAGCAGAACGTGGACTGGGATTTCGAGCTGGCCTCGGCGCAGGGCTTCGGCGAGGCCTACGGGCGGCGGCTGGCCGAGTTGCTGGGCGGCGAGGGCAAGTACGCCGTCTTCGTCGGCGGGCTGACCGTGCCGCTGCACAATGCCTGGGCCGACGCCGCCATCGCCTATCTCGAAGAGAACCACCCCGAGATGGAGCAGGTCGGCGACCGCTATGGCGTGGCCGAGGACGTGGATGCCTCGCGCCGGACCGCGCTCGACCTGATGCGGGCGCACGAGGATATCGGCGGCTTCCTCGCCTTCGGGAGCCAAGGGCCGATCGGCGCCGCGCGGGCCGTCCAGGAACGCCGTCGCGAAGGCGAGGTCAAGGTGCTGGGGCCGTTCTCGCCGGGGCAGGGGCGCAGCCTGGTCCATGACGGGGTGCTGAGCGGCGGCTACATGTGGAACCCCAAGCAGGCGGGCGAGGTCTTCGTCACGCTCGGCACCATGCTGGCCCGCGGCGAGCCGATCGAGGCGGGCATGGAGATCGAGGGGCTGGGCACGATCGATCCGGATGTCGAGGGCAAGGACATCATCGTCGACCAGCTGGTGGAGATCAACGAGACGACCGTGGACGACCTGGCCGCGATGGGCCTGTGATCCACAAGGGCCGGCGCCGCGCGGCGCCGGCCCGTCATCTCGGGGGACGGGACGGGGCCGGGCGTCCCGCTGGAGGGTTGCGATGGAGCGCGACGAGGACAGGGCCGGCAACGGCCCCGGGCAGGACGCGTACCTGCTGAGGATGGAACACGTCTCGAAGCGCTTCGGCGGTGTCCAGGCGCTCGACGACATCTCGTTCAGCGTCCGGCCGGGAGAGGTCCTGTGCCTGGCCGGCGAGAACGGCTGCGGGAAGTCGACGCTGATCAAGACGGTCAGCGGCGTCCACCGCCCCGAACCCGGCGCGGTGATCGAATGGCGCGGCGCGGCGCTGGAGGATCTCGACCCGGCGCGGGCGCGGGCGCTCGGAATCCAGGTGATCTGGCAGGATCTGGCGCTGTTTCCCGAGATGAGCGTCGCCGAGAACGTCGCCTTCGAGCGCAATCTGGGCCGGCGCCCGTCGCTGGTCAGCCAATCCGCCCTGCGCCGCGAGGCCGCCGAGATCCTGCAGCGGCTGGGGGTGGCGGTGGATCTGGACGCGCCGGTCCGCACGCTGTCCATCGCCAAGCGCCAGCTGGTCGCCATCGCCCGCGCGCTGGTCGCCGAGGCGGCGCTCATCTTCATGGACGAACCCACCGCGTCGCTGTCGCGCGCCGAGACGGAGGCGCTCATTGCCATCGTCCGCCGGCTGTCGGCGCAGGGGATCGCCGTCGTCTTCGTCAGCCACCGCCTGGCCGAGGTCCTGGACGTCTGCTCCCGGGTCACGGTGCTGCGCGACGGACGCTATGTCGGCACCTACCCGACCGACGGCATGACGCAGACGCGCCTGACCGAATTGATGACCGGCACGACCTTCGACTACGAGACGCATACCTCGCGCGCCGCCACGGGCCGTCCGGTCCTGGCCGTCGAGGGGCTGACGCGGGACGGGGAATACGCGGACATCTCGTTCCAGATCGCGCCGGGCGAGATCCTCGGCCTGACGGGGCGGCTGGGGGCGGGGCGCACCGAGCTGGCGCTGTCGCTCTTCGGCATGACGCCGCCCGGCGCGGGCACGGTCAGGCTCGACGGGCGCAAGCTGCGCCTCGGCTCGAACCGCGACGCGATCGCGGCGGGCATCGCCTATGTGTCCGAGGACCGCCTGTCGCTCGGCCTCGTGCAGGACCAGCCGATCGAGGACAACGTGGTGGTGACGGTGCTGGACCGGGTCCGGGGCGCCGGGGGCCTGCTCTCGCCGGCGCGCAAGGCCCGGGTCGCGGATCGGTGGATCGACCGCCTGCGGGTCAAGATCGGCTCTCCGACGGACCCGGTCTCGACCCTGTCGGGGGGCAACCAGCAACGCATCGTCCTGGCCAAGTGGCTGGCGACGAACCCGAAGCTGCTGATCCTCGACGCGCCCACGGTGGGCGTCGACGTGGGCGCGCGCGCCGGCATCTTCGAGATCGTGGACGGCCTCGCCCGGGAGGGCATGGCGATCCTGCTGATCTCGGACGAGACGCCGGAGGTCTATTTCAACGCGGACCGGGTCCTGCACATGCGCGACGGCCGCATCGTGGAGGAATTCGTGCCCGCCCAGACCGACCTGCTGAGCATGGAGGAGGCCGTCCATGGCTGACATGCGCGTCCGCATCGGCGGCACCGAGGCCTGGCTCGTCGCGGTGATCGCGGCGATCTGCCTGGTGCTGTCACTGACCACCGACACCTTCTTCACGCTGGTCAACGCCTTCGACCTGCTGAACTATTCGGCCGTGAACCTGATCTTCGCGGCCGGGCTGCTCGTGGTGCTGGTGGCGGGGGGGATCGACATCTCGTTCGCGGTGGGCGCCTCGGTCGTGCAATACCTGACCGCGATCACGCTGATGCAGATCGGCGGCGGCAACTGGGCGCTGGGCTTCGCGCTGTCGATCGGGTTCGGCGCGGCGCTCGGGGCGATCAATGCCGGGTTGATCCACCATTTCCGCATCATCTCGATCGTGGTGACGATCGCGACCTTCAACCTGTTCTTCGGGCTCCTGATGTTCTTCACCGTGGGGGTGTCGATCTATCTGCTGCCCGACTGGATGATTTCGCGTGTGGTGCTCTTCGAGCACGAGACCGCGGCGGGCTGGGCCGAGATCACGCTGCCCGTCGCGGTGATGGCCGGGGTGCTTCTGGCGACATGGGTGCTGCTGCGCCGGCTGAGCATCGGTCGCCAGCTCTTTGCCATGGGCGACAATCCCGAAGCGGCGCGGCGGCTCGGCATCCATATCGGCGCCATGCATTACCTGGCCTACGGATGGCTCGGCGCCTGTGCGGGCGTCGCGGGGCTGATGCAGGCGCATTACGCCCAGGAGGTGGTACCCAACGCGCTCTATGGGCGCGAGCTCGAGGTGCTGGCCGCCGTGGTCCTGGGCGGTGCCCGCCTGGGCGGCGGGCGCGGCACGCTCCTGGGCGCGGTCCTGGGCCTCGCGCTCGTCTCGATCACGCAGAACGGGCTGAACCTGCTCGGCGTCTCGCCCTATGCCTTCCGCATGATCGTGGGCGCGATCATCCTCGTCGCGATCAGCATGTCGAGCGAGAGCCTGGGCCTTCTGGCCGAGAAGGGCCGCCGCCTGCGCGGCATCCACAGACCCGCAGGAGACGCCAGATGACCGAAACAGCGAACCCTCGGCCCGCGCGCGGCTGGCGCGGCCTGGTGCCGGGAGGCGAGACGCTGACGCTCTGCGGCGTCCTCTTTGCCCTCATCGTCCTGTTCAGCGCGATCACGGACCGCTTCCTGACCGGGGCGACCTTCTCCTCCATCGCGTTCCAGCTGCCGGAACTGGGCCTGCTCACCCTGGCGATGATGATCCCGCTGCTCTCGGGGGGGCTGAACCTCGCCGTCACCTTCTCGGCCAACATGTCGGGGCTGGTGCTCGCCTGGACGCTGACCTGGTTCGGCGGCAGCGACGCGGGCACGGGCGCGCTCCTCCTCGGCATCGTCCTGGCGCTCCTGAGCGGTGCGGCGATCGGGTGGCTTCTGGGCGCGATCGTCGCCTATACCGGGGCGCATCCGATCCTCGCCTCGCTGGCGATGATGATCTTCCTGCGCGGCCTCGGCGAATACCTGACCCGCGGCGGCAGCGTGTCGGGCTTTCCGCCCGAACTGGTGCAACTGGGGCAGGGCACGGTGCTGGGCGTGCCGGTGCCGCTGCTGATCCTCGCGGTCTGCGTGGCGCTCTGGGCGCTGATCCTGACGCGGACGCGGCTCGGATTCTCGATCTACATGCTCGGCTCGAACCCGCAGGCGACGCGGTATTCGGGCGTCGACATCCGCCACGTCCTGACCATGGTCTACGTCCTGTCCGGTCTGATGTGCGCCATCGCCGGCATCGTGATGGCGAGCCGGTTCAATTCCGTCCGCGTCGGCCACGGCGAGGCCTATCTGCTGATCACCGTGCTCGCCTGCTTTCTCGGCCGGGTCGATCCGTTCGGGGGGTTCGGGCGGATCGGACCGGTGGTCCTGGCGCTGGTGATCCTGCAGGTCATCGGTTCGGGGCTGAACCTGCTCGGCACCAACCAGCACCTGGCCACCGCGCTCTGGGGCGGCATCCTCGTGCTCGTCATGGCGAGCCGCCACCTCTGGGCCCGGTTCGGGCCTGCCGCGCGCCGGTGACCGGGCGCGGCCCCCACCTTCAAACCAAAGGACCTGCCAAATGAGTGTCAGCGGATTCGGCGTGCATACCGCCATGTGGGCGATGGAATGGACCCGCGAGGCGGCGGAATTCGCCATCCCCGAAGCGGCGCGGCACGACATCGACTTCCTCGAGATCACCATGCTCGATCCAGAAAACCTCGACCGCGCGCATACGAAGCGCCTTCTGGACACGGCCGAAGTGGAATGCGTGGCCTCGCTGGGGCTGCCCCTCGACAAGCTGCCCACGAATAATCCCGACGCGGCGCTCGACGCGCTCAAGTTCGCGATCGAGACGTCGGCGGCGATCGGCGCCAAGGCGATCAGCGGCGTGATCTATGGCGGCATCGGGCAGCGAACCGGCAAGCCGCCCACCGAAGCCGAGTACGACGCGACCGCCCGGGTGGTCGAGAAGGCCGCGGCGCATGCCCGGCGGCACGGGCTGCTCTATGGGCTGGAGGCGGTGAACCGGTACGAGAATCACCTTCTCAACACCGCCGAGCAGGCCGTGGCGCTCTGCGAGCGGGTGGGCGCCGACAACCTGTTCGTGCATCTCGACACCTATCACATGAACATCGAGGAGAAGGGCATCGCGACCGGCATCCTGCACGCCCGCGAACACCTGAAATACATCCATCTCTCCGCCTCGGACCGCGGCACGCCCGGGCGCGACAACATCGCCTGGGACGAGATCTTCGCCGCGCTGGCGGCGATCGAGTTCAAGGGTGGCATGGCGATGGAGGCCTTCATCACCGTTCCCCCGCAGATCGCCGACGCGCTGTCGGTGTGGCGCGACGTGGCGCCGTCCCGCGACGAGGTGCTGACCGAGGGGCTGGGGTTCCTGCGGATGAAGGCGAACCAGTACGGCCTCATCGCGGGGTGAGGGACGCGGCGGCCGCTGCCCTTGGGCGGCGGCTGCCCGAGACATCGACGCCGTGCCCCGATCGCGGGCGCGCGCCCGGGACCGGGAGCCATGTTCCCCGGATCATGAGGGAACGTGCGTCCGGACACCGCGGATCGGACGGCACCAAGGGCGGCCGCCGGTCACGTCCGGCCGGGAAGAAGGGATCTTGGTGGAGCCGAGGGGAATCGAACCCCTGACCTCGTCATTGCGAACGACGCGCTCTCCCAACTGAGCTACGGCCCCATCAATGCGCGGACAGATGAGGGATGGCGCCGGCCTTGTCAAGCATGGAACAAGCACCCGATGGCCGCGTTCGCGTCCGCCATGACACGAAAAATCCTCTGGACGATCCGGCAATTCGCGAGGCGGCTCTGGGTGCGGGCGACGCTCATCTCGGGCCTTGCCATCCTGGCCGCGGCGGCGGCGCCGCTGTCGAATTACCTGCCGCTGAGCCTCTCCACCCAGATCGATCGCGGCACCCTGATGGGGCTTCTGCAGATCCTGACCAATTCGATGCTGGCGGTGACGACATTCTCGCTGTCGATCATGGTCACCGCGCACCTGGCCGCGGACAGCACCTCGACCCCGCGCGCGCACCGGCTCCTGCAACAGGACGGCCGCACGCAGACGGTGTTGGCGACCTTCATCGGGGCGTTCATCTATGCGCTGACGCTGACGATCATGCTGAACCTCGGCCTGCTGCGGGAGGGGGAGCTGGCGCCCGTCTATTTCTTCACCGTCGGGGTGATCATGATGGTCGTGATCGCGATCCTGCGCTGGGTGGGACATCTCGACGGGCTCGGCAGCGTCGAGGCGACGCTCCGCCGCGCAGAGCACCGCGCCGCGCACGAGATCGCGGGGCGGAACGCCCGGCCGTTCCTGGGCGCGCGGCCCCGCGACGCCGCGATCGTACCCGCCAAGGCGCGTCGCCTGGCGGCGACCCGCTCGGGATATGTTCAGGACGTGGACGTGCATACCCTGTCCGAGGCGCTCGGATCCGCGGGGCGGGCCTGGGTCGATGCGACGGCGGGGGACTGGATCGTCGAGGGGGATTGCCTGGCCCATGTGGACGCCGATGAGTGGACGGAGAAGACCGCCGATGCCCTGCGCGCGGCCTTCACCCTGAACGACCGGCGCGAGCACGGGCAGGACACGACCTATTCCCTGATCGTGATCACCGAGATCGGCGAACGCGCCCTGTCGCCCGGCATCAACGATCCGCGGACCGGGCTCGACGCGGTGGGCCGGATCACCCGCTTGATCCTGCGTATCGCGCCCGAGACGCCGTTGGAGACGCCGGAAGTGGACAACGTCTTCGTCCCGCCGCTTGACCGGAGCGAGATGGTGCGCGGCACCCTCGACCCGATCGCCCGCGACGGTCGCTCGTTCCGCGAGATCGGGATGGCGATCCAGCGCGCGGCCGCGGCCCTGTCGCGCCATCCCGACCCGGAGACGGCCCGCGCCGCGCGGCGCCTGTCGGCGCGCGGCCTCAGCTATGCCCGCGACGGGCTGATGCTGATCGAGGACATGGAGCGCCTGGGCGCGATCGCCGTGGCGGAGGGCCCGGCGGCGGTGGCGGGCGGGACCGACCCCGACCGGCTGGTGGTCGCCGCGCTCGGCCCCGAGGAGGATGAGCGCCGCGCCGGCGAGCGGGGATGAGCGATCACTCCGCCGCCTCGCGGTAGGCCTCCACCGGCGGGCAGGTGCAGATCAGGTTGCGGTCGCCGTGGACATTGTCGACGCGGTTCACCGGCGGCCAGTACTTGTCCACCCGGAAGGCGCCGGCGGGGAAGCAGCCGGTTTCGCGGCTGTAGGGGCGGTCCCACTCGCCCACCAGATCCTCGACCGTGTGGGGCGCGCGTTTCAGCGGGTTGGCGTCGCGGTCGGCCCCGTTCTCGATGGCGCGGATCTCCTCCCGGATCGCCAGCATCGCGTCGCAGAACCGGTCCAGCTCGGCGCGCGTCTCGCTCTCCGTCGGTTCCACCATCAGCGTACCGGCCACCGGCCACGACATCGTGGGCGCGTGGAAGCCGTTGTCCATCAGGCGCTTGGCGATGTCGTCCACGGTGATGCCCGCGGATTTCTCGAACGGCCGGACATCAAGGATGCATTCATGCGCGACATGGCCGTTCGCACCGCGATAGAGCACGTCATAGGCGCCTTCGAGCCGCCTGGCGACGTAATTGGCGTTCAGGATCGCGATCCGGGTGGCCTGGGTCAGGCCCTCGCCACCCATCAGCCGGCAATAGGCCCACGAGATCGGCAGGATCGAGGCCGAGCCGAAGGGCGCCCCCGACACCGCGCCGGACGTGTCGCCGAACCCGGGCAGGTAGGGGGCGAGGTGCGACCGGACGCCGATCGGCCCCATTCCCGGACCGCCGCCGCCATGGGGGATGCAGAATGTCTTGTGCAGGTTGAGGTGGCTCACGTCGGCGCCGATCTCGCCCGGCTTCACGAGCCCCACCATGGCGTTGAGGTTGGCCCCGTCGAGATAGACCTGACCGCCATGGGCGTGGGTGATCTCGCAGACCTCCTGCACCGTCTCCTCGAAGACGCCGTGGGTCGAGGGATAGGTGATCATGCAGGCGGCGAGCCGGTCGCCGGCCTGTTCGGCCTTGGCGCGGAAATCCTCCACGTCGATGTCGCCGCGGGCGGTGCATTTCACCACGACGACCTTCATCCCCGCCATCTGGGCCGAGGCGGGGTTGGTGCCGTGGGCGTTCACCGGGATCAGGCAGACGTCCCGGTCCGCGTCGCCGTTGGCGGCGTGGAAGGCGCGGATCGTGAGCAGGCCCGCATATTCGCCCTGGGCGCCCGAATTGGGCTGCATCGACATCGCGTCGTAGCCGGTGATGGTGCAGAGCCGGTCCGACAGGTCGGCGATCAACTCGGCATAGCCTTGCACCTGATCGGCGGGGGCGAAGGGATGGATGTCGGAGAAATGCGGCCAGGTCACCGCCGCCATCTCGGCGGCGGCGTTGAGCTTCATCGTGCAGGAGCCGAGCGGGATCATCGCCCGATCGAGCGCGAGGTCGCGGTCGGCCAGGCGGCGCATGTAGCGCATCATCTCGGTCTCGGCCCTATTCATGTGAAAGACCGGGTGGGTGAGATAGTCCGAGCGGCGCGCCAGCGCCTCGGGGATGCGGTAGCCGGCCGGTCCCGCCGCCTCGGCACCGAACGCCTCCAGAAGGCGGGCGATCGTCTCGGGGCGCGTCGTCTCGTCGAGCGCGATGCCGAGCTTGGTGCGGCCGACGCGGCGCAGGTTGATCTTGCGCTCGGCCGCGGCCGCGAAGATCACCTCGCGGAGCGCGCCGCATTCGACCGTGATCGTGTCGAAGAAATCCTCCGGGCCCACCGCGTAGCCGGCCGATTCCAGCGCCTCGGCCACCCCCGCGGCCTTGAGGTGGATCCTCTGCGCGATGGCCTTCAGCCCCTCGGGGCCGTGGAAGACGGCGTAGAAGGACGCCATGACGGCCAGGAGCGCCTGCGCCGTGCAGACGTTCGAGGTCGCCTTCTCGCGCCGGATATGCTGCTCGCGGGTCTGCAGGCTGAGCCGGTAGGCGCGGTTGCCGCGGGCATCGACCGAGACGCCGACGATGCGCCCGGGCATGGTGCGCTTCATGCCGTCGCGGCAGGCCATGTAGGCGGCGTGGGGCCCGCCATAGCCCATCGGCACGCCGAACCGCTGGGTGGAGCCCACGGCGATGTCGGCCCCCATCGCGCCCGGCTCCTTCAGAAGCGTGAGGGCGAGCGGATCGGCGATGACGATGCCGATCGCGCCCGCCGCGTGCAGCGCCGCGATCTCGTCCGTGAAGTCGCGGATCGCCCCGTGGGTGCCGGGATACTGGAACAACGCGGCGAAGACCGCGTCGGCCTCGAGCGCGGCGGGATCGCCCACGATCACCTCGATCCCGAGCGGCGCGCAGCGGGTGCGGACCACGTCGATGTTCTGCGGATGGCACGCCTCGTCCACGAAGACGGCGCGCGCCCTGGACCGGGCGGCGCGCCCCGCCATGGTCACCGCCTCGGCCGCGGCGGTCGCCTCGTCGAGGAGCGAGGCATTCGCCACGTCGAGCCCGGTCAGGTCGCAGATCATGGTCTGGAAATTCAGGAGCGCCTCCAGCCGGCCCTGGCTGATCTCGGGCTGGTAGGGGGTGTAGGCGGTGTACCAGGCCGGGTTCTCGAGGATGTTGCGCTGGATGGCGGGGGGCGTCACGGTCCCGTGGAAGCCCTGTCCGATCATCGAGGAAAAGACGGCGTTGCGGTCGGCGATCTTGCGCAGCGACCACATCAGTTCCCGCTCGGTCAGGGCGGGGCCGAGATCAAGCGGCGCCGCCTGCCGGATCCCCGCCGGGATCGTGCGGTCGATCAGTTCGTCGAGCGAGGCGACCCCCAACGTGTCCAGCATGCCCGCCATCTCGGATGGCGAGGGGCCGATATGGCGCCGGTTGGCGAAATCGTAGGGGTCGTAATCCGTCGGCTCGAACGGCATCGTCCGCTTCCTCCTGCGCGGGGGCGATTTTTCGTCGAAAAATCGGGGGCCCGGGTGTCAGATGAACTTCTTGTAGGCGGCCTCGTCCATGAACTCGTCGAGCGCACCCATGTCCTCGACCCGGATCTTGAAGAACCAGCCCGCGCCCAGCGGGTCCTCGTTGACAAGGCCCGGATTCTCCTCGAGCGCGGCGTTGACCTCGACGATCTCGCCGTCGAGGGGGGCCAGGATCTCGGAGGCGGCCTTGACGCTCTCGATCACCACCACCTCGTCCTCCTTGACGACGGTCCGGCCCTCCGCGGGCAATTCGACGAAGACCAGATCGCCCAGCTGCTCGGCGGCGTGGTCGGTGATGCCGACGGTGACGACGTTCTCCTCGTCCTCCTCGGGACGGAGCCATTCGTGTTCCTCGGTGAACTTCATGGGGCCTCTTCTCCTCGTCATCTTCGGTAGGTGGGCGCGCGGAAGGGCAGGCCAGAGATCCGGACCGGTAGCCGTCGACCGCGCAATTCGCCCTCCAGTGTGGTGCCGACGGCGGCGCGGTCAATATCGACATAGCCCATCGCGATCGGCCGCTCGACCGAGGGGCCGAAGCCGCCCGAGGTGATCCGTCCGACGCCGACCTCGCCGGAAAAGAGCTCGACCCCCGCCCGCATGGGAGCGCGCCCCTCGGGGAGGAGGCCGACGCGCAGGCGGGTGGGGCCGGTCTCGATCTCGGCGAGGATGCGCTCGGCGCCCGGGAACCCGCCTGGCCGGGCGCCGCCGGTGCGCCGCACCTTCTGGATCGCCCAGAGAAGATTGGCCTCCACGGGGGAGGTGTGGGCGTCGATGTCCTGCCCGTGCAGGCAGAGGCCCGCCTCCAGCCGCAGCGAATCGCGCGCGCCCAGTCCCACCGGCACGACGCCCTCGGCGGCGAGGAGTGCGCGGGCCAGCGCCTCCGCCCGGTCCGCCGCGACCGAGATCTCGTAGCCGTCCTCGCCGGTATAGCCCGAGCGCGACACCCACAGCTCGCCGTGCGGCGAGGGCAGGGTGCGCACATCCATGAACGACATCGCGGCAGCCCCCGGCGCGATCGCCTCGAGCAGCGACTCGGCGTGGGGGCCCTGAAGCGCGAGAAGGGCGCGGTCGATCTCCGTCACCGTGCATCCGGGCAGGTCGCGGCGCAGATGGGCGAGGTCGGCGGTCCGATTCGCAGCATTGACGACGAGGAACAGGTCGTCCGCGCGCCGTGCCACCATCAGATCGTCGAGGATGCCGCCGTTCGGGGTCGTGAGAAGCGCGTAGCGCTGCCGCCCGGGGGCCAGCCCGATCACGTCCTGCGGCACGAGCGCCTCGAGGGCGCGCGCCGCGGCCTCCGGCCCGTCGGGATGGCGGATCGAGACCTGGCCCATATGGCTCACGTCGAAGAGCCCGGCGCCCGTGCGACAGGCGACGTGTTCCTTCATGACGCCCGGCGGGAACTGGATCGGCATCTCGTACCCGGCGAAGCCGGTCATCTTGGCCCCGAGCTCGCGGTGGAGCGCGGTCAGCGGCGTGGTCGCAAGGTCGGCCATCGGTCCTCCGTGGTTGCGGATCGCGATGCCCCCTCTGTCCCGTCGCCTGAGATCGCTATCCCTTCGGCGTCCCGGACGATGTCCGGGATCTCTCCAGAGTGTCTGTCGCGCGAGGTCCTGGGACCTGAGAGTTTCGCGGGGCGCTTGCTCCTTCGGTACCGGGCCGGGCCCGGATTCTCCCTCGACGCAGAGGTGTCGTGCCACAAACCGCGCCCGCCGGCAACGCCCTTGCCAAGTGGCGCGGAAATCCGCAGGTGACAGGGCATGACGGATCCGCATTTCTTCGGGTACGGCTCGCTCGTGAACCGCCGGACCCATGTCTACGACTCGGCCCACCGGGCGACCCTCAGCGGCTGGCGGCGCGTCTGGCGCCCCACCGGGCTGCGGCCGGCGGCCTTCCTCACCGCCCGCCCGGTGGCCGGCGGGCGCATCGACGGGCTGATCGCCGCGGTGCCCAACGGCGACTGGGCGGCGCTGGACCTGCGCGAATCGGGATACGACCGGCTGCCGGCGGAGGAGGTCGACCACCCGCTCGACCCCGCGCCGCCGATCGCGGTCTATGCGATCCCCGAACGGGACGACGACGGCAGCGACGCGCCGATCCTGCTCAGCTATCTCGACGTGGTCGTGCAGGGGTTCCTGCGCGAATTCGGCGAGGACGGCGTCGCGCGGTTCTTCGAGACAACGGACAACTGGCGCCTGCCGGTGGCCGACGACCGCGCCGCGCCGCTCTATCCCCGCGCCCAGGACCTCTCGGCGGCGGAGACGCGCCTCGTCGATCGCTGGTTGGCGCAGGTGGGCAGCCGCATCCTGCCGGTCGCCGGGACCGGGCTCGGCGCCGACGCCGCGCCCTGACGCGGGCGCCGACGCCCGGGGCGGTTGCCGGGCAGGGGTATTTGAGGAAAGGGTGACGGGCCCGGCGCGTCAGCGCAGCGGCACCTGGAAAAGCGGCAGGACCTGCGCCATCTCGGGGCCGCGGGCCTGGCCGGTCAGCGCCAGGCGCAGCGGCATGAAGAGCGACTTGCCCTTGCGGCCCGTCCGCGCCTTCACCGCCCCCGTCCACTCGCTCCACGTCCCGGGCCCGTAGGGATGGGGGGGCAGGAGCGCCAGCGCCTCGTCCACGAAGTCGCGGTCCTCCTCGGCCACCTGAGGGGTGGGGCCGTCGCGGAAGAGGTGCCACCAGGGCGCGATGTCGGCGCGCGTCTCGACATTCTCGCGCACGACGGACCAGAAATCCGGAGCGATGGCGTCGGGAACGCCGGCGGCGCGGATCGTGCCTGCCATGTCCTCGTAGGGGCGGGCGGCCAGCACGCGCGCGGTCAGCGGTTTGAGGTCGCCGGCGTCGAACTTCGTCGGCGCGGCGCCGAACCGCGTCACGTCGAAGCCCTCGATCAGCTCGTCGAGAGAGCTCCTGAGCTCGACCGGGTCGGACGAGCCCAGCCGCGCCATCAGCGACAGAACCGCCATCGGCTCGAGCCCGCCCGCCCGCAGGTCGCGCAGCGACAGCGTGCCGAGCCGCTTCGACAGCGCCTCGCCTTGCGGGCCGGTCAGGAGCGAATGGTGGGCGAAGTCCGGGTGCCCGTGGCCGAGCGCCGCCATGATCTGGATCTGCGTCGCGGTGTTGGTGACGTGGTCGGAGCCGCGCACCACGTGGGTCACGCCCATCTCGGTGTCGTCCACCACCGAGGCGAGCGTGTAGAGGACCTGCCCGTCGCCGCGGATCAGAACCGGGTCGGAGACGGAGGCCGCGTCGATGGAGACCGGTCCGAGGATGCCGTCCTCCCACTCGATCCGCTCCTGGTCGAGCTTGAAGCGCCACACGCCGGGCCCGCGCTCGGCCCGGAGCCGCTCCTTCTCCGCCTCGTCGAGGCCGAGCGCCGCGCGGTCGTAGACGGGGGGCCGCCCCATGTTGAGCTGCTTCTTGCGCTTGAGGTCGAGCTCGGTCGGGGTCTCGAACGCCTCGTAGAAGCGCCCCGCCGCGCGCAGGGCGTCGGCGGCCTCGGCGTAGCGGTCGAGCCGCAGCGATTGACGCTCGACCCGGTCCCAGGTGAGGCCCAGCCATTCCAGGTCCTCCTTGATCGCGTCGACATATTCCTCCTTCGAGCGATCGGGATCGGTGTCGTCGAGGCGCAGGATGAAGGTGCCGCCGGCCTTGCGCGCGATCAGCCAGTTGAAGAGCGCGGTACGCAGGTTGCCGATATGGATGTAGCCCGTGGGGGACGGGGCGAAGCGGGTGACGGTCATCTCGGGGCCTCCTCGGGACACGCGGTTCTGAACCACAGGGCGCATGGCTTGTCCAGAAACGGCCCTCAGGCCGCGAGTTAAGACGGCCTTAAGCGGCCGGGGGCTAGACCGGCGCAACCCCGTCCCGAGCCGAGCGAGCCGCCATGAGACCCGCATTCCTTCCGCCGATCGTCGCGGCCCTGGCCGCCTTCGCCGTTCCGTCCGGGGCCGCCACCCTGTCCGAGGGCACGGATTTCTCGGGCGATTGGCGGGCGCCCGACCTGATCGACGCCCGCGCGGCCGACACGATCACCGGCACCTGGTGGGGCCACAACGATTACGACATCCTGGCCCTTTCGGGACTGCGCGCGGGGCAGCGCCTGACGCTGACCTTCGCGCCGCTGGACGAGCCCATCGATTACGGCTTCGCGGCGGGGGGCGAGGTGCGGTTCTCCACCTCGGCCTTCCGCTATTCCGCGTGGGAGGGGGCGGCGGTGGGAAGTCCCTCCTTCTCCTATTACGCGACCGCCCCGCAAGCCTTCGAGATCCTGCTCGGCGACGATCTGGACGCCGAGGGGCGCGCCTATCTGGGCCTCTACGGAACGCATGGGCGGCTCGGCTATACGCTCGCGGGGCTCGAATCGGGGCCGGGGCCGCAGACCGGGATCGACGATCCGGCCGGCGATCCGCCGGCGGCCATCCCGCTGCCGGCGGCGGGGGTCCTGCTGCTCGGGGCGCTGGGCGGCGTGGTCGCGGTGCGGCGGGCGCGCGGCTGAGAGAGGGTCGCCTTGCCGGGCGCGGCGAAAAGCCCATCTGGGGGGCATGACCGATCCCTCGGACCTGACCGCCCCCAGCCTGGGCGACATGGAAGCCCTGGCAATTGCCGCGCGCGGGGCGCTGCCGCCGCAATTCCGCGCGCCCGCCGCCGAGGTGGCGATCCGCGTCGCTGATTTCGCGCCGGACGAGATGCTGCGCGATCTGGAGATCGACGATCCGTTCGGCCTGACAGGCCTGTACGACGGCATTCCGCTGACTGAGAAATCGAGCTTCGACCAGCCCGACCGACCCGATGCGATCTGGCTGTTCCGCCGGCCGATCCTGGACGAATGGGCCGAGCGGGGCGACGTGACGCTGGGCGCGCTGGTGGCCCATGTCTACGTGCACGAACTGGCCCATCACCTGGGTTGGTCGGATGCCGACATCGCCCGGATCGACGAATGGTGGACCTGAAACGCAAAACGCCGCCCCGAGGGGCGGCGCGGGATCAAAGGCCGGCGGCGATCGTTACTTGATCTTGCCTTCCTTGTACTGCACGTGCTTGCGGGCGACCGGGTCGAATTTCCGGATCGTCATCTTTTCCGTCATCGTCCGCGCGTTCTTCTTGGTCACGTAGAAGTGGCCGGTATCGGCGGTGGAGTTCAGACGGATCTTGATCGTGGTGGGTTTCGCCATGGTCTCTCTCCTCGGTCGGGCGGCCGCGCCGCCCGGGGCGCGGATCCCCGGCCCCATGTCTCGAATGTCAGATGCGCCTTCTACGCGGTGGCGCGGCGTTGTCAACCGGGGTGCGCGGACGACCTGTAAGCCGGATCCTGTCCCCGGGGCGCGAACCCCGGGGGGTGACCATTCATCTGGGCCTGCCGTCGCCGACAGGCTCGAGCTGCCTACCCGGGGCCCTGGGCGAAAGCGCCGCCCGTCGCGGACCCCCTATGCGGCATTGCTCCCGGTGGGGCTTGCCATGCGGGGACCGTTGCCGGCCCCCCGGTGGGCTCTTACTCCACCGTTTCACCCTTGCCGCCCCCGCGGGGGCGGCGGTCTGTTCTCTGTGGCGCTTTCCGTCGGGTTGCCCCGCCCGGGCGTTACCCGGCACCGTCGCTTTCTGGAGTCCGGACTTTCCTCGCATCCCCCCCGAAGGGAGACGCGCGGCCACCCGGCCATCCGCGCAGCGGCTTGCCTAGGTCATCGGGCGGGGGCGGTCAATCCGCCTGGCCCGCAAGCCCCGCCGCGATGCCGCGGTCGCGGGCATCGGCCGGCCCGGCGGCGCGGGGGCGGTGACGCAGGCGCAACGCCGCCAGAAGCACGCCGGCATCGTCGTGCCCGGTATAGCCCGCCGCGCGCAGGAGCGGCAGCAGGTCGCCCCCGGCCTCTCCGGCGGGCGTGGGCGCGGCCAGGCCGGCCCGCGCCAGCCGGGCCCAGTCGAAGCGGGGGCCGGGATCGTCCTTGCGCCCCGGCGCGCAATCCGAATGCCCGATGACCCGCGCGGGCGGGATGCCCCGGCGCGACAGGATGTCGGTCAGAAGCTCCGCCACCGCGTCCATCTGCGCGGCGGCGAAGGGCCGGGTGCCCGGATTGTCGATCTCGATCCCGATGGAGCGCGAATTCACGTCGTCCACCGCGCCCCAGGCCCCGGCGCCGGCGTGCCAGGCGCGCATCTCCTCGTCCACCAGCCGGAGGATGTCGCCGGAGCGGTCCACGAACCAGTGGCAGGACACCCCGCTTGCGGGGTCGCGCAACCGCCCGAGCGCCGCCGCGGCCCCGGCCATGCCGGTGAAGTGCACGACGACCAGATCGGGCCGCGCACCGTTCCGCCGCGGCCCGAAATTCGGCGAGGGCAGGTCCCGGACGGTCAGCCCCGCGTCGCGCGGAACGGGGCCGGGTCCCAGCCGCAGGCATAGCCGTCGCCGTCCGGATCGACGCCCAGGCGGTCGCGCTCCGGGCCGCCCCGGCTGAGAAATTCCTGCTGCGCGATGTCGGGAGAGGCGAAGCGCGCACAGGCCCGTGCCGGGTCCCGCGTGCCGAAGAGGCCCCCGCGGGCATGGACCTGCTGGCCCACCGGATGAGAGGTCGCCAGCGCGTATTGCACGACATTGGGGCCGGACGGGCCCTGCCGCTCGGGCACGGCGCGGGGCGGGATCACGGTGTAGGCGGCGCGCTGGCGCGCCAGCCGCTCGGCATCCGATTCGATGCTCTCGCGCGCCGAGACGGCGGCGAAGCTCTGCTCGTCCGAGATGCCGGGATTGTTGCGCGAGACCGGATAGCCGGGGGCGGCCGGTCGGGCCTGCGCCTGCGGGCCGCCGCTGCCGGTCGCGTCCTCGAACGCGTCGTCGATCGAGCGGCTGGGGACCGGCTCGGCGGGGGGCAGGCCGCCGGTCGTCCCGCCGCCATCGGCGCCGGTGGGCAGACCCGCGCCGCGCAACTCCTCGGTCGAGATCGGCCCGCCCGAAGGCCGAGGGGCGCCGGCGGGCGCCGGGGCGCCGGGCAGGCCCTGGTCGCGGGCGAGGCGCTGTGCCTCGTAATCACCGTAGGAGCCCGGGGCCGGCGCGCCGCGGTAATCGACCGGCGCAAACTGGTTGCCCGGCGGCGGCACGCAGGCCGCGCAACCGAGGATCAGAAGGAGGGGGCGAAGGATCGGGGGCATCGCGCGCTCTCGTCTTGGGGCCGCGGAATGTCGCGGCCCGGGCATCCTACCACCACCGGTCCGGCCTGGCCACAAACCCCGCCTGACGTTCCAGCGCATAGGCCGTGTCGAGCAGGTCGCCCTCCCCGAAGGGCCGGCCGATCAGCTGCAGGCCGAGCGGCAGGCCCGAATCGTCCTGCCCCACGGGCACGCTGATGCCCGGCAACCCGGCCAGGTTCACCGGCACGGTGAAGATGTCCTGAAGGTACATCTGCACCGGGTCGGCCTTGGCGAATGCGCCGAGCGGGAAGGCCGCCGAGGGCGTGGTCGGCGTCAGGATGGCGTCGACGCCGTCGGCGAAGACCGCCTCGAAGTCGTGGCGGATCAGCGTCCGGACCTTGCGGGCGCGGTTGTAATAGGCGTCGTAGAACCCCGCCGACAGCACGTAGGTGCCCACCATCACCCGGCGCCGGACCTCGGCGCCGAAGCCTTCGGCGCGGGTCTTCTCGTACATCTCCACGATGCCGTCGCCCTGCGCCAGTTCGGCCCGCCGCCCGAACCGCACCCCGTCGTAGCGCGCGAGGTTCGAGGATGCCTCGGCCGGCGCGATGACGTAATAGGCGGGCAGGGCGTATTTCGTATGCGGCAGCGACACGTCCACGACCCGCGCGCCGGCCTCTTCCAGCATCCGCCGCCCCTCGGACCACAGCCGGTCAATCTCCTCGGGCATGTCGTCGATGCGGTATTCGCGCGGCACGCCGATGGTCTTGCCGCGCACGTCGCCGGTCAGCGCCGCCTCGAAGTCGGGAACGGGAATGTCGGCCGAGGTCGAATCGCGTGGATCGTGCCCGGACATCGCGCCCAGCAGGATCGCGCAGTCGCGCACGTCCCGCGCCATCGGCCCCGCCTGGTCGAGCGAGGAGGCGAAGGCCACGATCCCCCAGCGCGAGCAGCGCCCATAGGTGGGTTTCAGCCCCGTGATCCCGGTGAAGGCCGCGGGCTGACGAATCGATCCGCCGGTATCGGTGCCCGTGGCGCCCAGGCACAGCCCCGCCGCGACTGCCGCGGCCGAACCGCCGGACGATCCCCCGGCGGTCCGGTCTCCGCCGCCCCAGGGGTTGACGGTGGGGCCGTAGACCGAGCTTTCGGTGGAGCTGCCCATGGCGAACTCGTCCATGTTCAGCTTGCCCAGCATGACCGCCCCCGAGGCCCAGAGCCTGGCGGTCACGGTGGATTCGTATTCCGGCCGGAAGCCCTCGAGGATGCGACTGCCGGCCTGGCTCGCCACGCCCCGGGTGCAGAACAGGTCCTTCACCCCGAGGGGAATGCCCGCCAGCGCGCCGCGCTCCGCCGCGCCGTCCGCGGCCCGCGCCTGCTCGCGCGCCGTCTCGGGCGCGGTGTGGACGAAGGCGCCGAGCTCGCCGGCGTCCTCGATGGCGGTCAGGCAGGCCTCGGTCAGCTCGACGCTCGTGATGTCTCTGGCGGCCAGCCGGTCGCGCGCCTCGGCGATGGTCAACTCGTTCAACGCGGTCATGGGATGCGCCCCCGTTCCGGAACGCCCCGTCCGGGGCCGTTCCTGCCTGTGAAAAACACGCGCGCCGCCGGGTCCGATGCCGGGCCCGCCGGCCGCGTCACTCGACCACCTTCGGCACGGCGAAGAATCCCTCGCGCGCATCGGGCGCGTTCGACAGGATCGCCTCGGGCTGCCCGCCGTCGGTCACCACGTCCTCCCGCCGCTTCAGGCGCTGGGGGGTGACGCTCGTCATCGGCTCCACGCCCTCGACATCGACCTCGGCCAGCGCGTCGATGAAGCCCAGGATGGTGTTGAACTCCGCCGCCAGGCCGGGAAGCTCGGCGTCCTCGACCCGGATCCGCGCCAGCTTGGCGACCCGCCGGGCCTCTTCGGTGTCGATGGACATGGGCCGCTCTCCCTTCCCGCGTCGTCAGGTTCGGGGGCGGCTTTACCCCCGTGCCGGTGGCGGTTCAAGGCGGTGGCGGCGCAGCACCGTGATCATCCAGCCGAGCATCGCCGCGTTGAGAAGGTGCCACGCGAAATGGGTCCCCACCGGCCAGGCCGGGCAGAGCGCGCCGTCGACGGACCGCAGGAGGAGCGAGACGCAGAGCATCGCCGCGCCGATCGCGAGCCCCGCGGCCACGCGCGGCAGCCTGCGCCGGAGCGCCAGCGCGTAGAGGGCGATCGCCAGCGCGACCGGCCAGTAGGGGGCGGAAATGGCCATTCCCGGCACCCGGGCGAAGGCGCTGCCGGTCAGGGCCGCGACGGGCACGAAGGCCGCGGCCCCCAGCACCGCCGCCGACATCTGCCAGCCCAGGTAGTGCCGGTTCGCCGCCAGCACGTAGACCAGAACGAAGAGCGCGATCGGCGCGGTATCGGCCAGCGCGGCCCAAGGCGTGGCGACGGTATGAAACAGCCCCGAGCCGATCCCGATGGCGAAGAGCAGCGCGACCAGGACCCGCTCCACGCCTTGCGTGCGCGGCCAGAGCCACGCCGCGACGGCGAGGAAGGCAAGGTTGGTCACGGCGTTCGCCGGCTCGGCCCAGATCCCGGGGCCGAGGCGCTCGCAATAGGCGTCGATCGGCGTGTTCCAGTCCACGCTGGGCCTCCGGGGACAGAAAGCGTCCGGGACGTCACGTGGACCGCCGGCGCCGCCCGGCCAAGGGGGTGCGACGATCGAGGCCTAGCCCAGAACCCGACCCGCCACCGCGTCGAGGCGCGCGACCGCGTCGGGATCACGCATCGCCGGCGCGGTCATCACCGCGTGTTCCAGGGCCCGGTCGCAGCCCTCGGCGCAGCGAGGATGGCCGCCCCCGAGGGTCGCGGCCAGCGCGCGCACCAGGGCGCGGGCCTTCTCGGCGTTGCCCTGCAGGGTGGCGATGATCTCGGTGATCTCCACCGATCCGTGGTCGGGATGCCAGCTGTCGTAATCGGTGATCATGGCGACCGAGGCGTAGCAGATCTCGGCCTCGCGGGCGAGCTTGGCCTCGGGCATGTTGGTCATGCCGATCACGTCGGCGCCCCATGCCTCGCGGTACATGCGCGATTCGGCCTGGGTGGAGAATTGCGGCCCCTCCATCGCCAGGTAGGTGCCGCCGTCGTGGAGGCGGATCTCGGTCTCGGCGGCGGCGTCGCGCACCGCCGCGCGCAGCCGCGCGCAGACCGGTTCCGCCACCGAGACATGGGCGACGCAGCCGCTGCCAAAGAAGCTCGTCTCGCGCGCGAAGGTGCGGTCGATGAACTGGTCCACCAGGACGAAATCGCCCGGGGCCATCTGGCTGCGGAACGACCCGCAGGCCGAGACCGAGATCACGTCCGTGACCCCCAGGCGCTTCAGCGCGTCGATATTTGCGCGGTAGGGCACGGTGGAGGGGGAATGGACATGGCCGCGCCCGTGCCGGGGCAGGAAGGCCATGGGCGTGCCGCCGAGGAGGCCGGTCAGGATCTTGTCGGACGGATCGCCCCAGGGCGTCTCCACCTGCTGCCAGCTCGCCTCTTCCAGCCCGTCGATGTCGTAGATCCCCGACCCGCCGATGATGCCGATCCTGTCCATGCGCGCCCTCCTGCGTTCCGCCACTCACGATAGGCGCCGCGCGCCCGGCGGAAAGACGGGCGGCTGCTTTTGCCGACGCGCAGCCCCGCTACAGGGGGAAGAGGAACCGGATCGCGACGCAGGTGGCGATCCCCACGAAGAGGTTCATGGGCACGCCGATCCTGAGGAAATCGGCGAAGGTGTAGTTCGCCGCCCGGTACACGAGGGTGTTGGTCTGATAGCCGATGGGCGTGGCGAAGCTGGCCGAGGCCGCGAACATCACCGCCACGACAAGGCCCCGCGGGTCGAGCCCCAGGGCCTGCGCGAGGCTGATGACGAGTGGCGTCAGGACCACCGCCACGGCGTTGTTCGTCACCAGTTCCGTCAGCGTCGAGGCGGTGAAGTAGACGGCCAGCAGCAGGAGCACCGGCGGCAGGCCGTTGAGCCAGGGCGTCAGCCCCTCCACCAGCAGGGCGACGGCGCCGGTCGCCTCGAGGCCGGCGCCGACGATCAGCATCGAGAAGATCAGCACCAGGATGCCGCCGTCCACGGAGCCCCAGGCCTCGTCGTTGTCGATGCACCGCAGGACCAGCATCGCGGCGACAGATATCAGCGCCAGGATGCCGATCGGCGCCACCTCGAGCGCGGCCAGACCCACCACCCCGACGAGCGCCAGGAGCGCGATCGGCGCCCGGGTGCGGCGATAGGCCCGCCCGGTCGGGCGGCTGATCGCCAGAAGGTCGCCGGCCTCCGCCATCCGGTCGAGGTTCGAGGGGCTCGCCCGGACCAGCAGCCGGTCGCCCATCCTGAGGCGCGCCGAGGCGAGGTCGGGCCCGGGGGTGTGGCGGTGGCGGTGGACGCCCACGACCCGGATCCCGCCGCGGGGGCCGATCGACAGGTCCGAGATGCGTGGCCGCGACACGGTCGAGCGCGGCGTCAGCACCGCCTCTGCCATGATGGCGTCCTCTTCCGCCTCGCTGCCGCGGCGGATGCCGATCCGGAGCCGCGGCGTCTTCTCCAGCGTCAGGAGCTCGGACGTGGTGGCCTGCACGATGATGGTGTCGCTGGCTTCCAGCACGATATCCGCAAGGCCCGCGCGGATCGTCTCGCCCCGGCGGCGCAGGCCGATCGGGGTGACGCCGCCGGGGCCGAAGGCGGCCGCCTGCGACAGCGGCCGGTCGATCCCGTCGAAGCCCGGCAGGACCGTCGCCTCGCTGAGATAGACCAGCTCGACCTCGTTCATCGCCTCGCCGCCGCGGTCCATGCGCCGCGGCAGCAGCCGCGGCCCGAGGAACAGCATCAGCGACAGACCGCTGGCCGCGGCCACGAGGCCGACGCCGCTGATCTCGAAGATCGAGAACGCGCGGAGGCCGGCCTCGCGCGCGATCCCGTCCACCAGCAGGTTGGTCGAGGTACCGATCAGCGACAGCGTCCCGCCGAGGATGGCGGCGTAAGAAAGCGGGATCAGAAGCTGGGTGGGCGCCAGTTTCAGCGAGGCGGCCAGCCGGGTGACCACCGGGATCAGGACGAGCACCACGGGGGTGTTGTTCACGAAGGCGGAGGCCACGATCGTGGTGACGAGGAACACCGCGACGGCGACGGCGGGATGCGTCTCCGCCCGACTGATGACCGCGTTGGCCAGCGCATCCATCAGCCCCGTCCGCACCATCGCCCCGGACAGGATGAACATCGCCGCGATGGTGATCGGCGCGGGGTTCGAGAAGACCGACATGACCTGATCGTAGGGGACGAGGCCCAGCACGATGAAGAGGGCGGCGCCGCCGGCGGCGGTCACGTCGGGGGGGTAGCGTTCGGTCAGGAAGGCGGCGAAGAGCGCGAGCAGGAGGCCGAAGGCGATGTAGGGCTCTGCGCCGGCGATGAGGTCCATGGGCGTGGCGCTGTCCTGCCTCGGGTCGGATTGCGGATAACGGGCACCGCGGGGGGTGGTTCCAACGAGGAACGCCGCCCCGGGGGGCGGCGTTCGATCGGCGGCAAAGGCGGGCGGTCTAGAAGCCCAGGCCCTTGTACTTGTTCTTGAACTTCGACACGCGGCCGCCGGTATCCATGAGCCGGGTGGTGCCGCCGGTCCAGGCGGGGTGCACGGACGGATCGATGTCGAGCGTCATCTGATCGCCTTCCTTGCCCCAGGTCGACCGCATCTGGACCACGTCGCCGCTGACCAGCTTGACGTCGACCAGGTGATAGTCGGGATGGGTGTCCTTCTTCATGGTCTCGTCCTCACTTGTCGGGAATGGCGCGCGGGTCCTTGCCCTGCGGCGCGGAATTGTCGCCGGCAAGCGACGTGACGTGGGCGTGCGGCGCGCCCTTCCGCGGCGCGCGGTAGTTCGACTGCTCGGCGATGCGGGCGGACTTGCCGCGGCGCGCGCGCAGGTAATACAGCTTCGAGCGGCGCACCCGGCCGCGCCGGATCACCGTGATCGAGTCGATGTTGGTGGAATAGAGGGGAAACACCCGCTCCACGCCCTCGCCGAAGCTGATCTTGCGCACGGTGAAGGTTCCCGCGATGCCGTCGCCGTTCTTGCGGCTGATGCAGACCCCTTCGTAGTTCTGCACCCGCGTGCGGGTGCCCTCGGTCACCTTGTAGCCCACGCGGATGGTGTCGCCCGCCTTGAAATCGGGGATCTCCTTGCCGAGCTCGGAGATCTGCTCGGCTTCGAGTTCTGCGATCAGGTCCATGCCTGTCACTCCTTCGGTTCGCCCACGGTTGTCCCGCGGAGGTGTCTCGCGCCTCAGAGCTCTCGGTCTTCGTCCGGGTCCCCACCGCGCGCCGCGCGGTAAGCCCGCCAGAGATCAGGTCGCCGTTCCTTCGTCAGCCTCTCGGCCTCTGCCCGCCGCCATTCCGCGATATGGCCGTGATGGCCCGACAGAAGAATGTCGGGAATGTCGCGGCCGGACCAGCGGACGGGTCTGGTATACTGGGGATGTTCCAGCAGGTGGTCGGAGAAGGATTCCTCCTCCGTGCTGGCGCGATTCCCGAGCACGTGGGGTATAAGGCGAACCGTCGCGTCGATCAAGGCCTGCGCGGCGATCTCGCCGCCGGTCAGCACGAAATCTCCCAGCGACACCTCCTCGACCGCGTGGGCGTCGAGCACCCGCTGGTCCACCCCCTCGAACCGGCCGCAGAGGAGGGTCAGGCCCTTGGCGCGGCTCCACCTCTGCGCGGTGGCCTGGTCGAAGGGCCGCCCGCGCGGGGACAGGTAGACCACCGGCCAGTCGGCGGCGTCGGGGGGCGTGTCCCGCGCGGCGAGACGCAGCGCCCGGTCGACCACGTCGGGGCGCAGCACCATGCCCGCGCCGCCGCCGGCGGGCGTGTCGTCGACATTGCGGTGCCGGCCCTCGCCGAAGGCGCGGAGGTCGACGGGGGTGAGCCGCCACAACCCCTCCTGCAGGGCCTTGCCCGTCAGGCTGAGGCCCAGCGTGCCGGGGAAGGCCTCCGGAAAGAGGGTGACGACGCGGGCCTCCCACGCGTCCTTGAGGCGCGGGGGGCCGTCCGTCAGATCGCTCGGCGTCCGGGCGGGCGCGATCGAGAGGCGGCCATGGGATCTGGCGGGACGGTCGGACATGGGATCGACCGGGTGGCGCCGTCCCGCGCCGGTGTCAAGCCTCAGACGATGGCGATGATCCCGAGCGCCAGCAGCAGGAGTGCGAAGAGGCCGAGAAATATCAGAATCTTGGCGGCGGACAATGCGATGCCCGAAACCCGGCCGAAGCCCAGAAGTGCGGCGATGCCCGCCACGGCGAGCAGGATGAGGATCAATTCCACGGGATGTCTCCAGGATGCGCTGCGGTTCGCCCCGGCAACGGCGCCGCCGCCCGCCCTGTTCCGCTCACTCCGGGAGAAGTCCGTCCGGGGCGTCGATGACGACGCGGCCCGCGCGCAGGTCCACGTTGGGCACGATCGCCCGGGTGAAGGGGACGAGCACCGGCTCGGAATGCCCCGTCAGGGTAATTTCGAGCAGGTCGCCCACGCCCTGTTCCAGGACCGCGGCGACACGGCCGATCCGCGCGCCGCCCGGATCCACCGCGTCGAGGCCCACGAGGTCGACATGGTAGAATTCGTCCTCCCCGGGATCGGGAAGCCGGTCGCGGGGCACGTGGAGGCGGGTGCCGCGCAGCGCGTCGGCCTCTTCCTTGGTCGCGATGCCCGACAGCCGCGCCGCGAAGCCGCCCTTCACCGCGACGCCGAGATCGACGGTGAAGCTGCGGCCATGCGCGTCGAGAAGCGGGCCGTAGGCGGCGATGTCCTCGGGCACGGTGCAGAAGCTCTTGAGCCGCACCTCCCCCCGGATGCCGTAGGCGCCCGCGATGGCGCCGATGCAGGTCAGCGTCATGTCGCTTCCTTCCGTGACGATGGGGCACCGGGCCGCCCGCGGGGGCGGGCCGATCGCGGCACGGCGCTGCCGGCCATCTAGCGGACCACCATCGCGAGGTCCGGGCGCCGGGTTTCCCAGCCCGCCCGCTCCAGCTCCGGCGAACCGGATTCTTCCGCGGGCCAGCCGATGCAGAGATACGCCACGAGCGACCACGCGGCGGGCAGGTCCAGATCGCGGCGCAGGCGCTGGGGATCGAGAATCGACACCCAGCCCAGGCCGAGACCGCGGGACCGGGCCACGATCCAGAATTGCGTGATCGCGGCGACCACCGAATAGCGTCGCATCTCTGGCATGGTGCGGGCGCCCAGCCCGTGCCCCTGGCCGGTTTCCTCGTCGCAGAACAGGGCGAGCTGGCACGGCGCCTCGGCCATGCCGGAGAGTTTCAGCCGGGCGTAATCCGCCGCCCGCGCGCCGGCGTGATCGGCCAGCGCGGCGGCGTTCTGGTCTCGGAAATTCGCGAGCGCGGCGGCGCGGGCGGACGCGCTTTCCACCCGGACGATGCGCCAGGGCTGCGACAGCCCGACCGAGGGCGCCTCGTGGAAGGTGGCGAGGCATTCCGACAGGAGCGCCTCGTCCACCGGATCGTCGAGGAACGCGCGGACATCGCGTCGCCACCGCAGCAGCGTCGCGAGCTCGGCCCGGAATCCCTCTGAGAAGTCAGGCACTTGCGCCTTACTCCTGAGACTCGGTCTGAGCCTCCTTGAGCGCCTCGGCCTTCGCGGCCTTTTCCTTCTGACGCTCCTGGGCGGCCTTGCCGGGGGTGCCCTTGTTGGGGTTGGCGCGGACGCGCTTGGCGATGACCTCGGCGTTCTCGAGGAAGCGGGCGACGCGGTCGGTGGGCTGGGCGCCTTCGCCGAGCCAGTACTGGACGCGCTCCATGTTCATCTGGACGCGCCGCTCGTCGTCCTTCTTCAGCAGCGGGTTGTAGGTGCCGAGCTTCTCGATGAAGCGCCCGTCGCGGGCATAGCGGCTGTCCGCGGCCACGATCGAGTAATGGGGGCGCTTCTTGGAGCCGCCGCGCGAAAGCCGGATCTTCATAGCCATGTCATTGATCTCCTGATAGTTTCCTGTGGTTGTCTTTGACCCGATCGACGATCAGGCCGAGGATCTCGCGGGCGAGGGCGGGGTCGAGCCCCGCCTCCGCCGCCAGTCGTTCGAGGCGCGCCATCTGGGCCTCCTCGCGGTCGCGGTCGAGCGCGGGAAGGGCGTGCGCCGCCTTGATCCGCCCGACCCGGTCGGTCTGACGGAACCGTTCCGCCAGGGTGTGGACCAGGATCGCGTCGAGCGTGTCGATCCGCCCGCGCAGATCCGCGAGGGCCGTATCGGGGGCGGTCAGGGTGCCGGTCATTTCTTCTTGCCCATGCCCGACAGGCCGGGGGGCAGGCCGCTCTGGCCGCCGAAGGGGTTGCCGGCGCCGGGGAAGCCGCCGCCCGGCATGCCCTGTCCCATCTTGCCCATCTGGGACTGGGCGGCGGCGAGGTCGGCCTCGGACGGGCCGCCCTTGCCGAACATGCTGCCCATCATCTTCTTCATCATGCCGCCCTTGCCCATCTTCTTCATCATGTCGGCCATCTGGCGGTGCATCTTGAGAAGCTTGTTGAGGTCCTGCACCTCCATCCCGGCGCCTTTCGCGATGCGCTTCTTGCGACTGGCCTGAAGGATCTGGGGGTTGGCGCGTTCCTTCTTCGTCATCGACTGGATGAGGGCGATCTGGCGGTTCAGCACGCTGTCGTCGAAGCCGGCCTCCTTCACCTGCTTCGACATCTTGCCCATGCCGGGCATCATGCCCATCATGCCCTCCATGCCGCCCATCTTGATCATCTGCTCGAGCTGGGTGCGCAGGTCGTTCATGTTGAACTGGCCCTTCTGGAAGCGCTTCATCATGCGCTCGGCCTGCTCGGCCTCCAGCGTCGCTTGAGCCTTTTCCACCAGGGCCACGATGTCGCCCATGCCGAGGATGCGGCCGGCGATGCGTTCGGGCTCGAAGGTCTCCAGCGCGTCCATCTTCTCGCCCAGGCCCACGAACTTGATGGGCTTGCCTGTGACGGCGCGCATGGACAGCGCCGCGCCGCCGCGCCCGTCGCCGTCCATCCGGGTCAGGACCACGCCCGAGACGCCGATCTTGTCGTCGAACTCGGTGGCGACGTTGACCGCGTCCTGTCCCGTCAGGCCGTCCACGACGAGCAGCGTCTCGCGCGGGTTGGCGACATCGCGGACCTCGGCCGCCTGGCTGATCAGCTCCTGGTCGATGTGGAGGCGCCCGGCGGTGTCGAGCATGTAGACGTCGTAGCCGCCGAGCGACGCCTGCTGCTTGGCGCGTTTCGCGATCTGCACCGGCGTCTCGCCCTTGACGATGGGCAGGGTGTCGACGCCGATCTGGGTGCCGAGGATCTGCAGCTGCTCCATCGCGGCGGGGCGGTTGGTGTCGAGCGAGGCCATCAGGACGCGCTTGTTCTCGCGGTCCTTCAACCGCTTGGCGAGCTTGGCGGTCGTGGTCGTCTTGCCCGAACCCTGCAGGCCCACCATCAGGATCGGCGCGGGGATCTGGTCGATCCGCAGCTTGCCCGGATCCTCGTCGTCGCCGGCGAGCGTCGCCTTCAGCTCGTCATGGACGATCTTGACGACCTGCTGGCCCGGCGTGACCGATTTCGTGACCGCCGCGCCGGTGGCCTTGGCCTGCACCCGCTTGACGAAGTCGCGCGCCACAGGAAGGGAGACATCCGCCTCCAGCAGCGCGACGCGGACCTCGCGCAGGGCGGCCTTCACGTCGTCCTCGCTGAGCGCGCCCTGCTTCGTCAGGCGGTCGAAGACGCCGCCAAGGCGTTCTGACAGGTTCTCGAACATCCGTGTGCCCTCCGGGGCCGGTTGCATACGACGAACGCCCCCGTGAGCGAAACCTCGCTGACGGGGGGCGATCCCGGCCATGGACCGGGACCGGGAACCTTGCGCTCCCGGACTCGGCGGTGGGGCTACTCGCGCACGGTCCTGCTGTCAAGGCCGCCGCCGTGGTCTAGCGACGGGCGCGCCGGTCGAGGAAGAGGAGCGCGGCCGCGCCGATGGCGAGCGCGATCAGGTGCCAGACAGGCGGTCCGACCAGCAGTGACTTCGCGGTGAAGCCGACGATCATGGTGGCGATCAGCGCGAGGCAGGCGATCGGCGCCCACCGCGTCAGGAGGCCGATCGCACCTGCCGTTTCCACCGAGCCGGTGATGTAGCGGGGCCATTGCCCGAACCCCAGCGCGTCGTAGAGGCGCACCGCGCCGGGCAGGCCGAAAAGCTTCTCCAGCCCGAAATAGAGGAAGGCCAGGACCAGCCCGGCACGGAGCACCGGGCGGATCCGATCACCCATCCGACTTCGCCGCCCCGGTCACCGCGGCGAAATTCGCGTCGCGCTGCTTCTCGATGTTCTCGGACAGGGAATCGAGGCGATCAGACAGGCCGGAGAGTTCGTCGTGGAGCTCGTCCTCGTCGCGCCAATACCCGGTCACGCGGTCGCGCGCCGCGCGCAGGCGGTCGGGCGCGAAGATCGCGGTCAGCGCGGCCGGGATGACGAGCAGCGCGGCCAGGCCGGCGCCGATCGCCGCTCCGGGGGGTACGTCGCGGGCGCGGTCCATCAGGCTCTCGCGGGCGTCGAGCCGGTGGGTGAGGTTCTCCAGCCGCGAGACGACGCGGCGGGTCGCCTTCTCGATGTCGTCCTCGTCCTCGAAGAGTTCGTGCACGCGGTCGTAGAGGCGGCCGGGCAGCGAACGGGTGCGGTCGGGCAGGGCGGCGCGGGCCCGTTCGGGGTAGAAGACGGCTGCGGCGACGGCCGGGACGATGGCGATGGCGGCGGCGATGGCGGCGTTGCGCGCGGTGGGCGTCATGGGCGGTGCTCCTCGGTTGCCTGTTTCGGGCAATGCCGGGGGGGCGGCCGGGTTCCGGCGCGCGCGGGCATCGGGCACCAGGCGATGGGCGCGGGCGGCGATGGAATTCTGGACAAGCGAACGGACGGGGGGTATCGACCGATCTACTGTTCGGAGGCGCACAGAGGCATGGCGATCACCACCTGGGACGAGATCCGTACCGCCTATCACGTGGCGCGGGTCGGCACCGTCAGCGGCGCCGCGGAGGCGCTGGGGGTGCATCACGCGACCGTCATCCGCCATATCGACGCGCTGGAGGCGCAATTGGGGGTGAAGCTGTTCCAGCGCCATGCCCGCGGCTACACCGCCACCGAGGCCGGCGACGACCTGTTCCGCGTCGCCCAGGCCACCGACGACCAGTTCGCCCAGCTCGCCGGGCGGCTCAAGGGACGCGGCGCGGGCGTCTCGGGGGAGCTCGTGGTCACCTCCCTCGATGCGCTGTCGCCGCTCCTGACCCCGGCCCTGGTGCGGTTCCGCGCCGCCCATCCGGACGTGAGCGTGCGCTCCACCACGGGGGCGCGGGTGCTGCGACTGGAATACGGCGAGGCGCATGTGGCGATCCGCGCCGGCGCCGCGCCGCAGGAGCCCGACAACGTGGTGCAGCCCTTCGGATCGCTCGACGCGGTCCTGTGCGCGGCGCCCGACTACATCACGCGGGCCGGGCGGCCGGACGGGGACGGAGACCTGGCCGGGCACGATTTCGTCGGCCCCGAGGACCCCGAGAGCCGCGCCCCCTTCCACCGCTGGCTCGCCCGGGCGGTGCCGGCCGAGCAGATCGTGTTCCGCGCCCGCGACGACCGCGTGGGACAGGACGCGATCCGGGCCGGCGCCGGGCTGGGCTTCATGCCGGCCGTGTGCGCGGCGCTCGATCCGGGCGTGGAGGTGGTGATGGGGCCGCGCCCCGACTGGTCCGCGCCGCTTTGGCTGGTGACCCATGTGGACCTGCACCGCACGCCCAAGGTTCAGGCGTTCCTGCGCTTCCTCAAGGAAGAGGCGAAATCCTGGCCCGCCCTGCAGCGGGGCGATGGCTGAGCGGCCCCTTTCGCCCGCCGGCGCGGCAGGCTATCGCCGGGGGATCGGGTCCGGGGGAAGGGCGACGGCATGGACGGCATCGGGCAGGCGGACGGGGCGAACGGGGCGCTGATCTTCGACGGGCACAACGATTGCCTGACGCAATTGCTGCTCGCCGGCGGGCTGACGGCGGCGGCTACGCTCGGCACGCCGGGCACGCGCGCGATCGACACCGTCTCGGCCCGGGCGGGCGGGTTCGGCGGCGGCTTCTTCGCCGCCTGGGTGCCCTCCCCGATCGACCGCGACCGGCGCATGGCGGCGATGCAGGGCGACGGCTACGACATGCCGCTGCCCGCGCCGCTCGACCGCGCGGAGGCGGCGCGGATCGTGGCCGAGGAACTGGCGATCCTGGCGGAACTGGAGCGCCTGGGCCACGTCGCGATCTGCCGCGACATGGACGAGCTGCGCGCCGCCTTCGGCTCCGCGCGGCTCGCGGCGATCTGCCACCTGGAGGGGGCGGAGGCGATCGGCCCGGACCTGGCGGCGCTCGACGCCCTCTACGCGCAAGGGTTGCGCTCGCTCGGGCCGGTCTGGAGCCGGGAGACGATCTTCGGCCACGGGGTGCCGTTCCGCTTCCCCTCCTCCCCCGATACCGGGCCGGGACTGACCGAGGCGGGCTTCGCGCTGGTGCGGCGCTGTGACGAGCTGGGCATCCTTCTTGACCTGTCGCACCTGAACGAGGCGGGCTTCTGGGACGTGGCGCGGACCTCGACGAAGCCGCTGGTGGCCACCCATTCGGGCGCCCACGCGATCAGCCCGCATGCGCGCAACCTGACCGACGCGCAGCTCGACGCCATCGCCCGGAGCGACGGGATGGTGGGCCTGAACTTCGCCTGCGCGTTCCTGCGCCCCGACGGGCGGATGCGCGACGATGTGGGGATGGAGGTCATGCTGCGCCATCTCGACCACCTGATCGGCCGGGTGGGCGAGGACCGGGTGGGGCTCGGATCGGATTATGACGGGGCCCTGGTCCCGCGGGAGCTCCGCTCGGTCGCCGACCTTCCGAAGTTGCGCCGCGCCATGGCCGATCACGGCTACGGGGCGGAGCGGATCGCCAAGATCTGCCACCGCAACTGGTTCCGGGTGCTGGAGCGCTGCTGGAGCTGAGAGCCGGACCCGCCCGGGACGGGATGGAACCGGCCCCGCATGGGCATGGTTGCCCGTCCAAACGCGGGGCATCACGATCACGTATTTCCAGAGTTTGTCGGCGGCCGGGTTTGCCGCCACCGCCATCAGCTACGGCCCGGGGCGCATGGGGTTCGGCCTGTTCGTGCCGGAATTCCGGTCCGCCTTCTCGATGTCGAGCGCGGCGGTCGGCTTCGTGTCGAGCCTCGGCTTCCTGGGGTTCTTCATCGGGCTGATGATCGCGCAGGCGATGCTGACCCGGCGGGGTCCGGCGGCGCCGGTGCTGTCGGGGCTGCTTTTCGCCACCGCTGGCCTGGCGACCGTCGCCGTGGCCACGAACCTGGTCGTGCTGGCGGTCGGCGTCTTTCTGGCCGCCTCGAGCGCCGGCTTCGCCTGGACGCCGTTCAACGACGCGGTGCATCGCAAGATCCGGGACGTGGACCGGCCCACCGCGCTGTCCGAGATCAGCACCGGCACCAGCGTCGGGATCACGGCCGCCGGGGTCGCGGCGCTGGTCATGGTGATGATGGGGGCCTCGTGGCGGATCTGCTGGGCCGCCTTCGCCGCGGCGAGCGCGCTTGCGCTGATCGCCAACTGGGCGGCGCTGCGCCATGTCGAGAAGGCCCCCGGCGCCGATCCCGACCAGGGCTGGCGGGCGCTGGCGCGGCGGGAGGCGATGCCGCTCTTCGTCATCGCCTTCGTCTATGGCACGACATCGGCGATCTACATCTCGTTCGCCGGGGACCGGATGCTGGAGGCCGGCGGCGTGCCGGGCGTGCCGCAGGCCGCGACGCCGGCGATCGTCTTCATCCTTTACGGCCTTTTCGGCCTGCTGGGGCTGGCGACCGGCCGGGTCCGGGACGCGGTCGGACTGGCCTGGCTGCTCCGGGGCCTGATGCTGGCCGGGGCGCTCTCCGCCGTTCTGGTGGCGATCGTGCCGGGGCGCTGGGCGGGGCTCCTGCCCTCGGCGGGCCTGCAGGGGGTGCATGTGATGATGACGAGCGCGGTGCTGGCCTTCTGGTCGGAGCGGCTGTTTCCGGGCATGCCCTCGCGCAGCTTCACCGCAGCCCTTCTGGCCACCGCGTTCGGCAGCGTCCTGGGCCCCGCGGTGGCGGGGGTCGTGGCCGGGTCCGCCGGGGCGGGGGCGATGTTTCTGGGCAGCGCGGTTCTGCCGCTCGCGGCCGCGCTCCTGCTGCGGGCGGGTCATGCCCGCGAGCGCGCGGTGGGCGCGCCGGGCTGACGCGCGGCCGGGGCGGGATATGTCGCACCGGCGGGGAGACAGGCGCGCCGCGGTCCACTAGACCGGGCGCGAGGCAGGACGGAGACGCGACATGGAACGCCGCAGACTGGGACGGACGGGGATCGAGGTGCCGGCCTGGTGCCTCGGCACCATGACCTTCGGCCGGCAGACGCCCGAGGCAGACGCGCATCGCCAGATCGAGCGCGCGCTCGATCACGGGATCGACTTCGTCGATACGGCCGAGATGTATCCGGTCAACCCGCCGCGCGCCGAGACGGTGGGCGATACCGAGTCCATCATCGGCAATTGGCTGCGCCGAACCGGCCGGCGCGACGAGGTCACGATCGCCACCAAGTGCCTCGGGCCCTCGTCGCTGGCGCGCGACGGGGCGCCGATCACCGCCGGGACGGTGATCGAGGCGCTGGACGGCTCGCTCGCCCGGCTCGGCACGGACCGGGTGGATCTTTACCAGCTGCACTGGCCCAATCGGGGGTCCTACCATTTCCGGCAGATCTGGTCCTATGACCCGTCGGGGCAGTCGACGGCGGCGGCGGTGGAGAACATCGCCGAGGTGACGGGGGCGCTCGCGGAGGCGCAGGCGGCGGGCAAGATCCGCGCCTTCGGCCTGTCGAACGACACCGCCTGGGGGATCATGAAGTGGATCGAGGCGGCGGGCGCGGCGGGCGCCGACGCGCTCCGCGTGGCGACGATCCAGAACGAGTATTCGCTGCTCTGCCGGTACTGGGACGCGGACCTGGCCGAGACGTGCCACCACGAGGCGGTGACGCTCCTGGCCTATTCGCCGCTGGCCTGCGGCCTGCTGACGGGCAAGTACCGCGACGGCATCCCCGAGGGATCGCGCCGGTCGATCAATCCGGACCTGAACGGTCGGGTGTCGGAGCGGCTGTGGCCGGCGATCGACGCCTATCTGGGGATCGCCCGCCGGCACGGGATCGACCCGGTCCACATGGCCCTGGCCTGGGTGGCGCAGCGGCCCGTCCCGGCCATCCCCATCGTCGGCGCGACGACCGAGGCGCAGTTGGCGCATGCGCTCGAGGGCGCGGATACGGTCCTGGACGGCGCGGTCCTGGAGGAGATCGACAAAACCCACCGCGCCCACGGGATGCCGTTCTGATGCCGCACCTTCTGATCTATGGCGACAGCAACACGCACGGGACGCTGCCGATGGAAGAGGGGCGCGATGCCGGGGCGCTCGGCCCCCAGGCGCGGTGGGCGGGCCACCTGGCCGCGGGGCTCGGTGCCGAATGGCGGGTGACGGTGGAGGGGCTGCCGGGTCGCACCACGGTGCATGACGACCCGGTGGAGGGCGCCTGGAAGAACGGCGCGACGGTCCTGCCCGCGATCCTGCAGAGCCATGCGCCCGTGGACGTGGTGGCGATCATGCTGGGCACCAACGACCTCAAGGCGCGGTTCGCGATGACCGCGTCCGACATCGCCGTGGCTCTGGAGCGCCTGCTGGTCATGGTGGTGCGGTTTTGCCCCGCGGCGCGGCGGATGCTGATCTGCCCGCCGCCCGTCGAGGAGGTGGGCCCCTTCGCCGAGATCTTCGAGAATGCGGCGGCGCGTTCGGCGGCGCTGGCGTCGCGGATCGGCCCGGTGGCGGCGCGCAACGGCGCGGCCTTCTTCGATGCGGGGCAGGTGATCGCGGCGGACCCGGCCGACGGCATCCATTTCGGGGCGGAGGCGCATGCGGCCCTGGGCCGCGCGCTGGTCGCGCCGGTGGCGGCGCTGAAATGAGGCGCCTGGCGCTTCTTCTGCTGCTCGCGGCGTGTTCGACCGAATCGCCGCTAATCCCGGCCGAGAGCTATCGCGACCGCTCGGTTCCCATCGCCTCGAAGGCGGCCTTCGACGCCGCGCGCTATGCCGGGACGTGGTACGAGATCGCGTCTTATCCCGCGCCGTTCCAGGCCGGGTGCACCCGCACCCGCGCGACCTACGCGCCGATGGCGGACGGACGGCTGTCGGTCCGCAATGCCTGCCTGCGGGACGGGGAGTGGGCGACGATCGAGGGCAATGCGGAGGTGACGGGGCCGGGGCGGCTGGAGGTGCGGCTGAACGGCGTGCCGCTCGTCGCGCCCTATTGGGTCCTGTGGGTGGACGAGGGATATCGCACCGCGGTCGTGGGCGTCCCCTCGGGCCGGGCGGGGTGGATCCTGAACAGGGAGCCGGAGATCCCGCCCGACCGGCTGGCTGCGGCGCGCGAGGTCCTGGCGTTCAACGGCTACGACCTGTCGCGCCTTCGCATGACGCCGCAGGGGGCCGAGTGAGGCGCCCGCGCCTCACAGCGCGTCGTCGCGCACCTGACCGGTATCGTCGTTGACGAAGAACGGGACCCGCGCCGGCGTGCCGAGATCAGGCAGGAGGGACGCGACCTCGCCCAGCACCACGGCGGTGATGAAGGGCAGGTCGAGGGCGCGCGCCCGGTCGAGCGGCACCCAGTGCAGGTGCCCGAGCTCGTCCTCGGCACAGCCGAAATCGTCGGGATCGGAGGCCAGCCGCTCGGCAGGCATGAGGAAGAACCGGGCGTCGAACCGGCGCGGCCGCCCCGGCGGGGTAATCGCCCGGAAGGCGTAGGTGAGCGCGGAGGCGTCGGGACGGTGGCCCGTGGCGGCGAAGCCCCGCCAGCCTCGGGGGGCATCCGGCCACGCACCGGGCACGCCCGCGATCTGGCCCGTCTCTTCCCACAATTCGCGGATCGCCGCGGCGGCCAGCGCCTCGGGCGCGGCCTGGTCCGCGCGGTCGAGCCGGGCCCGACAGACCGGGTCCAGGTCGGTGGCGAGCGGAACGGTGCCGTCGCCGGCATCCACCGCGCCGCCCGGAAAGACGTATTTCGAGGGCATGAAGGCCGCGGATTTTCCGCGCTGGCCCATCAGGAGCGCGGGCCGCGTCGCGGCGTCGCGGACCACGATCACCGTGGCCGCGTCGCGAATCAGAACCCGTGCATCCTCTTCGCCCATTGGAACCCCACCATCGCGCCCTTGATCCGGGGCAGGAGGTACAGCGACAGCCCCGCGGTGAAGGTACAGAAAATCGTCGCAAGGACCAGCGGCTCGGGGCGAAACGCGACGTAGAACCAGTGCAGCAGCGGCGCCATCAAGTGGCCCACGATCAGGATCGTGAGATAGGCCGGACCGTCGTCGGCGCGCGCATGGCTCAGATCCTCGCCGCAGACATTGCAGCGGCGCCGCAATGTCAGGTAGCCCTCGAGGATCGGCCCCGCCCCGCAATGCGGGCAGCGGCGGCGGAACCCGCGCGCGACGGCGGGGCGAAGAGGCCGCTCCGCGGCCTCGGTGTGGTCGGTGGGCGTATCGAACATGGGCGCGTTCCATTGAGTACCGAAGCGCGATGTAACGGTTCCGCGAGGCGGATGATAGGGAGGGGGAGGGGCTTGCGCGGCTTTGTCGCGTGGGATTCAGCCGGCGATCTTGCGCGATCCCGGCGCGCCGAAGACCGGCTTGCCGAAATCCTCGGGGCGCGTCGGCTCGCAGCGGTTGCGGCCGTTCGACTTCGCCCGGTAGAGCGCCGCGTCGGCGGCCGCGATCGTCTGTTCGGGTGTCAGCGTCGCGCTGCAGGCGATGCCGGCGCTGACGGTGATCGCCAGGCGTTCGCCGCCGGCCTCGACCGGATCGGCAGAAAGGGCGATCCGCAGCCGTTCGGCGGCCTGCAGCGCCTCCTCTGGGCAGGTATCGGTCAGCGCGACGAGAAATTCCTCGCCCCCGAAGCGCGCCACCATGTCGTGGTCGCGCAGGTTCGACTGGAGCCGGCTGGCGACGACGCGCAGGGCCGCGTCGCCCGCGGCATGGCCCAGGCGGTCGTTGACGGCCTTGAAATGATCCACGTCGATCAGCACCACGCCGTAGCCGCGCCCCTCGCCCCGGCGGAGCGTGCTGAGATCGGCCAGGTGCTGCATGGCGTAGCGGCGGTTGAAGAGCCCCGTCAGATGGTCCTGCGCGGCCATTGCCAGGGACCGGTCGAGCTGGGTCCGCATCTCGTCGGCCTCGACCTTGGCGTCGAGTTCGCGCGCGATGATGAGCGCGCGCTCGGCGGGCGAGGCGTCGCGCCGCAGGAGCGCGTTCGCGCCCTGGTCGAGCGCGCGGATGCCCGCCGCCCGGTCGGCCTCGTCGAATTCCATCAGGATCGCGGCCCGGCGCGAGGCATGGTGGGTCCGGAGTTCGGCCAGGAGCCACAGCGCCTCGTCGGGATCCTCGTCGGCGGCGATGACGTGGAGATCGGCCGGCGGGCCGGTCAGCGCCGGATCGAGCACCTCGGTCGGGGTGCGCGCCTCGATCCGGCAATCGAGATGGTTCGACAGACCCTGCATGATCCGGCCCACCGAGGCCCGAGAGGCCCCGACCAGCGCCACGCGGCGCGGGCGCCGGAACTCTCCCGCCGCCTCGGCGAAGCCCAGCCGCCGGGCGGTGCCGACCTGGCGGGCGATCTCGGCCCGGGCGCCGTAGGCGCGCAGCAGCGCGCGGATGTTCGACAGGATCCACGCCTTGTCGAGCGGACGCGTCAGCACGGCGGCGGCCCCGGCGTCGAACCAGCCCGTCCTCAGGGCGGAGGAATCGCGCCCGGTGATGACGATGAACGGCGGCGTCGCGGCGCCGCCCGCGGCCATGTCGGCGGCCAGGCCGGACGTCGCGAAATCCGCCAGCCCGGCATCCACGATCACGATGTCGGCGTTGCCGGCGCGCACCTCGTGCCGGGCCTCGGCGGCGCTCGGCACGGCCACGACCTGGTACCGGGCCGCGGCCAGTATCGCCTTGAGCGCGATGCGGTCGGTCGCAGTTTGATCCGCTATCAGGACGCGCCGTGTCATGCTGTCTCCGTCGAAAAGGGTCCCGGACGGGCCGATCACCCCTTATCCAATGCGATTAAATCTGAAACGATTTTGTTAAGAAAGTATTTCCCGTGATGGAGATCGGCGATGCGGCGCGAGACGGCGACCGGGCTGGCGCAGGAGGCCTTGGTGTGGCTGAGCGGACAGGAGGAACTGATGCCGGTATTCCTCAACGCGACGGGAAGCAACGCGGAATCGGTCCGGGCCGGGGCCCGGGACCCCGAGTTCCTGGGCTCGGTGCTCGATTTCGTGATGATGGACGACGCCTGGGTGGTCGCGTTCTGCGATGCGGCCGGCCACCCCTATGCCGCGGTCGGTGCGGCGCGGCGCGCGTTGCCGGGCGGCGACGAGGTGCATTGGACCTGAGCGCGGTCCCGGGCGCGGTGAGGAAGGTTTAAGGTTTGCCGGTTACGCCTAGCGGTCACGCGAGGGCAGGAGCGGCAATGAACGGTCTAGCGGCACGGGCGATGCAGCGGTTCGTCACCGACACGTATGGCGAGGCGCTCTGGCGACGGGTGATCGGCGAGGCGCGGCTGTCGGTCAGCGCCTTCGAGGTGATGCTGTGCTATCCCGAGGATTACGCCCCCCGCATCGTCGCCGCCGCGGCGACCGTGTTCGGCCGCCCGCAGGCCGACTTCCTCGAGGATCTGGGCACCTGGCTGGTCGCCGACGAGCGGAACGTCCCCATCCGGCGCTTACTGCGCTATGGCGGGGCGGATTTCACCGCCTTCCTCGAATCGCTCGACGATCTGCCGGACCGGATCCGCCTGGCCATGCCGGGGATGGTGCTGCCGCGCCTGCGCGCGCGGACGCTGGCGCCGGACCTTTATTCCGTGACGTGCAGCGGCTCGCCGCCGGGGGTCGCGCATGTGCTCGTCGGCCTGATCCGCGCCATGGCCGACGAATACGGCGCCCTCGCGATCATCGAGGTCGAGGACGACGAGGAGGGCGGGGCGCGGGACCCGGCGCCGCTCGCCGAGGCGGTCAGGCTGTCGGTTTCGGTGCCTTCTGCGCGCTATTTCGAGGGCCGCGACTTCCATCTCGGCGGTGGGACGCGATGATGGAGGCGGGATTGAAGCTCCGCGCCGCGGAGCTCGACGCGTTGATGCCGATGCACGTGGCCGTCGATTCCCACGCCCGCATCGTCGGGGCGGGGCGGGCGCTGCGGCGGATCACGGGACCGCGCGCGGCGGTCGGGCAGGATTTCTTCGACGGGTTCCGGGTGTTGCGGCCCGAGGGGGTGGAGACTGCGCAGGCGCTCTTCAACCGGGCCGGGCGGGCGCTGACCATCGCCGTGCCCCTCACCTTGCGGACCGTCACGCTCCGCGGACACCTGGTGCGGATCGGTGGGGGCGCGGGTCTGCTGAACCTCGCCCTGGGGGTGTCGGACCTGCCCGATCTGGGCGGCGCGGACCTGACGGCGGCGGATTTCGCGCCGACCGACCCGACGCTCGACATGCTCTACCTCATGGAGGCGAAGGAACTGGCCTTCGCCGAGTCCCGCCGGCTGATCCGGCGCCTGCAGGAGGCGAAGACCCGCGCCGAGGAGGCCGCGCTGACCGACGCGCTGACCGGGTTGGGAAACCGCCGGGCGCTGGACCTGATCCTGTCGGCGACGATCGCCGACGGGCAGAGCTTCGCGCTCTGCCATGTGGATCTGGATTACTTCAAGTCGGTCAACGACAGCCTGGGCCATGCCGCCGGGGACGCCGTCCTGCGCGAGGTGGCCGAGCGGCTGAGCGCGGTGGTGCGCGCCAGCGACACCGTCGCGCGGGTGGGCGGCGACGAGTTCATGCTGCTCTTGCCGGGCATGCTGGAGGTGGACCGGCTGGAGGAGATCGCCGCGCGGATCGTGGGCGAACTGGGGCGGCCGGTGCCGTTCGGCGAGCGGACCTGCCGGATCTCGGCCAGCATCGGCATCAGCCTGTCCACGGATTACGATCCGCCGGACGCCAACCGGATCATCGCCGACGCCGACGCGGCGCTCTATGCCTCGAAGGGGGCGGGGCGGTCGCGTCACATGTTCCACGACCCCGGCCATCGGCGGGATCGCGGCCCACCCGGCGAGCCGCTGGCGCTCGGGCAGGCGCGCCGCGACTAGAGCCGGGGCGCGGCCCGGTGCGTCACCCGTCGATCCGCGCCGCCATGATCGCGATTGCCTGCTGATAGACGCCGGCGGCGTTCCAGGCCTCGATCGCGGCGAAGTTCGGCTCTCCGGGCTGATAGCCGTAGCCGGGGCGCCAGCCCTTCTGGCGCAGGAAGCTGGCGGTCGAGGCCAGGGCGTCGATCTCGCCGGTGAGGTCGACCCGGCCGTCGCCGTTGCCGTCCACGCCGTAACGGACCACGTTGCCCGGCAGGAACTGGGTATGGCCCCATTCGCCGTGCCGCGCCCCCACCGACGCGGCCGAGAGCGACCCGCCATCGACGAGCCGAAGGGCGGCGAGCGCGTGCGGCGTGAAGAAGTCCGAGCGGCGGCAATCGTAGGCCAGCGTCAGGATCGAGGACACGACCCGGCTGTCGCCCATGAAGCGTCCGAACCCGGTCTCCATCCCGTGGATCGCGATGAGGACGCCCGCCGGAACGCCGAAACTGCGTTCGAGCGCTTGATACAATCCCGGATTCTGCGCCTTTCGCTGCCGCCCCTGGGAGACGATCGTATCGGCGCCGCGCACCTGCAGGAAGCGGTCGAGCGAGTAGCTGAAGGTCGTCTGGTTGCGGTCGGCGGCGATCGTGGCGTCGGCGTAGCGCGCGCCCTGCAGCGCCTCGATCCCGCGCGGGCCGATCCCGGCCGCCCGCGCGTCCCGCGCGAATTCCCCCTTCCACGCCTCGAACCGGCCGCCGTCATTGGCGCAGAAGGCGGCATGGCCGGTGGCGGGCGCGAGGGCGAGAAGGCCGATCAGGATCGACCGGCGGAGGAGGTGGTACATGAAGGCTCTCCCGGGGGGTGATGGTTTGGGGGTAGCGTACCGCGAAACGGGCATCGCGCCAATCGCTTGGAGGCGCTGGCGGACGGGCTATCATCCCCACGCATGGCAGAGATCGCGATCATCGGGGCGGGACTGGCCGGGCTGACGGCGGCGGCGGCCCTGACGGCGGCGGGGCGCACGGTCTGCGTGCTCGACAAGAGCCGGGGGACCGGCGGGCGGCTGGCCACCCGACGCACCGACGCCGGAGCCTTCGACCACGGGGCGCCGGCAGCCCACGGCGACGCACATTTCGGCGCGGCGATGGCGGCCCTGGGCGCCGGGGCGAGGGGTGACGGATGGTGCGGCGCGCCGGGAATGAGCGCGCTCGTCAAGCCACTGGAACGGGGGGTGGAGATCCGGCGGCGCGCGCGGATCGTCGCGGCCCGGGAGCGGGGCGGCTGGCACCTCCGCGACGCGGAGGGCGAGGTGCACGGACCCTTCGCCGTGCTGCTCTGCGCCATCCCCGCGCCGCAGGCGGCGGCACTGTTTCCGGACGCGGACCTGTCTGGCGTGACGATGACGCCGCGCTGGAGCTTATTGGCCGCCTTCGAGGAGGCGATCCGCCCGGAGGAGATCCCGCAGCCCTTCGAGACCCTCGCCCATTCCGCGCCGCACCGCGTCGTGGCCCATGCCGGGCCGGATTGGAGCGAGGCCCATCTGGAGCGGGAGGAGCCCGAGGTGCGCGGGTTTCTGGTCGCGCGGCTGCGCGCGGCGGTGGGGGGCCTCTGCCCGGTCTATGCCACGGCGCATCGCTGGCGCTTCGCCCGGACAGGGCAGGCCCTGGGGCACCCGGTGCTGCAGGTCGCGGAGACGGCATGGCTGGGCGGGGACTGGACGCTGGGGCCGCTGGCGGGGCATGCCTGGTCGAGCGGGCAGGCGCTGGCGCGGGCGGCTCTGGGCAAGACCGCAGCGGTGGCGTAGGTCGCGGGCCATGACCTTCTGCCCCGAAAGCCTCGACGCGCTGCACGGCGCCCCCTTCGACACGGTGATCGACGTGCGGTCGCCGTCCGAATTCGCCGAGGATCGCGTGCCGGGCGCGATCAACCTGCCGGTGCTCGACGACGCCGAGCGGGCGCGGGTCGGCACGATCTATGTCCGGGAAAGCGCCTTCCGGGCCCGCAAGATCGGCGCGGCGCTGGTGGCCCGCAACGCCGCCGCGCATATCGAGGGGGTGCTGGCCGGCCATGACGGCGGGTGGCGGCCGCTCGTCTATTGCTGGCGCGGCGGCCAGCGGTCCAATTCCTTCGCCGCGATCCTGGGGCAGATCGGCTGGCGGGTGGCCGTGATGGAGGGCGGCTACCGCAGCTATCGCAGGTTGGTGAAGGGGGCGCTCTATGACCGGGACTTCCCGGCGCGGGTGGTGCTGCTCGACGGGTTCACCGGCACGGCCAAGACCGACATCCTGAAGGCGGCGCGGGCGCGGGGCGCGCAGGTGATCGACCTGGAGGGGCTTGCGAACCATCGCGGGTCGCTGTTCGGGGGGATGGGCCCCCAGCCCGCGCAGAAGGGGTTCGAGAGCGCGCTGGCCGAGGCGGTCCGGAGCCTCGATCCGTCCCGCCCCGTCCTGGTGGAGGCGGAATCGTCCAAGGTCGGGGAGCGCGTGGTGCCGCCGGGCCTTTGGGCGGCGATGCGGGCGGCGTCGCGGATCGCGATCCGGGCGCCGTTGGCGGTGCGGGCGGCCTATCTGGCCCGGACCTATGACGGGTTCGACGTGGATCCGGACCGGCTGGACCGGACCCTCGCCGCGATGGTGCGCCTGCAGGGGCATGAGCGGGTGGCGCGGTGGCGCGCCATGGCCGCCGCGGGCGCGCGCGCCGACCTGGCCGCCGAGCTGATGGCGCACCATTACGACCCCCGCTATGCGCGCCAGCGGGCGCGGGATGCCGGGGAGACGCTGGCCTCGATCGAGGCCGCGCGGCTCGACCCGGAGGAGATCGCCGCAATCGGGGCGCGGGTGGCGCGGATCCTGGGCTAGACGACGCGAATCCGGGCGGGCCCGGGGACCACCTCGCCGATCCGCGCGGTACCGGGCAGGCGCGACAGGAGGGCCTCGGCATCCTGCGGGGGAACGGCCGCGAGCAGTCCGCCGGCGGTCTGCGGGTCGAACAGGATCTCGGCCAGGGGGTCGGCTGCCAGGTCCATGGCGGTGGCCGCGTCGCGGTTCTGGGCATGGAGGGTGGAACGGTGGCCTCGTTCCAGGAGCCGGGCGGCGCCGGGAAGGATCGGCAGCGCGCCGAGCGCGATCCGCGCGCCGGTCCCGCTTGCCTCGCAGATCCCCAGAAGGTGGCCGGCCAGGCCGAAGCCGGTCACGTCGGTCATCGCGCGGGCGCCCGCCAGCGCCGCGGCGGCGGCATCCTGCGGGGTGGCCATCGCCGCCCAGGCGGCGACGGCCTCGGACCCCCGGGCGGCCAACGCCATCTCGGCGGCGAGAATGACGCCCGTGCCCAGCGGCTTGGTCAGGAGGAGCGCGTCGCCCGGCCTGGCCCCCGACAGCCGCGCGCCGGGGCCGTCGAGGAGCCCCGCCACGGTGAAGCCCGCCTGCAATTCGGGGCCGGTGGCCGAATGGCCGCCGACGATGGGAGCGCCGGCGGCCTCGAACACAGCGCCGGCAGCCGCCAGGATCTCCTCGAGGGTGCGGCCCTCGAGCCGGGGGGAGAGGCGGGGCAGGGTCAGCACCGACAGCGCCGCCTGCGGCCGCGCGCCCATCGCCAGGCAATCTCCCAGGGCATGGAGCGCGGCGATGCGGGCCATCAGGCCGGGATCGTCGCAGAAGGCGCGGATCTGGTCGACGGTCAGCACCTGGCGCACGCCGCCCACGGCCAGGATCGCGGCATCGTCGCCCGCCCCGGCCTCCACGTCCGCGCGTCCGACCTGCGGCAATGCGGCGAGGGCGCGCGCCAGGGTGCCGCGGCCGACCTTGGCGCCGCAGCCGCCGCAGGGGGCCTGGGCCACGTGACGCTCCAGACCGCGGGCGTGTTCGCGCGGCAGCGCGGGGCGCGCCATCGGCGCCAGATCGCCCAGCCGGGACATGAACCGCCGGTCGATCCGGTCCTTCAGGTGCCAGAGCGGCACACCCCGGGCCGCGCGGCCGGACCGCACCGCGACGGCCGATTTGCGGCCGGTGGAGATCAGCTTGAGATAGTCGCGCTGGGGCCGGTAGGCGCGCATCGGGCGGCCGGTCGCGGCGGCGCGCAGATTGGCGAAGAGCACCGGCGCCTGGCGGACGGCGAAGACGCCGGCCTTCGGGCGCGGAGCATGGGTCAGATGCGCGCAATCGCCCACCGCGAAGATCGCCGGATCGGAGGTCTGCAGGCTGGGCCCCACGTCGACATAGCCGTCCGTCAGGGCAAGGCCGATGCCGTCCAGCCAGCCATAGGGCCGCGCGCCGGACGCCCCCACGACGAGATCGGCGTCGATGTGGCGCCCATCGTCGAGATCGACGCCGCGGGCGGTGACGCGGCGGACGTTCGCCCCGTCGACCACGGTGACGCGGTTGCGCGCCAGTTCGCGGCCGAGATGGGCGCGGGCGCGGGGCGGCAGGCCGGACAGCGCGCGGTCCCTCTCGATCAGGGTCACGGGCGCGCCGCCGGCCCCGAAGCTCATTGCCATGGCGAGTTCGGCCCCGCCGACGCCGCCCCCGATCACCGCCATGCCGCCCTGGCGGTCGCCTTTGCGCCACGCCGCCCAGGCGGTCGCGAACCGGTCCAGCGGTTTTGCGGGCAGGCCGTGATCGGCGAAGCCGGGCAGATGCGGCATATCGGAATGGATGCCGATATCGAGGGAGGCGGTGTCGTAGCCGATGGTGCGGGGACCAAGGAAGCGATCCTCCACCGCGATGGTGCCCGCCGCCCTGTCGATGGCGGTCGCATGGCCGAGGACGATCCGCGCCCCGGCGAAGCGGGCGAGGCGCACGAGGTCGATGTCGAGTTCGTCGCGGTCGTAATGGCCCGCGACGAAGCCCGGCAGCATGCCGGTATAGGGAGCGGTGGGGCCGGGATTGACCAGCGTCAGACGGGCGCCCGGCAGCGGGTCCATACCCCAGCGGCGCAGCACCAGCGCATGGGTGTGTCCGCCGCCGATCAGGACGATGTCGCGGGTCGCCGGCCAGTCGTCACGCATGGCGCGTCACGGCGCGAGCCAATTGGCGTCCTGGTCCGGCGCGATGATCGCGCGGCGGTGCCGGTCGCCCAGATGCAGGATGTCGAGCGAGGTGACCCGGGCCGCGAGGACGGCGAAGCGCTGCCGTTCGGCGGTTTCCTCGTAATCCTCGGCCCGGCCCATCGGGGTCGAGGGGGGCGGCTGGCCGCCGTAATTCCGCCGCGCCGCCTCGGGCACCTCGTTCCAGGCCTCCTCCACCACGCGGCCGGTCTGGACGGCCATGCGCGCCCGGGCGCGGATCTGCAGGCTGTCCGCGCCGTGCCAGAACAGTAGCGTCGCCAGCGGCGTGGCCTGCAGCTCGTCGACCTTGCGCGAGGCGCGGTCGGTCTGGGCCCGCAGGGTCCAGCCGGCGCGGTCGGCGCCGCGCAGGACCATCATCCGCGCCTCGGCCCCGCCGCCCAGCCCGGTGCTCGACAGGCTGAAGAGGCGCATCGGCGCCCCGGGCTCGGCCGCGGCGCGCTCCAGGTGCGCCCAGGCGCGGTCGGCCAGGCCCTCCGGCGTCTCGAACCACTCACTCATACCCCGTCATCTCCAGATAGCCGGTTCCGTCGTGACTGCCCTCCACGCCTACGGGACCTTCCCAATAGGCGAAACCCAGATCCATCCACGCGGCGTCGTTGACCGCCCGGACGCGCGCGTCGAGGCCACGATCCGGCAGGCGCACCCGCCAGCCGACCGGTACGTCGCGGCCCGCCACGCGCGCGGTTTCCAGCGGTTCGGCGCGGAAGGCGCCGTCGCCGTAGGGGGTGGGCGTGCCGTCGGGCGCGATCCACGTGGCGGAGGTGAAGGCCGATCCGTCGCGTTCGCGCAGGCGGAAGCCCATCACCTTGGCGCCGCCGGAAAGGTGGAGGGAAAACCAGTCCCAGCCGGTCTGGGTCTCGGCCAGGGGGGTGGAGGACCATTCCCGGTCGAGCCACGCCCGGCCGGTCACGGGGATGTTCCGCTCGCCCAAGGACAGCGTCCCGCGCGCCGCGTAGAAGGGCTGGGAATAGTAATGGCTGGCCTGGCCGCCGGCGGATTTCACCGAATAGCCCGCATCGCCCTGGGGGACGAAGGGGCGGTCGGCGACCAGGGCCACGTCATAGGCGAAGTCGGGCGTGGCGGCGCGCAGGCGCACCTGCGACAGCGACGGGCCGGACATGCGCCAGTGATCGATCCAGGCGTCGAAGGGCGCCGCGGTGACGCCCGCCTGGCCGATGCCGCCGCGCGCCAGTCGTTCGGCGGCCAGGTGGCGTTCGGGCGTGGTGATGGCCGCATGTCCCAGCCAGGCCTGCGGCGTCGCCCAGTCGGCGCCCTGCGCGGTGCCGAGAGCGGAGCGGAAGAGCGTCCATTGCAGGCCCATCGGCGTCCCGTCCGGATCGGCGAGGTTGGCCGTCAGGTACCACCATTCGATGCGGAAGCCGGGATGCGGGGCGTGGTCGCGCGGAAAGACGAGGGAATCGCCGCGCTGGGGTTCGGCGAAGGCGTCGCCGCCCTGGCCGAGGCCCGCGAAACCCTGTGCCTGCGCCGCTGCCGGCAGCGCCGAGAGAAGGAGCGCGCGGCGTGTGATCCTAGCGTTCATGGGCGAAGACCTTCAGCAAGTCGGCGGGCGGCGTCCGCGCCAGCCGCCGTGCGGGAATGGCCGCGGCGAGGGCGGCGGCCAGCGCCGAAAGCGCCAGCAGCCGCAGCCAATCGGTGGGGAAGAGGTGCATCGGCAACCGCCAGCCGAACGCCTCGACGTTGATGACGGCGAGAAGGATCCAGGCCAGCGCGAGGCCCACCGGGATCGCCGCGACGAAGGTGAGCAGCGCCAGCAGGAGCGCGCGCAGCACCTCCAGCCGGGCGAGGCGGCGGCGGGTCAGCCCCAGCGCCCAGACGGGGGCGAGCTGCGGGCGGCGCATCGTGGCGATGGTCAGGAGCGAGGTCAGGATCGCGAGCCCCGAGACCGCCAGCGTCAGCACGTTCAGCGCCGAGGTGACGGTGAAGGTGCGGTCGAAGACCGACAGCGAGAGCTGCTTGACCGAGGCCTGGTCGGTGACGCGGTCGGCCGGCAGGTCGAACCGGTCGAGGATCGCGCGGCGCAGGGCGGCGACCCCGCCGGGATCGAGGCGGAGGCCGAACTGGCTGTCGGGCGCCTCGGGGAACATCGCCGCGAATCGGTCGAGGCCGATCATGACCTGGGGTCGGGGATTGCCGTAATCGCTGTAGACCCCGGCGACCGGCGCCTGCCAGCCCGCCAGGTCGACGGTGCCGCCGGGCCATGTGCCGGTACGGCGGGCGAATTGCTCGTTGACGAGCACCGCCGCTCCCGCGCCGACGCGCCGCCACACATCCGGGCCGGCGGCGACGAGGGGCCAGCGGTCGAAATAGGTCGGGTGGTCGGCCACGCCCACGATTTCGCCGCCGATGCCGGCGAGGTCGGCCTCCACCGACCGGATGGGCAGGATGGCGTCGGTGCGGGGCGCGACGAAGGAGCGGATCCGCGCGGCCTGGGCATCGCTGTCGGCCCGCACGTAGAGTTCCGCCGCGAGCCGCTGGTCGAGCCACCCCGTGAAGGTCAGCCGAAACGAGGAGACCATGGTGCCGACGCCGATATTGGTCGCCAGCGCCAGGAGGAGCGCCATGAGCGCAAGGCTGAGACCGGGCAATTGCTGACGCGTGTCGGCCCAGAACCACTCCGACCGGGGGCCGATCGCGGTCCGCGCGAGACCGGCCAGCACGACATGGAGCAGGACCGGCAGCGCGAGCGCCGCCGCGATCAGCAGGCCGCCCAGAAGGACGAACCCCGCCACCAGCCCGTCGAAGGCGCCCCAGGCGATGCCGGCCACCGCGAGGCAGGCGAGGGCGGCGGCGCCCTGCAGCCGCAGCGCGCCTTCGGAGGCGCGCGCCCAGGCGCGCGGCTGGGCCGGCGCCAGGAGCGGCATCGTCGCCGTCCGCCACAGCGAGGCCGCCGCCGCCACGCCGGTGCCCAAGACCGCGATGGCCAGCCCCGAAAGCCACCAGGAGGGCGCGAGGGTGAGCCCACCCGCCACGTCGGCGCCGTAGAGCCCGCGCAGGGTCGCGGCCACGTCGGGGATCAGCAGGCTGGCCATCAGCCAGCCGAGTGCGACGCCAAGCGTGCCGGCGGCGAGCGACAGGATCATCAGTTCCGCCGTCAGGAGCGCAAGGAGCCGGGCGCGCGACAGGCCGAGGGCGCGCAGCGTTCGGAACATCTGGCGCCGCTGTTCGAAGGCCAGTCCGATGGCCCCCCGCACGATGAAAAGGCCGACGGCGAATGACAGGAGCCCGAAGGCCGTCAGGTTGAGGTGGAAACTGTCGGTGAGCCGCCCCAGATCGGCCTGCGCCTCGGGTCTGGCTTGCGACAGGCCCGGCGCGATATCGGCGATCGGGGCCGCGCCCAGTGGCGGCGGCCCGAGCACCAGCAGGCGGCCCACGTCGTCGCGCCCGAGCAGCGATTGGGCGATACCGATATCGGCATACGCGGTTCCGGGCGGCATCCCGGGCGCCTCGACCATGGGGGGAAGGTCGGCGCCGGCAAGGGTCGCCGCTGTCGCGGGCGCGACGAGGAGTTGCCCCGGCGGGGTGATGAAGGCGAGCGCCGGCGCGGCCCCGTCGCCGGTGCCGTCCTCGGCCATGGCCGGCAGCTCGCCCGCGGGCAAGGTGAAGGGGTCCACCCCGACCAGGCGCAGCGGCCCGGCGGCGGTGTCGACCTGCCCTTCGAGGATCGGGGTGACGGGCCAGCCGGCGCGGCGCAACGCGATCCAGACCGCGTGCGGCACGCCGCCCTCGGCCGTCAGGACGCTGTCGGCGGAAGCGCCGATTCCGGTCGCGGCGCGATCGTAGCTCTTGCGGGCCTCGGCGTTGATCGCCTGGACCCCGGACCACAGCGCGGTCGCGATCGCCAGGCCGGCCATCAGCGTCACGAGTTGAAAGGGCGCGCGCATCCAGTGGGACAGGAGCGCCCGAAGCGCGGCCCGGGTCATGCGATCCGCCCCCCCTTGAGGTGAAGGCGCCGTTCCATCCGCGCCGCGAGCGCCGGGGAATGGGTGACGCACATGAGCGCGGCGCCCGTCTCGGCCACGAGGTCGAGCATCAGGTCGAGCACCGCCACCCCGGTTTCCTCGTCGAGATTGCCGGTGGGCTCGTCGGCCAGGACCAGGCGGGGCCGCGCGGCGAGCGTGCGACCGATGGCGACGCGCTGCTGCTGGCCGCCCGAAAGCTGTTCGGGGTACTTGGCGAGGTGGTCATCGAGCCCCAGGCGGGTTGCGAGCCGAGCCGCCCAATCGGGGTCGTGGCGCCCCGCCAGCCGCGCCTGGAAGGCGATGTTGCGCGCCACGTCGAGCGACGGGATCAGGTTGAATTGCTGGAAGACGACGGCCACCGTCTCGCGGCGGAGCCGGGCGCGGCCGGAATCGTCGAGCGCGGCGATGTCGGTGCCGTCGATGAGGACCGAACCGGCATCGGGGGTGTCGAGCCCGCCCACGACGTGCAACAGGGTGGACTTGCCCGATCCGCTCTCGCCCGTCAGGGCCAGGGTCCGGCCGGCCGCCAGGTCGAAATCGATCCCGCGCAGGACCGGGACCGGGCCGCCGGCGCCGTCGTAGGATTTCGACAGGTTGGTGACCGAAAGGAGCGCGCTGGACATGACCGCGATCTATGGGCGCCGGTCGCGGACGACAGGGGGTGCGGGCAATCGCCGCTGCGTCGCCGCGCGGAACACGCCGGATTCCGTGGCGGAAGGTCGGGCCGCCCGGATCAGATCGGCGCCACCGCGTCGAGCCCGCCCGCGAGGCGGTCGAGGGTGGCGCGTTCCGCCGCCGTCAGGCGGAGCCCCTCGGCCAGCGACCGGGCGCGTTCGGCATAGCGGCGCTGCGAGGGAATGCGGGCGGTCTGGCCCGCGATGGCGGCGATGAGGTTCTCGCCCTCGGCCAGGGGATCGCGTCCCCGGCCGGCGGACAGCGCGGCCGGGTCGAGGCAGAGGATCAGCGCGCCGTGGCGCGGCAGGAGCGAGGCCGTGCCCATGAAGTCGAGCGCCTCGCGGCTCATCCGGTCGCCGATCATCGCCCCGGCCAGGAGCTCGATCATGGTGGCGATGGCCGAGCCCTTGTGCGCCCCGAAGGGCAGGAGCGCGCCGTCGAGCGCCGCCTGCGGGTCGGTGGTGGGGGCGCCGTCGGGGCCGACCGCCCAGCCCTCGGGCAGGGGATCGCCCGCGCGGCGCTTCAGCTCCACTTCGCCCCGCGCCGCGACGGAGGTGGCGAAGTCGAACACGTAGGGGTGGTCGCCCGGACGCGGCCAGCCGAAGGCGAAGGGGTTTGTGCCGAGCAGCGGCGCGATGCCGCCATGCGGCGCGACGGTGGCGTAGCTGGGACACATCGACAGCGCCGCGAGGCCGGCGCGGGCCAGATCCTCCACCTCGTACCACAGGGCGGAGAAGTGCAGCGCGTCGTTGATCACGAGCGCGGCCATCCCATGCGCGCGCGCCGTCGAGACGAGGGCGTCGCGCCCGGCCTCCCATGCAGGCGGGTAGAAGCCCCCGCCGGCATCGACGCGCCGCACCGCCCCCGTCTCGGCGTCGAGCGCAGGCCGGGCATCGGCGGCGACCTTGCCGGCCTTCAGGACCTGGAGGCATTGTTCGACCCGGTGGATTCCGTGGGACTTCGCCCCGTCGCGCTCCGCCGCCGCGATGATGCGGGCATTGGCCGCCGCGGCATCGGCGGACAGGCCGGCGGTCGCGAAGATGTCGCGGATGCGGGCCTCGAGCGCGGCCACGGAAAGCGGGGTGTCGGTCACGGGCGGGCCTTTCGGTCACGGACGGCCCTTGGCATCGCACGGCCGGGCTTGATGGGGAAGGGGGCGATGCCTACCGCTGGGGGTGGGGAGGGACGCGAGATGGCGACGATCCTGGGGGCCGGCGTGGTCGGCATCTGTACTGCCCGGGCGCTGGCGCGCGCCGGGCACCGGGTGACGGTGATCGACCGGGACGCGGAGCCTGCTTCCGGCACGAGCTGGGGCAATGCCGGTATCATCGCGCTGGGCCATGCGACGGCCTGGGCGGGTCCGGAGGCGCCGCGGCAGATCACGCGGGCGCTTCTCGGCCGGGATCCGGCGGTCGGGGTGCGCCGGATCGATCCGAGCCTCGTGCGGTGGGGGACGGCCTTCCTGCGGCAATGCACGGCCCGCGCGGCGATCCGGAACACCGGCCGCGTCCGGCGCCTGGCGCAGCTGGGGCGCGACGAGCTGCGCCGGATCGAGGCGGCGGAGGGGATCGCCTATCACCAGCGTCACGACGGCGGGTTCTACGTCTACACCGATGCGGGCCAGTGGAGGGCAGAGCGGGCGCGGGAGGCGGGCAATCCAGGCCTGACCGCGATGGAGCCGGCTGATCTGGCCGCGGCCGATCCGGGGCTCGCCGGCTTCGGCTCGGACCTGGCGGGCGGTTTCCTGTCGGCGGACGATTCACGGGGCGACTGTGCCGCATTCACCCGCGCCCTGGCCCGTCGGCTGGAGCGCGACGGCGTGCGCTTCGTCATGGAGACCGAGATCAAGGGCCTGGAGCGCGCCGGCGACCGCATCACGGCGCTGCGGAACGCGGGCCCGCCGATCCGTTGCGAGGGCCCGGTGATCCTGGCCTGTGGCAGCGCGGTGCCGAGGCTCGTCCGGCCGCTGGGCCTCGGGGCGCTCATCTGTCCGGTCAAGGGTTATTCCGCCACCTACCCGGTTCGCGATCCGGACCGCGTCCCGGCGCGGTCCTTCGTGGACGAGACCTCGCTCGTGGGCGTCTCGACGCTGGGGGACCGGCTTCGGGTGACGGCGCGCGCGGAATTCGCGGGGCACGACCTGTCTGTGCCGGACGCAGCGCGGGCCCGGCTCGACGCCTATGCGACGACGCGGTTCGGAGAGGCCATCGACACCGGCGGCGCGGTCTACTGGGCGGGGCTGCGCCCCTCGACGCCGACGGGGGCGCCCTATCTGGGCCGGGTGCGCGGCATCGGCAACCTGTGGATCAACGCCGGGCACGGGCAACTTGGCTGGACCATGGCCGCGGGAGCGGGCCGGCTCTTGGCCGAGCGGATCGACGGGCGCACGACGGCGGTGCGCGACGTGTCGCAGCCCGCGCGGTGGCTCGAAGGGATCTGAGCGTCTCGGGTCGCGCCCGGTCGGAGGCCCCGACATATCGGGAAGACTGAGGGCGCAGCGGGGCGGCGGTGATTTCGGCGATCCGGCGCGAACACCGTGTCGCCAGCGGCGGTGCCGGTCATCGGGGGCCGGCCGCGCGAAGGGGGGCGAGATATTCACGGGGTTCGGGCGGATCGCATGGGACGACTTGTTCCCCGGCGGTGCCGTTCCGCTTCGCGACGGGGCGCCGACATCCGTGTCGCGATGCCCCCCCGCGCCGACGGCGTCGGAATGCCCGGTCCGTCTCTGCATCTCGACGGGAACCTCGTTCGCGGTCGGTTCGGGCCTGGACGCCTACGCGGTCGACGTCGCGCGGACCGGCGGGAGCGCCGCCCGCATAGACGCGGGATCGGTGCGAGTCGCCCTCGTGCCGGCCAGCGGCATCAGGCCACGTTCTGCAATGCCGGGTCGGGGGCGAGGCCCAGGGCGTGGATCACGTCGCGGGTCAGGTTGGGCTTGTTCAGGGTATAGAAGTGCAGCGAGTCCACGCCTTCGGCCACGAGGTCGGAGCACATCTCGGTGCAGAGCGCCGTGGCAAGGAGCTCGGAGCGGCCGTCGCGCTCGGCGGCCTCGAAGGCGCGGTCGACCCAGGGCGGAATGACGGTGCCGCAGGCCTTGGCAAACTTGCGGACCCCGGTCCAGTTCTCCACCGGCAGGATGCCGGGGACGATCGGCGCGTCGATCCCGGCGGCGGCGCAGCGGTCCCGGAAGCGCAGGAACGTCTCCGTCTCGAAGAAGAACTGGGTGATCGCCTCGGAGGCGCCGGCGTCGATCTTGCGCTTCAGGTAATCCACGTCGGCCTGGTCGCTGGCCGCCTCGGGGTGACGGTCGGGATAGGCGCCGACGCGCAGGGTGAAGCGACCGGTGGCGGCCAGCGCCTCGATCAGGTCGACGCTGTTCCGGAACCCGTCCGCATGGGGGACGAAGGCGCCGCCGCCCGGCATGTCGCCCCGCAGCGCGACGATGTCGGTGATGCCGGCCTCGGCGTAGCTGTCGGCGATCTCCAGCGTCTCTTCCCGGCTGGCCTCGACGCAGGTGAGGTGGGCGGCGACGCGCAGGCCGGTGGATTTCGCGATCGTGGTCACCGCCTCGTGGGTGAGCTTGCGCGTGGTCCCGCCGGCGCCGTAGGTGACGGAGACGTAATCGGGCGCCAGGGGCGCGAGCGCGTTCAGCGTGTCCCACAGGCGGAACGAGGCCTGCAGGGACTTCGGCGGGAAGAACTCGAACGAGACTCGGGTCATGGCGGGAATCCTTGCGCGGCGTCTGGCTACTTGTCCCACGGAACCCCGTGTGAGACAAACTCATAATCCTAAACATCATGATGAGTCCCGCGGCAGATGCACATCGAGTTCCGCCACCTGCGCACGATCAAGGCGATCCACGACGAGGGCGGCCTCGCCCGGGCCGCGGCCCGGCTGAACATCACCCAGTCGGCGCTGTCCCACCAGGTCAAGAACCTCGAGGACCAGGCGGGGGTGGAGCTGTTCGTGCGCCGTTCCAAACCGATGAAGCTGTCGGCGGCGGGGATGAAGCTGCTGCGGGGGGCGGAGCGGATCCTGCCCGAGGTCGCCGCGCTGGAGGCCGAGTTCGCGGGCCTCGTCGCGGGGCGGTCGGGACGGCTCCACATCGCCATCGAGTGCCACGCCTGCTTCGACTGGCTGTTCCCGGTTCTGGACCAGTTCCGCCGCGCCTGGCCCGAGGTGGATGTGGACATCCGCCCCGGGCTCGCCTTCGGGGCGTTGCCGGCGCTGGAACGCAAGGAGGTCGATCTGGTGATCTCCTCGGACCCCGAGGAGATCGGGGGCGTGGCCTTCACCCCGCTCTTCGACTACGCGCCGGTCTTCGTCGCGGCCTCGGCCCATCCGCTGGCGGCGCGGGACTACATCGCGGCGGAGGATTTCGCCGGGGAGACGCTGATCACGTATCCCGTCCCGCGCGAGCGCCTCGATGTCTTCACCGCGTTGCTCGATCCGGCGGGAGTGGTCCCGGCCGGGGTGAGGCAGGTGGAGCTGACGGCGATGATCCTGATCCTGGTGGCGAGCCAGCGCGGCGTCGCGGTCCTGCCCGACTGGGTCGTGCGCGACATTCGCCTGCAATCGGACTACGTCACGCGCCCGCTGACCGAGACCGGCCTGACGCGCCGGCTTTACGCCGCCACCCGGGCCGAGGACAGGGACCTGCCGTGGATGGCCCATATCCTGCGCCTGGCGCGGACCGAGCCGCTGAAGATGATGCGCCGGTAAGCGCCGGCGCGCAGGACGGTTGGCAATGCCGCCGCGTGTCCTTAAGGGGTCCATCCGGACGACAGGAGCGGATCATGCTGGGCAGTGCGAATCTCAACATCATGGTGAAGGCGGCGCGGTCGGCGGCGCGTCGGCTGGTGCGGGACTTCCGGGAGGTCGAGAACCTGCAGGTCAGCGTGAAGGGGGCGGGCGATTTCGTCAGCCGCGCCGACATCGCCGCCGAGCAGACCATCCGCGACATCCTGACCGCCGAGCGGCCCAATTACGGCTGGCTCGGCGAGGAAAGCGAGGAGGTGCCCGGCAAGGATCCCACCCGGCGCTGGATCGTCGATCCGCTGGACGGGACAACGAACTTCCTCCACGGCCAGCCGCACTGGGCGGTGTCCATCGGGCTGGAACACAAGGGAGAGGTCGTCGCGGGCGTGATCTTCGACGCGGCGCAGGACGAGCTTTTCGTGGCCGAGAAGGGCGCGGGCGCCTACATGAACGGCCAGCGGATCCGCGTCTCGGGGCGCACCCGGATGATCGAATGCGCCTTCGCCACGGGCCTGCCCTATGGCGGGCGATCCGACCTGCCGCTGACGCTGAAGGACCTGGGCCAGGTCCTGCCGGCGGTGTCGGGCGTGCGCAGCACCGGGTCTGCGGCGCTGAACCTCGCCCATGTGGCGGCGGGCCGGTTCGACGGCTACTGGGAGCGCCGGATCAACGCGTGGGACGTGGCCGCCGGGCTGATCATGGTGCGCGAAGCGGGCGGCTTCGTAGAGCCGCTGGCCGGCGACGACGTCTTCGGCTCGCGCACGGTGATCGCGGCGAACGGCGCGGTGTTCGGGACGCTGGCCGGGCTGGTGCGCCAGTCGGGCTAGCGGTCACGGGGGCGGAACGGCGTGTGCCCCCGTCGCTTCCGCCCGGCCTTGGGGATCGGGGAGGGGCGCGCGACGATGGGGGGGCCTTTGGGGGCCACCCAGATGTCGCGGTCGGGCCGGACCGGCCGGGCGCGCCGGACGACGCGGGGGTGGGACGGAACGCCCCCGGCGCGCGCCCAGAAGGACGGCCCGCCGAGCCTCAGCCAGAGCGGCACGGACATGACGATCCCGGCGGCGAAGCCGCCCGCATGGGCCCAGTAGGCCACCCCGCCCGTGCCCGCGGGGGCGAGAAGGCCGGATACCATCTGGACGGCGAACCAGATCGCCAGCACCGCCCAGGCCCGGATCGGCACCACCTTGAAAAAGACGATGAAGATCAACAAGACGTCGACCCGCGCCCGGGGAAAGAGCAGCAGGTATCCCCCCATCACCCCCGCGATCGCCCCGGAGGCGCCGACCATCGGGATCGTTGACCCTGGATCGGGCACGACCTGCGCCATGGCGGCCGCAACGCCGGAGATGAGGTAGAAGGCGAGGAACCCGAGGCGCCCCATCAGATCCTCGAGATTGTCGCCGAAGATCCACAGGAACAGCATGTTCCCGACGAGATGCAGGATCCCGCCATGCAGGAATTGCGAGGTGAGGAACGTCACGGGCGCCGACAGCGCCGGGATCAGGGACCATTCCGCCAGGAAGCGGGGATCGTTCAGCGACCCGGCCGTCACGAGGTAGATCCCGACATTCGCCGCGATCAGCGCCACCGTCACGACCGGCGCGGATCGCGAGGGGTTGTGATCGCGGATCGGGAACATGAGGCGGAGATGGGGCCGGTCCCGGCCCCGATCAAGCGCGCCCTGACGTCCTAGCGGAAGCGGTCGACGAGGCGTTCGAGCGGCGAGCGGGTATCCTCTGGCTCTTCCGCCGCGTCGTCGGATGCCGGGGCCTCGTCAGTGGTCGGCGCGGCGGGGGCGGGGTCTTGCCCCTCCGCGCGCCGGGTGCCGGTGGAGGGGCGCGGGGGGGTGAGGCGCTGCGCCACCGCGTTGAGGAAACGCCCGGTGTCGCCGTCGGCGAGATTCGACGCCCCGTCCGAAATGCCGCGCAGCATGTCGTCCAGCCACTCCTCGTCCGCCCGGGCGAAATCGTGCAGCACGTAGCCGGGCACGCGATCCTTGTGCCCGGGATGTCCGACACCCATCCGGACGCGCGCGTAATCCGGCCCGACATGGCTGTGCAGCGAGCGCAGGCCGTTATGGCCGGCATGGCCGCCGCCGGTCTTGCATTTCAGCTTGCCCGGGGCGAGGTCGATCTCGTCGTGGAACACGACGATGTCGGCCGGATCGACCTTGAAGAACCGCGCCGCCTCGCCGACCGACTGGCCGGACCGGTTCATGAAGGTTGTGGGCAGCAGGAGGGCGACCTTGCCGCCACCGAGACGCCCCTCGCTGAAGCGACCCTGGAAGCGGGAGCGGAACGGGGAGAAGCCGTGATCGGCCGCGATCCGTTCCACGGCCATCCAGCCGATATTGTGCCGGTTGCGGGCGTATTGCGCCCCCGGATTGCCCAGACCCACGAAGAGACGCATGTTCCCCCTCCCTATGGTGCGGCGGCTCCCGGCGCTCCGGACGAACCGGAGGCCACCAGCGACACCGCGCGTTCCGCCACCTGGTTGCTGGCCGCGGGCTTGGGGATGAGCTCGGCGTCGATGCGCGCGATCAGCTCCCCCTGCCGCATGAGATCGCCGGAATGCAGCAGGAACGGCACGCCGATCTCTTCCAGCCGCCGGGCCACCCGCTCGCAGGTTTCGCCGCGCCCGAGCGTCACGTCGAGGATCGCGGCGTCGGGCCGGTCCGCGTCGATGGCCGAAAGCGCCCGGTCGACGGTGTTGACCCCGATCGGGGCGGCGCCCTCGTCCTCCACGGCGAAGGACATCTCCATCAGGATGAGGGGCTCGTCCTCGAGGATCAGGATGCGCGGCGGTCCGGATCTTTTCGCGATGCTCATTCAGCCAGTCTCGTTCGGTATGACGATCCGGGCGGTCAGGCCCTCCGGCGCCCAATCCTGGGACAGGGTGCCGCCGATCGTGGTGAGGAGGGTCTCGATGATGTTCATCCCCGACCCGATGCTGTTCGGAGGGTTGACGGGAGGGCCGCCGGCCTCGTGCCACACGACGTTCAGCGCACCGGCCGCGTCGGATGTCCAGCCGAGCGTGACCGTCCCGCGGTCGGTGGAGAGGGCGCCATACTTGATCGCATTGGTCGCCAGTTCGTGAAGCGCGAGGCCGATGGTCGAGACCAGGGCGGGATCGATGCGCCGGTTCTCGCCCTCCACCGTGATGCGGTCCCCGGCGGGATCGTAGGGTTTCAGCACCGCCTCGACCGTCGGGCGCATCTCGACGGTGCCGCGGGTAGGCTCCTCCAGCGTGGTCTCGAAGGCGCGGCCGAGCGCGCGGATGCGCTCGTTGATCTCCTCGGCCTCGGCGCGGATACCGCGGGTGCGGCCGGTCACCGTGACGAGGCCGGCGATCACCGCGAACATGTTTTTCATCCGGTGGCTGAGCTCGCGCGCCATCATCCGGGCGTGCTTCTCGTCGGCGCGGGCGGTGTGGACGTCCGAGACGTCCCATTGAGAGCCGAAATAGTAGATCAGCTTGCCGCTCTCGTCGTAGATCGGCCCGAGATGCAGCGCGTTCCAGAACGGCGTTCCATCGGCGCGGTAGTTCAGAAGCTCCACCACGATCACGTCCTCGCGGGCGAGCGCCCTGCTGACGGCGCGGACGGTTTCGGGATCGGTGTCGGGGCCCTGCAGGAACCGGCAATTCCGGCCCAGGGCCTCTTCCTCGCTGTATCCGGTAAGCTGGATGAAGGCCCGGTTGACGAAGACCAGGGGCATCTCGGGCAGGGCGGGATCGGCCAGCGAAACCGCCATCCGGGTCTGTGCCATCGCCTGTTCGAAGAGCACGCCCGAGGCGCCGGGGAAAGCCTGTCCGGGATTGGCGTCGCGGAACCGCTGCGGGGAATCGTCGAAGCGCATATGCGCCTGACGGCCATCGTTCTCGTCGTTCCGATCGTCCATGGCCCCCCGAGTACCTCATTGATCGCGCGGGTCAACGGCTTACGGGCCGCCGCCGTTCCGCAGACATCGGAACCACGCGCGGCGGCGCGGGATCGCCCCCGCGCCGCCGCATCGCTCAAGACCCAGAGACGGTCAGCTTTCGGCGTCGTCGTCCGGTCCGGCTTCCATTTCGGTCGCGGGAACCTCGTCGGGCGCGACCTCGTCGTCCTCGTCCTCGTCCTTCTGGCTGGCGAGACCGGAGGGCGCCGCCACGTTGGCGATGACGAAGTCGCGGTCGATCGTCGGACGCGTCCCCTGCGGCAGGCTGACCTCGGAGATGTGGACGGTGTCGCCGATCTCCTTGCCGGAGATGTCGATCACGACCTCCTCGGGAATGTCACCGGCCGTGCAGCGCAGCTCCACCTCGCTGCGGACCATGGTCAGCACGCCACCGGCCTTCAGGCCTGGGCATTCCTCCTCGCCCTCGACCCGGACGGGGATGTAGAGCGACACCCGGCTGGTCCGGCGCAGGCGCATGAAATCGACGTGGGTCGGCAGGTCCTTGACCACGTCGCGCTGCACCGAGCGGCAGATGACGCGGACGTCGTCGTGGCCGTCGACCTTGAGGTTGAACAGCGTGGACAGGAACCGCCCGGCCTTCAGCCGCTTCAGTAGTTCGTTGTAGGGCAGGTTGATGGGGAGCGGATCGGATCCGCCGCCATAGACGATCCCGGGCACGAGGTTCTCGCGCCGGGCCTGACGGGCGGCCCCCTTGCCTGTCCCCGTCCGTTCCATGGCGATGATGTCGGGCGTTTCGCCGGCCATGATCATGTTCTCCTGAAATTGCGTCCACCCCGCCGCCTCCAAGGGTGGGCCCACGGGGATGGGGGCGCATAGGACAGTTGCGCCGCGATGGCAAGTCCGGGTTCAGCCGGCCGCGTCGAGCCCGTCGAGCGCCACGTCGAGCGCGGGCCGCGCCGCGGCGTCGAGCGGCAAGACCGGTCGCGGCGGCGCGAGGTCCGCGATGGCGAGGGCGACGCGGAAGCTGCCATGGGTGCGGAACAGCGCCCAGAGCGGCGCCAGCGCAGCCTCGATCCGCTCGAGGGACGCCCGGTCCCCTGCGCGGGCGGCGCTGGACAGGGCAACGGCGACGCGCGGCCGGATGCCGGCAAGCACGCTGTACCATGCCGCCGCTCCCGCGCCGAGCGCCTCGGATCCGATCCAGTCGCCGCTGTAGCCGAGCGCGAGGCCCGGGCCGATCCGGGCGCGGCGGCGCGCGAGATCGGCGGCGACCTCGCCCCTGGGCGGGGGCGGCAACTTGACCGCCGCGATGCCGGGCCGCTCGGCAAGCCGCGCGAGCAGATCGTCGGAGAAGGCAAAGCCGGTGGTCGCGGGGTTGCTGTAGATGCAGATCGGCAGATCGACGGCCCCGGCCACGTCGGAGAAGAGGCCGAGAACCTCCGCCTCGGTCAGTTGCTGATACGAGACCGGCGCCAGCAGAAGGGCGTCGGCCCCTTCTGCCGCCGCATCCTCGGCATGGAGAAGGACATCGCGGGTCGCGAGGGCGCCGATCCCGGCCAGGACCGGCACGCGCGACGCGGCGGCCCCGACGGCGAGGCCGACCGCCCGACGACGCTCCGCCCGGCCGAGATAGGGATAGGCGCCGGTGCTGCCCAGGACGCCGATCGCGTCCGCCCCGGCGGCGACGATGTCGCGGGCCAGTCCGGTCAGGCGCGGTTCGTCGATGCCGCCCGCGGCGTCGAGCGGCGTGGGCGGAAAGGCGCAGAGGCCGTGGAACGGATTCATGGTCGGGGTTCCTCGATCCAAAGGGACGCGTAGGGGGGCAGGCGGATGCGGTCGCCCTCCTGCGCGGGAGGGCTGCAGGTGAGCAGGTCCGGGGGCAACGCGGCGGCGTCGAGGCCCACGCGTCGCGCCTCGATCTGCTGCAGCTTGTCGGTCATGTTTAAGAGCGCGACCACCCTCGCATCGAGGCCGGGGCGTTCCAGGCAAAAGAGCTTGTCGTGGCCGGTCTCGAGGATGCGGCTCGCCACGTTGCCCGCCAGCGCCGGTGTCTGCGCCCGGACGCGCAGGACGCGGCGCGTGCCGCGCCAGATCCGGCCCGCCGGCGTATCGGCCGCTTCGGCCCCGTCGGCGACGTTCCAGTCCATCGCCGGGCGGTGCATCCAGCGGCCGTCGCCGGCGAGATGCGGGTCGTCGCGGTAGGTGCGGTCGTTCAGAAGGCCGATCTCGTCGCCCATATAGATCAGCGGCACGCCGCCGAAGGCAGCGATCAGGGAATGGCCGAGAAGGATGCGGGCGATAGCCAGCTCGATCTCTTCGGCGGTCGCGGCCGCCTCGAGCCCGGCGAGCGAGGCGAGGGTGCCGTTGGTGCGCGCGTCGCCCGTGGCCGCGTTGACCTGGAAATCCGCGCCGCGCGCGAAGGAGCGGGGGAAGCGGCCGGCGTAGAAGTCCGCGAGGAACTTCCGGTGGCCCGGCCCGGTCACGCCCACGGCCTCGGCGTCCCCCTCGGTGATCGCCCAGCCGATATCGTCGTGGCAGCGGATATAGGTCGCCCATTCCGCACCGGTGAATCGCTCGGGGAAGTGATGGCGCAGCGTATGGGTCATCAGGTCGGTCCGGGCGCTCGCCAGCGCCGACCAGAACTGGACCATCAGGGAATTATGGTAGGCGAGGTTGCAGACCTTGCCGGTATGCCGCCCGGCGCCGAGATAGGGCACGAGTTCCCGCGGGCCGACGATGGCCTCGGCCTTGAAGATCGTGGCGGGGGCGGCGACCGAGGCGGCCTGGTTGAGGGCCTGCAGGATGTCGTGCACCTCAGGCTCGTTCTGGCAGATCGTGCCCATCCGCTTCCACATGAAGGCCACCGCGTCGAGGCGCAGCACCTCCGCCCCGGCATTGGCGAGGTCGAGGATGACGGCGAGGATCGCGAGGAAGACCTCGGGGTTTTCCCAGTTCAGATCCCATTGGAAGCTGTTGAAGGTGGTCCAGACCCATTTGCCCATCTCCGCATCCCAGGTGAAATTGCCGGGCGCCTGGTCGGGGAAGACCTCGAGCAGGGTCTCCTCGAATTGCAGGGGGATCGTGGCGTCGTCATAGAGGCGGTAGAAGCCCTCGTAGAAGGGATCCCCGGCGCGGGCACGCATTGCCCAGTCGTGTTCCTTCGCGGTATGGTTCAGAACCATGTCGATGCAGGGGCTGATGCCGGCGGCGCGCATCGCCGCCGTCACCGTGCGGAAATCGTCCATCGTGCCCAGGCGGGGGTCGATCCGGCCGTAATCCATCACCGCGTAGCCGCCATCGGAATCGCCCGTTCGCGGCATCAGGCAGGGCATGAAATGGGCATAGCGGATGCCGAGGCGCCGCAGGTAGGGGATGCGGTCGGCGACGGCCGCCATCGACCCGGCGAAGCGGTCCACGTAGAAAACGTAACCGGCCATCTCGTGGCTGCAAAACCACTCCGGTTCGAGGTCGCGGGCAAGGTCGAGGCGGCGCAGGTCGGCGGGGCGGTCCGCCCATTTTGCCGCAAGAAGCCCGTGCAGCCTATCGTGGAGTTCGCCGGCGTCGATCCGGTCGCCGTAGAGCCGTAGGAGCGGGGCCATCAGATCGCCCCGGGCACGCTGCCACCGCATCTCGAAGAGGTCGGCATCGGTGACCGTGGCGATCGGATCGCGGTGCATGCGTCCCTCCTGCAGGATCGCGGGGAAGAGTAGAGGATGGCGGCGCCGGCACAAGGCCGCCCGCGCGGGGCGGGTCGGATCAGGTGACCGCCGCGCGCGCGTGGCAGGCGGGCGTGTCCCACAGGCGGCGGTCGAGCACCTCGGCGAGGATGGCCACGCAGCGGTCGATCTCGGCCTCGCCGATATAGAGCGGCGTGATGCCGAAGCGGAGGATGTCGGGGGCGCGGAAATCGCCGACCACGCCGCGCGCGATCAGGGCCTGCATGACCGCGTATCCTTCCGGATGGCGGAACGACACCTGCCCGCCGCGGCATTCATCGGCGCGCGGAGAAGCCAGCACGAGGTCGGGGCAGGCCGCCGCTGCCCCATCGATCAGGCGCCGGGAAAGGACAAGGGAACGGGCACGCACGTCGTGGATGGAGGCGATGTCCCAGACATCCATCGCCGCGTCGAGCGCGGCCATCTGCAGGATCGGGGGCGTTCCGACGCGCAGCCGCCGCACCGCCTCGGCCGCGCGGTAGCCGGGCTCGAAGGCGAAGGGGGCGGCGTGGCCGAGCCATCCCGCGAGCGCAGGTTCGATCCGTTCGGCCAGCCCCCGCCGGACATGGATGAAGGCCGGGCCGCCGGGTCCGGAATTGAGGAACTTGTACGTGCATCCGACGACGAAATCGACCCCGGTGCCGCCCGCATCCACCGGCAGGGCACCGGCGGAATGCGCCACGTCCCAGATCGTCACGATGCCCAGGGCGCGCGCGCGGGCGATCAGGTCGGCCATGTCGTGGCGCCGCCCGGTGCGGTAATCGACCTCGGTCAGCATCAGCACGGCCACCTCTTCGCCGAGGTGATCGGCCACCTCTTCGGGGGGGGGAGTGACGAGGCGATGGCCGCGGTCGAGGCTCCGGGCCAGACCCTGGGCCATGTAGAGATCGGAGGGGAAGTTGCCGCTGTCCGACAGGATTACCCGGCGATCAGGATTGAGGGACAGAGCCGCGGCCAGGGCCTGGAAGACCTTGATCGACAGGGTGTCGCCGGTCGTCACGCTGCCCGCGCTGGCCCCGATCAGGGGTGCGATGCGGTCGCCAAGCCGGTCGGGGAGCGCCATCCAGCCCGCGTCGTTCCAGGCGCCGACGAGCATCCGGCCCCATTCCTCCCGCAGCGCGCGCGCCACACGATCGGGCACCGCGTGCGCCAGCGGCCCGAGCGAATTTCCGTCAAGGTAGGCAAGCCCCTGAGGCAGGTCGAAGAGGGCGCGGGTGGCGGCGAAGTCGGTCACGTGCGGCATGGGGCCAATCTGCCGCAAACGTGCGTCACCGCAACCCGGCTCGGCGCGCGCGACCGCCGGTGGCGGGGTGGTGGGAGGACAGGTGCCCTTCGCCCGGCGTCACGTCACGCGCGACCGCCTCGGGCGGCAGGTTGCGTTCCAGATGCCGGCGCAGGAGGGCGACGTTCCGGCGGTTCGCCTTCCAGCCCACGTCGAACACGTCGCCGATCAGGGGGATGGAGCCAACGACGGCATCGACCCCTATGTTGACCACCTGGCGGGCGAGAAGCGCGTTCGGCACCCCCATCCGCCTGCTCTCGTAGACGATGTAGGCGCCTGGAACGAGGGCCGCGACATCGCCGATCCCCGGGATCAGGCCGATGATCGAATCATAGCCCATGCGGATGCGCGTTCCGGGGATGCGAAAGGCGCTGTCGAGCTGGCGGGCCAGACCTTCAAGCCGGTCGAGCCGGTCGAAATGCGGATGACGTGTCATGGGCGCGCAACCCGCGTCGACCGCAGCGGTTCCGGCGCGGCGTCAGATCGCGGCCCAATCGTCGAAGCGGTACGGTTTCTGCGGGGAGGGACGCACAGGCTTTGCCGGCGGCTTGGGATGCGAACGGTCCATACATATTGCCTTTCGGTCCGGTCGAGATCCCCCGGCGTCCTCGTGGCCGGGGATGTCCAGACCATGCAACGTAAGATGTTGACGGACCGTTCCTGCGATTGGCGAAAAGGAGTGTTTCTACGCTCCGGTGTCGTCGAGAAGCCCGATCAGCTGCCGGTGGTCGAGCGGCTTGGGCACGAGGCGGACATCCTCGGCCCGGCAGGCATCGACGATGTCCTGCCGTCGGCTGGCCGAGATCACCCGTGCGGGAATGTCGCCATGCACGGCGCGCAGACGGCGCAGCACCTCGACCCCGGTCATGCCGTCTCCGAGCTGGTAGTCCAGAAGGAGCCGGTCGGGGGTGATGTCGATTTCGGCCACCAGGGCGATCGCGTCCTCTCCGGTTTCGGCGTGGACGACGTGGTTGCCCCATCCCTCGATCGTCAGGATCAGGGCATGGGCGACCTCGGGGTCGTTCTCGACGAGGAGCACGACGAGATCCCGGGCCCGTGGGCGCAGTTCGCCGCAGGGGGCGGGCGGGGCGGCGCCGGGAAGGCGGCGCAGCCGCGGCGTGGTCACCGAGAAGCAGGATCCCTGGCCGGGCGTGGAGCGCAGTTCCAGCCGGTGGCCGAGCGTGGCGCAGGCGCGTTCGACGATGGTGAGGCCGAGACCGAGGCCCTTGGAACCCGAAGAGGAGGGGCCGAGCTGCCGGAATTCCTGGAAGATCGCCGCGCGGTCCCCGGGCGCGATGCCCGGCCCGGTATCGTGGACCTCGATCCGCGTCTCGTCGCCTTCCAGACGGGCACCGACGAGGATGCGGCCGGTCTCGGTGTAGCGGATCGCGTTGGTCACGAGGTTCTGCAGGATCCGCCTGAGGAATACGGGATCGGAACGGACCACGTGGCTCGATCCCACCACCGTGAGGGTCAGGCCCTCGGCCTCGGCGGCAGGGGTGAGCTCGCTTTGCAACGAGGTCAGGATACGGCCCAGCGGCACTTCCTGCAGGCTCATCCCCGCCTGGCCGCTGTCGAGCTTGGAGATGTCGAGCAGCGCCTCGATGATCTCTTCGACCGAGGCCAGCGCCGAGACCGCCTTGGCCGCGGTGGAGCGGGCGGTCGGGTCGGCGGCGCGATCCTCCAGGTACGAGACGAACAGTTTCGCGGCGGACAGGGGCTGCAGCAGATCGTGGCTCGCGGCGGCGACGAACCGGGTCTTCGAGGCATTGGCGCGGCGGGCCTCCTCCAGCGCGTGGCCGAGCTCGTCGGTGCGCTCCTCCACCCGCCGCTCCAGCGTCTCGTTCATGTCGCGCAGCGCGCGTTCCGCCTCGCGCTCCGCGGTCACGTCGGTGAACGAGATGACGAAGCCGCGATCGGGCATCTCCTGGGCGAAGACGGACAGCACTCCCACGGCGCCGCGGCGCACCTCGAAGGTGATCGGCTGACGCGGCCGGTCGCGGCGGGCCCAGGCGACGAGGTGGTCGCGCGTGAAGAAGGTCGAGAAGACGATCTGTTCGTCGAGCCGGCGCAAAAGCGCGTCGAACGTGATGCCGACCAGGTGACCGTCGATCGGGCGGTCGAGCAGGTCCTCCATCCGGGTGTTCCACCCCGCGAGCGTCAGATCCGAGGAGAAGATGCACACCCCCTGATTGAGGTGGTCGAGCGTCGCGCGGACCATCTGCGCCTGCGCGTCCATCATGCGGTCGCGCTTCTGCCGTTCGGCGCGCATGATGTCGCTCACGTCGGTCTGCAGGATCACGGTTCCGGCGCTCGCCGTGCGATGCTCGCCCACCTGCAGCCAGCGGTCGCCCGTCAGGCGGACGTTGAAGATGGTCGACCTGTCGGAATGGCGGGCCATCCGCCCGGCGCGCCATTCGGCCCGCCCCTCGCCATCTGGCAGGTCGAGGCAGCGCGACCGCGAGACCAGCTCGACATATTCCGAGAAGCGCAGCCCCGGTTCGACGCACGGGGCGATATCGGACAGGTCCCGGCAGAAGCGCGAATTGCTCATGACCAGGATGTCGCTCCGGTCGAAAAGCGCGAAGCCCTCGTGCACCGATTCGACCGCCTCGGCGAGGTTCGACCGGGCCTTCTCGGCCGCGGCATTGGCGGCGCCCAGGCGGGAATTGGCCTCGTGCAGGAGTTCGAGCGTGCGTTCGAGGTCGAGGGTCCGTTGGCGCACCTGCGCCTCGAGCAGGGCGGCGCGTTCGAACTGAGAATAGGCCAGACCGGGCTGGTCGCCGGCCTTCTCCACCTTGGCGATCAGAGATTCGGCGATCCGGACCAGCTTGGCGTTCTGCACCTCGAGCGGGTCGTTCGGATCGACGAGGGATCCCGCGATGCCCATGCTCACCCCGCAGCCCCGGGCGGAGGATAGATCGCGACCCCGGTCATCGTGTGGTTGATGTGGATCGGCCCGATCTGCTCGCCGTATGTGGAGAAGCCCACCACCCGGTGACGCGCGAGCACCCGGGACACGGCACGGCCCTTCTGCACCTGCTCGGCCTCGATCCGGCGCAGGATGCAATCGCAGGCCAGGATGTCGGCCGGCGCGCCGGTGGCGGACAGGGCGGAGAGCTCTTCCTCCAGATGGGTACTCATGTCGCCGGGGGTCGCGACCGACAGGACCATCCCGACCTCGATGGCGGAGAAGAAGACCAGGTCCCCGCCATCAGTCATGCGCTGGATGGCGCGGACGTGGTGATCCTCGCCCAGGCGGACCACCAGGGGATGGGCGGCGAAGACGAAGGTGTCGAGCTGATCGGGGTCGCGGCCCACGAGCCGGGCGTATTCGCGCGCCGCCGGGGCGCCGTTGATTTCCGTCACCGTGCGGGTGGCGGGGTCGGCGCCGGTGACGACCATGCGCCGGTCGGAGGGCGTCATGTGATCCAGGCTGAAGACCTGGACCCGGCAATCGGTGGCGATCAGCGTCACGATGGCGGCGTTTTCGAGGACGACGCCGTCGCAGCCCAGAAGCGTCCCCTCGAACCGCCGCCCGTCGCCGGCCGATCCGCCGAAGAGCGGCATGTGCCCCAGGCCGGGCGCGATCTCGGCGAGGAAGGCGTCCTCGGACCGCGACATGCCGTCGACCAGGGCGAAGCCGAAGACGGACGGGAAATGCGGCGTGCCGTCGGCGAGCGCGGTGCGGCAGCGCACCACCTGCCCGGCGATGTCCGTTCCGTCCAGGGCGTCGAGGGGCCGCGCGACCAGAACCCGCGTCGCGAACCGGTCCGCGGGCAGGCCGACGGCGATGATCATGTCGTCGACATATCCGTCCGGGCCGATCTCTCCGGCGGTGGTGCAGGCGACGGTGCGGCATCCCGGGAAGGCCGCGCGCGCCTCGTCCACCACGCGGGCGAAGTCGCAACTGGGACTGACGAAGAGGAAGACCTGTGCCAGCCGCACCGGACCGAGGCGGGCGGCAAGCTCCGCCACGGGCGCGTCGGCGGGCACCGCGGCCCGGATCAGCACGCCGCCGGCCGCGGCCTCGCACGGTTCGGTACTGGTACTCGCGAAATCCCTGATCGCGGCATCCTCCCTAGGCGCGGAGGATGGGTCAGGTTTCGGACCTTGGCAAGATGGTCGTGAATTTCGCCTGCTGGGCGACGAGCACGGCCTGGGTGCGGCTCTGCACCGCCAGCTTGCGCATGATCGCCGTCACGTGGGCCTTGACCGTCGTCTCGGCGATCGACAGGTCGTAGGCGATCTGCTTGTTCAGCTTGCCATCGCATATCAATTCCAGGATGCGGGCCTGCTGCGCGGTCAGCGACGCGAGCCGCGTGACCGCGTCGGTGCGATCTGGGGAGGTGGCGCAGGCGACGAAATTCTCGGGCAGGTAGGTATCGCCGACGAAGATCGCGTCGAGCGCGGCGCGGAATTCGGCGTGCGGGCTGTGCTTGGGCACGTAGCCTGCGGCGCCGGCCTCGATCGCGGCGGAGATGAGCGTGTTCTCCACCATCGAGGAGACGACGATGATCGGCGTGTCGGGGGCCTGGGTCTTGAGCCGGATCAGCCCGTCCAGGCCGGTCACGTCGGGCAGGTTGAGATCCAGGACGATGAGGTCGCGCCGCAGCCCGTCGTCCTTCAGCGTGTCGATGCCGCCCGCGAGGGTCGCCGCCGTCGCGATGTCGACGAAATCCGCGGCGTTGCGCAGCGTGAGTTCCAGCGCGTCGCAGAAGAGCGGATGGTCGTCGATGACAAGTGCACGGCGGTGGATCTGTTCCGGCATGGGCGTGTCCAGCTGCATGGCGTGATCCTAATCGCTTCGCCCCGGAGGGTGACATAGGCCAAAGGTCTCGGGCGGGATCAGTCCGTGCCGCGATAAGGCGGGACGTATTGCATCGCCATGTCCCAGGGGAAGAAGATCCAGGTGTCCTGGCTGACCTCGGTAATGAAGGTATCGACCTGTTCGCGGCCCATGGGCTTGGCATAGACGGTGGCGAAATGCGCCTTGGGGTACAGCGCCCGGACGAGTTCCAGCGTGCGCCCCGAATCGACCAGGTCATCGACCACCAGGATTCCCGTGCCATCCCCCATCATTTTCGCGTCCGGGGCCTTGAGGACATGCGCCTCGGACCGGGTCTGGTGGTCGTAGGACTTGACGCTGATCGTGTCGACGGTGCGGATGTCGAGCTCGCGCGCGACGATCATGGCGGGCGCCATGCCGCCCCGGGTGATCGCCACCACGGCGCGCCAGCCGCCGCCCCGTTCCCCGGCCTCTCCGGCCGGTCCGGACCCGTCGAGCCGCCAGGCCAGCGCCCGCGCGTCGCGGTGAAGCTGGTCCCAGCTGACGTGGAACCCCTTTTCGTGCGGCAATCGGTCGGACATGGCAGGCTCCGCTGTCAGGTGAGGGCGACCTTCGCGCCGAGGCCGCCGAGGATGCCGCCCATGGCCCGGTCCAGCCAGATCTTGGCCCGCGCATAGGCGTCGCGCGGCCGGGGCAGGGAGAAGAGCCGAGCGGTCAGAAGGTACCACGCCGTCTCGATCCAGAGGACGTTGGCGATCACCAGCGCCTTGTCGGCCATCCCGGCACCGGGGGGGACTAGCCCCACGAAGACGGCGCCGAAGAAGATTGCCGGCTTGGGGTTGGCGATTTGCGCGGCGCAACCCAGGCGAATGCCCGACAGGACGCCGCGCGGCCGGGTGTTGCGGGCGGCGGGCATCGGCTCATGGGAATGGCGCCACATGCCGATCGCCAGCCATATCAGGAAGATGCCGCCGCCGACCTTGAGTACCAGGAAGAGGGGCGGGACGAGTTCGAAGAGGATGGCGAGCCCGGCCAGCGCCGCGCCGGCCCAGATCGCCGCGCCGATCCCGAAGCCGAGCGCCAGTGCGGCGGCGGGCCGGAACCCCTCGGACGCGGCGGTGCGGATCGACAGCACGAAGGACGGCCCCGGAGAGATCGCCGCTAGCAGGTGGGCCAAGGCCACGCCGACGAAGGCCGCGAGCGTCATCGCGCCGCCGACGCTCGGCGCGGGGTAGCGCTGCCGGTGAAAGGGGCCGCCCGCATCGCGCTAGTCCTTGGTGATGTCGGGGGCGTCGGGAGCCTTCATGCCCACCACATGATACCCGGCATCCACGTGCAGCACCTCGCCGGTCGTGGCGGTGCCCAGATCCGACAACAGATAGAGAGCGGCCTTCCCGACCTCCTCCTGGGTGACGGTGCGGCGCAGCGGCGAATTGTATTCGTTCCACTTCATGATGTAGCGGAAATCGCCGATGCCGGAGGCGGCGAGGGTCTTGATCGTGCCGGCGCTGATCGCGTTGACGCGGATCCGATCCTTGCCCAGATCCTCGGCCAGGTAGCGCACGGACGCCTCGAGCGCGGCCTTCGCCACCCCCATGACATTGTAATGCGGCATGACCTTCTCGGCGCCGTAATAGGTGAGCGTCAGGGCCGAGCCGCCCTCGGTCATCAGCTTCTCGGCGCGCTGCAGGACGGCGGTGAACGAGTAGCAGGAGATGTCGAGCGAGCGCTGGAAGTTCTCGCGGCTGGTATCGACGTAGCGGCCGCGCAGTTCCGACTTGTCGGAGAAGCCGATGGCGTGAACGACGAAATCGAGCCGGCCCCATTTCTCCTTCAACGCGTCGAAGAGCGCGTCGAGGGAGGACATGTCGTCGACGTTGCATTCGATGATCGTGTCGGAGCCGAGCTGCCCGGCGAGCGGGCCCACCCGCTTCTTCAACGCTTCGCCCTGATAGGAGAAGGCCAGCTCCGCCCCCTGCTCGGCGAGCGCCTTGGCGATGCCCCAGGCGATCGACTTGTCGTTGGCCAGACCCATGATCAGACCGCGCTTGCCCGCCATCAAATCGCCTGCCATGCGCCGCGCTCCACCTTCTGGTTCCGGACTTCCGGTGGCAATATGCGATCGGTATCAGGGCTGCAAGACCGAGCGAAGGAGACGGGAATGAGCCGTGACGACAGTATTTTCGGGGCTTCCGACCCGGTGGCACTGACCCGCGACTGGCTGGCCCAAGCCGCACGGAGCGAGCCCAACGACCCGAACGCCATCGCGCTGGCCACCGTGGATGCGGCGGGGATGCCGAATGTCCGCATCGTGCTGCTGAAGGAGATCGAGGAGGACGCGTTCGTCTTCTACACCAATTACGACAGTGCCAAGGGACGCGAGATCGACGCCACCGGGCGGGCCGCCTTCTGCCTGCACTGGAAGACGCAGCGCCGCCAGGTGCGCGTCCGCGGTGACGTGACGCGTGAGGACGGACCCCGAGCCGATGCCTATTACCGCTCCCGCGGCCTGGGATCGCGGCTGGGCGCCTGGGCCTCCGAGCAGTCGCGACCGCTGGCCGATCGCGATACCCTGATCCAACGGGTCGCGTCGGCGCATCAGGCCCATGGCGACGATCCCGACCGCCCGCCATTCTGGGGCGGGTTCCGCATCCGGCCCGTCGAGATGGAGTTCTGGCAGGACGGCGCGGACCGTCTCCATGACCGCGAACGATGGTCGCGGACCGCTCCGGATGGACCTTGGTATGTAAAAAGACTTTTTCCCTAGCAAAATTTTGCGTAGAGGATCGTGATTAACGAAAGGTCCGTGGCCGGGGTTCCGATGGATCGGACCTTCATTGTTGGATGCGAATAACAGGGGGCGGCATTGCCCGTGAGTATCGAAATGTCAGAGGTCAGACAGCTCCACGACCGCGTCTATACCGGGACGGTGAAGTGGTTCGACAGCGGCAAGGGATACGGGTTCGTCGTCGCACCGGGCGTGTCCCGCGATATCCTCCTGCATGCCAACGTGTTGCGGAATTTCGGGCAGAACAGCGTAGCCGATCACAGCAAGATCACCATCCGCGTGGTGGAGACGGATCGCGGCATCCAGGCGCAAGAGGTGATGCAGATCGAGCCGCCCGAGATCGGCGCTGGCGAGGGTGCGCGGGCGTTGCCCTTCGACGAGGGCCTCGAGGGCGGCGAGCTGGAGCCCGCGCGGGTGAAGTGGTTCGACGGGTCGAAGGGATTCGGTTTCGTGAACGTGTTCGGGCTGGGCGAGGACGTTTTCGTCCATATCGAGGTGCTGCGGCGCTCGTCGCTCGCGGACCTGCAGCCGGGCGAGGCGATCGCCGTCCGCGTCGCCGAGGGTGCGCGCGGCAAGCTCGCCACGCAAGTGTCGGTCTGGGAAAGCGCCGTCGCCAGGGAGCCGGCGGCGGAGGACGGCGATTGGGACGGCTGCGAGGCGGCGGAGTGATTCGCGCCACGCTTTCCGCGGCCCTGATCGCTGCAACCTTCGTAACGGCAGCGGCAGCGGACTGCGCCCCGGATGCGGTTGAGCTGCGCGGCGATTGGGGGCAGGCGCGCTTTGCCGTCGCGGTGGCGGACGATCCCGATGAGCGGGCCCAAGGACTGATGGGGGTGGAGGAGATGCCGGCCATGAGCGGCATGATCTTCCTCTACGATCGGCCGCAGCCCGCGAGTTTCTGGATGCGCAACACGCTCATCCCCCTCGACATGATCTTCCTCGACCGGAGCGGGACGGTCACCCGCATCCACGAGAACGCCGAACCCCTGGACGAAACGCCGATCCCGGGCGGGGACGCGGTTCTGGCGGTGCTGGAGCTGAACGGGGGCATGGCGGGCCGGCTGGGGATCGCCCCCGGATCGGAGCTGCGCCATCCCGGCCTCCCGCAGGAGCACGCCGCCTGGCCCTGCGGGCAGTGAACGGATGCGCCTTCCCCCTGGCTGCGGGATTGGATAGGGACGGATTGTCGGGGCGTAGCGCAGCCTGGTAGCGCATCTGCTTTGGGAGCAGAGGGTCGGAGGTTCGAATCCTCTCGCCCCGACCATGATGAGGGGGTGGTGGATTGCCACGATAGTCTTCCTCGTTGCTCACTATCCTTCCTCGAACGGAGGATCGAGCGAGGGCAAGAGGGTGGCGAGCGGAGGTGCAACTGCCGCCCGGCATCCAGATCAGCAGCGCTACGATTTGCTCGATTGTGACAGTGAACGCGGGGCGCAATGGTCGCCCTTATCATCGGTTCGCAGGACTGCGATCGGCCCCGACCTGCCGTCGCCTCGGCTTCCGATGCAGCAGCGCGGCCCGCCGAACCAGATATTCGCCGCAGTCGCGAAGCGCAGCGATAATCGAACTCATGCTCTGCGGCGGCGACCCGGTCATCCGGGCGCGAGACGACCGCCTCGCGCCCGGAGAGAGGCGGTCGTAGGCCCTATTCACCCCACCCCGTCACGCCGTGGCCGCCATAGAGCATCGACCGGATCGCCGGGGAGCCGAGCGACGAGGTGAAGCCGGGCGTCGGCGTGCTGGCCATGTTCAGCCGGTTCACCTGGTCGTCGGTCAATCGGAGGCTTGCCGCCACGAGGTTGCCTTCGATCTGCGCCACCGTACGCGCGCCGACCAGGGTGGAGGCGACGCCCGGCCGCGACATCGTCCAGGCCAATGCTGCCTGCGCCGGCGTGCAATCGAGTTCGCCCGCAACCTCGCGGAGCGTATCGAGGATCGTCCAGTTGCGCTCCGTGAACTTGCTGTTGCCGAAGGGATTGGCGCCGCTCAGCCGGCCGGTGTCGGCGGTGTCGTCCCGCTTGTACTTTCCCGTCAGGAACCCGCCGGCCAGCGGACTCCAGGGCATCACGCCCATCCCACCCTCGTGCGCGGCGGGGAAATGCTCGGCCTCGACCTCGCGCGCGACGAGGGAATATTCCACCTGCATGGCGATCGGGCCCGGCACGCGCCGCTCGGATGCGATCGTCGCGGCCTTCATCGCGACCCAGGCGGGCATGTCGGAGAAAGCGTAGTGGCGGATCTTGCCGGCGCGCACCAGGTCGCCCAGCGTCTGAACGATCTCGTCCACCGGCGTGACGCCGTCCCAGATGTGCATCCAGTAGAGATCGACGTAGTCGGTGCCGAGCCGACGGAGAGAGGCGTCGAGGGCGCGATGGACGTTCTTCGACCCGGCGCCGCCCGCATGGGGATTGCCGCCGCCGCCCGCGGTCCCGGTCAGGGGCCTGCTGGAGGCGTTGAAGCCGAACTTGGTGGCCAGCACGATCTCGTCGCGCGATCCGGTCTCGCGGATGAACTTGCCGACGAGCTCCTCGCTGACGCCGCCGGAATAGATGTCGGCGGTGTCGACGAAGTTGCCGCCCGCATCTCGGTAGGCGTCGAAGATCTCGCGCGACGCCGCCTCGTCCGCGCCCCATTCGCCGGGGCCGAAGGTCATGGTTCCGAGGCAGAGCGGGCTGACGACGAGGCCGGACCGCCCGAGGGCACGGAAATCCGTGAGGGACATGAATGACTCCTACTTTCATATCGAATGTTATGTAACCGCATCTAACGCTTGATCGGGGGTGTCAACGGATTTACTAGCGACCGTTATGAAAGAGCCCATCACATCGCGCCGCAAGACCGGCCGCCCCTTGTCCTTTGACCGAGACGCCGCGCTGGAGAAGGCGATGCTCGTGTTCTGGGAAAGCGGCTACGAGACCACGTCGATCAGCGACCTGACGGCCGCGATGGGGGTGACGGCGCCCAGCATCTACGCGGCCTTCGGGGACAAGAAGCGGTTGTTCCTCGAGGCGCTGCGGCGCTACGCGGGCGATCCGGGCGACCTGGAAGCAGCCTTTTCCCGTGCACCGACCGCGCGGGATGCGGTCGCTGGCATGATCGAGAATGCGGCACGGCTCTATACGGGGGACACAACCCCGCGGGGATGCCTGCTCGCCAGTGCCGCGGCCACCGGATCGAAGGACGCCGCCGACGTCCGGCACGCGGCGGCGCAGGCGCGGCGTGCCATCCGGTCGGTCATCGTGAGCCGTATTCAGCGTGACGTGGACGTCGGCCTCCTGCCGCCGGAGACGGCGCCCGGCGTGCTGGCCGACCTCGCCCTCGCGGTGACGCAGGGCATGTCCGTTCTTGCCCGGGACGGCGCGGATCGCGATGCGCTGCTGGCCGTCGCTCGGGCGTCGATGGCGAGCTGGCCAGAATAGGCGATAGAAGGGGCGGATCGGTAGGATGTGCCAAAGGCTGCCAATCACCCGAATCGCAGCATTTGGACAGAATGGCTCGAAGCCAACCTGCGGCGGCGCGGCGGGTCGAACGCTTGTTCGGGAGGACAGCCCGCCAAGCCAAGCCCTTGGCTGCCGCTTACCGTTGCCCTCGATGCCGCAGTGCGGCCGGCCGAACCCGACATTCGCCGCAGCCGCAAGATCGAGGCGGAGCCGAACTTATACAACTCGGACAAACCTGCGGTTGATTCCACACGGGTTGAGATCAGGTCTGACAACCGGTGCCAACATCTATGACGAAATCGAATGCTGCCAGGCCTTGGCAAACTCGAAGAATTGGGGATTAGATTAGTGAAGTACCCGACCGATAGGGCAGCACCAACCGCGACGAGGGTCCAGCGCATGACCAGGACGGGAACGCGGCGCGCGACGACGGCGCCGAGGAACCCGCCTGTGATGCTGGACAGTGTGATGACGACAGCTTCCGGCCACCGCACCAGTGCGGAGAAGACGAAGAGGATCACGGCAAAGCACTGCATGAAGACCGCGAAGATGTTTTTCGAGGCATTGGGTCGTGGAACCGGTCGCCGAAGACGATCGAGAGGGACGCGAGCATCATGATGCCCATGCCGGCCCCGAAATATCCTCCGTAGATTGCCACGGTGCCTTGCAGCGCAAGTGCGCCGATCGTGGCCTTGGGAACCGGATCGGTCATCATGTTCGCGCCGCCCCTGATGCGCTGCATGAACGCGGGAATGCGCGGCGAGAGTGCGGAGAGCATCCGGCAGCTCTCGGCGGTCAGAAAACGGGCGTCTACGGGGCGATGCGCGGTTCAGGCAACGTGACCTCGATGCCGTTATCTCTCGTCACGACACGCACGATGTCACCGCCAGTTTCCAACTGGAGTTCTCCCCCGGTCAAAAGGCTTACGCAGCGCAACGCATTCCCGCAGATCTCGGCCGGGCTTCCATCGGTATTTCGAATCTCCACCCGGATCGAGGCCACGTCAGGCGGACCGATCAGCAACATCTGGTCGAAGCCGATGCCCGTTCTGCGATCCGCGAACCGGACGACGAGAACCGGATCGAAGTCGGTTTGCGTCTCGCGCAGGTCAAAGACAGCAGAATCGTTTCCGAGATGGTGCATCTTCTCGAAGCGGTGCATCATGATCGAAGATCCTCCATAGCGGTCCGGCCCTGAGCGAGACCGCTCTCCGAGGAGGGGGAAATATGTCTACCGGGTCCTCCATGAAAACGGTCGTAGCGCCATGCGAAGGCCCAGACGACCAGCCCCGCGAGGGTCAGCGCCACGCCCACGTGCCCGGTCGAGGTCAGGCCGAACCCGGCGCTGAGCGCCAGCCCGGCGAGAAACGGGCCGAGTGCGTTCGCGGTGTTGATCGCGGCGTGGTTCAGAGCGGCGGCGAGGTTCTGCGCATCCCCGGCCACGCCCATGAGCCGCTTCTGTAGCACCGTGGTCATCGATATGATCGCGCCGATGCAGGCAACGTCGAGCGAGATCCACGAGACGTTCCCGGCGGCCAGCGGATAGAGCGCTAGCGCGACCGCGGTCCAGACCAATGTGGCACCGGCGGTCTGCATCTGGGCACGGTCGGCGAGCCGGGGCACGACGAGGCTGCCGATCGTCATGCCGATGCCGAAGGCGGCAACGACGAACGGAGCCACGACGTCCTACACGCCGGTAATCTGGTCGAGCGTAGCCGTCAGGTAGGCGTAGACCGAGAAAAGCCCACCATAACCGATCGCGGCGATCCCGACGGTCAGCCACACATTTGGCAGCTTGAGCGCGCCGAGTTCGCGCAAGGGGCTGGCCGAGGCTTCAGTCCGCTGGAACGGCACGAAGACGAGGATCGCCGCCGCGGCCGCGAGGGCCGGTGCGGCGACAGCGACAAAGCCCCAGCGCCACCCAACAAGGGTGCCGAGCCAGGTGGCTCCGGGCACGCCGACGATCATGGCGATGGTCAGGCCCAGAAGCAGGTAGCCGACGGCCTCGGTTCGGCGAGCCTCGGGGACGAGCGAGGCCGCGAGTAGGGACGCCAATCCGAGACAGGCCCCGTGCGGCATTCCGGCGAGGAAATGATAGGCCATCATCGTGGGATAGGCTGCAGCGATCACGCTGAGACCATTGCCAAGCGCGACCAGCAGCATCAGCCCGATCAGGACGGGTTTGCGCGGGGATCGACTGAAGAGGATCGAGATCAGTGGTGCGCCCACTAGGACTCCGACGGCATAGGCGCTGATGAGGTGCCCTGCCGACGGCTCGGACAATGACAGGCTCTGCGCGATGGGCGGCAGGAGGCTCATCGACCCGAACTCGGTCGTGCCGATCGAGAACGCCCCGGTGGCGCGGACGGCATAGGAGATCACGGCTGTTCTGAAACGACCCAAGGATGCTCGCTTTCGGATGCACAGTTCCGCGCGTGGCTGAGACGCGCGGGAGAGACGCGGTTGATCGGGGTGGCTCAGCCGACGTTGTCCCGTCCGGGCGGCTCGGACAGCGACAGCGTCGGGCCGAGGGGGATAACGCGCGTCGGGTTCACCGCCAGCATGCCGCCGTAACAATGCGCCTTGATGTGGTCGAAGCGCACGGCCTCGGCGATGTCCGGCACTAGGTAGAGATCCAGCAGGTAGCCGTGCAGCGCCTTGTAAGCCGAGATGCGCTGCCGGTTGCACCTGAAGTGGCTGAAATAGACCGTGTCGAACCTGACCAACGTCACGAACAGCCGCCAATCGGCCCCGGTGAGACGATCGCCCGCAAGGTAGCGGCGGGACGAGAGGTGCGCCTCCAGCGCGTCGAGCATCTCGAAGGCATCGGCGAACGCGGCCTCGTAGGCCTCCTGCGATGTCGCGAAGCCGGCTCTGCAGAGGCCGTCGTTGAGCGCCGGATAGATCCGCACGTCCCACTCGTCGATCTGCTCGCGCAGGACCTTGAGATAGAGATCGAAATCCGCTCTCCCCACCGGCGAGCCGAAGGATGAATTGAACATGCGCAAAATATCGGCGGATTCGTTCGAGACGATGGTCTCCCGGTGGCCTGCCCCCATCGGGTGGTCCGGTTTCAGTCTTAGTGCATGACGGGTCTCGGCGCCAAGGCGGATGCCTGGGAC
>CANKVU010000012.1 GCA_947487205.1 uncultured Paracoccaceae bacterium | reverse complement strand
GTCCCAGGCATCCGCCTTGGCGCCGAGACCCGTCATGCACTAAGACTGAAACCGGACCACCCGATTGGGGCAGGCCACAATCAACCTGATTTCCTGCCCGCAGTTGCGCGAATGCGAACCTTCGACGTCGCCTTCCGCCAATTTCGAAGCAGCGCATCTGCTACGATGGTTCCGACTCTCTGGGAGCTCTGCAAGTGATGCCCTTCCGGATGCTTTTTTGCAGCCTCGTCACGATGGCGGCCATCGCCGTAGCCAGCACGGCCGCGCAGGCTTCGCCAATTCTTTCGATCCCGTCGCGAACAATGTCGGACGACGCGTTTCTCGCGGGTATGGTAGATGCCGGGACGGAGGTTCTCATCGAGGGCCGGCTTGCCGGATTGCAGGATGGTCCTCCGCAGCCGGTCGTCATCCTCCTTCACGGAGCGAACGGACCCAAGAGCGGATCAGCTTGGAACTGGAGCCAGTTCCTGAACATGCGCGGCATCGCGACCTTGCGGCTCGACAGCTACACCGCACGCGGCATTGGCAATGTCATGGCCGAACAATCGAATGCCGCCCAGTTCATGCCGATCTACGATGTCTACCGCGCCGTGGAGATGCTTGGAGAGATGCCAGGCATCGATCCGGAGCGGATCTACATCATGGGATTCTCGCGGGGAGGCAGTGCAGCCCTCCATGCGAGCCTTCAGCGCTTCCGTGACGCCTTCGGTCCTCGGGTCGGTAAGATCGCGGGCTTCTTTCCCTTCTATCCCGCGTGCAACTTCCGCCTGAACGGAGACCTCGATGTGGTCGATGCGCCCATACGGCTGTTCCATGGTGGCGCGGATGACTGGACGCCCGTCGCGCCATGCCGCGAGTATGCCGAACGCCTGACCGCGGAGGGACGCGATGTGGTGCTGACGGAGTTCCCGGATGCCCATCATGCCTTCGACGATCCGACCGCGCCCGCCCTGCACACCGACCCGCTGTGGATGACATCTCGTGCCTGTCTGCGCGTTGAGCGGAACGGCACGCTGGTGAACGCCGAGACCGGGGCACCATTCTCCTACGAGGATGCGTGCGTGGAACGCGGCCCGCACAGTCAGTTCAACGGGGCCGCAACGGATGCGGCTCAACGTCAGGTTCTGGAAATCCTGAGGAACTGAGTGTCTCTGTCTCTCGCCGCGATCTGCGTGGGGCGACCACTTGGGAGCCGCAAACCTGACACATTCGCGCATCGTGATGCAGATGAACTCGGAGTACGCCTGCGGCGCTTTGGTGTGGGGACAACGGTTCCATCTTGGCCTGCGGCGGTCGCGGCCCTCAGCGCCGTTTACCGGTACCCCCAATGCCGCATCGCGGCCCGTCGAACCAGATGGTGTAAGAGGGTATCGACCTGCATCGCACGTAGGCGCCGGGGGAGTTCTACGGCCGGACGCATGCGCGTCCGGCGAGGCAAGATTTCTTGGCAAACGAGGTAAATCCGCTGACCCGTAGATCGGGTAAGTAACTGACTTTGCTGCAGTCTCAAGGAAGTTTTTCCGGCAACCCAAAGGGGGCGGGCGCTTGTCCATCTCCGGTCCCCGCGCAGGGTCACGGCCGTGGGCGGTATCGCTCCAACCGGAAGAAGAATGGATGCTCGAAGCTGCGGTAATCCATGGCGCCGAGCACGGTATCGCGGTCGATCCGGCGGAACGCGTCGACGATCGGCAGCCGGTCATAGATCATCGCGGCGCTGACCACGCCACGATATTCGATCCGCCGCAGCCGGGCCCCGGGCCGCCGGGTGGCGAAGAGGCCGATTGCGACCCCGAAGAGGGCGGCCGTGGCGCGGTGCCGTTCCAATCCGAGGCGCAGGGCAAGGCCGAAGGGGAGGCGGCCCGGCGCCACCGCAACGGTCCGCCCGCCGCGCGTGGCGAAGAGGAGGGGAAAGACCTCCTCCTCGGACAGGATGCGCTTTCCCACCCAGCCGAACCGTTCGAGGCATCCGTCGAAAGGGTGGCCGCTCGGAACGCTCGATCCGCGCCACGTTCCCGGCATCTCGTCGGGAGCCAGGGGCGCCAGGCCATCGAACCAGCTCAGAAGGGCGTCGGTCGACGCCGTGGGTCGGGGAAGCGGCGGCCCGGGTTCGATGCGGTCGATCAATTTCTCTCCCTCGCGGCGGGGCGCCATCTCGACGCTATCCCTTTGCCGACGATTCGGCGCCCTCCGGTGCCCGAGTGCCAGGGCGATCGGGGCCCCGCGTCGCAATGTGTCGCGCCCCGGCAACCATGCGCGCACACTTAATAATTGTAAACACATGCACGGATTCGCGCGTATCTGACGGAAAGGTCAGTGCTTTCTGCCGGGCGGTCCGAGCCCTGTGCCGCAGGGGGGCGGGGTCAACATTTTTTTCCCGGGGATAAGTCGAGAATCCGCGTTGACCGGATCGGGCGCCTCGCGCAGTTTGTGGGAACAGACAGGCGCTCCACCAGATATAGTGGCGGTTCATAGGCTGCAGTTGCGGCCCGATCCGTTGCATTCGCTGGCTGGCGCGTCCCGGAACAGCAGACGATGGGGCCAGGACATGAAGATCGCGCGCAGATTCACGACGGCAGGGCAGGACGCCTATGCGGATATCGAGTTCACGAGAACGGTGAGCGAGATCCGCAATCCCGACGGCAGCGTGGTGTTTCACAACGATGCGGTGGAGGTCCCGGCAAGCTGGAGCCAGGTCGCGGCCGACGTGATCGCGCAGAAATACTTCCGCAAGGCGGGGGTGCCCCAGACCCTGCGCCGTGTGAAGGAGAAGGGCGTCCCCGAGTTCCTGTGGCGCTCCGCCCCCGAGGGGGATTGCGCGCGCGGCGGCGAGACCTCGGCCAAGCAGGTCTTCGACCGGTTGGCCGGCGCCTGGACCTACTGGGGCTGGAAAGGCGGCTACTTCACCGCCGAAGAGGACGCGCGCGCCTATTTCGACGAGATGCGCTTCATGCTGGCGACCCAGATGGCGGCGCCGAACAGCCCGCAATGGTTCAATACCGGACTGCACTGGGCCTACGGGATCGACGGTCCCTCCCAGGGGCACTTCTATGTGGACTGGCAGACGGGCGAGCTGACTAAGTCCGAGAGCGCCTACGAGCATCCCCAGCCCCATGCCTGCTTCATCCAGTCGGTGGCCGACGACCTGGTGAACGACGGCGGCATCATGGACCTGTGGGTTCGCGAGGCGCGGCTTTTCAAGTACGGCTCCGGGACGGGCTCCAACTTCTCCGACCTGCGCGGCGAGGGCGAGCCGCTGTCGGGCGGCGGCAAGTCGTCGGGCCTCATGGGCTTCCTCAAGATCGGCGACCGCGCGGCGGGCGCGATCAAGTCGGGCGGTACGACGCGGCGCGCGGCCAAGATGGTGATCTGCGACGCCGATCACCCCGACATCGAGAACTTCGTCAACTGGAAGGTCACCGAGGAGCAGAAGGTCGCCTCGCTCGTCGCCGGGTCGAAGGCCCATGAGCGCGAGCTGAACGGCATCTTCGCCGCGATCCGGGCCTGGGATGGCGACGCCGCCGACGCCTTCGACCCGAACGCCAATGGCGGGCTGAAGGACGCGGTGAAATCGGCCAAGAGGGCGGCGATCCCCGACACCTACGTCAAGCGGGTGCTGGACTACGCCAAGCAGGGCTACGAGTCCATCGAGTTCCCGACCTACGACACCGACTGGGATTCGGAGGCCTACAATTCCGTCTCGGGGCAGAATTCCAACAACTCGATCCGGGTGACGGACGCCTTCCTGAAGGCGGTGAGGGACGATGCCGACTGGGAGCTGATCCGCCGCACCGACGGGTCCGTCGCCGAGACCGTCAAGGCGCGTGATCTGTGGGAGCAGGTGGGCCACGCCGCCTGGGCCTGCGCCGATCCGGGCATCCAGTTCCACGACACGATCAATGCCTGGCATACCTGCCCCGAGGACGGGCCGATCCGGGGCTCGAATCCCTGCTCGGAATACATGTTCCTGGACGACACGGCCTGCAATCTGGCCTCGATGAACCTGCTGACCTTCCTGCATGACGGCGCGTTCGACGCGGACGGCTACATGCACGCCACCCGGCTCTGGACCGTGACGCTGGAGATCAGCGTGATGATGGCCCAGTTCCCGTCGAAGGAGATCGCGCAGCGCAGCTACGATTTCCGTACGCTGGGCCTTGGCTACGCCAATGTCGGCGGGCTTCTGATGACGATGGGCCACGGATACGACAGCGCCGAGGGGCGCGCGCTCTGCGGCACGCTGAGCGCGCTGATGACCGGCGTCAGCTATGCCACCTCGGCCGAGATGGCCGCTGAACTGGGCGCGTTCCCGGGTTATGCGAAGAACGCCTCCCACATGCTGCGCGTGATCCGCAACCATCGCATCGCCGCTCAGGGCCACGCGGAGGGGTACGAGGGGCTGAGCGTCCCGCCCGTCCCGCTCGACCAGGGGAACTGCCCCGACCGTCGGCTGGTCGACCTGGCCGTGTCGGCCTGGGACGAGGCGCTGAGCCTGGGCGAGGCGCACGGCTATCGCAACGCGCAGGTTTCGGTCATCGCGCCGACCGGCACGATCGGCCTCGTGATGGATTGCGACACCACCGGGATCGAGCCCGATTTCGCGCTGGTGAAGTTCAAGAAGCTCGCCGGCGGCGGCTATTTCAAGATCATCAACCGCTCGGTGCCCGCCGCGCTCGACACGCTCGGCTATTCGTCGGCCGAGATCGAGGAGATCGTCGGCCACGCCGTGGGGCACGGCACCCTGAACGGCGCGCCGGGGATCAGCCACACCGCGCTGCTGGGGCACGGGTTCGGCGAGGCGGAGATCGAGAAGATCGAGGCGGCGCTGCCCACCGCCTTCGACATCCGGTTCGTGTTCAACCAGTGGACGCTCGGCGCCGAGTTCTGCCAGAAGACGCTGGGCATCCCTGCGGCGAAGCTGAACGATCCCTCCTTCGACCTGCTGCGGCACCTGGGATTCACCAAGCGCGAGGTGGAGGCGGCCAACGCCCATGTCTGCGGAACCATGACGCTCGAAGGGGCGCCGCACCTGCGTCGCGACGATTATCACGTCTTCGACTGCGCCAATGCCTGCGGCCGGACCGGCAAGCGGTTCCTCTCGGTCGAGAGCCATATCCGGATGATGGCCGCGGCGCAGAGCTTCATCTCGGGGGCGATCTCCAAGACCATCAACATGCCGAACACGGCGACGGTCGAGGATTGCCAGCAGGCCTACGAGCTCAGCTGGTCGCTCGGCACCAAGGCCAACGCGCTCTATCGCGACGGCTCGAAGCTGAGCCAGCCCCTCGCCTCGGCGCTGATCGAGGAGGACGACGAGGCCGCCGAGATCCTGGCCGGCGGATCGGCGGAGGAGAAGGCGCGCACGCTGGCCGAGAAGGTGGTCGAGAAGGTCATCGTCAAGGAGATCGCGCGCGGCCGCGACAAGCTGCCCGAGCGGCGCCGCGGCTATACCCAGAAGGCCATCGTGGGCGGGCACAAGGTGTACCTGCGGACCGGCGAATATCGCGACGGCAAGCTGGGCGAGATCTTCATCGACATGCACAAGGAAGGCGCCGGCTTCCGCGCGATGATGAACAACTTCGCCATCGCGGTCTCGGTCGGGCTGCAATACGGCGTGCCGCTGGAGGAATTCGTGGACGCCTTCACCTTCACCCGGTTCGAGCCGGCGGGCATGGTGCAGGGCAACGAGGCGATCAAGAACGCGACCTCGATCCTCGACTACATCTTCCGCGAACTGGCGGTGAGCTATCTGGACCGCTCCGACCTGGCGCATGTCAAACCCGAAGGCGCGGCCTTCGACGAGCTGGGCCGGGGCGAGGCCGAGGGCAAGCCCGACGCGCCGGCGGTCGCGGGGCCGGCGGGCTCCTCGCCGCTCGACGTGCTGCGGCAGGTGGCCTCCACCGGCTATCTCCGCGGCCGGGCGCCGAAGGAGCTGGTGGTGATGCAGAGCACCGCGCGCCGCGCGCCGGCCGAGGGCGACACGGCCATCGCCCTTCAGGCGGAGACGGTGGTGGAGGCCGATCCGCGCGCCAAGGCCCGTATGCAGGGCTTCGAGGGCGACCCCTGCGGGGAATGCGGCAATTACACGCTGGTCCGCAACGGCACCTGCATGAAGTGCAACACCTGCGGCGGCACGAGCGGGTGCAGCTGAGGAATTGAGGGGTCGGGGCCGGCGCGCCAGGGCGCTGGCCCCGACCGCGCCGTCAGGCAGCAGCGCGCCCGGGCTCCGGGTAATCGTGGGGCCAAGGCGGCACGAAGGGACACCGGGGGGCGGGTGCGCTCGCCCCCGACGACGCCGGCGGCCACAGGCAGACCACCAGATCGGGCAGCAAGATAACCGGTACCGACGGCGAAACTCGGGGGCCCCGCGGCCCCCGATTTCTTGTGTCACCACCAATGCTCGAGCTGGACGCCGTAGGTGGCCCCGTGATCGGCGGCGAAGACCGGGGCCACGACGGCGTCGTCGCTCCAATCCGCATAGGTCACGAAGGCCCGCAAGGAGGGCCGGTCGAAGAAGTCGGTCCCGCCCGGCTTCCACAGCAGCGCGGCGGTGACCTTCGCGAGGCGCTGCGTCTCGCCGTCGTCGATCGTCAGGTCGATCCCAGGCTCCAGCGCCCAGTGGACATCGCCCGCGATGCGCCAGATCGGGCGCGCGCCGAGCGACAGCCATTCCCGTCCGCGGCTCTGCGCCTCCAACACGGCCGTGGACATGATCGAGAAATCGTCGCCGCGATCGGCGAGATGCGTGGCGATGGCGCGGAAGCCCAGATCCCCGTCGCGCGCCAGCGGATCGGAGGCGAAGATCATCTCGTGGCCCGCGCCCCAGCCGAGTTGCAACGTCAGCGACGCGGTGCCCTGCCAGACCTGTTCGATCTCCGTCTCGAGCGTGAGGAGGCCGCCGGAATCGGCCACCGTGTCGTACCCGCCCTTCGCGAAGCGCAGGTCCAGCGCGCTGCGGAAGGTGACATTGTCGGAATGGGACCAATCCTCGACCCGCACCTCGAACCGGCGATAGGGCGTGCCGTCGTCCAGCGCGGTGTCGAGGTCGAAGCTCGACTCCTCGAACCAGGCGAAGGCGAGCTCCCCGTTGCCGAACGGGATCTGCTCGATCCCGGCGCCGAGCCCCGTCCCGTTCCAGTAATAGAAATCGTCGATATGGGTATCCTGACGGTAATAGAACCGCTGTCCGGCCCAGATCCGCGCCCCGGCCAGCGGCCCGTGCGCCGCGAAGTCGTCGACGCCCGCCCAGGCCTCGACCGTCGAGATGTCCCAATCGTCGTAAGAGTTGGGCGCCAGGCCCACGATGGCGTTGCGGAGGTTGAATTCCAGCGTCGGGCCGGATTCCCGGTCGCCGAAGGTCAGGATGAAGCCCGGTTCGATATAGGTTTCGCACTCATTGCCGAGGCGGTACTTGGCCCGCGCCTGCGGGAGCTGGAAACAGGCCTGCGGCCCGCCGCCCGACCGGCCGCCGAAGCCCAGGCTGCGGATATAGCCGAAGCTGACGAGTTCCACCCGGTCGGATTGATAGAGGGTAGGCCATTCGATCGCGGCGCGGTCGTCGACCTGCACCCCGCTCGATCCCGATCCGCCCCCGGCGCCCTGTGCCGCCGCCGATCCCGCCGCCAGCGCCAAGGCCAGCGCGGCCTGTCCCGTTCGCACCATATCAACCCCTCCAACCGGTACGGGGGCCAGCTTCGGAACGATCGGGGCCCGAGACAACCCCCCGGACACGCCGCAGCGCCGCGTGCGGTCCCGTACGCAACGGAGCCGCACGCGGCGCGGATCAGACCAGCACGGCGCCGGGAGAGGTGATCTGCTGTTCCTTCCGGTCCGCGTTCGGCAGCAGCATCTTGTTGTGCGGCTCGCCCGACGGGATCATCGGGAAGCAGTTCTCGTGCTTCTCGACCAGGCAGTCGAAGATCACGGGCCCGTCATGCTCGATCATCTCCATGATCGCGTCGTCGAGATCCGCGGGGTCGGAGCACTGGATACCCTTGGCCCCGAACGCCTCGGCGAGCTTCACGAAGTCGGGCAGGGCCTCGGACCAGCTCTGGGAATAGCGCTCGCCGTGCAGCAGTTCCTGCCACTGGCGGACCATGCCAAGGCGCTCGTTGTTGACGATGAACTGCTTCACCGGCAGGTGATACTGCATCATCGTGCCCATTTCCTGCATGTTCATCAGCCACGACGCCTCGCCGGCGACGTTGATGACGAGCGCGTCCGGATGGGCCACCTGAACCCCCATGGAGGCGGGTTGCCCGTAGCCCATCGTCCCCAGGCCGCCGGAGGTCATCCAGCGGTTCGGCGCGTCGAACCGTATGTACTGGGCGGCCCACATCTGGTGCTGGCCGACCTCGGTGGTGATGTAGCGGTCGTGGCCGCGCGTCAGCTCCTCGAGCCGCTGGATGGCGTGCTGGGGTTTGATGACGGTTTCGGAGCGGGTGTAGGAGAGGCAGTCGACCGCGCGCCATTCGTCGATCTGCGCCCACCACTTGGAAAGCGCCTCGCGGTCCGTCTTGCGGCCCTTGGACTTCCAGATCCGGAGCAGATCCTCCAGAACATGGGCGACATCGCCGATGATCGGGATGTCGACATGGATGACCTTGTTGATCGACGACGGGTCGATGTCGATGTGGACCTTGCGCGAATTGGGGCTGAAATCCTGCACGCGCCCGGTGATCCGGTCGTCGAACCGGGCGCCGATATTGATCAGCAGGTCGCAGCCATGCATCGCCAGGTTCGCCTCGTAGAGGCCGTGCATCCCCAACATGCCGAGCCAGTTCCTGCCCGAGGCGGGATAGGCGCCAAGGCCCATGAGCGTGGACGTGACCGGGAACCCGGCCTCCTCCGCCAGTTCGCGCAGCAACTGGCTCGCCGCGGGGCCGGAATTGATGACGCCGCCGCCGGAATAGATCACCGGGCGCTTGGCCGTCGCCATCGCGTCGGCCAGCCGCTCGATCATCTCGGGATCGCCCTTGACCCTGGGACGGTAGCGGTCGGTCCGGGCCTTCTGCTTGGGGACGTAGGTCCCGACGGCGAATTGCACGTCCTTGGGGATGTCGACGAGGACGGGCCCCGGCCGGCCCGACCGGGCGACGTGAAAGGCCTGGTGGATCGTATCGGCGAGGGCGTTCGTGTCCTTGACCAGCCAGTTGTGCTTGGTGCAGGGGCGGGTGATGCCGACCGTGTCGGCCTCCTGGAAGCCGTCGGTGCCGATCAGGAATGTCGGGACCTGGCCTGAAACGACGACGATCGGGATCGAATCCATCAGCGCGTCGGTCAGCCCCGTCACGGCATTGGTCGCGCCGGGGCCGGAGGTGACGATCGCGCAACCCACCTTGCCGGTGGACCGGGCATACCCTTCGGCGGCGTGGACGGCGGCCTGCTCGTGGCGCACCAGGATGTGGCGGATCTCGTTCTGCTGGAAGATCTCGTCATAGATGGGAAGCACCGCGCCGCCCGGATAGCCGAACACGACGTCCACGCCCTGATCCTTCAGGGCCTGGACAACCATCTGTGCGCCGGTGATGGGCTTCGTCATCTCTCTTCTCCGTCTCTGGCCGTGCTCGGCCCAAGAAAAAGCCCCCGAGGGTCAGGTCGGGGGCGCGTCGGGACATCTGCCGGGTGAGGTCACCCGCCGCGCCTGTATCGCCTCGCTACAAGAAGGATCGACATGGGTTCCGCGCCCCGTTCCAGATGCCTGACCGACCGATAGAGCGCGCGCACGGAAGGGTCAACCACGAAAGGGGGCCGAATCTGTCTCCGCGATCCGGTCTCTGCGACCGATTGTTGCGCGACAACCCTCGGCGCGGCCCGTTATGCAATTCGGGAACGGACCGGTCGCCCCGTGGTTGCCGACACGGCCATACGCGGCCACGCACGCTGAATCGGGGGTGATCATGAGCGGATGGTTCGAGACTGCAAAGACGATCTATGTCGAGGCGGACAGGAAGAAGCTGATGCTGGTGGCCGCCGGCGTCGCGTTCTACGGCCTCTTGGGCCTCTTTCCCGGCATCGGCGCCCTGATGGCGCTGGCCGGCATCTTCGTCGATCCTCAGGACGTCGCCTCGACGCTCGGCACGCTCGACGACATGTTGCCGCCGGACGCGGCGAGCATCATCACCGGGCAGGCGGAACAGGTCGCCAGCTCGCCGGGCGACGGGCTGGGTCTGGTCGCGATCTTCGGCCTGACGCTGACGCTCTATTCCGCGTCCAAGGGGATGCAGGCGCTGATGGACGGGCTGAACCTCGTCCACGGGCAGGAGGAGACGCGCAGCTTCGTCAAGACCACGGCGGTGAAGCTGGCGCTGACCTTCGGCCTGCTCGTGGGGGTGCTTCTGTGCATCGGCGTGGCGGTCGTGGTGCCGATCGCGCTGAGCTGGCTGCCGCTGACGCGCGATGCCGAATTCGCCGTCACCGTCGCGCGTTGGCCCATCCTTCTGTGCATCGCGGCGGCGGGGATCGCGCTGGTCTACCGCGTGGCCCCGGCGGGCGACACGCCGTCGTGGCGCTGGATCCTGCCCGGCGCGGCGCTCGCCTGCCTGCTGTGGCTGATGGGGACGGGGGCCTTCGCCGTCTATGTCCGCATGTTCGGCTCCTATCAGGAGACGTTCGGCGCGCTCGGGGGCGTGGTGATCCTGCTCATGTGGCTCTGGGTGTCGTCGCTGATCGTGCTGCTGGGCGCGCTCGTCTCCAAGGTTCTACGGGACCGTCGGCAGGCAGGTGACGATGCGGGTTTGCCTTCGACCCCGCGCTGATTTACTCGCCTACGACACACCGCGACACCACCCGCCGGATGCCGGCGGACGACGCTGAGGGAGGAACGATGGATCGCAGATCATTCTTGAGGGCCTCGGCCGCCGGCACCGCCGCGGCGGGTCTCGCCGCGCCCGCCTATGCGCAGGGCAACCGCACGCTGACCATGGTCACGACCTGGGGCCGGGGGCTGGCGGGCGTCCACGACAGCGCCCAGTTCTGCGCCGACCGCATCACCGCGATGACGGACGGCCAGTTGACGGTGGACCTGCGCGCGGCCGGCGAACTGGTCGGCGCGTTCGAAAGCTTCGACGCCGTCACCGCCGGTCAGGCCGACATGTACCATGCGGCGGACTATTATTTCACCAACCAGCACCCGGCCTACCAGTTCTTCACCGCGCTGCCCTTCGGGATGACCGCGCAGGAGCTCAACAACTGGTACTACCACGGCGACGGCCGGGAGATGCACGACGAGCTCGGGCAGATCTTCGGGCTGAAATCCTTCCTCGCGGGGAATACCGGCGCCCAGGCCGGCGGCTGGTTCCGCAACGAGATCAACGGGCCCGAGGATTTCCAGGGCCTGCGGATGCGCGCCCCCGGTCAGAGCGGCGAAGTATTCGCCAAGCTTGGGGCCTCGGTGCAGAACATTCCCGGGGCGGAAGTCTACCAGGCTCTGAGTTCGGGCGCGCTCGACGCGGTGGACTGGATCGGCCCCTGGGCCGACGAGGCGGCCGGTTTCCAGGAGATCGCCAACTATTACTACACTGCGAGCGCCGGCGAACCGGGGCCCGGGCTGACACTGGCTGTCAACCGCAGCGTGTTCGACGAGCTGTCCGCCGCCCACCAATCGGTGATCGAGACGACGGCCGCGGCGTGCAACGTCTGGACGTGGTCGCTGTTCGTGGCGAACAATGCCCGCGCGCTGCAACGCCTGCAGCAATCGAACCTCAACCTGCTGACCTTCCCCGATTCGGTCTGGGATGCGCTGGGGCAGGCCTCCCAGGAGGTCTACCAGGAATACATGGGCGACGATCTCTACAAGCGCATCTTTGACAGCTACAAGGCCTCGATGCAGACCTCGGCGACGTGGATCGAGCAATCCGAGGGCGCCTACACCGCGCAACGCGACCGCGTTCTGGGGATCTGAGCGCGGGCGCTTTCCTTCGGCGGGGGGCTCGGCCTATAAGGCCGCCGAGCAACGGCGGACGGGCCCCCCGTCCGGCCGGTCGGCAAGACGGGAATGGCCATGCTGGACGCGCTGATCTGGATCGCCACGGGGATCGCCACCTCGGTGTGGAACCTCGGCGCGGCGCTTGCGCGACCGCATCTGTGGCTCGACTGGTCCGACGGCGCGGCGCTCATGCGCTTCATCTATTACGGCGGATCGTCGGAGGTCTTCTTCGTCGCCCTGACGGCCTTCCTAGCCTATACCGCCGTCGGCCTCTGGCGGCGGGAGGTGCTGTGGTCGGCGGTGCGGGGGCTCGAAGGTCTCGCGAACGCCGTCGGGCGCGCGGTGGCCTGGGCGGGTCTGCTGCTGATCGTGCAGCAGATCGTCGTCGTGTTCTCGCAGCGCGTCTTCGCCGCGTCGGAACTGGGGCTGGGCATCGGCACGACATTCAGCGCCGACGTAAGCTGGTGGTCCGAGGGATTGAAGCTCTACAACGCGGCGATCGTGACGCTCTGCTGCGCGTGGACCTTCGTGCAGAAGGGGCATGTGCGGGTCGATCTGCTCTATTCTCCCGCAAGCTTCCGCGCCAAGCGCCTCGTCGACATGGCGGGGGCGGTACTGCTGATGATGCCGATGGCCGTGCTGGTCTGGATGTATGCCTGGTACTTCATGTGGCGGCACCTCGTGACGCCCAAGGTCTCGGCCTCCGATACGCTGGAACTGATGATGCGCAAGGCGCCGATCCTGCGCTGGAACGTCGAGACGGTCGGCTTCTCTCCGAACGGGTTCAACGGTTATTTCCTGTTCAAGCTGCTCCTCGTGATCTTCGCGGGCATGGTGCTCCTGCAGGCGGTGGCGGTGTTCTACCGGGCGCTACTGGAATATCTCGAAGGCCCCGAGGCCGAGGATCGGTACCTCGACCGCGACATGGGGGCGGACGGGGATACGGCCCCGGCCGCGTCCGGCGGAACCGCGCAGTGAGGACCGGCTGATGCTTCTTGGTCTGGACGGGGTCGAGATCGGCCTCATCATCGTCTTCCTGTGCCTGTTCGGCGGCATCCTGACGGGATTTCCGGTGGCCTTCGCCATCGGCGGCGCGGCGATCATCTCGTTCGGCGTCATCGCGGCGCTGGATTCGGGCGGCCTTCTCATCCATCAATCGGTCGATACCGGCAGCCAGGCCTATCGCGCCCTCGTGGACGGTGGGGCCCCGCCCCGAGACATCTCGCTGTTCCGCTATCCCGACCTGCCGGTGATCGCCCAGCCGCTGTTCCCGCAGGGGTGGGAGCAGGCGCTCGATCGGAATGTCAGCTTCATCGTCAACCGCGTCAACGAGCGCGTTCTGGCCGGCCAGTCGATCGAGACGCTGCTGGCCGTGCTGATGTTCGTGATGATGGGGATCACGCTGGAGCGGTCGCGGATCGCCAATGACCTGCTGACGACAATGGCACGCGTCTTCGGCCCGCTGCCCGGGGGGCTGGCCGTGTCGGTGGTGATCGTCGGCGCGTTCCTGGCCGCCTCTACGGGCATCGTCGGGGCCACGGTGGTGACAATGGGGCTGCTATCCCTGCCGACGATGCTGCGGCACGGGTATTCGCCGCAACTCTCCACCGGGATCATCGCGGCCAGCGGCACGCTGGGGCAAATCATCCCGCCCTCCATCGTCATCGTGCTTCTGGGAACGCTGGCGGGCGATCTCTATTCCACCGCGCAGGAGGCGCGCGCCCAATCCTTCGGCTGCCCCGACGCCTTGACCTATCTGGGTCGGACCGCGGTGGTTTCCGTGGGGACGCTGTTCCAGGCGGCCCTGTTGCCGGGGATCGTGCTGGCGCTTCTCTACGCCCTCTATGCGTTCGGCTACGCGCTGCTCAATCCGCGCAAGGCGCCGCCGGTCGCGACCGGCGGTGGCGGCGGCGATTACATCACCCCGCGCGAGGCGCTGACCTGGTTCCTGGGCCTTCCGGTGGCGCTGATCCTCGCAATGGCGGTGGCGATGTCGGCGGGGCTGGTCGGCAGCCAGAGCGCCACGGCCGACCGTGCCGGGCAGGAGGGGCAATCTCCCTCGCTTCGCACAAACGTGCCGGAAAGCTGCCAGGCAGCGATGATCGATCTGCACGGACAGACCGCCTGGGACCGGGCGGTCGCCGAGCGGGCGGGCGCCACGTCACCCGGCACCGCCCCCGGATCCGCCGATTCCGGCGCCGGCGAGCCCGCCGGGGACAGCGCCGCCCTCTCGGGGAGCGTGCCGCCGATCGGAACCGGCATCGGCCTCGTCGTCCTCATGGGCGCGATCATGCTGGTGGGCGCGCGCGGCGTCGCGCCCTACGACGACGCCCGGCCGCTGGCCGCGGGGGCACTGGGGCTGCTCGGGATGCTGTTGGTGGACATCCTGTTCGTCGGGCCATCCACGTCGCCCGGGGCGACGACCGCGCTGATCGCCGCGCCGGGGCTGGTCGCCGCCTGGTCGCTCCGCGAGGCGGCGCGGCGCCTGGGTCGCAACGACCTCGTGCGGGTGGTGTTTCCGCCGCTCGTGCTCATCGTCGCGGTGCTGGGGTCGATCCTGGGCGGGATCACGAACCCCACGCCCGCCGCGGCGCTGGGGGCGGGCGGCGCCATCATGCTTGCCGCCTACCGCCGGCTGAAGGACGAGGGACGTTCGGCATGGATCGTGACCTGGTCGGCGCTTAGCATCGTGGCGATGCTGGTGATCGGCATGAATTTCGATCTGCGCATGATCGCCGGCACCACCTTGGCGGCGCAGTGGATCGCGTATCTTGCAGCACAGGCCTGCTATTTCTTCGCGATCTTCGGGTTGCTCTATTCCTGCTGGGTATTGCTGAGGGGCGGAATCCTGACGCCGGTGGTCCGCGAGACCGCGAAGGTCACTTCGATGGTCTTCACCATCCTGATCGGATCGCAACTCCTGAACCTCGTGGTGATCTCCTTCGGGGGCGAGGATTACATCCAGTCCTTCTTGCGCGCTTTCGACAACGAGATGACGGTGTTCCTGATCGTCATGCTGGTGCTCTTCGTGCTGGGCTTCGTGCTCGATTTCCTGGAGATCATCTACATCGTGGTGCCGATCGTTGGCCCGGTGATCTACGGCGGCACGCTCGATCCGAAATGGGTCACGATCATGATCGCCGTGAACCTGCAGACCTCGTTCCTGACACCGCCCTTCGGCTTCGCGCTCTTCTATCTGCGCGGCGTGGCGCCCGCGGAAGTCACGACGGCGCAGATCTATCGCGGCGTGGCGCCATTCGTGGCGATCCAGATGGCCGGTCTCGGGCTCCTGTGGGCGTTTCCCGCGATCGTAACCATCGTCCCCGACCTGTTTCCGAACTGACCGGGCGGCGGCGTCAGTCGCGGCGGGACATGGAATCGGGCAGATCGAGCCGCGCGACCTGTTCCGCGATCGGATCGGTCGAGAGCGGGTGCGTCTCGGAATCATGGTCCGCGGGCTCGCCGATCGGCTGCCAGTGCTGGGACTTGTAAATCTCAAGCCCCGAGAAGCCCGCCTTGTAGCCCATCTTGGGGCTGCCGGGGACCCAATAGCCGAGATAGACGAAGGGTAGGCCCGCTTCGCGCGCGATCGCCACATGGTCCAGGATCACGTAGGTTCCCAGGGATCGCGACCGCAAGTCGGGGTCGTAGAAGGAATAGACCATCGACAGCCCGTCATCGAGCACGTCGGTCAGGCATACGGCGGCCAGATCGGGACGGCCGGTATCGGGGTCGGGACGCAGATATTCCACCACGCGGCTGCGGATCGGCGTCTCCTCGATCATCGCTGCGAATTCGAAAATGTCCATGTCTGCCATGCCACCGTCGGAATGGCGCGAATCGAGATAGTCCCGGAACAGCTGGTACTGCGCCTCGGTGGCCCAAGGCGCGTTCGACGTGCGCGAGATGTCGGAATTTCGGCGTAGCAGTTTCCGCTGCGTGCGCGTGGGCGCAAAATCCGCCACCCTGATCCGCGCCGACAGGCACGCCGCGCATTCCGCGCAGGACGGGCGGTAGAGCACGTTCTGCGAACGGCGGAATCCCTGCTTGGACAGGGCGTCGTTCAGAAGCTGCGCGTCCTCGCCCTGAAGCGCGGTGAACAATTTTCGCTCCACCCGGCCCTCGAGATACGGGCAAGGCTGCGGCGCCGTCACGTAGAATTGCGGCGCGATGGGAAGCGTATGTCGCATGACACCCCGTACGGTCTCGACCTCGGGGAGCGTAGCGCGCCCAAACGGCGACGCCAAGCCATCCCGAGGTCCTAGTCCAGGGCGGCGCGGTTGATCGCCGCCGACCCCAGGACGAGGTCCGTCAGGCCCTGTCCGCGCGCCGTCCCGATCATCAGCGCGCCGGACATCAGTTGCAGCGGAAACACGACGACGGAGGCCGTGTAGCCGGCGGTGTGGAGCACCGCCTGCATGGGATCCAGCCGCAACCCGTCTGCGCCGCGCAGCTCGATCGACAGGAGGCGCATGCCCGGCGTGCCCGACAGGCGCGCGATGCTCGCCGTGCGATACGCGACCCCCACGCAGAGGTAGAAGAGCGGGAAGTAGAAGATCGAGGTGAAGAGTGTCAGCGGCGTCAGCGCGACCGAAATCAGCGAGATCAGCACCACGTCCACGACCCAGGCGAGGGCCCGCTTGACCGTGGTGTCGGCGTAGAACTCCGCGTGGCGGACCGGGTCGGGCAATCCAAGAACCGTGTGCATGGCATCCATCTGGGAGTTGACCCCGGTCCGTTGAAGGCCCGGACCGGGGGGAATTCAGGCGGCCGCGTCGGCGTCGTCGGCACGGCGCGAGCGTTCGTCCATGAACTGGTCGAATTCGGCTTTGTCCCGCGCTTCGCGGAGACGTTTCAGGAACGCCTCGAAGGCGGCCTGCTCGTCTTCCAGTCGGCGCAGCGTCTCGGCGCGGTAGGCGTCGAAGGCCGCGTTGCCGGTTCCGCGCCCGGCGGCCGGGCGCCACACCGCGCCGTCCGAACTGCGCGGGGCGAACTTGTTCTGCCACAGCATGTAGCCCAGAACCGCCAGCCCGACGGGCCAGAAGGCGATGAAGCCGGCGACCATGGCGGCGATCCAGGCGAAGCGGCCGCGGCGGTCGAGCCAGGCCTCGGCCCGCACCAGCGGGTTCGGACGGGTGGCGGGGGTGTCGGCAAAGGCGGTCATGTGGTCCTCCGGTGTATGTTAAGTATATTTACTTTACCGATCTGGGCGGGGCGGCGGCCGTGTTCAAGGCGACATGTGAATAATATTCACATCGGCGCTCGATGGCCGAGGGTCGCTTGACGGGGCAGGGGGCTCCGCGCCAACTGGCGCCATGACGCTCGCCGACTGGATCGACCGCGCCCCACGCCCCTTCGACACCGACCGCGCCGCCGAGGCGCGCGCGGCGCTGGACGGACTCGGCGGTCCGGCCGCGGAGCTGCTGGGTGGGATGGCGGGGTGCAGCCATTACCTCAAGCTACTGATCGAGACCGAGACCGCGTGGCTGCGGGAGGCGCTCGCCCTGCCGCCGGAGGACAGCCTTCAGGCGGTGCTGGCAGCCGTCAACGGCACCGAGCCCCGCGAGTTGGGAAGCGGGCTGCGCCGCGCGAAGCGGCGCGTCGCGCTGTTGGCCGCGCTGTGCGATTGCGGCGGTGTCTGGTCGTTGGAGGAGGTGACGGGCGCGCTGACCCGGCTGGCCGACCTGGCGGTGGCGCTCGCCTGGGAGCGGGAGGTCGAGGTCGAAATCCGGCGGGGCCGGCTGCCCCGGACCGAGGCGCAGATGGGCGGGCTGGTGGTCATGGCCATGGGCAAGATGGGCGCCTTCGAGTTGAACTTCTCGTCCGACATCGACCTGGTCTGCCTCTTCGACGAAGAGGCGTTCGGCGACCGGGCGATGGAGGCGCGGGCCGCGCTGGTGAAGGCCACCCGCCGCGCCGCCGCGCTTCTGAGCGAGACGACGGGCGAGGGGTACGTGTTCCGCACCGACCTGCGGTTGCGACCGGACCCCTCGGTGACGCCTGTCTGCGTCGGCATGGAGGCCGCCGAGCGGTACTACGAATCGCTTGGCCGCACCTGGGAACGGGCCGCCCATATCAAGGCGCGGCCCTGCGCCGGCGACATCGAGGCCGGCACCGCCTATCTCGACCGGCTGCGCCCGTTCGTGTGGCGTCGTCATCTCGACTTCGCCGCCATCGAGGATGCCCATGCCATCCGTCAGCGGATCCGCGATCATCGTGGCCTGGGTGGGGCGATCGCGCTGGCAGGCCACGACGTGAAGCTCGGCCGCGGCGGCATCAGGGAGATCGAGTTCTTCACCCAGACGCGCCAGATCATCGCCGGCGGCCGCGACGAGAGCTTGCGGGTGCGCGGCACGGTCGACGGCCTGTCCCGCCTGGCAGCCGCCGGCTGGATCGACGACCCCACCGCCCGGCAGCTGAGCCGCGATTACCGGGCGCATCGGCAGGTGGAACACCGGCTGCAGATGGTCGCCGACCTGCAGACCCACACCCTGCCCGAGGACCGCGAGGGCCTTGCGCGCATCGCCGCCTTCCTCGACCGCGACCTGCCCGAGTGGGAGGCCGAACTGACCGAGCGGCTGGAACGGGTGTCGGAGCTGACGGAGACGTTCTTCGCCCCCGCACCGCGGCGCCGGGCCGAGGGGCCGGACCTGTCCGAGGCCCAGGCCGAGATCGTTCAGAAGTGGCGCGGGGTTCCCGCGCTGCGCTCGGAGCGCGCGCTCGACATCTTCGACCGGATCAAGCCCGAGCTGCTGGGCAAGCTGCTCGCCAGCCCGAAGCCCGACCGTGCCCTGGCCCATTTCGACGGCTTCCTGAAGGGGCTCCCGGCGGGGGTGCAGCTCTTCTCCCTGTTCGAGGCCAATCCCGGGCTTCTGGATCTGATTGCGGACATCGCCGGCACCACGCCTGAGCTCGCCGCCTATCTCAGCCAGAACGCCGCCGTCCTCGACGCGGTGCTGGGCGGCCAGTTCTTTGCCGAATGGCCCGGACCCGAGGAACTGCTGGCCGATCTGATCCGCGCCCTGGAGGCGGAGGACGATTACGAGCGCCGGCTGGACCGTGTGCGGGCCTGGACGCGGGATTGGCATTTCCGGATCGGGGTGCACCACCTGCGCGGGCTCGTCGACGGGGCGGTGGCGGGACGCCAATACGCCGACCTCGCCACGGTCGTGGTGGAGGCGCTGTGGCCCGTGGTCGTCGCCGAATTCTCGGGCAAGCACGGAATGCCCCCGGGGCGCGGCGCGATGGTCCTGGCGATGGGGTCGCTCGGCGCGGGGCACCTGACCGCGCGGTCCGATCTCGACCTGATTGTGATCTACGACGCGGACGGGGTCGAGGCGTCCGAGGGGCGCCGTCCGCTCTCGGCCCGAACCTATTACGCGCGCCTGACCCAGGCGTTGATCACCGCCCTGACCGCGCCGATGGCGCAGGGGCGGCTCTATGACGTGGACATGCGGCTTCGCCCCTCGGGCAAGCAGGGGCCGGTCGCCACGGCGCTGTCGGCCTTCGATCGCTACCAGCGGGAGGAGGCGTGGACGTGGGAACACCAAGCGCTGACCCGGGCGCGCCCGATTGCCGGCGCCCCGCCCCTGCGCGAGGACGTGGCCGCCGTACGCGCGGCCGTGATCGCGCAGCCGTGCGACGCGGCACGGACATTCGCCGATGCAGGACGGATGCGCGCGCGGCTGGCCGAGGCCAAGCCGGGCGGCGACTGGGACGTGAAGGCGGGGCGGGGCCGGCTGACGGAGATCGAATTGCTGGCCGCGACGCTCGGTCTCGTCGCCCAGGCCGACGCGGTACGCGCGCCGGGCGACCAGATCGCCGCCGCGGCCCGCGCCGGCCTGATCGCTCCGAAAGCAGCCGAGACCCTGGACGGGATCCACGCGCAGCTGTCCCGGTTCCAGGACGCCAAGCGCCTCCTGGTCGAGGATCGTTTCGCCCCCGAGGAGCTCGGTCAATCGGGCGAGGCCATGGTCCTGCGGGAAACCGGCTGTACCAGCCTCGCCGAGCTTTCCGAACGGATCGACGAGTGGGCCGAAACGGCCGGACGGATCATCGACGAGGCTCTGCCATGAAATCCCGCCATCCCGCCGATCCCAAGGGACTGGTCGCCGAGGCGTTCCGGATCGACGGGATCGCGCCGTCCGAATGCCGCACGATCCTGCTCGACTGGGCGTTGTCGCTGCCCGATGGCACGACCCCGCGCCGGGCGGCGGCCGAGCTTCTGTCCCTGCACGAGGGCCGGCCGGCCGACCACCCGATGATGGCGATCCTGCGAGAGGCGACGGCCGATCCGCCTGCCGCCGGGCGCCGCGGCGGGGCGCGGGCGCGCCGCCGCGCGGAGTGAGACGGTGCGCGGTTGTCGCGACGGAACGCCCGGTTCCACCATATCTCGCGCCAACTTGGCACTGGACATCCACGGGGTGACGGGGGTTTGATGGCGACGCCGGACATACCTGCGCGGCGATGCGGGATCACGGCGAAGGGAGGAATCAGGACGTGACATTGACGCTCGACGGCGTGTCCAAGGTGGTCGGCGAGGCCACCCATATCCATCCCACCGACCTCACCCTGCAGAAGGGGAGCATGAACGTCCTCCTCGGGCCCACTCTGGCGGGCAAGACGACGCTGATGCGCCTGATGGCGGGGCTGGACCAGCCGACCGAGGGCCGCGTTCTCTGGAACGACGCGGACGTGACCGGCCGTCGCGTCCAGGACCGAGACGTGGCGATGGTCTACCAGCAGTTCATCAATTATCCCACGCTCAGCGTCTACGACAACATCGCCTCGCCGCTGCGCCTCAAGGGCGTCGTGCGGGACGAGATCGACGAACGGGTGCGCCGGACCGCCGATCTGATGAAGCTCGCCCCCATGCTGGACCGGCGGCCCCTGGAATTGTCGGGCGGCCAGCAGCAGCGCTGCGCCCTGGCCCGCGCCCTTGTGAAGGGGGCGGGGCTCGTCCTCCTCGACGAGCCGCTGGCCAATCTCGATTACAAGCTGCGCGAGGAATTGCGGGCCGAGATCCCCCGCATCTTCGAGGAATCGGGGTCGATCTTCGTCTATGCCACCACCGAGCCCGAAGAGGCGCTGCTTCTCGGCGGGCACAGCGCCACCTTGTGGCAGGGACGGGTGACGCAGTTCGGCCCCACGCCGCAGGTCTATCGACGCCCCGCGGATGCGACGACGGCACGGGTCTTCTCCGAACCGCCGATGAATTTCCTCGAAATCGAGAAGCGCGGCGGCGACCTCGTCTATGGCGACCAGCGCACGATGACGGCCGAGGAGCTCGGGCTCGATCCGGATCTCGCCGACGGACATTACACCGCCGGGTTCCGCCCCGCTCACCTCGCCCTGTCGCCGCGCGAGGCGGCCATCCGCTTCGACACCACGCTGAAAGTGACCGAGATCACCGGGTCCGAGACATTCGTGCATCTCGACCACGACGGCGACCGGTGGGTCGGGCTCGTCCACGGCGTGCGCGAGCTCGAGACCGGCGCGCCGCTGGCGGTGCATCTGGAACGGCGCCATGTCTATCTCTTTGACGCGGACGGGGCGCTCGTCCGGCCCGCCCCCTATTCCGAGGCCGCCTGATGGCTGAGATCACGCTCGAGAAGCTCGCCCACAGCTATCTGTCCGATCCGAAATCACCGGACGATTTCGCGCTGCAAGAGATGAACCACGTCTGGCGCGACGGGGAGGCCTATGCCCTTCTGGGGCCGTCGGGATGCGGCAAGTCCACGCTTCTGAACATCATCTCGGGCCTTCTGGTGCCGAGCCACGGGCGCGTGCTCTTCGACGGCGAGGATGTGACGCCCAAGGCCACCGCGGACCGCAACATCGCGCAGGTATTCCAGTTTCCGGTCGTCTACGACACCATGACGGTGCGCGAGAACCTCGCCTTCCCGCTGAAGAACCGCGGCCTTCCCGCCTCCGAGATCGCCGACCGCGTCGGTCGGGTCGGGCGCATGATCGGGATGGAGGCGACGCTGGACCGCCGCGCCAGCGGCCTGACGGCGGATGCCAAGCAGAAGATCTCGCTCGGCCGCGGCATGGTGCGCGACGACGTGAACGCGCTCCTCTTCGACGAGCCGCTGACGGTGATCGACCCGCGGATGAAGTGGGAATTGCGCACCCAGCTCAAGACCCTGCACCGTGATTTCGGACATACGATGATCTACGTCACCCACGACCAGACCGAGGCGCTGACCTTCGCCGACCGCGTGGTGGTGATGAACGACGGCGTCGTGGTCCAGATCGGCACGCCGGAGGAATTGTTCGAACGCCCCGAGCACACCTTCGTCGGGTATTTCATCGGCTCGCCGGGCATGAACCTGTTCGACGCGACGATCGAGGGGCGGAAGGCGGTGATCGCGGGGACCCGGTTCGATCTGGGCCAGGGCTACCGCACCGCCGGCGGCCGCATCCGGATCGGCGTCCGGCCCGAATATATCCGCCTCGGCGATCACGGCCTTCCCGCCCGCGTGACCCGGGTCGAGGATGTGGGCCGCCACCGGATCGTGCGCCTCGACCTCGACGGGCAGGAGGTTTCGGCACTGGTGCCCGAGGAACGCTCGGTCCCCGATGGCGGCACCCACATCCAGTTCGTCGAGGGCGGCGTCAACGTCTACGAGGACGAGTGGCGGGTGGCGCCCGACACGGAGAGGCAGGCCGCATGAAGACGCGCAACGAAAAGGCCTGGTTCCTGATCCTCCCGGTCCTGATCCTGGTCGCCTTCTCGGCCGTCGTGCCGCTGATGACGGTCGTCAACTACTCGGTTCAGGACACGTTCGGAAACAACGTCTTCTTCTGGGCCGGCCTCGAATGGTTCGACGAGATGCTGCGCTCCGAACGGATGTGGAACGCGCTCGGGCGGCAACTCGTCTTCTCCGGCATCATCCTGGCCATCGAGGTGCCCCTGGGCATCTTCGTCGCCCTGCACATGCCCAAGAAGGGGGTGTGGGCCTCGATCTGCCTGGTGCTGATGGCGCTGCCGCTCCTGATCCCTTGGAACGTCGTCGGTACGATCTGGCAGATCTTCGGGCGGGTCGATATCGGGCTGCTCGGGCACACGCTCGACAGCCTCGGGATCGACTACAACTACACCCAGGGCTTCTATGCCGCGTGGATCACCGTCATCGCGATGGACGTCTGGCACTGGACCTCGCTTGTGGCGCTGCTGGCCTATGCCGGTCTGCGCTCGATCCCCGACGCCTATTACCAGGCGGCGAAGATCGACCAGGCCACGCGGCTGGCCGTCTTTCGCTACATCGAGCTGCCGAAAATGCGCGGGGTGCTGACCATCGCCATCCTGCTGCGCTTCATGGACAGCTTCAAGATCTACACCGAACCCTTCGTGCTGACCGGCGGGGGACCCGGCAACGCCACCACGTTCCTGTCCATCGACCTGGTCAAGATGGCGCTGGGACAGTTCGACCTCGGCCCGGCGGCGGCGTTCTCGCTGATGTACTTCCTCGTCATCATGGTGATCAGCTACGTGTTCTACATCGCGATGACCAACCTCGACAAGGAGGAGGGCGGGGCATGAGCGACACGACCCCCTCGGCGCCCGGCGCCGCGCATCTGCCGGGCGATGTCCGGCCCGAGGACGCCAACACGCGGCTGGGGCGCGGGCCGCGCATCAGCGGCTCGGCCGCGGTGATGGCGCTCTACATCCTGTTCCTGATGCTGCCGATCTACTGGCTCCTCAACATGAGCCTGAAGACGAATTCCGAGATCCTGGGCACCTTCTCGCTCTGGCCGCGCAACCTGACGCTGCAGAACTACGTCACGATCCTGACCGACGCGTCCTGGTACATGGGATACGTCAATTCGATCATCTACGTGGTGATGAACACGGTGATCTCGATCGCCGTCGCGCTCCCGGCCGCCTACGCCTTCTCGCGCTACACGTTCATGGGCGACAAGCACCTGTTCTTCTGGCTGCTGACGAACCGGATGGCGCCGCCGGCGGTCTTCGCGCTGCCCTTCTTCCAACTTTATTCCAGCGTCGGGCTTTTCGACACCCATATCGCCGTCGCGCTGGCGCATTGCCTCTTCAACGTGCCGCTCGCGGTCTGGATTCTGGAAGGGTTCATGCGCGGCGTCCCGAAGGAGATCGACGAGACCGCCTATATCGACGGCTATTCCTTTCCGGGGTTCTTCGTGCGGATCTTCATGCCGCTGATCTCGTCGGGGATCGGCGTGGCGGCGTTCTTCTGCTTCATGTTCTCCTGGGTGGAACTGCTCCTGTCGCGCACGCTGACCAGCGTGGACGCCAAGCCGATCGCGGCGACCATGACACGCACCGTGGGCGCGGCGGGTGTGGATTGGGGAGTGCTCGCGGCGGCCGGTATGCTGACCATCCTGCCCGGCGCGCTGGTGATCTATTTCGTCCGGAACTACATCGCCAAGGGCTTCGCCCTCGGGCGGGTATGATGGCGCACGCGCAGCCCCCCCGGCCCGCTGCGGCGCGTGCGCGGGCGGCGGTCCACCGCACCGACGCAAGGAGGGCGACCTGATGGCATGGATGGCATGGACCTGGCCCACCGCGGCCTTCTTCATGGTGATCGCCGCGATCCTGGCGGTCATGTCGTACCTCGCGATCCGGTACCCCGAGACGCCCAGGCGCGGCATCCTGGGGATCGAGACGACGCGCGGCGACAGGCTCTTCATTTCGCTGCTCGTCGCCGGCTTCGTGAACCTGGCCTGGCTCTGGGCCGGGCTCGGCACGCAATGGGGGGCGCTTGCGCTTTCCCTCGTCCTGGCGGCCGGGATCTTCCGCACCGTCTGAGGACCAAGATGAAAAACGACCAAGGGAGGACGATCATGACCAAGACGCTCAGATCCACCACCGCGCTCGCGGTGGCGATGGGCATCCTCTCCACGCCGGCGCTCGCCGGCATGGAGGAGGCGCGCGAATTCCTCGACACCGAGATCGGCGACGTCTCGACGCTCTCGCGCGAAGAGCAGGAAGAGGAGATGCAGTGGTTCGTCGATGCCGCGGAACCGTTCCAGGGCATGGACATCAACGTGGTGTCCGAGACGATCACCACCCACGAATACGAGAGCCAGGTCCTGGCCCCGGCCTTCACCGCGATCACCGGGATCAACGTCACCCACGACCTGATCGGCGAGGGCGACGTGGTCGAACGGCTGCAGGTGCAGATGCAGTCGAACGAGAACATCTACGACGCCTATGTGAACGACAGTGACCTGATCGGGACGCATTGGCGCTATGGCCAGGTGCGCAACCTGACCGAGTGGATGGAGGGCGAAGCCTCCGACGTGACCTCGCCGACGCTCGATCTGGACGATTTCATCGGGACGGAATTCACTACCGGACCGGACGGCAATCTCTACCAGCTGCCCGACCAGCAATTCGCGAACCTCTACTGGTTCCGCTACGACTGGTTCAACGACGAGAAGACCCAGACCGATTTCCAGGAAGAGTACGGCTACGAGCTCGGCGTTCCGGTCAACTGGTCCGCCTACGAGGACATCGCCGAGTTCTTCACCGGCCGGGACATGAGCTATATCGAGGGCGAGCCGTCCTCGGTCTGGGGCAACATGGATTACGGCAAGAAGGACCCCTCGCTCGGCTGGCGCTACACCGACGCCTGGATGTCCATGGCCGGGATGGGCGACACCGGCGAGCCGAACGGCCTGCCCGTCGACGAATGGGGCATCCGCGTGAACGAGCAGTCCCAGCCCGTCGGCGCCTGCGTCGACCGGGGTGGCGCGACGAACTCGCCCGCTGCCGTGTACGCCGTCGACAAGGCCATCAAGTGGCTGCAGGAATACTCGCCGCCACAGGCCGCGGGCATGACCTTCTCCGAGGCCGGACCGGTTCCGGGGCAGGGCAACATCGCCCAGCAGATGTTCATGTACACGACCTTCGTCGCGCCGCTGGTCGATTCCGACGCGGTGATGAACGAGGACGGCACGCCGAAATGGCGCCTCGCCCCCAGCCCCCACGGCGTCTACTGGGAAGAGGGGATGAAGGTCGGCTATCAGGACGTGGGCTCCTGGACGCTCATGGAATCGACGCCCACCGACCGGGCCAAGGCCGCCTGGCTCTATGCCCAGTTCGTCACGTCCAAGACCGTGGACGTGAAGAAATCGGATGTCGGTCTGACCTTTATCCGCGACTCGACCATCAACTCCGAGCACTTCACCGAGCGGGCGCCCAAGCTCGGCGGCCTGGTGGAGTTCTACCGTTCGCCCGCGCGCACCCAATGGTCGCCGACGGGGACGAACGTGCCCGATTACCCCAAGCTCGCGCAGCTCTGGTGGCAGAATATCGGCGACGCGATGTCCGGGGCGAAGACGTCGAAGGAGGCGCTCGACAAGCTCTGCGCGGACATGGAGGACGTGCTCAGCCGGCTCGAACGGGCGGGCATCCAGGGCGATCTGGGCCCTGTCCTGAACGAGGAGCAGGATCCGCAATACTGGCTCGACCAGCCGGGCGCGCCGAAGCCCGCGCTCGAAGACGAGGAAGAGGAGCCGGAGACGATTCCCTACGACGAGCTCGTCCAGTCCTGGCAATGATCGACGGGCGGGGCGTGCCCTGGGCGCGCCCCGTCATTCCGCCACGGGCGTGACCAGACGGTATCGCTCCAGTTCCTCCGGCACGAGGACATAGATCTCCTCCGGGGGCGTCGTCAGGGCATGTTGCATCACCATCGGGTCGATGCCCATCTCGTCGAGATAGGCCATGACCCGCCCCTGGCCGCGCTGCACGTCTTTGACGGCGAGGAAGGCCGGCAGGACCGTGTTCTCGCCGAAGTAATGCTGATGGACGCCCACGGACCCCGCGGCGTCCACGCTCCGCGTGGTGCCCCCGGCAAGCAGGTAGGGACAGGCAGACAGGCAGACATCGCCCGCCGCGATGGCGGTCGCAAGATCCATGCGCCGGATGGCGCGCCCTATTTCCAACGCATCGTCCACCGAACCGCCCGGCGAATTGATGAAGAGCTCAGTCGCGGGCGCCGCCGCGATGCGCTCGGCGAGAAGGCCCGTGACGCGTTCTCCGTCGCCGGGTGCGATCGTGCCGAGCATCCGCATCACGGGGCGGCCGTCGATCTCCGCCGTCTCCAGCGCCAGACGGTCGGGAAGGTCCGCCGGGGAGGGGAACGGCCGGTTCGTCCCGTCGTCGGGCAGGGCGTCGGGGCGATAGCGCCGCGTCTGGTCGCCGGGGCGGACGGGCTGTTCGAGGGCGGGCGCGCGGTCGCCGCCCGGCAGGCGGGGCATGCCGAGGGGGATGTCGCCCACGACCAGCGCCGCCCCGAGGGCGATCTGCAAGGCGAAGATCCCCTTGATGACGCGCCCTGGACGGGCCGTCATTCAAGGCGGCCGCGGATCGGTGTCGGCGCGGGGGCGGCGGCCTCCGACGGCTCTGGATGGGGGGGGCTGGGCGACCGGTCTGCGGTGCCTGATCCCGCCCCTGGACATCGCGCAGGGCGTGGAGGGCGGCCCTGAGTTCGGCCACCGTCATCTGATCCTCGGAGGCCGCACCGCCGCCGCGCGCGGTACGGATCGCGGCATGGCTGACCATCAGGATGAAGACCAGGACCGCCGGCAGCAGGTCGATGGCGATCGCGCCGGCCCAGGAGGGCACAAAGTTGCCCGCGTACCGGATCACCGCATCCGCCGACGAGATCGGGGTGTAGCTGACCTCCGCGGGCGGCGCCATCGCCTCGACCGCGGCAGCCGCTCCCGCGAGGGTCTGCGCGCGCTGCTCGAGCACGCCCAGGACCGAATCGATGGTCGCCCGCTGCCCGTCGGCGGTCGCCTCGGTCCGGGACAGGGCCGGGCGGACGACCGAGGCGGCCAGATCGTTCGCCGCGCGGGTGACGAGCGGTGCCACGGAAAGCTGTCGCAACTGGCTGATGATCCCGGCCAGGCGCACGGCATCCTCGCTGAACTCCACCGAGCGCGCCTCTACCGGGCCGGGCTCGACGGTCAGGGATCGCATGCGGCTCAGGATCTGGTTGCCCTCGGCGAAGGCCGTCGCGACGGCCGGGCCCTGCTGGGTGATCTGCTCCTCCAGTGCGGCCAGCTCCTCGGCCTTCTGGGTCAGGACGCGAAAGACCGCGCCGCGCCCGGCGATCCCCGACAGCGACCCCGTGGCTTCCTGTTGGGACAGATCCTCGAAACTCTGCCGCACGCGGGCCACGTCGCGCTCCAGCGACTGGCCCGAGATGGCGATGTCGTGGGCGCGCTCCAGCTCGCCTTGGTAATCCTGCACGGTACGGGCCAGGTGCTGCTCCACCGCCGCCGCTCCGGCAAGGGCCGCGGCATTGAGCCACGACGACATCGCGACGATGGCCAGCGAGCCCAATGCCATCGCCCCGAGAAGGCCCAGGCGCGACGAGGCCGTCCGCATCGCGGGCATCAGGCGCATCAGGTAGGACTAGAAGACGAAGATGCCGACCGACACGGCGATGGAATAGGCCAGCGCGGCAAAGACCGACAGCGCCCCGTCATCGTCGAGCAGCGACGAGACGCCCAGATAGGTGTAGATCCCCGACGCCGCCGCCAGCACCCCCAATGCCGCTCCCGAGAAGCTGTCGAGCCACGACAGATGGTTCTCGATCTCGCGCGCGTGGCGTGGGTCGGTACGGTCGGTCATGCGCGGCACTCTCATCCAGGGCGGTTCCGGCACTATGCCGGTCCGGGGGATGCATGCCAAATCACGACGTTGCGGTAGGATCGGCGGGACCGCCGCGACCGTCGGGTACTAAATTCCCGAGGACCTGACTAAGCAGGTGGGCGCCAGGTAGTCGAACCACGGTCCGGCCAGAGCCAGCTCCCTCGGAATTGATTAAGGCCACCGGAATTTTGCCCGGCACGAGAAGGGCAGTGCCCGCCTGAACCGCAAGTTAGGGACGCTGCCGGGCCGTGGCAAGCCGGGAGCGGACTTGATTTTCGTTTCCGATCTGTTCATCAGCGCGCCATGTCCGAGATCGCCGCCGATCGTTGTCTCATGCCCGGCCAACTCCTGGCCCGCGGGGTCGGGCGCGCGCTCGCCTCGCACGGTTTCGCCTGCGTCGAGGAACTGACCCCCACGCCCGGATTGCGCGTGGACGTCATGGCGCTCGGCCCGAAGGGAGAGATCTGGGTGATCGAGTGCAAGTCGAGCCGCGCGGATTTCACCGGCGACGCGAAGTGGCAGGGTTACCTGCCCTGGTGCGACCGGTATTTCTGGGCCGTCGACCGGACGTTTCCGGACGAGCTCCTGCCGCCCGAATCCGGCTTGATCGTCGCGGACGCCTATGACGCCGAGATCGTGCGGATGCCGGCCGAATCGCGCCTGGCGCCGGCCCGGCGCAAGGCGTTGATCCAGAAATTCGCGACCCATGCCGCGCGCCGGCTGCAGGCCCTGCGCGATCCCGGCGCCGGTCTGAACGGGGGCTAGCGCCGCTTCTTGGAGGCGAAGGACCGGGCCGACTGGGCCGCGGCCCGGATTTCCTCGGCGATCTCCTCGGCCTCCTCGGGATCGAAATCCATCGGCACCTCGATCCCGCCCTCGGCCTCGACATAAAGGCGCACCATGCCGGAATCGGTGGGCCCGATCTGAAGGTTGGCGCTGGCGTCGCTCGGGTCGTTGATGCCCATGACCAATTTCCTTTCCCCAATGATGGGGCATCCGCCCCTCAGGCGCCCCTCGCTAGTTGCGCCCGACAGGCGCCGCAAGCCCCAACGGCCGGCCGCTGCCCGCTTGCATCCCCGGCGCGGCCCGGGTATTGGGCGCAAACGTGCCGCCTTAGCTCAGTTGGTTAGAGCGCTAGATTGTGGATCTAGAGGTCCCCCGTTCAAGCCGGGGAGGCGGTACCATCCCCGACCACCCCTGCGAAACACGGTCCATGCGGACGCAATCCGCCCGATTGTCGGATTTCCGACAATCGCGATGTGGAACTGGTAATGGGGAAATGGTGGGCGACCTAGGAATCGAACCTAGCGTGCGTCTCCGCGAGGGAGTTACAGTCCCCTGCCACACCTTGCGGCCTGTCGCCCACAGTAGCCGTGGGCGCGGACGTATCTGCGGGGCCGCGGACCGTCAAGGCGAAATTCGCTTGAAATCGCCGGCGCCTGCGGTGAAAGCCGGGTCATGGTCCGGAAACCGAAATGGGTCGTCGAAAAGGAGCAGGGTCGGCGCGCGGCGGCCCGCGAAACCGTCTGGCTGTTCGGCCTCCACGCGGTGCGGGACGCCCTGCGGAACCCGGCACGCGAGAAGCTCCGGCTCGTCCTGACACGGAACGCGCGCGACCGGCTGGGCGAGGCCGTGCCCGAGGCGGGGATCGCGATCGAGGAGGCCGATCCGCGCAGGTTCCCGGCGCCCCTCGACCCGGGATCGGTGCATCAGGGCGCCGCGCTCGAGGTGCAGCCGCTGGATTGGGGCAGCCTCGAGACGGTGGCGCTCGGAACCGGCGGGCCGATCGTCGCGCTGGACCGGGTGACGGATCCGCACAATGTCGGCGCGATCCTGCGCTCGGCCGAGGTGTTCGGGGCGCGGGCGGTCATCGCTCCCGCCCGGCATTCGCCGCCCGAGACCGGCGCGCTCGCCAAGACCGCGTCGGGGGCGCTCGAACGCCAGCCCTATCTCAGAATCGGCAACCTCTCCGACAGCCTCCTGCGCCTGCGGGCGATGGGATTCGTCTGCCTCGGTCTCGACGGCGACGGCGCGCATGAGGTCGCCGAGGCGGCCGCGGGGGCGGGAACGCGCCCGCTCGTCCTCGTCCTGGGGGCGGAGGGGCCGGGCCTGCGGGCCCGGACGCGCGAATGCTGCGACGCCCTCGTTCGAATTGGCGCGGCGGGGGCGTTCGGATCGCTGAACGTCTCAAACGCCGCCGCCGTGGCGCTCTATGCCGCCTCGCGGGGCTAGCGCGTTCACAACGGCGCGACGCCTCTTTTTTCGCGATTGTTGCCCTCCCACATCAGGTTCAGCGCCGGATGCGGAACGTCCGGTGCGATCACTGTCCCTCGTTCCGACACTTTGGCCCGGACGTTACCCTCCGGGCCATTTTTTTTGCCGAGGCGATCTTGCGGATCGCGGCCGGGTAGGGATCATCGCGACATGACCGACGCGGACTTTCGTCGAATTCTGGGCTCCGTGCGCGACGTGGCGTGCCTTGGCGTCTCGGCCAACCCGGTGCGGCCCAGCCACTACGTCGCCCGCTATCTGTCCCTCAAGGGGTTCCGCGTGCATTCCGTCAATCCCGGCCTCGTGGGCCAGGACCTTTTCGGACGCGCGGTCGTGGGCGACTTGGCCGATCTGCCGCAAGAGGTCGAGATGCTCGACATCTTTCGCCGCTCCGAGCACGTGCCCGGGATCGTCGACCACGCGCTGGAGGTCATGCCGGGGCTCAGGGTGATCTGGATGCAGATCGGCGTCGAAGATGCGGCCGCCGCCGAGCGGGCGCGGTCCTGCGGTGTCGAGGTGGTGATGAACCGCTGTCCCAAGATCGAGTATCAGCGGCTCTTCGGCGAGCTGCGGATGGGCGGCTTCGCGACCGGCGTGATCTCCTCCAGGATCGGCTAGCCCTGCTGCCAGCCGGGCGGACGTTTCTCCAAGAAGGCGTCGATTCCCTCCTCGGTATCGCGGTCGAGCATGTTCTCGACCATGACCTGCCCGGTATGCGCGTAGGCGGCGGCAAGGTCCATCTCGGCCTGCTCGTAGAAGGCGCGCTTGCCGACCCGAACGGCGCTGCCGAGCTTGTCGGCTACGGTCCGGGCCAGGTCCCGCGTGGCATCCGGCAACTCGTCCGCGGGCACCGCGCGGTTGATCAGGCCCAGGTCCAGCGCCTCGTCCGTCTGGATCAGGCGGCCGGTCGTCAGCATTTCGAACGCGCGCTTGCGAGGCACGTTGCGGCTCAGAGCGACCATCGGCGTCGAGCAGAAAAGGCCGATATTTACGCCGTTTACCCCGAATCGGGTCCCGTGCGCGGCCACGGCCATGTCGCACGAGGCGACGAGCTGGCACCCGGCCGCGACGGCGACGCCGTGCACCTCGGCGATCACGGGCTGGGGCAGGCGGGGGATGGCTTGCATCACCTCCGCGCAGCGGGTGAAGAGGTCGTGCAGGCCCGCGGCACCCCGATCCCCGGCCTGCCGCTTGGCCTGCATCTGGCGCAGATCGTGACCCGCGCAGAAGGCCCGCCCCGCCCCGCCGAGGATCACCACGCGGATGGCGCGGTCGCGGGACAGATCGTCGAACGCGGCCGCCAGCGCCGCCAGCATCTCGTCCGACAGGGCGTTCAGCCGTTCGGGGGCGTCCATGGTCAGGCGCGCGACCGCACCGTCGTCCTCACGTCTCAGCATGTCCGTCCTCCTCCGGGTGGGGCCGATCTGGCCATCCGCGCGATACCGCGTCAATGCCGTCGCGGTTTGACGCCCCGCCGCGGGCGGGAAATGGTGCGGGCGGAACCGGAGCAGGGCGGAGTGTGCGGAATGCGGATGGATATCGGGGCGCTGGACGACTTCCTCGCCCGGGAATTTCCCCAGGTCGCCGAGGAGTTCGCGATCGAGCGCAGCGACCCGGACGGATTGACGCTGCGCCTCGACGCGGGCCCGCGCCACCTGCGCCCCGGGGGAACGGTGTCGGGGCCGACGCTCTTCGCGCTGGCGGATGTGGGGGTCTACCTCGCGATCCTGGCGCGGATCGGGCCCGCCGCACTGGCGGTCACCACGAATTGCAGCATCGACTTCCTGCGCCGGCCCGAGGCGGAGGCGCCGCTTCGGGCGGATGTCCGCATCCTCAAGCTCGGCCGCCGCCTTGCCGTGGGGGACGCGCTCATCCGCTCGCAGGCGAGCGAAGGGCCGGTGGCCCGCGCCTCCCTGACCTATTCCATCCCGCCCGGGCGCTAGCCGCGGGGTCGGGTCGGCCGGTCGAAGACGCGTTTGCCCATCAGCGAGGCCGTCAGTTCGATCATCAGCCGCGCGGTGCGGCCTCGCTCGTCGAGCGCGGGGTTCAGCTCCACCAGGTCGAGCGAGGTCACGAGGCCCGATTCGCTCAACATCTCCATCACCAGGTGCGCTTCGCGGAACGTGGCCCCGCCGGGGACGGTGGTCCCCACGCCGGGCGCGATGGAAGGGTCGAGGAAATCCACGTCCAGCGACACGTGCAGCATCGGATCGCGCGCCGCGGCCACGCATTCGAGGAAATCGCGCAGCGGGGCCGCCATGCCGGTCTCGTCGATCTCGCGCATGTCGTGCGTGCGCGCGCCGGTGCCCGACAGCCGGTCGCGCTCGCCGGGGTCGACGGAGCGGAGGCCGATCATCGCGACATGGTCGGGCGGCACGGCCCGGATCAGCGGCGGGAACCCCTCGAAATCGGGCTGCCCGGTGACATAGGCGACCGGCGTGCCGTGGAGATTGCCGGACCGGGTCGTCCGGAGGGTGTGGAAATCCGAATGGGCATCGAGCCAGAGCAGGAAGAACGGGCGGCCCAGGTCCGCGGCGCGCGCCGCCATGCCCGCGATGCTGCCGAGCGCGAGCGCGTGATCGCCGCCGAGGAAGATCGGCAGGCCACGGCTCGACCGCGCCGTCCTGGCGATCGCGTCCGTCCAGGCCGCGACCGCGCCCGGCCGATGCAAAACGCCCATCCCGGGTACGTCCCAATCCGCGCCGGGGGCGAGATTGCCCGCGTCGCGAACCCTGTGGCCCAGCGCGGTCAACGTGCCCTCGATCCCCGCGACGCGATAGGCGTCGGGCCCCATGAGGCAGCCCGCTCGTTCCTTGCCGCAATCGATAGGAACGCCGATCAGGGTGATGTCGGCCATGGATTTGCTCCCTCGTTGGTACAGGGCCGCCGCGGACCGCGTCCGGACGGGGGGCGTCGCCTCACGCCGCGCGGCGGTACGCCGCAACCCAGATCCCCGCGAGGACCAGCGACAGGATCGCGTTCCACGACGCCATCGACAGGCCGAGGAGAGACCAAGCCACCTCGTCGCACATCACGACCCGGTCGAGCGTGTCGGTCGAAAGAAGGTCCTGGCCGCTCAGTCCGCCGAGCGAAGCTCCCCCCGAACAGGACGAGGGACCCGGCCACCAGCCACGCTCCACCCCGGTGTGGAACAGCCCGATCCCGGCGGTCGTCGACGCCGCCAGCGCCCCGAGCGCCGCCACGGGCCGCACCGCCCAGGCGATCGCCGCGAGGCCGAGCGAAATGGCGGCCAGGTGGGGCCAGCGCTGCCACAGGCACATCTTGCAGGGCGCATAGCCCAGCGCCTCGAAGCCGTAGGCCCCGAACAGGAGGACCGCCGAGCCCATCGCGGCGAGGATCATCAGCGAGCGGCCGGTCATATGTAGCGCACCGCGACGAAGCCCCCCGCCAGCGCGACGCAGAAGAGGGTGAAGACGAGCCCCAGGCGGCGATCGATGAAGTCGCGGATCGGCGGGCCGAACGCGCGCAGCAGCGCGGCCACCACGAAGAAGCGCAGCCCCCGGGCCACGATGGAGGCGACGACGAAGATCGGCAGGTTCAGCCCCGTGGCGCCCGACAGGATGGTGACGACCTTGAAGGGGAACGGCGTCAGGCCCGCGATCAGCACCGCCCAGGCGCCGAAATCGTTGTAGTTGAGGCGGAATTCCTCGAACCGGTCGGCCTTGCCGTAGAATTCCAGCACCGGCCGGCCAAGCTGCTCGAACAGCTGGGCACCGATCCAGTAGCCGGCCAGCCCGCCCAGGACCGAGGCGAGCGTCGCGACTGCGGCGATCGCCCAGGCGCGGCGCGGCGCGGCCAGGATCATCGGGATCATCAGCACATCGGGCGGGATCGGAAAGACCGACGATTCCACGAACGCGACGATGGCAAGCGCCCACATCGCCCTGGGATGGGCGGCGAGCGAAAGGGTCCAGTCATAGAGGCGACGCAGCATGGAGGGCGATGGACCACGCGGCGCCGCGCCGGTCAAGGCGCCATTGACACCGGGTCCCGGCTCGTTACGTCACGCGGACCATGAGCACGGCTGACAAGATCACGCTGGGCGGGGCGCCCGAAGGTTTCGATGCCCGCCTGGTCCTCGCGGAGATCGGCCGCGCGGGGTCGGTCCTCCATGTGGCGCGGGACGACAAGCGGCTGGCCGCGCTTCAGGCGGCGCTCGCCTTCTACGATCCCGGCCTTCCGGTCTTCACCTTCCCGGCATGGGATTGCCTGCCCTACGACCGGGTCAGCCCGAACGCGGCATTGTCCGCCGCGCGGATGGCGACGCTGGCCGCGCTGACGCACACCATGCCGAAACGGTTCGTCGTCTTGACGACCGTGAACGGCGCCACGCAGAAGATCCCGCCCCGCGAGACGGTTCGGCAATCGTCCTTCACCGCCCGGGTGGGCCACCGGATCGACGAGCAGGCGCTGCGCGACTTCCTCGTGCGGATGGGCTTCACCCAGGCGCCGACGGTGATGGAACCGGGCGATTACGCCATCCGGGGCGGGATCATCGATGTCTGGCCGCCGGGGGAATCCGGGCCCGTGCGCCTCGACCTCTTCGGCGACACGCTGGACGGGGCGCGGCGCTTCGACCCGGGCGACCAGCGCACGACCGAGAAGCTGAAGGAAATCGAGCTTGCGCCGGTCTCCGAGGTCATCCTGGACGAAGAGGCGATCCGCCGCTTCCGGCAGAACTACCGCGTGGAGTTCGGGGCGGCCGGCACCGACGACCCGCTTTACGAGGCGATCAGCGCCGGCAAGAAGCATGCCGGCGCCGAACATTGGCTGGGCTTCTTCCACGAGCGGCTGGAGACGATCTTCGATTTCCTGCCGGAGGCGTCGGTGACGCTCGACGACCAGGTGACGCCCGCGCGACTGGCGCGTTGGGACACCGTCACCGACCAGTACGACAACCGCCGCGACGCGATGCAGAAGAAGGGCCGGGTGGACTCCGTCTACAAGCCCGCCCCGCCAGAGACGCTGTATCTCGACGATGCCGCCTGGAAGGCTGCGACGCACGATCACAGGGTCGTCGCGTTCCACCCGCTCGCGCAGGCCTCCGGCCCCGGGGTGGTCGATGCCGGCGGGCGTATCGGGCGCAATTTCAGCCCGGAACGCCAGCAGGAGAATGTCAGCCTTTTCGGGGCGCTGGCCGATCATCTTCGTGCGAAGCGAAAGGAGGGGCAGGTGATCGTCGCCTCCTATTCCGAGGGCGCGCGCGAACGCCTTTCCGGCCTGTTGGAGGACGAGGGCGTCGAGGGCGCGACGGAGATCCACGATTTCCGCGATGTCCCCGAGGGCAAAGGTGGCCTCTACCTCGCGGTCTGGGGGCTCGAACACGGCTTCGAGGGGCCCCATGGCGACGACCGGCTGACGGTCGTCTCCGAGCAGGATGTCCTGGGCGACCGCCTGATCAGGAAGGCGCCGAGGAAGCGGCGCGCAGAGAACTTCCTGACCGAGGCGCAATCGCTGACCCCCGGCGATCTCGTGGTGCATGTCGACCACGGGGTCGGACGGTTCCAGGGGCTGGAGGTCGTGACCGCCGCCGGCAGTCCGCATGAATGCGCCCTTCTCGAATATGCCGGCGGCGACCGGCTCTACCTGCCGGTCGAGAACATCGAATTGCTGTCGCGCTTCGGCCACGAGGAGGGGCTGCTCGACAAGTTGGGCGGCGGCGCCTGGCAGGCCAAGAAGGCCAAGCTGAAGCAGCGCATCCGCGAGATCGCCGACCGGCTGATCCGCGTCGCCGCAGAGCGGTTGATGCGCAAGGCGCCGATCCTGGAGCCGCCCGACAACGCATGGGAGGATTTCTCCGCCCGCTTCCCCTACGAGGAGACCGAGGACCAGCTGAAGGCGATCGAGGACGTGATGGGCGATCTCGAACGCGGGGTGCCCATGGACAGGCTGATCGTCGGCGACGTGGGGTTCGGCAAGACCGAGGTGGCGATGCGCGCGGCCTTCATCGCCGCGATGTCGGGGGCCCAGGTGGCGGTGATCGCGCCGACGACCCTGCTGGCCCGGCAGCATTACAAGTCCTTCGCCGAACGGTTCCGCGGCTTTCCGGTCGAGATCCGCCAATTGTCGCGCTTCGTCTCCGACAAGGACGCGAAACTGACCCGCCAGCGGGCCGCCGAAGGCACCTGCGACATCGTCATCGGCACCCATGCCCTGCTTTCCAAGCAGATGAAGTTCAAGAATCTCGGCCTGCTCGTCGTTGACGAGGAGCAGCATTTCGGCGTCACGCACAAGGAGCGGCTGAAATCGCTCCGGACGGATGTCCATGTCCTGACGCTGACGGCCACGCCGATCCCGCGGACGCTGCAACTGTCCCTGACCGGTGTTCGCGATCTGTCGATCATCGGCACTCCGCCGGTCGATCGTCTCGCGATCCGGACCTATGTCAGCGAGTTCGACGCGGTGACGATTCGCGAGGCGCTGCTGCGGGAGCATTACCGCGGCGGTCAGACCTTCATCGTCGCGCCCCGGATCAAGGACCTCCCCGAGATGGAGGAGTTCCTCAAGGCCGAGGTCCCCGAGATCACCTATGTCACCGCCACCGGGCAGATGGCGGCGGGCGAGCTCGACGACCGGATGAACGCCTTCTACGACGGGGCCTACGACGTGCTGCTCGCGACCACGATCGTGGAATCCGGCCTCGACATCCCGACCGCGAACACGATGGTCGTCTGGCGTGCCGACATGTTCGGCCTGGCGCAACTCTACCAGATCCGCGGCCGGGTAGGGCGCTCCAAGGCGCGCGCCTACGCCTATCTGACGACAAAGCCGCGGGCCAAGCTGACGCCGACGGCGCAGAAGCGGCTCCGCGTGCTGGGCTCGCTCGACACGCTGGGGGCGGGCTTCAATCTCGCCGCGCAGGACCTCGACATCCGCGGCGCCGGCAACCTCGTGGGCGAGGAACAATCGGGGCAGATCCGCGAGGTCGGGTACGAACTCTACCAGACGATGCTGGAAGAGACGATCGGAAAGCTGAAGGCGGGCGAGCTCGAAGGGATCGAGGGCCTGGGCGACGCGGGCGAATGGTCCCCCCAGATCAATCTCGGCGTGCCGGTCCTCATCCCCGAGGAATACGTGCCCGACCTCGACGTACGGCTCGGCCTCTACCGGCGGCTGTCGGACCTGACCACCAAGGTGGAGCTCGAGGGATTCGCCGCCGAGCTGATCGACCGCTTCGGCGACCTGCCGAAGGAGGTGAACACGCTCCTCCTCGTCGTGCGGATCAAGGCGGAGTGCAAGAAGGCGGGCATCGCCAAGCTCGATGCCGGGCCGCGCGGGGTCACGGTGGCGTTTCACAACGACACCTTCGCCTCGCCCGGCGGGCTGGTGGAATTCATCGACGCGCAGGAGGGACGCGCCAAGGTGAAGGAGAACCGGATCGTCGTCAGCCGCGAATGGACCCGCGAGAGCGACAAGATCAAGGGCAGCTTCGCCATCGCCCAGGAACTGGCCCGCCACGCCAAGGCCGCCGCGCCCGCCCGGGCCAAGGAGAAGAGCAGCTAGGGCGCCCAGGGCGGCACCGGCCGCCGCTTCAGAAGAACGCCACCTGCCGGCGGTAGCGCGCATGGGCCGCGCCGTAACGGCGCGCCAGGTCGCGGTCCTCCACCAGTGCCGCGTAGAGGAGCGCGACACATCCCGCCCCCGCGGCGATCAGCCCCTCCGGTGCGCCGCCCAAGATGGCGAGGCCCACCAGCGACACGGCTTGACCTGCATATTGCGGATGGCGCCGGCGCGCATAGGCGCCGTCCGTGACAAGCCCCACGTCCCATCCGGACGTACCGGCAAGCCCCAGATCCACGATGCCCCGCCCCTGCACCCAGAAGGAGAGGAGCGTAAGCGCGGCGCCCCCGATCCCCCAGCGCAACCAGCCCGGCCAGCCGAGGCTGTTCCACTGGGCCGAAGCGGCATTGATCAGGCCGACATAGATGGCCGTCGTCAGGACCCAAGCCCAGATCGCCGTCGGCCATGTCCCCCGCCGCGGCGGCCAGATCCGCGCCAGGCCCCGGTCTGAAAGCGCAAGGACGACGACCCATGTGGCCGAGGCCAGGAGGGAGAGGGCAAGCCAGATGCTCATCGCCGCACGGGAGCCGATCACCCGCCCGGACGCAAGGCCCGCCCCGGGCCGGATCCCGCCGTGGCGGGCCTGCTTGACACTTTGTCGCAAGCCGCCCCATCGTCGCGCCGGGCGGGGCGATGGCCCCGCGCTTCGCCCATTGTCCATCGCCGGATATGCCGATGCCCGACCGTATCCTTCGCCATTCGCTGACGCCGGAACGCCCGCCCCAGATGGGGCTCGTCGTGCTTCAAACGGACGAGACCATCGAGCGCGACCTGCGCCGCATGGTCCCCGAGGAGGTCGAGTACCTCGTGACGCGGGTCGCATTCGACACGCTCGTCACGCCCGAGACGCTCGCGGCGATGGAGGACCGGATCGGCGCGGCCGCGGGGCTTTTCCCGCCGCAGACCGCCTTCGGCTGCGTCGCCTATTGCTGCACCTCGGCGACCGCCCAGATCGGGCCGGGCCGCATCGCGGACATCCTCCACGGGGCGGCGGTGACGCGCACGACGACGAACCCGGTCAAGGCGCTCCTCGCGGCCTGCGAGTATCTGGGCCTGTCGCAGCTCGGGCTCCTGTCCCCCTACAGCGAGACGGTGTCGGAGACGCTGCGCGCGACGTTCCACGTCAACGGGGTCGAAACGCCGGTCTTCGGCAGTTTCGACGTGATCGAGGATGCGCGGGTGGTTCGGATCGACGGCGATTCGATCATGGCCGGCGCGCGCGCTCTGGCCGCAACCGGCGGGATCGAGGCGCTGTTCCTCTCCTGCACCAATCTGCGGACGCTGGACGTGATCGAACCGCTGGAGGCGGAGCTGGGCCTGCCGGTCCTGTCCAGCAACCAGGTCCTGGCATGGCACATGCTGCGCTCGATCGGCGTCGTCGCGGGGCCCACGGCGCCCGGCCGCCTGTTTCGCAGCGGCGACGCCCCGCTCGTCCCCGCCGGACGGTGACGCCTCAGACCACCATCACCGGACAGGCAGCCAGGCCGATGACCTTGTGCGAGACGCTCCCGAGGAGGTAATCCTCGATCGAGCCGAGGCCGCGGCTGCCGATGACGATCACGTCGTGGCCGTGCTCGGCGGCGAAAGCCACGATGGTCCGTGCGGGCGCGCCCGCCTTCACGAAGGCGCGCGCCTCGGACAGGCCGGCCTCGCGCGCGACGGCCTTGCCGTGCTCGGCGATCTCGCGCCCGTAATCCCGCATCGCCCCGTCGAGCGGCCCCGGATCGTCGCTCCGCACCATGGAGAGCGAGGCCTCGATCATCGAGCGGTGCCGGTACACCGTCAGGATCGTCAACTGCGCGCCGCACAATTGCGCCAGTTCCACCGCCTTGCGGAGTGCCCGCTCGCCGTTGCGGGAACCGTCATAGGGGGCGAGGATCGATGCGAACACGGGCCGGGACGCCTCCTTACCTGAAGGCGAGGTCGCGCAGGAACAGCGCGATCTGCGGGAAATAGATCAGCAGCACCGAGACCGTCAGCAGGATCGCGATGAAGGGCGGGGTGCCGCGGATGACCTCCCAATAGGGGCGCTTGAACACGGCGATGGCGGTGAAGATGTCGCACCCGAAGGGCGGCGTGGCCGATCCGATCGCCACCTGGAGGGTGATGATCGTGCCCACCAGTACCGGGTCGAGGCCCGTCGCCTCGACCACGGGCGCGAAGATCGGCACCAGGATCAGGATGACCACGATCGGGTCCACGAACATGCAGCCGATGAAGAACGCGATCGAGATCACGAAGAGAACGCCGATCGGGCCCATCTCGTCGATGCCGACCCCGGCCAGGATCGATTGCGGGATCTGCGCGAACGAGATGACCCAGGAGAAGGCGGCCCCCGCCGCGACCAGGATGAACACGATGCCGGTGATCAGCCCGGTGGATTTCGCGGTGTTGTAGACGCCCTTGAGGTCAAGCGAGCGGAACACGATGACCTCGAGGATCAGCGCATAGAGGACGCAGGCCGCCGCCGCCTCGGTCGGGCTGAAGATGCCGCCATAGATGCCGCCGATGATGATCACCGGGAAGCCCAGCGGCCAGAGCGCGCCCCGCACGGCGCGCGCGCGGTCGGACCAGCTCGATTTCGGCTCCGTCGGAACGCCGGTGCGGATCGCGTAGATGTAGGAATAGGTCGCGAAGCAGACGAGGATCAGCAGGCCCGGCCCGATGCCGGCGATGAACAGCTCGGCGATGGAGGTGCCCGAGACCACGCCGTAGATGATCATGCCGATCGAGGGCGGGATCAGGAACGCGATGTCCGAGGAATTGACGATCAGGGCCAGGATGAAGCTGTCGCCGTAGCCGGCCTTGATCATCCGGGGCCGGAGCGGCGAGCCGATGGCCACCACCGTCGCCTGGGTGGAGCCGGACACGGCGCCGAACATGGTGCAGGCCGCGGCGGTGGAGATCGCGAGCCCGCCCCGGACGTGGCCCACGAAGGACATGACCATGTCGATGAGCCGTCCCGCCGACTGGCCGCGGGTCATGATGTCGGCGGCGAAGATGAACATCGGCACGGCGATGAGCGAGGCGGGCCGGATCCCGGCCATCATCTGCTGCACCATCGTTTCCAGCTGGGAGAAGCCGCCGAAGAGCGACAGGAAGCCCACGAAGGCGCCGACGATGAGCGGGATCATCATCGGGAATCCGAGGAGCAGCAGGACGATCATGATGGAGAAGATCCCCGCGGTCATGGCTCAGACCTCCATCTCGTCGTCGCCATAGCCGTCGAGGACCACGGTGGAAAGGTACACGTCCTTCTCGATCAGGTTCTTCACCGCGGTCAGGGCGTATTGCAGGCCGGTCATGAAGAACCCCACCGGCACGATCACGAGCGTCGCCCAGACCGGGATCTGCAGGGCGGGCAAGACCCGTCCGCGGCTCGCCTGGGTCATCGTGTATTCGAACGAGTACCAGGCCAGCCCGAACATGAACGCCGCGGTGATCACGGCAATCGCGATCATCAGGATCTTGCGGCCGCGCACCGGCAGCGCGTCATAGACCGCCGACATGCGGATGTGGCGTCCCTGCCGCGCGGCATAGCTGATGCCCGCGAAGGTGATCACCACGATCAGCACCCGGTTCAGTTCCTCGGAGAAGAACAGGCTCGACTGGAAAAGGTAGCGCCCGATCACGTTGGCGACCGTGTTGGCCGCCATCAGCAGCACGCCGAGCGCCAGAAGCACCGATTCGACCCGGGCGATAGCCATGTCCACGTAGCCGAGCGGACCGGGCAGGGACGACACATAGGTCGCCTCGTCCGGATCGTCCGTCGTGGTGGTGTCAGTCTGCGAGGCGATCTGGGAAGGGGGGTCGTTCTGATCCACGATGGTGTGTCCCCAGGGGCCGCGCCGATCCGCGGCAGACAGTCGATGGGGCGGGGCCGCCGCGGGCCCCGCCGGCCGGATCTCAGCCCGAGGTGGCGCCCTGCGCGTCCTCGAGATCCTTCTTCATCTGGTCGAGGATCTCCTGCCCGCCATCGCCGGTCATTTCGAGGAATTGCTGTTCGACCTCCTCGGCGGCGTCGCGGAACGGCTGCCGCTGCTCGTCGGTCAGGGTGGTGAAGGTCATCGACGGCTTGGCCTCCTTGATCTTCTCGATCGAGGCGTCGTGAAGGCCCTTCTGGTATTCGATGATGTGGTCGAAGGCCACGTCGATGGCGTCCTCGACCGCCTGCCGGTCCTCGTCGGACAATCCCTCGTAGAATTGCTGGTTCGCCATCACCGCGGTGGTGAAGTTGTTGTGCCCGATCATCGTGACGTAATCCGTCACCTCGTACATCTTGGTCGATTCGATGAAGAACATCGGGTTTTCCTGGCCCTGGATGATGTCGGTCTGCAACGCCCCATAGACCTCGCCCCAGGGCAGCGGCGTCGGCGTCGCGCCGAAGGCGCGGTAGCTCTCGACCAGGAGCGGGTTCGTCATCGTGCGGACCTTGACGTTCGACAGCTCCTCGGGCGTCTCGAACGGTTCCTTGGTGGTGATGGCGACCTCCCCCTCGGGGAACATGGTCAGCAGTTCCAGCCCCTGCTCGGCATAGAGTTCGGGGAACATCTCGTTGATGGCCGTCGAGTTCTCGAAGAACGTGGCCAGCGTCTCGGTATCCTGCGGCAGCAGGTAGGGCACGAAGAAGACCTGCGCCTCGGGGATCAGCGAGCCGGTGAAGCCCGGCGACTGGTCCACGAATTGCAGGATGCCCGACTGCGCCTGCTCCATGATGTCCGCGCTCTCCCCGAGCGTGCCGTAGGGATAGAGTTCGACGGTGTGGTCGGTGTTGGCCTCGACCTCCTCCTTGAACTTCTGCGCGAAGACGCCCTGGACCTCGTCGATCGCTTCCTCGAAGGCATATCGCCACGTCTCCGCCTGGGCGGAGCCCGCGACGAGGGACAGAAGCGCAGCGGTCGAAAGCAGGCGGGTCGGATCGATCATGGGCGTATCTCCAAGGCAGCGAGCAAGTCGGATCGTTCTATACTGGACACCGACCGCGGGCGCGTGCCGCAGCCTGCGGGGCGAAATCCGGAGTGGTTCGTCGGAACGAATGCGCGCGGGGGGCGAACGAGTACCTGGACTTTCGCTCGTCTCCGGCTTTGGACGCCTCCGTCATTCCACCCGTCCCGACCTCTGCTCCAACGCTGGCAAGCTCCGGCCGGGGTGTCAAGGATTTCGGCCCCGGGCCGGTTGCCGGTTCGAATAGCGTCTGAAATTAGTGCGTTGCCGGATTGTCTTGCGTCAATTCGTCAAGCACGTCGCGCCAGAGGGCCGGCGGCTGGGCGCCGGGAACCACATGCGTACGGCCCACGACGAAGGTCGGAACGCCGCGCACGCCCCGTTCCCGGGCATGGGCGTCGCGCGCCGCGATGTCGTCTCGGTCGGCATCGCTCTCGAGGAGGCGCAGCACCATCGCACGATCCATCTCGATGCGCTCCGCGACCCCCGCCAGGACGGCGTGTCGGCCCAGATCCTCGCCCCGCGTGAAATAGGCCTCGAACAGCGCCGAGACCGCCGCGGTCTGCCGCCCCTCGATCCCCGCCCAGTAGATCAGCCGGTGGGCGTCGAGGGTTTTCGGGGTGCGCGTGATCCGGTCCCACGCGATCTCCAGTCCCGCCTCCCGGGCGGCATCGACCACGGGGGCATAGGCCGCCACCGCTTCCTGCCGCCCGCCGAACTTGGCCTCCAGGTAGGTGCGCCGGTCGAGGCCCTCGGGTGGCATGTCGAAATTCAGCTGATAGGGGTGCCATTCGATGTCGAACGGATGATCAGGCCGTTCCAGCAGCACCGCGTCGAGATTGGCCTTGCCGATATAGCACCACGGGCAGATCGGGTCGGACAGGATGTCGAGCTTCACGAGCTCTTTCATGGCGCCTCCTCGCGCAGGGCGCGTCGTAGCAACTTGCCGTTGCGGTTTCGCGGCAGGGCGTCGCGCCGTTCGACGAGGCGCGGGCACTTGTACCGCGCAAGGCGCGCGGTGCAACGGGCGGCGATGGCGTCCTCCAGGTTCCCGGTCCCGCGATAGGCCAGCGCGATGACCCGCACGCCCGGCCTCACCTCCCGCTCGAAGGCGGCGGCCTCCTCTACCCCGGGAACCTCCAGCGCCGCGGCTTCCACCTCGAGGGGCGAGACGCGATATCCGCCCGCCGTCATCACGTCGTCGTCCCGGCCGAGATAGGCGATCCAGCCCGCTTCGTCCATCGCGGCCATGTCGCCGGTCAAGCGCCAGTTCCCAATGAGGTTTTCGTCATTTCCATCCAGGTAGGACAGCATCAGACCCGGATCGTCGGCGTGAACCGCGAGCCGCCCCGGCGCACCCCGCATCACCGGCGCGCCGTCGGCCCCCAGGACGGCCACGCAGCGGCCCGGCTGCGGGCGGCCGAGGACGCCGGGCGGCGCGGGGCTCGCGGGACTGCCCGAGATGAAGGTCGAACATTCGCTCTGGCCGTAGGCCTCGTGGATATCGGTGCCGGTAGCGGCGCGCCAGTCGGCGCGGATCGCCTCGGGGAGCTTCTCGCCCGCCGAAAGCCCGTGCCGCAGATCCGGCATCGGTGGTGGCCCGGACTTCAACATCCTGCGATAAACGCCCGGTACTGCGGCAAAAATCGTGGCCGCTCGGTCTGCCAGGTGATGCGCCAGCCGGTCCGGATCGACCCCGTCGCCGGGGATGACGGACGTGGCGCCGACCGACCATGGATCGAGCAGCCCGGTCCCCAGCGTATAGGTCCAGTTGAACGCACCGGCATGGAGCAGCCGGTCGGCCTCGCCCAAAGCCGCCCAGTCGGCGATCATCATCCGGCGCGCCCAGACGGCGCGGTGGGCGTGGACGACGCCGCGCGGCACTGCCGCCGTGCCGGAGGTAAAGACGATATAGGCCGGGCGATCCGGGTCGCCCCGGTCGTATGCAGCGGGCGCCTCTGCCCGCATCTCCCGCAATGCGGCGAGGTCGAGCCGCGGCGTGCCGCCCCGAGGCGCGGCGACGCCGGGGGCCTGGATCGTCACCACGGGGTCGAGCGCCCGTGCCATCGGCGTCACCTCGTCGGCGGTCAGCTGCGCTGAACTCGGCGCGGGCACGCGCCCTGCCGCGATCGCCCCCAGGAACGCGATCGGAAAATCCACGGTGTTGGACAGGCGCAGCAAGATCCGGTCGCCCGGTCGTCCGAAGGCGGACAGCCCAGTTGCGGTGCCCAGAATCGCGTCGCGGAGCGCGCCATAGGTCCAGATCTGCCCGCCGATCTCCTCCAGCGCCGGTTTGCCGGACAGCCGGTCCGCATGGGACAGGACGTATTCCGCCAGGTTGAAGGGGGCCGGGCAGGGCGGCGGCGGGTCCGAGCGAAAGATCGAGTCCATCGCCCCAGACCTACCGCCTGGGGCGGCGTGCGGCAATCGGGTCAGTCGTCTCGCCCGATGGGGCGCTCGGGCACCTGTTCATCCCCGAAATCCTTGTCGTCGGCATAGACATCCTCGCCCGCGCCGATATGCGCGGCCGAGGCGCGGATGTTCTCGCTGTCGCGCGTCTCGTCCATGGCCACATCGGCCGGCACGGCGCCCTGCATCCAGGCCGTGATCTGCTCGTCGGCCTCGCGCGCCGTCAGATCATGACGCTCGGCGAGGTAGGCCGCAAGCCGGTCGCGATCACCCTCCATCGCCAGAAGGTCGTTCTCCTCGGTTTCCGGCCAGCGCTGCATGATGGGTTCGACAAAGGCGGGCCAGTTCGACTTGACGGCAGTCCATTGCATCGGTCGCGTTCCTTGTTCCTGCTCCGCCCGGTCAATGCCGCGCGGGCGAGGGGGTTCCGGACCCCGCGGACCGGAGCGCCCGGCTCCGCCGCCCGAGGGGCCCGGCGGGGCGCTAATCCGCTTCTTTCCACCACACATCGGGCAGGAAGCCCAGGAAATCGCCATAGACCGGCAGGTGGTCGGGATATTCCAGATCCGCGTCATGCGCGATGTAGGAGACCGGGTTGTGCCAGACGGGGACGACGTACCGCCCGGTCGTCAGCACCCGGTCGAGCGCCTGCACGGCGGCCACGTAATCCTCCCGGCTGCCGGAGGCGAGCATCTCGTCGATCAGCCCGTCGATGGCCGGCGAGGTCGCCCCCATCCAGTTCCAGCTGCCGGGCTCGTCGGCGGCATCCGCGCCCCAGTACAGGTACTGCTCCCGCCCGGGCGACAGGGACATGCCGCGCATGTACCACGCCATGTCGAAGTCGAAGGCATTGGTCCGCTGGGTGAATTGGGCGTGATCGATCAGCGTTATGCGGGGCGAGATCCCGATCCGCTCCAGCGCCGCGGCATAGAGATCGGCGGTGCGCTGCGCGACCTGCGGCTCGTAACCGCCCTGGCTGAGGAGGATTTCCAGGTCGAACCGCTCCCCCTCCGCGTTCCGCAGCACGCCGCCCGCATCGATCGTCCAGCCTGCTTCGCCCAGAAGGTCGAGCGCCGCGCGGCTGCCCCGCCGGTTGCGCTTCGATCCGTCCCCCTCGGGCAGGGAATAGCCGTCCATCGCGCCGGGGAGCAGCGCGTCGCCATAGCGTTGCAGAAGCTCGGCCACCCGCCCCTCGGCCGGGCCGTGATCCATCCCCAGCTCGGAATTCGAGAAATAGGAGGTGATCCGCGGCAGCGCGCCGCCGTTCAGGACGTTGTTCACGAACTCGAAGTTGAACGCCTGGATCAGTGCCTCGCGCACCCGCCAATCGTCGAGCGGCGGCCGGCGGGTATTCATCACCAGGCCGGCGATCCCCGAGGGGCGTTCATGCGGGATCTCCGACTTGACCACCTCTCCCGATTGCATGCGGGGGAATTCGTACTGGGTACGCCACCGCTGCGCGTCGGTTTCGCGGGTGACGTTCATGGCGCCGGACTTGAACGCCTCGAACATCACCGCCTGATCGCCGTAGAACTCCATCCGGATCTCGTCCAGATTGGCCTGCCCGCGCATGAAGGGGATGTCCGCGCCCCAATAATCGGGGTTCCGGGTCAGCGTGACCGAGCGGCCGGGCTCGAAATCCGAGATCACGTATGGCGCGGAGGTCACGGGAATCACGTCCAGACCGGAATCGGCGAAGTCGCGCCCCTCCCATTGCGCCTTCTTGAGAATCGGGCGCATCCCCATGATCAGCGCCAGCTCCCGGTCGGGCTCGTCAAAGGCGAATCGCACCCCGCGATCCCCGACCTTTTCAACCGACGCGACGTTCCGCCACGCCCCCTGGTAGCGCGGATGCCCCTCCGTCCCGAGCGTTTCGTAGGACCAGATCACGTCCTCGACGGTCACCGGCGAGCCGTCCGAGAACCGCGCTTCCGGGCGAAGGTGGAACTCCACCCAGCTGTCGTCCTCGGCCACCTCGACGGTCTCGGCCAGCAGGCCATAGAGCGTGAACGGCTCGTCGTAGGACCGCCCCATCAATGATTCATGCGCCAGAAAACGTAATTGCCACGGTACGTTACCCTTCAATATCAAAGGGTTGAGCGAATCGTACGTACCCACTTCGCCCTGGACGATCCGCCCTCCCTTGGGGGCGTCGGGATTGGCGTAGGGCAGGGCCTCGAAATCGGGCGGAAGGGCGGGCTGGCCGAACATCGCGATCCCGTGCTGCGGCCCGGCCGGGACCTGCGCGGTGCCGAGCGCCAGCATGAATGCCGCCGCGATGCTACATGTTCTCATTTTTACCTGCCTCCGCTTGACTGAACCCGCCGTTAACCTAACGGCCGGAACCGCCTCTTTTCAAACTTTTACGTTTGCTTCCTCAGGGAAATGGCGTATATAGAAGGCACTGCTCGATAGGTTTCTTGCCTGTATGAAACCTGCCTCAACGACTTAGCGCCCGCCTCGTGCGGGCGCTTTTTTTATTCGCGCGGGAGTAGATCCACACTTTTTTCACGCATAGCGTGTAGATCTCCTATTTTTGAGCGAGTAACAACCATAGATAGCCCTTGAATCACGGGCCCGTGAACGTTTCTTCCCGATCGCGGGGCGGTCGTGGCGGCCCGCCGCGATCCGTTTGCGCTTGCAGAATCATCGCGCCAAGATCGGCGCGACCATGCGCGAAGGAGACACCATCCATGGAACTGAAGGGCAAGACCGCCATCGTCACGGGGTCGAATTCCGGCATCGGGCTCGGCGTCGCGACGGAGCTGGCGCGGGCCGGCGCCGACATCGTCCTGAACTCGTTCACCGAGCGCGACGAGGATCACAAGCTGGCCGATGACCTCGCGCGCGAGCACGGGGTCGAGGCCCGCTACATCAAGGCCGATCTCTCGAAGGGCGACGAGGCGCGCGCCCTGATCGAGCGCGCGGGCCGGTGCGACATCCTCATGAACAATGCCGGCATCCAGCACGTCGCGGGGATCGAGGATTTCCCGACCGAGAAATGGGACGCGATCATCGCCATCATGCTGTCCTCGGCCTTCCATACCATGGCGGTCGCCGTGCCGATGATGCGCGAGGCGGGCTGGGGGCGGATCATCAACCTCGCCTCCGCCCACGGGCTGCGCGCCTCCCCCTACAAGTCCGCCTATGTCGCGGCGAAGCACGGCGTGGTCGGCCTGACCAAGGTCGTCGCGCTCGAGACGGCCGAGGACCCGATCACCGCCAACGCCATCTGCCCCGGCTACGTCATGACGCCCCTGGTCGAGAGCCAGATCCCCGACACGATGGAGAAGTACGGCATGGATCGCGACACCGCGATCAAGGAGGTGATCCTCGCCCGGCAGCCGTCCAAGGATTTCGCCACCGTGGAGCAGATCGGCGGCGTGGCGGCCTTCCTGTGCTCGGACGCGGCGCAGCAGATCACCGGCACGACGCTCAGCGTCGATGGTGGCTGGACGGCGCGCTGAAGCGCGTCCAGCATTCGGGCGCCGCGATTATCCGCGGATAAGGCCGGTGCCCCACCACCCTGTCCGGGAACGGACCCGGGCATCGCGGCTCCGCATCTGAAAACGCCGGGAGAGCACATGGCCAAACGCATAAACCTCGCTTTGCAGGGCGGCGGCGCCCACGGGGCCTATACCTGGGGGGTCCTCGACCGCCTTCTCGAATGCGAGGAGATCGAGATCGCGGCCATTTCCGGCACCTCGGCCGGGGCGCTGAACGGGGCCGCGCTCAAGGCCGGTCTGGCCCAGGGCGGGCGCCAGGCGGCCAAGGACAATCTCGCCTGGCTCTGGGGCCGGGTACTGGGCGTGCGGGACCTGAAGGTCGCGAACTGGCTCAGCGCCTTCGCCCCGGCGACCTCGTCGATCTCGCGCGCGATCGAGCATTCCACCGCCTATGCCGTCGGGGATCTCGTCAGCCGGTCCACGTCGCCCTATTCGTTCGGACCCTTTTACCACAACCCGTTGCAGCCCATCGCCGAGGACATGCATTTCAGCCAGATCTGCTCGGCCGCGGGGCCGGAACTGCATGTCTGCGCCACCAACGTGCGGACCGGCAAGATCAGGGTCTTCACCGGCGACGACATCTCTCCCGAGGTTCTCGTCGCCTCCGCCTGCCTGCCGACCCTCTTCCGCGCGGTCGAGATCGACGGAGAGGCGTACTGGGATGGCGGCTATACCGGCAATCCGGCGCTGCACCCGCTCTACGAGCCGCATCTGCCCGACGACATCGTGATCGTGAACATCAACCCGCTGGTCCGCGAACGGCTGCCCTATACGGCGCAGGAGATCCAGAACCGGATCAACGAGATCAGCTTCAACGCCTCGCTCCTGCGCGACCTCCGCGCGATCCGCTTCGTGCAGCGCCTGATCGACGACGGCCGGATCGGCAAGGGGGTGATGAAATACGTGCTGGTCCACATGGTCGCCGACGACGACCTGATGCGGGACCTCTCGGTCGCCACCAAGCTCGTCCCCTCCGCGATCCTGGTCGATCGCCTGCGGAAGGCCGGCCGGGCCAGCGCGGAGCGGTTCCTGAACGCCCACCTGTCGGACCTGGGCGCCCGCTCCACCGTCGATCTGGCCGAGATGTACGATTGAGGAGAGGCCGGGGCGGCCCGGGCGCGCGCGCCTATTCTGCCGCCATCGGTCGGCTCGCCGGCAAGGCGGGGTTCTTCGGGTTCGGATAGACGAGCCCGGCCGAGATCACCAGCTTGGCGGCATCCTCGACGCTCATCTCCAGCTCGATCAGCTCCGAGCGCGGAACGAAGAGCAGGAATCCCGAGGTCGGATTCGGCGTCGTCGGCAGGAACACGGCCGCCTTGTCCTCAGAGGCGGGGATGGCGCCCGCGATCTCGCCCTTGGCATCGGTCGACACGAAGGCGATCGACCAGATCCCCTTGCGCGGATATTCTACCAGGACTGCCTTGTCGAACGAGCTTTCGCTCTGCGCGAAGACGGTCTCGGCGATCTGCTTCAGCCCCGAATAGACCGACCGCACGATCGGCGTGCGATCGACCAGGCTCTCCCCCATCCGCAACAGCGATCGCCCGATATAGCCCTTCGCCACCCACCCCACGAGGAAGGTGAAGAGCAGGAAGAAGATCACGCCGACACCGCGGAGGTTGATGCCGATATATTGCTCCGGCTTGAACCGGTTCGGGACGAACGGCAGCACCACGGCGTCGATCCAGCCGATCACCGCCCAGATCAGCCAGATGGTCAGGCCGATCGGGGCGATCACCACCAGTCCGGTCAGGAAGTTCGCCCGGGCGCGGGCGAACAGACCCGGCCGCCGGCGCGGCACGGGGTCGAGGGACGGGTCGATCGTCATGGATGGCTCCGGGTCATGCCGCGAAGATATTGCCGGCGCCCGGTCACCGCAACGCCGGCGCGCCGGACTGGCCGGACGGGCCGGGCCCGGTCCGCAGGGTGGCGATTTCCCGTGCGATGGCGGCGCCCAGGCGGGCGTTGTTCAGCACCAGCGCGATATTGGCCTTGAGCGACCGCCCCTCGGTCAGGTCGAAGATCCGGGCAAGAAGGAACGGCGTCACCGACTTGGCCGAGATGCCCTGCTCGCGCGCCTCGTCGAGCGCCCGGTCGATGAGCGGGGCGAGCTCGGCCGCCGGGATCTCGTCGTCGGCCGGAATCGGGTTCGCGACGAGTTGCCCGCCGGGCAGGTCCAGCGCCCCGCGCATGACGTGGGCGGCGGCGATGTGGGCGGGGTCGTCCATCCGCAGCGGCGCCGCGAAGTCCGACGCGCGCGACCAGAATGCCGGCAGGCAATCCTGCCCGTGGGCAATGACCGGCACGCCCAGCGTCTCCAGCATCTCCCAGGTCTTGGCGAGGTCGAGGATCGCCTTGGCGCCCGCGGCGACCACCGTCACGGGGCTTTCGGAGAGTTCGCGCAGGTCCGCGGACACGTCGAAGCTCGTCTCCGCGCCGCGATGGACGCCGCCGATCCCGCCGGTGGCGAAGACCTCGATCCCCGCCGCACGCGCGGCGATCATCGTCGCGGCCACCGTCGTCGCCCCGGTGCCGCCGGTGGCCATGCAGGCCGCCAGGTCGGCCCGGCTGAGCTTGGCCACGTCCTGCGCCCGGGCCAGGGCGCGCAGCTGATCCTCAGACAGGCCCGCATGGAGCGTGCCCTCGATCACCGCGATCGTCGCGGGCACCGCGCCGTGATCCCGGATCTCGGCCTCGACCCGCGTCGCCACCTCCAGATTGTCGGGCCAGGGCATGCCATGGGTGATGATGGTGCTTTCCAACGCGACGATCGGTCGTCCCGCCTCGCGTGCGGCGCGAACCTCGTCCGAGAGCGTGATCGGTGGTGTCATGTTGCGACCTCTCCTGCGACATGCCGCGCAGCCGCGGCCAGACCCGCCTCCAGCGCCGCGGCGGGATCGGCGCCCCGCATCTCCGCGGCGATATGGGCGGCCATGAACGTGTCCCCCGCGCCGGTCACGCGGGTGACGAGGACCCGGGGCGGATCGGCGGTGACGACGGTGCCGCCCCCCGCCATGGCGGCCGGGCGGTCGCCGTCGGTGACCAGGACGCGCGCCGCGCCCCGCCGGGCCAGCGCGCGCGCGGCGATCTCGGCGGTCTCGCAGGCGGCACCCAGGAGGAGCTCGGCCTCCGCCCGGTTGACGTAGAAGGTCGCCCGCTCGACGCCCAGAAGGGGCGCGAGCCGCAGCGCCTTGCCCGGCGAGGCCGGCGCCACGCGCAGATCGGCGTGCTGCAGCCAGGGTCCGCGCGCGATGCCGGCGAGAAGCGTTTCGGTCAGGTTGCCGTCGAGCGCGGCCACCCCCGCATAGGGCGCCGCCGCGTCGGCCAGGCGCCCGTCGGCGAGAGGGGCCAGGATCTTGTCGCCCGCCCGTTCCAGCGAATGGGCGTCCGCGATGGCGGCGATCAGGCCATTGGCGCCCTCGATGGCCATGTATCGGTCAGTGGGCAGGTCGTCGGAGCGATAGACCAGGCCGGTGTCGATCCCGTGCGCCGCGGCCTCGGACAGGATCGCCTCGCCCTCGATGTCGCGGCCAACCACGGAAAGAAGCGCGGGCGAGAGGCCCATGCGCGCCAGCCCGACGGCGATGTTGAGCGCCACGCCCCCCGGCACCCGGACGATGCGCCCCGGCACGTCGGCGCCGAGCGCCATGTGTCCGGGGGTCCGGCCGATCACGTCCCACAGGACCGATCCGATGCAGAGAACCCGATGCGTCATCGCGCGCCTGATTGCGGCACCCTGCGGCCCTGCGCAAGCCCCGCACGGCCCCATAGCGACGCGGGGACCGGGGAGGCTTGCACGCGGGCCGGTCGCGGTGTAAGGCCGCTCCACTTCGCAGGCAGGGCTCGGGCCGACGGGACAGACATCCCCGGCGGTCCACCGGTTGGGTCGCACGACCTGAACAGCCCCGCCGAGGCATGAAACCGGAAAAAGGACAGACCCGCATGGCTCTTCCCGAGTTCAATCTGCGCCAGCTTCTCGAAGCCGGCGTCCATTTCGGCCACCAGACGCAGCGCTGGAACCCCCGCATGGGCGAGTTCATCTATGGCGAGCGCAACGGCATCCACATCGTCGACCTGACCCAGACGGTGCCGCTGCTCGACCGCGCGTTGCAGGTGATCCGCGACACGGTGGCCAAGAACGGCCGCATCCTGTTCGTCGGCACCAAGCGGCAGGCGCAGAAGCCCATCGCCGATGCCGCCGAGCGCTGCGCGCAATACTACATGAACCACCGCTGGCTCGGCGGGACGCTGACCAACTGGAAGACGGTGTCGCAATCCATCAACCGCCTGCGCGACATCGACGAGCGCATGGAGGAGGGGGCGGCCGGCCTGACCAAGCGCGAGCGCCTCGCCATGGAGCGGGACCAGGCGAAGCTGAACGCCTCGCTCGGCGGCATCCGCGAGATGGGCGGCGTGCCGGACCTCCTCTTCGTCATCGACGTGAAGAAGGAGGACCTGGCGATCGCCGAGGCGAAGAAGCTGGGCATCCCGGTCGTGGCCATCGTGGATACCAATTGCTCGCCCGAGGGCGTCGATTACGTGATCCCCGGCAACGACGACGCGGCCCGCGCGATCCAGCTCTACTGCGACCTCGTGTCCCGCGCGGCGCTCGACGGCATGTCGGCCCAGATGTCCGCCGCCGGCGTCGACATGGGCGCCATGGAGGAGCAGACGACCGGCGAGGAGGAAGAGATCCTCGAGACGCCGGCCAACGCGCCCGAGACGCTCGATGTCTCGCCGGAATCGGTCCACGACGATTCCAAGGCCAAGGACGCGCCCTACGAGCTGGAGAACAAGGAGTAACGGCACCGGCCGTTACGCTGCTGTCGCCGGGGCGGGGTAAGGACCCCGCTCCGGATATCTGCATTCAAGATGATTCGAGGAGAGCCAGACAGATGGCGATCACCGCTGCACAAGTGAAACAGCTGCGCGAGGCGACCGGCGCCGGCATGATGGACGCCAAGAAGGCGCTGACCGAGACCGGCGGCGACATTGACGGCGCGGTCGACTGGCTGCGCACGAAGGGCCTTGCCAAGGCCGCCAAGAAGGCCGACCGCACCGCGGCCGAGGGCCTCGTCGCCGTGCGCGTCGAAGGCGGCACGGGCGTCGCCGTGGAAGTCAACGCCGAAACCGATTTCGTCGCCAAGAACGCCGAGTTCCAGGCCCTGGTGGGCGATATCGCGGGCGTGGCGCTCGGCGCCGACAACGTCGCCGACCTGGCCGAGACCGACATGGGCGGCAAGCACGTCAAGGAGCGGCTGACGGACGCGATCGCCAAGATCGGCGAGAACATGACCCTGCGCCGCATGGCGAAACTGGAGGGCCAGAACGTCACCGCCTACGTGCACAACGCGGCCACCGACGGCATGGGCAAGATCGGCGTCCTGGTGGCCTATTCCGGCGACGACGCGGTCACCGCGCGCCAGATCGCGATGCACATCGCCGCCGCGAACCCCGCCGCGCTGACCGAGGAGGATCTCGACCCCGCGATCGTCGAGAAGGAGCGGGCGGTCCAGATGGAGATCGCCGGCGAGAGCGGCAAGCCGGAGCAGGTCATCGAGAAGATGGTCGAAGGCCGGATGAAGAAGTACCTCTCGGAGGTGACGCTTCTCAACCAGAACTTCGTCGTCAATCCCGACCTGACCGTGCGGGCCGCCGCCGAGGAGGCCGGGCTGCAGGTCACCGGCTTCGTCCGCATGGAAGTGGGCGAGGGGATCGAGGTGGAGAAGGAAGACTTCGCCGCCGAGGTCGCCAAGGCCGCCGGCCAGTAACGCCGAATTCGCGGCCGACATGCGGCACCGTCCCCGGGCGGTGCCGTTTTTCGTTTCAAGGCTCGGCCTTAGACGAGGATCTTCGCGAGGCGCCTGAGGGCCAGGAGGTAGCCGTCCGTCCCGCAGCCGGCGATGACGCCGTCGGCCCGGTGGGAGACGTAGGAATGGTGGCGAAACGCCTCGCGGCGATGGATGTTCGAGATGTGCACCTCCATCACCGGGCCGTCGAAGGCGTTGAGCGCGTCGAGGATCGCGACGGATGTGTGCGAATAGGCGCCGGGATTGATGATGATGCCGTCCGCCGCGTCCCGCGCGTCATGGATGCGGTCGACGAGGTCGCCCTCATGGTTGGACTGGTCGTGGTCGAGGGAGAGGCCGATCTCGGCGGCGAGCGTCGTGCAGGCGGCGATCACGTCCTCCAGCGTCTCGGCGCCATAGATCTCGGGCTGCCGCCGGCCCAGCAGGTTCAGGTTCGGCCCGTTGAGGATCAGGATGCGGGGATTCATGGCGCGGGCTCCGATTGGGTCATGGGGATGCGCTGGCGCAGGGTCGCGCCCGACGGGTCGTAGATCAGGATCTCGTCCCCCGCCGTCACCACCGCGACGAAGCCGCGCCCGCGGGTGAAGGCCGTGGCGGTTTCGCCCGCGGGCAGGGAGATGCCTTGGGGCAGCGGCGGCAGCGGCTGGGGCAGGCGGGTCGCCAGGAGCCATACCAGGGTGGCGATACCCGCCGTCGAGGTTGCGGTCAGCGCGATCACGAGCCATTTCAACACGATCAGCCCCGTGTCGCGGGCGGGAGTGTCCACCATGTCGGGTCGCAGCCTCGTCGTCATCATCGCGGAGGATCCGCCTGGGCGCCTCGATAAGGCACTCGCCCGCGACGTGCCAGAGGCGGCGCACCTGTCGCGCTCCCGCCTCGCGCGGCTGATCGCGGACGGCGCGGTCAGCCGGGACGGCGCGGCGCTGACCTCGCCCAAGGCGCGCGTCGCGGCGGGCGACGAGATCCGGATCGACATCCCCGCCGAGGCCGAGACGGACATGACCGCCGAGGACATCCCGCTGTCCATCGTCCACGAGGACGACGACCTGGTCGTCGTCGACAAGCCGGCGGGCATGGTCGTCCACCCGGCGCCCGGATCGCCTTCGGGGACGCTGGTCAACGCGCTCCTTCATCATTTCGGCGCGCGCCTGTCGGGCGTCGGCGGAGAGCGCCGACCCGGCATCGTCCACCGGATCGACAAGGAGACGAGCGGGCTTCTCGTGGTGGCGAAGAGCGACCGCGCCCATCACGGGCTGGCCCGACAGTTCGCCGAACACACGGTGGCGCGGGAATACAAGGCGCTCTGCCACGGGGTGCCGTCGCCGGCCGATCCGCGCCTGCTGGGGGTGCGCGGCGTGACGGCGGAGGCGGACGGGGCGATCCGCATCGCCACCAACATCGACCGCCACCCCGCCGACCGCCAGCGGCAGGCGGCGACGTTCGGCGCCGGGCGACACGCGGTCACGCGCGCCCGCGTGGACAGGGATTGGGGGGAGGTGGCACTCCTCTCCTGCCGGCTGGAGACCGGGCGCACGCACCAGATCCGGGTCCACCTGCGCCATGCCGGGCATCCGCTGGTCGGAGATCCGGTCTATGGCGGCGCGCGGAAGGCCTCGGTCCGTCGCCTGGGACCGGCCCGGGCGGAATGCGTCAACGCGTTCCCGCGCCAGGCCCTGCACGCCGCGACGCTCGGGTTTCTGCACCCGGTTACTCAAGAGAATGTGTGTTTCGCCAGTGCGTTGCCATGTGATATGCAGGCGCTGGTGGAAGCACTCGACGGTGACACGATTGACACCTTCGCGTGAGCCCGGACGGATCCGGAGCCTGCGGCCGAAACCGCCGCGTTGAATGTTTGTTAGTCATCCAACACCCATGATCCGAACCGGGGCGATCGGCAGCCCGGGTTCGCGCTTCCCGCTCCGCCACGGGCGGGCCTCAGGAGGGACATATGGCTAGTTACGCGAATCTGCCCGCGCCATCCCCGGAACAGGGACTGAACCGCTATCTGCAGGAAATCCGCCGCTTTCCCATGCTGGAGCCGGACGAGGAATACATGCTGGCCAAGCGCTGGGTCGAGCACGAGGATACGGAGGCCGCGCATCGGCTCGTCACCAGCCACCTGCGCCTCGCCGCCAAGATCGCGATGGGATATCGCGGCTATGGCCTGCCGCAGGCCGAGGTGATCTCGGAGGCGAATGTGGGCCTGATGCAGGCGGTGAAGCGGTTCGACCCCGAGAAGGGGTTCCGGCTAGCCACCTATGCGATGTGGTGGATCCGCGCCTCGATCCAGGAATATATCCTGCGATCCTGGAGTCTGGTGAAGCTCGGCACCACGTCGGCGCAGAAGAAGCTGTTCTTCAACCTCCGCAAGGCGAAGAACCGAATCGGTGCGCTGGAGGACGGCGACCTGCGGCCCGAGAACGTCGCGCAGATCGCGAACGACCTGGGCGTGACCGAGGACGAGGTGATCTCGATGAACCGGCGGATGGCCGGTTCGGACGCTTCGCTCAACGCGACGATCTCGAACGACAGCGACAGCAGCGCCCAATGGCAGGACTGGCTGGAGGACGAGGAGGCCAACCAGGCCGACGATTACGCCGAAAAGAACGAGCTGGAAACGCGCCGGGCGCTGTTGGCGCAGGCGATGGACGTGCTGAACGACCGCGAGAAGGACATCCTGACCCAGCGTCGCCTGCAGGATCAGCCGGTGACGCTTGAGGAATTGTCGGGCGTCTATGACGTGAGCCGCGAGCGCATCCGCCAGATCGAGGTTCGCGCGTTCGACAAGCTGCAGAAGCGAATGACCGAACTGGCCACCGACAAGGGGATGATTGCCGACGCGTGATCGTACAGGCCCCACCGGGCTGCCGGGGTGACGCGACGGACGCAGCGGGGTATGCGGGGGCGATCCCCGAACAAGGACACCCCCGATGACAGACCACCTCCGCTGGGGCATTCTCGGCGCCTCCAATTTCGCCCGGAAGACGATGGTGCCCGCGCTTCATGGGGCGCAGGCAAACAGGGTGGTCGCTCTCGCCACGCGGTCGCCCGAGAAGGCCGCGCCCTTCGCCGAGTTGGTGCCCGATCTGCGGGTGGAGGGGTCCTATGAGGCACTGCTCGCGGCAGAGGACGTGGACGCCATCTATGTGCCGCTGCCCAACCACCTTCACGTCGAATGGACGGTGAAGGCGCTCGAGGCCGGGAAACACGTCCTGTGCGAGAAGCCGATGGCGATGGAGGCCGGCGATTTCGATCGTCTGATCGCCGCCCGTGATGCCAGCAATCGTCTGGCGGCCGAGGCCTACATGATCGTCCACCACCCGCAATGGCATATGGTTCGCGACCTGCTGGCGCAGCGGGCGCTGGGACGGCTGGGCCACGTCGAGGTGACGTTCAGTTTCAACAACGCCGATCCCGCCAATATCCGCAACCGACCCGGCATGGGCGGCGGGGGATTGCGCGATATCGGCGTCTATGCCTTCGGGTCGGTGCGCTACGCCACCGGGGCCGAACCCGAAACGCTCGAGGCGCGGCTGGAGATGGAACAGGATTTCGACACCTTCGCCGAGGTCGAGGCGGCATTTCCGGGCTTTTCCTACCACGCCCTCGTCTCGACGCGCCTTGCGGCGCGCCAGCGGGTCGTATTCCACGGCACCGAGGGGTGGATGGAACTGACCGCGCCGTTCAATGCGGGAACCTACGATCAGGCGGAACTGACCCTCGAGACGGAAATGAATGCGCGCAGCGTCCATCGCTTTCCGGCGGTCAACCAGTACATCCTGCAGGCGGAAGCCTTCGCCGCGAGCGCGCGGTCGGGCACGCCCTATCCCTGGACGCTGGAGATGGCGCGGGGCACCCAGGACATGATCGACCGCGCGATCGCCTGCGCACCCTAGCCATCGGCGAAGCGGGGCAGCATGGCGGAGAAGTCGCGGCCACGCCCGTCCTCGTTCTCGACGAAGTCCCGGTACTGCTCCAGGGCGGCGCGGCCGAGCGGGGTCCGGACGCCCGCACTCTCCGCGGCCGCCGCGGCGAGACGTAGGTCTTTGAGCATCAGTTCCGCCGCGAAGCCGGGGCGGTACCCGTTGTCGGCCGGGCTGTCGGGGCCGATCCCCGGGGCGGGGCAATAGGCCGTCATTGACCAGCTCGACCCGCTGGACGTGGAGACGACGTCGAACATCGCCTGCCGGTCGAGCCCCAGCCGGTCGGCCAGCGCGAAGGCCTCGCAGGTCACGATCATCGTCGCGCCGAGGATCATGTTGTTGCAGATCTTCGCCGCCTGGCCGTTCCCGGAGGGGCCGCAATGCACCGCCTTCTGGCCCATCACGTCGAAGAGCGGACGCGCCGTGTCGAAGGCCGCCGCATCGCCGCCGACCATGAAGGTCAAGGTTCCGCCCTTCGCCCCGCCGATCCCGCCCGAGACGGGCGCGTCGAGCGCCAGAAGCCCCGCCTCGTGGGCGTTTTCGGCCACCGCGCGGGCGCTGTCGACATCGACGGTGGAGCAATCGAGCAGGATCGCGCCGCGCGTCATCTTCGGGACGACTTCCGCCGCGACGGCGCGCAGGACCTCGCCCGAGGGCAGCATGGTGATCATCACCTCCGCCCCGTCGGCGGCCGCGGCCCCACTGGCGGCGAGGGGGAAGCTGGCGGCAGGGCGGGCGGGGTCGAAGCCGGTCACCTCGTGGCCCGCGGCGACGAGGTTCTCCGCCATCGGCAACCCCATGTTCCCGAGGCCCAGAAACGCGATTTTCATGTCGATCCTTGTCCTTCCTCCTGGTGCGGACCCGCACCGAGCGGCGCCAGCCAGTCCGCCACCTCGGCGTCGCCGACCGCGCGCGGGTCGGCGTGGCGCCATCGCGGCGCCTGGTCCTTGTCGATGATGCGCGCGCGGATGCCTTCGATGAAGTCGCCATCCGCGACGGAGCGCGAGGTAACGCGGTATTCGAGCTCCAGCGCCGCCTCGATCGTGCCGGCCTCGCGCACCGCGTGGATGAGCCCGAGGGTGATCGCCGCGGCCAGGGGCGAGACCGCCGCCAGGGCCTGTTCGGTTTCGCGCGCCCAGTCGGAGGGATCGGCGGAGAGGTTCTCGATCACCTGGGGCAGGGTGGGCGCGGCGAAGTGCAGGTCGATCCGGTCGCGCTCCGGCATGGCCGGCCCCGGGTCGCGATGCGCCGCGGCGAGGATCGCGGGATCGCCGTCGCCGCAGAGTTGCGCCACGAGGTCGGGCCAGGCCGCCTCGGGGACGTGATAATCGGCAAAGCCCGCGAAACAGGCGGCGGCGGCATCCATCCGCGCCGCTGTTGTGCCCAGGTATTCCCCGAGCCGCCCCGGCGCCCGCGCCAGAAGGAGCGAACCGCCCACGTCGGGCACGAGCCCGATGCCGACCTCGGGCATGGAAATGCGGGTCGTGCGCCCGACGACCCGGTGCGCGGCATGGCAGCCGACCCCGACGCCGCCGCCCATGACGTAGCCCTGCATCAGGCTGATCACCGGCTTGGGGTAACGCGCGATGCGGGCGTTCATGCGGTACTCGTCGCGCCAGAAGGTGCGCGGCCCCTCGAGGTTCCCCGCTTGAACGGCGCGGTAGATCGAGGTCACGTCGCCCCCCGCGCAGAAGGCCCGGTCGCCCGTGCCGTCGATGACCACGATCTCCACGCCCGGCTCCGTCTCCCAGTCGCGCAGGGCGGTGTCGATCCCCCGCACCATGTCGTGGGTCACGGCGTTGAGCGCCCGGGGGCGGTCGAGCGTGATGCGGCCGGCGCGGCCCTCGGTCCGGATGCGGAGATCCGTCATGAGCGCAGCATGTCCCGGGCCGTGATGAGGCGCATGATCTCGTTCGTCCCTTCGAGGATGCGGTGAACGCGCAGATCCCGCACGATCTTCTCGATGCCGTAATCGGCGAGGTAGCCGTATCCGCCGTGCATCTGCAGGGCCTGGTCGGCGACGCGGTCGGCCGCCTCGGTCACGAAGGCCTTGGCCATCGCCGCGTGCCGCGACGCGCCGGGGAGCCGCTCGTCGATCATCCAGGCGGCCTGGCGCAGGAAGGTGCGGGCGGCCTGAAGTTCGATCTCCATGTCCGCGAGGCGGAACTGGAGGGCCTGGAAATCGGTCAGCGCCCGGCCGAAGGCGCGCCGGTCGCGCATGTGGGCGAGCGCGGCATCGAGCGCCGCCTGCGCCCCGCCCAGCGAGCAGGCCGCGATGTTGAGACGCCCGCCATCCAGCCCCTCCATGGCGTAGGAGAAGCCGCGCCCCTCGTCGCCGAGGAGCGCCCCTTCGGGCACGGTGCAGGCGTCGAGGATGACCTGGCGCGTGGGCTGCGCGCGCCAGCCCATCTTCTCCTCGAGCGCGCCGAAGGACAGGCCCGGCGTCGCGTCCCGCACGACGAAGGCGGAGATCCCGCCCGGCCCCGCATCGCCGCTCCGCGCCATGACGACATAGGCGTCCGAGTAGCCGCCCCCCGAGATGAAGGACTTGGTTCCCGACAGGCTCCACCCCCCGGCGGAAGGGACGGCCCGGGTCGAGAGCGAAGCCGCATCCGAGCCCGATCCCGGCTCGGTCAGGCAATAGGAGAGGATCGTCTCCATGGCGCAGGCGGGGCCCAGGATCGCGGCCTTCAGGCCCTCCGATCCGTGCCGGTCGATCATCGCCGCGCACATGTTGTGGATCGAGAGGAACGCCGCGACCGAGGGGCAGGCCATCGACAGCGCCTCGAACACGAAGGTCGAGTCGAGCCGGGAGAGGCCGCTGCCGCCGGCCCCTTCCGATACGCAGAGCCCGCCCATCCCGAGCTCGGCGGCCCGGCGCCACAGGTCGCGCGGGATCGTGCCCTGACCTTCCCAGTCGCGGGCATGGGGGGCGATATGCTCCGCTCCGAAGGCGCGCGCCATGTCGAAGATGGCGACCTGCTCGTCGCTGGGTGCGAAATCCATGATCAGGTTCTAGGCCGGTCGCAGGCCGGGGTGAAGCACCTCACGCCAGGAATTCGTCGGCCAGGCAGCGGCCGACGGCGCGAAACGCGGCGGCCTCGTCGGCGCCCTCGCTCAGCGCGCGCTGGTAGACCCGGCGCTGGCGTTCGGCCGAGGTGCCCTCGGACAGGATCGCGCGCAGGCCCCGCATCATGTCGGCGGTGCCCAGCGCGTCGGTGTCGGCCGCGACGAGGTCCAGCCATTCCTCCACCAGCTGGCCCATCGGCTGGACCGATCCGCGGCCGAAATCGATCAGACCGGCTTCGGTGCCGTAGCGGCGGGCGCGCCACCGGTTCTCGTCGATGAGCGTCAGGTCGTATCTGCGCCAGCTCTGGTTCAGGCCCTTGAGGCGCCACAGCATCCGCATGGTCGCCTGGATCGCCGCCGCCAGGGCCGCGACATCGCCGATCCGGGGGCAGGCGTCGCAGATCCGTGTCTCGAGCGTCGGGAACCTGTCGGACGGGCGCAGGTCCCACCAGATCCTGGTCGCATCCTCGACCGGGCCGGCAGCGATCAGCGCTTCGACCAGCCGGCGATAGCCCGACCAGCTGTCGAAGCGGGGCGGCAGGCCGGACCGGGGAAGGTTGTCGAACACGCCGATCCGGTAGGAGGCGAGCCCGGTGTCGCGTCCCTGCCAGAACGGCGAGGACGCCGACAGCGCCAGCAGATGCGGGAGGAAGTAGGAGGCCTGGTTCATGAGGTCGATGCGGGTATCCTCGTCGGGGATGCCCACGTGGACGTGCATGCCGCAGATCAGCATCCGGTCGCCGACCGCGGCGAGATCGCGCTTGAGGTCGTTGTAGCGCTCCCTGTCGCGATGGGTCTGGGCGGACCATTCCGCGGTAGGGTGGCACCCGGCCGAGATCGGGCGGAGGCCGAACCGCGCCGCCACGGCGGCGATCGTCGCGCGAAGGTGGCGCAGATCCGCCACCGCCTCGGCCACGGAGGCGCAGACGCGGGTGCCGATCTCGATCTGGCAGCGCAGGAATTCGGGCTCGACCTGATCGCCCAGTTCGGCCGCGCAGGCCGAGATCATGTCCTCGGGCGCCTCCGCCAGTTCGAGACTTTCTGCATCGAGGAGGAGATATTCCTCCTCGATGCCAATGGTGAAGGCGTCGTCGGACATGGGCACTCGCGACCGGAAGGGGCGCCCCGCCGCCTGCGGGCGGGACCCCCCGGCAACATGGACCGGACGGAGGCGTCAGTCCATTGCCTTGAAGTTGAACTCTCCACCCTCCTTGATGCCCGAGAACCACCGTTCGGTCACCGTCTTGGTCCTGGTGTAGAAGCGGAAGGCGTCGGGTCCGTACTGATTGAGGTCGCCGAAGGCGGATTTCTTCCAACCCCCGAAGCTGTGGTAGCTGAGCGGGACCGGGATCGGAAAGTTGATGCCCACCATGCCGACATTGACGCTGTGGGCGAAATCCCGCGCCGTGTCGCCGTCCGCGGTGTAGATCGCCGTTCCGTTCCCGTATTCGTTCTCCATCACGATCTTCAGTGCCTCGTCGTAGCTGCCCGCGCGAACCTGGCACAGGACCGGGCCGAAGATCTCCTGGCGATAGATTTCCATCTCGGGGGTCACGTCGTCGAAGAGCGACGGACCGATGAAGAAGCCGCCTTCGTAGCCCTGCATCGTGAAGTCGCGCCCGTCGACCACGAGCCGCGCGCCTTCCTCGACGCCCCGGTCGATCAATCCCCGGACCCGATCGCGCGCCGCGCCGGTGATGAGGGGGCCGAAATCCACGTCCTCGCCGGCGGTATAGGGGCCGATCTTCAGGTTCTCGACACGGGAGGCGAGCTTCTCGGTCAGGGCGTCGGCGGTTTCGCGGCCCACCGGCACCGCGACCGAGATCGCCATGCAGCGCTCACCCGCCGCGCCATAGCCCGCCCCCACCAGCGCGTCGGCGGCCTTGTCGAGGTCGGCGTCGGGCATCACGATCATGTGGTTCTTGGCGCCGCCGAAACATTGCGCGCGCTTGCCGTTCGAGGCCGCGCGGCCGTAGATGTATTGCGCGATGGGGGTCGAGCCCACGAAGCCCACCGCCTGCACGATGTCGTTGTCGAGGATCGCGTCCACCACCTCCTTGTCGCCATTGACCACCTGGAGGCAGCCGTCGGGCAGGCCCGCCTCCTTGATCAGCTCGGCCAGCATCAGCGCGCAGCCCGGCGTCCGCTCGCTGGGCTTGAGGATCATCGCGTTGCCCGCGACAAGGGCCGGGGCCATCTTCCACAGCGGGATCATGGCGGGAAAGTTGAACGGCGTGATCCCCGCGACGACGCCCAGCGGCTGGCGCATGGAATAGAGGTCGATGCCGGGGCCGCCATCATCGGTGAACTCGCCCTTGAGGAAATGCGGCGCGCCCATGCAGACCTCGACGACCTCGAGGCCGCGCTGCACGTCGCCGCGCGCGTCGGGCAGGGTCTTGCCGTGCTCGCGGCTGATCACCTCGGCCAGGCGATCCATGTTCTCGTTGAGAAGCTGGCCGAACTTCATCATCACGCGGGCCCGACGCTGCGGGTTCGTCGCGCCCCATTGCTTCTGCGCCTCGGCCGCGCGGGCGACGGCGTCGTTCAACTCGGCCGCGGTGGCCAGCGGCAGGCGGCCCTGAACCTCGCCAGTGGCCGGGTTGTAGACATCGGCGAACCGGTCGGACGTGCCGGCCACGGGGGCGCCGTCGATCCAGTGGGTCAGGTTTTCCATGCAATCCTCCATCGTTCCTCGGGGCGGATCATAGCTTGCGGATTTGCCGGACTCAGAGGCAGTATCCCAAAACGGTTTTGCAGGAATGCAAGGATACCCCATGCATTGGGACGACATGCGGGTGTTTCTGGGGGTCGCCCGCCGCGGCGGTCTGTCGGCGGCAGCGCAGGCGCTGCGGCTCGACCCCGCGACGCTGGGGCGGCGGATCGCGCGGCTGGAGGCGGATCTGGGGGTGGCGCTGTTCATCAAGGGGCCCACGGGCTATCGACTGTCGGAGGAGGGCGCGCGGCTCATGGATCATGCCGAGCGCGCCGAGGGTGCCCTGCGCGCCGCCGAGACGGAGGTTCGCGGCCCGCTGTCGGGGGCGATCCGGATCGGGGCGCCGGACGGATGCGCGACCTTCCTGCTGCCGCAGGTGACCGCGGCCCTTGCGCGGGAGAACCCGGACCTGGAAATCGAGATCGTGGCGCTGCCGCGCCTCTTCGACCTGAACCGGCGCGAGGTCGACATGGCGATCTCGGTCTCGCGTCCGGCGGCCGGGCGGATCACGGTACAGAAGATCTCGGATTATCGCCTGAGCCTCGCCGCGCATCGCGACTACCTTGCCCGTCATCCCCCGATCACGGCGATCCGCGACCTTCGCGGGCACCGCATCGTGGGCTACGTGCCCGACATGATTTTCGACCGGGAGCTCGACTATCTGGGCCGGATCGGGATCGACCGCGTGCACCTCGCCTCTTCGTCGGTCGCCGTGCAGGCGCGCTGGATCGCCCAGGGGGCCGGGATCGGGATCGTCCACGACTTCACGCTGCCCCACTCACCCGGCGTGGTGCGTGTGCTGCCCGAGGAGGTGGCGCTGACGCGGACGTTCTGGCTGCTGCGCCCGGCCGAGGAGGGGCGGGCGGCGCGGCTCGACGGGGCGGCGGCGGCGCTGGCCACGGGGCTGCGGGCCGAAATCGCCGAGGCGGGGCGTCGCGCTTGACAGGACGCCGTCCCGCCGACCACGCTCTGGAATAACGCCAGGACGGAGGACACCGATGCGGATCGAACGTGTATTGCGGGACAAGGGCGGCGAGGTGGTGACGATCGAGCCCGATGCCAATGTCGGCGCGGCGGCGAAGCTGCTGTCGGACCGCCGCATCGGCGCGGTGATCGTGACCGCCGCGGATGGCACGCCGGCGGGGATCCTTTCGGAACGCGACATCGTGCGCGAGCTCGGCCGCAAGGGACAGGGCGTCCTCGATCAGTCCGTCTCCGAGATGATGACCTCGCAGATCAAGTCCTGCGCGCCCTCCGACGCGCTGGACCACGTGCTCGGCATGATGACCGAGGGCCGGTTCCGCCACATGCCGGTGATGGAGGAGGGCCGCATGGTCGGCCTCGTCTCCATCGGCGACGTGGTCAAGGCGCGGCTGTCGGAGCTGGCGATGGAGCGCGATGCGCTCGAGGGGATGGTGATGGGCCACTGATCCGGCCCGGCCTTGCATTCACCCCGGCAATAATGTTGCGTCCTGCCTGAGATGTGAGGGAGGGGCGGGATGCGCACGGCACTCTATCCGGGGACCTTCGACCCGGTGACCGAAGGACACCTAGACATCATCAGCCGTGCCACGGTGCTGGTGGACCGGCTGGTGATCGGGATCGCGATCAATCGCGACAAGGGGCCGCTGTTTTCCCTGGACGAGCGGGTGGCGATGATCGAGGCCGAATGCGCGCCGATCGCGGAGCGCACCGGCGTCGAGATCGTGGCGCATCCCTTCGAGAACCTGCTCATCGACTGCGCCCACGACGTGGGTGCTCAGATCATCGTCCGCGGCCTGCGCGCGGTCGCGGATTTCGAGTACGAGTTCCAGATGGTGGGGATGAACCGGGTGCTCAACGACCGGATCGAGACGGTGTTCCTGATGGCGGAGGCAGAGCACCAGGCCGTCGCCTCGCGCCTGGTGAAGGAGATCGCGCGGCTCGGGGGGGACGTGTCGCATTTCGTGCCCGCCTCTGTGGAGCGGGCGCTGCGGGCCAAGCTGGACGCTCGCGACGCGGTTTGACTTGACGGCCCGCCCGGCCCATCTGCGGGCGCAACAGCGACCGAGGACGACGCCCATGGCCCCCATGCCCATCGCCCTTGCCGGGATCGGCAAGATCGCCCGCGACGAACACATCCCCGCCCTAATTGACAGCCCGGACTGGCGGCTGGACGCCGCGATCAGCCGCAGCGCGTCCGTCGACGGCGTGCGCAACTTCTCCGACATCGACGAGTTCCTCGCCGATCCGGGCGAGGTCCGCACGGTCGCACTGGCGCTGCCCCCGGGGCCCAGGATGGCCTATGCGCGCAAGGCGATCGAGGCGGGGCTGAACGTCATGCTGGAAAAGCCGCCCGCGCCGACCCTAACCGAATTGCGCAACCTCTGGTCGCTCGCGCAATCGCGCGGCGTGACGCTCTATGCGAGCTGGCACAGCCGCATGGGCGCCGCGGTGGAGGAGACCCGCCGGCGGATCGCCGAGGCGCGGCTGCGGCGGCTGAGGATCGACTGGCGGGAGGATGTCCGCCAGTCCCATCCGGGGCAGGATTGGGTGTGGGAGCCGGGCAATCTCGGCGTCTTCGATCCCGGGATAAACGCGTTCTCCATTCTCGCCGTCATTTTGGACGAAACGCCGCATCTCACCTCCTGCCGGATGGAAATCCCCGAAGGCCGGCAGATGCCGATCGCGGCCGACCTCGACTTCGCGACCGTGGCGGGCGCCGAGATCTCGGGCCGCCTCGACTGGCGTCACGACGGCGACCCGTCGTGGCGAATGGAGATCGAGACCGATCGCGGTACCTTCGCGCTGACCCGGTCCGGCAGCGCCGTGGAAGTCGATGGCGCGGAGATCTCGCTGGATGGGTCGGTTGCCGAATATCCGCTGGTCTACAAGCGGTTGGCGGAACTCGTGCGGGCCAGCGAGAGCGAGTTCGACCTGCGCCCCATGACGCTCACGGCGGATGCGTTCCTGATCGCCGAACGCCGGGTCGGTGCGCCGTTCGAGTGGTAGTCCTTTCCCTCCCGTACGGCAGAGGCTAAAGGTGCTGCCGGGGCGATTAGCTCAGCCGGTAGAGCGCTTCGTTTACACCGAAGATGTCGGCGGTTCGAACCCGTCATCGCCCACCACTTCACCCTGAGACAGCTTTTAGGCTGGATTTAGCCGACCGTCGCAACTAATCGTTGAAACGGAGAATGCATTTATGGAACGCGTGCCTGTGTATAACATGTGTGACGAGATTATTGGCGGTCGCTCCGAGGCTGATATCGCGGCTGACATTGAAAAGACGATCTGCAGCTTGCCGCATGACGAGAAGGTCGGGATGCGGCTGCGCCTTGCGGCCCGACTGTGCGAGAACGGCGCGTTCAACGCGGCCAATATCTGGCCCGCCGACAAGGTGGCGGCGGCGGTGGTGCTGGCGGCCCAGATCGAGCGGCTGCTGACGCCCGACAATGCGTGAGGGAAAAAGTCGGCACGCCGCCGCCCTTCGCGCTTGACGATGCCGCCCCCCCCAAATAGAAGCCCCCTCACGTTCGGGGACACCCCGATCGGGCACAAGGGCGGTTGTAGCTCAGTTGGTTAGAGTACCGGCCTGTCACGCCGGGGGTCGCGGGTTCGAGCCCCGTCAACCGCGCCACTTGCCCCGATCGACGGACCCCGCGAACGCTACGCGGTTGTAGCTCAGTTGGTTAGAGTACCGGCCTGTCACGCCGGGGGTCGCGGGTTCGAGCCCCGTCAACCGCGCCAAGTCTTCCCCGACGATCGAACGTGACGCAGCTTTGCCGAGACGGTGCACGTCGCGTCGCGCTCTGTCCCGCATGTTGGCCGCCTCCCGCGCAGGCGCGAACCGTCCCCGCGCGCAGGGCGGGGACGGCGCCGCGATCAGCCGTCGAAATTCACTTCCTCGACCAGGCGCAGGGCGTCGGCCCGGTGCTCGGCGATGGCGCCGAGATCGGTGGTGTCGGGCTCGATCTCGCCCCAGCTGGCCACCAGGTCGGAGGGGGCGATCTCGGGGTTGGCGGGATACTCGTTCACCACGTCGGCATAGATCTTCTGCGCGTCGGGCGAGGCCAGGTACTCCATGAAGGCGAGGGCGTCCTCGCGGTGCGGGGCATTCGCGGTCATCGCCACGCCGGAGATGTTGACATGGGTGCCGCCGCCATCCGCGAAGGTCGGGAATTCCACGCGTACCGCGTTGGCCCACTCCTCCTGCTCGGGGTCGGCGAGCATCGCGCCCATGTAATAGGTGTTGCCGAGCGAGATGTCGCATTCCCCCGCCCAGATGGCGCGGACCTGCGCGCGGTCGTTGCCCTGGGGAGACCGGGCGAGATTGGCCTTCACGCCTTCGAGCCATTCGCGCGTGGCCTCTTCGCCGTTGTGCTCGATCATGGCGGCGACGAGGCCGAGTGTATAGACGTGGGTCCCCGACCGGGTGCAGATCCGGCCTTCCCATTTCGGATCGGCGAGATCCTCGTAGGTGGTGATCTCGTCCTCGCCGACCCGCTCCTTCGAGGCATAGACGATCCGCCCCCGGGTCGTGACGCCGAACCAGTGCCCGTCGGGATCGCGCAGAGATTGGGGAATGTTGTCCGCCATCGTCTGGCTGTCGACGGCCTGGGTCACGCCCTCTTCCTTGGCGGTGGACAGGCGGCTGATATCGACGGTCAGGATGATGTCGGCGGGCGAGCGCTCGCCCTCGGCCTTCAACCGCTCCACGAGACCTTGGTTGAGGAACGCGACATTGGTGTCGATGCCCGTCTCCTCGGTGAAACCTTCCAGCAGCGGCTGGATCAGCTCGGGCTGGCGGTAGGAATATATGTTGACCTCGGCCAGGGCGGGCAGGGCGGTCGCGGAAGCCAAGGTGGCAAGAACGATGGAGCGCATGGGCATCCCTCCGGAACTAGGTTGGGTAGGGCCTATAAATCCGACAGAAATACTAGGGTCAATCGCCGCCGCTTTCCGGGGCCCGGGATTCCGCCGCCTTCACCGCGGCCCAGAGCGCGTCCATCTCGGCCAGATCGCTCTCCTGCGGGCGCTTTCCTGCGGCCGCCAGCGCCTCCTCGACCCCCCGGAAGCGGCGCTCGAACTTCGCGTTGGCGGAGCGCAAGGCCGTTTCCGCGTCGACGCCCAGGTGCCGCGACAGGTTCACGACGGTGAAGAGAAGGTCCCCGACCTCTTCCGCGAGGTGGTCGGGGCATTGGGCGTCGCGCGCCTGCGCCACCTCGCGGGCCTCTTCGGCGATCTTCTCCACCACGCCCGAGACATGGGGCCAGTCGAACCCCGCCCGCGCGGCGCGCTTCTGCAGCTTCTGCGCGCGCATGAGCGCCGGAAGTGCCAGGGCCACCCCGTCGAGAGCGCCCGTCTCGGACCGGGCGGTCCGTTCATGCGCCTTAGTCTCCTCCCAGTCGCGCGCCTGCTGCGCGGCGGACTTTGACCCGTCCCGCGGGCCGAAGACATGGGGATGCCGCGCGATCATCTTGTCCGTGATGCCGCGGATCACGTCGTCGATGTCGAAGGCGCCGGCCTCCTCGGCCATCCGGGCGTGGAACACCGACTGGAACAGGAGATCGCCGAGTTCCGCGCGCAGATCCTCGGGCGAGCCGCGCCCGATCGCGTCCGCGACCTCGTAGGCCTCCTCGATCGTGTAGGGCGCGATGGTCGCGAAATCCTGCTCGAGGTCCCAGGGGCATCCATGCGCGGGGTCACGCAGCCGCGCCATCACCGCGCGCAGCCGTGCCATTCCCTCGGGCACGTCGAAGATCGGATCGTCGGGATCGGTCATGGTGCCCCTCTTGACCCCTCGCGCCGCGACTGTCCATCTCGGGCCGGCGATCTAGCTGCCCCGACAGAAGGAGTTCCGGAATGAAGTACCTCTTGGGCGGCCTGGTCGTTCTTGCCGCGATCCTCACCGGATTCATGTTCTGGGTGCGGAACATGCCTATTCCGGCGGAAAAATACCATGTGGCCGGCGACATGCCGGAGGATGGCGACCATGTCGGGCGGCAGGGCTTCGCCGCCGTGCGGCGCGTCGCGGATCCCGACGCCGCGCTGCGGGCGCTCGCCGACCGGATGGCGGCGACGCCGCGCACCACCCCGCTGGCGGGATCCGTCGACCAGGGGCATGTGAGCTTCGTCACGAGATCCGAGATTTGGGGGTTCCCCGACATCACGAATGCATGGATCGCCGACGATCGCCTGGCCATCCGCGGGCACCTGGTGATCGGGTCCGGGGACATGGGGGTGAACCGGAAGCGGATCGAGGGGTGGATCTCGGACGTTCCCGCCTTGTCCTCCGGAAGCGGAGTGCCGTAAGCCGGCACCGGACGGGACCGACAGGGGAGGAAAATCATGTTTCTGGGGCTGGATCTGGGTACCTCGTCGCTCAAGGCGCTGCTGGTCGACGCGGAGGACCGCGTGCTGGGTGAGGCGACGGCGCCGTTGTCGGTGTCGCGCCCGCATCCGGGATGGAGCGAACAGGACCCCGCCGACTGGATCGCCGCAGCCGAGACGGCGCTGGCCGATCTGGGCGACAAGGCGGACCTGTCGGGCCTTGCGGGGATCGGCCTGTCGGGTCACATGCACGGCGTCGTCCTGCTCGACGCGGCCGACGCGGTCCTGCGGCCCTGCATGTTGTGGAACGACACCCGCGCCCATGCCGAGGCAGCCGCGATGGACGCCGAGCCGGCCTGGCGGGACATCACGGGCAACATCGTCTTTCCCGGCTTTTCGGCTCCGAAGGTCGAATGGGTCCGTACCCACGAACCCGACACTTTCGATCGCATCGATGCGGTGCTTTTGCCCAAGGATTACCTGCGGCTGTGGTTGACCGGCGAGCGGGTGGCCGAGATGTCGGACGCCGCCGGCACCAGCTGGCTCGATGTCGGGGCGCGCGACTGGTCCGAGACGCTGCTGTCCCGCTCCGGATTGTCGCGCGGCGCGATGGGCCGCCTCGTCGAGGGGTCGGAGGCGTCTGGCATGATCCGCGACGGCGTGGCGCGCCGGTTCGGTCTGCCCCACGGCGTTCCCGTGGCGGGCGGCGCGGGGGACAACGCGGCCTCGGCCATCGGCATGGGGGTGACGCGGCCGGGCCAGGCCTTCGTCTCGCTGGGGACATCGGGGGTGCTTTTCGCCGCCACCGAAGGCTTCCATCCCAAGCCCGAGACGGCCGTGCACACCTTCTGCCACGCGGTTCCAGACACCTGGCACCAGATGGGCGTGATCCTGCAGGCCACGGACGCGCTCAACTGGTTCGCCGGGCTGGCCGGAACCGACGCGGCGACACTGACCCGCGATCTGGGCGCGCTGCGGGCGCCGGGACGGACGCTGTTCCTGCCCTATCTCGGCGGTGAGCGGACGCCGTTGAACTCGGCAACCGCACGGGGGGCGTTCATCGGCCTCGACCACGCGACGGATCGCGACGGGGCGACCCGCGCGGTGCTCGAAGGGGTCAGTTTCGCGCTGGCCGATTGCCGCGACGCGCTGGCCGAGACCGGGACGCGGATCGACCGCCTGATCGCCGTGGGCGGGGGCAGCCGGTCGAATTACTGGCTGGAGGCGCTGGCCACGGCGCTGTCCCTGCCGATCGACGTGCCCGAGGCCGGCGATTTCGGGGCGGCGCTGGGGGCTGCTCGGCTGGGCCGGATGGCCGCCGGGGGTGGCACCGACGCGACGGCGCCCCCCATCGCCCGCACGATCGATCCCGCCCCCCAATTGGTCGATCGCTTCGCGGACGGGCACGAGCGGTTCCGCGAAGCGCGCGCCTTCGTGGCCGGGTTCGACCGGGGGGCGGCCTAGAGGCCGCTCCGTCGCCGCCACGCCGCCCATTCCTCGGGCGTGTCGAGGTCGGTGGTCGCGCGGCGGCCGGGGAGGGCGACGGGCACCACGCCGACCCGGCCGAGAAGGCGGCGCGCGCCCTCGTCCCCGGTCAGTTCGGCCATCGCGGGGACGAGATGCGCGGGAAAGAGAACCGGTTGGCCCGGACGGCCGTCGGCGTCTGTCGCGCGGATCACCTGTTCGGGCGCGGCGCGATGCGCGGCGATCAGCGCCTCCAAGTCCGCGGTCCGGATCTCGGGCATGTCGGTAAGGACGACGAGGAGGGGCCCTGACACCTCTCGCGCCAGGGTTCGGAACGAGGCGGCCATGCCCGTCGCCGCATCCGCGACCTCGACTGGGCGGATATCGAGCCCCGCCAGGGCGGCGCGCCGCGCGTCGGCCCGCGGCGGCAGGGTCACGAGGACTGGCCACCCCGCGGCGGCCGCGCGCGCCGCGACCACGGCGAGCAGGGGGCGCCCCCCCACATCCTGCAAGAGCTTGTCCCGCCCCCGCATGCGCCGGGAGGATCCGGCCGCGAGGACCGCGATCGTGCCCTCATCGTTCAGGGATCAGACCCCGCGGCGAGAAGCGGAGCACCACGAGCAGGACGATCCCCATCGTGAAGAGCCGCATATGCGCCGCCGATTGCAGCATGCGCTCGCGCACCAGCGATCCCTCCGGGGAGCCGGACGACAGGACATTCATGAGCCAGAGGCCGAACGGCTCCACCTGCACCCAGAGGAACCAGATGAGGAAGCCGCCCAGGACGGCGCCCCAGTTGTTCCCCGAGCCGCCGACGATCACCATGACCCAGACCAGGAAGGTGAACCGCAGGGGTTGGTAGGTGGCGGGCGTCAACTGGCCGTCGAGCGTCGTCATCATCGCCCCCGCGATCCCGCAGACCGCCGAGCCGAGGACGAACACCTGCAGGTGGCGGCGGGTCACGTCCTTGCCCATCGCCTCGGCCGCGACCTCGTTGTCGCGGATCGCCCGCATCATCCGGCCCCAGGGCGAGGCGAGTGCCGATTGCGCCAGCCAAAGCACGACCAGCAGGACGGCGAGAAACAGCGCCGCATAGCCGAGCTTCACCGCCACCGAGGAGGCGACCACGGGATCGGCCCCCAGCGTCTGCATGGCGGTGACGAAGTCGGCGTCGCGCTGCAAATCCACCTCGTAGGGGACCGGGCGGGGCAGGCCGATCACGTTCTTGACGCCCCGGCTCAGCCAATCCTCGTTCTTCAAGACCGCGATCACGATCTCGGCGATGCCGAGGGTCGCGATCGCGAGGTAATCGGAGCGCAGGCCCAGCGCCGTCTTGCCGATCAGCCAGGCCGCGCCGGCCGCGAGGAGCCCGCCAACCGGCCAGGCGACGATGACCGACAGGCCCAATCCGCCGAGATACCCGGTGGCCGCGGAATTGACGGATTCCACGGCGGCGACGCCCGGGTCGAACACGGCGCGATAGACGAAGAAGCCGCCCACGAGAACCACGATCATCGCGACCGTGCGCTTCACCCCCTTGCCCATCCGGGTGAAGATCAGGACGGCGGCGACAAGGATTGCGGCCCCCACGGCCAGGCCGCCCAGGATGCGCGCGCCCCCTGCGGCCCAGGCCTCGCTCACGGGCGGCATGCCGATCAGGACCGTGGCCAGTCCGCCCAGCGCGACGAATCCCATGACGCCGACGTTGAAGAGCCCGGCATACCCCCATTGCATGTTCACACCGAGCGCCATGACGGCGCTGATGAGGCCCATGTTGAGGATGCCCAGGGCGACGTTCCAGCTCTGGAAGATGCCGGTGAGGAGGATCAGGCCGAGCACGATGGCGAAGAGGAGAAGGTTCTTCATACCGATTTCCCCCGGAAGAGGCCGGTCGGGCGGAACAGCAGGACGATCACCAGGATCGCGAAGCTGACCGCGAACTTGTAGTCGGTGGACAGGAGCTGGACGAGGTTGTCGGGCTCGAACCGTTCGGGAAGCCAGTATCCCAGGACCTTCTTCCAGGCATAGGTGATCATCACCTCGGAATAGGCGATGACGAAGCCGCCGGCGATGGCGCCAAGCGGCGAGCCCAGGCCGCCGACGATGGCGGCCGCGAAGATCGGCAGGAGAAGCTGGAAATAGGTGAAGGGCTGGAACGACTTGTCGAGCCCGTAAAGGGTGCCGGCCACCGTGGCGAGCGCCGCGACGATGATCCAGGTGATCGCGACCACGCGCTCGGGGCTGATCCCCGAGAGGAGCGCCAGATCCTCGTTGTCCGAGAAGGCGCGCATCGACTTGCCGGTGCGGGTGCGGTTCAGGAACCAGAACAGGGCGGCGACGACGACAATGGCGGTCGCAAGCGTGATCGCCTGGCTGGAGCGGATCGCCAGCCCCTCGTCGAGGCCGGTCCAGCGGCGGAACTCCCCCGCCGAGATGAGGAATCGCGTCCCGTCGTCGAAATTGCGGTCGTCCGGGCCGATGGCGAAACGCGTGAGCCCGTTATAGACGAACATCACCCCCATCGAGACGATGACGAGCATCACCGGAACGACCCGTTGCCGGCGATAGAAGCGATACACCACCCGGTCGGTCGCCAGCACAAGCGCGATCGCCGCCACGATCCCGACCGGCAGCGCCAGTAGTGCCGTGGGCAGCGGCCCAAGCGAGACGCCCAACGATTGCAGGCCCCAAGTCGTCAGGATGGTCGCCATCGTGCCGAAGGCCATGGTATCGCCATGGGCGAAATTCGAGAACCTCAGGATCCCGTATACCATGGTCACGCCCAGCGCCCCGAGCGCGAGCTGCGCCCCGTAGGCCGTCGCCGGAACCGCGACGAAATTCAGGAAGGTGATGAGACCGTTGATGAAATCCATCAGGCCGTGATCTCCTTTGTCGCCCGCGACATCTTCATCAGCCTCCTAGGAACGATTTGCGGACGTCCGGGTCGGCGAGGAGCTCCTTGCCCGTCCCGGTGAACGCATTGGCCCCCTGGACCAGAACGAACCCGGTATCGGCGATCGACAGCGCCTGGCGGGCATTCTGCTCGACCATCAGGATCGAGATTCCGGTCCGTGCCACCTCGATTATCCGGTCGAAAAGTTCGTCCATGACGATGGGGGACACCCCCGCCGTCGGCTCGTCGAGCATCAGGACCTCGGGTTCCGTCATCAGCGCGCGCCCGACGGCGACCTGCTGGCGCTGGCCGCCCGACAATTCGCCCGCCGGCTGGCGACGCTTGTCGCGCAGGATCGGAAACAGGTCATAGACCTGCTCCATGGTGCGGCGGATGTCGTCGCGGCGCAGGAACGCGCCCATCTCGAGGTTTTCCTCCACCGTCAGGGAGGTGAAGACGTTCGCCGTCTGGGGAACGAAAGCCATGCCCTTGGCCACGCGCTCCTGCGGCTTCAGCGCGGTGATGTCCTCACCCTTCAGGCGTACGGCGCCCTGGCGGAGGTCGAGCATGCCGAAGACGGCCTTCATCGCCGTCGACTTTCCCGCGCCGTTCGGACCGACGATCACGGCGATCTCGCCAGCATCGACGGATATCGTGCACTCATGGAGGATGTCGGCACCGCGGCCATAGCCGCCCGTCATCGCGTCGCCGATGAGCACCGCGTCGGCAGAAGCGCCGCGGGAAGGGGTCGGCGGCCGGGATTCGGCGGCGCTCCGACCGGACCCGGTGATCGCACGGCCGCCGTCGGGGCGGCCGCGATGGGGCTCGCTCATGCCGATTCCTTGTTCTTGAGGCCGGTGCCAAGATAGGCCTCGATCACCTCTTCGTTCGCCTTGATCGCGTCGAGCGTGCCCTCGGCCAGTACCTTTCCCTCCGCCATGCAGATCACCGGGTCGCAGAGCCGCCCGATGAAGTCCATGTCGTGCTCGATCACGACGAAAGTGTATCCGCGTTCCCGGTTCAGGCGGACGATCGCATCGCCGATCGTGTTGAGAAGGGTCCGGTTCACTCCCGCGCCGACCTCGTCGAGGAACACGATCTTGGCATCGACCATCATCGTTCGGCCCAGTTCCAGCAGCTTCTTCTGACCGCCGGACAGGTTTCCCGCGCGTTCGTCTGCCAGATGGTCGATGGTGAGGAATTCCAGGACCTCGTCCGCGACCGCGGCGAGCCGGGCCTCGTCCTCTCGGATGCGCGACCTTTGGAACCAGGTATTCCAGAGGGTCTCGCCCCGCTGGCCGGGCGGCACCATCATCAGGTTCTCCCGGACCGTCATGGAGGAGAATTCGTGCGCGATCTGGAAGGTGCGAAGAAGTCCCTTGGCGAAGAGCGTATGCGGCGGCAGGCCGGTGATATCCTCTCCGTCCATGATCACGCGGCCGCTCGTGGGGGGCAGAACGCCGGCGATCACGTTGAAGAGGGTCGATTTCCCCGCGCCGTTCGGTCCGATCAGGCCGGTGATGGAACCTTTTTCGATCGACAGGGTTGCCCCATCGACGGCATGGAACCCTCCGAAATGCTTGTGAACGTCGTCTACGACGATCATGTCCCTGCTCCCCGTGGGTGTCCGACACTGTCCCGATCGGTCGGCATTTCACTCCGCGCCGTCATAAAAGCAGCCCGGGCGACGTCAAGCGCCCGGGCTGTGCATGACCAACCTTCGGATCAGCGGATTTCGACCGTTACGAACTCGCCGTCCTCGATGTCGTATTCGCGGTAGGTGCCTGCCGCTTCGCCCGGGCCGACAAGTTCGACATTCGTGCCACCGACGTAATCGACGTCGCCGCCCTCGGACAGGATCTCGATGGCGCGGCCAAGCTGGCCGGGCAGGATCTGTTCGCCGGGCGCGTTGGCCACCTCCATGATGCTGGCCTTGTATTCGTTCGAGTCGGTCGAACCGGCCGCCTGCATCGCGAGCGCGAGGAGCGCCATGGCGTCGTAGCTTTCCCGCGTGTAGGAGGTTGCGGGGTCGAAGCCGGCCTCTTCGGCCTGGGTCGCGAATGCCTCGGTCCCCTCACCCTCGGACCAGGGGACGGTGCCGAACGAACCGTCCAGGGCGTCGGACAGCTCGGTGATCAGGTCGTTGGAAAACATCCCGTCGCCCAGCACGAAGGTGTCGAAGGCGCCGGTATCGTAGGCCGCCTGGATCATGCCGCGGCCGCCCGTATCGGCATAGCCCAGCACCACCAGCGCTTCGCCGCCGGCCGAGGACAGGGCGCCGATCTCGGCGGAGTAATCTGCCTTGCCGTCCTCGTGCGGGGCCGAGAGCGTGACCGTGCCGCCCGCTTCCTCGAAGGCGGCGGCGAAGCTGTCGGCGAAGCCCTTGCCGTAATCGTTGTTCGTATAGGTCACCGCGACCTCGGAGATGTCGCGCGATTGCAGGATATCGGACAGGACCTGACCCTGCCGTGCATCCGAGGGCGAGGTGCGGAAGAACAGGTCGTCATCCTCGGCGTTGGAGAGAGCAGGCGAGGTGGCCGAGGGCGACACCATCGCCACGCCGTTCGGCACCGCCACGTTGGCCAGGATCGCGCCGGTCACGCCCGAGCAATCCGCCCCCATGATCGCCGAGATCCCGTCCGAGGTCACCAGCCGCTCGGCGGCCGCCGTCGCCGCGGCCGCGTCGATGCAGGTGGAATCGGCGCGCACGACTTCGAGCATCCGGCCGTCGAGTATCCCGCCGGCCTCGTTGATCTCCGACACGGCCAGATCCGCGGCGGCGCCCATGTTGGGCGTGATCGATTCGATGGGACCGGTGAAGCCGAGGATCACGCCGACCTTGACCGGATCGCCCGACCCCGCATCCTGGGCCCCGGCGACGCCTGCGGCCGCGGTCAGCGCGGTGGCGAGAAGCAATCTCTGCATGGATGTCTCCCTGTTCGTTTCGTTTTTTGATTCCCGGAGCCTAGAGGCGGCGGCGCCGAATGGAAAGCGCGCCGTGGGCGGCTCACTCGGTTCCGTTGCTGCCCCGTTCCCGGTACGGCGTGGTGCTGTAGTGGGAGCGGTAGCACTTGGAGAAATGCGACGGCGAGGTGAAGCCGCAGGCCAGACCGACATTGATCACGCTCATGTCCGTCTGCATCAGAAGCTTGCGCGCCCGTTCCAGGCGGAGCTCCATGTAGTAGCGCTTGGGCGAGCGGTTGAGATAGCGCCGGAACAGGCGCTCGAGCTGCCGGGTGGAGAGGCCCACCTCCCGCGCAAGGGTCGCGGGGCTGATCGGCTCCTCGATGTGCGCCTCCATCTTCTGGATCACGGTGGACAGCTTGGGATGCCGGACGCCGATCCGGGTGGGCGTCGACAGGCGCTGCTGGTCCTGATCGGTGCGGATCGAGGAATAGATCATCTGGTCGGCCACCGCGTTGGCCAGATCCTCGCCCTCGTCGCGGGCGATCAGCCGCAGCATCAGGTCGATGGACGCGGTTCCGCCGGCCGTGGTCATCCGGTTGCCGTCGACGGTGAAGACCCCGCGGGTGAGTTCCACCCCGTCGAAGGCCTCGGCGAAACCCTCCTGATTCTCCCAGTGGATCGTCGCCCGCTTCTGGTCCAGCAATCCCGCCTTGGCCATGGTGTAGGCCGCGGTGCAGAAGCCCCCGATCGGATCGCCGCGCCGCGCCATGCGGCGCAGCCAGGCGACCACGCGCTTCGTCGTCGCCTCCGAGACCTCGACGCCGCCGCAGACCAGGATCGTGGCCTCGCGCGGGGGATCGCCAAGATCGTCATCGACGGGGAAGGACACCCCGGCGGACGACGCGACCGTGCCGCCGCCATCCGCCGTCAGGGTCCAGTGGTAGATCCGGCGCCCGGCGATCCGGTTGGCGAGGCGCAAGGTCTCGACGGCGCCGGCAAAGCTCAGCAGGCTGAATCGCTCCAAAAGGAGAAACGTGAAATGCCGCGCCGAGCCGCCCGCTGGCGCGGGGCGGCGAGGTCCGGCCGTGCCGGTCTTGATGTCTGCGGTCCCGGTCATGGCGCGAACCGTGTCGTTTTCTCGGAGCGACCGAAGCATCAAATTCTCGTCCGCCGCAAGGGGGGCGAATGCGGTTTGCAACGCGACCCGGCCGCGCGTACAATCGCGCCCCGATCCGTTATCAGGGAGCAGGACGATGAACATGTCCGACATTTCGAGCTGGCGCAGCCGCGAACGGATCCAGATGCCGGTCTATACCGATCCCGTCGCGCTCCGCGCCGCCGAGGACCGCCTGCGTGCGAGCCCTTCCCTGATCTTTGCCGACGAGGCGCGGCGCCTTCGAAGCGAGCTTGCGGCCGTTTCGCGCGGCGAGGCATTCCTGCTTCAGGGCGGTGATTGCGCCGAGAGCTTCGATCAGTTCGGGGCCGCGACCGTCCGCGACACCTTCAAGGTGCTGCTGCAGATGGCCATGGTCCTGACCTACGGGGCCAAGGTTCCGGTGGTGAAGGTGGGCCGGATGGCGGGGCAGTTCGCCAAGCCCCGTTCGGCGCCGACCGAGATCGTGGATGGGGTGGAGCTTCCGTCCTACCGCGGCGACATCATCAACGGATTCCCCTTCGACGCGGAAAGCCGGATGCCCGATCCCGATCGCATGATCGCGGCCTACAATCAGGCGGCGGCGACGCTGAACATGCTGCGGGGCCTGTCGAAGGGCGGGTTCGCGGATATCAACCGCGTCCATGCCTGGACGCTCGACTTCACCGCCGAGGACAAGGCCGCGGCCTACCGCGACATCGCGGACGCCCTGCAGGACACGCTCGACTTCATCCGGGCCGCGGGGCTGTCGCCGCGCAAGTCGGAAGAGCTGGCGACGGTGGATTTCTATACCAGCCACGAGGCGCTCCTGCTGGAATACGAGGAGGCGCTGACCCGGCGCGATCCCGTCAGCGGCGGATTGGTCGCGGGCTCCGGCCACCTGATCTGGATCGGCGACCGCACTCGTCAGCCCGACGGCGCGCATGTCGAGTTCTGCCGCCAGGTGATCAACCCGATCGGGCTGAAATGCGGCCCCTCGATCACCCCCGAGGATCTGAAGGTCCTGATCGAGACCCTGAACCCCGAGAACGAGGCCGGGCGCCTGACCCTCATTGCGCGTTTCGGGGCGGGCAAGGCGAGCGAGCACCTGCCGCGCCTGATCGACACGGTGGAGGGGATGGGCGCCAAGGTGGTGTGGTCCTGCGACCCGATGCACGGCAACACGATCAAGTCGGTGACCGGCTACAAGACACGCCCCTTCGACGACGTGCTCGCCGAAGTCCGCGACTTCTTCCGCATCCACCGCGACCACGGCACCATCCCGGGCGGGGTTCATTTCGAGATGACGGGGCAGGATGTGACCGAATGCACGGGCGGCCTGCGCGCGCTGACCGACGAGGACCTGTCGGACCGCTATCACACGGCCTGCGATCCGCGGCTCAACGCCTCACAATCGCTGGAACTCGCGTTCCTCGTCAACAAGCTGATGCGCGACACCGAGACCGTGGGCCGCAGCGTCGCATCGGCCTGATCGAGGGGCCCGCCGGCCGATCACTCCACCACGCGGAGGGATTGGCGGCGGTGGGCCGCCTCCCGCGCCCGGTCCGCCCGGACGTATCCGGGGTCGCGGTCGGGCGTACCCTCGCGGTCGCTGCCCGTTCGGGCGATGGTCCCGACCGGGGTGCGCCGCTCGCCGCTGATCTCCATGCGCAAGGGCGCGCCTGGCGTCCGGTAGGGCAGGTCGAGGTAGCACAACGCACGGGATACGAGACCCGACCGGTCGCGCAGGGGCAGCATGACGAGTTCCGCCGACACCCGCTCCCTCAAGACGCCGCGGGGCGCCGCAAGGCCCAGATCCACCTGGGCGGGCATGTCGAACACCGTCTCGACGCAGTCGCCGAGCCAAGACCGGGCCGGCGGCACGATCAGGCAGGAAAGCGGCATGCCGCGCAGATCCATGCCCAGGAGGTCGTTCACCCGCTGCCCCGCGATCCGGATCCGGGCCTGACGCGGCGCGATACGTTCGATCAGGATCAGCCGGTCGAGCGCGTCGAGCATCCGGGCAGGATCGATGTCGTCGCGGAGCGGCACCCCGTCATCCCGGCGGATCGCGTTCCAGTGCCGATCCACGGCCTCGCGCGCCGGATCGGAACGCGCCTTGCGCCGGCCGGTCAGGTTCACGATGTTGCCAACCATACTCATCAAGATCTCCGAACGTGGGGTCGTCCCGGCGGAGCACCTAATGCGCCGATCCGCCAAGGAACCACCCTGTTCGCCCCCAAGACATCGATTAGCATGAACGTTTCGGAAAATCTTCATCAATTTTGCCGAGAGGTTAACGGGACATGACGGCATCCATGACCGGATTCGCGACCGCGACGGGCACCGGCCTCGGCTGGCGCTGGGAATGGGAGATCCGGTCGGTGAACGGCAAGGGGCTCGATCTGCGCCTGCGCGTTCCCGACTGGATTTCCGGGCTGGAACAGGCACTGCGCGGCCGGGTGCGGGCCGCAGCGCAGCGCGGCTCGATCACCCTGTCACTCCGCCTCGTGCACGACGCACCGGAAGCGGGCGGCATCGATCCCCGCGCGGTCGAGACGGCGCTGGAACAGATCGCCGCCGTGGAGCGCATTGCCGCCGCCTCGGGGCGGGATCTGCTGGCGGTGCGCGCCACGGACATCCTGGCGATGCGCCCTGCCGCGGGCGGGCCCGACGCCGCCGCCGTGGACGCGTTGCGGCAGATGCTCGTCGCCGACGCGGAGGCCCGCCTGATGCCCGCCTTCGAGCGCAACCGCGCGGCCGAAGGGCGCGCGCTCGATGCGATCCTGATCGCGCGGCTGGACGAGATCGGCGACCTGCTGTCGCGCGCCGCCGCAGCCGCCGAGGCGCGCCGGGCCGGGCAGGGCGACATGCTGCGCGCCGCGATCGACCGCCTGGGGGCGGAGGTGCATGTCGATCCCGACCGCTTGGCGCAGGAACTCGCCCTCCTGTGGGTCAAGCAGGACGTGACGGAGGAGATCGACCGCCTCGCCGCCCATCTGGGCGCCGCGCGCGACATCCTCGCCGGCCCGGGGCCGAAGGGGCGCAAGCTCGATTTCCTCATGCAGGAGTTCAACCGCGAGGCCAACACGCTGTGCGCCAAGTCGCAGGACCCGGAGCTGACGGCGCGCGGCCTTGACCTGAAATCCGTGATCGATCAATTGCGCGAGCAGGTTCAGAACGTGGAGTAGGGCGTGACCGACGGCACCGGCCGACGCGGGCTGCTAATCATCCTGTCCTCGCCGTCGGGCGCGGGAAAATCGACATTGGCGCGACGGCTGATGGTGTGGGACGCCGCGCTCAGTTTCTCGGTCTCGGCCACGACGCGACCGCCGCGCGCGGGCGAGGTCGAAGGGCGCGAATACTATTTCCGCGACCGGCCGGCCTTCGAGGCGATGGTCGCGAACGGCCAGATGCTCGAACATGCCGAGGTGTTCGGCAATCTCTACGGCTCGCCCTCCGCCCCGGTGGAGGCGGCGATCCGAGCCGGGCGTGACGTCCTCTTCGACGTCGACTGGCAGGGCGGCCAGCAGATCCGCAACTCGGTGCTGGGCAAGCATACTCTGTCGCTCTTCATCCTGCCGCCCTCGATCCGGGAACTGGAGCGGCGCCTCTTCGAGCGCGGACAGGACACCGCCGAGGTCATCGCCGCGCGCATGCGCAAGAGCCGGGACGAAATCAGCCATTGGCCGGAATACGATTACGTCCTGGTCAACGACGACCTGGCGGTCACCGAGCGGCGCCTGCAGACAATCATCGAGGCCGAGCGACTTCGGATCAGCCAGCAGCCGGGTCTGGTGGAGACCGTCAGACACCTCAACGCCGAATTCGAGGAGCGAACATGATCTACGATCTGGGTGGCGACACGCCGATGCTGGAAGAGGGGGTCTGGGTCGCGCCGGGCGCGCATGTCATCGGGAAGGTGATCCTGCGTGCGAGGTCCTCGGTCTGGTTCTCGGCCACGATCCGCGGCGACAACGAGCCGGTGGAGATCGGCGCGGGCACGAATATCCAGGAGAATTGCGTCCTGCACACCGATATGGGCTATCCGCTGCGGATCGGGCGCGATTGCACCATCGGACACAAGGCGATGCTGCATGGCTGCGTCATCGGAGACGAAACGCTCATAGGCATGGGCGCGACGATCCTGAACGGCGCGCGGATCGGCCGGAACTGCCTCGTCGGCGCGGGGGCGCTGGTGACCGAGGGCAAGGAGATCCCGGACGGGTCGCTCGTTCTGGGGGCGCCGGGGAAGGTGGTGCGGGCTCTCGACGCCGAGGCGATCCAGGCGCTGCGCGCCTCGGCCCTTCATTACCAGGAGAACGCGGCCCGTTTCGCACAGACCCTGACGGAGGTATCATGACGCTCTGGTCCCGCCTTCTCGGCCGCCCCGAGACGCCCCGGGCATTGCCCGCCCCAGATCCGCGCCCCGAGACGACGAGCGTGCGCCGCACCGCCTGGCCCGACGGCACCGCGCGCGCGCTGGCCACGCCGATCCAGCCTTCGGTGGTCTACGGATCCGCCGGCCCCGACTCACTCGACGCGATCTACGAGGGACGGGAGGCCGGCTTCACCTATGCGCGCGAGGGGCACCCGAACGCCGACGTGCTGGCGCGCAAGATCGACGCGCTCGAGGGGGCCGAGGGCGGGCTGGTGACCGGTTCGGGGATGTCGGCGGTCACGGCGGCCGTCCTCGGGGTGCTGAAAGCGGGCGACCACGTGATCGGCGCCGACCGTCTCTATGGCCGCTCGCAGCGGATGATGGCCGAGGATCTGCCGCGGCTGGGGATCGAGACCACCCAGGTCGATGCGGGCGACGCCGCCGCGATCGAGGGCGCGATCCGGCCGGAAACCCGGATGATCCTGATCGAGGTCGTCTCCAACCCGATGCTGCGCGTGGCTGACCTGACGGCGGCCGCGCGCATCGCCAAGGCGCGCGGGCTGCTGCTCGCCGTCGACAACACTTTCACCACGCCGCGCGGCATCCGGCCCTTCGAGCACGGCGCCGACATCGTGATCCACTCGATCACCAAGCTCCTTGCCGGTCATTCCGACGCGACGCTCGGCTACGTCGCGGCCAGGGATGCCGATATCCGAACGCGGATGCGGACCTTCGCGGTGACGCTGGGATTGACGCCCAGCCCGTTCGATTGCTGGCTGGCGGAACGGGGACTCTATTCCTTCGAGCTGCGCTATGACCGGGCGGAGGCGAATGCAGCCCGCCTCGCCGAGCGCCTGCCGGGCCTTCCGGGCATCCGCTCCGTCACGTATCCCGGCCGTCGCGACCATCCCGATCACGCCCGCGCGCATGCCCTCCTCGGGGGGCGGTTCGGCAACATGGTCACGTTCACGCTGGAGGGGGGGCGCGAGGCCGCCAACCGCCTCGTCGCCGCGGCCGAGCACATCGCCTTCGCACCCACCCTGGGCGATGTCTCGACCACGATCAGCCACCCCGCGACATCCTCCCATCGGGCCATGAGCCCCGAGGCCCGTGCGGCCCTGGGCATCGAGGAGGGAACCTTCCGCGTCTCGGTGGGGATCGAGCCCGAGGACCTCCTTCTGGCTGAGATCGAGGCGGCTGTGCGGGCGGCGTCGGGGTAGGACGGTGACCGACCCCGGCACCGCCGAGCTGCTCGAGGCCCTGCCGCTCCCGGCGGTACTGATCGGGCCGGGTCAGCGCATCGAGGTGGTCAACGCGGCGGCGATCGCGCTGCTCGGCACCGGGCTGGAGGGGCGGAACTTCGTTATCGGGTTGCGTCAGCCCGACCTCGCCGAGGCGGTGGAGGGCACGCTTGCCGATGGGCGCTCGCGCGCCGCCCGCTTCATGGGGCGCAACGGCGGCCACCACACCACCTGGACCGCCCATACGCGCCGCGCGGGCCGCGCCGCGCTCGTCACCTTCGAGGATCGCAGCGATGCCGAGGAAGCGGGACAGATCCGGCGGGATTTCGTCGCCAATGTGAGCCACGAGCTGAAGACGCCGCTGACCGCCATGATCGGCTTCATCGAAACGCTGCGCGGACCCGCCCGGAACGACGAGGCGGCTCGCGACAGGTTCCTCGCCACGATGGAACGCGAGGCGCAGCGCATGAACCGGCTGGTCCAGGACCTGCTTTCGCTGAGCCGGGTCGAGGCCAACGAACGATTGCGCCCCCGCGAAAGCGTGGATGTCGCGATGATCCTGCGCTCGGTCGCGAACGTGCTCCGCCCCAGCGCCCAGGATCGCGGGATCGCGGTGCGCGTGGAGAATGCCGAAAGCCCGGTCGAGATCCCGGGCGACCCGGACCAGTTGCGGCAGGTGGTCACCAATCTTGTCGAGAACGCGATCAAGTACGGCGGAACCGAGGTGGTCCTGAGCCTCGCCGTCTCGGACCATGCGCGCGAACTGCGCCGTCCCGGCGTCACGATCGAAGTCCGCGACGACGGGCCGGGGATCGCCGATATCCACCTGCCGCGCCTGGCCGAGCGGTTCTACCGGGTCGATACCCACCGCTCGCGCGAGGTCGGCGGAACCGGACTGGGCCTGGCGATCGTCAAGCACATCGTCTCGCGTCATCGCGGCCGGCTGCGCATCACCTCCGTGCCGGGGCAGGGCAGCACGTTCGGCGTCGTTCTGCCGCGCGAGCCATGACGCGACGGCAGCGGGCGCGTTGTCATCGAACCGTTACACGGACGTTACATTCGTGAATCCCAGGACGCTTAGAGCACGCTCAAGGCCGCCGTCGGACGCGGCCCGCGAACCGAACGTCACAGGAGTTCACATGTCCGTCTTCAAGACCACCGCGACGACGCTGGCCGCCCTGGCCGCCACGACCGCCGTCGCTGCCGCGCAGAGCCGCGAGCAGGTGCAGGTCGCCGGGTCCTCGACCGTGCTGCCCTATGCCTCCATCGTCGCCGAGGCGTTTGCCGAGAACACCGACTTCGCGGCTCCGGTCGTCCAGTCCGGTGGCTCCTCGGCGGGTCTGCGCCAGTTCTGCGAGGGTGCCGGCGAGAACACGATCGACATCGCCAACGCCTCTCGGCCGATCAGCGAGAGCGAGATCGAGACGTGCCGCGCAAACGGCGTCGACGGCATCATCGAGGTCCGCATCGGCTATGACGGCATCGTCTTCGCCAGCCAGATCGACGGGCCCGAGTTCACGGCCTTCGAGCCCGAGCAATGGTACCACGCCCTTGCCGCCCAGCTGCCCCAGGACGGCGAGATGGTCGACAACCCGAACGCCAACTGGACCGACGTCGACGACACTCTCCCCGATGCCGAGATCCTGACCTTCATCCCGGGCACCAACCACGGCACGCGCGAGGTGTTCAACGAGAACGTGATCCTCGCTGGATGCGAGGCTTCGGGCGCGATGGAGCAGATCCTCGAGATCAACGGCGGCGACGAGGAGGCGGCCGAGGTCACCTGCATGGACATCCGGTCCGACGGGTCCGCGGTGGAGATTCAGGGCGACTACACCGAGACCCTGAACCGCATGAACCAGAACCCGGACTCGGTCGGCGTCTTCGGACTGGCCTTCTACGAGAACAATACCGGCTCGTTGAAGGTCGCCACGATGGGCGGCGTCGAGCCCAACACCGAGACCATCGCCTCGGGCGAGTATCCCGTGTCGCGTCCGCTGTTCTTCTACGTCAAGAAGCCGCATATCGGCGTGATCCCGGGGCTGAAGGAATACGCGATGTTCTTCGTCTCCGACGAGGTCGCGGGCCCCGGCGGGCCGCTGGCGCAGTACGGCCTCGTCCCCGACCCGGAACTCGCCCAGACGCGCGAGAAGGTCGAGAACGAGACCACGATGTCGGACGAGTGACATCCCCGCGGGGCTGCAAGTTTGCGGCCCCGCCCCACCTCCGGATCCGGCCCCCATGCGGGGCCGGGTCGCCGTTGACACCACCGGAGCGCGCCATGCCCACCCACTGGCTCTTCCTCATCGTCCTCGCCCTCGGCATCGCGGGCTGGTTCGCCGCCCGGCAAAAGGCCCTGGCTTCGGCGGGCGGCAGCATGCGCGCGCTGCATTCCCTGCCGAACACATACGGGACCAATGCCGCGATATGGACGATCGTCCCGGCGCTGCTCATCCTCGGCGCCTGGATCGTGATCCAGCCCGTGGTCCTCGATCACTGGGTATCGGGCTCCATTCCCGACAGCGCGGTCACCGACGCGGGCGATCGCAGCCTGGTGATGGCCGATGTCCGCCGGATCGCCGCCGGGCTGAACCTTGCCGTCGCTGGCGGCGGCCTTTCGGCCGAAGAGGCCTTGTCGATGCAGGCCGACGCCGTCAGCATCCGCGAGCGGATGGCAGATCTGGGCATCGCAATCGGAACCGAACCGACCCAGGTGTCGCTCGACGCGGCGCAGAAATGGTTCCGGATCGAGCGTGTCGGACGTATCGCGATGACCGTCATCGTGTTGGGCGCCGCGGCCACGGGCTTCGCGCTTGCGCTCCTGCGGGCCCGCCGGGACGTGAATGCCCGCGCGAGCGTCGAGAGGGCAATCCTGGGCCTTCTCATAGGCGCCGCGCTCATCGCGATCCTGACTACCGTGGGCATCGTCATGTCGATGGTCTTTGAGACGGCGGACTTCTTCTCCCGCTATTCGTGGACCGAGTTCTTCTTCTCGACCGACTGGGACCCGCGTTTCCAGGGCGGATCGAGCCTGGGCATGCTGCCGCTCCTTTGGGGCACGCTCTACATCTCCTTCATCGCGCTCCTTGTGGCGGTTCCGATCGGACTCTTTGCCGCGATCTACCTCTCGGAATATGCCGGGCCCAGGGTACGCGCGGTGGCCAAGCCGCTGATCGAGGTCCTGGCGGGTATCCCCACGATCGTTTACGGCCTTTTCGCGCTGATCACCGTGGGACCGTTCCTGAGGGATTACTTCGCCCAGCCGATGGGGTTCGGCAACTCGTCCTCGTCGGTGATGACAGCCGGTCTTGTCATGGGGATCATGCTGATCCCGTTCGTGTCCTCCCTGTCGGACGACATCATCAACGCGGTCCCGCAATCGCTGCGGGACGGCTCCTACGGCCTCGGCTCCACGCAATCGGAAACGGTGCGCCAGGTCGTCCTGCCGGCGGCCCTGCCGGGCATCGTCGGAGCGATCCTCCTCGCGGCCTCGCGCGCCATCGGCGAGACGATGATCGTCGTGCTGGGCGCAGGGGCCGCGGCCCGGATGTCCCTCAACCCGTTCGAGGCGATGACGACCGTGACGGTCAAGATCGTCAGCCAGCTGACCGGGGACACGGACTTCAATTCCCCCGAGACGCTCGTCGCCTTCGCGCTCGGGCTCACCCTCTTCGTCATGACGCTCGCGCTCAACGTGCTGGCGCTCTACATCGTCCGCAGATACCGGGAGCAGTACGAATGACCGACGCCACGGCATCCGGGAACGCGCAGGGGCGGTCGCGCTCCCTGAAGGTCCTCGACGAACGTACCCGCAAGCGCTACGCGGCCGAAAAGCGGTTCCGCTATTACGGCATGGGCGCGGTGGGGGTGGGCGTCCTGCTCCTCGTGATCCTCCTCGTCTCGATCCTCTCGAACGGCCTTGGTGCGTTCCGCCAGACGATGTTCGAGCTGGAGATCACGCTGACCCAGGCGCAGATCACCGAGGCGGAGGAGTCGCTGCTGAAGACCTCCGTCTATCGCGGCTTCATCGAGGAGAACATGCGCGCCGCCCTGACCGAGGCCGGTATCGCGGACGAGGTCGAAACGAGCCAGGCGATGGAGCTTCTGGGCGGGGATGCCGGGTCGACGTTGCGAAACTGGGCCGTCGGTCAGCGCGTCACCCCGGTGCCCGAACCCGACGAGGGCGTGACGCGCACTTTCAATTTCCTCGCGGACGGACGCATCGACGGCTATTTCAAGGGCCGCGTGACCATGGAATCGGCCGAGCGCGACAGCCGCGTCACGCCCGAAGAGCTCGCGCTGGCCGACGACCTGCGAGAAGCGGGCGTCCTTCGGGTCGAGTTCAACCCCGGCTTCCTGACGATGTCAGACGCGTCCGAGAACCAGCCCGAAGCCGCGGGCCTCGGCGTGGCGATCGTGGGTTCCCTCTACATGATGCTGATCGTTCTGTGCCTGGCGCTGCCGATCGGCGTCTGTGCCTCCATCTACCTCGAGGAATTCGCGCCCAAGAACAAGCTGACCGACCTGATCGAGGTGAACATCTCGAACCTGGCGGCGGTCCCGTCCATCGTGTTTGGCATCCTCGGCCTGGCGATCTTCATCAACTTCATGGGCCTGCCGCTGTCCGCGCCGATCGTGGGCGGGCTCGTGCTGACCCTGATGACGCTGCCGACGATCATCATCTCGACCCGCGCGGCGCTGAAATCGGTGCCGCCGTCGATCCGCTCGGCCGCGCTGGGGGTAGGGGCCTCGCAAATGCAGACGGTGTTCCACCACGTCCTGCCGCTGGCCGCGCCGGGGATCCTGACCGGCACGATCATCGGCCTCGCGCAGGCCCTGGGCGAGACGGCCCCGCTGCTCCTGATCGGGATGGTCGCCTTCGTGCAGGAATATCCCGCGGCTCCGCCCGAGGGCCTGTTCGACCCCGCCTCGGCGCTGCCGGTCCAGGTCTACAACTGGACGCAACGGGCCGATCCGGCCTTCTTCGAAAGGGCCTCGGGCGCGATCATCGTGCTTCTGGTCTTCCTCGCGATCATGAACGTCACCGCGGTGCTGCTGCGCCGCCGGTTCGAGCGCCGCTGGTAAGGAGTACCGCCCATGAAAGACTCCCGCATCGAAGAGCGAGACACCACGATGAACGACACCAAGATCTCGGCGCGGGGCGTGCAGGTCTATTACGCCGACAACCACGCCATCAAGGACGTGGACGTGGAGATCCAGGACAAGACGGTGACCGCCTTCATCGGACCGTCCGGCTGTGGCAAGACGACCTTCCTGCGCTGTCTGAACCGGATGAACGACACGATCGATATCTGCCGGGTGAAGGGCACGATCGAGATCGACGGCGAGGATATCTACGACAAGCGCATCGACCCGGTTCAGCTGCGCCGCAAGGTGGGCATGGTGTTCCAGAAGCCGAACCCGTTTCCGAAATCCATCTACGACAACGTGGCCTACGGCCCGAAGATTCACGGCATGGCGCGCAACAAGTCCGAGCTCGACGAGATCGTCGAGAAGGCGCTGCGCCGGGGCGCCATCTGGGACGAGGTCAAGGACCGGCTCAATGCGCCCGGAACCGGTCTTTCGGGCGGCCAGCAGCAGCGGATCTGCATTGCCCGCGCGGTCGCGACCGAGCCCGAGATCCTGCTGATGGACGAGCCCTGTTCGGCCCTCGACCCCATCGCGTCGAGCCAGGTCGAGGAGCTGATCGACGAATTGAAGGAGAACTATTCGGTGGTGATCGTCACCCACTCGATGCAGCAGGCCGCGCGCGTCAGTCAGAAGACGGCCTTCTTCCATCTCGGAAACCTCGTCGAGTACGGCGACACCGACGAGATTTTCACCAACCCGCAGGACAAGCGGACCGAAAGCTACATCACCGGGCGGATCGGTTGAGGGAGACGGGCATGAGCGAAGGCAAACACATCGTCAGCGCGTTCGATCGCGATCTCGAGGCGCTCCAGGCCATGGTGCTGAAGATGGGCGGGCTGGTCGAGGCGGCGATCCACGACAGCGCGACCTCGCTGGAATCCCGCGACGAGGAACTGGCGCAGAAGGTCCGCGACGGCGACAAGCGCATCGACGCGCTCGAGGAGCAGTTGAACGACGAGGCGGCGCGCGTCGTGGCCCTGCGCGCGCCGATCGCCTCGGACATGCGGCTCGTCCTGGCGGTCATCAAGATCTCCACCAACCTCGAACGGATCGGCGATTACGCCAAGAATCTCGCCAAGCGCACGGGTCTGCTCCTGCACCTGCCCGCGATCGAGGGCGCGCCGCAATCGGTCCGCCGGATGGCGCGCGAGGTGGAGAGGATGCTTCACGACGTGCTCGACGCCTATATCCAGCGCGACGCCGAACTGGCCCGGGACGTGCGCGAGCGCGACGCGGACGTGGACCAGATGTACACGGCCATCTTCCGCGAGTTCCTGACCTTCATGATGGAGGATCCGCGCAACATCACGGCCTGCATGCACCTTCATTTCATCGCCAAGAACATCGAGCGGATGGGGGACCACGTCACCTCCATCGCCGATCACGTGATCTACACGATCGAGGGGTCGCACCCGAATTCCGAACGCCGCAAGGCCGACCGCACATCGGTCGAACAGATCGAGCCGTGATCCGATGGTGAACCGCCCCCATGTGCTGATCGTCGAGGACGAAGCCTCCCAGCGGGAGATCCTGGCCTACAACCTCGAGGCGGAGGGTTTCGCCGTGACCCGGGCCGAAACCGGGGACGAGGCGCTCACGCTCTTCTCCGAGACGCCGCCGGACATCGTCGTGCTCGACTGGATGCTGCCGGGCGTTTCGGGGATCGAGATCTGCCGGCAATTGAAGCGCCGGGACGCGTCCTGCGAAGTGCCGATCATCATGCTCTCGGCGCGCACGGAAGAGGGCGACCGCGTGCGGGGGCTGGAAACCGGGGCCGACGATTACGTCACCAAGCCGTATTCGGTGGCCGAGTTGATGGCCCGCGTCCGGGCACAGCTCCGTCGGACGCGGCCCTCCGTCGTCGGCCAGGCGCTCAGCTACGCGGACCTCACGCTCGATCCTGAAACCTATCGCGTCCATCGCGGCGACCGGGAAGTGAAGCTGGGGCCGACGGAATTCCGTCTGCTGTCCACCCTGATGGAGAAACCCGGCCGTGTCCTGACGCGGGAACAATTGCTCGACCGGGTGTGGGGGCGCGACATCTTCGTCGACAGCCGCACCGTCGACGTGCATGTCGGTCGGCTCAGGAAGGCGCTCGGCCGCCACGGGGGCGACGACCTCATCCGTACGGTGCGCGGGGCGGGCTATTCCTTGGGGTGAACGTACGACCGCTCCATGAACCGGGCTTTTCTAAGCCGCCGCAGAGGTTCCGATCGTCGGATAAGCTTTATTATGTAACAAATGTATTTCGGCGTCATTCGACGACTTCGCCATCCATGTCGCCCGCGAATACGACCACCGGTCCGGTCCTGTGCTAATCCTCTTGAACCGAGTCGGCCCAGTGCGGAGCATGCATGTCCAACGATCTCCCTTCTAAATCCTCGCTGCGACTTCTGATCTGTTCGGCGGGGCGACGCGTGGGATTGCTCGAATGCTTCCGCCAAGCCGCTGCGAACCTCGAACTCGATCTGCATGTCGTGGCCTGCGACCTGAACCCGGCCGACAGCGCCGCCTGCGCGGTTGCGGATCAGGCAGTCGTGGTCCCGCGATGCGACGACCCGAGCTATGCCCAGGCCGTGCTCGACATTGTCGAGCGCCATGCCATCGCCCTCGTCATTCCGACGATCGATCCGGAACTTCTGCCATTGGCCCGGGCCGCCGATGCTTTCGCCGCGGCCGGCGCGTCGATCCACGTTTCCTCCGCTCCCGTCATCGAGATCGTGCGCGACAAGCAGCGAACAACCGCCGTGCTCGGCGGTGCCGGTGTACCGGTCCCCCGCACGCTCGGCCGCGCCGACCTCGCGGCCAACCCCGGGGGTTTGGACTGGCCGGTCTTCGCGAAACCGAGCGGCGGCAGCGCGAGTCGGGGATTGATGACCTTCGACCGGATCGAGGATATCCCGACCACGTTTGATGAGCCGATGATCTTTCAGGACCGTCTCGAGGGGCCGGAATTCACCGTCAACATCTTCGTCGATCGCGGCGGGGTTCTGCGATGCGTGATCCCGCACCGCAGGATCCAGGTGCGGGCCGGAGAAGTCGAAAAGGGCGTGACGACCCGGCGCGCCGATCTCCGCGAGATTGCGGAAGGGATCGTGGCTGCCCTGCCCGGCCTTCGCGGTGCGGCGTGCTTCCAGGTCATCGACGATGGCCGGCGCGGCCCGCGCGTGATCGAGATCAACGCCCGTTTCGGCGGCGGATACCCCCTGGCGGATCATGCCGGCGCGCGGTTCGCGGCGTGGGTGATAGAGGACGCGCTGGGGCTTCCGTCGACGGCAAATGACGAATGGCGCGATGGCGTGCGGATGCTCCGCTACGATTGCGCCGTCTTTTCCGGCTGATGCTTGTCTTCGACCTCGACGATACGCTCTATCTCGAACGGGATTTCGCGTTCAGCGGATACCTGCACCTCGATCGGTGGGTCGAGGCGACGTTCAGCCGGGAAGGCTTCGGACGCGCCGCACGGGACCACTTCGAGAATGGCGACCGGCGCCGCGTTTTCGACATGGCGCTTGCCGATCTGGAAATTCCGGTGTCAGCGGAGTTGATCGGCCGGCTCGTTTCCGAATACCGCCATCACGCCCCTTCAATACGCCTCTGCCCCGATGCCGCGGCGTGGTTGAAGGCCAATTGCGGCGGGCCTCCGCTCGGTCTGATCACGGACGGCCCGGCGGCGATGCAAAGGGCAAAGATCGAAGCCCTCGACCTGCGCTCGTGGATCACGCATCTGCGGCCGACCGGAGACTGGGGCGATGATTTCGGCAAGCCCCACCCCCGGGCGTTCCAGGAGATGGAGGACCGCGCCCCCACGTCCGAACGGATGATCTATGTCGCGGACAACCCCGCGAAAGACTTCGTCACGCCGCGCGCCCGGGGATGGCTCTGCGTTCAGTTGGACCGGCCGGGGGCCGTCCACGGACGGGAGCCGCCTTCCAAAGCACACGCGGCCCATATCCGGATCGACAGCTTCGATCGGCTCGATGCGGGGATCGCAGCTCTCCTCCGCTAGGCCGGTCGCCCCGCGTCGATCACACCATCCCACAACCGGAGGATCCGATCGGGGGCGAGCCATTCCCTGTTGCGTTGCGCCGCGCCAGCCATCGCGCGGCGCAGGTCCGGGTTCAGCGCAAGGTTCAGCACCGCCTCCGACAGGGCGGAAACATCCTCCGACGGTACCAGAAGACCGTTCTCCCCCGGCCGGATCAATTCGCGCGGGCCGTAGGCGCAATCCGTGGCGACGACCGGCAAGCCAGACACGGTTGCCTCGGCCAGGACATTCGGAAAGCCCTCGTACCGAGACGGGCATACCAGAATATCCGCGTCACGCAGCCATGCTTCGGGTTGCTTGCTCGCGCCTGGCAGGAAAACGACATCCTCGAGGCCAAGCTCGCGGCGCAACCGCTCGAGGATCGCCCGGTCCGCTCCCTCACCGTGAATCGTCAATCGGCAATTCGGCACCCCGGCGCGGATCTTCGGCATTGCCCGCAGGAGCACGTCGAACCCCTTCTGCCGGTCGAGCCGCCCGGCCGCGACAAGGCGGAGCAACCGATCCCCGCCCTGCCCCGGCGACTCGGAGATCGGGGGAAGGTCAGCGACCCCGCACGGATTGGGGATCACGACGGCACGCCGTTCCAGCGCCTCGGGAAGATCGCCGCGGGCTCTGTCGGTCTGCATGATGATCGCGCTTGCCCGGCGACCGAGCGCGTTCTGTCCGCGAAGCCAGAAGGGATGCGCCGCCTGGGCATGGGGATTGTTTCTTTCCGAGATCACCACGGGAACGCCCAATCCCCGCGCCGCCGCGAGGGTCAGCACATTGATCTTGGTCAGGAAGGAAAGGACGATGTCCGGCCGGAGCCTGCGGATGAGGCTCCGGATCGCGAGCAGCCTCGTCGCGGGATTCGTCCGGTCCACCGCATGGAGCGTCACCGCGTCGGGATATCGGAAATAGGATCCCTCGTTCGGCATCGACATGCCGACGACGTGGACATCGTCGCCCTTCGCGGCCCGGTGGGCGGCAATCATGGAAACGACTTTTTCGGCGCCGCCCGCGCCGAATCCGCCCTGAACGAACAACGTTATCATGTCAAAAATTCCGAAAGGTCCGGGATGAACCGCGAGTCGGATGCACCGCCGCTCTGATCAACGTATCCCACTGGGAAAGTATCCTGTCCGGATGCAATCGTTCAAGATTGATCGTGGCGGCCGCGCGATACGCCGCCCGGCGCTCCGGATCGTCGACAAGTTGCATCGTCGCCGCCACGAGCCCCTCGATGTCGCCCTCCGGGACGAGGAAACCGTTGCGATCGTGACTGATAAGATCCCGGGGACCGAAATCGCAGTCGAACGAGATCACCGGAACACCCGATACCGTCGCTTCGGCCACCACGTTGCAGAAGCCCTCGTGCCTTGAGGTCACCAGAAGCAGGTCCGCAGCGGCGACCCAGGCGCCGGGCCGGTCGGTCACGCCCGCGAGCCGCGCGGCGGAGCCGAGGTCGAGTGTGTCGATCTGCGCCTCGAGCGACGCGCGTTCCGGCCCCTCGCCGAATATGGTCAGGGTCAGGTCGTTCCGCATGCGCCGCATCCGTGCGAAGGCCCTGAGCAATCGGTCGAACCCCTTCTGGTGGTCGAGCCGCCCGACGGCGACCAGATTGCGACACGTCCCGATGGGCCTGGGTTCGACGCCCACGATCGGCTCGCAGGGATTGTGGATGACCACGGCCCGGTCGCGGAGCGCGCGCGGCAATTGCTGACGACCAGTTTCAGTCAACATGACCAGGCCCCTCGCCCGTCGTGCGAGAAGAAATTGAAGACGATGCCAGGCTGGATGTGCTTTCTGCGAACCGGGATTGTTCCGCTCCGAGATGATGGTGGGAACCGACAGGCCGATCCCCGCGAGAAGCGTGAGCGCGTTGATCTTGGTCAGAAACGAGATGACGATGTCGGGCTCTGACGCCCGGATCTGCCTGCGGATTGACGCCAATCTGCGCAAGGGAACGGGCCGACCGATTGCCGCCGGTCCAACCTCCCCGACATGCAGCGACACTTGCGGCGCGTAGGGAAAATAGGAGGCGCCCGAAACCGAGCGCATGCCCAGCACGTGCACATCGTCCCCCAATCCAGCCCGGTGATTTGCAACGGCCGCGATCACTTTCTCGGCCCCTCCGGCACCGAACCCGCCCTGGACGAACAGGATCCGCATCAGCCGCCACTGCCATGGCGGCACCCCGGAAAACGGGTGCGGAGGCGATACAGCATTCGACCCTATTCCGCGGCGTGGCGAACCATGTCCCGGCCTGGCGGCATGGAAGGATCCCGCCTGGGGGCGGGATCCCGGCCTTCCTCGGGCGTATTCAGTTCATGCTCGACGAGCGGGCGGTTCAGGTTCTTCGACTGGAGAAAAATTCGGCCGATATATTCCCCGATGATCCCCAGAAACATGGCGTTGAGGGTGATGGCCATCAGCAGGAGGATCGTCGTCGTCGCGAAACCCGCAGGCCATTCCTGGCCCAGGAAGAGCTTGCCGATGATGTAGAACATCATCAGCAGGAAAGTCGCGGTCCCCACGCAGAGGCTGATGAGTGAGGCGAGGCGCAACGGGACCAAGGAGTGATTGATCAATCCGTCGATGGCCATCGAAAGCATGGCGCGGAGAGGGAATTTCGACTCTCCCGCCGTCCTGGCGGCGCGGTCGTATTCGAACCCGGTCTGGTTGAAGCCCATGCCGGATATCAGGCCGCGCACATAGGGCGAGCGGTCGTCCACGCGGCGAAGCTCGTCGAGGATGCGCCGGTCGGTAAGGCGGAACTCGCCGGCATTTCGCGGCAGGTCGTCATTGCTGATCGAATCGATGATCGTATAGAAACCGCGCCGCAGGGCGGCCACCACGGGCCCGTCCGGAAGCGTGCGGCGGATGCCGTAAACGACGTGATATCCTTTCCGCCACGTGTCGATCATGCCCGGAATGAGTTCCGGCGGGTCCTGCATGTCGCAATCGATCTGGATCGCGCAGGCACCCCGCGCCGAACGGTATGCGGTCAGGACCGATGCCTGGTAGCCGACGTTGCGCGAAAACCGGATCACGCGGACCCTGGGGTCGCGCGTGGACAGCGCGGTAAGGATCTCGAACGTGCGATCCTCGGAATGATTGTCGGTAAAGACGATCTCCGGCGTGTACTCGGGCAGATTGTCGAACACCGCGCAGATGCGGTCATAGGCCGCCTGCACGTTAGCCTCCTCGTTCAGGACGGGAACGAGGATGGAGATCAGCGTCATGCGGGCATCCCTTCGGATTGCGGGCCGGGGCTGCATCTCGCAGCCCGGCGTTCCCATTCTACGGTCCTCTCGAGGCCCTGGCGAAGCGGAAAGCGGGCCGTCCAGCCAAGCCGATCCCGCATCCCGTCGGGCTCCGCGCACAGGACATGCGGACGACCCCGCGGGGTGTGGTGCCTGATCCGGTCCGGCCCCGTGCCGGTCAGTTCCGCGATCGTTCGCACGACCTCGGACATCTCGGGCGCGTGGCCCGAGGCGATGTCCACCACAGGCCCGGCCGCGTCCGGCCGCCGTGCGATGGCCAGAAGGCCCCCAACCGCGTCGGAGACGTGGATCAGGTCCCGCCGGTCCCGGGGACGGCGCAGATCGATCCTGTCCCCGGCCAGCAATTTGCGGATCGTCGATGGGATGAGGAAGCTGTCAGACTGCCCCGGCCCGTAGGTCAAAGCGAGGCGGGCGGTCACCGCCGGAAACGGCAACCGACGGACCAGCCCGGCCGCGACCTTGGTCGCGGCGAGCGCGGAGCATCCATACGCCGAATCGGCCGGGGCGTCCTGCGTCGGATCGAATTCGGCGATGGTGCCGGTTCGCACCACCACCCCGGGCGGGTGGTCGGCCCCGGCCGCCGCGGACAAGAGGTTGATGAGGGGAAGGACGTTTTCCTGCATAGCCGCGATCATGTCGCCCAGATCCGGCCTCTCGGGGATGCGCGTTCGCATCGCGCAGTGGAAGATGACCTCCGGCCGCGTTGCGGCAATGACCGCCTGTAGGCCTGTCCCTTCCCCAAATTCCGCGCGCCGGACGTCGATCTTGCCGGTAATATCCGCAATCCGCGCCAGGTCGGAACCCGGACGGGCCAGCGCGGTCACATCGTCGCCGCGGTCAAGGCACGCCCGGGCGAGATGCGAGCCGATGAACCCGCCCGCGCCGGTTATGAGGATACGTCCCACCGCCCTGTCCTACGGCACGATGCGCGGATCGGGCAGCGGCAGAATGAACTTTCCGCCCCGGGCCTCGAAATCCGACATCTGCTCGCGGATCTCGTCGAAGAAGTTCCAAGCGAGAACCAATAGGTAATCCGGTTCGCGTTCTGCCACCGCCTCTGGCCCCAGGACGGGAATCTGCATACCCGGAGAGTAGAGACCCTGCTTCAGCGGATTGCGGTCGACGAGAAAATCGAGCGTGTCCGGCCCGATCCGGAAGTAGTTGAGAAGCGTGTTGCCCTTGGCCGGAGCTCCGTATCCGGCAATGCTCTTGCCTTGGGCCTTCAGGTCCGCAAGCAGAGATACGAGGCCGTCTTTCACGTCCTTGACCCGATCGGCAAAGGCTTCGTAGCTTTCGCGGCTGGTCATGCCGGCTGCCCGCTCCTCCTCGAGCATGGCGTCGACCTCCGGTTCCCTGGACGCCCCGGCGGTCGCGGGCCGCAGGAAGACCCGCATGGAGCCGCCGTGAATGGGTAGCTTCGTGACCTCCACCACGTCCAGTCCGACCTGTTCACCGAGACGCACGATCGACAGGAGGCTCAGCTCGGACAGGTGTTCGTGATAGACGTTGTCGAACTCGTTCGTGAGCAGGATCTCCCGGCCCCACGGGACCTCGATGATGAAGACCCCGTCTTCGTCGAGGAAACTCAGCACGCCGGCGCAGAAATCGTGCAGATCGTCGATGTGGTTGAATGTGTTCGTGGTCGTGACGACCTTGGCGGGTCCTTCTTCCGCCCGCAGGTCACGCGCGGTCTTGGTGTTGAAATAGGTCGTGCGGACCCGCACGCCTCTGTCCGCCGCCAGAGGGGCGAGATTGGCGGCCGGGTCGACCCCAAGGGTGTTCCCCCCCAGACGATTGGCGTGGGACAGCATCAGCCCGTCGTTGCAACCGATATCGACGATCAACCCGCCCGCGGCGCGGTCGACGGCGACTTCTGCCAATCCGGCGAAATGGTCGTGCATGGTCGCCGCCCCCGAGGGAACGTAGAGGTAGTCGGAGAAGAAATCGGGCGGAATCTGGTCGGCCACCTGGATCAGGCCGCAGTCGAGGCATGCCTGCGCGTTTAGGTGAAACGCGACTTCCGATCCGCCCGCGTGGTCGGGCTTGACGAACATGTTCGCCGGCGGATGGTCCCCCATCGGAAGGAAAAGGAACAGGTCGGACGAACCGCAGGCTCGGCACGCGGTGCGGACGGAGGGCATGGCCCTGACTTGGGATTGGTCGGTCACGATGCGAGTTCCTGCTGATACGGCCGGGCGAAGCCGGCGAAGGTGTCGTGCATATAGTCGATCTGCGCCTGTTCGAGCCCGTGATGGCAGGCCAGGAGGATGCCGCCGCGCATCACAGCGTCCGCCACCGGATAGCCGGCCGGATCGGTGCGGCAGGTCACCTCCTTCATGGCGGGCTGCCGCAGGATATTGCCGGTGAAGACGGGCCGGGTCTGGATGTCGGCGCGTTCCAGGTGGATTTGCAGTTCGCGCCGCGTGAAGGGCGCGTCCTCGCGCAGGGTCAGGGGGAAAGCCAACCAGCCGGTGCGCGATCCTTCGAGCTGCCTCGGCAGGACGAACCATTCCTCGTAACCGGAGAAGAATTCAAGATGCGCGGCGAAGTTGCGTTCCCGCATTTCGATGTTGCGGGCGAGCTTGCGAAGCTGCACGAGGCCGAACGCGGCGCTGATCTCGGACGGTTCGAGATTGTAGCCGAGCGCCTCGAAGAGGAACTTGGCGTCGTACTCGATGCCATCGAGTTCCACCCCAAAGCGGTTCTCGATCGTCTCCGATTCCACGAAAAGGGACGAGGAGCGGCCCCAGGAGCGGAGAAGCAGGGCCTTCCGTGCCAGTTCGGGGTCGTTCACGCACAGCATGCCGCCATTGCCGGCCCCGTTGATGACGTGACTGCCGTAGAAGCTTGTCGTGGACACGTCCGACCACGTCCCGGTGCTCGTGCCCTCGATCGTGGCGCCAAGTGTGTCGGCGCTGTCTTCGATCACTTTGAGCCCGTGCGCGTCGGCCATCGAACGAATGCGTCGCCAATCCGGAAGATTGCCGATAAGGGAGGGGATCATCACGGCCGCCGTCCGGTCGGTGATCATCCGTTCGATGGCATCGACATCGATATTGTAGGTTCCCTCTTCGGCGTCGACGAAAGCCGGGACCAATCGCTGGCGGACCAGCGGCGCCACGGTCGTGGCGAAAGTGAGGGCCGGGGTGATTACCTCCGCCCCTTCCGGAAGGCCCAGAATCTCTACCGCCAAGTAATTGGCGGAGGATCCCGAATTCACCATGACCCCGTGCGATTTGGAGAAAAGGGCCGCGACCTTTTCCTGCATCTCGCGGACCCGCGGGCCCATCTGGGTGGAGCTTTCCAGCACCTCGACCACCGCGTCGATCTCTTCGCGGCCGTGCACCGTTTGTCCGTAATTCACTCTCATCGAAATCTTCCTTTGGAAAATGCGGCCGAACGGCGGCCTACTCTGCCGCGGCGACGGCTGGGGGAGGCAGCTCTGCTACCATCAGGTTTCCATAATCCTTGATCTGCTCTTCCGTGACGGCGGCCATGTCCCGACCTTCGCGTTGGGCCCGGTACCAAGCCACGGTCATGTCTACCGCGGCAGGGAGGCTGAATTGGGGCCGCCACCCGAGCTGCATCTGTGCTTTCGTGCTGTCGAGCCGCAGGATACCCGCCTCGTGCACGGCTTTCGTTCCGGTTGCCCTGCCTGCGCCCGAACGGTTCGACACGCTTTCGCCCCATGAGCGTTCGAACATGTCCGACAGCGTGCCGACATCGACGGTACCCGACAGGTCCGGACCGAAGTTCCAGGCGCCCGCGAAGGCCGGCCCTTCGCGGACCATCCGGGCCGCCAGGCCCAGATACCCGGAAAGAGGTTCCAGAACATGTTGCCACGGCCGTATGCTCGCGGGGTTGCGGATATCGACGGATTTTCCGGCCAGCGCCGCGCGGATGATATCCGGGACAAGCCTGTCATCGCTCCAATCCCCACCGCCGAAAACGTTGCCCGCGCGCACGGTGGCCAGTTGAGGGCCCGTCGGGTCGGCGAAGAACGCATTTCGATACGCCTGAGCCACCATTTCGGTGCAGGCCTTGGATGCACTGTAGGGGTCCGCGCCGCCCAGCCGGTCGTTCTCGCGGTAGCCCCAGGTCCATTCCCTGTTGTCGTAGCACTTGTCACTCGTCACCACGACGACCGCTCGCACCGACGGCATCCGGCGTACCGCATCCAGCACGTTCGCGGTCCCCACGACATTGGTGTCAAACGTTTCCGCCGGCCGATCGTAGGACGCTCGGACAAGGGGCTGCGCCGCCATGTGAAACACGATTTCGGCGTCGATCCCGTCGGCGGCCGCTGCAAGGTCGCCGGCATCCCTGATATCCACCAATCGAGAGTCGACGCGGGCGTCGAGGCCGGCGGCGTGATAGATGTCGCGCGGGCTTTGGACCGGCAGAGCAAGGCCGGCCACGCGCGCCCCGAGCTGGCAGAGCCACATGGACAGCCAGGCGCCCTTGAACCCCGTATGTCCCGTGACCAGCACGCGGCGGCCATCGAAGGCGCCGCCGAAGAAGGAATCGATCCGACCGCTCATGGCACCCGCCTAGATCGCCAGCGCCGGCATTTCGGCGGCAATGTTCTGCCCGAAGCGCAGCCAAGGCGGCGGTGCCTGTTCGGATAGCTCGTTCAGGGCGTTGCGGTCCCTAATCGTATCCATCGGGTGCCAGAAGCCGTCGTGGCGATACGCCATCAATTCGCCGTCCCGTGCCATCTGGCTCAACGGGGCCTGTTCGAGCGGCTCGGTGTCATCGACCATGTAATCCATGACGCCCGGTTCGAATACGAAGAACCCGCCATTGATCCAGGTATCCTGACGCCGCACCTTCTCGGTGAAGGCATCGACACGGTCGCCCTTTAGTTCAAGGTTCCCGAACCGGGCCGGCGGCTGGACCGCAGTGACGGTCGCCAGTTTCCCGTGCGAACGATGAAAGTCCAGAAGCGCGTCGATATCGACGTTCCCGACCCCGTCCGAGTACGTCACCATGAAGGTTTCCGGACGCAGCCAGTCCTTCAGACGCCGGATCCGGCCGCTCGTCATGGTGTGTGCGCCGGTATCCACCACCGACACGTTCCAGTTGCCCGGTGCCGAGGGCACGAGCCTCAACTTGCCGGTATCCGCGTTCACCGAGATGTTGTTCGCGATCAGATGGTAATTCGCGAAGAACTGCTTGAGCTGCAATCCCTTGTATCCCGCCGCCACGACGAAGTCGCGATGGCCGAAATGGCTGTAGATATCCATGACCCTGGCAATGATCGGGCGTCCGCCGACCTCGACCATCGGTTTGGGCACGGTCGCCGTCTCTTCGGCGAGACGAGAGCCGAGACCGCCGGCAAGCAGTACTGTTTCCATCTTACCTTCTCTCCTGTCGCGTTATTCTTTTCGGGCGCGGGGCCGTGCCAAACTGCCCGATCGTTGTCGGGTTTTGCGCGGCGCGAAGCGTTGCAGAACCGGGATTCATGGGGCTTCTCCACCAGGGCGTACGAGAACGACGCCACGTCCGTATCGGTTGTCGAGGCCGCTTACCGGAACTTCCCTGTAGCCGGCCGAGATTGCCCAATCCCTCATCGGACCTTCCGCCTCCGGGTCGTAGCCGATCAGGAAGGCCGCCGGCGGATTGTCGTCAAAAAGAACAGGCAGGTCATCTGGGCCCGCGATGCGGTAACGGGCAGCGAGTTCGAGGTCGGTGAAGGGCGCGACCCGGTAAGCGAAAGGTCCGGTGGCGAATTCGGGATAAACGTCCAGTCCGGCGGCCAGCGGATAAACCGGCATGAAGGTCGCCACCGGCCCTGCCGGGCTCCCCTGGTCCGCAATCGCCCGCGCCAGTGCCATCCCTCCCTGATCCACGCGGGCCGAGGCGAACCGGTCGGGTCGCTGCACCTCGACGAGGCCTGCGCCGAGGCGGGGCAACGAGATGATCAATGCGACGAGCAGGCCGGCCACGAAGATCGACAGGACGCCGCCGAGCCAGGCCGGAGACGATTGGCGAAACGCCAGCGCCGACAGAAGCGGCAGACAGACGAAGGGTTGCACGTAATATTGCGGAAACCCCGGTGTGGGAATGAAGCTCAGGGCTCCGGACAACATCAAGGCTGCCAGAACCACGGCCATCGCAGGCCGCTCTGCGCCCGGGCGCGTCCCAGCTCCGTCGGCCCGCCGCATTCCCACGAGAAGGCCCGACAGGACCACCAGGGTCATGATCAGCGGAACGCCATTCAGCCAGGTCTCGTAGGCCAGGCGAACCTTCGCACCCAAGCCCAGGGCGAGGCCCGGCTCGGTACCCGCATTGGCTTCCCAGTAGGCGACATGCGGCCCGGTGTGGAACTCCAGCACATGGGCGAGGAACAGGGCCGGATCGCTTAGCAGGTACCAGAAGAGTGGTATCGCACCAACGATGCCGCCGAGTGCCACCGGGCCCACCACTCGCAGGAGGCGGGTGGACAGGGTCATACTGCGCGGCAGGAGGAAGGTTGCGATCGCCACCGGAGGGATGAACGCAACGGCATTCGCCTTCAATCCCGCCGCGACGGACAGGCAAATTCCGGACACCAGCAGCGCAAGTACACGCGGGCGTCCGTCCAGAATTTCGGAGACGAACAAGCCAAGGCCAAGCATGGCGAAGGGCAGCGGCAGGAAATTGTTCGTCGCCGCCATCCCGGTTTGCTGCAACAGGGGATCGCACGCAAGGAACGCGACGATCCAGAACGCGGACAACAGCCGGCAGCCTGAGATTCGCTGGCAAAGCCAACCGACGGTCGCAATCAGGATTGTCCAGGCCAGGAAGACCCCGATCCGGCCAGCGCCGATAACGCCGATCTCCGGCACCAACGCGTGGATGCCGTGGAACACCCACGCGGAGTATGGAAGGTGGTTGTAGAATACGTCCGCGTAAAGCTTCCACTCGGGCAGGTAGGATGCCGGCGGTGCGAACAGCATTTCGTCTCGCCGCAAGCCGTAGCTCATCAGGCGGCCAAAGAGACCGAGGAGCAGCACCGCGAGCAAGAGGACACTGCCGGTGGACAGCGCGACGTTCCGCAGCCGAGCGGACCCTGGTCGCATGCCGGCATTGTCGAGGGTATTCGACATGATCGTCATGCCATTTCCCCGCGCCGGTGGGGGACCACGCCAAGCGCGCGGGACACCAGGATGTAGGACAGGATCACCGTGGGCCCGAGGGCGACGGCCTGCGCCATATAAGGCCCCATGATCAACAGGAATCCCTGCAACAGGGCGGCATTAAAGAGGAACGTGCCCAGGTACGCGCCCGCGTATCGCGGCAACCGGGAATAGCCGCGTACCCCGAAGACGAACCGGCCATGGATGATGAAATTCCACAGAACGCCAATCGCGAACTGCATTGCCAAGGCGCCCTGGGGAAACATCCCGATCATGAGAAAGCCGGCATAGAGCGCGTAACCGACGCCGGTATTGAGGATCCCTGCGCCCAAAAAACGGAGCACACGGGCACGCTGGAAGGCCTTTGGCAGAAGGGCGGCCAGATTCCGATCGATATGGGCGACGACCAGGCTCATGATGCGGCCCATGCATCGGCTCTGCCCGATTCTTGGAACCCTTCGGAGGCAGGCGAAGAACGTTCCTCTACCCCCATCAGCGAAAGGAGGCGGCCGTTGATCCGGTGAACATCGTGGCGCTCGCAGGCCCGCGACCTGCCGGCCGCGCCCATCCGGGCCGCCAGCTCGGGCGCATCCATCAAACGGGCCATGGCCGCTGCCAGATCCGCCGCATCGCCGCGCCCGACCACGATCCCGGTTTCGCCGTCAACGACCGTCTCGGCACAGCCGGGCCCATCGGTCGTGATCACCGCCCGCCCGCAGGACATCGCCTCAAGGATCGATCTCGGCACACCCTCCCGCAATTCCGTCGGCAGGACGAAGACGTGGGAAGCGGCGAGATAGGGTCGCACGTCCCGGGTCGCCCCGTGCCAGCGGATCAGCCCCTCGGCCTCCCAGCCGGCAACTTCGTCGCGATCGATCGCATCCGGGTTTGAATCGGTCGGCCCAACAACATCGATGTTGGGAGCCCTTCCCTGGCGCCGGAGTATTCGAGCCGCCTCGGCAAGCACGGGCAATCCCTTGCTCCGCAGAAGGCGGCCGACGAACAGGAACCTTACCGGGCCGTCGGGGGCGTTTGCAGGTGCAAAGGCGTCAGTGTCGACGCCGGAGCCCGCAACATCCCAGAGGGGGACATTGTCCGGGATCAGGCGGAACCGCCTGATATCGGCCCGGTCTGCCGCGTTGTAGCAAAAGGCGCCGGTCAGCCTCGACAGCATTGCACGATGCAAGAGGATCGCGATGTTGCGAACGCGCCGACGCCGTTCGTCCGGTGCATCCTCCATGAACGCGTAGCCGAGGCCGGTGAACAGGGCGAAACGTCCGGGAACCCGGGCGAAATATGCCGCAAGGCTGCCGTAAAGGATCGGCTTCATCGTATAGGAAATCACCAAGTCCGGCCCCAGCTGACGCAAAGCTGACAGAAGCGCGCGCAGCGTGGCCACGTCGCTGAACGGGTTGGTCCCGGTTCTCTGCATCGGTATCTCGCGCCAGAGGATGCCATTCGCCTCCAAGTCGCGGATTGTTGCGGAATCCATCTCGGCGGCGATGGCGGTGACCTCGAACCCGTTCGCCTGCAAGCGCCGCATCAGGTTGAGACGGAAGTTCACGAGCGAATATCCTAGGCTGCCGATCACAACGGCCTTTCGGGGAGTCGACCTCCAAGTCGCGCTCATCGAACCGCCCTTTCCAGATCTCGCCCAGGCAGGGGTTTGTCGGCGGAGGCCGCGAGCAATTCACCGAGGGCGCTTCGCTGCTCGACATCCACCGGACGAAGGTCACTACCGCCATAGCCCGGGACCAAGTCCTTGAGCAGACGGATCACCGCCGCCTCGTCCCCCTGCCGGGCCGCCTGTTCCAGCTTGAGGATCTGCGCCCGCAAACGAGGGATCGCCACGCCCTGCGGGCGCGCGAAGCTGACGCCGGGGATCGAACTGTCGCGGCGCACCTCGCTGGCGTCGAACAGCTCCTCGAACAACTTTTCGCCGGGGCGCTTGCCGATGAAGGTGATGTCGATATCGTCGTAGGGAACAAGCCCGGCGAGGCGGATCACCCGTTCCGCCAAGTCGACGATCCGAACCGGCTTGCCCATGTCGAGGACGAAGATCTCCCCGTGGGTCGTCTCCATCTCCAATCCGCTGGCGGCGGCCACCAGGGTCAGTTGCACCGCTTCCCGGATCGTCATGAAGTACCGCTCCATCGCCGGATCGGTGACCGTCAGTGGACCACCCGCCGAGATCTGGCGCTGGAAGAGCGGGATGAGGGAGCCGGAAGATCCGAGCACGTTTCCGAACCGCACCGCGAAAAACCGCATGGGCTCGTCGGTCTGGTTGGTGACGAGATCCTGGGCGCGGATATAGAACTCGGCGACCCGCTTCGTGGCGCCCATCACGTTGGTCGAGTTCACGGCCTTGTCGGTGGAGACCTGGACCATCGCGATCGCACCCACGTTCCGGGCGGCATCTGCAACGTTTCGGGTCCCGATCACATTCGTCAGAACCCCTTCGCAGGGATTCGCTTCGACCATCGGGACATGCTTCAGCGCGGCGGCGTTGAACACCAGTTCAGGCCTGTGGCGCTCGAAAATTGCGTTGATGCGGACGGCGTCCCTGATGCTCGCGACGTAAACCCGGCGTTCGACCCCCGGAAAGTGCTGCGCGATATCCATCTCGACCGAGTAGGCGTTGAACTCGCAATTATCGATCATGACGAGTTCAGCCGGGCCGAAGGAGGCGATCTGCCGGGCCATTTCGGACCCGATCGATCCGCCCGCCCCGGTGACGAGCACGCGCCGCCCGACGAAGAGACTGCGCAGGAGGGTACGCTCCACCCGCATCTGCGGCCGATCGAGGATGTCTTCGGGGGCGACGCGGCGCAGACGCGTGTCGTCGCCGCCCGAATTTTCACCCAGATCCTCCAGGCCCGCCAGCCGGATCACGGGGATGCCGCGGCCCTCGGCCCAACTCGTGAGCCTGCGGATCCCGTCGCTGTCGAAATGCGTGATCGGTTCTGTCAGCAGCAAGCGTTGGGGCGGCACGTTGGCATTGTCGAGACGCTTGACCACCGCGCCGGCGTCCCGCAGCGAGCCGATGATCTTCACGTCGTGAAAGTACAGCCCAGCCGTTCGGTGCGAGTCGTCGATGATCCCCATCGGCCAACTCTTCGACCCCGTATTGCGAAGCGAGCGAAGGTAGAGGTCGCAATTCGCGCCTGCTCCCACGAGCAGAACCGGCACGCGATCGCCCTGCTCCTCCGATAGTCGACGGTTGCGGCGTACCAGTTCGCGGTGGCGAGCCCCCAGCCGAAGGCCGCCCATCGCCGGGACGGCAAGGAGGAAATGGATCACGAAGACGCCGGTTGCGATATCGGAGGTCGCAGGAACGATTGCGCTCACCACGCACAGGACGATTGCAGCGAGGCCAGCACCACGCGCCACGATGACGAGATCGCGGAGCGACGCGGAGCGAAGATGACGGCAATAGAGGTTGGAAAGCGGGAAGACGGCGATCGCGATCAGGGCCGAAAGAAGTAGAATGGGCACCAATGCCGCGCTGCGCTCGATCAGGACAATCCCGCCCTGTGCCAGAGCCATAGCGGGAACTATCGAAAGAGCGAAGGCCATGGCATCGCCAAGCACGAGCCGTCGGTTCGCGCTCAACTCGGCCCATAACTGCTTTCTGCGGGAATCGAACTCCGACAACTCGTCTTTACGCCCCGCGCCGGAGCGACCTGCCGCCGCCCGGCCGAAGAAATGGAACGCGTTTCTGAGCGTTTCCGAAGCATGGAAATCAGTCATGAATTGCCACCCCGAGGCAGGGACCCCTGGCGCACCGGGTCCCACCAATCACTTTCTCAAATCGCCCCAAGCGCAGGGAACTGCGCGAATGGAACTGGCCTATGTCCTGCCGCTATCGGCTGCCCTCGCCTACATTCCAAGGGCGCCGCCGATCACGAAATACCGCCCGGCAGATAAGAAAATCAAAAAGACATATTACCAGCTTTACGGCGGTCCGCCGTGCCCTAAATCAAGTATCATCCGCAATCCCCATTGCCCCGGTACATCCTTGATCTCGCAATCCCCGCGCGTGACGCATGGCTGTGTCGGTTAACACTTACTAATAGGTAATCTTTCGGCGTTCAATAACTAAATCGGATGCGTTTTTCTACCTGAGGTATATTTTCCATACATTTCAAGCAACTTGCACAAATTGCTCTCGCTAGGGTAGAAATGGCCGCGCAACAATTATGTACAATCCCTGCCTGAGGCGCACGTTCTCGCCGCAGACGTGATCAATTGCATATGCGTGATCGGCGCCGTGTTTCGATTAAGCGAATATTTCGGATTCTCTATCGGAAAAGTTGCGCCAGTGGCGATGGATCGCTGGAGCGTAACGACGCAGGCGGGCAACGTCTGGGGCGAAGAACTCCGCCATGCGCTGGCGCAATTCGTCCGAAAGTGGCGGGTACTCTACCTGGTTTGCGATTAGAGAGCGCAGGGAGCGCGCAGGCCACCGGTCCCGGAACGGATCAAGTAGCGGCCGAACCGGAGCCAGGGCACGCCGGAGCGGGCGGGGAACGACAGGCGCCGCACCATCCTTAACTCGATCCATCGCAGGAGTGGGCAGAGCCCCGGTCACGCCGACGTGACGTGCCGCCAATTCGAGCTGCGCGTCTGGTGCGATTTTCACCGCCTCATATGACAGCAACAGGATCGAGCTTCGGTCGAATAATCCCTCGAACCTCTCGAGGTGGCTGGCGTAGAGGCCGTCGCCCAGGAACCGGGCCCCCGCAGCGTTCACCGGATCGAGATAACGAGAGATATCCCTAGATACTTCCCCCCGACGAAGCAGCATGCAGTAATCCGAATAGGCCCGCTCCACGGGATCGCGCAACTGGGCGATCAGCTGGACGTTCGGAAAATCGCGTCTGATACGCTGTGCCGCTTGAGGCTCGGTAAGGTAGGAATTCGACTTCTCTCCGAGTATCCGCGCGGTTCCACGCTCCTGAAACGCGGCGGCGTACCACTCCGGGCCGCGCTGATACTCGCGTGAGAAATAGTGCAGTTCCGGACCGGGCATGAAGATGTCCGGGCAGCGGCACAACGCCTTCTGCAACCAGGTAGTCGCGCTTTTCGCTGCGCCGATGATCAGGAAGTCAACGTCTGGCCCATGCACCATTTTATGTACTCCGCGGGATCTGTATGGCGACACGAAACACGGTTTCGACCCTCACTGCGTCGTCGTCGGCGTGACGAGACGCGATACGTGCAACGTATCACCGGGTTGCAGGAGGTCGGTCGGCTCGAGAGGGATGGCGTTGCCTGCCCGCGTAGCCTGGTATCCGATCGTCGTCTCGACTGCCGCGGGATCGACATCGACTGGAAGCCCCGCCGTCAGCGCATTGCTGTAAAGGGCGCGGGCCGTATCCAGCTGGATCTCCAATGCCGCGATCTCGCGCTCGACGCCGTCGAGCTCTCGAAGCCCCTCGGTTCGCGCGGTATCGGTCAAAGCGAGTTCGTCTCTCTGAGCCAGGTTCAATTGCTGCGCCGCCGTCAGCCGGGCAATATCAAGCTGGATCCGCTGCGCCTGGAGGTTACTGAGGTTCGAACTGATGCCGGTTACACGCGTATTGGCCGCGAGACCCCGCTCCTTCAGCGAACTGACCGCCTCCAACTCCTCCCGCACCATCTCTATCTGGCTGTCCCGCAACGCAATCTGCTCTTCCAGTCGCACGATCTGCTCGGACAGGACGTTCTGCAGATCGCGAATCCGGCGCGCCTGCGACTGCCGCGCGGATTGCGTTGCGGCCAACAGATCCCCGCCCGGCCCGGAGGTCGCGTCTTGGTTGCCGGACTCTTCCTGTTCCTCCTCCCCGTCGCTGAGGGAGGTGAGGTCGGTTCGGATCCGGTCCCGCTCCCCGCGAAGATCGGCGAGCTGCTCGGAAAGGAGGCGCATTTCCCCGCCAATCTGCAGGATCTGCCGGTCACTGGTACCGGGCGTTCCGGGGGGCAATCGCAGGATTCCACCCGCGAGCGCGACCGCCTGTTCGGCGGTCAGACCAGGCCTGTACGTATAGGCACCCGGCGTCGTCACCGTCCCCAATACGTAGATCGGAAGGTGGCCCACCAGTTCGATCGCGAGTTGTGGCGCCTCGGCAAGGCCCACCTCCCGCTGAAGCTGCGTAGCGAGTTGCTGCGCCAAGCTTTCCACCGTCTCACCGGCGGCGATGACATGACCTGCCAGCGGGACCGCCAGTGTGCCGTCGGGGGCGATGCGGTATTCTCCGCTCAACCCGTCCCATAGGACGAAGCCGGAACTCGACACGTCCCACCGCATCGCCCGGATCAGCACCTGATCCTGCGGCACGAGCGTGTAGCCCTCTGCTTGGCCGCGGGTTGCGCCCAGAGAGCCTGCGATCACCAGGAAGAAGAGGAAAAGAAGACGCGTCATCGGGAACCTCACGTATCGATCGCCGGCGGAGAGGACGATGTGGCGGGCATGTTCACCGGAGCCTGCCGCATTCGCAGGCCACGCCACAGGAGGGCGGCGCAGCAGACCAGCCAGACGAGGTTGCACAGAAGATGCGTCATCGACGCGCCCACGACGCCGAACCCATGCACTAGCGGCACGATCAGGACGAAGAACAACGTCGCCGTGAGAAAGCCGACCCTGACCAGCCCACGATCCATCCCGAGGCTCAGGAGGGCCGGATTCAACACGATCCCGGCGAGATAGACCGCCACGGCGGCAATCTGGATCTGAACGACCGGAATTGCCGGCAGGAAGGCATCGCCGAAGAATCCCCGAATGATCGGCCCAAGTTGCCACAGTACGGGTCCGAGGCCGAGCGCCAGAATGACGAGCATCGAGCCCCCCGCCCCGGCGACCACGCGCCCGAAACGGCCGTGTTCCGATCTCGCTGCCATTCGGGCCAGTTCGGGATAGATCGCCTGACTGACGGGACGGCCGATCCGCAAACCCGCCTCTGCCAGGCGCCGTGCAAGATGGTAGAAGCCCACAGAGGCCGGTGAGACGAGCGCTGCGAGGATCATTACGTCGAACCGCTGCGAGGTCTGCCGCAGCATCACGGCGAGATTGCTGTTCCACATCAGTCGCAGGAAGCCGGGAAATTCCGCCACCACGCGCCGTGGATCGGCAAACGCAGCCCGATGTCCCCGCCGTCGCGCCTCCCGCAACCCGAAGACGAAGGCCAATATTCCGTCGCCAACACTTACCGCGACGAAGATCGCGACAAATCCGGCCAACCCGGCTCCCATTAGCCAAGCAAGGGCGGACAGTCCCGCGCGGAGCAATGCTGCCCCGGCATCCAGTCTGGCCAGAAGGTCGAACCTGTCGTGCAGCCGCAAGAGCGACAGGCCCGTCGGCCGCATCGACACGAGGGCGGCCGCACCGCCTGCAACCAGCAACCAGACCTCGGCTCCGTCGAAGCCCAGGCGAGGGCCGACCACCGGCGCAAGCACGATGGCCACCGCGGCAGCGAGGAGGCCGCCGAAGATGTCGATCTGGGTCGAAAGCCCGATCAGTCGCCCGAACCGATCCGTCTGTTCGGATTCGAGCGCATCGCTGCCATGGCGGATGACCGCCTGCCACGGTTCGAGATGCGTCAATCGCGCGACGATCCGGGAATAGGCCTCGACCACTGCCAAGGCGCCCAATCCCGCCGCCCCGAGTGCACGGGCGCCGAACGCCAGGGCGATCATCCCGAGCAGCGAGATCGCCACCTGCGAGGACAAGATCCACCCCATGTTGCGTACCATGCGCCCCGCAACCGGCTCGGAGCGCAATCCGGATACCAGCCGCCCGATTGCGCCTCCCCTCGCGCGCTTGGACACGGGATCGGCGGAGGTCACGACCGGGCCCCGTCGCCGGCCAGCGCTGCAAGCCATGTCTCGACAATGCTGAGCCCGGTATCCGCATCACGGGACCAGGGATCGTCAGGCCGGCCAGGGTCGAGATTCGGTCGCGAGGCCTCCCAGGCATCTGGCAATCCGTCCCCGTCGCTGTCCGTGGACTCGGCCGCCGGCGCGTCGGACAGAACCGGCCAACCGCCCACCTCCTCCGGATCGTCGATCACGCGGCCGCCGCAGGTCTGCAGGTCGCCCAGGACACGAAGGTCGAGCGCATCCGCCGGACGCCGTCCCGGGATGCGGTCGCCCGCCTCTCCTAGGACCGCCGAAACGACGTTCGAGAGGGCAATCGGGGTCACCGTCAGCGACCCGCCGAGCGACGGATCCTGCGCCGCCTCGGCGTCGGGGCTGAGCACGGCGCCGGATCGCGACGTGCATCCGAAACCCGCGCCGGTGGCGTTATCCTTCGCGAACAGCCGGATCCTGGCCCCATCTTCCCATTCGAAAACCTGAACGGCTTCGGGAGTCTCGGAGATCGTGCTCGGTCCGACCAGAGCGACGTTGCCGACGTAGAGGATTTCGGCATCGCCGAGGAGATCGTAGAACTCCCCGAACTGGCTGATCGGATCGTAGAAGACGTTGTTCACTACCTCGATCGGGCCAATATCAGTTCCCTTCACGTCCGGATTGCGGTCGCGGTGATGGGCGAAGAGGTTTCGCAACAGGCTGATCCGACCGCACCGGCTCCCGTCCCCCTCGTTCGAACACATCAGCGCGCCCTTGGAATGGCGCCCGTCGGGATGGCCCGCCCTGTCAAGACTCAAAGCGAGAATGCTGTCGGCCAGCGTGATATCCCGCGCCGTCGCGCCCGAGACGTGGATGTTGAAGGTTTCGTCGCTGGCAAAGGCCATGGACAGGTTGCCGAGATAGATCCGCTCCGAATTCTCGACGGTGACCGCGTCGATGTTGGCAGAAGGTTCACGGCCCCTGCCCGGCCGCAGTTTCAGATGGCGCACCACCACGTCGTGGACGTTCTTGATGACCAGAGGGGTACGTTTCCCCTCGTCGTCCAGCCGGATCTGGACCCCGTCGCCCGGCGCGGTCTGACCGGCGATATAGAGGTTGGACCCCGTGCGGATGGGGGAGCGGACGATGATCGTTCCGCCCACGGCGAAGACGCAGATCCGGGGGGCGTCGCCATTGTCGGCGCAGTCCCGCAACGTGCCGGGCCCGGAATCGTCGAGGCTGGTGACGGTCTCGATCTCGCCACCTTGCCAGCCGGTGGCCCGGGCACCGAACCCGTCCGCCCCCGGGAAGGCCAGCCCGTTCGCCGCCGCCGATGCCGCGCCGAAGACAATCAAGAAGAGCGCTCCCGCCGCTCTAGCGCTGATGCGACGGGCCATAGGCATGGTACTGGACGAAGCCACCATAGCCATATCTCCTGTGCTTTCGGGTGTTGAGGTCGGTGATGACGGTACCCGTCACCGCAATTCCATTGCGCCCCAATTGCTGCATCGCGCCGCGCAATTCGTCCCGGGTGGTGCGGTTCCAGCGGACCGCGACCAAGGTGTTCTCGGCCAGACCACGCAGCCGGCAGGCATCGTCGACGGCCAGGACGGGTGGGGTGTCCAGCAGGACGATGTCATATCGTTCGGTCAGATGTTGCTTCAACGCGTGCAACATGTCGGACATACTCTGCGCCGCGGCACGGTTCTGAAGATCGAGACTCAGGACCTCCAGTCCCTCGACCTGGTCTCCATCGACTGAAACCGGTATGGGGGAGGCCCGTCCCTCCAGGAGGGCGGCCGGTCCCACCGGGTCGATCGTAGCCTCCAGCAAGTTGGATACGCCGCGGCGATGCCGGTCGAGATCCACGAGAAGAACCTTCATACCGCTTCGCGCGGCGATCGCCCCAAGAGAGACGGCAAGCGTCGACTTTCCCTCTGCGGGCAGGCCAGACGTGATCATCAGGACCTTCGAACCCGCCCGCAGGTTAAGCCAGAGCGTGAGGAGACGGCTCAGCGACTGGGCGAAGGCGGAGTTGGGATCGTCCCTCAATGCCCGCAGCGGGGCGTGGCGCCGCCGGAACAGCCCCTTCGACACGAGGCGCGGAACGTATCCGAAGTTCATGACACCCGAGATCCCCGCGACCCCCGTCTCGCTGCTGATCCGGGTATCCGTCGCCTCACGCAGCAACGCGGCCACGACCGCCAGGACCAGGCCGGCGAAGGCACCGGCAGCCAAGAGCATCCGGCGGTCGGGCCAGAACGGTTCCGAAGGTACACGGGCCACCGTTACCTGCCGGGCGCCCTGGCCGGAAAAGTTCTGCTGGGTTTCCAATCCATTGAGCCGTTCGACCGCGCTCTGGTAGCGGGCACGCAGGAGTTCCATCGATCGTTCCATTCGCAGGAGCGTCAGCTGGGATCTTGTAAGGGCCTGGAGCTTCGCGCCGACCTCTTCGACCTGGGCTGCGATCTCTTGGGACCGGCTGCGCGCCTCGGACGACCGGTCTGCTTCGAGCGACGCGATCATCGCGTTCAGGCGGTTCTCCTCCGCCCGCAGCTGCCCCGGCAGTTCGGTGTCGTCGAGGTCGTTGTTGCGGATGAAGCTCGCAAGGCTGACCTCAGCCTGCGACAATTCCTCGCCCAGCCCCGCGACGCGGCTCCGCAGGAACTGGATGCCCTGCTCGATCCCCTCGCGCCGCTTGTCCTGGGCATTGGAAATGTAGGTCTCGGTAACGGTGTTCGCGATACCCGCCGCCAGATCCGGATCCGGAGCCGTGGCGAGGATCGCGATCGCAAGGCTTTCGCCCGACCGAAACGCGGTATAGGCGGCCAAGGTCGCGTCGATCACCCGGTCGCGGGTCTCGGGATCGACGCCGGTGTCGGTTCCATCGTCCACCACGCCGCCGAATTCGGGGTTCCGGAACAACGAGAGGTTCTCGGCCACCTCGGCCGCGAACCCGCGGGAATGCAGGATGTCAATCTCGGTCTCGATGATCGCACGTGTCATCTCGAACGATTCAAGTTCAACGTCCGTCGTCCGGACCCGCGTGTCCAGCACGGTGAGCACGAGGGTCGAGCGCGCCCTGTATTGAGGCTCGAGACGCTCGATCACGACGTAGGCAATCCCGGTCGTCATCAGGACGGTCAGGAGGATCATCCACGCATGCCGTTTGAGCGCGCGCCATAACCCATCCGGCGCCGCTCGGTCGAGGTCGGACGCCACACGTGTTCCGCTGATATGACTCGGTGCCGTCATGTCGTCCACATACGCATTCCCGCCGAAATCGACGGAGATCCTCGCTACTCTCCCGGCGCTGCATGCGCCGGGATCGATCCCGGCGGCCGGTCGGGCGCCCTCGCCCACTCATACGCCTCGTTCTGAAGCGTCACGTATCTCGGCATCGAGAATCGCGCCCGAACCCGGTCGCGTGCCTGTGCGCCCAGTTCCGCCCGCCCGTCGGGACCTGCGGCGATCAGCCGCTCGACCGCTCGCGCCTGCGCCTCGGAATCCCCCGGCGGAACAACCAGCCCGGCGGGACCGACGAGATCGGCGCAATCGCCGACATCGGTCACCACGCATGCCACGCCCGCCGACATCGCCTCGGCGACCGAGAGCGGGAATGCCTCCCCCCAGGCCGAGGAAAGCAGGAATACGTCCAATCCCGGAACCAGCCGGTGGATGTCGTCCCGTACCGACAGAAGGCTCAGGCGGTCGGATATGCCCAACCGGGACGCCTCCTGCGCGGCGGCGCCACCTTCATGACCCTCGCCCACGATGACTGCCTGCACGTCGCGGCCTTGCCCGACGAGCTGCGCGACGGCGCGCACCATCGCGTGGTGATCCTTCATCGGGTGGGCGCGGGCGACATTGCCGACTAGGATTCGCTCCTGCGGCACATCGCAGAGCGCAGCGAGACGAGGACGCGCATTGGGATCGGGGCGGAACAGGTCGATATCGACCCCGTTCGGGATCAGGACGGACCGGTCGCCGGAGAAACCAATCGCCTCGTGCTGACGCCGCGAGGCGTTGGAGCAATAGGTGACAAGGTCCACCCCGCGAGAGAGAGCGGCCATCGCGCGGAGCATCCCCCGGGTCGCGGGTTTCTCGTTCCGCGGGTCGTGGAGAGAGTGGTGGATCCCCCACACGAGCGCTGGGCGATCACGCCTCCCCACGCGTCCTGCCCAGGACGCGAGACACCCGTGATACATCCAGCCGTGGATCACGTCCGGGCCTTCCCGGCGCAGATAGTTCCGAAGTCGACGCAGCGCCCCTGCTGTGCCCGCCGCGGAAGTAAGGCCAAGGGAGTGCACCGGGACTCCCATGTCCCGGATCTGACCTGCCAAGGACCCCTCCGGCAATACGGAGACGACGGAATGGCGCCACGGACCCTGATCCGAGGCGGCCAGGTAGCGCCGCAGCATAATCTGCGCCCCACCCACATTCGTGCTGGTTATAATATGAATCGTATGCATTTTCGGAAACGTTGCCCAATTAAACAGACGGCGGCAAGATACAAAAAAAGCCACGTAGCGTCATGCATTGAATCGTGGCACTGTTCGGATAGAGATACATGGATGGGCGGGAACATCGCCTGGAATGACCACCGCATCGTTCGCCAGCGGGAAACAACCATGGGTAATACGGCGAATCTTTTTCAGAATTAATTCATCTGATGATTGAAAGCGGACTTTTCGGAAAATGAGCAGGAGTCTCGAAGCCATCCTGTGTCTGGCGGGGGGACTCCTCGCGCTGCCTTTCTTTGCGTTGGCCTGTCTTGTCGTGCACGCGACGCTGGGCCGGCCGATCCTGTTTTCCCAGGTAAGGGCGGGCCGCCACGGGACGCCGTTCACCATTCGCAAGCTGCGCACCATGTCGGACGAGCGTGACGCCGAGGGGCTACTCTTGCCGGATGCCGCCCGGCAGACATCCGCGACCGCATTGCTTCGGCGCCTTCGTCTGGACGAGGTACCGCAACTCGTTGAGATCCTCTCTGGGCGGATGGCACTCGTCGGGCCGCGCCCGCTTTTGCCGGAGACCATCATGGGGTTCGGCGCCGCGGGGCGGTTGCGCAATACGGTCCGCCCCGGCTTGACGGGATGGGCCCAGGTCAGCGGTAATACCGCCCTTTCCGACACCGAGAAGCTGGACCTCGATCTGTGGTACATCGCCCATCGATCCGCCGCGCTCGACCTCCGCATCCTAGCGGAGACGGTCGCCGTGGCCATCCTAGGGGAACGGCGGCGGCCGGATCGTATCGAACGTGCCAGCCGCTGGCGTCGCAACGCGCTTCCCGCTGACGGAGCCTTGGCATGACGGCCCGGCTCGCGACCGTCTTCGTGGGCGCAGTGGAAGGGTCGCGGGCGGCGCTCGCAGCGCTCTGCGACGCGGGATTGCCGCCGCGCCTCGTCGTAACGCTGCCAGCCGACCTTTGCCGCCGTCACTCGGATTTCGCCGATCTGACGCCTCTGGCCACACAATACGGCATCCCGATCCACTACACGGCCCGGTCCGAGGATGCCGAGACGCTGGCCGCCATTGCCACCACTGCACCCGACCTGGTCCTGGTGATCGGGTGGTCTCAGCTTTGCGGGCCTGAATTCCGGGCCCTGCCCCAAATCGGATGCCTGGGGTTCCATCCCTCCGCCCTGCCCCGTTTGCGCGGGCGCGGGGTGATCCCATGGGCCATTCTTTTGGGCGAGGCCGAGGCCGGGGCGTCCCTTTTCTGGCTCGGCGAGGGGGCGGACACCGGCCCGATCGCCGCGCAAGCCAAGTTTCCGGTCGATCCCGATACGGTCACCGCGCGCGACCTCTACGATCTGCAGGTCAGCGCCCTTTGCGAGATGCTGCCCGGGCTCCTGCGACGGATCGCGGACGGAGACGTGCCGTCTCTGCCTCAGGACGATGCCACCGCAACCGTTTGTGCCCGTCGGCGCCCCGAGGACGGGCGGATCGACTGGACCGCCCCGGCTGCCGCCATCCACCGGCTGATCCGGGCGGTTGGTCCGCCATATCCGGGGGCATTCACCCATGGTCCCGACGGCACGCGAATCATCGTGACCGCGGTCCGACACACGCCGCGGGACGGCTATTACATCGGCATTCCGGGGCAGGTTCAAGCCGTCGCCGACGGCCTTTTCACCGTGGCCTGCGGCGATGGGCGATGCCTCGACATCCTGAATTGGTCGGGGGTCGCGACCCCTCCCACCCTCCATTCGAAGCTCGGAGATCCGCAGCGATGATTCCCCCGCTCCTGTCCCGCGAGCCGGACCGTCCGATCCTCGTGGTCGCGCCCCACCCCGATGACGAGGTGTTGGGCGCCGGCGGCACGATTGCACGATTCGCAGCCGAAGGGCGTCCGGTCCACGTGGCGGTCGTCACGAGCGGTCGCGCGCCACGTTTTTCCGAGGATCAGATCCGCACCGTCCGGGCCGAGGCGGCCGCGGCGCATGCCCATCTGGGCGTTACCGAGACGCATTGGCTCGACTTCCCCGCGGCGGAATTGTCCGATCATCCCCATGGGGCACTGAATGCAGGCCTCGGGGCGCTGGTAAGCGATCTCGCCCCCGGCCTCGTCCTGGCGCCCCACCCGGGCGATATCCATCTCGACCACCAGTTGAGCTTCCTCTCCACGCTCGTGGCCAGCCGCCCCCACCAGGCCGCTTACCCCCCCCTGGTCGCCGCGTACGAGACCCTGTCGGAGACGAACTGGAACGCGCCCTACCTAACGCCCGCCTTCGCCCCGAATCTCTTCATCGACATCTCCGCCACGCTGGAGGTAAAACTCGCGGCCTTCCGCCTCTTTGCCAGCCAGGTCCGCCCTGCGCCGCACGAGCGCTCGGTCGAAACGCTGAAGGCTCTCGCCACCCTGCGTGGCGGCACCATCCACCGCCCCGCGGCCGAGGGCTTCGTCCTCGTCCGCGCCGTCGTCTGACCTGACCGAGAGGAGATTTCCATGTCCGGATGGCCCGTCTTCGACCAGGAGCAGATCGACGCCGTCGCCGCTGTGCTCCGCTCCGGCAAGGTCAATGCCTGGACCGGCCCAGATGTCGCGGCCTTCGAGGCGGAGTACAGCGCCTATACCGGTGCGCCCCACGCCATCGCGATGGCCAACGGATCGGTCACGCTCGACACCGCCCTGCGCGTGCTCGACCTGGCACCCGGGGACGAGGTCATCGTGACCCCGCGGAGCTTCGTCGTGTCGGCGAGTGCGGTGCTGCTGGCGGGTGGGGTTCCCGTCTTCGCCGACGTGGACCCCGACAGCCAGAACATCTCGGCCGTGACCATCGCACCGCTGATCGGGCCGCGGACTCGCGGCATTCTGGCCGTGCACTTGGCGGGATGGCCATGTGAACTGGACGAGATCCTGGACCTTGCCCGGCTTCACGACCTGTGGGTGATCGAGGATTGCGCCCAGGCCCACGGTGCGATGATCGACGGCCGCCATGTCGGCACCATGGGCTGTTTCGGCTCCTTCTCGTTCTGCCAGGACAAGATCATAAGCACCGGCGGCGAGGGCGGGATGCTGCTGACCGGTGACGATGCGCTGTGGTCCCGCGCCTGGAGCTTCAAGGACCATGGCAAGGATCCCGCCGCGGTCGCCTCCAACGACCATCCTCCGGGATTCCGGTGGCTGCATGGCGCGGGGCCGGGGACGAACCTGCGCCTGCCGGGTCCACTGGCGGCGATCGGCCGGGTCCAGCTTGGCCGGCTCGACGCGTGGCGGGACCACCGGACCGTCAATGCCCGAATCCTGGCCGAGGCACTCGCAGATTGCCCCGCCCTAAGGGCCCCGATGCCGCGCGAGGGCATTGTTCACGCTTTCTACCGTTTCTACGCCTTCGTCCGCCCCGAAACGCTGGCGGCCGGATGGTCGCGCGACCGGATCGTGGCCGAGATCTGCGCCGCCGGCTTCCCCGCCTTCTCGGGAAGTTGCCCCGAGATCTACCGGGAAGAGACGTTCCGACGCGCCGGCGTCGCTCCCGACCACCCCCTACCCGTTGCCCGTGAACTGGGGGAGACCAGTATCGCCTTTCTCGTCGATCCTTGCTGGAGCCCGGAGCGCATCGCCGAAGTCGCCGACTGCACCCGGTCCGTCGTCACCGCCGCCACGGCCCGGACCGCGCCGCGTGCGCGTCACCACGCGTGACCGGCATGGCGCCCGCACGCGGCGACCTTGGCTCGGCACCATGCATGGGCCTGGGGGAACTCGACCGATGACGCCGATCCGCATCCTGTTCCCCTTCGAGGGCGATACCGTTCTTGCCGGCAGCGCCCTTTCTGCGCTGGGGCTCGCCGCCGCGCTCGATCCGGCGCGGCACGATGTCCGGATCGTCACCCATTCGACCCTCGGGCCGGTGGGCGAACACGCACGCACCCTCGGCCTGCCGGTCGACGTCCTCGACGACGTGCCCCTCACCGGGCCCGGCCGCCGCCCCAAGGCTGGCGATATCGGGCTCGCAGGCTATGCGACCCAGGCCGTGCCGGGGATGATCAGGACGCTGCGCCGCCTGCGTCCCGACATCGTCCATACCAACGACGGCCGGATCCACGCGAACTGGGCCCTTCCGGTTCGCGTGACAGGCTGCCGCCATTTGTGGCACCATAGGCAGGATCCCGATGCCTTTGGCATCAACCGGCTCGCCCCGATCTTCGCGGATCACATCGTGTCTGTGTCTCACTTCTCCCGCCCGCGGCAGCCGATCCGATCGGTCGACCACAAACTGACGGTCCTGCGCAGCCCTTTCACCTTCGTGGAGCCGCGCCCCGACCGCGCCGCAGCCGCGGCGGAAATCCGGGGCGAACTCGGCCTCCCCGCCGACGCGGCGATTCTCGGGTACTTGGGCACGCTCAAGCCCCGCAAGAGACCGGTCCATTTCGTGGAGGCGGTGCGCGCCGTTCAGGACCGCATGCCCGAGCGACCGGTGCATGGCCTGCTGTTCGGTGTCCATGACGACGATCCGAACGGGCTCGGCGCTGCGGCGCGCAAACGGGCAGGCGACCTCGGCTTGGGGGACCGCATACACCTGATGGGCTACCGGCGGCCCATCGAACCCTGGATCGCGGGTCTCGACGTGAAGCTCGTGACGGCCCTGAACGAACCCTTCGGCCGAACGCTGATCGAATCGATGTATCTCGGCACGCCCGTGGTCGCCACGCGCCACGGCGGCAATGTCGAGGCGATCGAGGATGACGTGACCGGGTTCCTCGTCGATCCCGATCCGCCCGAGGCCTTCGCTGATCCGGTGGTGCAGCTCCTCCGCGATCCGTCGGTCCATTCCCGGATCGCGGCGGCCGCTCACGCCGACGCCGCCGGCACGTACGGAACGGACCGGCACGTGACTGGGATCGGCGATCTCTACGACCGCCTCGCCCGGACGATCCGCCGTGATCGACGGGCCGGCCGCGGCGGATCGGACACGACCGCGGCGCGGCAGCACGAGGGCTGAGGAGATGGACGGGATCGAGGCCGCCGGCGACATCCTGTCCTACCGCGCGCGGTACGGCGCGGCGGAAATCGGCGGACTTCTGCGGCGCAACCTGCAGCTCCTTGCGGCGGTGGTCGCGACGGGACTCTGCCTGACCTTCCTGGTCGTGCAGACGATGACGCCCGAATACACCGCCCGGACGATGATGGTCCTCGAACCGGGCGGGACGCTGATGGATCCGCGAACGTCCCGTTTGCGAAGCCAGGCCCTGTCGCCGGCCCAGATCATGACCGAGATGGATCTGATCCGGTCCCGCGACTTCGCGACTCTGGTAGTCGAGCGGCTGGGCCTCGCAGCGGATCTCGACGCGACATCGCGCGCCGGCGACGCGGTCGCGACCGCAACCCCGGCCGGGAAGATCGACGCCGCCACCTCGGAACTGCTCGAGATGTACAGCGTCTCCCTCCACGGTCAGAGCTTGGCGCTCGAGGTGCGCGTCGTCGACAGCGATCCCGACCGGGCGGCACGCATCGCCAACGGCATTGCCGGCACCTATATCGACCGATCCCAGGAGACGCAGCTTGCCGAGCTCGACTGGTCTGCGGGGATCATGGAAGAGCGCGTGGGCGAACTGGCCGAGGCTCTGGAAACCGCGGAGGCCTCCGCCGTGGCCTTCGACCGGGAGAACGAGCTCGACACCTACAAGCTGAAGGAGCGCCTCTTGTCCCGCATGCAGCAGGCGACCGAACGGCTCGGCGCGGCCCGCCGCAGCGATGCGAGCGCGCTCGAGATCGCGGAACTCGAAGATGAGGTCTCCGAAGCGGACGCGCGGCTGCGCTCTGCGACGGCGGCCGAACTGCAGAGCCTGACCCTCGAACGTCAACTTGCGATGATGCGCGATCGGCACGACCTCTTCACCGAGCAGTTGAACGACCTCTACGTCCAGCGCGATCTCATCCGCGCCAATGCGCGCCAGCTGGGTCAGGCGGTGGTGCCGGACGAGCCCACCGCTCCGCGCAAGATGACGGCGCTGGCCGGGGCGTTCGTCGGATCGGTCGCGATTGCGATCGTCGCCATGCTCCTGCGGGAATCGCTCGACCGGCGGCTGCGGGACGGCGAGGAAGCCGAGGCCATCAGCGGCCTCGCCGAGCTTGGCCGAATACCGAGGATACCGCGTCGCGATGCCGCCTCCGCCGAGGCCCTCGACCTGCTGCTCTCCGATCGGGGCCCTGCGGCGCGGGAGGCCGAGGCCATGCGCGCCCTCCTGACCGCGCTCGTCGCCCCCGTCTCGGGGCGGGCCTGCACGTCGATCTGCATCGCCTCGGCCGCCCCGCGGGAGGGGCGCAGCCTGCTGGCGCTCGCCTTGGCACTCTCGGCGGCGCAAGAGGGCAACGATGTCCTTCTCGTGGATCTCGATACGCGCCTCGAAAGCGACGGGCTTCTCGGGGCGTCACGGTCGGCGGCGGGGTTCGAGGCGCTCTCCCTCGATGCGCAAGCGGCGGAATCGGCGATCGAGACGATCGGACCGGCGGGCGGGCCCGACCTCCTCCGGCCGGCCGCCCTCCCGGGCGTGCCCCTCCTGCTTTCGCGCGGCCGCACCGGGTCGTCCGGCCTCGAAGCGCTGCGCGCGCGTTACGATCTGATCCTGTTCGACACGCCGCCGCTTTTGGGCTCGGCAGTCGCGACCCGGGTCGCCCTGATCGCGGACCGCACCGTTCTTGTCGCGCGCGAGGGGCGAACCGAGGACGCGGACCTCCTCCGGGCGCGCGATCTCCTGAAGCTCGGAGGGACGCCGGCCTTCGGACTGGTCTTCAACGATGGCTGACGCGGCCCGACCTTTCGCCCGCTACGAGGCCGAGGGCATCGGCGCCGTACCGGTGCATGCGATCACTGCGGGAACGACGATGCGCCGGCTGGAACTCGCCTTGGTGGCGTGCATGGTCGCCGTGTCGCCGATGAACTACTTCCGGGCGGGATTCGCGTATATCACGATCTGCGACGTGTTCGCGGTATTGAGCTTTCTGGTCCTGCTCCTCAACGGCCGCGTGCCGATCCGCCCGATGGGGGGCGTGTCCAAGGCGTGGTACCTGCTCGTGCTCGTCTTCATGACGGGGCTCATGCTCGGGGCGATCGTCAATGGCGACACGGTGGCCGGTGCTGTGATGCTGGCGCAGTATTGCTTCACGCTGATCCTGATGCCGATCCTGATCCTGCAACGGCCGCGCCGCGAGATCGTCCTCCTCATCAAGATGTGGGTCGGCGGGATGATCCTGATCATGCTGCACGGCGCGTACGCCTATACCTTCACGCCCGACGACACGCGCTTCGTCACGCCGAGCGGGCGCCTCGCCTCCCTGGTGGAACGTGAGAACGCCGCCGGTGCCCTTACCGCGATGGCCATCACGTTCACCCTGTGGCTGGCCTACATGCGCGAGATTCCGGCCTGGATCGTCGCGGTCCTGGTGATGCCCCTCGCATACGGGCTGCTTTTGACGGGATCGAATACCGGCTTCTTGCTGACCGGGATCGGGACGCTCGTCCTGGCGGTTTCGAGCGGATCGGCCCGGATCATCGGCGGCATCGCGATCGGAGGCGCCCTGGGCGTTGCGGTCATCCTGCAATGGGGGACACTGTTCCTGCCGCAGATCTTCCTCGACCGGGTCTTCGGGGCGCTGTCATCGGGTGACTTTTCCCAGGCGGGGACGTTCGACGACCGGATGTTCCTGATCCACGAGGCAATCGGCGTCGCGAACGGGACGCTAGGCATCGGGCTCGGCCCCGACCAGTACCGCCTTTTCAGCGAACACGAGGCGCCGGTCCACAATACCTACCTCCTCGTCCTGGCGGAGGGCGGGCTCATGTCGCTGACCGCCCATGTCGGCCTCTTTCTGGCGAGCATCATCATCGCCTGGCCTGCGATCCTCGACCGGCGTACGCGGCTTTCCGGCGCGCTGACGGTGACGGTGGTAATCATGTTCGCCGCCGCGCAGAACGGGCTTGCCCACTTCTACGCGCGGTTCTGGATCGTGCCCTGGATGCTTGCGCTTTCGGTCTCGCTCTATGGCGTCACGCCTCACCCCCGATCGAGGTAGCCGTAGCGACGCAATTGCACCCCGGCGACCGTGGCCACCGCACGTTTTGCCCCAAGTGGCATCCGGTCGCGCCATGCCAGATCCGGACGGAGCGTCATGGCACCACCCATCCTGATGCGGCTCCCGGCGACCTGATGGCCGGGTTTCATCGGATCGCCCTCGGCGATCATGCGCGCCACTTCGTCGAAATTCGTGCCGGTCACCTCCCCGATCCGAGCCAATTCCCGTGCCGGATCGGCGAGGAAGTCCTCGTAGCGCACACGAAGCGCTCGATCCGGCCCCAGCGACCGAACCAGCCGCTCGGCGGCGGCATTGACCATTGTCCAGCGCATCGCTGTCCGCAGGGGGAGCCGGGCCCTGATCGGCTTCTGCAGGCCCCTTGCCACATCCACGTCCATCGGACGGTTCATGGAATGGGCCACGGCCCGGGCATCGCGCACCAGATGCACCACGCGCAGGTCGATGTTTCGGTCGCCGGCAAGCGCCAGTCCGCGCCCCGGCAGCTTGGAACTGTCGAGCACAATCGCCCGGCCCGATCGATCCCGTACGCTGCGTATCAGATCCGTCGTGCCGAGCCGGTAGGAGGCGAGCGCATCTCGCCGGACCCGCCCGAGGGGAAGGATCGTCTCCATTCCGGTCTGGGCCGCCAGATAGGCAGCGGGATCATTGCCGGCCCCGATCCAGTCCGCGACCACGGCCGACCAGACCGGGCAGTCGCGCACCCGCGCACCGCAGGCGCAATACTCGTTTCTCGGCCAGACATGACGGAAAATCGTCGAAAGTTCACCGCCGCCGAAGATCTCCGGATGCTGCCCGAGTGCGATGTCAAGAATGGTCGAGCCGCTGCGTCCGTAGCCCGCCACGTAGATGACCTTGATCGCCATTTGCCCTCCATGAACCGGCCATGCGGCCATCTTTGCGCGCAGACTTCGCGGAAATGCCGGTGATGGCAACCGTCATGCGGGCCGGCGAGACGGGAGCGACTTGCAAACGGCGCGTGGCGCCGTCAGAGATCGGCGGACGCGTCCCGGCGGAACGGACTCTCCCATGGCCTATCTCTATCTCATCCTGGCCGTTGCGGCGGAAACGATCGGGACCTCGGCGCTGCAGGCAAGCCAGCAATTCACGCGGACCGGGCCCTCGATCCTCGTGGTCGCGGGCTATGCCACCGCGTTCTGGTTTCTGTCGTTGACGCTCCGCACGCTGCCGGTGGGCATCGCCTATGCGATGTGGTCGGGGCTTGGAATTCTTTTCATCGCCCTGATCGGGTGGATCGTGTTCGGACAGCGGCTGGATGCGGCGGCGATACTCGGCATGGCACTGATCCTGTCCGGCATCGTCGTGATTCAGATCTTTTCCGCCACCGCGCATCGCTGAACCTGACTTTCCCCAACGGCAGCCTAGCTTGGCCGCCATGGGAGACTGGCTCGCCACCGCACTCGCAATCTTGCCGGCGCCGATGCGCGACCAGCTCGCCGGCTATGCGACCGCGTTCTGGCGCGCCCTGCCCCAGATCCTCCTGTCCCTGCTGTTCCTGCTCGCGGTCTGGGTCGTGATCGGAATGATCGGGCGGCTCGTCCCGCGCGCCCTGGCCCGGGCGAGGATGCGCAATGCCCTGCAGGATGTGGTCATCATGCTCCTGACCGTGGGCTTGTGGCTTCTCGGCGGCCTCATCGCGCTCACCATCGCCTTTCCCACCATCACGCCCGGAAAGGCGCTCACCGCCCTCGGCATCGGGGGGGTCGCCATCGGCTTCGCCTTCAAGGACGTGTTCGAGAACTTCCTCGCCGGAATCCTGCTGCTGATCCGGGAGCCGTTCTCGAAATCCGACTTCATCGAATGCGAGGGCATCGATGGACAGGTCGAGGATATCACGGTCCGTGATACCCACATACGACGGACAGACGGGCAGCTCGTCGTTGCGCCGAACGCGATGTTCTTCAAGAACCCCGTCACGATCCGTACCGCGCGCTCGCTGCGCCGTACGACGATCATCGTGGGCGTAGCCTATGGCGAAGATGTCGACGCCGCGCGCGAGGTCATCGCCACGGCCGTGAAACAAGTCGATTCAGTGCGCGACGACGTGCGCGACGTGCAGATCTTCGCACAGGAATTCGCGTCGTCCTCGATCAATTTCGAGGTCACCTGGTGGACGGGGTCGCGCCCCGTCGACATCCGCGCCTCCCGCGACGGCGTCGTCTCAGCCATCAAACGCGCACTGGACGAGGCCGGGATCGAGATCCCGTTCCCCTATCGCACCCTCACCTTCAAGGAGCCCCTCCCCCTCATGCGAGAGAACTCCGATGCTCAAGGCTGAAACCGCCGCCTTCGACGCCGTCGCTCCATGGTTGACGGAGGCTCGATGGATCGCGGGCGGGCATCCGGGAACGGGCGGCACCGTCGCTTGGATGAAGCGCGCGGGGTTCCATGTGGGCCGCCGCCTGGGCAACCGGATCCGACGCTCGGGCGGGTTCGTGGCGCGGTGCTTGCGCGTGGCCGACCCCGACATTCCTTTGCCCGACAATCCCGGCGAGCCCGGGGGCTGGCTCGACTGGGGGTGCGATTGCGCGCCACAGGTGGGCGCGGTGGCGATCCTGTCCGACGCGGCGAGCGGGTCGCCAGCGCATGTCGGTTTCTACGTCGCCGAGGACGGCGAGGCGTTCCATGTACTGGGCGGTCCGCGCGCCGACGCGGTTTCGGTCGGGCGCCATTCCAAGACGCGGCTGTTGGGATTTCGTTGGCCGCCGGGGCACCGCCAGACCGGCCAGCGACTGACGGCCCCGCCGGAACACGCCGACCCGACCTGACCGCCGATCCCTCCTTTGCCGCTTCCCATCTGGGCGGGGCCGCGTTAAGGCGCCCGCGACCCCGGCTAGGACACCCCATGGATCTGCGCAACATCGCCATCATCGCCCACGTGGACCACGGCAAGACCACGCTCGTGGACGAGCTCCTCAAACAATCCGGCGCCTTCCGCGAGAATCAGCAGGTGGCCGAGCGCGCGATGGATTCCAATGACCTCGAGCGCGAGCGGGGCATCACGATCCTTGCGAAGAACACGTCGCTCGTTTGGAAGGGGACGCGCATCAACATCGTCGATACGCCGGGCCACGCCGATTTCGGCGGCGAGGTGGAGCGGATCCTGTCGATGGTCGATGGCGTGGTACTGCTCGTCGATGCCGCCGAGGGGCCGATGCCGCAGACGAAGTTCGTGACCTCCAAGGCGCTGGCGCTGGGCCTGCGGCCGATCGTGGTCCTCAACAAGGTCGACAAGCCCGATGCGGAGCCCGACCGCGCCCTCGACGAAGTCTTCGACCTCTTCGCGGCGCTCGATGCCGACGAGGATCAGCTCGACTTTCCCCATCTCTACGCCTCGGGCCGCTCCGGTTGGTGCGATTCCGAGCTCGACGGGCCGCGGAAGGATCTCTCCGCGCTCTTCAACCTAGTGGTCCGCCACGTCCCGCCCCCCAAGCAGCAGGCGCATCAGGACGAGGATTTCCGGATGCTGGCGACGACGCTGTCAGCCGACCCGTTCTTGGGCCGGCTGCTGACGGGGCGCATCGAATCGGGCCGATTGAAGCCCGGTGCAACGGTTCAGGCCCTTTCGCGCCAGGGGCAGAAGGTGGAGCAGTTCCGAGTGTCCCGCATCCAGGCGTTCCGCGGCCTGGCCTACGACGACATCGACGAGGCCGTGGCGGGCGATCTGGTGACCCTTTCGGGCATGCAGAAGGCCACCGTGGCCGATACGATCTGCGCCCTGGCGGTGGACGAGCCGATCCCCGCCCAGCCGATCGATCCGCCGACGATCTCGGTCACCTTCGGCATCAACGATAGCCCGCTGGCCGGCCGCGACGGGAAGAAAGTCCAGTCCCGCGTTATCCGCGAACGACTGATGAAGGAAGCCGAGCAGAACGTGGCGATCCGGGTCGAGGACACTTCGGGCGGCGAGGCGTTCGTGGTCTCGGGACGGGGCGAATTACAGATGGGCGTCCTGATCGAGAACATGCGCCGCGAAGGGTTCGAATTGTCGATTGCCCGCCCGCAGGTTCTGATGCGCGAGATCGATGGCCAGATGCAGGAACCCGTCGAGGAAGCCACGATCGACGTCGACGACGAGTATTCCGGCGCGGTGATCGAAAAACTGACCGGCCCCCGCAAGGGCGACCTCGTCGAAATGAAGCAATCCGGCGCCGGCAAGACCCGGATCGTCGCGCATGTCCCGTCGCGGGGCCTGATCGGTTATCATGGCGAGTTCCTGACTGACACCCGCGGCACCGGAGTCCTGAACCGGGTGTTCCACGGTTGGGCGCCGCACAAGGGATCGATCCCCGGCCGCCGCCAGGGTGTCCTGATCTCTATGGAGAACGGGCAGTCGGTGGCCTATGCGCTCTTCAATCTCGAGGATCGGGGCAAGATGTTCATCGGCGCGCAGGAAGACGTCTATGTCGGGATGATCATCGGAGAACACACGCGCGAGAACGATCTGGAGGTCAACCCTCTCAAGGGCAAGAAGCTGACCAACGTGCGTGCTTCGGGGACGGACGAGGCGGTGCGCCTAACCACGCCGGTCACGCTCACCCTGGAACAGGCGATCGCTTATATCGACGATGACGAGCTGGTTGAGGTGACGCCGAACGCCATCCGCCTGCGCAAGAGGTATCTCGACCCCCACGAGCGCAAGCGCAACGCCAAGTCCACGTGATCGATTAGCCGGGCCGAAAAGCTGCCCATTCCAAAAGATCCATTGGGGATTTCATCCTTCCTTGAGGCTTGGAGACTACGCATGGCGTCGCGGTCCTAGCTTCTGAGCCGGGGATCGCAGGCGACCGGCCCTGCTCAGAAGGTCGTGGCGGGGGTGCATCAGGGCAAGCCCCCGCCCTCGTCCCCCGCGAGGGGAGCCGTGAGGCGCGGGGTCCGCCCCGCTGAGTTCAGTGCAGGGTGAACTCACCTGTCTGATGGCGCCATTCCCCAGGCGCGATCATCCGTCGATGGGTGAAGCGCACCGAATGCAGGGGGCCCTCGATCTCGCGCTGCCAGAATTCGACAAAGTCGAACAGCTTTGGATGGTCCGGGGCCAGGTCGTAATCCTGCCAGAGATAGGTGTTCAGCACGTTGCGATAGTCGGGCATCCGGTAGAAGAATTCCGCCGTTGTCAGCCCGTATCCCTTCAGCAGCATCTCGGTTTCGGTCATGGTCTGCTCCAGCTGGGTCACTCCCATCCGACCAGCTTGACCGCTCCTGTGTAAAAATCAACGATAACAGCGTTCTGGCACTCGGCCTCGGCGGCTGCCACTCACCTGTCGGCGGATTGCGCCCAAGATCCATGTGCTGCTATGATCGGCTCAACAAGATCTGGGATTTTCGAGGCATATGAAGTGACCGACACGCCGGAGCCCCCCGAGGACGACATCGCGGATGCCCCCCGCCCCGAAGGGCCGACGATAGACATCGCGGAGGAAATGCGGTCGTCGTTCCTCGACTACGCAATGTCCGTCATCGTCTCGCGCGCGATCCCCGACCTGCGTGACGGACTGAAACCGGTGCACCGCCGGATTCTCTATGCCATGCATGAAACCGGCAACACCCATGACAAGGCCTACCGCAAGTCCGCCCGTCCGGTGGGCGACGTGATGGGCAAGTACCACCCGCACGGCGATTCGGCGATTTACGAGGCGCTCGTACGGATGGCGCAGGATTTCTCCATGTCGCTGCCCCTGCTCGACGGACAGGGCAATTTCGGGTCCATGGACGGCGACAACCCGGCGGCCATGCGTTACACCGAGGTCCGCATGGACCGGCCCGCCCAGGCCCTTCTCGCCGATATCGAGAAGGAGACGGTGGACTTCCAGGACAATTACGACGGCAAGGACCTGGAGCCCACGGTCCTGCCCGCGCGCTTTCCCAACATGCTGGTCAACGGCGCCGGCGGCATTGCCGTGGGCATGGCCACCAACATTCCGCCCCACAACCTGGGCGAGGTGATCGAGGCGACGCTCGCCCTGATCGATGACCCCGACCTCTCGACCGAACGGCTTCTGGAGATCGTTCCCGGTCCCGACTTTCCCACCGGCGGCATTATCCTCGGCCGGTCAGGCGCAAGAAAGGCGTACATGGAGGGGCGCGGTTCCGTGATCCTGCGCGCCAAGACGCGGATCGAAGAGATCACCAAGGGCCGCGAAGCCATCGTCCTCGACGAGATCCCCTATCAGGTAAACAAGGCCTCTCTCGTCGAGCGGATCGCCGAGATGGCGAAGGAGAAGCGGATCGAGGGCATCTCGGCGGTGCAGGACGAATCCGACAGGGTCGGCGTCCGCGTCGTGATCGAGTTGAAGAAGGACGCGACGCCCGATGTCGTGTTGAACCAGCTCTGGCGCTTCACGCCGATGCAGACATCCTTCGGGTGCAACATGCTGGCGCTCCATGGCGGGCGACCGGAGCAACTGACCCTGCGCGAGTTCCTGACGCATTTCATCGCCTTCCGCGAAGAGGTCGTGGCGCGGCGCACCGCGCACGACCTGCGGAAGGCCCGGGAACGCGCGCACGAATTGTGCGGCCTCGCAGTCGCCGTCTCGAACGTCGACGAGGTGGTCCGCACGATACGCTCCTCCACCGATGCGGCCGAGGCCCGGCGCCGCCTGATGGAGCGGCGCTGGCCGGCCGAAGAGATCGCCCCCTTCATCCGGCTGATCGACGATCCGGGCCATACGGTGAACGCCGACGGCACCTACAACCTGTCCGAGGTGCAGGCGCGCGCGATCCTGGCCTTGCGGCTGCAGCGCCTGACGCAGCTCGGCGTGCAGGAGATCACGGACGAGCTGGAACAGCTTGCCGGCAAGATCCGCGATTACCTCGACATCTTGCGCTCGCGAGAGCGCATCATGGCCATCATTTCGGACGAACTGCGCAAGGTCCGCGACGATTTCGCCGTCCCTCGCCGCACCGAGATCGCCGACTGGGCCGGCGACATGGACGACGAAGACCTGATCGAACGCGAGGACATGGTCGTGACCGTGACCGCGTCCGGATACGTCAAACGCACGCCCCTGGTCGAGTTCCGCTCCCAGCGTCGGGGCGGCAAGGGCCTGTCCGGCATGGCGACCAAGGACGAGGATGTGATCACGACGCTCTTCGTCGCGAACACGCATACGCCGCTCCTGATCTTCTCCACCGACGGGATGGCCTACAAGCTCAAGACCTGGCGCCTGCCCCAGGGCGGTCGCACGGCACGGGGCCGCGATATCCGCAATGTCATCGACGGCATGACGCGCGGCACGTCGATCGCCGCGATCATGCCCGTGGACCGCGCGGAGGAAGATTGGGACGAGCTGCAGATCGTTTTCGCCACTTCCGCCGGGGATGTGCGGCGCAACGCGTTGTCGGACTTCACGAACGTGATGCGGAACGGCAAGATCGCGATGAAGCTTCCCGAGGGGGTCAGCCTCGTGAACGCGCGCATCGCCTCCGAGGCGGAGGATGTCATGCTGGTCACTGCGCTCGGGCGCGCGATCCGTTTCCCGACGACCGACGTACGGATCTTCAAGGGGCGCGATTCCACCGGCGTTCGCGGCATTCGTCTGGCGGATGGCGACCGGGTCGTCTCGATGGCCATCATCCGTCACTTCGAGGCCGGCTCCGACGAACGGCAGACCTACCTCAAGATGCGACGTGCCATGGCCGGCGTGACCGAGGAACCGGAAACCGACGAGGACGAGGCGGCGGTCGAAGCGCGAGATTTCCCTCAGGAGCGTTACGCCCAGATGTCGGCGGCCGAGGACCTGATCCTGACGATCACGGCGCAGGGGTCGGGGAAACTTTCCTCTTCCCACGACTATCCCGTGCGCGGGCGCGGCGGGCAAGGCGTGATGGCAATGGACAAGGCCATGCGCGGCGGTCCCCTCGTCGCCGCGTTCCCGGTGGAGGTGGACGACCAGATCATGCTGGCGACCTCGCGGGGGCAATCCATCCGGGTTCCGGTGGAAGGAATCTCGTTCCGCTCCCGTGGGGCGGGCGGCGTGCGGATCTTCAACACGGGCGAAGGCGAGGTGGTCGTCTCGGTGGCGTGGATCGCCGAACAGCCCGAAGCCGAGATCGAGGGTTCCGAAAGCGAGGATTGATCCTTACCTGATCGCGCAGATCCCTGACGAGGGGCGGACAGGATATCGACAGCGGAGGTTCCATGAGCGAAGTGCTCCATATCGTCGGCGGCGGAATGGCGGGGTCCGAGGCCGCTTGGCAGGCAGCGCGGGCCGGCATCCGCGTCGTGATCCACGAGATGCGCCCCAACGTCGGCACTTTCGCGCACCGCACCGGCAACCTTGCCGAGATGGTCTGCTCCAACTCGTTTCGGTCCGACGACGACGAACAGAACGCGGTCGGCCTCCTGCACTGGGAAATGCGGCAGGCCGACAGCTTGGTGATGGCGATGGCTGATCGTCACCGCCTGCCCGCCGGCGGCGCCCTCGCGGTGGATCGCGACCCGTTCGCCGAAGCGGTCACGGAACGGCTGAGGAGCCTCCCGAACGTGTCCATCGAACCCTGCGAGATCACGCAGCTGCCGCGCCAGGGGCAGTGGATCGTCGCGACCGGACCGCTGACCTCGGGGACACTTGCAGCGGCGATCCAGGCCGAAACCGGCGCCGAGCAGCTCGCCTTCTTCGATGCCATCGCGCCGATCGTTCATCACGAATCGATCGACATGTCGAAGGCGTGGATGCAATCGCGCTACGACAAGGGAGAGACGGAGGCGGAGCGGACCGCGTATCTCAACTGTCCCATGGATCGCGACACGTACGAGGCGTTCATCGACGCGCTCCTAGCCGCCGACAAGACGGAGTTCCACGAAGGCGAAACGGCGAACTATTTCGACGGATGTTTGCCGATCGAAGTCATGGCCGAACGCGGTCGCGAAACGCTGCGCCACGGCCCGATGAAGCCGCGTGGCCTGACCGATCCGCGCAACCCCGAAATCAAGCCGCATGCCGTGGTGCAGCTGCGCCGGGACAACGCACTCGGCACGCTCTACAATATCGTCGGCTTCCAGACCAAGATGAAGTATGGCGCTCAAGCGTCCGTATTCAGGATGATCCCGGGCCTCGAAGGAGCCCGGTTCGCCCGCCTCGGCGGGATTCACCGGAACACGTTCATCAATTCCCCTACCCTTCTGGATGAGCAGCTGCGCCTGCGATCCGCCCCGAACATCCGGTTTGCGGGCCAGATCACGGGCGTCGAAGGCTATGTCGAGAGCGCCGCGATGGGCCTTCTGGCCGGGCGCCTCTCCGCGGCCGAGATCTCGGGACGCTCCTGCCCCGCGGTTCCGGGCACGACGGCCACGGGCGCTCTCGTCACGCATATCACCGGGGGTGCCGACGCTCGGACGTTCCAGCCCATGAACGTGAATTTCGGACTGTTCCCGCCTGTCGAGCTAAAAGGCGGGCGTCGTAACCGGCCGGCCCGGTACAAGGCATACACCGACCGCGCAAAACGGGATTGGACCGATTGGCTGTCCCGGGCGCTGGTTTCAGACGCGGCTTGACGCGGACGCCCGTCGTCACCCGCTTCGCACCCTCGCCAACGGGGCCGCTGCACCTTGGCCATGCCTATTCCGCGATCCTGGCCCACGATCTGGCAGAGAGGCACGGGGGGACCTTTCTTCTACGGATCGAGGATATCGATCAGGGACGCTCGAGGCGACACTGGGAAGATGCGATCCGCGATGACTTGTCGTGGCTCGGCCTGCGTTGGCCCGAGCCCGTGATGCGTCAATCCGAGCGCCTCGGCCGCCATCACGCTGCCCTCGCCCGGCTCCGGACATCCGGCCTGACCTATGCCTGCACCTGCACCCGGCGCGATATCCAGGCGGCCGCCTCGGCGCCCCAGGAAGGGGCGCCGCTTCATGGTCCGGACGGCGTCGTCTATCCGGGGACCTGCCGCGATGCGGGTCTTCCCCACGATGGAGCCCCTGTCCGGCTGGACATGGCGCGGGCGCTCCGGATTGTTGCTCCGATCTCGTTCAAGGAAACGGGGATACCCGGCCCAGGAACGGTCGACACCTCGACAGAAGAGATCCTGCGCGGGATCGGCGACGTGGTTCTCGCACGACGCGACATGGGCACCTCGTACCACCTTGGCGTCGTAATCGACGACGCGGACCAAGGCGTCACGCATGTCGCCCGCGGCCGGGATCTGTTCGAGGCGACACCGATCCACGTCGTCCTTCAAAAGCTTCTGGGGCTGGCGACTCCCGTCTACCATCACCACGACCTGATACGGGACGACACCGGAAAGCGTCTCGCAAAGCGCGACGACGCGCGCGCCATTGCCACCTATCGCGCTGCGGGCACCACGCCTGAAGAGATCCGCGCGATGGTGGGACTCAGGCCGAGGGGGGCATGATCTCCACCTCCGCCCCGTCCCGGATCGCGGTGTAGAAGCAGCTCCGCCGCCCGGTATGGCATGCGGGGCCTTCCTGGCGAACCTGCAAGAGAAGACAGTCGGCGTCGCAATCGACGCGCATCTCCACCAGGTGCTGGGCGTGACCGCTCGTCTCGCCCTTGATCCAGAATTCCTGTCGCGACCGGCTCCAATAGGTGACGCGGCCGGTGGCAATGGTCTTCGCGACCGCCTCGCGCGTCATCCAAGCCATCATCAGAACCTCGCCCGAAAGGTGGTCCTGCGCCACTGCAGGAACCAGTCCCTCTGCGTTGTAGCGCAGGCTGGCGGGGTCGAAGGGCATGGTTCCTCCTTTCGGGGGGCTTTCGGGATGGGGTGGCCCGGCCTATCTACTCGGAGAGCGCGCAAGGGGAAAGCCATGGCCGACAGCGATCTGATCAAGCTCTATTCTGGGCGCATTCTCGAACTCGCGGCCGATATTCCGCTCGTGGGACGGCTGGACGCGCCACAGGCCAGCGTTAAGAAGCGTTCGCCGCTCTGTGGATCGACGGTAACCGTGGACATGGACGTGGAACACGGATGCGTCGTGCGGTACGCGCAGGACGTGAAGGCCTGTGCCCTGGGTCAGGCCTCCGCAGCCGTGGTCGGGCGTGCCATACTCGGGCGCAATCGCAGCGAGGTCGAGAGGGCGCGGGACGAACTCAAGGCGATGCTCAAGGACGAAGGTGCGGTGCCTTCGGCTCCCTTTGCGGATCTGGAAGTCCTTCTGCCCGCGCGGGAGTACAAGAACCGCCACGCGTCCATCATGTTGACGCTCGATGCCGCCACGGAGGCGTTCGCGCGGGCCGAAGAAAGCGCCTGCGCCTGAGCCGGCCCCGGCGGTTCGACCGGGGCCAGTCGAGTATCATTCAGGGTTCAGTTCGTCCCTGACGATGGTCTCGATATCATCGAGCCCGTGGTTCGTCAGGGTCTTCGGAACCTCGGCTATCACCCTCGACGCCACTTCCTTGTGCAGCTTGTCGCGCAACTCACCCAGGACACCCGGGGCCGCAACGATGACGATGTCCTTGAACGCGCCTTTGTGCGCCTTCTTGTAGAGCATTTCCGCCAGATCGTCCGCGAACCGTTCCTTGGCCAGCTGATGCCAGTCGGTGTCGTCCACCGCCGACCTGTGGATGCCGGACCCGTCGTTGAACCGGCCCCTGCGATTCTCGGCCTGCTCACGATTCGGCGGGTTCTCCTGCTCCTCCTTGGACAGGACGGTGAGATAGGGGTTTTCGTGGTCGGTCTGGTTCTCGAGGACGAGCCCCTTCTCACCGTCGGCGATCAGGACCCACGTTCCTTGCGTCAATCGCGCGCCCATCGTCAGCTACCCCTGCCGTCTTCGTCGCCAGTGCCGTGAAGGCCACCCAGGTTGCCCTCCCCCTTCTCATCTTCCTTGGTGACGCGCGTGGGCCCGGCATCGCCCTCGGCCTGCCGCTTCTCGTCACGTGTGCCGACCTTGCGCTCAAGCTCGCCACCGGCGCGACCCGAATGGTTCGGCGCTTCCACGGCATCGTCGAGAAACTCTTCGACCTCGCTCTCGCCATCCTTCGATCGTTTCCGGTCGGCCATGCGATCCTCCTGCATCTTCTGGTTTGTCGGCGGGGAACCCTTGGCCGCGGTTCACAGTTCCACGTCCGTTTCAATCACCCCTGTCCACGCGCTCTGTCGATGAGCCAGGCAACAGCAGCAGGCTCCCCCACGCGGGCCCGGGTCCCTCCGAGGGTGAGCACCAGAGGAGCCTCCTCCTCGATCCTTTCCCAGATCCACGCCGCGGCAGCGGCACTGTCGGCATGATCCGCGAGAGCGAGCGTGGCGACGAGGCGATGCCCCCCCGTGTCATCCAGCGCCGCCTCCATCGAGATCGACTGAAATCCGACGCCCGGGGGCATTTCCATGGGTGCGCGGAGCAGGGCAACGGTCTCCGCCGTCAGGGGCTCCATAGAGATCAGCATGTCCGCTCCCCGAAATCGGCAGGACCGGCGCATCCGCCGGCCCCGCGGTATCCATCACCGTCGATGGCGAACCTTCACATCCGGCTGGCGACGTTCTCCCAGTCGACGAGGTTGTCGAGGAAGTTCTGCAAGTAGGCGGGACGCTTGTTGCGGAAATCGATATAGTAGGAATGCTCCCACACGTCGCAGCCCAGAAGCGCGGTTTGCCCGAAGCAGAGCGGATTGACACCGTTCTCGGTCGAGGTGACCTTCAAGCCGCCGTCGCTGTCCTTGACGAGCCAGGCCCAGCCGGACCCGAACTGGCCACCACCCTTGGAGGCGAATTCCTCCTTGAACTTGTCGACGGTGCCGAAGCTGTCGGTCAATGCCTTTTCCAGTTCACCGGGCATGCCCTTGCTGTCGGGCGTCATCATCTCCCAGAACTGGCAGTGGTTCCAGTATTGCGAGGCATTGTTGAAAAGGCCCGACTGCGCAACGGCGTTCTTGTCGTAGGTGCCCCTGACGATCTCCTCGATCGACTTGCCGTCCCATTCGGTACCCTTGGTCATGTCCTGGGTCTTGTCGGCATAGGCCTTGTGGTGGATGTCGTGGTGGTATTCCAGCGTTTCGCGGCTCATGCCCTTACCGGCGAGGGCATCGTGGGCATAGGGCAGATCAGGCAGTTCGAAAGCCATCTGGCATCCTCCGTTCGGGTCGTGAATCTCGCGGGGCGGCACGGCGGATCCGCGCCCCCGCAGGTGTGCAACCACCTAGACCGGGCGGAAGGTCCGGAAAGATCGCCAACCGTGTTCGGAACCCAGGCGGCGGATGGAAGGTGCCGCAGCCGGCCGCCAGTATCCCGCGCACCGACGCGGTGCCGCACCCTGTCCGCCTTGGCTTTTCCTTGCGCCGCGGAGGGGCTAGACACGCCCCATGCTGTTCTGGATCCTCAGCCTCTGCCTTGCCCTGCTGGGTGCGCTTCCGGTGGTCGGCGCGCTCCTGCGCGGTCGCCGCCGCGAGAACGAAGCCCCCGACATGGCGATCTATCGCGACCAGCTATCGGAGGTGGAGCGCGATCTGGCTCGGGGCGTCCTTTCGCAGGAAGAGGCCGAGCGCACCCGCGCGGAGGTCGCCAGGCGTCTACTGGACGCCGATCGCCGCGGTGCCGATCGGAGCGGCGAAGCGCCCCGATCGCTGAGGCTCGGGACCGGGGTCGCCGTCGCTCTGGTCGTCCTCTTCGGCGCGACCGCGCTCTACACCACGATCGGCGCGCCGGGATTTCCGGACTTGCCCCTGCAGGACCGCCTGGCAGGCGCCGAAGAACGCCGCGCCAACCGCCCGACACAGCTCGTGGCCGAGTCCAGGGCCGCCGACAGCCTGCCGGCGCCCGTCGAACCGGGGCCGGAATTCGCCCCGTTGATGGACAAGCTACGCACAGCGATGACATCGCGACGCGACGATGCGGAGGGATGGCGCCTGCTCGCCCGCAACGAGGCGCAACTCGGCAACTACGTCGCGGCGCGGAAGGCTCAGCAGGAGATGGTCGCCCTTTTGGGAGACGATGCGACCGCCGAGGATCACGCCTTCCTCGGCGAACTCATGGTTTCGGCCGCGGGAGGGTTCGTGACTCCACAGGCAGAGGCGCAATTCGACGCCGCCCTGGCTCAGAATAGGCAACAGGGGCGTGCGCTCTACTACAAGGGCCTAACTTACGCCCAGACCGGGCGGCCCGACCTGACGTTCCGCATCTGGCGCCCGCTGCTGGAGTCCTCGCCCCAGGATGCGCCATGGGTCGCGCCCATCCGCGGACAGATCGGGGCCGTGGCCGCGCGGGCCGGAATCGACTACGCCCCGCCGCAAGCCCCCGGACCGGGCGCCGCCGACATGGCCGCGGCCGCCGACATGGCCGCGGCCGCCGAGATGTCGCCCGCCGAGCGGGAAGAGATGATCCGCGGCATGGTGGAGGGCCTGTCGGAACGGCTCGCCACCGAAGGCGGGCCGGCGCCGGACTGGGCGCGGCTCATCCGTGCCCTTGGGGTCCTGGGAGAGACCGGCCGCGCCCAGGCGATCTTTGGCGAATCTCAACAGGTCTTCGCCAACCGCCCCGATGACCTGGACCGGCTTCGAAGCGCGGCGCGCGAAGCGGGGATCCTGAATTGAAACTCTTCCGGCAGCGAGACTGGCCGTGATTCACGACGATGCAAGCGCCTTCGCGGCGGAACTGGCGCCGGGGCGTGCGCTGATGGGGCTCGATCTTGGAACGAAGACGATCGGCGTGGCTGTATCGGACCGGATGCGCTCCGTCGCCTCTCCGCTCGAAGTCGTAAAGCGGCGCAAGTTCACGCTGGATGCCGAACGGCTCGCCACGCTCGCGGCCGGGCGGGATATCGGGGGCATCGTGCTCGGCCTGCCGCGAAACATGGACGGCTCCGAAGGGCCCAGGGCGCAATCGACGCGTGCCTTCGCGCGCAACCTCTCGGGCCGGCTTGACCTGCCGATCTGCTTCTGGGACGAACGCCTTTCGACCGTAGCGGCGGAGCGGGCGCTTCTCGAAGGGGACGCCTCCCGCGCGAAGCGGGCCTCTGTCGTGGATCAGGTCGCGGCGGCCTATATCTTGCAGGGCGCGCTCGACCGGCTTGGACATCTGTGAGGTCATGATGAGCGACGAAGTCTGGCGCCGCGACGAGGTCGAAAGCCCCTGCGTGAAGATCTGCGTGATCCAACCGGAATCCGGCCTTTGCACCGGTTGTCTGCGCAGCATGGACGAAATCGCGGCCTGGTCGCGCATGACCCGTGATGAGCGACGAGAGATCATGGCCAGCCTGCCCGGCCGGCAGAACCTGCTGACGAGGCGCCGCGGCGGTCCGGCCGGACGACGCCGCAGCGGCTGACACGCCCGCGCCGGCCGGCCCCGATCGAGCCCGGCACATCCGGCGCGGTCTCCTGCTTTCCGCTCCCCTCGTCCTGCCGGTTTGGTGGCAAAACGACAGGGCGGCCCGCTGCCGCGTCCCTCAAGTGCGGTTCGGATTCGTATCCGTGAGGCGGTCTCAAATCCCCGCGCGGACCCCCGCAGGTGGGGTTACGGTGCGTCTGGGGAGGCGGAAGATGATGTGATCATCGGAGCGGCCGCCGACCTCCGCCCAAGCCCTCCGGGTCCGGCAAGCCCGCCCCTCGCGAAGCGGTCCTCCGTGACGTGGGCCTTCGAGCCGGATGGAGGACGCAGGAATGGAACAGGTCGTGGCCGGGCCCGGGATCGATATCCCGGCGAAACGCACGAGCCGGAGGAGGTCGGCGTGCCGGTGTCGCGGGGCCGGTCGGTGGCCGGTGCGGTCCATCGGGGACGAGGCCTGAGCGCGCCCTCGGTCCGATCGCCATGCCGAAGCAGTTCACCTGTTACCGGTGGCGCAAGGAGTCCGGCGGGCTGGAGAGGGGCCGGGTCAGGCGGCGGAAGGAGCCGGAGACGGAGGTCGCGCGGCTCGGAAAGGCCGTGTCGGACCTCCACGCTCGGGAAGCTGATCCTGCGGGGTGAGGCCCGGGGCCGAACGCCTCGGGAACCGAAGCTCCGCGCCCGCAACCCCCCCTGGGCCCCGCCCCCCGCCGCGCCTGTGTCGATCATCTCCGGCAGGCGGTTTTCCGTCTCGGAACGCCCGCTCGGCCAGCATCGCTCGACGCGGGCCGCAAGGCGCCGCAAGGCCCGGAGGTGAGGATGCGCCCCGCGGACATCGTCGCCCTCGCCCGCCGGGACGGGCGTTCCGGCCACCGCCGGAGGTCACGTCCGTCAAGATGGTGGGAATTGGGAGGTGGCCTGGTGTCAAGATCAGGCGGCTTCGGTTGAGATGCTGAG
>CANKVU010000011.1 GCA_947487205.1 uncultured Paracoccaceae bacterium | reverse complement strand
GCGATCGCCTCGTGATCGGACCAGGAGACTGACAAATAACGCCGACAAAACCCGGACAGATAGCGAAGCGATCTACAGTTTAGAGCGGCCACAGGAAATCACGCCCTAAAACGGTCGTTTTGGAGACACCATGCCACGCACAGGCGACATTCTCGGATATGCAAGGGTCTCAACCGCTGATCAGGATCTGTCTGGCCAGAAAGACCGACTGCTACAGCACGGCGCGGTACGCGTGTTCGAGGACGTGATCTCAGGCAAGACGTTCAACCGACCCGGTCTGGCTGCCTTACTCGATCAGGCCCGCCCCAACGATACGCTTGCTGTCATCCGGCTCGATCGTCTGGGTCGGTCGCTCAAGGAACTGCTCAAAACGGTCGATGACCTCAAGGCCAGAGAAATCAATCTGATCAGCCTGGAGGAGCGGATCGACACAACGTCCGCCGCAGGTGAACTGGTGTTCCATGTCTTCGGTGCCATTGCACATTTCGAGCGCCGCCTGATCTCGGAGCGCACCAAAGACGGACTGATCAACGCCCGAAAGCATGGTCGCGCCCCTGGGCGACCGCCATTGCCGCCCGAAAAAATCTCAGCTCTCCAAGACCTCGTCGGCGCAGGAAAATCCGTCTCACAAGCCGCCAAACACCTCGGCATAGGCAGGTCAACAGCTTACAAGGTGATCAGAAGCGTCACACAGTAACCCGTGTTCAGGCTCCGTTCTCCCTTAGCGTGGTTTTACGAAGAAACCTTCCGATGGGGCCAGGATCGGCCGGCGAGCGCCGCCGGCCGATAATGGGCGGCAGATCACTCCGGCTGCGTCGCGACGGTCTCGTCGATCCAGTCGAGGATGAGATCGGCGATCTCGAGGTTGTTCACGTCCTGCATCATCATGTGGGTGTTGCCGGCGATGCCCCGGTCCGGCGGGTTGAGGATCTGCGCCTCGCCGCCGGCGGCATTGACGCGTTCGACGAAGTCCCGGCAGCCTTCGAAGCGTTCCTGCCAGTTCGGCGCCGGCAGCCCGGTGTCAGCCGGCAGGTGGTCGCCGAACATCACCAGCGTCGGGATCTCGGCGAGAGCTGCGATCTGCTCCTCGGAGTAGCCTTGGGCGTCGCACCGGCCCGGCTCGACCAGGACCGCGCCACGGATACCCTGCGGGTCGATCAACGCGGCTTCCAGCGGGAAATGGCCGGATTGGGAATGACCGATGAGGACGGCCCCGTCGAGCTGCGCGCTCAGGTCCGCCAAGGCCGCGAAGGTCGGGTTCGGCGAGGGCAGTCCGGAGTTCAGGTCCGGGATGCTCTGCTTGGACAATTCGTCGGCGAACTCGACCGGGAACTTCGTGTTCTCGTAGGGCGTCCCGGGTTCCGGGCCGAAGCGGAAGTTCTGCCAGACGGCGATGCGATCGCCGAGGCGGAGCATCGGCGCCTGCTCCTCCGGCGGCGTCTCGCAGGCCTGTACGTTGTTGTAGGTCGCCTGGTTGAAGCCAGACCGGCCACGGCCAACCTGATCGACGACGTAGACGGGATGGTCCTGGCGCACGAAATACTCATACCAGCCCATCCGTCCGTCGGGCGTCGTGTCGTAGGTCTTCCCGGTCAGCGTGGCACCGTGGATCATCACCACCGGCACCTCGCCGCCGGCCTCGGGCACTATGTATTCCACATACATCTGGTTGACCGTGACCTGATCGTCCGGGCCGAAGGAGCCGAGCTCGACCTCCGTCTGCTCGACGGTCTCGCCGCCGACGAAGAAGCTGCCCCGGTCGCTCAAGGTGAGCGGCTCCTCCGGGACCTCGATATCGTCCAGCGACTGGGCATTCAGGACGACGGGCCAGGTCGCGGCGGCGAGCGCGCAGGTGCCGGCGAGGCGGATCAGCGTGAATCGGGTTGGGTCTGGCATCGAAGTGCTCCTCTCTGTGGATGCGACCGGAGTCGCGGGTGGGTCTTCAGTGAAATCCGAGACGGCGCCGCGCGCTCAGTCGGGAATCTTGAAGTCGTAGGTCTTCGTGCTGATCGAGGCCGGGTCCGGGCCACCGCGCTGTCCGGTGTCCAGCGCGTCGATGGCGGCGATCTCCTCGGCGCTCAGCTCGAAGTCGAAGACGTCGAAGTTCTGCCGGATGCGCTCGGGCTTCACCGACTTCGGGATCACCGCATGGCCGAGCGCGAGGTGCCAGCGCAGCATGACCTGGGCGGCGGTCTTGCCGTGAGCTTCGGCGATCCCGGTGATGACCGGGTGGGTCAGCGGGTCGTCCTTGGGCTTCGGGTTCTCGGTGAAGTAACGGTTCACGCCGCCGATCGGCGACCAGGCCTGGGTCACGATGCCATGCCTGGCGTGGAAGGCGGTGAGCGGCTTCTGGGTGAAGAAGGGATGCAGCTCGACCTGGTTGACCGTCGGCACGAGGCCGGTCTCGTCGATGGCCCGCTTCAGCTGCTCCTCGTTGAAGTTGGAGACGCCCACGGCGCGGGCGCGCCCGTCCTTTGCGATCTCGCTCAGGGCGCGCCAGGCGCCGAGGGTCCGGTCGAACTCGTCGGGAGCGGGCTGGTGCAGCAGGTAGAGGTCGACGTGGTCCATGCCGAGCTTGCGCAGCGAGCGCTCGAAGCCGTGCATGGCGCCGTCGTATGTGTAGTCGGAGATCCAGAGCTTGGACTCCACGAAGACCTCGTCGCGCGGCAGGCCGCTGGCGCGGACCGCTGCGCCGGCCTGTTCCTCGTTCATGTAGGCCGCCGCGGTGTCGATCAGGCGGTATCCGGCTTCGAGCGCCGTGCCGACGGCCTGCGTCGTTTCTTTCGGCGCGGCGCGGTAGACGCCGAGCCCGACGGAGGGCATGGCGACGCCGTTGTTCAGGGTGAGTGTCGGACTGGTCATGATCGGTCCTTCCTTGGTGGTGGCACCGTCGGGCTCGTCGAGAGCCGAGCGCGAGGTCTGTTGGGGTAGCGAGGCCGCGGCCAGCTCAGGTCCTGTCGCGGACCGTCTCCAGCCAGGCGTCGAGCTGGCGCATCTGCCGTCGCTCCTGGTCGCATTCGATGACGAAGGGGTCGGCGAAGCGGGCGCCGGGGGTGAGAGCGCGCAGGGTCTCCAGCGTGTCGCCCGGCCCGTAGCCACCGTGGGTGAGGAGCGGCAGGATGCTGACACCGTCGAGGTCCTGTCCCTCCAGGGCGCTGCGCATCGGGGCGGGCAGCGCGCCGCCCCAGACCGGCGTGCAGAGGAAGACGGTGTCATGGGCCGACAGGTCCGGGCGGGCCGCGAGCGGCAGCAGATCGCCGCTCTCCCGCCAGGTCGTCGCCCAGTCCACCATCTCCTCGTAGTCGGCCGGCCAGGGGTCGCGCGGACGGATTTCGTGCAGCGCGGCGCCGTGGCGGCGCGCCAGCGCCTCCGCGAAGACCCGGGTGTTCCCCGAGCGGGACAGGTAGACCACCGCCGTGGAGGTGGTGCTCTGCGCCCAGGCTGGCCCGGCGGCTTGCGCGGCGGTGCCGGCTGCGAGAGTCTGCAAGAAGCGTCGGCGTTCGAACTCGGTCATGCCACGACCTTTCGGTTTTCCAGGGGACCGGCGTGCGGCGGCTGTCGCCGCCAGTTGCTCAGCGGTCGATCCGCGTCGCGCCATGTTCGGTGTAACGGGCGCCGACGATGTCGATCTGCCGCAGGGCCTCCTCGATCGTCGTCATGTCGGCGTCGGTGAGCTCGACCTGCGCTGCTCTGAGGTTCTCGTCCAGCCTGTGCTCCTTGGTGGTGCCGGGGATCGGGACGATGAAAGGCTTGCGGTGCAGCAGCCAGGCAAGCGCGATCTGCGCAGGCGTCACGCCCTTGGTCGTCGCGATCTCCTTGATCCGCTCCACCAGCGCGAAGTTCGCCTTGCGGTTCTCGGCTGTGAAGCGGGGCGAGGCGCCGTTGCGATAGTCGCCGTTTCCGAACTCGGTCGTCTCGTCGATGGTGCCGGTCAGGAAGCCCTTGCCCAGCGGCGAGAAGGGCACGAGGCCGATGCCGAGATCCTCGAGCGTCGGGATGATCTCGGCTTCGGGCTCGCGCCACCAGAGGGAATACTCGCTCTGGAGCGCGGTCACCGGCTGGACGGCATGGGCGCGGCGGATATTGTCCACCCCGGCCTCGGAGAGCCCGAAATGCAGCACCTTCCCCTCGTCAATGAGCTCCTTCACCGTGCCGGCCACGTCTTCCATGGGCACGGCCTGGTCGACGCGGTGCTGGTAGAAGAGATCGATCCGGTCGGTGCGCAGACGTCGGAGGGACTCTTCGCAGACCTGTCGGATGCGCTCGGGACGGCTGTCCTGGCCCTTGGAGGCGTCGCCGTCCTCGAAGCCGAACTTGGTCGCGATCTTCACCTCGTCACGGATCGGCTCCAATGCCCGGCCGACGATGGTCTCGTTCTCGAAGGGCCCGTAGGCCTCGGCCGTGTCGAAGAAGGTCACGCCCTTGGCGTGGGCGGCCCGGACCAGACGGATGGCTTCCTCCTCGCTCGGTGTGTCGGCATAGGCGAAGTTCAGCCCCATGCAGCCATAGCCGATGGTCGAGACGGTGAGGCCTTGTCCAATGGTGCGGGTTTGCATGTGTCAGCTCCTTTTGGTCGTTTTCGACCGGTGATCGGCGGGCCAGACGAGGAGAAAGGTTAAATCAGCCCGAGGCCTGCACGACGACGCCCTTCCTGCCGCTCCGGTGCTGACAGGAGAGGTAGACCCGGCAGGGCATCAGGATTAGAGATCAATCTGATAAAGGCTCTATATCCGCTGTTCATCAATCAAGGTGGAACCAGATCGGAGGTCCCAGATGCCGGTCAGACGCGAGGACCTCGGCGACCTTCTGGCCTTCCTTGCGGTTGCCGAGGAGCGAAGCTTCACCCGCGCCGCGGCCAGGCTCGGAACCTCCCAGAGCGCGCTCAGCCACGTCGTCCGCAGGCTCGAGGAGCGGCTCGAGGTGCGCCTGCTCACCCGCACCACGCGCAACGTCGCACCGACAGATGCCGGAGCCCGGCTGGCCGAGACGCTGCGCCCGGCCTTCGACGAGATCGAGGCCGGTCTCGACGGGGTGGATGCTCTGCGGGAGCGCCCGGCGGGCACGATCCGCATCACGACACCGCGCAGGGCGGCGCGCGATATCCTCTTGCCAGCCGCGGAGCGGATCATGGCCGACCATCCGGCCGTGCATTTCGAGGTAATCACCGAGCAGCGGCTCGTTGAACTCGTGGGGGAAGGCTTCGATGCCGGTGTGCGCCTGGGGGAAGAGGTGGAGAAGGACATGGTCGCCGTGCGGATCGGTCCCGACATGCGCATGGCGGTCACAGCGGCGCCGGAATATTTCGAAGAGCACGGCCGGCCCGAGACGCCCCACGACCTGACGCGTAACAACTGCATCAACCTGCGCCTGCCGACGCGGGGCGCGATCTACTCCTGGGAGTTCGAGAAGGACGGCCGCCCGCTCAACGTCCGCGTTGAGGGGCAGCTCACCGCCAATGACCCCGATGTCATCCTCGACGCCGCACTGGCGGGGCGGGGTCTGGCCTGCCTGCCGGATGACCACGTCCGCCCGCTGGTCGCAAACGGGCGCCTTGCCGTCTGCCTCGAGGATTGGTGCCCGCCGTTCCCCGGCTACCACCTCTATTATCCGAGCCGCCGGCAGCCGTCTCCGGCGTTCCGGCTTCTGGTCGAGGCGATCAGATATCGCAGATAGGTAGAAGGTCTGCTTCGTCCCGCATAGGGTGAGTTCGACTCCGCCTCGATCTTGCGGCTGCGGCGAATGTCGGGTTCGGCGGGCCGCGCCGCGGCATCGGATGCAGCGGTGAAAGGCAGCTAAGGGCCGGGCACGTCGATGGCCTGGGCCAGATGACAGGTACTCTGCCGCGTCGCCGCAGGTCGGCTTGGAGCCCATTGCAGAAGTGCCAAATCCTTGCTGCGCTGCTGCTCGCAGTAGAACCGCAGCTGCGTTGCGGCGCAGATCCACGCGGCGCAGCAGCGAACACTTCGGACATTCACGCGGTGTGTCAGCTGCGCAAGATGATAGGTTCGCGCAGAACTCTGGAGGCCATAATGACCGGTGAGCGGAACGATCATTGGGAACGCGTCTACGCGACGAAAGACGAAGCCGAAGTCAGCTGGTATCAGGACACCCCCTCCGTCTCTCTCAAAATGATCGAGAGGGCAGGGGTAAACCGCGATGCGGCGATCGTCGACATCGGCGGCGGGGCCTCGAACCTGGTGGATGCTCTGCTCGATCGCGGCTTCACAGACCTGACCGTGCTCGATCTCTCAGAGATGGCGCTTCACGTCTCGGGGAAGCGTCTCGGCGCTGCCGCCGAACAAGTTCAGTGGATCGCTGCCGACATCACCCGATGGCAACCTGAACGACATTATACCTTCTGGCACGACCGGGCCACGTTTCACTTTCTGACCGATCCGCGGGATCGAGCGGCCTATCTCGCGGCCCTGAAGGCTGCGGTCCCGAACGGAGGGTGGGCGATGCTCGCGACATTCGCTCTCGACGGTCCCGAGAAATGCAGCGGTCTGCCGGTGGTCCGATACAGCCCGGACACGCTGGCTGTATGCCTGGGGTCCGAGTTCACTCTCGTGAACCAGCGTCATCACCTGCATGCGACACCGGGTGGTGCGAGCCAGTCCTTCCAGTTCAGCTTGTTCCGGCGCGAGCCGGTAACCCATGCTCAGTAGCGGAGAACTTACGCCGCGCTCTTGAGACCTGCCGAGCCCACGCCGCTGCACTACGCGGTCGGCGGAGCGGTCTGGACGACAGAGCCGCTGTGGCTCTGGGACTGAAACGGGGCCTCCGCCTTTCGCAGGAAAAGATCGGCCCGTTCGTGAAGGACGACGCCGAACGTAAGGCGAAGGTCGGAATTCTCGGGCGAGTGTACCGGCCTGTGCTGCTTAGTCCGCCTCGCGGGCGCAATAGAGCCCGTGCAGCGTTTCCAGCACGGCTGCGACCTCTCGTCCCTTCACACCGTAATAGATTGTCTGCCGGTCGCGCCGTCCCTCGATCAGGCCGGCGTCCTTCAGGCGTTTGAGCTGTTGCGACATCGACGACTGCGACATGCCGCAGGCTTGCGCCAGCTCGCCCACCGAACGCTCGCCATCGAGCAACCGACACAGGATCTGCAAGCGCGCCTCAGAGGCCAGCATCTCCATCAGCGCTGCCGCCCGTGGGATATCCCCCTCGAGGAAGTCAGTGGTTTGCATTTTAGACCTATTGAATATTAGGAAGTAATAATATATAGGAATTCTGAGACAGATCAAGCCCGACGGCGCAGGTCGTCGTATCACGGAGTCGCAAGATGGAAACCTCATTCACCCCTTGGCTGTCGCTTGGCGGCGGCCTGTTGATCGGGGCCTCGGCGGTGCTGCTGATGGCCACGAACGGCCGCATCGCCGGCATCAGCGGCCTCACCTCGCGCGTCTTCGCGCGCTCCACCGACAGCGAGGCACGCGGCGTCTCGGCCCTGTTCGTCCTGGGCCTGCTTCTGGCTGCGCCGATCTGGCTGCTGACCTCCGGCGAATGGCCGCAGCAATGGGTGCCGTCGAACCCCGCCCTGATGGCGGTTGCGGGCCTCCTCGTGGGCTTCGGCGCGACATATGGCAATGGCTGCACCTCGGGCCACGGCGTCTGTGGCATCAGCCGCGGCTCGCTTCGCTCGGTCGCCGCCACCGCGACCTTTATGACAGCGGCCGTCGTCACAGTCCTCGTCACACGTCACCTGATCGGAGGCTGAGATGAAACAGTTCTTCGCGCTTCTCTCCGGCCTGATCTTTGGCTTCGGCCTGATCCTCTCGGGAATGGCTAACCCGGCCAAGGTTCTGAACTTCCTCGATGTGTTCGGCACCTGGGACCCGAGCCTCGCCTTCGTCATGGGCGGTGCCATCGCGGTGACCGCGCCAGGCTTCGCGTGGCTCACCCGCAGCCGCTCGCGCCCCTTCTTCGACACCGAGTTCCGTCTCCCGAACCGGACCGATATCGATCCGAGGCTGTTGTCTGGCGCGGTGCTGTTCGGCATCGGCTGGGGCCTTGGCGGATTCTGCCCCGGCCCGGCGCTGACCGCGCTGCCGATCGCGGCGACCGGCACGCTGGTCTTTTTCCCCTTCATGCTGGCCGGCATGTGGCTGGCCCGGCACACACCCGACCTCTCCCTGCCTTTCCGCAAAGGAGCTACGCAATGACCGATCCCCTGAAGAGCCGCGTTGTCCGCCATTCGCCCTCGACCGGCGAAGGCAGCCCCGACGTCTGGGGCATTTACGAGCCCGATACCGGTTCAATCCAGTACATCTGTGCCGATCCGAAGACGCGTCAGGCAGCGTTGATCGACGTGGCTTGGAACTTCGATCACAAGAATTACCGCTTCTCGACTGAGAGCATGGATCAGGTGCTCGACATCGTGCGCGACAACGACCTGACAGTGCAGTGGGTGCTGGATACCCACCCCCACGCAGACCACGTCATGGCCTCGGCACATCTCAAGGAGCGCACGGGCGCTCCGAACGCAATTGGCCAGAAGGTCCACGACATCGCAAGGCTGTGGGAAGAGATCTACAACTTGCCCGGCGCCTTCGTGCCCGACCGCGACTTCGATCACCTGTTCGCGGATAGCGAGACCTTTCGGATTGGCGATCTCGAAGCGCGGGTGATGCTGTCACCCGGTCACACGCTGGGCTCGATCACCTATGTCTGCGGCGACGCGGCCTTCGTGCACGACACGCTGATGCATCCCGACGCCGGCACCTCGCGTTCGGACTTCCCCGGCGGCAAGACCACTGAGCTGTGGGACTCGATCCAGGCCATCCTCGCGCTGCCCGGCAACACGCGCCTGAATGTGGGCCACGATTATGGCACGAAGGAGCGAAAAGAGCCGATGTGGGAGGCCACGGTGGACGAGCACAAGGCGCACAACATCCATGTGAAGGACGGCACGGAGCGCGAAGCCTTCATCGAGCGCCGACAGGCACGCGACAAGACGTTGGCGCTGCCGAACCGCATCCTCGCCGCGTTGCAGATCAACCTGCGCGGCGGGCGGCTGCCCCCGGCCGAGAATGACGGCAACCACTACCTGAAGCTGCCGGTGAACCGTTTCGACTAATTCGATGGGCGGCCCGGTGATCAGTCGCGGGCCGCCCATCCTTCCAATCCATACAAGTCGGATCGCTCCGGAATGACCCTTCCTCCGCTGTCGCGCTACCTGCCGATCCTCGACTGGGGACGGCGCTACGACCGGTCGACCTTCACCGGCGACATGGTCGCCGCGGTGATCGTCACGATCATGCTGATCCCGCAATCGCTGGCCTACGCACTTCTGGCAGGCATGCCGCCGGAGGCCGGGATCTACGCCTCGATCGCGCCGATCGTGCTCTACGCAGTCTTCGGAACCTCCCGCGCGCTGGCAGTGGGCCCCGTCGCGGTCGTTTCGCTGATGACGGCGGCCGCGGTGGGCAATGTCGCGGCCAGCGGCACGGCGGGCTATGTGGCCGCCGCGCTGACGTTGGCCTTCCTGTCCGGCGCCTTGCTACTGGCACTGGGGCTGTTCCGCCTGGGCTTTCTCGCCAACTTCCTGTCGCACCCGGTGATCGCGGGCTTCATCACCGCGAGCGGCATCCTGATCGCGGCGAGCCAGCTGCGCCACATCCTGGGCATCCAGGGCGAGGGCCACACGCTGATCGAGATCCTCGCCGGCATGTTTACGCATCTGGGCGAGACCAACCTCGTGACCGTGGTCATCGGAGTCTCGGCCACAGCTTTCCTGTTTTGGGTTCGCAGAGGGCTGAAGCCATTGCTCCGCCGCCTCGGGCTGGGGCCGCGCATGGCCGATATCGGTGCCAAGACCGGACCCGTTCTGGCCATCGTCGCCACCACTCTCGCGGTCTGGGTCTTTGATCTGAGCGAGCGTGGCGTGGCCATTGTCGGCGAGGTGCCCCAAAGCCTTCCGCCGCTGACGCTCCCGTCATTCTCGCCCGATCTGCTCTCACAACTCTTCGTGCCCGCGCTGCTGATCTCGATCATCGGCTTCGTCGAAAGCATCTCGGTCGCGCAGACGCTGGCGGCCAAGAAGCGCCAGCGCATCGACCCGGATCAGGAGCTGATCGGCCTCGGCGCCGCGAACATCGGCGCGGCCTTCACCGGAGGCTTTCCGGTCACCGGGGGCTTCTCGCGTTCGGTGGTCAACTATGACGCCGGCGCCGAGACACCCGCCGCCGGGGCGTTCACCGCCGCGGGGCTGGCGCTCGCTGCGCTGTTTCTCACGCCGTTGATCCACTCCCTGCCCAAGGCGACCTTGGCCGCGACAATCATCGTCGCTGTTCTGAGCCTCGTGGATTTCTCGATCCTGAAACGCGCCTGGAACTTCAGCCGGGCCGATTTCGCCGCCGTCTCGGTCACGATCCTGCTGACGCTCCTCCTGGGCGTCGAGGTCGGAGTGACGGCGGGTGTCGTCACGTCGGTCCTTGTGCATCTCTATAAGACCTCACGCCCGCACATGGCGGTGGTGGGCCGGGTGCCGGGGACCGAGCATTTCCGCAACGTGCTGCGCCACGAGGTTGAGACCCAGCCGCACGTGCTGTCGCTGCGATTGGACGAGAGCCTCTATTTTCCGAATGCTCGCTATCTCGAAGACCAACTGGCAGCTTTGGCCGCTGACAAGCCGGAGCTTACCGACGTGGTGCTGATGTTCGCGGCAGTGAACGAAATCGACCTGTCGGCGCTGGAATCGCTCGAGGCGATCAACACGAGACTCAGGGACGCCGGCATCCGGTTGCACCTGAGTGAGGTGAAGGGCCCGGTGATGGACCGGCTCAAGCGCAGCCATTTCCTCGACGAACTGACCGGCGAGGTGTTCCTCAGCCAACATGAGGCAGCCAGCGAGCTGGCGCCACAGCAGAGACAATTGGCCAATGCCAAGGAAGAACAATGATATCAGTCAGCGAGTATTGAGATCTGGACGGGGTCATGACCGCGAAGCTTGCTGTTGATGGCCAGGTTGAACAACGTGAGATCGCGCAGATTCTCCGATAGTTCGAGCCGCGCGGATCGCCCAGACCTGCTTCGGCTGTCCAACGCCGGGGGTGCTTCTGACCTGGGCGGCCTCGGGGTGTGTAAAGCCAGGAGTTTCAGGCGAGGGCGGCTGGGCACTTGTCTCTGCTGCCCGAGAGATCGGCGATCAAGGAGGTGCTGAGCGACTACGCGGTGATGCGGGAGCAGACGCGCCTGTGTTATCGTCCTTGATTAGAAGCGGAATCGCAGCTTCAAGGTCACGCAGCAGCGTAGCTGGTGAAAACTTCGGTCGATCCATCGCCTCGGATGAGGAACACGTCGTAGGCCTCGCGCTCACGTTCCGGCCCCATCCCGGGCGAACCATAGGGCATACCCGGCACTGCGAGGCCAATAGCGTCAAGGCGTTCCTCCAGAAGACGGCGAATGTCGGCAACAGGCACGTGGCCTTCGATCATGTAGCCATCCACGCGGCCCGTATGGCAGGAAGCCATCTCCTGCGCGATGCCGTTGTCGAGCTTGTAGCGCATCAGAAGCGTCCCGGCGCTCGCCTCCGTCGTGACGACGAAGCCGTCGTTTTCGAGGATCTCGATCCATGCTGAGCAGCAGCTGCAGTTGGGGTCCTTCATCACGTGGATCGCCGGTTCGGTGCCTTGCGCCAAGGCACTGAGGGGCGATGCAGCCAATAGTGCCGTCGCTCCGACGAGGGTCTTTCGGCGAGAAATAGTATCGAGCCTCATTTGGGTTTCCTTTCTGATTGGTGTGGTGTGCTGTCGGGTCAAAGATCGATCCGGCGCAGCCGCAGGGCGTTGGTGATCACCGAGACCGACGACAGGCTCATCGCCGCCGCCGCGATCATCGGCGAGAGCAGCAGGCCGGTCACGGGGTAGAGCAGTCCTGCTGCGATGGGGACGCCAAGGGCGTTGTAGGCGAAGGCGAAGAACAGGTTCTGCTTGATGTTGCGCAGGGTGGCGCGGGCCAGCTTGCGCGCCCGGACTATGCCCATCAGGTCGCCGCCCAGCAGGGTAATGCCGGCGCTTTCCATCGCCACATCCGCGCCCGTGCCCATGGCGATGCCGACATCGGCGGCGGCCAGTGCCGGCGCGTCGTTCACCCCGTCGCCGGCCATCGCGATCTTGTGGCCCTCTCGGCGCAGCTGGTCGATCAGGTCCTTCTTCGCCTCGGGCAGGATGCCCGCGCGTACTTCGTCGATCCCGAGCTTGTCCGCCACGGCCTGCGCGGTGCGCTCGTTGTCGCCCGTCGCCATGATCACCCGCAGCCCCTGGGCGTGAAGTTCTCGAATGGCCTGCGCGGTACTGTCCTTGATCGGGTCGGCGACCGCCACGATGCCGACGAGCGCGCCATCGAGTGCGATGAACATCGCCGTCTTGCCCTCGGCGCGCAGGGTGTCGGCCTTTGACTCGGCCTGCGCGGTGTCGAGCCCCATCTCCCGCATCATCGCAGCGTTGCCGAGCGCCACCGCGCGCCCACCGACCCGGCCCTGTACGCCCTTGCCAGTGACGGCGTCGAAGTCCGTGGCCTCCTGACGCGGCGCACCCTGCGCCTCGGCTCCCTCGACAATCGCCTCAGCCAGCGGGTGTTCGGAGCCACGCTCCAGCGCTGCGGCCAGCGACAACAGGTCGGTCTCGGTGACGTCCCCGAGCGCAACCGTATCGGTCAGCTTCGGCTTGCCTATGGTCAGCGTGCCGGTCTTGTCGACGATGAGCGTATCGACTCCTGCCATGCGTTCCAGCGCCTCGGCGTCCTTGATCAGCACGCCCGCCTGCGCCCCGCGTCCCGCCGCCGTGGTGATGGAGATCGGTGTCGCCAGCCCCAGGGCGCATGGGCAGGCGATGATCAGCACCGACACAGCCGAAGCGATGGCGAAGACGAGCGCGGGCTCTGGGCCGAAGATCGTCCAGACGATGAAGGCTATGATGGCGATGGCGACAACGGTTGGAACGAAGACCGCCGACACCCGGTCAGCCAGACCCTGGATCGGCGCGCGCGAGCGCCGCGCGTTCGACACCATCGCGACGATCTGCGCCAGCACGGTATCGGACCCGACCTTGCCCGCCTCGATCACCAGAGAGCCGTTCTTGTTGATCGTGGCCCCGGTCACAGTGTCGCCCGGGCCCTTCTCCACTGGCATCGACTCGCCGGTCAGCATGCTCTCGTCCAGGGATGATCGGCCCTCGATCACGACACCATCGACCGGAACCGCGTCGCCGGGACGGACGCGCAGCCGGTCGCCCTCCATGATGTTCTCCAGCGGCGCATCGTATTCAGTGCCGTCCGGCAGGATGCGCCGCGCGGTCTTCGGCGCCAGATCCAGAAGCGCGCGGATCGCATCCCCGGTGCGTTCTCGCGCTCGGAGTTCCAGCACCTGGCCCACGAAGACCAACGCGACGATCACCACCGCCGCCTCGAAATAGGTGCCGACGCCGTGGCCCATCCGGTACTGTTCCGGAAACACCCCCGGCAGGAACGTCGCGACGAGCGAGTAAAGGTAGGCCGCCGCCACGCCGATGCTGATCAGCGTCCACATGTTTGGGCTGCGGTTCACAATGGAGTCCCAGCCGCGCCGGAAGAAAGGCAAGGCGGCCCAGAGGATGATCGGCGTTGCCAGCACGAACTCGAGATAACTTGCGGTCTGATGCCCGATCCAGTCGCGCACCGGCAGCGCGACCAGTTCACCCATCGTCAGGATTATGAGCGGCACCGCCGCCGCCGCCGAAATCCACATCCGACGCGTGAAGTCGGTCAACTCCTCGCTGGGTTCGTCCGAGGGGACCATCGGCTCCAGCGCCATGCCGCAGATCGGGCAGGACCCCGGCGCATCGCGAACGATCTCCGGATGCATCGGGCAGGTGTACTGGACGTTGGCCGGAGCCGCCTTCTTCTGCCGGGCGGCCCGGCCCGAAGCGTAGAACCACGGATCCGCCTTGAACTTCGTCTGGCACTTATCCGAGCAGAAATGAAAGGTCTCGCCCTGGAACTCGGCGTGACGCCCGTCCGGTTTGACCGCGACCGTCATCCCGCAGACCGGGTCCTTTGCGGTATTCGCCCCCGCCGGAATGTCGGGCGCCGCGTGATGATGCTCGTGCTCCATGGTCTGCCAGCCTTTCGAACTCTTGTTTCAGCTTGCGGCATCCAGCCGTTGGAAGCTCAAGCCCTTTTCAATGGTGGTCGTAAGCATCTTCCGGGGCGGGATTGCGTGCGAGGAAGATCCCAACGAACAGGAACACCAGCGCCATGCCGATCGCACCCAGGACGACGATCAAGGGGTCGGACTGCCACTTCATCCCGGAAAAGGCGGCCAGGACCACGGAATCGAAGGCGATTGCCGTCAGCAACACCCAGCCCCGAGCGCCGATTTCCTCGCGCAGATGCCGGAACACGCCGAAGTGGATGATCATGTCCATCACCAGATAGAAGAAGGCCCCGAGCGAAGCGATGCGGCTGAGGTCGAAGAAAATTGTCAGGAATCCTGCGATTACGACGGTGTAGACGAGCGTGTGGTCCTTGATTGCGCCCGGCATCCCGAAATGACTGTGCGGGATCATCTTCATGTCGGTCAGCATCGCCAGCATCCGCGAGACCGCGAACACGCTGGCGATCAGACCAGACGCCGTGGCCACCAGCGCCAGCGCCACGGTCAGGTAAAAGCCGGTCTGACCGAGAGAGGGCTGGGCCGCTTCGGCCAGCGCATAGTCCTTCGCCGCCACGATGCGGTCGAGCGGCAGGCTGGAGCCGACCGCGAAGGCCACCAGCAGATAGACGACGACGCAGATGGCAATCGACCAGATGATGGCCCGGCCCACATTGCGGTGCGGGTCGGTGACCTCTGCGCCGCTGTTGGTGATGGTCGTGAAGCCCTTGAAGGCCAGGATCGACAGCGCTACCGACGCCACGAAGCCAGTGGCGCCCATGTCTCCACCCGTCGCCTCGAACGAGATGCCGCTCGCCCAGAGGCCGGCTGTCCCGAACAGCGCGATGCCGCCCACCTTGAGTACGGCCATGACGATGGAGAACAGCCCGACGGACCGGTTGCCAGAGACGTTCACGAGATAGGCGAAGACGATCAGCCCCACGCCGAGGACCGGCACGAGAACGCTGTCCGGATCGCCGCCGAAGGCTCGCAGGGTGTAGGTTCCGAAGGTGCGCGCGACGAGGCTTTCGTTGATGACCATCGATAGCGCCATCAGGAGAGCGGCGCCCGCCGCGACTGTCGTCGGTCCGTAGGCTTTCTTCAGGATCATCCCGATGCCGCCCGCAGACGGGTATGCGTTCGACATCTTGATGTAGGTGTAGGCGCTGAAGGCTGTCACGATGGCGCCGACGACAAACGAGAGCGGGAAGAGAGGCCCGGCCAATTCGGCGATCTGCCCGGTCAGCGCGAAGATGCCCGCGCCGATCATCACGCCGGTGCCCATGGCGACCGCGCCAGGCAGGGTGATGCTGTTCTTCTGGTACTCGCTTCCCGTCATGGATTTCCCTTCTCAGGCCTCTTCCTCATGGCCACCCAGAGCAGCGGCAGACCCGTCACTAGGCCGAGGCCAAGTACTGCCCATGTCGCCCGGCCCAGATCTCCGCTGACCGCCTCGCCGCCGAAATGCGCCAGCAGGAAGCTTGCCGGGACGATGCCGGCCAGTGTTGCAAGTGCGAAACGCCAGGCATGCAGTCGGCTGAGCCCAGCGGCGTAGCTGATCATGTCGAAGGAGACGAAGGGCATCAGCCGGCTGGCAAAGACCGTCGCCGTCAACGCGGTTTGCGAGCCGAGGAGGCCGGCATCGACGCGATTGCCGAACACCCGCCGCAGGACGTCATGCCCCAGAACCCGCGCGAGGCCGAATGCGATCAGCGCCCCGAGCTCCGCGCCGATCACGACCTGCACCGTACCCCAGAGATGTCCGTAGGCCGCTCCCGCCGCCAGCGCGATGGGTGCACTCGGGATCGGGCTGGCCACTACCGCGACGGTCATGAGCGTGACGATCAGGACCGGGCCCCAGAGACCCGCACGCGCCACCAGCGTTTCCAGACGTTCGCCGTCCAGAAGTCCGCGAGCCTCGGCGAACACCGAGGGCGCGACCAACCAGACGCCGAGCAGGACGATCCCGAAGATCGTAAGGCCTGCGAGAATGGCGACGCGCAGGCTCATCTCAGATCGCCTCGACGGCCTTCGCCAGAAGGTCGCGGACATCGCCCGCCACGGCCGTCAGTTCAGCGTTCTCGATCGCTTGCATCGACGCCACCGGATCGATGGCGCTGACCTCTACGCCGCCCTCGACCTCGCGCAGAATGACATTGCAGGGCAGCATCGCGCCCACCCGCGGCTCGATCCCGATGGCCTGATACGCCATCTTTGGGTTGCAGGCCCCGAGGATGCGATAGGCCGGCATCTCGACATCCAACTTCTTTTTCATCGTCGCTTTGACGTCGATCTCGGTCAGGACGCCAAAGCCATTATCAGCAAGCGCCTTTCGCGCCCGAGCGTCGACGTCGTCGATACCCGCGTCGGGGATAATTCGATTGATCGTGTAGGCCATTGCGAACTCCTTTCATTTACGAAGATATTTTATCAGCGCTGCTATGATCAAAACAATGAGCGCCAAGCAAAGCAGACCGAACAGCCAGCCAAACCCCATCCCGAAACCCATTCCGGGGCCCATATCATTCCAGTTCATCATCTCATCCTCCTTGTTTCCTGCTGAGTGGTGCGCCCTGCAACCGGCCCTTGCGACAACATCGCGCAGAACAACACGGCACGGAGCCAGTGTCCGGGCGCTCCATCCGAACGCCCCGCCCCAATTAAACCGACGCTGTGACCGCGAGTTCAGTCATCATGCCGGTCGCCAAATGCGGCATGTGATGGCAATGCAGCATCCAGCTCGCGGCCTCGCCGGCGTCCAGGGCGACGTCGACCATCGACATTGGCGGCACGTGAACCGTGTCTCGAAGTGCGCCGGCAACGCGTCGCCCGTTCAACCCGACGACCTGGAACACATGACCATGCAGATGCATCGGGTGGGCCATCATCGACATATTGTGGAATGACAGCACGACTCGCTCGCCGCTGCGCGCGATGATCGGCTGGTGCTGTCCCCAGACGGCCCCGTTGATCGTCCAGACGTAAGGCTGCATCGAGCCGCCCAGCATCAGCATCTGGCTGCGATCCACCGGCCGATCAGGCAGGGCATCGCGGGCGATCAGGCGCGATTCCTGCGCAAGATCGGTGTCGAACGCCGGTGCCTCGGTCTCCGCCATGGCATCTAGACGTCGGACATCGGCACCCTGCGTGGCGAGGATCAGGCCAGTGCGCTCCCGCGCGCCTTCCCGCAGTGCGAGGATCGGCCAGGCGCCGCCTTCGTTCGGCAGGTCGATCTCGATGTCCAGGCGCTGGCCCATCGCCAGCCCGAACCGCGTGCCAGCGAGAGGCTGGACGGCGTGCCCGTCTACCGCGACCAGCCGCGCCTCGGCACCGCCGGTCTCGATCCAGAACACCGTCGCCGCGGCGGCGTTGATGACCCGAAGCCGGATACGGCCACCGCGCTCGACCTGGACCACCTCCGGGTCCGACAGGGTCCGGTCATTGGCGAGATAGGCGTCCCAGTCATAGTCGTTCAGGTCCATGGCCATGCCGCCCATCTGGCCGCCCATACCCATCATCCCGCCCATTCCGGGCATGTTGCCCATCGGCATGCCGCCCGTGGCGCCATGGCCCATGGCCCCGTGATCCATGCCCTGCATCGCCCCCATCCCTCCCATGGCAGCGCCCTGATCGGGCAATGCACCGGCACCATGGCCCGCGCCGTGCCCGCCGCCATGACCTGCGCCGATCTCGGCCAGAACCTCCTCGGGGGCCTTGAAGGAGAAGTCATGAAGGAACATCACGACCTCCTGCCGGTCGGCCGCCAGATGCTCCTGCGAGCGCACGATCAGCGGCGCGGCGAGCAACTGCATCTCCTGCGTCGGCACATGGCTGTGCATCCAGTGGGTGCCCGGCAGCGCCTCGAAGTCGTAGGATCGGGTCTCACCGGGGGCGAGAAGGGGCATCGGCATGTCCGGCACGCCGTCCTGCGCATTTGGCGGGATCTGGCCGTGCCAGTGGATGATGGTGCCGACATCGAGATCGTTGGTCAGATCGACCCGGAACCTCTGGCCGGGGTCGAGGATCAGTCCCTGACCGCCGGGGCCGGCAAGCCCGAAGACCGTGGCAGCGCGACCGTCGATGTCGAGCGTGCGCGTCGCAGCGGAGAGGCTGATCGGTGCCACCGCCTGCGCAAAGGCGATGCGGGGCATCTGTGCAGCGCCAATGGCGGCCGCACTTGCGGCAAGAAAGCCGCGTCTTGAAAGCGTGTTCATTGTCGTCTCCTCGGGACTTATGTCCCGTTCATCAATACCGATGGGACGCCGCGGGCGTCGGCCCGGGCGCGCTCAGAGGAGACGGAGTTTGGGAGGGCGTTCGTTCAGTCCCGGCGCACGGCTGACGTGGATTGCCTCGGACGCGACGTCATGACTTGCGGCGCCGTGGGCGTGCCCGGCTTCGCCGCCTGCCGACGTCAGAAAGGCCGAGAGGCCTGCGCAGACGAACTCGCACATCTCGGCATCGGCCGATCCACACTGCTCTCCAGCGTCACAGTCGAGGCCCGCAATGGCCGGAGCGTGCATCATATCGGCGACATGCATCGAGTGATCCACACCGGAATTCATGCTCATGCGTGTCGCATGCGCGGAGGTCACCGTCGTCACCACGGTGATCGCGAGTATGGCAAGCATGGTGACGACACGTGCGAGCATGCTGCAAAGATAGGCATTGCTCACGAGAATGTCCATTGTCGCAGGCGCCTCGCCGCTGGCACAACGTGGTCTCGACCAAACGCGAATGTTATTCCGCAGTGATCGGGGACAGACGTCTTGAAAAAAGCTCTCCGAAATACTGTCGGGATCGGTCTGGTCGTCGGAGGTGTGATCCTCGCGGTCTTTGCCGGCTGGCGTTATGCCGGTACCGCATCCACCGCCGTGGCGTCGGCGGACATCATCGCGCAAGGACGCCAGATCTATGCGGATCAGTGCGCCGCCTGCCACGGCGCGGACCTGGAGGGCCAGCCGGACTGGCGCTCGCCGCTTCCGTCCGGCCGGTTGCCCGCACCGCCGCACGACGAAAGCGGCCACACATGGCACCATCCCGACGAGGTCCTGTTCCGCATCGTCAAGGAAGGCACCGCCGCCATCGTGGGGGGCGGGTACGAGAGCGACATGCCCGGCTTCGCAGACGTACTGAGCGATGCGGAGATCCGTGCCGTTCTCGACTACATCAAGAGCACATGGCCAGAGCGCGAGCGCAGCTATCAGTTGGAAGTCTCGCGCTCCGGATGAGGGGGGCACGAAACGGAGGCCGCATCCGGTATCCTTCTCGTCCGGTTTCAAGGACAAGAAGGGCCCCTGTAACGTTACTTGGAACAACGGATTTGTAACACTGAACTTCAGTCGTAATTGGATCTTTAGCGGTCTTCGACCGCGACGAACCGGAGTTCGCCGCCAAGGGACTGCACCGGATTGCCGAGCCTTACCGCATTGAGACGGAGATCCGTGGCATGGGTGCCTACCAACGACTGTCCGCTCGTGACGCCCGTAGCGGACTCTTCGTCGCTGAGTTCGGAGCCTGGCTGCAGGCACAACGTCTCCGAATTTCGGCCAAGTCACGCCTCGGCGAGAAGCTGACCTACATCCATCGCCAGTGGGGCGGTCAGCAGACATTCATCGATGACGGCCGCGTCGACCCCGACGCCTACCTGAAGGCCTGCCTCGAAGCCATCTCTGCTGACCACCCGGCGAGCAGGATTGGCTCACTGCTCCCCTGGGATCTTAAGCCGTCTGCTGATCCCGCGTGAGGCGGAGACATCGCTTGCGAGGCCGAAATCCAAGAGCGTCCGTTCGTTCAATTGCGGAGAAAGCTCGCTTTGTCCGTATCGGCGGCGCTGCGACGAGGCGCAGCGAAAGGTGGGATTAGGTTCCCTGGTCCGGCGCAGCCTTCAACGACCGCTTCCGTGATCTGCGCCGCGGCGCAGAACCCTGCGTGCTGCGGCTGCGAGCGACTCCATCGTCATGCTGCAGTTGCATCGGTAAGTCGCCGAACGACCGGAAAGTCCCGCAGAGTGTGAGTTCGGCTCCGCCTCGATCTTGCGGCTGCGGCGAATGTCCAGTTCGGCGGGCCGCGCCGCGGCATCGAGAGCAAATGTGGATGGCAGGTTAGGGCCGGGGGAATGCTGTCGTGCCACTGCACAGCCGTTTCGCGCCACATCGGGGTCGCCCGATCGCTTCCCATCGTCCCACCTGCGATCCCGGTGCCGGCCGCCCCGCGGGAATCCGGTTCGTCCGCAGGTCAAACGGCGCTCAGGGCACCTCCACCCATGCAACTGAACGGGTTCTGGCTGCCAGCTCGACACCCGCGGGCGTCTCGACCGGGAACGGGATCACCAGCTCGCCCGGGCACAGGGCCATGGCGGCATCGGACGACTCCACGACCACCAGGGCGGAGCGGCGAAGCCGGGAAAGATTCGGACCGAAATCCATGAGGCGCCAGGCACGTAGCATAGGGCATGGCCCTAGGCCGCGCATCCGGCAGTCATGAGGCCCGTCCGTGGCAAACTCCGGGCATCCCCCGCGGCCGGCTGCCGGCCTCCGCATCGCCTGAGCCGTCGCCGCAGCCGGGTCCCGGTTGCACCCGGACCGCCCCATCCCGGCCCGGCCGCCAGGCCCGACCCTGTAGAGAGAAAAGCCGGCTTCTTTCTGGTATGATCGTGCCTGGAGAAGAGGTGGACACCCTCCGCCCGGATCCTGGCCGATGGATCGGTCCGCGACAGAGATCGCGGCCGAGGCCGTGCCTGTCGAGCAGGCACCACGGGGCGCGCGAAGACGCCCGACCCATCGCGACATGCCAGACCGGAGAGGAGGTGATTTTTGTGATCGACTGGACCATGCGCCGGGCAGAAGCCTGGGCGCTGCTGAGGAAGGGCGGCCTGTCCGCCAAGATCGCCCGCACCTTCCTCACCCAGCACGGAACCGTCTGAAGATGGTCCCAAGCCTCGCCCCCGAAGGGGCGGGGCCTTCCTACCTCGCCCATCCCCCGACACCACTGGAAACCGGATCCCGGGCGCTCGCCGCGCCCGCGACCGGTGCATGGAGGTCCCTCATGCCCGATTACACCGCGCATCGTCATCCCGTCATCACCTTCCCCCGCCCCGGTTGCCGCGCCGCGCCCGGCACATGGTGCCGCCGGCCAAGCGGGCGCCGCGCCGGAGCTGCACATGGTTCGGGCTGGCGCTGCGCTCCGCGCCGCCTATGGCCCCTCGGCCGAGATCCGGCAGGATGCAGACACGGGATGCTGGGAGATCGAGGGGGCGGACATTCGCGTCGAAGCGCGGCCGTGACCCCCGAAGAGTGGCACGAGACAGCATGGGCGATCGAACGACGCCGCCTCGGCGCTCCGGGACCGGCCGCCGCCGACCGCAATCTCCGCTAAGTGGTCCCCGTCCAGCTCGGATGCACGGTTGGGATCATCGGGATGCCGGCCCCTTCCACCGGGAATGGGATGGCCACGCGTCCGGGCGCGAGGTCGATCGCGGCGTCGACGGAGGCCGCGACGACGATCGCCGCCCGGCGCGGGTACAAGCCGTCGAGCCCGTCGCCAAAATCGATCAGCTGGAAGGTCTGGAGCATGGCCGACCGCGTAGCGGGCAGCTCGGGCGGCGGTAGGGCAGGATCATGGCGCGATCGTGCGCGCCAGAAAGCGCCCATATGGTCTATGTCGGGAGCCGCCGTTCGTCCCTGCTCGCCGTGAGGAGCGTCAAAGGAGCGGGCAAGCGTGGCTGATGGCCATATTGCCCGCCCCCAACCTCCCGGAGAACGGGGAGGCAAACCCCCGGGGAGTTCGGGGGATCTATCTTACGTAGGGGAAACTGGTAGCGCGAACAGGGGGCAGCGCTCTTTTCTCGCCCTGCTGCAAGACCTGGCTGGAGCGTCCTGTAATGCCGACCGGGTAAACAACGAAGCGCCGTGCTCCGCTCCCCGTCCTGCTCTACGGCCCCGTCCCGCCTGAAAGAGGAGAGACAGCCTTGTTTCGTGGTGATTTTCACCCCGGAAGAAGGATCGGGACCGATGGCCACCAGGCAGAAGTTCGACGCCGCGCAGGAGATCACCAACGAGATCATCGCGCTGCTGGAGAAGGGCACGATGCCGTGGCGCCGGCCATGGAAAATCTCGGGCGGGGGCGTGCCTTTGCGCCAGACCGGCGAACGCTACCAGGGCATCAACGCATTCCTGCTGGGGCTCCGGGCGTCGATGATGGGCTATACGTCGCCCTACTGGATGACCTTCAAGCAGGCGAAGGACCTCGACGCCCATGTCCGGAAGGGAGAGCGATCCTCCCTCGTGGTTTATTACGGCACCGGCACCCGCCGCGGCGCGGAGGCTTCGCCCGGCGAGGACCGTGAGGAGACCGGGGGCACTTACCGCTTCCTGAAGTCCTACCGGGTCTTCCATGTCAGCCAGATCGAGGGGCTCGATGCCGCGTGGCATCCCGAACCCGAGGGCGATCCGGCCGAAGGCCCCACGCTCGACCCGGAGGCCTGGGCGTTCTTCGAGGCGATCGACATGGATGTGCGCTACGGCGGCGACCGGGCCTGCTACATCCCCTCGCTCGACCGCATCCACATGCCCGAGCTGGCCCGGTTCGAGAGCGCAGGTGCGGCGATGTCAACGATCACGCATGAAATGGCCCACGCGACGAAGGCGAAGCACCGGCTCGACCGGAGTTTCGGTGTCTCAAGCTTCGGGAACGAGGCATACGCAAAGGAGGAGCTCGTCGCCTGCGTCAGCGAAGCGCTCATGGGCCAGCGGATGGGCTTCTACGCCGATCACATCGACAACCACGCGGCGTATATCTCCTCGTGGATCAAGGTGCTTCGCAACGATACCCGGTTCCTGTTCACCGCCGCAGCCCACGCGCAGCGCGCGGTCGATTATCTCGTCGCGGCCTCCGAGGCGGGCCGGACAACGCCGGTGGCGCGCGACGTGGCCGCCTGACCCGACCGCCGGGGCGGTCCCCGCGCCCGCGGTCGAATAGCAGATCCCTCACGCCGACCGGCATCCAACAGGCCCCCGCCCGAGAGGGAGGGGGCCTTTTGCCGTGTGGACTCAACCCACCCGGAAAGGAGCCTGTCATGGCCTCGGATCGCCTCGTCCACACCAAGCGCATCTCGCCCAAGGAAATCCGCGAACTGTCCGTCTATTACGACAAGGGCGGCATCAACTACTTCGACTACAGCACGAAGCCCAAGGGCATCTTCTTCTCCTCGACCGTCTACGAGCAGGAGGAAGGCTCGATCTGGAAGACGCTCAAGGTCGGCCTCGGCCAGGGCAAGCCCGGCGTCGGCTATATCTGCGTCGTCCCGCTCGACCGTTACCGCCCGAAAGCGCTGAAGGAGGTGCGCGCCCGCGTCGAGGCCCATGCCGAGCGCATCCACGCGCTCTGCGAGATAGGCGACGCCGCGGCCCTGGCAGAGCTGAAGGCGATCCTGACCGGGGCGACGGTGCCGCAAACCGGGGAGGTCTCGGCATGAAGGTCTGGATCCTCCGCAAACTCCGCGCGGATGCCCGCGCCTGGTGGCATCACAAGGCCCTGCGGGACCGGGGCGAGACGGGGGAGGCCGGCGCGCGGGAGCGCACCTCGATCCGTATGAGCCTCGACGTCATCCGCAAGACGCTGGCGACGACAGGCGCCCATGTCTCCACCGGCGTCAGCGGCACGACGATTCACTACGGGCGGGGCTGCACGCTCCAGGGCTACGAGCGGCTGCGCCACATGGCCGTGGCCCAGGTCCTTGTCGACCTCGGCCTGCCGTTGATCGACACCAACCCGGTCGCGAACAAGTGGCGGCTCATCGACCTGCCCCTCGTCGCTGTCGGCCGGGACCCCGACCCGGAACCCTGGTCTAGCCTGAGCTACGCGCCCCTCCGCGCCTACGCGGCCCGCGCCAAGGCGCTTGGTGCCGTGGTCGCGAACTGGCCTCGCGGCGATGATCGCCAGGTCGCGTGATCCGGATAACTAGGCAAAGCGCCGCTCCCGGTCACTCTGGGGCGGCGCTGTGAACCTGTCGTGGCGTCTGCGTTCACGCGACGCCGCGCGCTATGCTTGTTGAACCAATTCGCGAAAATCTGTTTCTCTAATGATGCGGATGGGATGGCCTTGCATCGCCATATCCTCGGCCTTTCGATGCTTCGAGCTCTTGTTGTGGCCTGCAAGGCGAGAGACATCCGTATCTCCGACGATCAAGAGTGTCGTCTTCTTCGTCACGGTGGTTCCGACCGCGCATCCGACAGAGGCGGCCAGATCAGCGGCCTCTCGACGTGGGATATCGAGCGCGCCCGTAAACACCACGACTTCCCCAGCAAGACGACCGTCTGAGTTCCCATCACGACGTGCGGAAGCACCCGAGGGGTCGATGGGCTGACGAACCCTGTTGAGCATGGCGGCGAGGTCGAGCCCGCTTTCGCCCATGGCGGCGAGTACCACCTGTCCACACGCTTTCGCATCTTCCAGGGCGTTGTGATGCTCAAATGTATAGCCGATGCGCTTGCACACATCTGAAAGGCCGTACCCACGCCGCGCGCACTCGGCCCAGGTCCTGCGCGCTACCAGAGCAGAATCCAGCCACGTGCAGTTCGGGGGCTGGATCGTCCAGCGGCTGGCGGCTTGATGCATCGCAACGCGGTCGAAGTGAGTGTGCGTAACGACGACCTTCCCTGAAAGGAGGTCGTTGATTGTCCTCGCTGCCTCCTCGAAGGTCGGCGCGCCAGAAACCTGCTGCTCGTCGATCCCATGGATCGAGATGTTCATACCGCTGAAGTAATCTTTGGGGTCGATCAGCGAGTACCACTCGTCCGTCAGCACACCATCTTCGAATACCGCAGCTCCGATCGAACAGATCGACGCCATGTCTGCGTTGGCCGTCTCGACATCAATTGCAACAAAATCCACGCTGCCCTCCGCCGCGAATTGCTTGTCCGTGCGGGTACAATGTTCAGTTTCAGGGCTTTACGGCAAGTTTCGTTTAAGAAGGTCCTCCGGCCTCAGTCAGCTCTCCACTTCCAGAGCCTTCGGAGATGAAGGCGTCGCCCCCCCGAAAGAGTGGAGGCGGCGCCTTCTCTTCGTGGACTCAAACCCAAGGAGAGAGACCATGACCGATACCGCCGAGTATGTGGCCGACGCCGCCAGTATGGCCGCCCAGAACGACGCCTTCCGCCGGAACGTCTGCCTCGCCATTCCCTTCGCGCCGGGCGATCCGATCCTGATGGGGCAGCTCGTCGCGACGCGGGCCGTCCACGCGAAAGGCACCGCGTTCGTCCAGGCCACCCTCGCGGCCATCGGACGAATGACGGACTTCCCGGCCGACAACGACCCCGACGGGTTTCATGATTTCGGAGCCGTCGAGACCGAGGGCACGACCGTCTGGTTCAAGCTCGATCTCTACGATGGCTCCGACCTCAGATACGGCTCCGAGGCCCCGGACGACCCGTCCCGGACCTACCGCGTGATGACGATCCTGTTCCCCTCGGACTGGTAGCACCGCGCGCCGCTGCCCCGTCTCGCCCGGCTGAAGGCCCCCCGCTCGAAAGGGTAGAGGGGGCCTTTGGTCATGGGTGCGGTGATGAGGCCGCGAGAGAGACAGGAGACGAACCGATGACCACGCGACCCGAGCTGACCGAGATCGAAGTGGCCCTGAAGGACCTCGTGGTCCACGACCTGAACGCCCGCGCGGGCTCGGCCGAGGCCTACGAGGCCGACGACATCCCCGTCCTCGCCGCGTCGATCGCGACGCTGGGGCTTCTGAACCCGCTCATCGTCCAGAAGACGGGCAAGCACTGGGGCGTCATCGCCGGCGGCCGCCGCCGGGCCGCGCTCCTGCATCTCGCGGGCGACAAGTCGGCCAAGGGCTGGACGATGCGGAGCAAGGTGACGTGCCGCGCGATCGCCGACGACGTGGCCGCGGCCACCGCGATCACCGTGGCGGAGAACGTCACGCAGAAGGCCATGGACCCGCTCGACGAGTTCGAGGCCTTCGCGCGGATGATGGAGACGGGCGGGCACAGCCCGGAAAGCATCGCGACGATGTTCGGCGTCGAGCGGCGCCGCGTCGTGGACCGGCTGCGCTTCGGCCGGATCCATCCCGAGATCCGCGCCGCCGCACGCGCCAAGGACATCACGCTCGACGCGATGAAGGCGTTTGCCGAACATCCCGACCAGGAGGTGCAGGCCGCCCTCTTCCGGGAGATGCAGGGCCAGTTCATGGCCGCGTGGGCGATCCGCGACAAGCTGCGGAACCGCGGCGTGAAGATCGGCGACGCGCTCGGCCAGCTCGTCGTCGAAGGCTACCGCGCCGCGGGGGGCGAGATCGCGGCCGACCTGATCGAGGAGGACGGGATCCTGACCGACGAGGGGCTGGTCGAGACCCTCCTGATGGAGACGCTTCACACCCGCGCCGAAGAGGAGCGCGCCCGTCTCGGGCTGAAATGGGCCGCGGCCGAGCGGAGCCCCGATTACGAGGCGATGCGGGCCTATGGCCGGGTCTATCCGCAGCAGATCGGCTCCAGCGACGCTGCCGATATCGCCGACCGGATGGCCGAGATCGAGGAGCTGCGCGAGACCGACGAGAGCGTCGATCCCGAGGCGCTGGACGCGGAATGGCTCCGCCTCGATGCCGAGTACGGCGAGCTGACCAACCGCTACGCTCCCGAGGATCTCGCCCGCGCCGGCGTCATCGCGACATGGGAGCGGGGCGAGGTTACGTTGTTTCCCGGCCTCGTGCGCCCCGAGGACAAGCCGGGCGCGGCGCCGGTCACCGGGGTGGCCGGGGAGAGCGGGGCGTCGGAAGGCGGTGGGACCGGCGCGGGCGCGTCGGGCGGATCGGAGGCGCCGGAAGAGGAGACCGGCCCGGCCCCGCTCGCCCTGTCCGAGAGCCTGAAAACCGATCTGAAGACGGAGCAGGCGGCGGTGGTGGGCAGCGCGCTCGCCGCCGACCCGGCGCTGGCGCAGGACCTGGCTCTGTTCAAGATCGTGGCCGACATGATGGGGCGCTTCTCCCGCGTCTCCTACGCCCTCGGCATCAGCGCCGCGGAGGCGAGCCGCCCCCATGCCAAGCCAGAGGGCGTGGACGGGCGCGCGGCCGAGGCGCTGGAGGCGCTCCATGCGGGTCTCGACCTGTCGTGGTGGGACGAGCGCAGCCCCCGGTCCCTGCCGGAGCGGTTCGAGCGGTTCCGGGCGCTCGATACGGACATGAAGGCGCGGATCGTGGCCTACGCCATGGCCGGGACGATCCAGCCCACGGGCTATGGCTGGGGCGAGGAGCTTCTGTCCCACGTCGCGCGCCAGATCGTGCCGGAGATGCGCGCCGCGTGGCGGCCGACGGGAGAGGCGTTCTTCGGCCGCCTGAAGAAGGGCGAGCTCCTGGGCCTTCTTGCCCATGACCTCAAGCAGCCCGAGGAGGCCGCGCGCCTCGCCTCGGGCAAGAAGAGCGAGATCGTGGACTACCTCGAGACCCTCTTCGCCGCGCCCTTCGCCACGCTGTCGCCTGCGCAGCGCGAGGCGGTGGAGACATGGTGCCCGCCGGGCATGGAGATCCCCGCCCCGAAATCGCGGCCCGGCGAGGATGCCGAGCCGGACGAGGACGCAGACGACGGATTCATCGACGAAGTGCCGTTCGAGGACGGCGAGGACGACATCGACCTCGCCGGGAACGACGAGGCTGACGGGGAGGAAGAGGAAATCGACCTCTCCGACGCCGACGCAACCGAGCCCGCCTGACCTCACAAGCCTGATCCCGGGGGCGCCGTCTCTCTCCGAAAGGGGAAAGGCGGCGCCTTTCCGTGTGCAGTTCATCTCCACGGAAAGGATCCCCGATGACGCGCCAGGACCTCGACCGCCTTCTCGGCCAGCTCAGCGAAGACCTCGCCGCCGGCCCCCTCGACACGAACACCGTTTCGGCCCGCCTGACGGCGGCCGCGGGCGGCAGCGATGCGGAGGGCGCCTGGTCGTGGCGCCGGGCCTACGACGTGGTGCAGGCCGCCGCGATCCTCGCCGATCGGGAGGCCGCGCCGGCGGGCGAGGATCCCCGCACCCGGCTGGCGCGCCTCGCCGCCGCCGCGGGGGAGCGACCGACCGAGACGCGGCGGTCGGAAGCGCAGATCCGCCTCCAGCAGTTCTCCACGCCCCTGCCCTACGCCCATGTGGCAGCCACGGCCGCGTCCATTGGCGCGGGCGACGTGGTGCTGGAGCCCTCGGCCGGGACCGGGGCGCTCGCCCACATGGCGCGCATGGCCGGGGCGAAGCTCCTCCTGAACGAGATCGACGGCTTCCGCGCCGCCCTCCTGCACCTCCTCTTCCGCCAGCGCCCGACGCGCCACGACGCGGAGCATATCGACGACCTTCTGACTGACGACCGCTTGGCGAGCGTGGTCCTGATGAACCCGCCCTTCTCGTCGAGCATCGGCCGCGAAGATCCGACCATCGCGCTGCGCCACGTCCTCTCGGCCGCCAGGCGCCTCGCCCCCGGCGGACGGCTCGTCGCGATCCTGCCCCATGCCGCCTGCCGCACCCGCCAGCCCCGGCTCTGGGACCGGCTCATGGAGACGCTCACGCCGCGTCTCCATCTCGGCCTTCCGGGAACCGTCTATGGCAAGATGGGGACCAACGTGGAGACGGCGCTTCTCGTGGCGGATCGCGCCGAGGGAGAGCGCAGCATCGCCCTGCGCCCGGTGGAGGGGCTGGAGGCCGCGCTCGACGCGATCCTGTCCGACCTGCCCGAGCGTCTTCCGGTCGAGGCCGCCCGGCTCCGTCCCGCGGCCGCGGCGCCGGCAAGGCCCACGCGCCCGGTGGCGCCGTCTTCCGCACCGGCGCAGCCGGCGCGGTCCCGCCCTGTCGAGACGCCGCTGGCCTACGCCGAGCGCGCGACGCCCGGCGTAAACAAGGCCCTCTCCGACATCTATGCCAGCTACGCCCCGCAGCGGATCGAGATCGCCGGCGCGGTGCCGCACCCCACGCCTCTCGTCGAGAGCGTGGCCATGGCGGCGGTCGTGCCGCCCATGCCAAAGGCCCTGCCCGTCCTGCCGCCCCGCCTCGTCGGCGAGGGCGCGCTGTCGGCCGCACAGCTCGAAGCGGTCATCATGGCCGAGGAGGCCCATTCCCGCGACCTTCCAGGGCGCTTCGCGGTCAAGGAGGACTGGACCGAGACCGAGCTGGCCCCGGACGAGGGCGTCGCCTTCCGGCAGGGATTCTTCATCGGCGACGGGACCGGTGTCGGGAAAGGTCGCCAGGGGGCGTCCGTGATCCTGTCGAACTGGCTTTGCGGTCGCACCAGGGCGGTGTGGATTTCCAAGTCCAAGACGCTGATCGAGGACGCGATCCGCGACTGGACCGATCTCGGCGGGGCGCCCACCGACATCCAGTCGATCGACAAGTGGAAACCCGACGCGCCGATCACGCTCTCCCGCGGCATCCTCTTCGTGACCTACGCCACGCTGCGGGCCACGGGGAAGGGCGGGACCACCCGGCTCCAGCAGCTCGTGGACTGGGCCGGCAAGGGGTTCGACGGCGCCGTGATCTTCGACGAGTCCCACGCCATGCAGAACGCCGCCGGATCGAAAGAGGGCCGCGGCGCCGCGCCCTCGCAGCAGGGCATCGCCGGGCTCCGGCTGCAACATGCCCTGCCCCGCGCCCGCGTGCTCTACGTCTCGGCGACGGGGGCCACCAATGTCGCCAATCTCGCCTATGCGACCCGCCTCGGTCTCTGGGGGCCGGGCGAGGACTATCCCTTCGCCGGGCGCGAGGACTTCGTGTCGGCCATGGAGGCGGGCGGCGTCGCGGCGATGGAGGTGGTCGCCCGGGACCTGAAGGCCCTCGGCCTCTACCTCGCCCGGTCCCTGAGCTTCCAGGGCGTCGAGTACGACATCCTCGACCACAGGCTCTCCGAGGCGGAGCGGAGCGTTTACGACGCCTTCGCCCGCGCGTTCAAAGTCATCCATGCCAACCTGCGCAAGGCGCTGGAGGCGACCAGCATCGAGGATCCCGACGGGCGCACGGCCTCGGCGGCGAAGGCCTCCGCCCTGTCACGCTTCGAGAGCATGAAGCAGCGCTTCTTCTCCCACGTCCTGAACGGCTTCAAGGCCCGGAGCCTGATCGCCGCGGTCGAGGCCGACATCGCGGCGGGCTGGGCGCCGGTCATCCAGATCGTCTCCACCGGCGAGAGCCATCTCGACCGCGCCATCGAGGGGTTGGAAGCGGGTGACGACCTCACCGAGGCACACCTGACGCCCAAGGAGGCGGTGGTGCACTGGCTGGAGACCGCCTTCCCCGTCGAGGCGCAACAGCTCGTCGAGATCGAGGGCCAGATCGTCAGCCAGCCGCTTCTCGACGAAGGCGGCAACCGGGTGATCTCCCGCGAGGCGGTGGAGCTGCGCGAGGCGGCGCTGATGGAGCTCTACACCATCGCGCCGATCCCGTCCGTCCTCGACCAGCTTGTCTGGCATTTCGGGGAGGAGCGGATCGCGGAGGTGACGGGCCGGTCCAAGCGCCCGGTTCGCACCGCCTCCGGCACGATCAAGATCGCGCCGCGGCCGGGATCGGCCAACTCGGCCGAGAGCGCCGCCTTCATGTCGGGGGCCAAGCCGATCCTCGTCTTCTCCGACGCGGGCGGCACGGGTCGCTCCTACCACGCCGCCCGCAGCGTCGCGAACCAGGCGCGGCGCCGGCACTACCTCGTCGAGCCCGGCTGGCGCGCGGACGCGGCCATCCAGGGCCTCGGGCGGACGCATCGCTCGAACCAGGTCGAGCCGCCCTTCTTCCGGGTCGTGACGACCGACGTGCACGGCGAGAAGCGGTTCACCTCCACCATCGCGCGGCGCCTCGACACGCTCGGCGCGCTGACGCGCGGCCAGCGCCAGACCGGCAGCCAGAACATGTTCCGCGCCTCGGACAACCTGGAGTCCCCCATCGCGCGCCGGGCGCTGGTCGCGCATTACAAGGAACTGGCCTCTGACGCTTGCGAGGCGATGGATTACGAGACCTTCCTCGACTGGACCGCCCTGCCCCTCACGGGCGGCGACGACGTGCTCCTCGAGGAGCTGCCGCCGATCCAGCGCTACCTGAACCGGCTTCTCGCCCTCCCCATCGAGATGCAGAACGCGCTCTTCTCCGCCTTCACCGCCCGGATCGAGGCGCAGACCGAGTTGGCACACGCGGCAGGCACGCTCGATGTCGGGATCGAGACGCTGCGCGCCGACCGGATCCACGTCACGGGCGAGGAGGAGATCTGGACCTGCCCGCGCAGCGGGTCGGTCACGCGCACCGTCACGCTGGAAACGGAAACGGAGCTGCATATCCCGTCCGGTGCGGACGTCCTGGAGGGCTACGGGTATCGCCTGCGCCCGATGCGGAACGCGGCCTCGGGCAAGGTGGCTCTTATCTCCAAGCGCGCCTTCCAAGTGTATGATGATGACGTGTTCACCGAGATGCGCGACCTGCGCCGTCCCACGGGGCGCAGTTCCCTGACCGAGGACGCGTTCGCGGCCTCCCGGTGGGAGCCCGTCGACAAGGCAGAGTTCATCACGCTCTGGGATGCGGAGTCCGAGGCCCTGCCCAAGGTCGAGGTCGAGACCCTCGTCCTGCTGACCGGGCTTCTCCTGCCGATCTGGAAATCCATTCCCTCGGACAACGAGCGCATCTGGCGGGTCGAGCCGGAGGGGCGCGGGTCGCTCATCGGCCGGGCGATCACCACCGGCCAGGCCCTCGTCCTGAAGGGCCGCTTCAGTGGCGCCGCCCCGGAGACGGCGGACGAGCTGGTGGCGACGGTCCTCTCCGGGGAGGGCAGCGCCGATCTCGGCCGAGGGCTGACGCTCCGCGCCCGCCGCGTCGCCGGGGCAAGGCGGCTGGAACTGGAAGGGGTCGCCCCCGACGCGCTGCCGAGCCTGAAGGCCGCCGGCTGCTTCACCGAGATCATCGCCCACCAGCTCCGCGTCTTCGTGCCCACGGGCGCGGAGGCCAGCGCGGTCATCGAGCGGGTTCGGGCCGGGCGCGCGGCCACGGACGCCGCGTGAGGTCGCAGACCTCGGTGCGGGAAAGGAGAGAGCATCAGTCTTGAACCGCAAGGCCTGAAATTTCGCGATGAGCCTGACCGGACCGGAGATCTCCGACTATCGGGGGTCCGGTCAGGCGGCGTTGAAGCTAGAACTGCCGTTCGTCCTCGCCGCGGTGATAGGCGGCACAGAGCCCTTTTTGACGAATGCTGCCGAGCGACTGGACGGCCGCTTCGGCGGACCCGCAGCTTAGCGAGGTGTTCTCCGTTCGGGTCTAGACATACTCCGTAATGCGTTTCAACAAGGCGACACCGGCACCTGATAGAACGCCGCAAGAAGACGTAAGCTCTTGACGACGCCCGGTGTCGAGCGGGTGGGGTCCTGTTATGTGACCGTAAACTGCCCCATCATGCCCGCATCCTCGTGTTCGAGGATGTGGCAGTGATACATGAATGGTGTCTCTTCCGAAGCCAGCTTGTCGAACCTCAGCAGGATTTCGGTCGGACCCTGCACACGGACAACATCTTTCCAACCGATCTGCGCCGAGTCGACCGGCCGTCCGTTCTGACTCACGCCTCACGATAATTGTCACACGCCTCAACACCCTTTGCGACCACGTCGAGAAGTGCGTCCACATCGTTCAGAAGGACCGTGATGCGCGGGTTGCTGATACGGTAGCGGATGAAGCGCCCTTCGCGGTCGCTGGCGACAAGCCCGCAGTCCAGCAGGCACCTCAGATGGTTGGAGACGTTGGGTTGCGATAGTTCGGTCCGCTCGACGATCTCGTGAACGGCCAATGGCTCGTTGCAAAGTGCACCGAGGATGGCCAGGCGGCTCGGGTCCGCGAAGCCGCGGAACAGCTTCGCCCGTCGCTCGATGGTCGCGCTCTTGCGGTCATCGACGATTTGGGCCATATCACTCCTCGCTGATACGTTGTTCTTCAATTCATTCTAGCAGGAATAGCGCGACCATGGCCAACACCGAAAGGGCCGGATCGACGGCAGATGTTCCGCCCGTCCGTTACCGGGTTTCCGGTATGGACTGCGCGAAGGATGCCGCGCAGATCGAGCGGGCGGCGCAGTCGGCCGGAGTCGCGGCTGACGATGTGAAGGTGTCGGCGGCGACGCACATCATGACACTGAGCGCCCCCGAAGCGCGCCTGCCCGACATCGAAAAGGCCGTTGCGGTGACCGGCTACGGCTTCGACCGGATCGAAGGCGATGGAGACATTCCGCCGAATCCCGCCCATCAGGACCCGGCCTACCGACGCGCGCTCTGGATCGTCGTGATCCTGAACGTGGGTTACGGTGTCGTTGAAATGATCGGCGGGTTCATCGCCGGGTCACAGGCCGTGAAGGCCGATGCGCTCGATTTCATCGGCGACGGCGCGATCACCTTCCTTGGCCTGCTGGCCATCGGCTGGAGCCTCGCCTGGCGGGCACGGTCGGCCTTGATCCAGGGCATCTTCCTCGGCCTGCTCGGCCTTGGCGTCCTCGGCACGACCATCGTGCGAGTCTTCGAACGGACGACGCCGGATGCAGGTCTAATGGGCCTGCTTGGCATGATCGCCCTTGTCGTCAACGTCATCTCCGTTCTGCCGCTGCTGCGGTTCCGCAAGGGCGACGCGAACATGCGGGCCGTCTGGCTATTCTCGCGCAACGACGCTATCGGCAATGCGGCGGTTGTCGTTGCCGCCGGTCTCGTGGCGTGGCTGGGTAGTGCTTGGCCCGACCTCATCGTCGCCTTCGGTATCGCCGGATTGTTCCTGCATTCGTCCTGGGCGATCATCCGCGACGCGCGGGTCGATCTGAAGGCAGCGGCATGAACAGCCGCGTTCTAGGCGGAGTTTGCGCCATCTCGGCGTTCGGTCTCGATCAGGGCACCAAGGCGCTTGCCCTGAACACACCTGCGCTTGAGGGCGGCGTCGAGGTTCTACCCTTTCTCAATCTCGTGCGGGTTCTGAACGATGGCGTCAGCTTCGGTATGCTGGGCTGGATCGTGCCTTGGTGGGGTCTCATCGCGCTTGCTGGCGTGATCGTGTTATGGCTGCTGATCTGGTTGTGGCGCGCGCCGGACAGGCTGACGGCTGCCGCTCTCGGTCTGATCATCGGCGGCGCACTCGGCAATGTCCTCGACCGGCTGCGTTATCAGGCCGTCCCAGACTTTCTGGATTTCCATTACGGATCATACCACTGGCCGTCCTTCAATCTTGCGGATGTGGCGATTTTCTGCGGTGCGGCCCTGCTGTTCTGGGACAGCTTCCGCTCGGCGCAGAACAAGCCCGAACGTAACCAGCGCAAAGAAAGCGTTACAGGGAAATAATCGATGTCCAGTCTTCCATCCGCAAAGGGCATCGACAGCACGCTTGCCCTGCTGCGCAACCCATATGGGTTCATTCCGGACACATGCCGCGATCTTAAGGGCGACCTGTTCGAGACCCGCATCCTCTTGCAGAAGACGATCTGCATGACCGGTGCCGCAGCAGCGGAGGTCTTCTATTCCGAGGATGGGCTCGTGCGCGCAGGCTCGATGCCGAAGCGCATCCAGAAAACCCTGCTCGGCGAAAAGGGCATCCAGGGGCTCGATGGCGAGGCCCACCGTCATCGGAAGCGGATGTTCATGTCGCTCATGGCGTCAGAGCGGATCGAAGCTCTCGAAAACAAGACGCGGGATTTGTTGGACCGCTACGCACGGGACTGGCAAGTGGCGGAGAAGGTCGTTCTCTACGACGAAGTGCGCGAAATCCTCACCAGAGCCGCCTGCGCCTGGTCGGGCGTGCCGCTTCCCGAAGTGGAGGTCCAGACGCGGACGGCGCAGATGACGGCGCTCTTCCAGGACGCCGGGGCGGTCGGCTGGAAGCACTGGGGTTCGCGTCTGGCACGGCATCGCGCAGAGCGTTGGGCGGCCGGGATTATTGAACGGGTGCGCGACGGAAGCCTTCAGACAGGACAGGAAAGCGCCGCCCATGTCGTCGCGACGTGGCGCGATCTGAATGGGGAGCTGCTGACCTCCAAGGTTGCCGCCGTAGAGCTTCTGAACGTAGTACGCCCGATCGTCGCGGTCTCTGCGTTCATCGCTCAGGCGGCGCATGCCCTGCATCGGCATCCCGAGTGGCGGCCAAAGCTGAAGGAGGACGAGGGACAGCTCGAACCTTTCGTGCAAGAGGTCCGCCGTCTGTATCCGTTCTTTCCCGCGGTCGCGGCCCGGGTGAAGAGCGATTTCGAGTGGCGCGGATATTGTTTTCCCGAAGGGTACAGGGTTCTGCTCGACCTCTACGGCACAAATACCGACGCTCGTTCGTGGGACGCGCCGCAAGAGTTCCGGCCCGAGCGGTTTCAGGATCGGGAAGACACCCCCTATGACTTCATTCCGCAGGGCGGTGGCGATCACCACAGAAACCACCGTTGTCCGGGGGAGTGGATCGCGATCAGCCAGATGAAGGCGTTTTGCGACTTTTTCGCGAACGCCATCGACTACGATGTGCCGGAGCAGGATCTAGAGCTTGAAACCGGAGAACTGCCGCCCATGCCTAAATCCCGGTTCATCATGCGCAACGTCACGCGTCGGCAGTAGCTTCGGCCTCGTCCGGATCGACCGACCGCGCATCCTTGGTGGCCTCGAACGCTTCCCACGCAACGTAGGGCACGATCAGAAGCGCCGCGACCGGATCGGCCCACCACCAGCCCATCCATTGCGTTAGACCGATCCCGGCCAACACCACGATCGTCTGATACTGGCAGATCATGGTGTCCTTGGCATCGTACTTCAGGGCGGGCGCATCGAGCCGTTTGCCATAGCGATACTTGCCCCAGGCGAGGAACGGGTTGACCAAGAGCGAAGCACACAGGATCGCGATCCCCCACCAATTGAAGCCCGGCGCCTCCTGCGAGATGAAAGCGGACACCGCCTCGTAGAGGATCGCCGCGACGACAATCCAGAAAGCACAGGCGACCACATAGAGCGCGATCTTCTTGCGATGCAGGACCGTGCGCTTGTCGCCACCATCCTTCTCACCCTTCAAGCGCCAGATCAGCGTCCCGGCTGAGGTGGCTTCGACCGTGCTGTCGAGACCCCAACTCACCAGCGCCGCGCTGCCGGTTAGAAGTCCCACGGTGACGGACACGACGACCTCGATGAGGTTGTAGACAAGGCTGGCGATCTCGACGCGGATGCCGCGCGTCAGATTGGCCTGCCGGTTATCTTGCTGACTACTCATAATACCTCATAATGCGGAGCCTGCAGCCAAAGTTCGAGGCGAGAATTGATTGCCTTGCCATTAGTGTTGCGCCACGAATCGAAAGCCGATGTTGTTCTTTTTCCAAGCTTCCTTAGTAGAGGCGAGCTTGCCCCTCATACATGAAAACCAAGGGCTTCGGACCTGTCGCGTAGCCGGTGTCGAGCCGCTCCATTCGGAAGCCGCTTGTCTCGATCAAGCCGGCCGTTGGACGGTCAAGGTGACAGTTCCCGGCGCAGTGTTTCCCGACGGGCGTGAGCCAGCGCTGCCAGCGCCGGACACCGGGCTCCGGCGCCAAACCATGCTCGACGAAGCGGAAGATGCCGTCCGGCTTGAGAACGCGCCGGATCTCGGCGAGCGCCTTCTCCGGCTCCGACACGCTGCAGAGCGCCCAGGTGGCGACGACGCAGTCGACGCTGCGATCCTCCAGCGGCAATGCTTCGGCCACGCCCTCGATCATCTCGGCCGCGGGCATCAGGCCATGGGAGGTTTGCGCGGCCCGAGAGAGGAGTTCGGGCGACGGGTCAACACCGATGATCTGACGCACGGCCTCGGGGTAGAGCGCAAGGTTCAGGCCCGAGCCGATCCCGATCTCCAGCACACGTCCATGCAGCCCGGAGGCGGCGCGGCGCCGGTAGGGAAGAAGTTGATCCTGGCCCATCGCCAGATGCGTCAGCCGAGGGAGGATATGTTTCTCGTACAGTCGCATCTGTTCACCCGATCCGCGCAAGGACAGGGAAGGTGTCCAGCAGCCAGTAGGCCAGTGCGCTCAACCGCCCGGTCATCATCGCCAGGCCCATCAGGATCATGACGCCGCCCGCAGCCTGATGCAGGCGGCGACCCCAACGACCGATGCCGCGCAGCCTGCCGGCAATACTGTCGGTGAACCCCGCGACGACCAGAAACGGGATCCCAAGGCCGGCCGAGTAGACGGCAAGCAATGCGACGCCCTCGCCAATCGTCGCGCTTGTCGCGCTGGCGGTTAGGATGGCGCCGAGGATCGGCCCGATGCACGGTGTCCAGCCGAAACCGAAGGCGAGTCCGAGCACGTAGGAGGCGACCGGTTGCCCGCCCGGCAGGTCGAGATGAAAACGCAGGTCGCGCTCCATGGCCGACAGGCGCGCTGCCCCGATCATGAACAGACCGAACAGGATCACGATCGCGCCGCCGACGAGGTTGAGTTCGTAGCGCCACTGCAGCAGCGCCTGACCGAGCGCGGTGGCAGAGGCCCCAAGCGCGATAAATATCGTGGAGAAGCCAAGGACGAAACAGAAGCTGAGCCAGACGGCCCGCCCCTTCGAAGGCGCTGCACTGCCGGTGACCGTACGTCCGGCAACGTAGGATACGTAGCCGGGCACGAGCGGCAGCACGCAGGGCGACAGAAAGGAAACGGCACCGGCCAGCAATGCCGCCATTAGTCCAAGAGCGGAAAGTTCAATCAAATCCACATCTCCAAACTGATCGGTAGACCGCCACCACGTGTGCGCACGGAGCGGAACGGCTGGCGCGGTCGTCGTGCTTTTCCATGTCCTATTGCTTACGTTCGTCAATAAGAGCGCTTATTTGCGCAACGGCTTCGGGGCTGTTCCATTCGTCCGGGCCTGCGAGGCGCCCGCGCTCGCGCCCAATGCGGTCGATCAGAATCGTTGTCGGCAGGCCCACCACGGCCAAGGCCAGCATCGCGCGCGTATCCTCCGCGATATAGAGATCGAGGTTGCGAATGCCGGTCTCTCGGTAGAAGCGGCGCACAGGTTCGAGACCGGCCCGATCGATCGACAGCGGCAGAACATGAAAATCCGATCCGCCGAGGCGCGCTTGCAGCGCGTCGAGCGTCGGCATCTCCTCGCGACAAGGCGGGCACCAGGTCGCCCAAATGTTCAGAAGCACGACACGTCCCTCGAAGTCCGCCAGCGTCAGATTCCGTCCATCTCCATCCACGAAAGGCGGCGACAGGAGATCACGCGGAGTCCCGTGATTAGGGATCGGTGGTCGGGCGGAGGCAGGGCTTGCCGCAAGCGCCAAGACTCCGGCAAGGACGTCACGTCGCCTCACGGGTCGCTCTCAGCCTGCAACCGGCGCACGACCGGCAGAATGTCCTCCTCAAGCGAGGCCTGATCAAAGGGGCCGACATGCTTGTATGCAATGCGCCCCTCGGCGTCGATTATGTATGTTTCCGGCACTCCATAGACGCCCCAGTCTATCGCAACGCGGCCTGATCGGTCCGCGCCGATGCGGGTGAAGGGATCGCCGAGCTCTTCGAGGAAACCCAGCGCCTCCTCGGCATCGTCCTTGTAGTTGATACCGTAGATCGGAACGGTGCCCGCTTCGGCAAGATCGACGAGAAGCGGGTTCTCCGTGCGGCAGGGGACGCACCACGACGCCCAGACGTTGACGAGAGAAACCTGGTCTAGCAGGTTCGCCGAGGCTAGGCCGTCCTGCCGCCCTTCGATGGGCGGGAGCGCGAATTCCGGGATTGGTCTTCCGATCAGCGTCGAGGGCAACCGGTCGTCGTTGTTCCAGAGGCCCCAGTAGAAGACTACGCCCAGCAACCCAAACAGAAGAATAGGCAAAATCATGAGCGGCCGTCCGCTCCGGCGCCGCTTTTCTTGGTTATCCTTCGAACTCATAGCCTGCCATCAATGCTTGGAAGGAATAAGGTATCAGCAACCGCTGATATGAAGCAAACCGTCGCCGATCACAATGCCGAACGATGGGGGAGGCTTGGCCGCGGCTTCGCAGACCCGAGCCATACTTACTGTCTAGATTCCTAAGAAATCAGCGAAAGGTCGGCATCTGAAGAGGCCGTTGAATTCAGACCTCTGAACGGCCCCTTCGTCCCGCACTGCTAACGGTCATGCGTGGCGCAGCGAATGAGCGGTTTAGGGCGGCGTGAGCGACCGGGCCCAGTCCCTACCCGGACATCCCACACCGCGTACTCTCCGGGGAGATGTTCCGCGAGCGGTGAGGTCCCGCAGGAAAGATAAAAGGCGGCTTCGCCTCTGGGTGATCCGGATCCCGGATCGGGACAGCAATCCAGCCTTAAGGAGCCCCACGATGATCACCGGCACCCTGACCCGCAACGCGGCCAACGACACCTTCACCGCCTCCGTCTCGACCATGAGCTTCGACATCCCGCGCCTGACGGTGGTCTTGAGCCCGCACAAGACGGCCGAGAACCACCCCGACTACCAGCTCGTCTTCCGCACTCCCCGTGGCCGCCAGATGCGCGTGGGCTCGATGTGGACAGCGGTCAGCGAGAAGTCCGGCAACACCTACTACTCGCTCGCCCTGACCGACCGGTCGGGTCGCACCTGGCGGATGAACGCGGTCCGGAACGAGGAGACGCCCGAGGGCCAGTGGCAGATCGTGCCCATGGCCGGCGGACGTACCGAGCCCCTCGCCCTGACCGGCCAGGTCGAGATCCTCGACGACGGCAACATCGCGGGCTTTGTCGGGTCCTACGATTTCGACATGGACTTCGCCGCCGTGGAGAACCCGCACAAGAACGAGGAGACCCACCCGGACTGGCACATCGAGGCGAGGAGCCCCGGCGGCGTCCTGATCCGGATGGGCTCGATCTGGAAGGCCAGGTCCGAGCGCACCGGGACCGAGTATCTCTCCATCGCCTTCATGTCTCCGCAGGGTGGTCTCCACCGGGCGAACGGGCTCTCCCGCGCGGAGGACGCGCCGGGCACCTACGAGGTGGTGGCCTACAGCAACAGCGATCTCTCGGTCGTCGCCTGAGCCAATAGAGGAACGACACATCGAGGGCCGTCCCCGGCAAGGGGCGGCCCTTTCGTCATGCGATCCCACCCCGCTCGGAAAGGACCGACGCATGACGACCGATCTGACCACGACCATCGACTGCGAGCGCGCGATCGCCGCTGGCGCCGAGGCCACGGCCGCGCGCCGCCTCGCGATCGAGGTGACCGATGTCCGCCTCTACGTGAAGAACAGCGTCTGGATCGACGCCTTCGGCATGCTCCGGCAGGAGTTCTCCGGCCGGTATCGCGGCTATTACCCGACCTGCGGCATGGGCCTGATGGTCGAGGCGGTCATCGCCGAGGTCTTCGACGCCCTGGCCGAGGCCACGGGCGATCCCCGCCGGGCGCAGCGCCGGGGCGCAGGGTGCCGCCATGGGTGAGGGCCTCTACTGGAGCCGCGACGGCCGCACCGCCTATGCCGAGCCCTTCGACCACCTCTCCCCGGAGGACGAGCCGCTCTGGCGCGATGCCTACGACGATCTGATCGGGGCGATCCGCCAGTGCCTCGGGAGGAACTGGCAGCCCATCGGCCATCTCTGGCGCCGAACCGGCGAGCGCATCGTCGCCCGCAATGATCTCCATGAGGTCTGGCTGGTCGAGGACAGCTACGCCCGCGTGCATGTCACCTTCGGCCTGCGCGAGGGGCTCGATGCCCTCGACCCTCTGGCCCGGCACTGGCTGGACGGTGAGCCGGATGCGGCGAACGCCGCGGCCTTCTTCGACCGGCTCCAGCAGAGCACCGCGCTCCGCGTCCGGACCGGCCCATGGACCAGCGCGCCGCGCGAGATCCAGAGGGCCAGCGCATGACCTTCCGCATCGCGCTCCGCTCGCAGCCCTCGCCGCATTTCCACGAGGCGCACAAGCGATGGCAGGTGCTCCTGAACGGGGAGCCCTGGGGCGACCCGTTCTATTACAACATGACCGGGTTCCGGGGCGTCCTGCCCCTGCCCGGCGGCGGTGCCTTCGACCCCGGCGAGATCGCCCTGACCGCGCTCCGCCGCGAGGTCGCGCGGATCAACCGGGAGGCCCGCGCGAGCGGGGCCGCCGCGCCATGAGCGCGCCGTCCCTTCTCCATCACTGGTACGCCCTCGGCCCGGCGGACACGCCGTTCCGGGCCGACGATCCGGACTGGGCTATCCACCGCATCGTCGAGGACGTGCCGGGTTCGCCGGCTTCCTGCGTCGAGATCCCCGCCGGCCAACGCTTCCCGCTGGATCGCGCCTTCGCGCGGTCCATCGCCCTGCCCCCCTTCGACATCGAAAGTTTCTCCCGATGAAGATCGAACTGAAAAACGTGCATTACGCCGCCTTCGCCTCCGAGGAGACGAGCTGCTACAGTGCCAGCCTCTACGTCGACGGCACAAAGATCGGCACCGTCAGCAACGATGGCCATGGTGGCTGCGACAGCTTCCACGGCGACCAGGCCGCCTACCGCGCGGCCGATGCATGGTGCCGGGGCAACCTGCCGAAGATCGTCTTCGGGGACCGGCCGCCGCTCGATGCCGATATCGAGACCCATTGCGGCGCCCTGCTTGTCCAGTGGCTCCTCGCCCGCGACCTGAAGCGCGACATGAAGACGAAGATCCTCATGCGCGATCCCGACGACGGGAAGGTCTACGCGGTGAAGCATCGCGGCCGCCCCGAGGCGACCATCGCCGGGATCGACAAGCGGTATCCCGGCGCCGCGATCCTCAACCGCCTGCCCTTCGACGCGGCGCTGGCGATCTACCGGGAGGCGCTGGCATGATCGCCTTTTGCGTCTGTCTCGACGACACATGCCCCCGGCAGCACGTGGCCACCGCGCCCTCGGCGCGGGCCGCCCAGATCCTGTGCCGTCTCCTCGAGGAGCGGTTCCCCGGATCGACCTTCACCCTCTTCGAGGACCGGGGCGAGCTTCGCCCGTTCTGCCACCCCTCGATCCGGGACGGGGCGCACGCGTTCGAGGTCGAGCGCCTCGTCGCGGCCGAGCTGGTGCTGGAGGAGCGCGCCAATCCCGAGAGGCTGCCCAGGTGGTGCGTCTTCCAGCATCGCAACGGCGGCGTCACCGCCTGGCCGGAGCACGTCACGGGCGAGGTCAGGGCGTTCCGCGCCGATCCCGACGTGATCGAGGAGCGCGCAACCTACGCCCAGGCGCTCGGCCCCGCGGAGGCCCTCGCGGTCTTCGGCGTGGGTGACGTCACGATGGCCACGCCGTGAGGCCATCGAGGACGGGATCGGCCACACGCTGAGCCCGACGCGCGTGCCCCTGCGCCAGCTCCTCGCCTGATCATCCTCCGGGGGCGGATTTTTCGCCTCCGGGGGCGATTAGAGATCGACAGCTTTCCCTCATGCGGTGTAAACAAAACAGGAACACACCAGATATGGGGTCAGATCATGCTACAGATGGTCGACAAGGACACCGGCCTGACGATGATGATGGAGGTCCAGTCCAAGCCGCGGAATCCCCGCCTCGCGGAAAACAACCTCTTCCAGCTCGTGACCTGGACCAGGGGACTTGGTGACACTCACACGTGGAGGACGCGCGAAAGTTTCCTGTCCAGCATCAAGACCCAGGATCACCTGATCTATCGCCTCCGGAAAGGCGAACGGTCCCGGCGACCGACGCTCGCCGTCCTCCATGGCACCGAAGCCCCGACGATCGGATACGCCTTCGCGCATTACGACCTCCTGCGTCTGGAGTTCGACCAGCCCGGCGACATCGGCCCCGAGGAGGTCAAGCGCGCGCTCGACCTGCTAATGGTCGAGCTCCTGACCTACGAGGAATACATCGCCGGCCAAGTCTACCGCTTCACCATCGCCAACCAGGCCGGCGTCGTGATCGAACGGCGCGACAACATCTACGGCGAGGACTACGCCGAACATCTCGCTCAGACAGCGTTCGACACGCACCGTCTCGGGGTCGACGCCCGCGAAGGCTGAACCTGCCGTCAATCTCCGGCGACTACCTCTCGGGCGCGGACCTGCCGGTTCGCGCCCTTGTCGCGGCGACCCGCGACTTCGATACGGAGCGACTTTCCCATGCCTGCACGCGTATCCCTCCCCCTGAAACGGCTCCGCCCGGCCCTCGCCCTGTTCCTCGCCGCCACCGTTCTCTCCGGCCCGGCTGTCGCGTGGCAGAAGGGTCAGACCATCGAGGGTCGCGCCACGGCCAAGGACGGCGACGGGATCGTCATCCGGGGCACCGAGATCCGGATGCAGGGCGTCGCGGCGCCGGAGGACAACGGCTACCGGGTCGATGCCGGCGGGCCGGAGGCGACCCGTGCGCTCTCGTCTCTCGTCGATGGCGAGGTGGTGACCTGCCGTCTCGACGGGTCGAGCACCCGTGGCCGCCCCGTCGGCATCTGCGCCCTCGACGGCCAGGATCTCGGCGCGGTCCTCATCCGCAACGGCTATGCGCGGGACTGCCCCCGCTATTCCGGCGGGCGCTACCGCGCGGCCGAGATGCAGGCCCGGGCCGGGGGCGCGGACCTCTCCGACATTTACGATCTGCCTGGTTACTGCTGATCCGGCGGGCCAGTCTTACCGGTAGTGCCCGGATCCAGCGAACCGGTCTCCGGGTCCGCGCCTTGCGGCGCGGCCCGGGCCGTCCGGTTCGGAATCCGTTCGTGCAGATAGACGCCGTAGACCAGCCGCTCGTGCTTGTGCCGCTCGTCGGGAAAGGTCACGCGCAGCTCGCCCATCATCCGGCAGGACTGGCATCTGAGCCTGCCCTGCAGGATCCGGGCCCGCGTCGAGAGGCCGAATTTCTCCAGGAGCGTCCGGCCGCGGTGGATCGAGAGCTTCCCGCACTTCAGGCAGTGAATCTCGAGCTCCGCGTCGTCCTCGATCAAGTCTGCTATCGTCACCGCCATGCGGAGAACATTGCAGGAACATCGCCGCGATCAAGGGCGACGTGACGTGTTCCCCTGCCTGCGGACCGTTCAGGCCCTCGATGGGCGTCAGCCGACCGGCTTTCCGGGAATGACCGGAACAGACACGCTCGTGGCGTCGGGGAAGTAGCCCAGGTGGAAGTTGATGACGGCACGGGCGGATTTCAGGCGCTTGTGCTTGCCCGTGCCGCCGACGAGGACCGCCCGCTCGGACCCGTCCGTGTTCCGAAAGCGAACCTCCCACTCGGTCGGGGCATCGCCCATGTCGATCGGCACGTAGATCGGCGTGCCTTCTCCGGCCTCGACCGCGGCCCGGATCATTCCGGCCATCTGTGGAGCTCCACTGCGACGACGCATCGATCACTGATCCACTCAAATTGTTCGATCGCGGCATGCTTGAGTACCCGCGCCTGCCCTGAGACGACCGACAGAGCTCGACTGCGCCGCGACTCACGTCAGCGGGCGAAACGGCATGTCCCGTCAGAAGCACAATCGAACGTATCCGACGTGACGCTGTACCCGAGAAAATCGTTGGACCGGTAACTGCCACGGCCATCCGATGCGAGGACGGTGACCTGGCAATTTGCGGCACCGCAGGTCTGCATGCAGCCCGATGAGGAGCCGTCGACCAGGTAGTCCGTCGCGCCGTCTCCATTCAGGTCCGCCTGCTGCAAGAAACCGGGCCTGGACATCATGGAAGCGGGGGAGACGCCGCACATCCCAGCCATACTGGCAATCGCACTCTCCACGGCTTGCGGTCGGCCTGTAGTGGCGGAGATCGGCGAATTCCGAGTCCTGTCCTCCCGGTAGGACTCAAGGAGTAGTCCCATGGTCGCCCTACTGAATTCGCCCGTGACCTGACCGCCCCTGGCGGACTGGAAGTTTCGGATTGCCTGCTGGGTTCGAGATCCGAATATCCCATCCGGAGTTCCAGCCTCGAAGCCATAGAAGTTGAGTGCTTCCTGTGCCTCGCGCCGGATCTCCCGGCTGAACATGCTCCCTGAAGGATCAGCATGCACGGGCGCGGTGTTGATGAAGAGAGAAACAAACAAGGTCGATAGAATAATCCGGATCATAATGAACTCCATCAATATATAACGGGGATTCTACTGGATTGCGGTGACTTGGGAACCCCGAAGAATTCCTCGGGGAGTATTTTCCTAATCTTTAATCGTGTTTGTACGGGGCCCCACCCAGTCATGTACCGCGACATGCGCAGGGCCAGCCGCGAGCGGCCTTTCATCGTCCGGGACACTACTTGCCCATCTGCGGCTGGCCTCCCCGAGGCCCTGTCCCCTGTCTTTCCTTCGGCCTGCTGTGTTGGGCCCCGTCTTCTCAAGAACCTGCACACCGACGCAGGTAAATAGTCGGTCAGTGGCCCGGGTCTCGGCACCTCGGCTGTCGGTCGCTGGCGCAAACGTGGTACGCCGCCCCGGCCGTTGGCACGGATGGCCGCCGCCGCCCTCGGGGATTCGCCGCTTCGCGACGAACGCCGCTCGGGCGGGGCTTCCTTCCCGACCAGTGCCCGAGGGCATCGCCTGTCCGTCCCCCTGAGCCATTCGCGGCCCGATCGAACCTGACGGACCGGGAGGCCGGCGGTCCGGTCGCCTCCGGCTCCCCAACGACAAATACGGTTTCCGCGCGCAAGCGCGCGGACCCTCCGCATTTGACGTTGCCCCCGTCCTCCCGCCCCGTCCTGTTCTGGCCGTGCGAACGGCTGCGGGATGAGGAACAAGCGATGCCCCCAATGGGTCTGTCCGTAATTAAGAATAAGGAGGCGCTAAAGCGCCGTTGTTCTTATTCCGAATTGATTTGCAATCAATTCGGGATGTGCGCCAGCAACAGGACTCAAAACAAGCGGATTGGGGAAATCTTCGCAAGAGAACAATCCGCTGAAAACACTGAAAAATCATTAGCTTGGGTCCGATTTAATTAGTAAAAAGGATGCAGGGAAAGCGAATGGCGCTCCCCTCCAAAGCCGGAAATGTCCGGCGCACATCAAGGAACGACCCCGATGCTCACGACCTACGACGAAATCGAATTGTTCGGCCTCACCGAGAACGGCAGCGACGACCTGCCCCTCCCGAACGACGACGAGTTGCAGGGCCGCGCCGTGGGCGAAGCGTTCGAGGCATTGATCGGCACCCTTCAGGGCACCGGGCTCGGCTCCGAGGTGGAACCCCTCGCCTATGCCTTCGCGACCATGTTGCAGCGCCGCGCCGTGGCGCTGGACCAAGCCGCCGACCGTCAGAAGGTGAAGGCCCGTTCGCTGATCGGATCGCAGGACGGCAGCGAGATTGCAGAGCAGGAGCTGGACGAGACGACCCGGCTGTTCACGATCCTGCAAGAGAAGGCCGACGCGCTGAAACTCATGGCCGAGGAAGCCGCGCAGCTTTACGAGAGCGAGACGGGCGAGCATTACACCCCCGTTACCGGCGACCGGACCACGCGCCGCGCGATGGAGACCGGCGCAGTCTTTGAGGCGAAAAAGCTGCTGGACGCCGCCGACCGGGCCGACGCCGAGCGCAACAAGGTCACGGGAACGAAGATCGCCGTGGCGGGGGATGCCAACTGGATCGACACCGCCGCAATCTGGCGGCGGCTGGACGTGGCCCGCGAGCGCGTCCCCGACATGGTGCTTTGCCATAAGGGATCGCGCGGGGCCGAGCGCATCGCCGCCGCATGGGCGAAATCGCGCAAGGTGCCGCAAGTCCTGTTCCGCCCGAACTGGCCTGCGTTCAACAAGGCCGCCCCGTTCCGTGCCAATGACGAGATGCTGACCGCCCGGATTGCCGGCGTGATCCTCTTCGGCGGCGGCGGGATCGGCCTCAACTTGGCCGAGAAGGCCGAGGGCAAGGGATTGCACGTCGCCCGCGTCCCGAAGCCGGAGGCGCAGCGGGCCGCCTGACCCGCACCCCATAAAACCCCGAGACAGGGCGGCCCGCGAAGGTCGCCCTTTTTCGTGCGCGCCGCGCCCAGGTCGGAGCCGTCGCCCTGGTGTGGCGAGCCGGTGACGTAGTCCTGGCGAAGCGGGGACTGGCGCCCCCGCCTCAACAGGACGTGGCGCTGCCCGCGCGGGGCCGCACCCGCGGTACGTGCGATAACACAAGCGTGGCTGAAGAACGTATCAGGCCCGGACAGCAGCGCACGCATGTTTGGCAAAATGCGACTACGCACGGCAATTCGCCGTGAGGCGATCAGGCTCACCTCCTCCCGAGCCCGGATCAGGACGGCGGCCCCACTCCTCCCGGGGTCGCCGTCCGACCTCCTCCCGAGCCCGTGGCGGCCAAAGTGCGTCGGACGTACCCGTGCCGTCAAGCGCTGCGGCTGGGGCTAAGCGCCACTTGCGGCGCGGCCTCGTCGTCCCGCCCGAATGAACAAGATCGAACGCGGCTGTTAACCTCCGCCCCGCCTGCGGCGGATCGGAGGGCCGCGTGAAACATCATGCCTACAGGCGACCGTGCCACGCCGCCGATCGCCGCCCCCAGGTGGCGACCCTCGCCCCCATCCTCGGCTTCGCGGGTCGGGTGGGGAACGGGGCTGGTGCCCCGTCGCGCAGTCGCGCGGCGTCGCGCGCACGACCCGCAGCCGAAGCGGCCGCGACGGCTCCGGTCTGTCACTCCGCCGCCGATTGCGATCCGGTAGGCCCGAGCCGGTTATCCACTCCGGGCCGGAGCGACCTTGGGAGCTGAGGCACGGAGCGAAGCAGGCCCGAGCGAGACCAAAGGTATCGAGCGAGGGCCTGTGGAGAACCGGATCGGGGCGGGGAACAAGGAGAAGCATCATGGCACCTCCCGCCCGGCGGGCGCCGGACGGGACCGCGCCCTACTCGGCCCACTTCCGGCGGGCCTCCCCGAGCCCGAACGCCCTGCCCTCCCGGCGGCCAACCGTGGCGGGATCCGTCTCCTCCGGAGCCACATCCCGCCACGGCCGCATGGTCGGTCGGACCGCCCGCTCTCGGCCCTTCGGGTGACGGTCGCTGGCGCGGGGGCCGGACCTGACCACAATGGCCTCGTCTCCCTTCGCTGGATGATGGCGCGTCCGCCTCGACCCATGGGGACAGCTCCGACCCGAGACGGTCCTTCGGACCGGGTAGAGAGAGGAAAGACGGCTTCGCGTGGGGCGACCCTTGCCGGATCGAGAGACCGGGACACCAACGGAGACCGTCATGCCCCTGCACTGCACCGCCATCGCCGACATCGACCGCTACGAGCTGGCGACCATCCTCGCCGCCCTGCCCCTCCTCCAGGAGACCCCTGCCCTGCCGGAGGCCATCGAGGAGATCGCGACCGAGGAGGGCGATTTCGAGCGGATCGACGCCGACCGGATCGACGCGCTCTGCGAACGGATCAACGCCGTCTCCGAGTACCGCGTGGCGGGACGTTACCGAGGACGCGGCGCTCGAGGAGCGGGTCGCCGCCCTGTTCGAGGAGATCGGCCAATGATCCGCCAGTACCACGCCCAGCGTCACCGCCGCGTCGAACTCGCGGGCCGCATCCGCGATGTTGGCACCGTGCCGGTCGGCACCATCGCCCTGGTCCGGGGCCGGAAGATCCGCGTCGAGGCGTGGCTGCCGCGCGAGTATGCCACCGTAGAACGCGGCCGGGTCGTGACGAAGCGCATTGCCGGCGGGCATCTTGCCCAGGTCCGCGACCTCGCCACAGGGCGGGTCGGTCCCCTCTCGGACGCTTTCCTGGTCGACGCCGCCGTGATCGTGACAGAGGAACCGAGCGGTCGCGCCTTGCGCCGCCGCGCCCGGATGCGCGACCGGGGCAGCGATGCCACGCTCCCGTAAACGGGTCCCCGAAACCCGCCGATCCCCCTTGTTTCGTTGGTGGCGCGGATCCCGCCCTGATAGAATCGGCTCGTGTCGCCACTGCCTGCAAGGCGATCGGATCCACACGAACTTCCCGAGGCCCTTCCATGAACACAGCAGCCATCCATAGCGAGTCCATCGGTGGAACGATCCGGGGCGAGCTGATCGAACGTCACGGCGACGGGACGGTGACGATCCGCTTCGCCGGGAGCCTCCTGAGCCGCGGCCCCGAGATCACCATCGCCGACATGATGCGGACCGCTGGCCGGATCCGCGATAGGAGGGCGCCGTGAACGCCCCTGCCCCGGTCAAGTCCCTCTGGCGCTCCGCCCAGCTGCTCCTCGCGTTCCACAAGACCAAGGAGGGGGCGCGGCGCAACGAGCCCGTCATGTGGCGGCCGAACGATGCGACCGCGCGCCTGCCCGACGACCCGGAGGACAAGGAGGCCTTCATCAATGTCCGGGGCGACGGAGACGCGTGTGACGTCCAGATCAAGATGCACCCCGACAAGCTCGTGCTGCGCCGAGACCCCGACGCGGCGGTGGGCTGGACCGGCATCGTCGCGGACCACCACGAGGTTCGCGTGCGCGTCGCGGGCGCCTGGGTGCTGGTCGGAGCCGACGGATCCGTGCGGCGCCAGCTCGACGGCGCCACGGACACGACCAGGATCGAGGCGGACGGGTCGTTCACCCGGCTCGGTCCCGAGACCCAGATCAACGTCTCCGGCGACGGCACACGGCTCACCCGCATCACCGAGGGCTGGACCCACGCGATCGAGGGTGAAGGCGTCATCTCGCGGCCCAGAGCGGGATCGCGGTAGAGCCTTTGCCTCGCGGCCCTGTCCGACCCTGCCTTTTGCAGGGTCTACCCGTGGGTAGGCCCCGCTGCGTTGTCGCGACGGGGCCGGTGCGCTGGTCCGGAGCCAGAGAACTCAGAGCAGGCTCCAGGAAGCACGGCGTCGATTAAGGATCCGTTGCGACCCATGGCGAAATTCAGGAGAGGCCCCGCCGCGCAACCACGGCAGGGCCTGTGCGCGGTGAAGCTGAACCGGCATTCGTGCGCACGACACCCGTTAATAACGGCGCGCCGGACCGGTCAATGGGATCGTGCCCTGCGCCGCCGGCCAGGCCGGGGCTGCCATCCGCGACCGCCGGATGCACCAGGTCGCGCTGACCACCGCGAGGCAATAGGCGGTTGCGGCCATTTGAAGGATGACCATGTGGGCACCTCTCGCTGGCCGGCGAACCCCGTCCAGGCCGGGCGCTCGGGATCGCCGGAACCGGTATCGGGCCTGTCTGCGCGTTGTCCCTTTCTAAGCATGCTCCCGGGTCGGACGCGGCCTACTGTCCGTCAGAATGTGCGGAGATATAGCGGTGGCCGGAGCCGGCGGGTCAGCCCCTGGCCAGAAAGAGACCGAGCGCTGCCTTCCACAGACGCGTGCCGAATGGATACTGCGAAAGCATCCCGAACGGATCGATATGCTGCAAGGCCCGGTCCGCGGCATCTGCCGACAGCCGGCGCTTGACCCGGATCCGATCCCTCCTGGTGGCATAGCCCTCCATCGGTTCGATCGGCGCGCCGGCAGACAACGTCCGGTCAAGGTCTTCGAGACCGGTATTCAAGGCGAAACGCAGCGCATCCTTTTCCCCGTACGCGCTGACGAGCTGGTCATACGCGCCCGCCGCGCCCGCCAGCGGAGCGTAGACATACCCCGTGATCTCGACGGTGCCGTTGGCGACCACCCTGGTCGCAGAAGACGCTTGGCTTCGAGGCCCTCGAGATGGACTGGGGTCATTCCTGCGCGGCTCCGGCCCATGTGGGATCGGTTCTAGTCTGTCCTCAATCCGCGTGGAGGTCCGCTCGCGCGTCGAATGATCCAACGTAGCTTTCCGTACCGGTGCGGTGGACGAAACCGTGCGGGAAGACGCGTCGACAGGTTCCGCGTTCGACACCACAGGTCTTTGCCGGCCCAGCGACCCCGCGGTATCGCGTGCGTTCGCAGCAGGTGTCGGTTCCGCGGCGCCCTCTGCCGGTTGCGCGGCTTTCTCGCCCTCCGCCATCAACGTTCCCGCTTGGCGCTCGCGACCCTCACGGTCTTTGGCAGAGGCGCCGAACCGCCGCGTCAGGTGGTCGGGGCCTTTCGGGGGTTTCTTAAACGGCATCGCGTTCCACCTCGCGACCGAGACCGGTCTCCATTTCCCCGAAGGCCGCGTCGATCTCGTCGACGAGGTCATGGCCGATCCTGAGAAGCCGCGTGTAATGCGGCGCCCGGAACCGGGAGGCCTTGGCGGATTCGAGTTGATCCCGGAAGAGGTTCATCAGGCCCCTCGTCTTTTGCCCCTTGATCCTCTTGTCGTCCGGGATCCGTGTCCCGAAGATCGGCAGCGATTTCACGACGTCCCAGCACTCGGCCTCGTCGACCGAGAACCTGTCGTTGGACAGGGGCACGCGGTTCAACAGGAAGCCCGAGAGGGCGTTGCCGCCCGTCTCGGCCAGGTATTGCTGGACGTACTGCAACGTCTGCAGGGTCTGGTCGAGTTCCTGCTGGCCGAGATCGCACGGGATGACCACCATGTCCGAGTTGTAGAGAATGGCATCGTTGATGTCCGAGCCGCCGCCGGCCGTGTCGATGACGAGGTAGTCGGCCCCGAAGCTTTCGGCTTCTTCGGCTGCCTTCGATAGGTCCTCGTCGTCGACGGCATTTGAGACCTTGATGGTCTCGTCCCAGGTGCCGCAGCCGCGCCCGTAGTCCCGCCATTCATGCAGCACGTTGTTGCGGTCGGCGTTGATCACGGCAACGCGCTTGCCGCGTTCGTTCAGGGCCGCGACCAGGAGATAGAGCGAGGTCGATTTCCCGGCCCCGCCCTTGAACGACATGAAGGTGATCGTTTTCATCGATGGCCCTTTCGCCTCTGGGTGCCTCTCGTGCCCCGCCCTGCGGCCAGCAGGGTGGCGACCGGAGATCCCGTTCCTGATGCCCCGCGTCGAGACCTCCTGCGGGCCCTAGAGTCTCCGGCGCGGCAGGACCACGGGGCGCGCAGGCACCCTGTGGCGCAGAGAGCGCAGGGGCATCAAGGGCAGCAGGACGCGCATCAGGACCTGGGAGTGCACGGGGCGCGCAAGGCGCAGCAGCAACGCTGAGCGCAGGTGGAGCATGATTACCAGATGGAGCCGGCGGCGCAGAAAGACCGCGCGGCGCACAAGGCGCGGTGCCACCATTGCGAGCGCGGGGCTCAGGTCTAGCAGAGGGAGCAACCGACGCAGATGGAGCAGGCGCAGCAAGAAATCCCCGTGAATGGCTCGCTCCCGGCCTTTCCCTTCCCGGAGCGGCCCGCGGTGCCGCGATGGCCCGATCGCCCTCTCACGGCCCCGCAGAGCGGCCCTCAGGGGCCACCGCCCTGCTGACCGACAACACGGTTCCGCCATGCCGCGCGGCCTCTTGTGCCGGTGCAAATGGGTCCATGCTGCAGACGCAAAAAGACGCGGTGGGTGGTTGTTCCTTGGCAGGAAATATAGTTGTGTAACACACAACCATAAGTAAGACCGCCCCGAGCCGGAGATCCCCGACATGGCACCGCAGGACACCGGCCCGCCGGATTGGGCGCGCCGCCGGATGAAGGCCGGCGACTGGGTCGATCCCGAGGCATCCGGGAGCCGCAAGCGGGCCGACAAGGTCTTCTCGATCCGGGCCACGGAAGCCGAAGTCGCGGAGTTCGATGAACGGATCGCGGCCCTCGACATGACGCGCAGCCAGGCGCTCCGGATCGCGATGCGGCGGATCGCCGGGTTCGTGGAGGTGGATGATGCGGTCACCGCGGAGCTGCGCGAGGCCACGCGGCAGATCGGCGGCATCGCCCGGAACGTGAACCAGATCGCCCGTGCGGCGAACCGGACCCGGGATCCCGATTACATCGCCTTCCTGGAAGAGCGCCGCGCGCTCGGGAAGGAGCTGAGCCGCGTCGAGGCGCAGATGCAGCGCATCCTCAGTCTCGCGGCCCGCCGCGAGGACGGCCTGGCCCGGCTGGAGAAGGCCGCCGGAGAATGAGCGCCGTCCCGGATCTTCTCGAGCGGGGCCGCAACGCGCCGGAGACCGTCTCGGCACTCGAGGCCGTCATGGGCGAGGACTGGGCCGTGGTCGGCTTCGACCAGGCGCGCAAGCCGAGGACTGTCCCTGGCGGGCTTGCCGCGAAGCACCGGGAGGACGTGTCACGGCGCTCCGCGAGCAGCCTGGGCGGGGCGCTCCGGCCCGGGTCTCGCCCGCAAGCGGTGGTGAAGATGGTCCGCAAGGGCGGCGCCTCCGACCTGCGCGGTCTGAAGGCGCAGATGGCCTATCTCTCGCGCGACGGCGCGCAGCCGCTGCATCGGTCCGAGCGCTACATGGGCGTGGAGATCGACGCCGACGAGCGCGCGGCGCTCGAGGCCGGCTGGCAGATGCCGCCAGAGGGGTCCGGGAAGGCGGACCGGACCTCGCATTTCATCGTCAGCTTCCCGCAGGAAGCGGGCCACGCGGCGGCCGAGCGCGCCGGGCGCGCCTGGGCCGAGGAACTGTTCGGCTCCGGGGACTACGGGGGCGACGCCTTCGACTACTACACCGCCTTCCACACCGATCGCGATCACCCGCACATGCATGTGGTGGTCCATCGGCGCGGGTTGGATCACGGGGCCTGGCTGAAAGTCTCGCGGCGGAGCGACCTGAACTACGACGCCATGCGTTCCACGCTGGTCCACGTCGCCGCGCGCGAGGGGATCGAGCTCGAGGCGACCAACCGCTACGAGCGGGCGCTCCACGACCGCCCCGTGCCGGACGCGGAGTATCGCCGGGCGCGGGACGAGGGACGCGCGGCCGCGGCGCCCGCCCATACCCGGCAGAGCGCGATCCTCGCAGCGGCAGCGCTGATCCATCACGCGCGCCGCTTCGCGCACGAGGCCCGCCTGGTCGAGCGCGACGCCCCCGACCAGGCCGCGCTCCTGCGCCGGGTCTCGGACGACATGGCCCGGGGGAAGGTCCTGTGCGAACAGAGCTACGAGAAACCAGCCGCAGGACAGGAGATGCAGGGGATGAGCCAGGGGCTCGACGAGACGCGCGGAGAGGTCCGCGCCAATTTCGAGATGCTGGACCGCACGGCGGCGCAGCTGGAGCCGGGCGCCGAGCGGGTCCGGGTCGAGCGACGGATCGCGGAGCTGAAGGCGCAGTCGGCCCCGGCGATGGGCTTGGGACGAACCGATCTGAGTGACTACCGGGAGCCCGACCCGAGCGGGCGCTACCGGGGGCTCGCCGCATCTGCCGAGGCTGACCCATCGGCCGGGGCGATCAGGGCCGATACGGAGGCCCAGGTTCGTCTCGTCGCGGCCCGGTACGGGGTCGACGCGGATGCGACGGTCGAGCGGTATGCCGGCGGGGCGCCTTCCGTCGGACTCGCCCGGCGATACGCCGAGAGCGAGGCGAGCGAGCGGGCGCGCTCGCGGGCCGAAGACGGCGAGCCGCCGGAAACGCCTGCTCAGCGCGAAGCGGCGCTGGCGAAGATGCATGGCGAGATCGGCGGGATCTACGCGCACGACCGGACTCGGGACGACCGAGGCCGGGGAGAGGGTCGCGCGGCAACCAGCGACGAAGTGGAGCCGACGGGAGAGGCCAACCAGGACTGGCCGGACCAGCGCACGGCACCGGCGCCAACCCGGCGCGCGCAGGAAGGGGCCCGGGAGGCCCCTGCACAAGAGGACCGGACGGAAAGCGAGACGGAGCGCTGGATGCGGGAGCGCGAAGCCCGAGAGGCGCGGGACCGGGACGGCGGACGCGGGCTCTAGAGGGACAGACATGGCAATGAATCTGCGTGATCTCGCCACGCTGGCGCTGTGCGGGCTCGTCCTTGGCGTGCTGCTAGGGATCCTTGTCGCCGGCGCCTACGCCACCTGGGTCGTGGGCGGTGACGTGTCGGCAATCGGCTTCGGCACGATCCTCGCCTTCGCACCGGATGAGATTGGTGCCCTCGGGGAACCGTTTCGGACGGCGGTGATCCTGGGCAGCGGGGTCGCGGCGATCCTGACCGTGGCCGCTCCGGTTCTCGGATTCCGGAAGGTTTTGACCAGCCACGGCTCCGCCAGATGGGCGCGGCCCGGCGAACTGGCGCGTCAGGGCATGACGGTCCGGATCCGTGCCGGCAAAGGCGGCCTGGTCGGACCGATCCTCGGCAAGCTCGGCGGGCCGCGCAGCCGAAAGCCCTTTCTGACCTCCCAGAATACTCCTGACGCCCGGGATGCCATTCCCCATTGCCTCGTGAACGGGCCCTCCGGGGCCGGCAAGGGGGTCGGCATCGTCATCCCGACGCTGCTGACCTATTGGGGATCGGTGATCGTCCTCGATCCGAAGGGCGAGAACTTCGCGAAGACCGCCCGCAGGCGCCGCGCCATGGGCGATGTGGTCTATCGCTTCGATCCCTATGCCGCCGACGGGCGGACTCATCGCTACAACCCGCTCGACTACGTTGCCGAAGCGCCGCCGCAGGAACGCCTGAAGGAAGCGAAGCGGGTCGCCGCGAGCCTGATCACGATCGGGGGCAACGGACAGAACTTCCTTGGCGGCGCGCGCGATATCTTCGCGGCCACAGCCCTCGTGATGGTCCACCGGGAAACGCCGGCAATCGCGGCCATCTACGACGCGCTCACGCGCGAGGGCGGAAGCTTCAAGGCGCTCGCGATGATGGCGGAAGAGGCGCGGGAGGCCGGAATGGCTGACGCCGCAGGCCTGCTCCGGCAATATGCCGGCTACGAGGCCAAGGTCCTGTCATCCTACATGTCGGTGCTCTTCGAGGGAGGCTTGGGGCTCTGGGCCGATCCGACCGTTCGCGTCGCGACCGCCGCGACGGATTTCCGCGTGGAAGAGATGCGACGGCGCGGGACTTCCGTCTACGTCACCGTCTCGCCCAACGACCTCGAGCCTCTCGCACCCTTGGTGCGCGTCCTGTTCCAGCAGGCGATCGGCGTCCTGCAACAGCGCGAGCCTGTCAAACGAGCCAGGTCGGGGATGCGAGACCGGCTGCGCTGGCCCCGCAAATCCAAGCCGAAGGAGACGACCGAGCCCTTCCCGGTCCTGTTCCTCATGGACGAGTTCGTATCTCTTGGAAGGCTCGACATCCTGATCCGCGCCCTGACGACGCTCCGTGGGTTCGGCGGGCGTGTGATGATCGTCATCCAGTCAATTGCCTCGGTCCGGAAGATCTATGGCCGGGACGGTGCCGACGAACTCCTGGGGCTCTGCGGCATCCAGATCTTCATGTCGCCCTCCGACAAGGAGACGCCCGAGTATATCTCGGCTTCGATCGGAAAGTTCACCCGAGCCTCTCGTTCGACGCAATGGTCCTCGAACGAGCTGACCAGCTCGTACAGCGAGAAGGAGGAAGGGTTCGACCTCATGCGGCCGGAACAGGTGCGCATGATCGGGAACCGGCGGATCATCGCGCTTATCGAGAACAGCAATCCCGTGCTGGCGCATCGCGTCACCTATTTCGAGGACCGGGTGCTCAGGCGGATCTACAGCCAGCAGGCGGGCGATCCCCCGGTGCCCGGCGTACCGGCGAAGCCTGAGCCGGCCGAGGCGCGCGTGCCGGCAAGTGAGACCCATGATGTCGACGCGACTCCAAGCTCGGCCGACGTCCGTGGGGAAGCCGAGACGGACGGGTCAACTGTCACCAAGGCCCCTCCTGAAACGTCCGCCGCAACCGATCACGACCCGTCGCCGAGTACCGCGGACCGCGCCCCGCCCGAGGCCGACGAGCCAGTGGGGCGACACGACCAGCATGGATCGGAACGCCCGCTGGACAAGACGGACCCCGAGGAACTGCCGGCTGAGAGGGACCGGACCTACCAGAAGCAGCTCCGCCACGTCACCGTGGCGCAAAGCCACTTGCACGAAGAGATCCTGGCCCAGTTGGCCGAGAGACGGATTTCCCCCGAGGCCAAGGGGGCGGCTGCGAAGGCTGATCGAGACGGAGATCAGCCGCGCAACCATGGCTCCCCGACGAGCCCCCTACCCTTCCGGACAAATTTGTCCGCCGGCCCTGCGGATTTGTCCGCACTCGCGAAGGCCCGGGCGCAGGTTTCCGGATCATGCGCGCCGAGATCGGGGACAGACGACTGAACTCCCACCACGTGTGGTACGACGGCGGGGTTTCGGGGGACGAGCAAGCTAAAAGCTGGTCCAGGAAGGCTTCGGCGATCGAATCCACCCGTGTGACCGCTACGTGAAACGCGACTTCTGCGGGCGTCTTCAACCCGAGGCACTTTCGGGGTGGCGCGTTGAGACGGTCGCAGATCATCTTCAATTCATGATCTGGGACCGTCGTCGGATCGACCTAGCATGGCAACCACCTTCGGGCGCGCCGGGTGGTGTTCTCGACGGTGCCTTTCTGCCAAGGAGCGGATGCGTCGCAAAACCAGGTTTGCGTGCCGACCTCGACCTGTAGGTGGGGCCAAAAGACGAACTCGGTGCAACGGTCCGCGATGCCAAACGTCGCGCTGTGCCCGCATACCGCGACGCCTGACGCGATCGCCCGCAGCGTCCGTATCCCTTGACACGAAGCGGTGTCGCGACGCGCCCGCGTCTTGTTGCGCGTCCCGCCCCATTGTCGCGCCGTGCCCGCATCCTGCGACGCTCCTCATATTGCCCGCCCGGCTGTCGGGCCGCGCCCGCAACCCACGATTCCGGCTGGACCAGTGTCGCGCGATGCCCGCATCCCGCGACACGAACCGTCGCGCTCTGCCCGCATCCTGCGACATCGCCCAAGATGTGATTTCCACTGTCGCGCGTTGCCCGCCTCGCGTCATAGACACTGGAATCCGGATATCCTGTCGCGCCATGCCCGCATTTCGCGACAGTGCCGGAACAGGCTATACCCGCGCATGAATGTCGCGCTCTGCCCGCATCGCGTGACACTGTTCCCGATTCTGCGATTCTGGAGGGGCGCACAGATTCGCGGCGGGCGATCGGGAAAGTTCCGCAAGACGTCGCGCAATGCCCGCACGACATGCTTTCCAAAACCCATCGTCCAACGTGTTGAATAGCACGCGGCGGCCTGGCCGGCCTCTGACCGAATTCCCCTGATTTGCAAGGCTATCGGATCGACCGGCTGTGGGCAGTACTTCGCTTCACATAGACCAAGACAACCGGTTTTGCGGGCAAGTGCCTATTTCTTGTTGCGTGATAAGCCCCTGTTCGGCTTTGCTTGATGGCAACGAGACATAAAAGCAGTCGGAACAGGCAGGAGCGATGACGGAGAGAAAACCGTCTCCAGGAGAGCAGAGCAGACCGGAACAGGCAGGCTCCCGCGGAGAGCGTCGCGCGATTGGCGGCGTGCGCAATGACCTCAACACGATGCTGCTTCCGATGTTCACGGAGCAGGCGGAGGCCACATCTTTTCAGACCGAGGTCGACGGCTGCATCCTCACCATGCAATCGGGCGATGGGGAGTTCCGCCTCCCCACGGCGCTCGATCGCAAGATCCTTAACCTGCTGGCCGCGCATGTGCGCGACGTAATCCGGTCGGGCGGCAGACCGACGCGCCACATCCTCGTTCATCGCCAGGAGCTCCTCGACCTTCTCAACGGCAGCGGAACCCATGCGGGCGGGGCGGACTATCGTCGCCTCAATGAACGGCTGAACCGCCTCCTGTCAGCACGGATCATCGCGGAGCGAGCAGTCAATGCGCAAACTTCCCGGCGCCGGCATTTCCGCTGGATCGACGCCTTCGAAGAGGAACTGCGCCAGACCGGGCGCGGCAAGGAACTCGTTCGCCTGAAGATCTCGCTCAGCGAGGATGCGTTCAGTTGGATCACGCGGAACGAAGGGTTCGATATGACCCATCAGCAGTTCAGCGCGATCACCTCCTCCGGCGCGTCTATCTCGCGGATCTTCGACATCTGCCTGGCCAAGCTTGTCTATGCGCGGGGTGAAGACGTCTACATGCAGATCGACGATCTCAGGCGCCGCGTGCCGATCAGCGCCCACCTGCGCTCGTTCAAGTCCAGGACACTAAAGAACGCGATGTCCGCGATCTCCGCCAGTCCCGACATGTCCCGTCTGGTATCCTTGGAGCTTTGCAAGCGCGCCGCCGACGGCTTCCATCCCCTCGATGGCCAGACGCGGCTCGAGAACGTCTACCTGCGCGTCTCCAAGGGACCCGGCAGCCTGCCCTCGATCGATTGTCTCCTGCCGGAGGACCGGCAGGATGGCTTGCCGACCGTACGGCTGGCGCCCGGACAGGCCCTCGCAAACCTTCTGCACGAGGGCGATGAGATCCTTCCCCTCTTCGAGGATCAGGAGGCCGACATGCCTTAGTCCGAGAAAAAACGAAGCCCCGATCAGCGCCAACTGATCGAGGCTTCCTTACCGAACCATGAATACCATCAGGCGACAGGCCCGCAGCCAGATCCGGCTCCAACATGTTTAGCCTAACGAACCTGGTGGCAACCCGCAACGGTTTTTGAACCGATGGAGACGGCTTGCCTCATGACCACCATCCCCAACCGGATGAAAGGTGGATTCGTGCGCGTTCCCGACGCTTGGATCTACCTCCCCATCTCCCCCCAGGCGAAGATGCTGCTCGTTGCCTTCTGCGCGCATGCCGATGAGGGCGGGCGAAGCTGGTGCTCCTACGAGCAGCTCAGCGAGATCGTGCAGCGCTGCAAGGGCTCGATCTCGGGCTATGTCCGCGAGCTGCGGGAGGCTGGGCTGATCGACTGCAAGAAGCAGCGCTATGGCAACGGCTTCAACTATCGCCTCCTGATCACACTCGTTGGCTGGCGCGACCTCCTGGCGCATTGGGCCTCGCTGCGACACGCCCAAAAGGTCTGCAACGACGAGGCGCGCAGCGTGCCCGACGAGGCGGATCGCAGCCCCGAACCGAAGCCCGCCTCCCAGGTCGATCCCGGGGACGCCATCGCGCGCACGGCGACCGACGGGACTTCCTCCTCCCGAAGCGCCACATTCTCGGCTCAAAACCTTGAACGCCGTGTTCAGCAGGCTGACCGCATGGACCCGGAGGGTCCAATAAACCAGATTCATAAAACCCAGACTCGGGAAGTAGTTTTGAGCAATGAGGACGAAGCCGCTTGGCGAAGGTTCCGGCCCTGCGATCGAGATCCACTCGACGCAGTCTATGGCAATCCTGATCCCGCCCTGCTGCGCAAGGTCATCGATGCTGCCGAGGCAGCCCGGGCTCGGATCGACCTGTTCTCCACAAGCGAGGCGCGCAGCCGATGCCGCGACGCGCTTGAGGCTTTCGTGGCTCGTCGCCGACTGGACGCTGATAGCAAAGAGATTGCGCTGGCCGCAGATGCGCTGGCCGGCGTGGCCAAGTCGCCGGGCGCCGTCGATGCCTCAGTGGCGGCGCTCGACGCTGCCTGGGAGCCACATTGGCGACGCCTTTCCACGCCACAGCAGATCGTTGAATGCTGCCGGACTGCGGCGGAAGGCAGCCTTCCGCCGCTGGAAGATCGGCAGGAAGCGGGCCGGCTCCAGAACCGGGTCTGGCTCGCGAGGTTGCACCTTAGCAAGCAGACCGGGGCGGGGGTGCGCGGACAGCGGGCGGCGATCCCTGAGCGCCCGAAGGCCGCGAAGTGAGCGAGGCCCGTTTGAGGATTCCAGCCCGGCGGTGGCATGGCCTCGAAAAAGCTCCTTCGCCGGGCGGCATGAGGCAGGCTAGACCGTCGAGCTGGGGTTAGGGCTTAGTACCCGTGGAGCGTAGTTCCTGAGCATGAACGTGGCCCTCGCCAGGCGTTGGCGTTCCGGGGGTATCTTTCAACGAAGGAGCACCGGCGCATGCGCAACTCAGACCCCGTTTCGCTTCACGGCTGTCGCGGAGCCGCCCTGGCCGGATACGGTCTTTTGGTGGGTCATCGCCGTCGTGTCGATCGCCAGCGGCGGCGGCCTCCGCAGCAAGGCCTCCGAGTCCTTCTCGGCTTCGTGCGGCGGGGTGAACCAGGCCATGGCGGACCGGCTCGTCGGCTCCGACGGGGGCGATGCTCCGATCCAGCTCATCCGCGCGCCAGACACTCGAACGCTCTAGGCTGTATCGTAGCCCTTGGGCATCCCGATCGATATCAACGATCCCGATGGAGACTAGCTCCAGTCTTGAAGGCAGGGCGGCCTGGCCGGACTGGGTTGCCCTGGAGTGCCTCAACGCCGAAACAGCCGCGGTAACTGGACCGTCCATCACCTCTGGGATTTGGCCCGGGCTCCAGATAGCAGTTACGGACGGAGAAGAGACAACCCTCACGTAGCTGTTCGATATCGTGGTCGCTCGCATCCCCGCCTCAGCTTCCAGGCCGAGGCGGCAAGCGATCATGGTTACTCGGGCGCCGCGCCGATCAGCTGTGATCTTAACTCTGGATCTGGCGGCAGGGACCTCGTCGTCGCGATCGATCACCTCGGCGCCTTCACGACCCCGATCCACGATTAGCCGGGCCACTATGCGCATTTCTTCGCGGGCGGCGCCCGGGTCACCGATGTTGCCGGCATTACGCTGCCTCGCAACGGACAGAGCTGGGCCATTTTAGACCTGGTTGTAGCCGGCCGGGCAGAGCGCGCGGCCACTCCCGGGTCCATCATCGAATACTGCACCAACAACGATACGACCGCCGCGACCTAGGAGGATGGCGCGAGCCGTCCCGGGGTCGCCGCCGGACAGTTCTATACCTTCATGCGCGATTATGCCCCCCGGAACGGCCCGGTAGTCCATCTGTCTTCGCTTGGCGCCGCTGACACGGGCAACCCCAGCTAGTACCTGGTCATCGGTTTTTTTGTATTCCCAGTTACTTGTTCGCGATTGGCAGAACGAAAAAGCTGTTTCGATCTGTCACCGAGGAATGCGCCTCAGGGATGGGCCTGCCGATCGCGAACCGGTGGACCGGCGCGGGCCCGTTCAAGCAATTATGGAGGCCGAACCGGGCGAAACGTGCTGCATGGTGCGCTATCGATGTCACGGGACGTGGCGTTAGTCGACGCGAATAAGCCCCGAACTTGCAAAACGTGTTGATCGGCTCCCCAAGTTGGGCAATGCTCGGCTAAGGAGCACAGTGAACAGGTTCGCAAAGGGCCGGCACCAGGAGGCGAGTATGGCAGGCATCTTCGGGGGCATCCCCGACTTCGTGGAGCAGGCCCAGAACTATGTCAGCGACGCGTTCTCGAGGGTCAGGCTCGACCAAACTAGGCGCAACCGGATCTTGCGTCGCATCACCATGCTGGAAGCCGCCGAGATCCTTGGTTGCGATCGGAGCTGGCTCTACACGCTGCTGAAGCGTCCCGATGCTCCCAAGGGAGAGGTCCGCGGGCGGGAGAAGACCCTTTCGCTGGCAGATGTGATGAAGGTCCGCGCAATGGCGGCAGCGAACCCGAACAGCAGGACCCTTACCCTGCCTTGGCGCCGGACCGGCGACCCCCTGCCCGTCATTACCTTTAATTCGCTCAAGGGCGGGACGGGCAAGAGTTCCAGCTCGGCCCATTTCGCCCAGTTTTGTGCGATATACTATGGACTTAGGGTGGGCGTAATCGATGCTGATCCTCAGTCAACCTGCTCGCTTTATTTCGTCAACGACAAGGTCGAGGTCATCGATCCCGACGTGGAGACCTTCACCGATTTCATGGGCTTGCCGCGCGACGGGACGGTGCGGCGCAGGACGAAGCACGACACCCTCCGGATGAACAGCTTCTGGAAGCCCACGCCCTGGCCCGGTATCCGGCTGATCCCGGGCGGCGCCTCGATCCAGGTGGCGGATATCGCGCTTTATATGATGACGCAGTCGGAGAACCCGGAAGACAAACAGATCTTCCGGATGCTGCGGGATGCGATTACTGAGTGGGACAAGGGGTTCCAACCCAGGACGGCCCCTGAAGACCTGACTGACTCGGAGGGTAACTTCGACGACCACGCCTACGAGCGCGCGCTGACCGAATGCGTCGACATCATCGTCATCGACACGGCCCCATCACTCAGTCTGGCGCAGGTCAACGCGGTCATGGCTGCCGACACGCTGATCGTGCCGCAGACGATGAAGGGATTCGACCTCTCCACGCTGCACACATATCTCGGCAGCTTGGACGAGTATCTCTATTTCGCCTCCAAGTTGCCGAACCCGATCAAGTTCCGCGATAGCGGGTCGATGGTGCTGCCGACGCTGGTGAATACCCTGAACGATGTGGATATCCGCACGATCGGGGAGCTCTACTCGGTCAATCCCGACTTCATCTCGCCGATCTACTACCGCTCGCAGGACGCCGCGGCGAACGCATTCCAGAAATACCAGTCCGCCTACGAGTTCGTGCCAGAGAAGGGACAGAGATTGGGGATACGGAACGTCATCGCGAACGCGAATGCGGTGAGCGAACACATTCTGCACCGCGCCGTTGCGGGCCTGCCGGTCCGCGGCTTCGTGGACGCCTTCATCGACGAGCGCTATGCGGACGGCTCGATCCCGAAATGGAGCCAGGCCGGCGGGCGCGACGTGACCCTCAAGACGCCGCGCAAGAAGGAGATCGCAGCATGAGCGCCGCCAGAAAACCCCGCAGCGCCTCCGCATTCATAGCTGGGATGGAGCGTGGCCGTTCGAGCCAGGGCGACGAGGCCGGCGCGGACACTGAGCTGGCTGAGCGCAGCACTCCCGAAGTCACCGGCGCTTGGAGTATTGCGGGGCGCAAGGGTCTGCGCGAGCGTTTCGAACAGATCGAGGAGGAGGCAATCAAGGCCAACGAGCTTCAGCTCGAGGGTATCCTTGAAGGCAAGATTCCAATCCAGATCCCGGCAGAGAAGATCCGGGATGACGTGGGCACGGACCGGATCGTCGAGCGGCCCGACGGCGACGATGCCGACAGCTTCCAGTCGCTGGTCAAGAACATCCAGCAGAGGGGCCAAAGGGTCCCGATCCGGGTCCGTCCGCTCGACACCGGCTGGCGGCCGCATCCCGCCACGCCCCGTGACATCACCGGGCAGGAATTCGCCCTGCAATCGGGTCGTAGGCGCCTCGCAGCCTGCCAGAAACTCGGCATCGAGGTTCTATGCTTCTTGTCCTTCACGGAGGACGAGGAAAAGGCCAGGCTGGAAGATCTGCACGAACGGTTCTATGAAAACGCCGTCCGCAAGGATCTGACCCAGATCGAGCGACTCTATTCCATCGGGCTCATTGCGATGGAAACGCCGGAGGCGAGCCAGGCGCAGATTGCGGAGATCATCGGAGTCAACCGACCGACCGTGAACCGGGGCGTCGGTGTCGTGGAGCACTACGAGAAGCTCTCGGCCTTGCTCGATCTCGGCTCGGCAAGCCGGGACGACATTGACAGGGCGCTCAAGCAGATCCGGTCCGCGAATCGGAGCACGCATCCGGAGGCCGAGCGTTCCCGCATCCGTCGGGAGACGGGGATAGAGCGCCTACCTCCCCTGCCCTTCCGCCGCAAAGAGACGGCGCGGGGTCTCCTCTCCCTCTCCCGGTCGAAAGCCGGCAAGACAATTCTCAAGATCGAGACCGCCTCCCTGCCGGAAGAGACCATCGCGGATATCCTCCGGGTTCTTGAGGCGAAGTAGAAGCATGCCACGGCAAGTCTGTGCCGGGGGGCACCGCAGGGCGACCCATTGTCACTTCAGGGGTCGAGGCGCTTAACGCCGTCGAACCAGGCGCCTGTCAGCCGGGCCGAGTCCGGGCGGGCGCGGTGCGGGACGCGCCGCCGCTCAGGGCCTTCATAGCCCCAGTCCAGCACCTTCCCTTCGAGTCCCTGCGTTGCCGCATAGTTTAAATCGGCAACGGTGATGCTTCCTGTCCGATGCCCGTCAAAGAGGTGGCCAGGCCGCCGCGCATCGAGGTCGGGGCATCACAGACGAGAAGCGCATCGCGTTTGCGGTCCAGTTCTGCGATCGGAGGCGTTACGCCGGTGCGAGGCACCTCGGTCTTGTGACTACTGCTTAACGTCGGCCCTTGGCGGAGACCTGGCCATCATCGGCCAGCTGGCGCGCGGAAAAATTAGGCTCGACCAGGTGTCGATCCCGGTGCTGATGACGAGCGATACGCCGATCTCGATCGGCTAGCTCTCGATTGCTACGGCCGAGACTTCGAAATTAAGAAATATGAGGTCTCGTTCATGCATGACGTGAATATCGGCCATTACTGGTCAAAGCAAAACCGGTCAGACTGCGGGTCGGAACAGGGGTGTTCCATGCGCTGCGGTTGGAGGTTTCCTTTGCCACCGGGCAAAGTTCCGGCCGGAACAGGCCGCTCGTTCCGAAGCCCGCGGGGTTCGCGCACCCGCTTCGGCCGTATAGGCCTTTACCTGATAGCGGACGGGTAGCCTGAGGCCTCGCTGACAGACTTCCGGCCGGAATAACTCGCCCTGCCCCGCTGTGCCTGTGCGCGACGCTGTCGTAGACACTTGCTTCCATTCTGTTCTGTCTACACTTGGCATGCCACTCCCGATTCCCCGGTGCCCAGAGTTTCGGCCGGAACAGGCTGCTGCGTAGGATTCCGAGCGGCGATAACGAGGCAAATTCCGGCCGCGCTGGAGCCGCATCCGACCCTGACGCGGCGATTCCGGACTTCTTTGTGTCTGACCTTCCCCCTGGATTAGGGCCGCGTTGATCCAGAAACTTCCGGTCGATGTGCAGTGTCGAGCGCCAGCGCGGAGACCGCAAGAGTCTCGAGCGTTGGCGCGGTGGTCGTGGTCATAAACTCCGTTGGGGACAGGTATCCGAGCGCCGAATGCGGGCGCTCGGTATTGTAGTGGTGGCGCCAGCGGCCGATCTCGTCCCGGGCATGGGACAGCGAGCGGAACCAGTGCAGGTTCAGGCATTCGTCGCGGAGTTTGCCGTTTAAGCTCTCGACGAAGGCGTTCTGCACAGGCTTGCCGGGCTCGATGAAGCGCAGGCGCACGCCGGTGCGCTCTGACCAGTCGAACATGGCCTTGCTGGTGCCCTCGGGGCCATTGTCGAGAACGATTTCCTCGGGCAGCCCGAAGCACAGCGCGAGGTCGTCGAGGAAGCGCGCGACCCGGGCGCCGGAGATGGAGAGATCGACGATCTGGCCGGGACAGAACCGGCTGTGATCGTCGACGATGTTCAGCACGCGGAAGCGTCGGTGATCGGCAAGCTGATCGCTCATGAAGTCGAGCGACCAGCGCTGCATGGGCCGCTCCGGGACGATGGGGGCCACCCGGTCGCGCCGCGGCAGCTTGCGCCGCTTCTTGGTCCGCACCTGCAAGCCCTGCTCGGTGTAGAGCCGGTAGGTGCGCTTGTGGTTCTCGACCAGTCCTTCGCGCCGCAGCATGGCATGCAGCCGCAGATAGCCGTAGCGGCGGTTCTCCGATGCCAGCGCCTTGAGCCGCTCGACCACGGCCTCGTCGTTCTTCGGCACCGGATGATACTGCTGCACAGAGCGTGCCAACCCCACGATGCGGCAACTGCGCCGCTCGCTCAGGCCGAGTTCCGCCACCAGAAAGCCCACGGCTTCGCGCTTCGCCATGGGCCTACCAATGTTTTTGCAACAGCTCCTTCATCGCGGACATGTCCAGCATCTGCTCGGCCACCAGCCGCTTGAGCTTGGCGTTCTCGGCCTCGAGTTCCTTCAGCCGCTTGGCCTCGCTGGCCTCCATGCCGCCGAACTTCTTGCGCCAGGTGTAGAACGTCGCCGTGCTGATGCCGTGCCGCCGGCAGATCTCGTCCACCTTTGCGCCGTCGACGCAGTGCGTCGACCGTGCTCCTTCAGGACACCGATGATCTTCTCTTCGCTGAACCGCTTGTGCTTCATGGCTCTTCCTCCTTCATCCATTCAGAAGTGGAAAATTCCAGTTCGCAACGGCCCGGTTTTCGGGGGGAAGGTCATGTCCAGCCGCTGGCTTGCTCGATGCCCCCGAACGCTTCTCCGATTGGTCAAAACTCGGACCGAAAGACCCGTTCTGCACTGGCTGGGCGGACCAATGCGCGGTGATCCCGCGTCGACCGCTACATTCCCCTCCCCTGCCCTGCCATGCCCTGCACTCCCTCGCCGAGGGTGGCTTTCCTATTCATCCGGCTACCGGCCTGAACCCGCCAACGCCCCGCAGCGATCTAGGTCGAGCAGTCGGGAGATGCGTCAGGGCGGTAACAGGAGGTCGGGCGGTCGACGTTCCGACCGGAATATCCGACCGGAATAAGAGCCGCTCATGGTGGCGACGACGGCGGCGGATTTACGGAAAGCTCTGATGTGGGAGCTTCTTAGAGTGGAGAACATAACAAGAACAGTGTTCATTTTCGTGGTATCTGGTCGCGCCGTCTGCTCTGGTGTCGGGTGTATGCCGCGGCAGAATATGTCGAGGACCGATGGCGTATCGGCGCCTCGGCTGGATGCTCTCCCCTTCTAGGTCCCGGCCCTATCCCGTGGCTTGCCGCCTCTGACGCATGCGCTGGCCTCAGCCCGGACCGCAACTGCTCGACGAGATTTTTAAGCAGTCCTATCGGAGAAATTGCCGCTGGTCCCGGTGTCGCACGATAATCTATGACGTTCCTGCGCGGCGCAGCCGTCCAGGATCCGCAGGACTGGGCTAACCATCGGATTGCGATCACCGTGCCAACTTCTCCTCCATATCCTTGGCTGCCGCTCGGATGTAAGTAGAGATCTCGACGACTCTGCTGGCCGCATTTCCACGACCGCGGCAGCTGTTTCCGCGCGTCCTTGGGATGTTCCCGACGGAACTTTGACCAACAAGAATCGGACTCTTGGGTCCCGCCACACTGCGATGGTTTGCCCGGCGAGTCGCCCCCCGAGGGCCGGGGATGTGCTCGTACCGATTGGTAGGTTTGACCGGCCCCGGCGCACTGGGTCGCGCAGGTCGTGGCGAAGACCGCGGCGTTCGGGTCCGGGGCGTTTGGTGAGTCCCGGTCACCGGGCGGTCGTTCGAGCCGGCAACTTGACCGGGTACGCGGGCGGAGCTGCGACGATCACCTTCGGGACCGGTATGGGCTATTTTGTGCGCCATGCGCCGAGTAGGGTATCTAGGCCCTGACGCGCGACCGGTATGGCGCGAGATGGGCGAGCTCGCAATGCGGCGCCGCCTGAGCGTCAGGATGACGGGATGTTCCGGCCGGAACTTTGACCATGTCTTGGATTTCGCCGGCCTCTGCTTGCCGCGTTACCGTGCGTATGATTTTGGGAGCGCTGGGGACCGCATAGGATTGGTTTTCTTGGCGCGCTGTTCCGGCAGGCACTCTGATCGCAGCATACTTAGTGGGGGCGAGAAGATCGGGGGGAGGTCAGTAAGGGCAGGGCGGGGTGTTCCGCGTGGAACTTTGACCGGGGTAGTGCGATCCTGGTGCCGGATACACCGACCAAAGGCGCGTCGCGGCTGCAACGCGGGACGAATGACGGTCTGTTCCGGCCGAAACTTTGACCGCGGCGCCACCGCCGAGACTTGGTAGTCGGGGCGAGACTCGCGGCGCCCGCGCTGGGGCGGGGCGGCCGGAACTCAGACCGGCACGACCTCATCGGCCCGGTTTCGGAATCGTTTCGGCCGTCGCGATACCGGCCGATATGGGGATCAAACGCGGATCTTAACTTGACCATCGCATGGCCCCTCAAACACCCAATCGCAGACGGACGCGCGACGCTCTGTGCCGAGATACAGATGATCCGCCGCGGGGGGGGGCCGCAGGGGCTCTCAACATGACAAAAACGAGCCATAGAAATCACGCCGCGAGGCCTTGATGGTGTGACCGCCCCCGACGGCATTTTGCGTGCCAAGGTGGGTCTGCGACGATCCACGGAGGAGAGCGGTCATGTCGGAGATTACCACGGTCGGGCTTGATCTGGCGGAGGCTGTATCCAGCTTCATGGGGCCGATGCGCCCGAGGCTCTCGCTTGCGCGCTTGGCAGGACTTGAGGAGTTACAGACAAAATTACATACTGTCTGTAACTCACCCGGAAGGCTCTCCTGACATGATCGATCGCTTGCCCGTTTCCGTACAGACGCTCTACGCCGATCTCGTCGACCGCAGCTGGTCCGGCTCCTATCAGGAACTGATCGAGGCTGGCGGATCTCCCTACAAGCGCAGTCTAAGGGGCAACGAGTACTGGTATCTCAAGATGCCGATGGTAGATGGCGTCAGGGGGAAGGATCGTTATCTCGGGCCCGACACGGAGGAGGTTCGCCGCCGGGTGAACGAGCACAACGACTTGAAGGCCGTGCGCCGAGAGCGAATCGACATGGTCCGTGCTCTGCGCAATGCGCGGGTCGCCGCCGCCGACGCGATGAGCGGCAAGATTCTTTCGGCGCTTTCGGATGCCGGAGTGTTTCGACTCAGGGCGGTGGTCGTCGGCACGGTCGCTTTCCAGATCTACGGCCCGCTCCTCGGGGTGCGCTTTGCCAACACTGCAGGCCAGACCGGCGATCTCGACCTCGCGCAGTTCCATTCGATCTCGGTTCTGGTCGATGACCAAGTCGAGGACGGAATGCTGGCGAAGCTCAAGGAGGTGGACAACCGTTTCGAGGCGATCCCCTCGCCCTTCGACGGGCGCAAGGCGATGCGGTACGCGCTTCGGATCGGAGCCCAGGAGCAGTTCGCCGTCGATATCCTCTGCCCGCTCAGGGGGCCTGATCGCGGCTCGATCACGACGCTGAAAGCGCTCCAAGGGGACGCGCAGCTGCTGCGCTATCTCGACTTCCTGATCTACGGCGAGATCAACGGGGTGGTGCTGCACGGCTTGGGTGTCCCGGTCAACGTGCCCCGGCCGGAGCGCTACGCGATCCACAAACTGATCGTTTCCCGGATGCGCATCGAGACGGCGGAATCCCAGGCCAAAGCGCGCAAGGATGTCGCCCAGGCGGCGGCGTTGATTGAGGTGCTGCTGGAGGACCGTCCCTACGAGCTCCAGGAAGCATGGAACGAGGCGATCGGCAGGGGGCCGAAGTGGGAGGAAAAGCTGATGCAAGGCGCGCGCCTGCTGAACGGCGATCTCCAGTCCCGGCTCACCGAACTGATCGAAGCCTCTTAACAAGTTGCTGAAGAACCTTCGCCTCGATGGGGACTTGAGAACGTGATTCACCGCCCCGGGGACGCAGCTGGGAGCGATCATGCGCGGGACGGACGAGCGAGCGAAGCGCTGTTCAGCTATGTCGATCTCGAGGCACGGGTTCCCGAGCGGCATCCCCTGCGCAAGATCCGCCGGATCGTGAACGACGAGCAGGAGATCCTCGATGCCGAGTTCGAAGATCTCTACAGGAAGGACGGTCGGCCCTCCATTGCGCCGGAGCGCCTGATCCGGGTCAGCCTGCTCCAGAGCCTGTTCTCCATCCGATCCGAGCGGCAATTGATGGAGCAGATGGACTACAACCTGCTGTTCCGGTGGTTTGTCGGGTTGGGCATCGATGGTGAGGCGGAAAAGAAGACGATCCAGTGAATCGTCTTCCCGCCGAACGTCTGGGTACCGACCGTCTTCACCAAGAACCGGGACCGGCTGCTGACCACGGACATGTCGCGCAAGGTGATGTCCGCGATCCTGGCGCACCCGGAGGTCCAGCCGCTCCTGTCAAACGAGCACTTCTCGGTGGACGGCACTCTGATCAAGGCCTGGGCGGCCACGAAGAGCTTCCAGCTGAAATCGGACACGGCACCGCCTGCCAAGGACGATCCTGGGGTCCCACCTCCGCCACCCGTCGAAGACGCCGCGAAGCCAGATCAGCCCCGATCGACCGAGACGCAGCCGATGCCCGACAGCCCCCGCCGCAACCGCACCGCCGAGGTGAACTCCCGGGGCGAAAAGCGCTCGAACACCCCCCACGTCTCGGTGACGGACGCCGACGCACGGCTCTACGAGAAATCCCCGAGAGCGTCCGCGATGCTCTGCTTCATGGGGCATACCCTGATGGACTGAGACGCGGATCCGCCACCGGTTCGAGGACCGCCTCGAAGGCAACGGGCTGGTCGTGCAGGCGGAACTGACCCATGCCGACGGCTGCAGCGAGCGCAAGGCGGCGCTGGACATGCTCGACCGGCATTCCCCGGGATCGACCCGGCGTCTGACGCTGGGCGCCGACAAGGGATACGACAGCGCCGATTTCGTCACCACGCTGAGGCGCATGGTCGTGACTCCGCTCGTCGCCCAGAAGTCCCGGCATTCGGCCCTCGACGGCCGGACCACCCGCCATCCCGGCTACACCCTCTCACAGCGGCGTCGAAAGAAGATCGAGGAGCCTTTCGGCTGGGCCAAGACCGTGGGCGGCATGGCCCAGACACTCCACCGCGGCCTCCACAGAATCGGCGCGCGGTTCACGATGACAAGGGTGGACTGCAACCTCGCGAGGCTCCCGAACCTCCTGGCGACATGACGGTACAGGTCGCAGGAGAAACATCCTTGCCGCCGAGGTTCTTCAGCAGCCTCTTAAGTGGACACGTGATCCGCCGTCACGGGACGGCCAGTAAACGGCCTCCGGCGCCGGTGGCCGATGACGTGCTATTCATCGTCGCGGAGGGTCCGCGTCAAGACGCGGCCCACTCCGCTTCGAGCGCCGGCATGTAGACCTGCACCACGCCACGTTCACCGCCGCGGCGGCCGACCTGTACGATGAGGTCGATCGTCCGCGTGGCATACTCGACCACATCGGCCCGCGTCTGGTTCAGACCCGCCCGCAGCACCATCATCGCCAGGCGTTCCAGCGCCAGCTTCGGGCTGTCGGCGTGGATCGTGCTGATCGACCCGGGATGGCCGGTGTTGATCGCCTCGAGGAAGTTGAAGGCTTCGACGCCCCGGATCTCACCGAGGATCAGGCGATCGGGCCGCATCCTGAGCGTGCTTTCGAGCAGTAGGGCAGGGGACCTTTCCGACCCCTCCCGCCGGTCCGCGATCAGGGAGACGGTGTTCTCATGCGGAAGGTGCAATTCCGGGGCATCCTCAATCGTTACCATGCGTTCGGCCCGGTCGCTCATCGCCAGGATCGCGCGGGCGAGCGTCGTCTTGCCCGAGGAGGTGCCGCCCGAGACGAGCATGTTCAGCCGTTCGTCCACCGCCCGGCGGAGCAGGGCTTGCAGGTCGCCCGCATGGGCGAACCCGCGCAGCTCTTCGAGGCGGTGCCGGCGTTCCGCATCCACGTCGACGGACTGGCCGCCCAGGAAGCTGACCTCGCCCACGTCGAGCACGCGGCCGACATACTTTCGGATCGAGACGGAGATGCCGCTCCCGATCGCGGGCGGCACGATGATCTGCACCCGCATGGACTGGCCGAAGACGAGGATCCGGCCCGAGACGATAGGATGCTTCGGGCCGAGCTGGTTCTTCGTCTCGCCGGCCAGGTGGTTGCCCAGCGTTTGCAGGCGGGAGGCGGGGATGTCCCCGTCCCAGCGGGCCATGTGTTCCTGCCGGGCATATTCGACCCAGACACTGCCATCGGGGTTGATGACGACCTCGTTCACGTCCTCGGAGGTCAGAAGACCCCGCAGGGGGCCGAGCCCCTGCTCGGCATGGGAGCGGGGAATCTCGTTCCTCAGAACAATAAATCCCTGTTAACGAAGACCGTCAGCTCGGTCCCCTGATCGACGTAGATGACCGGACCGGCCGAGAGGTAATCCTCCATCACGCCCTGGGAGGCCCGTTCGAGATCCCCGCCCACGTCGTCGGCAATGTCCTGTTGGTTCTCGCCGGCATCCTCGTTGATGACGACCTGCGGGCCCGCCCCGATCAGGGAGATCAGCGCGGCCGAGCCGAACCGGGCGCGGAAGCGACTGTCGACAAAGCCCGTCTGGCCCGAGCGTCCGAGCCGGTCGGCGCCGTAACCGCCCAGCTCGACGCTGACGCCGGTGGGCGTGATCGCCCGGCTCCAGGCCATCTGGACGCGGCCCTGCACAACCGAGACGTCCGAGTTGTATTCCCCGATCAGCCGCGTGCCCTTCGGCAGAAGGACGTTCGCACCGTCATAGGAATGGACGTCCCGCGCCACCACGGCGCGCATGACCCCCGGAAGCTCGGAACTCACCGCCGTCTCGAGGGTGGCCTGCAGCACCGTGCCCTGCACGATGGTCCGGCCGGGCTGCGGGATGCGACCGGCCTGCGCCGTCTCATGCGCCTGGCTTGACGCATCGGCCATGAACTGTTCCCGGTCGCTGAGGTTGCGACCGCCCGCGGCATTGCCGCCGGAGCCACGCACGTTCGAGGCCCCGTCGATCACCACGCCCTTGGAGTTGATCTGTTCCTCGCGGATCGCCGCGCGGCGGGCGCGTTCCTCTTCCAGGCGCTCCCTTGCCCGGCGCTCTTCATCGGTCTCGCCATCGCCGCCGCCCAGGCCGGGGATGACACTAGCCTCGCGAAGCTGCATCGGGCGATTGCGCAGCGCGTCGATCTGCTCTTGCATTGCCTCCCGCTCGGCGGCGAACTCCTTGCGCTGCTGTTCCAGTGCCGCATCGAGATCGCCGTCACCGCCCGTGTCACTATCCAGCCTGCTTTCGAGGTCGTCGACCATTTGCTCAAGAGCCGCGATCCGCTGCTCCGCCGGGGAGGGGCCGGTCTCCGGCGCCGCCTCGGGGAACGGATCGGCCGTTTCCACGGGCTCGGTTTCGAGAGGCTGTGGGTCGGTGAACTCCGTGTCGATGCCCGGATCGGCGGTGACCGTCTCCTGCATGTCTTCGCTTTCCGACGATCCGCTCGTGAGCATCTCCTGGATGGCGCCGGGCGCGAAGGCGAAGGCGGCAAAGCCGATGCAGGTCGCAACAAGCACCGCGCCGGCAAGTTTGCTGGCGACGTTGCTTCCTCCCCCATTCAGGTACTCGGCGCGGGCGTTTGCGACTGCCTCGCCCGGCTCGCTGGTCGCCTGATCACTCATCAGTAGCCCTCCACCCGGGGCGCGTGCCGGCCGCCGGGCACGTCGCGGATCACGTCGGCATGGGCGATGCACAGCTCCTCGTCCCCGAGCCGCAGGGTCCAGTAGGGCGAGGTGCGCTCCACCACGACCATGTTGCCCTCCTGCCGGCTATTGACGATGGCCTCGCGGCCTTGCGCGTCCGCCGCGAAGATCGACGGCCGGGGCGCGGCGCCGTCGAAGAGGAAGTAGGTGCGCTGACCGTCGTCATAGACCCGGTAGGGGCGGAAGCTCGTCGGCTCGCCGGCGACGTAGTAGTCGAAGTCCTTGATCCGCGCCTCGCGCTTCAACTCGGCCGAGCGGGCGGCGGCTTCCTCGCCGGGATAGCGGAAGCTCACGCGATAGCCGGGGCTCTTGGATCCCGCGCCCGCTTCGCCGGAGCGCACATCGAAGGAATAGGCCCGCGCGTTCGTGTAGACGTTCATGTTGCTGTAGGCGCCGTCGATCACGGGCTTGATCGTCAGGACATTGCCCCGGTCGAGGCGGACGATCTCCCAGGAGGCGCTGTCCCCGATCTGGACGCTGTCGATGGTCTCGCCAGCCGGGAACTCGATCGCGGTGATGTAGCGCAGGTAGGTCGGGAGCTGGTACACCTGATGGTCGTCGTAGGTGTATTGCCGGATCCGGGCATCTTCGGGGTAGGGTCGCGCGGAGGTCTCGGCGGAGGCGGCCGAACCGATCACGGTGCAGACGAGGGCGGCGAGGGCGAGGCGCATCAGTTCGTCTCCCGGGGGCTCAGGGTTTCCGCATCGACGCGGTAGCTGGTCACGGTGAAGCCCAAAGGGTTCTCCCAGACCTGTTGCAGATTGCGCTCCGTGCGCGGCCGGAACTCGAAGCCGACCGTCGCCACGAAGTCCCGTTCGATGGCGGGTTGCCCCGACCGTTCGAGGCGGCGCACGAACCGGACCTGGGCCGTGTTGTCGCCCAGGACCGAGATCGAGCGGATGCGGACGGTGATCCGGGCCTCCCGGCCATAGCGTTCCGGCGGGTAGCTCTCGGAGTCCGAGTTCCATACCGCACGGAGGCTCTCCTGCGCCTGGCCGACCGACATGGCGTTGACGAGCGGGATGCGCTCGCTGTTGTCGGCAGGATCGTAGGTCTCGCGGTTGGTGACGTAGCGGACCAGCTCCGCCTCCAGAACGGCTACCTGGTCGGACAGGCTCGTGGGCCGCGTCGCGACCACCTGTTCGGACTCGCCCGTGCTGCGATCCACCATGACCACGTAGGGGCGGATCTCCTTGAGCGGCAGCATGGCGACCATGGCTCCGACCGAGGCCAGGGCCACGCCCAGGCTCAGGGTGGCGACGGTCCAAGCGACGCTGCGCTGGCGGCGTAGCGAGAAGAACACCTCGTCCTCGAAGCTCGCTTGCGTGGTGGCGGACTCTGTCTTCATCCAGGCCATCTTTGCAGACTCCTATCCTGACGCGGTCCCGCGAGGGCCGCGCACGTTCGTTCCGGTCGTGATCGGGCGGTTGCTACTTCTTCGCGCCGGGGCCCCACGGGCCCACGTGGTCGTAGTTCTTTTCCCAAGACCTTCGGACCTTCGGACGCTGACGCGCATCCCCACCGCCACCCGACGGCGCGGGCGGATTACCGCCGCCCCGCAACTGCCCACGAGCATGTTCCGAACCTGCCGCACGCGCCGCTTGCCGGCGATCGGACCAACTTGTCTGACGTCCGAACTTCGCGTTCGTCGCGCCGATATCCTGGGCGCCTTGCTTCCGCGCGGCAGTCGTTTCCTTCCAGGACTGCGCCGTCGCACGCCAGTGCGTGTTGCCGCCGCGCTCTTCATTGGAACTGAGCCCCGCCGAAGCTGCGGCCATTCCTTGCGTAAGCCGTGGCCCGGCATGTCGGCCCACGAACTTTCCTCCCGCTTTGGCAGCCCCGCTGGCGCCCGCGGCCATATCCATGCCCTGCCGCGCTTCGCGGAAGCCGTTGGCGGTGGCGACGATGGAGCCCGAGAGGCCATTCACCAGCGTCGGCACCTGCGCCATGAGGAAGATCGAGGCCGCCGCGACGATGATGAAGCCTGCTGCGTCGGAGAGTTGGGTGGCTGTGTCAGATTCCAGCGCAAGCGTCTGGCCGATCCCAAGCACCGTGCCGATTACGCCGCCCAGGACGAGCGGAACGAGCGCGAAACCGATGGTGAAGCGCACCCAGCTCTCGAAGAGGTTGCCCGTCGCCTTGAACAGAAGGGTCGGAATGAAGACCGGGGCGAGCGAGACCGCCATGGCCAGGCCGACCTTGCCGAGCGAAGCGACGAGAATGGCGGCGCAGGCCATGAGGGCGCCCGCGATCCAGATGACGATGGAGGCGAGGCTGATCGTGTAGAAGGCGCTTTCCTCGGCAGCGCGATCCGAGAACTCGAACAGCTTCGTGATCATCAGGTCGAGGCCGTCATAGAGGTTGTCGACATCGCCGATGCCGGCGGCGGTGAGGAAGTTGCCACCGATATCGGCCGGGACATTGGTGACGATCTCGTAGATCGGCTGGAACTGCGCCCAACTCGTCGCCACGGCGGTGATGACGACGAACCGCACGCCCCAGACAAGGTAGCTCCCGACCCGGATCGGCACCCACTGCGTCAGGGTGTTGAGCGCCATGAAGGCGAGGCCGGTGAGCCCCATGACCTGGCAGGTCGTCGTGATCGGTCCTGCCAGGTTCAGGAAGACCGCCTCGGCGTAGCCGCTGATCGCGGCGTCAATCCGAGTAAGCGTATCTGCCACATGAGTTGCCATGTCGTTCTCCCGGAGCCTCGAACGCGCTTATTTGATTGCGCCAATTCCGCGGCAGAATTTCAGTGAATCACTGGAAAACGGCCCTTGCTCTCGTTCATCAGGAACGAACTCTGCAAGCTTAAAGCGGTCCATTCCGAAGTAATCGTCGGGCACAGATGCCTCGATAGCATCCCAATCCCGCACATCCTTGAGGCAGGTGATCGTGTAGGGCTCGCCCTCAGCGAATGCCTCGCACTGGGCGCGGATATAGTCGGCATCCCACCGGTCCCGGTAGATCGACAGAATGAGCTGCATCGAGAAGTTATCGGTCCGCTTCGAGAGCGCCGCTTGATCCGAGACCCCTCCACCCTCACAGGCGAAGGATCTCTCCTGCGCGGTGACGGTGGCACTGGCCATCGGCAGGATCAGCGAGGCCATCGCAACGGCCAGTATCATACGTCCATTCATCATCATTCGTCCGCGGCTTGCATGAAGTTTCGTTGGCCCGCTCGATCGCGGGCGTCGCTCAGGGCGTCCGACCCCATGGCGTTCGCCATGGCGGCTTGCAGGCGCAGGCTCTCGTTCATCAGGACCGCGATCTCGCCCAGCATCCGGGTGTTGTAATCGACGCTCGCCTTGAGATCGGGCTGGTCGTCGATCCCGCCGATCAGCTGGTTCACGCGGGCGGTCGCGGCCTCGGTGCGGGCATAGCTGTCCTCGGCGGTGGCCATCGCCGCCATGCCCGACCCGGCCTGCGTCGCCAGCGCCCGTTCCTGCGGCAGGTCGGAGTCCAGGAAGTCGGCCACGTCGGGCAGGCCGAAAGTCGTCTTCAACTCGTCGATCCGGGCGGTCAGCGCGCCCGCGTTGCCGCCGATCGCGCTGCCGGTCATGGCGTTGTCGAGGATGCCCGAGAGGCTGTCGGCCGCGAAGCGGTCGGACTGGTCGGACGGGGAGTTCAGGATCCCGCTGATCCCCTTCGCGCCGGTCATGCTGTCGAGCTGGGCGCGCAGGCTTTCGAGTTGCGCGATCTGGTTCTCGATCTGCTGGATGGCGCGCATGACGGCAGTGGCGTCGAAGACCGGCACGCCCTGGGCCTGCGCCCCGGTCGTGGCGCCGATGGCGAGAGACATGGCCAGCAGGGCCGTGCCGCGAAGGATGCGCCTCATACGATGGCCTCCCCGTCGGTGTTGATCGGTTCCCAGTTGCAGGCGCAGGGCGACGTGCGTTCGGTGTAGGTCGCGCAGCCGCCGAGCAGGGCGGCCAAGGCGAGCAAAGCGGCGAGCCTCATCGGACGGCCTCCTTCCATGTATCATCGACACGGGGCCCGGCGCCGATCACGTCGAGCAGGGGCCCAAGCGGGGAGAGATCGAAGTCCACCACGGCGCTGTCGTCGCCGTTGCGGATCAGGACGTTGCGGTTTCCGGCGCTGGACGAGCCCAGGAAGTCGGCCTCGGCGTCCGTCAGGCGAAGGGCGTCGAGCTCACCTCGGGTGGTGCTGGACGAGGGGAAGAGGATCTGGGTCGCCGCACTTTCCAGGATCGAGCCGCCGGCCCGGCTCTCCGTGATATGGCTCACGCGCTGGGTCAGCATGACGACGGCGGCGTTCTTCTTCCGCATCGTCAGCATCCAGTCCTTGAGACGGGACTGGAAATACGCGTCGTCGAGCATCTTCCACGCCTCGTCGAGCACGACGAGCGTGGGCCGGCCATCCTCGATGGTCCGCTCGATCCGGCGGAAGACATAGGAGAGCCAGGCCGTGCGGATGGCGGGGATGTCGAGCACTTCCGAGAGATCGAACCCCGTTACATCGTTCTCGAAGGCGAGGGGGTCGGCGTTGGTGCCAGTGAAGAGCCAGTCATACTGGCCGCCCTCGTCCCACGGCGCCATTCGAGTATGAAGATCGCCCTCGTCATCGACCGACAGGAGCTGCGACCGGAAGTGCGGCAGGGTCTGCAGCCCGGGATCGGCCTCGGCATTCGCCTGCGCGGCGCTCGCCAGCGCCTCGGCTTGTATGGGCGACAGGGGATCGGCCCCGCCGCCGGTCAGGAGCGCGCCGAGCCAGTCGGTCAGCCAGGCCGTGCCGCGGGTGTCCGCTTCTGCGCGGAACGGATTGAAGCCGGTGGGATCGCCGAGGCGGACCGGGGAATAGCTGCCCCCGAGCGCCCGGAGTGGCGCCTCAAGGCCGCGATCCTTGTCGAAGACGATGATCCGCGGACCCACCCGCTGCGCCTGCGCCAGCAGGAAGGCCGTCCCGAGGGACTTGCCCGAGCCGGTGCGACCGATGACCAGGGTATGGCCGACGGTGAGGTCGCCAGTCGCGCCGCCCAGGTGGAAGTTGAAGCGGTAGGGTTCGCCAGTCAGCGTCGGCAGCGTCGTGATCGGCGCGCCCCAGGGTTCCTCGCCCGAGCGAAGCCCCCTGTTCGCGCCATGAAGCGCCGCGAAATCCGCGAAACAGGCCGAGGAGATCATGGCGGGCCGCGCCCGGTGGGCGAAGTTGCCAGGGTGCTGGGCGAAGTAGGCGGTGCGCGCACCGATATCCTCGCGCACCGGCACGCCCTGGATGCGCTGGAGTGCGGTGCGGATACGGCTCGACATCGCATCGAGCTCGTCCTGCGTCCGCGTCGTCACCATGACGGTGAGCTGGTTATGTCCGAAACTGATCCGGCCCGATGCGAGCTCGTCGGCGGCGGCCACGAGATCGTCCCGCGCCGAGATCGCGGCATCGTCGGCCGCGCTCATCTGCCGGGCGGTGCGCTGCACGCGGGAGAGTGCCGGCACCATGTCAATGGGCGTGAAGGAATGGCTGACGACCGTGTTGGCGGGCAGGTCGAGGTGGCCCAGCATTCCCGTAACCGTCTCGGTTGGGTAGCCCTTGAGGCAGAACATGGCGCCCCAGCGCATGTCGGCGCTGTCCATCCCGGCGACGAAGAACCTGTCGCCCCGGAAGTCCACGCGGGACTCGGTGATGAGATCGCGCACCGGCCGGAAGTCGCGGGGCGGCTGGACTCGGGTGAACGTCCCCGTCGTCATCATCTTGAGATATCCCAGCCAGCGCCCGTCGCTCGCCATCAGCCGCTCAGGGCGCGTGGCCGAGAGCGCCTGCATCAGGGTCGCGACAACCTCCTCGAGCTTGGAGATCCGCCGCTCCATCAGCTCGCGGCCGCTCTTCCTCGAGCCGCCGGTCAGCTTCGCCCAGAGGGTCGAGAGCGTCTGCGGCCGGATCACCACCGTCACCATCGTGGTCCGTTGGCGCAGGTCCATGCCGTGGAGGGCGGATTGCCAGTACCGGTCGATCTGGGCCGCGAACCCGTCGCCAGTGACGGGCGGCATGGCCGGGTCGGCCTCGTGGGAGAAGCGGTGGACATAGAAGGCGGTGTCGGCTTCGGCTTGGGCGACATTCGCGCTCATCGCCTGCGCCACGTCGTCGACGAGGATGCTCTCGGCGGTGTCCGCATTGACCCCCTCCACAATGAATGAGGCCATCACGTCGCCGTCGCGCAGCAGGATCACGCCGTCCCGGATCACCGACAGGTAGGGCAGGTAGTCGCCGAGGTAGTGCTCCCGCGTGATGCCCTTCGGGTCGGTCAGCCTCCGGGCCCGGCTCTGCGTCGTCTCAAGCACGGTAGATGATGCCCTTTCCCTTGAACCAGCTCGGGGGCAGGGGGGCCTTCGAGAGCGCGGTGACAATCACGTCCACCAGCCGCGGGTCGTAGTTGGCGAGCAGGCGCAGGGCGGCGTAGCCAAGACCCGCGCTCCCCACGAACCAGAGAAACGAGAGGGTCGCGATGAAGCCGCCGATGACCAGGGCCGCGAGCGCGACCACGTAGGTCATGGGGAGGCCCGCCACGGAAACGGGCCTCGTCAGGGCAAGGAAGCACGGGTTACGCATCAGGCGCCGATGCCGCCGAGGATGGTGCCGGCGCCGAACAGGATGACGAGCCCGAGCACGATGGACAGGGCAAAGCCCCAGTTCATCCGCCCCGTCAGGAACATCAGGCCCACGCCCGCCAGCGCCACGAGACCGATGGCGCGCCCGGTCGGCCCTGTCAGGGCAGTGCCAAGGGTGGTGAAGAAGGTGTTCACCGGCGAGAGGTCCTGCGCGAGCGCAGGCGACGCGGCGGCGAAGACGGCAAGCGTGCAAAACACGGCCCGCCGGGTGGAGAGGGTCAGTAGGTCCATACAGAGGTGTTCCCTTGTCTGCTGTCGGAGGTCGATTGCGTCGCGGGGCTAGCCGTGGACGCGCGCGTCGCCGGAGGCGCCTGCTCAGTCGTGGGCGCGAGGCCCACCGCGGTAGAGATCCGGGCGACATAGGCGCGGGTTTCCCGGTAGGGCGGAATGCCGTTGTACTGGACGACCCGGTGCGGCCCGGCATTGTAGGCCGCGAGCGCCAGGCGCGCGTCGCCGAACCGTTCGAGCTGCGCGCAGAGATACCGCACGGCTCCGTCGAGATTCTGGATGGGGTCCCACGGATCGGTCACGCCGAGAGACCGCGCGGTCGCCGGCATGAGTTGGCCGAGACCTTGCGCGCCCTTCGGAGACAGGGCTCGTGGATCGAAGGCGCTCTCCGCGCGAACGAGCTCGGTGAAGAGCCTGATGAAGGTCGCCGCATCGAGCCCGGCCGCCCGAGGACCGGGGCTGCCGGCATGGCGCAGCGCTATGTCCCGGGCGAGATCGGGGTAGGGGCCGCGGTTCTTGGTGCTGGCGACAATGCTCTGAGGGGTCGGGGCTCTCTTCGGCTCCGTAACTTCGTTACGCTCTGACCGGCGCTGGCCGTCGATCTTGACCGCGCCGTTCGGCCCGTACTCGAAGACTGTGGCGTCTGCCGGCGCGGTGCAGGCCAGCGCGCCCAGGAGAAGGCCAAGCAGTGCTACAGTCGCTCGGCCTACTGCTTCGCGCTGCGATCCTGGCTGAGCTTCGCGAGGGCGGCGATTTTCCCTCCGCTCACTCCTCCTCTGCGTCTCCAATTGGCGGGTAGGGGACGAACACGCCTTCTGATTGCGGGTGCAGGTCCCGGTTGTAGCTGACAACGGCGTCGGCGGATTTGAGGATCTTCTGCTTCGCCGTCCCGCTGACAAGAACGGGTTGCTCATGGCCGTCGGGGAACACGATATGGACTTCCCACTCGAGACGGTCTCTGGACGAAACGAACGGCTTATAGGAGAGCTGCGCGCCCCGGCCGATTTCTTCTCGAACATGTGTCCCAAGAACGGGCGGCCTTCTGGCTTCGCTCATCGCTGCCTCTCCCCCAACAATCCATAGGCGAGTTAGCACAGCGGTAAGCCGTGGGAAACTTGAACAGAAGTGCAAGTGGCAGGCTTACAGCATGCTCCGCTTCTGTCATAGGTTGCAGAACAGAAGCGAAAGAGGAATGCAATGTAAAAATCGATTTGACAGTGAGATCGATTTTATTTCAGCAGTGCACAGGCGCCCGCATGCTTGCGATCGACGAGCGGTGGGTGGCCGAGCAGCTTGGGAAATTGCGAACCTTGGAATTGAGGCGATTAACAACCTGCAAGACAAAAGCACAAGACTCTGAGGAGCAGGCAGAAAAACAGGCCCCAGAAAAGATAACCCCCGCTAAGGCGGCAACCTAGCGGGGGGCTAAACCCAAGGGACGGCAATCCCTGGAAAATGTCTTGCTCGACATCCCGTTTAGTCCCTCCTCCCGGGTTGAGCAAGCAAAACCACACTTGTGTGAACGGGTGTGGCTTGCCTGCCGCCTTGCGGTCCAACCGTGAGGACAAAGCAGTGACTCAAGACCATACAAGCGCGCTCGAACGCGCTGACGACGCGGCGGGCGCATTTCCCGCCCTGACCGACGGACTCCAGCGCGACAGTTTTCTCGTCCTGATCGAGGCGGCACGGCCCATCCTGAATATCGGACGCGGGGCGCTCTGCACCCTGCGCGCCCATGCCCGTCACACCCGCCCGCGCGACTGGACCTGCCCGGACCGCGAGCCTGTCTGCTACAAGCGCCAGGGCGATATTGCCGCCGAGATCGGCGCGGATGAGCGCACGGTCCGGCGCCACGAGCGCGCCCTCGAGGCGGCCGGCCTGATCGAGTGCCGGACCATGGGAAACGGCAACCGCAGCCAAGTTGGGGAGCGCGGGATCGTCTTCACCCCGGCGATCCGGAAGATGGACGAGATCCGCAGCTACCTCGCGCGTCGCGAGGCGGAACACCGGGAAGCGGCCCAGCTCCGCGCCGAGCGCAGCACCCACAAGAGACTGATCGGGGATCACCTGAGGGAGCGCCAAGAGGGCAGGGGGCTTGGCCAGGAGCTGGCCGAGATCGCGGCCATGTTCGCGACCTGGCCCGGCGCGGCGGAACTTCGCAGCCTGCCGCTCGCCGACCTCCGTGAGCACGTCGCGGAAGCGGCTGATCTAGCGGATCGCCTGTGGAAACTCTGTGAAGAAAGCACAGAAATGTCCGGTCGAGCGGACAAAAGTGTCCGGTCCCATATACAAGCTACAACCAAAGACATCTATGTATCCTGTAATCCGTCACCGGATCACGACTGCTTAGAAAAAGCAGAAGCGGCGGCCGGGGCGATCGACAAGGCCGACCCCCTCGCCAATCTGACACCGCGGCGGATCTATGCGCTGGCCTCGGAAGATCTGAGGATCCGGATCGACCTGCGGAAGGGGGATCGGTTCGTCCCCACCTGGCACGACGTCGAGATGGCCGCCCATGATCTGCGTCCCGATCTTGGGATCGGGCCCGAGGGCTGGACGCAGGCGATCCTGACCATGGGAGGACAGGTGGCGACCCTCGCCCTCGTTCTGGCCGATGCGCGGCGCGAGCATCCCACCGATCCCGTGCGCAACCCCGGCGGCTACCTGCGCGGTATGACACGCGCCTTCGAGCGCGGGCGGTTGAACCTCGTGGGCAGCCTCGAGGGGCTCTCGGTCCGGCGGCGACAGGAAATGGCATGATGAGGTCCAACTGGCACCTGCTTTCACTTGGCCCGATGATCCTTAATTCGCACAGCTGTTGAGCATCTCCGTGATTGAACAAAATCTAAGTCTCATTCTCGATCTCCTTGGCACGTTTGTCTTCGCCCTGAGTGGGGGCCTTCTAGCTGTTCGCCACAATCTCGACCTCTTTGGTGTGCTGGTCCTCTCGGTTGCGGCGGGACTGGCCGGGGGCTTGATCCGGGATGTGCTAATTGGCGCCGAACCCCCCGCAGCCCTAGCGGATTCCCGCCTGCTCCTTGCGGCGCTTGCAGCCGGCATAACGACGTTCTTCGGGCATCGGCTTATCGAACGGTTGAGCAAGCCCGTCATGGTTCTTTGGCCTGCCCCTATCGGGTGGTCCGGTTTCAGTCTTAGTGCATGACGGGTCTCGGCGCCATTGCCGCGGCCGCAGGCGGGGTCGATCCTGTGCCTTGAGGCGGCCATTCGATGGCTTGCGGAGCCGGTGGTCGGTAGCCCAGCGACGAGTGGGGCCGTGCCGTGTTGTAATGGATCCTCCATGCCTCGATCACGACGCGCGCCTCGGCGAGGGAGTAAAAGATTTCGCCGTTCAGAAGCTCGTCCCTGAGCTTCGAGTTGAAGCTCTCGCAATACCCGTTCTCCCAGGGGCTGCCGGGCTCGATGAATGCCGTCTTCGCGCCGACCGCCGCAATCCAGTTCCGCACTGCCTTGGCAATGAACTCCGGCCCGTTGTCGGACCGAACATGGCCGGGCACCCCTCGCAGGATGAAAAGGTCGGTCAGCACGTCGATCACCGCGGTCGAATTGAGCTTTCGGTCGATCCGGATGGCCAGGCACTCCCGCGTGAACTCGTCGATTACATTGAGCATACGGAACTTCCTCCCGTCATGCGTCCGGCTCTCGACGAAGTCGTAGGACCAGACGTGGTTCGGCCGCTCGGGGCGCAGGCGGATGCATGACCCCTCGTTCAACCAAAGCCGGCCTTTCTTCGGTTGTGTCGAGGGCACCTTCAGCCCCTCCCGTCGCCAGATCCGCTCGACCCGCTTCACGTTCACGGCCCAGCCGGCATCCCGCAGCATCGCAGCGATCCGGCGGTAGCCGTAGCGCCCGTACTGAGATGCCAGCGCGACAATGTCCGCGGTCAGCGCCTCCTCGTCGGCCCGTCCCCGCGGCATCTTCCGCTGGGTCGATCGATGCTGGCCCAGCACGCGACAGGCAAGACGTTCGGAGATCCGGAACTTCCCTCTGACGTGGTCGACGCAGGCTCGGCGGCGAGCGGGGCTCAGAAGTTTCCCGAGGCCGCCTCCCGCAGGATCAGCTTCTCCAGCGTGAGATCGGACACGGCCTTTCGCAGCCTCTCGTTCTCCTTCTCCAACTCCTTCAAGCGCTTTACCTGGTCGGTCTTCAGCCCGCCGAACTCCTTGCGCCAGCGGTAATAGGTGAACTGCGTCACCCCGATCGACCGCACCGCCTCGGCCACCGGCCGGCCCTGCGATACCAATACGTCGACCTGCCGAAGCTTCGCGACGATCTCCTCCGGCTTGTGCCTCTTCTGTCCCATTCCTCGTCCTCCATACGGCTCGAAAGCCTACTTCAGGGAGGACCACTTTTTAGGGGGCAGACCACTGGTCGGCCGGCTGGACCGGATCGACACGGCGCGCACGCCTGTGCACCTGATCGTCGGCGCCTACGACCTGACCTGCACGCCCGAGGATGCGCGCCGCACCGCCGCCGCCATCCCGGGCGCGACCCTCGCCGTGATGGACGAGCTCGGCCACTTCCCGATGAGCGAGCACCCGCAGGGGTTCCGGCCGTTCTTCGTCGACGCGCTGGCCCGGATGCCGGGCTGAGCCCACCCCAGGAGGAGACACGCCATGTGCAAGAACGCCGCCGATCCCTGCCCGGGATGCACGAAACACGCCCCCTCGGCCGACCCGCGCCACATGTTCCTGACCCCCGAGGAAGTTGCCACCCGGGCCGCCGCTCGCGCGCCGCGGCACCGCGAGGGGGCGCGCCGATGACCGCGCCCGCCATCATCTGCGTCGCCATCACCGGGTCCCTGCCCACCAAGGCGGACAATCCCGCGGTGCCCGTCACGATCGAGGAACAGGTCGAGAGCGCCCAAGCGGCTTTCGAGGCCGGCGCCAGCATCTGCCATGTCCATGTCCGCGACGAGGCGGGCCGGCCCAGCTCCGATCCTGACCGCTTCGCGGCGCTGAAAGAGGGGTTGGAGCGGCATTGCCCTGGCATGATCGTTCAATTTTCGACCGGCGGCCGGTCCGGCGCGGGCGAGGAACGGGGCGGGATGCTGTCGCTGAAGCCGGATATGGCCTCGCTCTCGGTGGGATCGAACAACTTTCCCACCCGGGTATACGAGAACCCCCCCGATCTCGTGGCATGGCTTGCCGCCGAGATGCGGGGCCACGGCATCAAGCCCGAGATCGAGGCTTTCGACCTGTCGCATATCTACCAGGCCCATGCCATGTGGCAGCGCGGCGAGATCGAGGGCCGGCCTTACGTCCAGTTCGTCATGGGCGTGAAGAACGCGATGCCGGCCGACGCCCGTGTCTTCGACATCTATGTCGAGACGGTGCGGGAGCTGTTCGGCGCCGACGCGCCCTGGTGCGCCGCCGGCATCGGCCGCCACCAGGCCGAGCTGAACGACTGGGCCGCCGCCGCCGGGGGCCATCTGCGCACCGGGCTGGAGGACAATATCCGCCTCGACCGCGCGACGCTCGCTCCTTCGAATGCCGCGCTCGTGGAGCGGGCAGCCGACATCGTGGGCAAGCATGGCCGCCGCGTCGCCACCCCGGCGGAGGCGCGCGAGATCCTCGGGCTCGTTCATGCCTGAAGCGCAATCCGTGCGCGCGCCACTGGGATCGGGCCTGGTCCGGCAGACCTCCCCCACGGCCATCGTCGCCGGGCTCCTGGCGGTGCTGATCTCCATCGCCGGGCCGCTCCTGATCTATTACCAGGCCGCCGTCGCGATGAATGTGGGGCCGGGGATGTTCTCCTCCTGGGTGGCCGCGATCTTCGCTGGGGCAGGGCTGGCGAGCCTCGGGCTGAGCCTGTGGATGCGCATCCCCGTTCTCGTCGCCTGGTCGGCGCCGGGCAACGTGCTGCTGGTCACCGTGGGCCCGGCGCTGAGCTACCCGGAGGTGATCGGCGCCTATATTGTGTCGGCCCTCGCGATCCTCGTCGTGGGGCTGACAGGCGCGTTCGACCGGCTGGTGGCGCTGGTGCCGAAGGGGGTCGCAGCCGGCATGATGGCGGGGATCCTGTTCCGTTTCGGCGCCGATGCCTTCCTCGGCTTCGAGACCGCGCCGGTCATGGTCGCGGTCGTGCTGCTCGCGTTCCTCGTCCTGTCGCGCGTCACCCCCCGCTACGCGCTGATCTGGCTGCTGGCCGGGTCGCTCCTCTACGTCGCGCTGGCCGACGCTCCGGGCGCGGAGGAGGTCACCCTGTCGCTGGCGCAGCCGGTGGTGGCGATGCCGGTCTTTTCGGCCGAGGCGATCCTCGGCTTTGCCCTGCCGCTGGTGCTGACCACGCTGACGGGGCAGTTCCTCGCCGGGCTCGCGATCCTGAAGGCCAACGGATTCGACGCCCCCGCCCGCCCCATCCTCGCGACAGCAAGCCTGTTGTCCCTTCCCGCGGCGCTGTTCGGCGGCATCACCATCGCGCTGGCCTCGATCACCATGGCCCTTGGCGCGGGCGAGGAGTGCCACACCGACCGGTCGCGCCGCTATGTCTCGGGTGTCGCCACGGGGGTCATCTTCCTCGTCGGGGCGGTCTTCGCTGGCACGATCGTCTCCGTCCTGCAGGTCCTGCCGGTGGAGCTCATCGCCCTTTTGGCCGGGCTCGCGCTCCTGGGGGCGATCGGGAAGGGCCTGGCCGACATGCTCGCCGAGGCGGCCGACCGGGAGGCGGGCCTCCTGACCTTCGTCGTGGCCGCCTCGGGAGTCTCCGCCTTCGGGATCAGCGCCGCCTTCTGGGGCATCGCCGCCGGCATGCTGTCTGTACAGATCGGCCGCGCCTCTCTTCGTCTGCGGTCGAGCGGCCAAGCTGCGCCGGAGCGATGATCCCCCCCGAAATCGACAGGACCAAGGAGAGACCATGCAGAAGATCTACGACGACGCCGACGCCGCGCTCGACGGCCTCTTGCGGGACGACATGCTGATCGCCGCGGGAGGGTTCGGGCTGTGCGGGATTCCCGAATTGCTGCTCTCCGCGATCGAGCGGTCCAAGGTCAAGGGGCTGACCTTCGCCTCGAACAATGCCGGGGTGGACGATTTCGGCATCGGCATCCTCCTGGCCTCGCGGCAGGTGAAGAAGATGATGTCCTCCTATGTGGGCGAGAATGCCGAGTTCATGCGCCAGTTCCTCGAGGGCGAGCTGGAGGTGGAGTTCAACCCGCAAGGCACGCTGGCCGAGCGGATGCGCGCCGGCGGCGCCGGGATCGCGGGCTTCTACACCAAGACCGGCGTCGGCACCCAGATCGCCGAGGGCAAGGAGACCAAGGTCTTCGACGACGAGACCTACGTCCTGGAGCGCGGCATCGAGGCGGATCTGGCCATCGTCAAGGCCTGGAAGGCCGACGACACCGGCAACCTCGTGTTCCGCAAGACGGCGCGCAACTTCAACGTGCCCGCGGCCATGTGCGGCAAGACCTGCGTGGCCGAAGTGGAGGAGATCGTGCCGCGCGGCAGCCTCGACCCCGACTGCATCCACCTGCCCGGCGTCTTCGTTCACCGCCTGATCCAGGGCGACCACGAGAAGCGCATCGAGAAGGTGACCACCCGCAAGAAGGAGGAGGCGTGATGCCCTGGGACCGCGAGCAGATGGCCGAGCGCGCCGCGCAGGAGCTGGAGGACGGCACCTATGTCAATCTCGGCATCGGCATCCCGACGCTGGTGGCGAACTACATCGGCGACAAGGACATCACCCTGCAGTCGGAGAACGGCATGCTGGGGATGGGCCCCTTTCCTGTCGAGGGCGAGGAGGATCCCGACCTCATCAATGCCGGCAAGCAGACCATCACCGAGCTGAACCGGACGTCGTATTTCGACAGCGCGACCTCCTTCGCGATGATCCGCGGCGGCAAGATCGCCTGCGCCATCCTCGGCGCCATGGAGGTGGCCGAGAACGGGGATCTCGCCAACTGGATGATCCCGGGCAAGCTGGTGAAGGGCATGGGCGGGGCGATGGACCTCGTCGCCGGGGTGCAGAAGGTGGTGATCGTGATGGACCACCAGAACAAGCACGGCGAGTCGAAGATCCTGCACGAATGCACCCTGCCGCTGACGGGGACCGGCGTGGTCGACCGGATCATCACCAATCTCGGCGTGCTCGACGTGGTCGAGGGCGGGTTGAAGATCGTTGAGACGGCGCCCGACGTGACCGAGGAGCAGATCCGCGAGGCCACCGAGGCCAAGATCGTCAACTGACTGGCGCGACCCGGGGCGGGCCAGGGCGCCCCGGACAAAGCCGTCGCTTGGCCCTTGCTGAATTTCGGCCGGACAGCGTGTTGTCGGTCTTGCCGACGTTTTTCCGGACAGTCCGACTTGAGTAGTATTCGGCACGGAACTCGCTCTGCAAGGCATTGCGTCCGCACCCGTTGTCCGTGGCATTGCCATTCGCGGAGTCGGCGGTTCGTATGAATGCCGGCGCGATGCCGCACTTTTTTTTGGCGGTCGCGGATGGCCCAGGTCATCGCAGATGTCGGGAGAACGACCATGACAGGCTCGACATCCGGACGCGAAACCCGCTTCGCGGCTGCGCTCGTCAGCCTCGCTGTCCTGACGCTCGTCGCGTGGCAGCTGTCCTTCGTCTTGCTCCTCGGCTTCGTCGGCGTTCTTCTCGCCGTTCTGGTGCGTCGCCCCGCAGAAACGATCGCCCTGCATACGTCAATCTCGGTCGAAGCAGCCCTCGCATGCGTGATCTTCGCGGGTTTGATGTCCTTCGGTCTGCTCTTCTACGGTGCAGGCCCGAAGGTCGTTGGCCAGCTCGAACAGCTCTGGGTCCGGCTTCCCGCTGCCTTCGACAGCATTGAGGCCTGGCTTGGCGAAAGAGTATGGGGCCAGGCTCTGCTCGAGCAACTCGCCTCTGCCGAAGAGGGACGCTGGACCATCCTGGGGACGATCGGCGGCACCGTATCCACGCTGTTCGGTTTGGGCGCAAACCTGCTGATCGTGGTGACCGTGGCGATCTTCCTAGCGCTCGACCCCGCTCTCTACCGCTTGGGCCTGGTTAGCCTGGTCTCCCCCGGGCATCGTGATCGCGCCCACGAGATCCTTGATGCTCTCGGCGAGGGGCTCTGGCAATGGTTGCGTGGGCAGCTTCTCTGCATGCTCGTGGTGGGCTCCCTCGTGGCCTTGGGTTTGTGGCTCATCGGCGTGCCGCTGCCGATCGCGCTCGGTATCGTGGCGGGCCTTCTGAACATCGTGCCTTATATCGGGCCGTATCTCGGGGCGGCGCTGCTCTTCGTCGTGGTGCAGCAGGTGGAGGGCAACGTCATCATGCCGCTGATCCAGAAGCGGACGACCAATCTGCCGCCGGCCCTGACGATCCTCGCCGTTGCGAGCTTTGGCACCTTGTTCGGGCTGCTCGGTGTCTTCGTCGCCGCGCCCTTGCTGCTCGTCGTCATAGTTCTTGTGCGCATGATCTGGGTCGAGGCTATGCCCCTGGAGGACGGATCGTTGGAGGAAACGAACCGCGTTCTCGAAAGGCGCCCGTAGCTTGCCGATGAGTCCGCTCGGGGAGGGGCCAGGGAAATCCCTCGCTTAGACGGTCACACGAGGCCTCCTGCAAAACCGCCTTCGGGGCGCGGCAAGTCTCCCGACCAAAAAACGGAGCGGAAATGGCCGGCGTCGTGAAAATTCTCTTCTCCCTGTTGGTCCTGGGGAGCATGGCGATCCTGGCCGCCCGGCTGATCTTTGCGCTTCCCGAGGATCGAGGCGAGCCCTCCGCCGCGCTGCCACCTGCGACTGCGGGGCGGCTTGCCGACGCTCTCGAAGGACCGTTAGACCGCCACCAGAGCCGCTCCGGGGTCACCCCGCTTGCCCGTGGCGCCGAAGCTTTCGCGGCGCGCGTCCTCCTGGCCGACGCGGCCGTCTCTTCGATCGATGCGCAATACTACATCTGGCATGATGACCTGACGGGGCTCCTGTTGTTCGACGCCCTGAACCGGGCCGCGGATCGCGGCGTCCGCGTGCGCCTCCTGCTCGACGACAACGGCACCTCCGGGGTGGATGCCCATCTCGCCGCGCTTGATGCGCATCCTATGATCGAGGTGCGGCTGTGGAACCCGTTCAACTTGAGAGGTCGCCTGAAACCTCTTTCCTACGCCTTTGATTTTCCTCGTTTGAACCGACGTATGCACAACAAGTCGTTCACCGTGGACGGGCTCGCCACCATCGTCGGAGGTCGCAATGTCGGCGACGAGTATTTCGGCACCGGTCGCGCGCCTCTCTACGTCGATCTCGACGTTCTGGCGGTGGGCGACGTGGTGCCCGACGTTTCAGCCGACTTCGATCGCTACTGGGCCGCCCCTGCGGCTTCTCCTGCCGGCCCGATCGTGGGCATCCCGCCGCAAGGAGATCCGGTGGCCGAGGCGCTTGATCGTGCCCGCTCCGAACCCCGGTTGGAAGAATACCGAAACGAGATCCGCAACTCCGAGATTGTGGCGCGCATGGCCCGCGGCGATCTCGACTTCGAATGGACCGATGCGGTGCTTGTCAGCGATGATCCGGCCAAAGGCGAGGGCGGCGTGCCGCGCGAGCGCAGCCTCGTCGGCGCCCTCGACCGCACGGTGGGCCACGTCACTTCCCGGTTCGACGGTGTCTCCCCGTATTTCGTGCCAGGCGAACGTGGTGTCGCCCTATTCGCGAGCCTCGAGGCCAAAGGGGTGGAGGTCCGCATGCTGACCAATTCGCTGGCCGCAACTGATGTGCTCCCGGTTCACGCTGGCTACGCCAAGAGACGCCGCGCTCTGCTGAACGCCGGTGTCGAGCTCTACGAGCTGCGCCGCGAGGCCGCGGCCGAGACCTCCCGAGATGACACGGCGGCCTTCGGCGCCTCCGGCGCGAGCTTGCACGCCAAGACCTTCGCGGTGGACGGGGAGCGCATCTATGTGGGCAGCTTCAACTTCGATCCCCGGTCGATTCATCTCAATACGGAAATGGGTCTGCTGATCGACAGCGAAGCCATGGCCGGACATCTGGGGGGCGTTTTCGACCGTGGGGTCGATGGGCTGGCTTGGCAGGTGAGAACGACCGGGGAGGGCCTGATCTGGACCGATCCATCGGATCCGGACGCGCCGGTCCTTGCCGAAGAGCCCGGCTCGTCCCCAGCCCGGCGCATCGCCCTCACGGTGATCGGCTGGTTGCCGGTCGAATGGCTGCTTTGAGTGCGGTGAAAGCCGGGACGAGGGTGGCCCCAGATAGAGCGGAGATGTCGCAACCCACTCGGAATGGTGCCACAAAAGCCTTGATTATTGCAGCCATACTATTGTTATATATGAGTAATATTCTAATACCGCTCTGGCTCTGTGACGCTCGTCAGCAAGTCGCTTATACGATGCCTGCCGAAATTCTTGGGATGAAGCCCCTCCAATACCCTGAAGGTGGGTAGTCATACCCCGCCCGTTCGATTGCACGTGATACACCTGAGGCTGCGATCCTCGGTTCGCGCGACCACGTCTTATACCCTGGCTCGATCAGGGGATCGTCATGATAAAATTTCTGCGGCGTTGCTGCCCACTCGGCGCAATCGTCGTGAAGCATCGGGAGCACGACATGACAGGCGTGGGCCGTAAAGCGTCGCTACTCTACACCTTCCTGGGCGTGGTCGCGGCGATCCCCAATCTTACGAGTGCGGCGTTGGCGCAGGATATGGCTCGTATCGACGCGGATAGCGCGGCAATCGAGGCAAAGGTCATCGACTGGCGTCGCGACATCCATGAGAATCCGGAACTTGGTAATCGTGAAACACGAACCGCCGGGTTAGTGGCCGAACATCTCAGAACGCTTGGCTACCGGGTTACCGAGAATGTCGCGGTGACGGGCGTGGTCGAAGTGCTCGAGGGTGGCAAGCCCGGACCGGTGGTGGCTCTGCGCGCGGATATGGACGCGCTTCCCGTGGAGGAAGAGGTGGACCTGCCTTTTGCCTCGAATGTCCGGGCCGAGTGGAATGGCGAGCAGGTCGGCGTCATGCATGCTTGCGGGCACGATGCCCATACTGCGATCCTCATGGGCGTGGCCGAAATCCTGGCGGGCATGAAGGAGGACTTGAAAGGAAGCGTCAAACTCATCTTCCAGCCCGCCGAGGAAGGCGCTCCCAAAGGTGAGACGGCCGGGGCGCGTCGTATGCTGAAGGAAGGAGCGTTCGACGATCCGAGGCCAGACGCCATTTTCGGGCTGCATGTCATTACCAAGATGCCCACGGGCATGATCGGGTATCGCGCGGGGCCGATCCTGGCGTCATCGGACACGTTCGACCTGACGTTGACAGGCAGCCAGACGCATGGAGCTATCCCCTGGGGCGGGGTGGACCCGATCGTTCTCGGATCCCAGGTGGTTCTCGGCTTTCAGACCATTGTCAGCCGGCAGATCGACCTGACCAACCAACCCGCCGTGGTGACGGTCGGCACCTTCGACGCGGGCACGCGCCACAATATCATTCCGGGCGAGGCGACGATGTCCGGAACGGTACGCACCTACGACGAGGAGATGCGCGGTTCGATAAAGGAGCGCATGGACCTCACGGCACGACGGATTGCCGAGTCGGGCGGCGGTAGCGCGGAGATAACGTTTCGGGACGACGGCTACGCGGTCACCGTGAACGATCCCGACTTGACCGAGGCGATGCTTCCCGCCCTTCGAAAGGTTAGCAGTGCCTCCGTCGAGGTAGTCCCGAAGGCAACGCCCTCGGAGGACTTTTCCTTCTTCGCTCAAGAGGTTCCTGGCCTTTATGTTCTGATAGGAGCGTCCGAGGATCCGGCCGCTGCCGCGCCGAACCATTCGCCTGAATTTCTCCTGGACGAGGACAGCTTGCTCATCGGCGTCCGGACCCTGCTTAACCTTACGCTCGGCTATATGGAGCAGGAATCCTGATCATTTTCGGCCCCCTTTTTTCCGTTATCCGGTACTGCCTGGAAAAGGTGGAAGGACGAGATCGAGCGCTTCTTTAAGCGGCTTGATAGCGGGTCTTTGGCAAGAAATAAGCTCCGCAACTTCGACCAGTGGACGGGCCCCTAGGGGAAACAGGTCGCGGCTTTCGAGGACAGGCAGGAGTCGACCAGTGGACAGGCTCGTATCCGACCGGATGTTCGCGGCGGTGATGGAAAGCGGCAGCTTTACCGCGGCCGCGGAGCGGCTCGGCACGACATCGGGCCAAGCCTCGAAACTGGTCTCGCGGCTGGAGAGCGAGCTGGGCGTGCGACTCCTGAACCGCACCACGCGGGCCGTGTCGGCGACCGAGGCCGGACAGGCGTATTTCGATCGGCTGCGCCCGTTGCTCGACGAGTTCGACGCGCTCGACGCCGCGGTCCGGGATGCCTCGCAGGCACCGCGGGGCCGCCTGCGCCTGACGGCGCCTCTGACCTTCGGGACGGCGGAACTGGCCCCGGCGCTGAACGACTTCGCGCTGACCTATGACGAGATCGAGCTCGACGTCAGTTTCTCGGACCGGGCGGTGAACCTCGTCGACGAGGGCTTCGATATGGCGGTCCGGGTGGGGCGACCGGACGATTCCAGCCTGATCGCTCGCAAGCTCTGCGACGTGCACATCGTCATGGTCGCCGCGCCGGCCTACCTGGACCGCAAGGGAACGCCGCGGGTTCCCGAGGACCTGACGGCGTACGAGTGCATCATCGACACCAATTTCCGTGACCCGAACCGCTGGCCGTTCGGGCACGCGGGCGGGGCAGGAATGGTGCCGGTGCGCGGCCGGATCCGGTATTCCAACGCCGAGGCCTGCCTGCGCGCGGCGGAAGCCGGCCTCGGGCTCGCCTGCGTGCCGGCCTTCGTCGCCGGGGATGCGCTTCGCGCGGGCCGGGTCGTCCGGCTGCTGGCCGAGTTCGAGACCGCCGCCTACGGGGTTCACGCCCTCTATCCGCACAGCGGGCATCTCGCTGCGAAGGTGCGGGTGCTCGTGGATTTCCTGGCGGAACGCTATCGCGGAAAACCGAGCTGGTAGGCGATCCCTTCCTTTTCAGAAGCAATCATCTTCCTGGAGGTTGGATTATCATCCGACGGAAATGAAGTCATTTGGTCTCCATCGACGACGCGCCTCCGCGTCCCCTTCGAGGAGAACCGATCATGACCTACGTCCCCGCTCAATCCGCCCCCCGGCCGTCCCTCGTGGAGGGTGTGGCCAATGCGGATCTCGCCGCAACGATCCTGCGCGTGTCGACGGGAATCCTGTTTCTCGCCCATGCCGGCCTCAAGCTCTTCGTATTCACCCCGACGGGCACGGCGGGCTACTTCGCCAGCCTCGGCCTGCCCGGACCCCTCGCCTATCTCGTCATCGCGGCCGAGCTTTTCGGCGGCCTGGCCCTGATCCTCGGTGTCTACAGCCGCTGGGTGTCGCTGGCGCTGGTGCCGATCCTGCTCGGCTCGATCTACGTGCCGCATGGCGCAGCCGGCTTCTTCTTTTCCAACGAAGGCGGCGGCTGGGAATTCCCGGCCTTCTGGGCGGTGGCACTGGTCGTCCAGGCCCTGCTCGGCGACGGCGCCTTCGCCCTCAAGCGCGCCCGCGCCTGACCTCCGCCGGCCGCGGGGCATCGTCCCGCGGCTGTTACCTTTTCCAAGGAGTGCCGCCATGACTACTGCGACCGACGTCTTCGACATGCAGGCCGCGCCCATGCGGATCGGGACCGTACGGCTGAAAGTGCGCGACTTCGGCGCCGTCTCCGCCTTCTACCAGTCGGTGCTCGGACTTCGCCCGATCGAGACCGGAACCCGGCGCGTCCTGCTCGGCACCGGATCCACCCCGCTCCTCGACCTCTTGAGCGATGCTGCGCTTGCGCCCCGCGACCGGGGACAGGCCGGGCTCTTCCACACCGCCTTCCTGATGCCGACGCGTGCCGATCTCGCGCGGTGGATGGTCCATGCGAAAGGGGCCGGGGTGCCGATCCAAGGGGCATCGAACCATATTGTCAGCGAGGCGCTCTACCTCTCCGATCCCGAGGGCAACGGCATCGAGGTTTACGCCGACCGCCCGGCCGATCGCTGGCGCACCGAGACGGGCGAGGTCCGCATGAGCACCGATCCGCTCGACGTGCCGGGCCTGCTGCGGAGCGCTGAGGGAACGGAATGGTCGGGGTTCCCCGAGGGGGGGAGCGTGGGCCACGTCCACCTCCAGGTGGGCGGTACCGAGGCGGCGGACCGGTTCTACCGCGACATCCTCGGCTTCGACATCGCCGCGCGCTACCCCGGCGCCAGCTTCTACGGCAGCGGCGGCTATCACCACCAGCTGGCCGGCAACGTCTGGAACAGCCGCCGCGCGGGGCTGCGCCCCGAGGGCATGGCCGGGCTCGACGCGGTGGAAATCGTCGTCCGCGACCCGGCCACGCGGGATGCGATCGCCCGACGCGCCGAAACGGCCGGTATTCCGGCCAAGCGTACAGGCGCCGCGCTCGGCCTTCGCGACCCATGGGGCACGCGGATCAATCTCAGGGCATAAGTGGCTCCGAGATGGACGGGAGAACGGGTGCTCGACCGGTATCCGGGCCAGACCGCCCACCGGCGGTGGTGTGAGTTCCGGCCTCGGCGAGCTCATCGATGCCCTTGTTGAACACATGCGGCTCGTAAACGACGCGCTGTTCCCCCGCTTCGGCAGGGCGGCCGAAGGATCGGCTCGGGGTATTTGGACGTTGAACCAAGACCGCTGCAACACCGGCGCGCCGGGCCGGCGCGACGCCGAGAAGGATAATCTGCAGAACCCGGAGATGGACATGTCCGACCTTCGCTTCCCGAAGCCGACGCGCGAGACGTCCGAGTGGCGCCATGCGCTCGCCCCCGAGGCCGACGATGCCTTCAAGGCCTTCGCCAAGGCCGTCTTCGCCGAGGGCGCGCTCGACACCCGGACCAAACAGCTCATCGCGGTGGCGGTGGCGCATGCCACTCAATGCCCCTGGTGCATCGAGGCGCATGTGAAGGCCGCGCGTCGCGAAGGCGCGAGCGCCGAACAGATCATGGAGGCCATCTGGGTCACTGCCGAAATGAAGGCGGGCGCGGCCTTTGCCCATTCCGTGAAGGCGCTCGACCTGCTGGACGATGGGGAGGAGCGATGAGCCGCGGGCCCGACATCCGGATCGCGCGGGTTCACGACGACGTGGATCGCACAACAGGCGCCCGGCTGCTGGTGGACCGCGTCTGGCCCCGCGGGATCGCCAAGGCAGAGCTGCGGCTCGACGAATGGATCCGGGACGTCGCGCCGAGCACCGATCTGCGGACGTGGTTCGGCCACGATCCCGAGAAGTGGCAGGAGTTTCAGGAGCGGTATCGCGCCGAGCTGGACGCCAACCCCGAGGCGGTGGATCGCTGCCTCGGCTGGAGCCGCGAGGGTCCGGTCACGCTCCTCTTCGCGGCGAAGGACCGCGATCACAACCAGGCGGTGGTGCTGCGTCGGTATCTGATCGAGCTAGCCAAGGCAGGGGAGGAAAGCGATGACCCCGCCGGATGAGGATGCCCGCGCCCGTCACTATGCGTCCCCGCCCTGCATGGCGCATGAGGTCGACCCGGCCTATTTCGACCCCTCCGGCGTCGAACCCGAGCAGGCACGCGACGTGGCGCGCTGGCGCGAGGCCGAACGCGCCCGCCTGCGCGCCGCGCGCCTGGCGTTGAGCGGCGACGCGCGCGCCGCCCTCGAGCGGGACCTGATCTCGCATCTGCGGCCATTGCTCGAGGATCGCATGGGGAGCGGGCAAGGCAGGGTCCTGGCGAGCTACTGGCCGGTCGAGGGCGAGCCGGACCTGCGGCCGCTCATGGCTGAACTGGATGCCGCCGGCGTCGTCCTCGCCCTGCCAGTGGTGGAGACCCGCTCCGGGCCCCTCGTCTTCCGGCGCTGGACTCAGGAGACGAGGATAATCCGCGGCGATCGGGACATTCCCGTACCCTCGCCCGAGGCCCCCCTTGTCACGCCCGGGATCCTGCTTGCGCCGCTACTGGGTTGGGACGGGGCGGGCTACCGCCTCGGCCATGGCGGAGGGTATTTCGACCGGACACTGGCGACACTTTCGCCCCGGCCGTTTGCGATCGGAATCGGGTTTCAGGTCGCCCGGCTCCCGTCCATCTATCCGCAGCCGCATGACATCGTGTTGGATGCAATCATCACCGAGGCGGGCGTTCAGGTCGACAGTGGCAGGGCGTCATGAGCAGCGCGGCCGAACGGAGGCGGGCCTGGCGCGGTCCTGCCCGGCTGACGGCAGTGCCGAGCTGGACCGGGCGGCTGCCGATCGTGGCCTGGTCGCTCGTTTGGTACTTCGTCCTCCAGATCATCGGCCGGATCGTGATCTCCGTCCCGTCGGCATGCGTTTGGTTCCTGTGGCCGGCGGCACGCATTATGAGGAAGTCGACCGCATGGCCGGAGCGGTATATCGCAATGTCCCCGCCGCGGCGGGGCTGGATCAGGAGGTTTCATGGCCCTGCATCACGCGGAACCCGGCGAGATCGTCGATCTCCGCCCCCTTGGCGAGGACCTGGCGAAGGCCCGGACCAGCGCCATCGTCCGGACGCCGAGCTTCGAGGCGGTTCGCCTGGTTGTCCCCGCCGGCCGGGAGATCCCGGTGCACAAGGTTCCCGGCCGGATCATGCTGCATTGCCTCGAGGGCCGGGTGCAGCTTGGCCTCACCGAGGGGGCGAAGGATCTGCGCGCAGGGGAGTGGCTCTATCTCGAGGGGGGCGAGGCGCATTCGGTCACGGGCCTCGAGAACGCCTCGCTGCTTCTGACCATCCTCTTCGACGGCTGAAGGCGGCGTACAGGGCAGGAAACCAAAATATGTCAGTAAGATTCGGCTCGATGCTCACCCCAATCTTCAAGGGCACAGAACCGAGATCTGCCTCGTTATCGGACGCAAACTGGCCGAGCCGGCGCACGCTCCTGTCGCCGATGATCAGGGGAAATCCGCAGGGCGCACGCCCGCCGAAGCAGCCCGCGGCCGATTGGATCGAGCCCGAGAAGCGGGCGTTCCGCGGCCCAGTGGCGTGCCGGGGCGACCGCTGACCCATGCCGGCCCGGTTCTGCACGATCGGCCATTCCAACCGGAACCCGGAGGAGTTCGTGGACATCCTCCGCACGTCTCGGGTGGACCTGGTCGTCGACGTGCGCAGCTTCCCCCGGTCGCGCAGCAACCCGTCCTACAACATCGACGTCCTGCCCGGGGAGTTGGAACGGTACCAGATCGGGTACCGGCACATGCCGACCCTTGGCGGCCGGCGAAACCTGCAGCCGGACGTGCCGGACGAGGTGAACGCCCATTGGCGCAACCGCAGCTTTCACAACTATGCCGATTACGCGCTGTCGCCGGACTTCGCGGCGGCGCTGACCGAGCTCGTCGCGCACGGGCGGGACCGGCGGCTTGCCATGATGTGCGCCGAGGCCGTCTGGTGGCGCTGCCACCGCCGCATCATCGCCGACCACCTGCTGCTCAACGGACACGAGGTCGACCACCTGCTCGGCGGGAACCGCATCGACCCCGCGAAACCCACCCCCGGCGCGGAGCTGACGGACGACGGGAAGGTCGTCTATCCGCCATCGGCCATGGCGTCCGGTGACGCGCCGAGCCAGGATCGGTCCCGGGGCGGCGATGGGGGGTCGTGATCGGACCGTCCGCTCCGGGGCGTCGGGACACCGCCAGGAAGGGAACGGGCTGTGCCTCTGGTTCGCGTGATCTGGTTCGCCTTGGGCAGCGCGGCGCTGGTGCTGGCCGCGATCGGGGTTCTCCTCCCGCTCCTGCCGACCACGCCCTTCGCGCTGCTCGCCGTCCTCGCCTATGGCAAGAGCGTCCCCCGGTTTGCCGCGTCCCTGGAACGAAGCCGTCTTCTCGGCCCGACGCTGGTGAACTGGCGCCGGAACGGTGCCATCGCGCCGCGGCAGAAGGCCGTCGCCCTCGCCATGATGGCGGGCGTCTTCGGCGTCAGTGTCGTCCTGTCGCTGGCCGTCCCGATCCTGCTCGTGCAGGCAATCTGCCTGACGGGCGCCGCCGCCTTCATTCTCAGCCGCCCGAGCGGGACGGGAGGGCAGGGCGCAGGGAAGCCGGGTAAGGGGACCCGTCGATGAGCAGGGGCCAACTTCATGCCACGGGCGGGCCCTCGTCCCGGCCGGCGACCCGGTCTTCGGCCCCTCTCGCCGCCGGACGATCGAGCGGGTCGTCGACAAGGAGGCGTTCGGCAGCGCCGTCGAGGTCCTCGTACTGCTTCGTCCGCAGGCTCCAGATGAAGCAGCAGAGGCCGATGAACCCGAGGACGAGACTCGTGGGGACGAGGATGACGAGGGCGCTCATGCATATTCTCCCTGTCGCCCGAAAGGTTCGGAGGGGCGGCCCTCGCGCGGCGCCGCATCGGGGCCCTTCAGCCGCAACGCGTTGCCGACGACAAGGATCGAGGAGGCGGACATCGCCACCGCGGCCATCAGCGGCGTGACGAAGCCGGCCATCGCGATCGGGACGGCAATGCAGTTGTAGAGCACGGTCAGCGCAAGGTTCTGGCGCACCAGCGCGGCGGCGCGGCGGGCGGTGCGATGCGCCAGAGCCACGGCGTCGAGGCGGTCCCGGGTGAACACGATGTCTGCCGCCATCCGGCCGGCATCGGAGGCCGAGGCAGGGGCCATGGAGACATGCGCGGCCGCGAGCGCGGCGGCGTCGTTCAGGCCGTCGCCGACCATGAGAACGCGCCCGTCCCCCGCCGCCCGCGCCTCGATGTGGCGGACCTTGTCGGCCGGGGTGCGCTCCGCGGTCCACTCGGCGATGCCGGCCTGCCGGGCGATCCCCTCGACCGCCGCGGCGGCATCGCCGGACAGGACCTCGACCGCGATTCCCGCCTGGCGGAGTGCCGTGACGGTCTCCTCGGCGGCGGGGCGCAATGTCTCGCCGAGGGCGATCGGGGCGGCCGGCGCCCCCGCATAGGCAAAGGCGGTGCCGGGGGCGGGCGGCGGACCGGATGCGATCTCGGCGACCCAGGCGGCCCGGCCGAGCCGGGCAGGCCGTCCGTCCACCCGGGCTTCGATGCCGTAACCCGGCCGTTCCCGCGCCGCGGCAAGACCCACGGCGGCCTCCGGCAGGATGGCGGCGAGCGCCCGAGAGACCGGGTGCGCGGATTGCCGCGCCAGCGCCGCCACCGCGCCGCGATCCCGCGCCGCGATCGCGTCGACCGCAACCTGCGGCGTCCCGATCGTCAGCGTGCCGGTCTTGTCGAAGACGGCCCGGTCGATCGTCGCGAGCCGTTCGAGCGCCGAGCCGTCCCGGATCATGATCCCCGCCTGGAACAGCCGCCCCGAGGCGACGACATGGACGACCGGCACCGCCAGGCCGAGCGCGCAGGGGCAGGTGATGATCAGGACCGAGACGGCGACGAAGATCGCCCCGTGCAGGTCGCCGGTGGCGAAGATCCAGCCGGCGAAGGCCGCCGCGGCAAGGGTATGCACCACGGGCGCATAGAGCCGTGCCGCCCGGTCGGCCACGCGCACGTAGCGGCCGCGCCCGTGTTCGGCCGCCTCCAGCATCCGCGTCACCTCGGCGAGGAAGGATTCGCCCGCCGGTCGCAGCACCTCGGCCTCGACGGCGCCAGTGAGGTTCAGGCTGCCGGCCTCCAGCACGTCGCCCGGCCCGGCGGGCGCGGGCGCGGATTCCCCGGTGACGATCGACCGGTCGAGGTCGGTGCCGCCATGCAGGATGCGGATATCGACCGGCACGCGATCGCCCGGCAGGACGCGCAGCGTCATGCCCGGGCGAATATCCTCCAGCGGCAGGTAACGGGTCGCTCCGTCCTCGCCGATGACGGTGCCGCCCCGCGCGGCGAGGCGGGCGAGGCCGGTCACCGCGCTGCGGGCCCGTTCGCGCATCAGTGCGTCGAGATAGCGGCCGACGAGCAGGAAGAAGACCAGCATGACCGCGGCGTCGAAGAAGACGTGGCGGCCGCCCTGGACGAGTTCGAAGAGGCTGAGCCCCAGCGTCAGCAGCACCCCGAGCGAGATCGGCACGTCCATGTTGAGTCGCCCGGCGCGCATCCCCGTCCAGGCCGAGGCGAAGAACGGCCGCCCGGCATAGGCGACGACCGGGAGGGCGATGGCGGCGGAGAGGAGGTGGAACGCCTCCCGCAGGCCCTCGCCGGCGCCCGACCAGACCGCGACCGACATCAGCATGACGTTGCTGGCGCCGAACCCCGCCACGGCCATCGCCCGCACCAGCCCCGCTGCGTCGGACCCCTCGGAGGCTGGTGTGCCCGGCTCTACGGCGGTCGCCGGATATCCGAGCGCCGCGAGCGTCTCGCCGACCGGGACCGGGTCGGAGTCGGGCGCGGCGAGGGTGACCGAGATCCGGCGGAGGGTCAGGTTGACGCGCGCCGAGGCGACCTCGGGCAGGCGGGGGAGCGCGCTCTCGATCGCCGCGATGCACTGTCCGCAGCGAATCGCCGGCGCGGACAGGATCAGGCGCGGGCGGCCGTCCTCGCCGCGCTGCGCGCTTGCCCGCAGATCCTCGCGTCGGACACGGCGCTCCTGCTCCTCCGCGTCCCCGCCCGTCCCCGCGCAGCAGCCCATGGCCTCACTCCGGCCAGAAGAACACGCGCTCGCCCCGGCTCACGCGGATCGTGCGGTAGGCGTGCCAGGTGGCGTGGCCGAGCAGCGGAAAGATCACGATGAGGCCCGCGAAGCCGGTGAGTACCGAGACGGCGAAGAGCGCGACGACGATGGCCCCCCAGATCAGCATGACCGGAAGGTTGTTCCACACCAGCGACAGGCTGATCCCCATGGCGGTCAGCGCGTCGGTCCGCTCCTCCAGCATCATCGGCATGGCGAAGACGCTGATGGCGAAGGCGAAGGCGGCGAAGAGGCCGCCGATGGCCGTCCCCGTGATCAGCAGCGACCAGCCGGTCACCGTCGTGAACATCATGGGCAGGATGTCGTCGAAGCCGGCGAAGGGCCGCACCCCCATGTGCAGGGCATAGAGCAGCACCGCCGCCCGCTGCCAGAGCATGAATAGCAGCAGCAGGATCAGCCCCAGGAAGATGGCCTGGTAGCGCGAGGCCGGACGCACCAGCAGCATGCGGGTGAATCCGGTGCGCTCGCCGCTCTCCAGCCGGCGGCTCTTCTCGTAGAGGCCGGTCGCGATCAGCGGACCGAGCACCAGGAAGCCGCTGAGCGCCGGGAAGAAGAAGTAGTCCACCTCGAAGCGGAACATTCCCCAGACCACGAAGATCGAGACCGCGAAGACGGCCAGCCCGTAGAGGAGGCTCGGCAGCGGGTTTCTGCGCAGGTCGCGCCAGCCCGCGGCCAGCCATGCCAGCGCCGTGCCCAGGGGGAGGTTCAGTGCCTTCTCGTTCGGCCGCGGCAGCGGCGGGACGATTTTCGGGAGACCTTCGGCGTCCATCGGCATCTCCGTCAGCAAGCGGACTTGGCGGCGCGGAAGGTGGTGCCGCTTCCGTCCGGGGCCTTGAGGTGGGGCACGCAGGCCGGCTGCGAGGCGGTGGCGACATAGACGAGGTGCGCGTTCGCCACGGCGACCAGGGCAACGAGGCCGGCGCCGATCAGGCCGAGGGTCCAGCGGCCCCGGCGGCCGAGGCGAGGGGCATCCGCGTCGCTCATTCGCCCTCCGGCAGGATGTCGAGCACGTAGAGGGCCAGCATCTTGCGCTCGGCGCCTGTCAGCCGGCCCTCCCAGGCGGGCATCCAGCCCTGCCGGCCGTCGTGGATCGTCTCGAACAGGGTCGCGGACTCGCCGCCGTAGATCCAGGCGTCGTCGGTGAGGTTCGGCGCACCGAGCTCGGTCATTCCCTCCCCGGACTCGCCGTGGCAGCTGGTGCAATTCTCGGCAAAGAGCGCCGCGCCCGGCTCCACGACCTCCGCGGGCGGATCGGCCAGCCCCGAGAGCGACTGCACGTAGGAGGCCACGGTGCGGACCTCGTCGCGGGACAGGATGCCGGTCTCGCCGAAGGCCAGCATCTGGCCGAAGCGCGTCTCGGGGTGCTGGGAGTTGATGCCGACGCGGAGCGTCTCGAGCACCGCCTCGTCGCTGCCGCCCCAGATCCAGGCCGCGTCGACGAGGTTCGGGAAGCCCGGCCCGCCGGTGCCGCCTGTTGCGTGACAGACCGCGCAGTTGTCGCCCCACAGCGCCGGCGCGGCGCCGCGGACGATCTCCATCAGGGTTTCGTCGGCGCGGATCTCGTCGAGCGATTCCGCGTCGAACCGGGCTACCCAATGTGCGCGATAGCGGTCTCCGGCCTCGACCTCGGCGGCGACGAGCTGCGTCTGGTCGATCCCGAGCAGGCCCTTCGTGTAGGTGGTGATGAGTGGCCAGGCAGGCAGCAGGAGCCACATGATCAGCGCCCAGACATGGGTGATGCCGATGAACCACCAGATCGCGCGCGGCACGCGGGTGTTGAGCTCGGTGATGCCGTTCCACTCGTGACCCGTGGTCTGGTGGCCGGTCAGCGGGTCGCGTTCCTTTACCGACATGGGCCCTCCTCGTCGTCGAGCACGCTCCGCGCGGCGCGGTCGAACTCGCCCTTCTTGGACGGCCAGAAGGCATAGGCCACCGAGATGAGGAACATCACGACCAGGTAGATCAGCCCGAAGGTCTTGGCGAAGGCGACGAGGCTCTCGTGGTCGATGCCCATGCTCACTCCTGCTGCCCGGATTCGGTGTCGAGGGTCTCGACATCGACGAGTTTGCCGAGGATCTGCAGGTAGGCGACGATCGCATCCATCTCGGTCGGATTGCCGGGCTGGCCATCGAAGTTGCGGATATTCGTGGCCTCGCCGTAGCGCTCGATCAGCCCCCCGGCCCGCGCGCCATCCGGGTTTACCTGGGCCAATGCATCGGAGACGGCATTCTCGATTTGTGCGTCGGTATAGGGCACCCCGACGGTCCTCAGCGTCTCCAGCCGGGCCGACAGGTCGTCCAGATCCGCATTCCGGCGCGCCAGCCAGCGATAGGCGGGCATCACCGACTCGGCTACGACGTCGCGCGGATAGTACAGATGCGCCACATGCCACGCGTCGGAATACTTGCCGCCAACGCGGGCGAGGTCGGGGCCGGTGCGCTTGGACCCCCAGAGCATCGGGTGGTCGTACTGGGATTCCACGGCCCGCGAATAGGGGCCCCAGCGGTCGACCTCGTCGCGCAGGGTGCGGATCATCTGGCTGTGACAGGTATAGCAGCCCTCGCGGATGTAGATGTCGCGGCCGACCTGCTCCAGCGGCGTGTAGAGGCGCATGTCCGGCGCCTCCTCCACTGTCTCGTCGATGGTGAACAGCGGCGCGATCTCGACCGCCCCGCCGATGCCGCCGGCGATAATGATGGCGAAGGCGAGCCCCAGCGAGTACCGCTCCAGCCGATAATGGCCGCGAAAGATCGTGTGAAAGAGCGCGCGGAACGGCGCGACCAGCCTCTCCAGGATCCGGTTCAGTTTCCCCCACATGGCCTTACTCCGCCGGCACGCTGCGTTCGCCCGTCTCGCCATCGGGCGAGGTCGGGTGGTCGACGGCGAGATGCGCCTCCGGCGCCTGCCGGATCGTCATCCATATGTTCAAGATGCCGAGCAGCGTGCCCACGAAGAACATCGTGCCCCCGACCGCGCGGGCGATGTAGTACGGGTTCATCGCGAGCAGCGAGTCGATGAACGAGTACTGCAGCGTCCCGGCATCGGTATAGGTGCGCCACATGAGCCCCTGCAGGATGCCGGAGTTCCACATCGCGAAGACGTAGACCACGGTCCCCATCACCGCGAGCCAGAAGTGCCATTCGATCAGGCGGTTCGACCACATCCGCTCGCGCCGCCAGATGACCGGCACCGCCGCATAGACCGCGCCGAAGATCAGGATCGCGTTCCACCCCAGCGCCCCGGCATGGACGTGGCCCACCGTCCAGTCGGTATAGTGCGACAGCGCGTTGACCCCGCGGATCGCCAGGAACGACCCCTCGAAGGTCGTCAGGCCGTAGAAGATCGCTGCGACCATCATGAACCTGAGCGTCGCGTCGTCGCGCACCTTGTGCCAGGCGCCGTTCAGCGTCAGCAGAGCGTTCGCCGCCGTCGCCCAGGACGGCACCAGCAACATGACCGAGAACGTCATCCCCAGCGTCTGCACCCAGTGCGGCAGGGCGGTGTAGTGCAAGTGGTGCGAGCCTGCCCAGACGTAGAAGAAGACGATTCCCCAGAACGACAGGATCGACAGCCGGTAGGAGTAGATCGGCCGCTCGGCCCGTTTCGGCAGGTAGTAGTAGAGCATGCCCAGGAAGCCCGCGGTCAGGAAGAACGCGACCGCGTTATGGCCGTACCACCACTGCATCATCGCGTCCTGCACGCCGGACCACAGGATGTAGCTCTGCGACCCGCCCCAGGAGACCGGCACGGCGATGTTGTTGAAGATGTGCAGCACCGCGACGATCAGGATGAACGCCATGTAGTACCAGTTCGCCACGTAGATGTGCGGTTCGTTCCGGCGCGCCAGCGTGCGGATGTAGAGGACGAAGTAGGTGACCCAGACGATCACCAGCCAGATATCGGCATACCACTCGGCCTCGGCGTATTCCTTGGACTGGTTGATGCCCATCAGGTAGCCGGTGACGGCCAGGATCACGAAGAGCTGGTAGCCGATCAGCACGAACCAGGGAGAGAACTCCCCGGCGAGCCGCGCGCGGCTCGTTCGCTGCATGACGTGGAAAGAGGTTGCGATCAGGGCGCTGCCGCCGAAGCCGAAGATCACGGCCGTCGTATGGGCCGGCCGGAGCCGCCCGAAGCTCGCCCAGGGCGTGTCGAAGGTGAGATCTGGCCAGGCCAGCAGGTAGGCGACCCAAAGCCCGAAGAACATCCCGACCGCCGCCCAGACCATCGCCAGGATGATCCCGACCTTGATCGGATCGTCGTAATAGGAGCGCAGTCTCGAGACCGGCGGTTCGGGCTCGTCGAGTTGACGGAGTACCGCGAGGAACAAGCCCAGGCTCGCCAGCAGGACGATCGCGCCGTGCGCGCCGAATGCCTCCCCTGCGCCCGCGACGGCCATGAGAAGTCCCACGAACGCGCACAGCCCCAACGTGGCGAGTGCGGCCTGACGCGTTTCGACCGTCAAATTGGATATCACGGGATTCGCCTCGTCGCTCCGTCTTTCAAGACCTTGGCTCAAGATGTCGCACTTGTGAAGGCCCCGTTCCCAGGCGGTTCTGGCCGCCTTCCACACAAGATCCGCGAAGGAATAGGGAAATTCCGCATGATGCGGCGGCTTATCTCGTCCAGCTGGTGCTCGAATCCGTTACTTGAAGTTTGGGAGGCCCCGCGCAGCCTGAAGGCTTTCTCTTGCCGTAATTGGAGTTCCTCTGATCGACTCTGCACTACGGAGCGCCAGGGATGAAGAGCGGGGCGGAGGCGAGGCCCAGCCGTCACAGCTACTGATCTGCTCCGGATTTCACACGCTGGTTGCTCGCGGGCGGAGGAGTGCGCCAACCAAAGACCTGCGAGCGGAATCGATCGTCAACCCGTGCTTGCTGCTCGATGCGCACGGGTCAGAAATGCCTGCTAGGACGGCGTTTTCGGCAGCAGGGGCGTGTTGCCCGTAGAGATCTTTCGATAAGTGCACCGCCGCGGCGGCGGCGGGCTATAGGTCTCATGCTGCGGAGCGCTTGCGGAGGCCGTTTCAGGCTTCGGGCACGAAGTTCCGAACGAACGAACTTGGAGGGTTTGCCGTCAATTCGCCCAGTACGACCCACCGTGGCACATCAGATGCCGTCGGGGGGCGGTGACACCATCAAAGCCCGGCATAGGTCTGGAATTTTGGCTGGGCACTCCCCGAGAAAGCCCAGTCGGCGTTGATCCCCGGAGAGGGGGCAGCCAGCTGTCTCGGCTTCACGTATCCGACCCATCCCCCTTCATCGGCAGGGGCTCCTTGAAGGGAGAGTGTCCGATCTTCTGTGTATGAGCCCGCCGGTCCATGCTGAGAGCGACAGGAGCATGGACCATGACGAAGAAGATCGACGACGACCTGATCGACGAATTGCTGAAGGGGTGTGAGCGGCCAGAGGACCTGCTTGGCGACGGCGGTCTGATGCAAGGGCTCAAGCGAGCCTTGATGCAGCGGATGCTGGGAGCGGAGCTGACGGATCACCTGGGCTACGAACCTGGTGAGACGCCCCCGCCGGTGCAGCCGAACCGGCGGAACGGCACCGGGCGCAAGACGGTGAAGGGCGAGGCCGGGGCCTTCGAGATCGACGTTCCGCGCGATCGGGATGGCAGCTTCGAGCCGCGCCTGATCGGCAAGGGCCAGACCCGGATCGACGGGCTCGATGACAAGATCGTCGCCATGTATGCGCGCGGGATGAGCGTGCGGGACATCCGCAGCCATCTCGAGGACCTCTACGGGATCGAAGTCTCCCCTGACCTGATCAGCCGCGTGACCGATGCGGTTCTCGACGAGGTGAAGGAATGGCGCTCGCGGGCGCTGGATGCCGTCTATCCGGTGGTAATCTTCGACGCGCTGAGGGTGAAGATCCGCGACAAGGACAGCCGGATCGTCAAGAACAAGGCGGTCTATCTCGCCCTCGGTATCACCTCGGAAGGCACCCGGGAGGTTCTTGGCCTCTGGATCGCCGAGAACGAGGGGGCGAAGTTCTGGCTTGGCGTCATGAACGAGCTGCGCAATCGCGGGGTTCAGGACATCCTGATCGCCGTCGTGGACGGGCTGAAGGGCTTCCCCGAGGCGATCACGGCGGCCTTCCCCGACACGACGGTCCAGACCTGCATCGTCCACCTGGTCCGCCATTCCCTGAACTTCTGCTCCTGGAAGGATCGCAAGGCGGTGGCCGCCGGGCTGCGCGAGGTCTACGGCGCCGACACCGCCGAGACGGCCTGGGACGCGCTCGAGGCCTTCGACGAGGAATGGGGCCGGCAGTATCCCTCCATAGCGCAAGCCTGGCGGCGGGCCTGGCAGGAGGTGATCCCGTTCTTCGCCTTCAGCCCCGAAATCCGCCGCGTAATCTACACGACGAACGCCATCGAGAGCCTGAACCGCGTGATCCGCAAGGCGATCAAGACGCGGGGGTCGTTCCCCTCCGAGGAGGCCGCCGAGAAGCTGATCTACCTCGCCATCCGCGGCCACGAGAAAACCTCCCGGAACGTGCGGGGATGGCTGACAGCGGTGAACCAGTTCGCCATAATGTTCGAGGATCGCTTCACCCCAATGAAGGGCTGAAAGCGGTCGTCAAGGAACCGGACCGGCGGCCAGATACACAGAGTTCCTGACACTCCCCTTGAAGGTGAGGGTCCGGTAGGGGAAGGGGATCTCGATCCCGGCCTCGTCCAGGGCCCGCTTCACCGCCGCGACGACCTTGTCGCGAGAGGCGCGGATGTCTACCGGGCGCGATCCGGTCCACCACGTCACCTCGAAATTGATCGAACTGTCGCCGAACTCCTGCGCGAAGATTTGCACGTCTCGAACATCGTCCCGCACGGAGTCAACCTTCCGGACGGCAGAGTTGATGACATCCCGCGCGGCGTCCACATCCTCGCCGTAGGCCACGCTGACTATGATCGTCGTGCGTCGGAGGGACCGGGCGGTGCGGATCGTGACCGGGTTCTTGTAGAAGATCGCGTTCGGCGCGACGACCAGCTGACCATCGGTCTGGCGCACATGCGTGTCGCGCACGGTGATCTCCTCTACCTCGCCCTCAATCCCCTCGCATTCGATGAAGTCGGATTTTGAGAATGGTTCACGGATCAGCAGCAGTACACCGGCCAGGAAGTTCTCGAACACGTCCTTGAAGGCGAAGCCGATGGCGACACCACCGATTCCGAGCGCCGTGAAGGCGCGCCCGGGCGTGATCGTGGGAAAGGCGATGGTCAGGGCGATCAGGCCGCCGAGGAGCCACAGCCCGACGGTCAGCAGCATCACCACCAGGTCTCTGAGCGCCTGCCGGATCCGGGTCCTCCCGAGAAGGCGGGGCACGATCCGGCCGAGCACCGCGACCACCCCCCAGATCGCCAGAAGGAACAGGATCGCGAAGACGACCTGCGGCAGGGCACGCCAGAACGCTGCCGCGTAGCCGGACAGCTGGTCCCGCATCGGCGGCGGCAGCATGCCCCAGAACCGGGTCATCCAATCGCTCATCACCGCAAAGCTAGGACTTCCCCGAGGACCGACGAGGCCGCGTCGAGAACTTCGCCGAAAGGCGATACTCGGAAGCCTTCACCCAGGGCATCGGGTCAGCCCGTTATCCCTCCGTGGAAGCGAGTAAATTCTAGAATGTGCTCAGATCATTCCTACTTGCCAACTTGCACATGGAGGGCGTGATTCATTGCCCATGTCCGGGCGGCATCGAGATCCGTGTCTGTTCGGGCACCGAGCGCGTGCCGTCCGAGCAACTCGATCCCCAGAACAAGTTGGGCTAGTTCCGGCCCCTGCTCCCGAGGGGGGAGCGGTATGAGAGCTCGGCGCTCCAGCTCGTCGATCAGATCGTGGAGCGCCTTGGGAAAGCTCATCTCAGGATCATCCGGGACAAAGACCCCGGTCAAAGGGGACGCGGTCAGGTCAACTACGATCCTGCACAACTCCGGCCCAAGCTGGGCAAGCACCTCTTCCATATCCTGATCGGATACCCGTTTCGCGGCATTATACCGTACCGCCCACTGCCGGGCGGAGGTGGTGGTCTGAATGATGTTGAGCACGAAGCTGACCGAGAGCGTCAGCACGACCATTCCGTTCACGGCGGCAACCATCGACAGGACGTCCCACCAGCCATTGGTGGGCTGCACAGTCGAGGCGCCGAGAGTAGAGAGGGCCGATCCCGCAAAGGCCACGATCTGCACCAGGGTGGCAGGGGCGCCCGTTTCCGAGGAGACGAGCGAGGACCCGGCGAGATAAAGCAAGGTATAGGCTGCGAGGTGGAGCAGGATCCACGTTGCTCCAAGCGCGGAGAGAACAGTCGGCCCGATAGCCCCGCGCATCGAGACGCCGAACCGTCGCTCGGCGAACAAGGTCGTAGCGCGACCGATCCTCCATAAGGGCGTCGTAACACGTGAACTGACCGGCCCCAGCCCGCCCAGGCTGATCGTCGTGCAAAGGAAGTCGGTAACGGCCAGGAGCAGCAAGAGCGCCCCGGCTGATAAACAAATGTATGCCGTCATGGGGATTGGAACTGCGATCGGGCCGACAGGTTCACCGTTTCGCGAGCATTAACAAAGGCGAATCCCATGGCAGCAAGAACCGAGCGCGGCCGCCGCGCCCAATCCCCTGGCCAGATCCCTGCGAAAGGCTGGCGCGATATCGCTTTCCGGGTCTGGGGGGAACTGACAGCGGATCACGTCACGGTCGTCTCGGCGGGCGTGGCCTTCTTCGGCCTTCTTGCCATCTTTCCGGCCATAGGCGCCCTGATGTCGATCACGGGTCTCTTCATGGATCCCGCGGCGATCGAGTCCCAGCTGGAAGAGGTCGCCTCGGTCCTACCCCAGAACGCCGCCTCGATCCTGCAGGAACAGGCGCGATCGGTGGCCTCCAATTCCGGCACCGGGCTGGGTCTGGCCGCGCTCCTGGGGGTGGTCCTGTCGCTTTACGGAGCCTCGAAGGGCATGCGCACCCTGATGGAAGGGATGAACATCGCCTATGACGAGGAAGAGGACCGAGGTTTCGTGAAGGAATACGCCGTCTCTTTCGGCCTGACCCTCTTCCTTATTCTCGGTCTGCTGATCGCCCTGGGCTTCACCGTGGTGGTCCCGGCACTTCTTGGCAATCTGGGTCTGCCGGAGGTGATCGTGACGACGGTGGAATGGGGCCGCTGGCCGCTCCTTGCTATCCTCACGATCCTCGGGCTGGCGGTGCTCTACCGGTACGGGCCATCGCGGGAGGACCCCGAATGGCGCTGGGTCTCCTGGGGGTCCGTGATCGCGACGATCCTCTGGATCGCGGGGTCGATCGCCTTTTCGATCTACGTTCGAAATTTCGGAAGCTACAACGAATCCTACGGCGCGTTGGGCGGCGTGATCATCCTGCTGACCTGGCTGTGGCTCTCGGCCTACATTGTTCTCCTCGGGGCTGAGATCAATTCCGAGATGGAACACCAGACGGAGCACGACACGACCACGGGGCGCAACCTGCCCAAAGGGGAACGCGGAGCCGTGAAGGCGGACGAGGTCGGCCGCTCCCCTTGAGCTTTGCCTCCGAGCCAGCACACGAATAACGCCCGCGCTGATTGGCGCGGGCGTTTTAGGCCAAAGTGCTGAGGATCAGCCGCGAGACGGGCCGAGATCCTCCTTCTTCGCCTGCTTTTCAGCTGCCTGAGCGACCCGGCGAGCGGAGTCTTCCGTTCTCTTCACCGCGGTATCAGCGGCGGAACCTTCGCCCCGGGTATCACGGTCGGCCTTGTCCTTTGCCTCGCGAGCCGCAGCATCCGCGTCTTCGCGGACATCCTTGCCGACGCTCTTCGCCTCGTTCATTGCGGCGCTTCCGACACGCTCGACCTTGGCCCGTTCTTCCTCGAAGACGCGCTCCGCCTCGTCGTAGAGACGGTCGCTCTCGGCGCCGAAGTACTCGTCCTCGGTGCGCGACCGCGGCAGGCTTCCCGCAATCGCGGCCCCTACGGCGAAGGCCAGCGCGCCAGCCACCAACGGGTGCTCCTCGAAGAAGTCCGTCGCCCGGTCGGCGCTCTGCCGCAGGCCGCGATTGGCGTCTTCGCTGGCGAGGATTGCGCGCTCCCGCGCGGAGACGATCCGTTCCCGCGCCTGTTCGCTCATGGTCTCGGTGCCTTCCGAAAGGCGCCGCGCCATGTCGGCGGAACGGTCGCGGACCCGTCCGGCGGCCTTCGACGCATCCCGCTGTGAGTTGTGCAGCCCGGCCCGCATGCGCTGGCCGGCGCTCGGACCCTGATTGCCCGAAAACCAGTTCGGGCCGCCGCCCTCCGGGACCGGGCCGCGGGCACCGATACGGGCGTCGGCATCCTCGCCGTACTCCGTCTTGCGGCCGCCGCCGACCAGCCGGGTGCCGTCCCTCTGGCCGCCACCGAACAGGCTGCCGCCGCTGTTCCCCGTCCGACGGGCGCCGTCCTCGATCTCGCTGGCGCTGGGACCGCGACCGAATATCAGCCACCCCAGTCCGATCCCGGTGACGGCAAGCGCCAGCGGGTTGCCCTTGGCCGCGTCCGCGACAGACTTGCCGACATCACCGCCATGGCGGCCGACATTGTCGGTGATGCTGCGGAAGATCGCGTCGGGCGTGAAGGTCTCCTGCAGCGCGACGAGGGTGTTCTGCAGACCCTCGCGGTTCTGTTCGAGATCCTTCTCGATCTCGTCCGGTGTCCTCGTGTCACTCATCTCATACTGCCTTTTTCACGGTCTCACTGTCGCGCTCGAGGTTCTTCGTGGTCCGCGTCGGCGCGAGGGACGTCATCTTCAGGTCGTTGGTACCTTTCATGGCCAGGACCGCGGCGATCACGGCGAAGGCCACGCCCACGATCAGCGCCGACCAGCCGGGTTCCAGGCCCAGCTCGGTGATCGCGGCGACGAGCGCGCTTGCCAGCACGTTCAACGCCACCAACATGACCACGATGCCGGCCACGATCATGCCGATGGCCGTGAAGGCCTGCTTGACGTTCTGATCCATCTCGGCCCGGAACAGGTCGAACTCTCCCCTCAGCAGGGCCACGATCTGCTGAAACGCGTCGCCGAGCAGGCTGCCGGTGTCGCGGATGTTGCGCCGGGCGCCGTGGGAGACATGCTGGTCCCGCATGCCCTTGTCGGTATTGGTGTCGGTCTGCGTCATCAGTAATCTCCCCGGGTCTTGGTTGCGGTGGGCGACGGAGTCGCGGTGGCAGCCGCGCCGGTACCGGGGGTGGTGCTGGCGGGCGCCGTGGCGGGACCGGGGGTTCGGTCATTGTCGGGGGTGCCGCCCGGCATGCCGCCGCTGTAGGTTCCGGTGCCACCAGCCACGGGTGCGGTGCCTGTGGACCGGGAGCTGCTGAGCTCTCCGTCGCCCCGGGTATCGCGCGGGCTGCGCGCCGAGGCCTTGACAAAGCGGGTGGCCGCGAAGCCAGCAAGCGCGGCGCCGCCCAGGAACGCGATCGGGTTGCGGCGGGCGAAGTCGCTCACGTCTCCGGCCAGCTGGCCCACGTCACGGTCCTGAATGGTTTCGGACATATCGGCGAGACCTTCGGCGATCTGCCCGAAGGTCCGTTCCTGGGGCGAGCCGCTGCGCATTTCCCCGGCGGCGCGGCGCAGGGCATCGGCGATGCCGGAGACCTCGCTTGCCACGCCGCTGCGGGCACGCTCGGCCTGCGACCAGGCCTCGTCGCGCGCCTGGTTGCCCAGATCCTCGGCGGTGGAGCGGGCGTCTTCGGCCAACCGCTCGGCCGATTGTTTCGCGTCCTTGCCGGCCTCGCGGCCGGTCTCGGACAGGTTCGAATTAGGATCGCTCATAGTTGGACCTCCCTCACGCGACCACGTTGATGACAACGAGGATGACGACCACCAGGCCGACTAGGTAGATGAGATTGTTCATGCTTGGCTCGCATCGTTGGGTATTTCCCGGAGGTACTGGTTAACCGGCCCGCCCCGGTCCCGGGGCGGGCCTGCCACAACCGGCAACCGTCAGCCTCCGCTGACGGAAACCTGCTGGTCCTCGGGAAGTTCGAGGTTGCTGTCGTACTCGAAGCCCTCGGCGGCATCGATTTCGTCCTGGGTCAGCGAGTCGACGACCAGCTGCTCGTTCTCAAGCGAAACCCGCGACATCGGCACCGGCACCTGCTTGCCGCCGAGACCCAGGAAGCCCCCGCTGCTCAGGACGAGGTTCGTCTCGCCGTTCAGGTCCACGAAAGCTTCCGGAGATCCGAGGTTTTCCCCGTTCGACGTCACCACCTCCATGTCCGTGAGCTCCCCCACGGTCATGCTGGTCCCGCCGCCCCCGGAGGCGTTCTGCGCCGGCTCAGCCGCCTGTTGCTGGGACGAACCGGAGGAGGACTGGTCGGACTGACCGGATTGCTGGGCGTTCTGCTGCTGCTCCTGCTGTTGCAGTCGCTGCTCGCGCTCCTGCGGGGTCTCCAGGGTGATCGTCGCCTCCCCGGCCTGCTCGACCTCGATCGTCGGCTCCTGGGCCATCATGACCTGGACCTCCGGATCGGGGCTCTGGAACGAGACGGTCGGCTCGCCGCTCTCTACGGAGACGTTGGGCTGACCCTGAGCTTCGGTGATGTTGACCTGCGGCTCGCCGCTGGAGGCATCCACGTCGGCATCGGTCGATTGCGCGGAGCCGGAGCCGCCCGATCCACCGCTGTCGCCATTTCCACCTCCCGAGCTGGATTGCTGGCTCCCGCTATCATCCGAGGCATCAGAGGTGAGGTTCAGGTTCACGTTCGGATCCGCCTGAGACACGTCGACCGAGGGCGATCCCTGTTCCACCTGGATCTGCGGGTCCTGCAGAGCGACATCGACCTGCGGGTCGGGGCGGAGAGCATAGAACTTCGGCGCCGGAATGCGGACCCGTACGACGATCTCGGGAACTTCCACCGTGATCGAGGGACGCTCCTGCTCCACCTGCAGATCCGTGGGCTGCTGGGTCACTGTCACCTGGGGTTGCTGCTGGGTGACGCCCACCTTCGGCGCGGGCACCTGCACGTCGACATTCGGGTCGGGAACGGTGACTTCCGCCTGGCCCTCGATCTCCGCCTCTTCGGAGAGATCGACCTCTTCACTCGTGCTCTGGCTGCTGGACTGCGAGGATTGGCTGGACTGGGAGGACTGACTCGACTGCGTTGACTGGCTCGACGAACTCGCGAGTTGCTCCTGCAGCCGCGAGCATTCGTCGCTCGCATCGTTGTTGATTGCCGAGATGACGGCGTCCTGGGGGACCTGGGTCGGATCGTCTGCTCCTCGGTAATCCTCGGCGAGGGACTGGCACGCCTGGCTCTTGCCCGACAGCTCTTCTTCGCTGATATCGACTAGGGCCTGACCAAAGGCCGGTCCGGCGAGAGGGAGGCAAAGGGCCGTCCCGAGAAGCAGGTTGGCGGGTCCGATTGTCCGGCGCATGGAAACTGTTTCCTTATACTGGTCCTGATTTTGAACGATTCTAGCGTGTCACGGCGGCGTGAGTTCCGCCTGAGGCGAAGATACGCCTTTCGATTCACATTTGTGAATCGAACAGTAGTCTGGTTGCGCGCTCCGCGAGGCGCCGGGAGGAACGCGGAATGGCGATCTCACGCTATCTGGAATATGCGCTTTGCCGCCGAGATGCGCTCTCGGAGCCGGAACGGGCGGTCCTGCGGGACATCCCGGTACACCCCGCGAGCTACCGGGACGGGGAGATCATCATTCGCCAGGGGGCGGCTCCCGAGCGGAGTTGTCTGCTGGTCAAGGGCATGGCGACGCGGGAACACCGGTTCGACGAGCGAGCCAAGATCACGAGCGCCCTGCACATCCCCGGGGATTTCGTGGATCTTCACGCGTTCCTGCTCACCGAGATCGACCATGACGTGGTGGCGCAAGGTGATTGCAGCGTGGAGTTCGTCGACCGTGCCATTCTGGAGCGGATCTCGCGCGAGAACCCGCACCTGATCCGGCTCCTGTGGCTCCACACCCTGATCGACGCCAAGTTGCACCGGGTGTGGATCGCGACACGGGCCCGTCTCAACGCGCTCGAACGGCTCGGTCATCTGATGTGCGAGTTGCACGCCCGGCTGTCCGTCGTCGGACTGGTAGAGCACAACGGGTTCGCCTTCCCCATCGATCAGCGACAACTCGCCGGCATACTGGGCTATTCGACGGTTCACATGAACCGGGTCGTGCAGACCCTTCGTGCGCGTGGTCTCCTCCAGTGGTCAAAGGGTCAGGTGCGCCTGCCCGATCCCGACGCGCTTGCGGACGTCGTCGGGTTTAACCCGGAGTATCTCGAACTCACACCGGTCCACCGCTGAGGGGCCGACGTCCAGCTTCAGGAGGTCAGTTCAGGACTTTGATTTTGTGCACACCCAAGTTCGAACCGCTGCTACAGCAGAGCGGAAAGAGCGGGGTTGCTATCTTTCAAGCCCGTGCACCGCAGATTTGTCTAAAAGCGCGGCGAGTTTGAGAGTCCCTCGGAATAACTTCAGAGGAACCCGTGGTGATCGCTGCAGGGGCCAGTTCGTACGAGTGCAACATGCTTCATTTCTGGCTGTATGTGTCGGCGGCGAACGTCCCGCCCCGATCCGTGGATGACGCCCTGATCTATCTCCAGGCCCGCAACCGGAATGCCGCTCGTGGCATCTCCGGGTACCTTCACCGCGAGGACGGATACTACGTCCAGTATGTCGAAGGTCCGCCAGCGGAGCTGGACCAGTTGAAGAACCTGATCCGCAGGGACTGGCGTCATGAAAACATCCGCGTCCTGGCCGACGGTAGCATCATGGCCCGGAAATTCTTCGCATGGGACATGGCGTTCACCGACGCGGAAACGTCGTCTTTCCGCGCGATCCAGGCGCTCTCAGGCGGTGAAACGGATATCGGCCGGGCATCTGCAGAGGAGATCCTGACCTTCATGGAAAGGACGGCCCTGAGCGGCCGGGCGCGTTCCGTGTCACAGCTTGCCGGACATTCGGGAGTTTCTTCGCTCATCTTCGCACCGGATGGGCATTCCGGAGTATGATCGCTCGATCTCAACATTGGAGCAGAGACGTCAGTACGTCGACGGCGTCGCGGCTTTCATGTGCTTTGCCGAGAACCGGAGCCTTGGTCGCCTTCGCGATTCGGGCGGCACGACCTTGAATTGCCGAGTAGAACACGAATGGCACCGTTGACGCAGCGAGGTGCGCGGCAATTGGAAAGCTGTCTCCATCCAGCAGCCTGATGTCGAGGATTGCCCCAGCGGGTCTACGTTTCCCCAGTTCGCCAAGGGTGTCTGCGATGGTCCGATACGGGCCCATGACGTCTGCCCCCTCATCCTCGAGGACGAAAGAAAGATCCGATGCGATCAGTGGATCATCTTCAGCAATCAGGATGGTCAAGCCAGTGAGTCTCATGTCCCGGTGTCCTCGCCGCTTGCAAACGCCGATCTGGCTGTGGGGATGGAAAACTGCACCCTGAGCCCCTCGGGGTCCCAAAGCCTCGAAATCTCTCCTCCCAGGCTGCGCGTCAACTGGTCGATCAACCGGCTACCCGATCCGGTTTTCTCCGGCGGACCCGTGACAGGAGGCCCTCCCCGTTCGCGCCATTCGAGATCGATGATCGTCTGGTGGTGGCCCTCCATGGGCCGCCTGTCACGCGACCGCTGCGCCCAGGCGATGCGAACCGCTCCCTCCGGCACGGACAGGCTTCCATGCTTGGCGGAATTGGTTGCGAGCTCGTGCAGAAGGAGGGCGACTGCGCTCGCTTCGCTTTGGCGCAAACGAACGACCGGGCCTGAAATCTCGAACTGTTCCTGGTCATCCCGGTAAGGCGCCAGGACGGCCCGGCAGAGAGGGGCGAGCGCCACGCCGCTGTTGGCTGTCGAGGCCCCGAGGGTCAGCGAATGCGAACGAGCCAGGGCGCCAATGCGTTGCTGGATAAGCGCCGCCAGCGTCTTGGTGTCCGCGGCGCGACGGGCGGACATGTTGACGATGGCCGGAACGATGGCGAACAGGTTCTTGATCCTGTGATCGATCTCTTGGCGCAGGATCTCGGATTTCTTCAGCTCTTCTCGGAGATCGTTTTCTGCCCGTCTTCTCTTGGTGACGTCGATGACAATACCTGAGAAACGGGTCGGTCTACCGGTGGTGTCCAGCAGACAGCGACCGCGGCCCATGAGCCAGCGGTGCCTGTCCGATCCTTGGACCCCGTACTCGTGTTCGAAAGGTTCACCACTCTCTACCGCATGCGCCACAGCTTTGCGAAGACCTTCGACATCGGCGGGATCCACATGCTCGTAGAACGCATCGACCGGAAGGCCCTTGGCAGCTGCCAAGGGGTCAAGTCCGAAAGCCCGCGCGAAGCCTTCATTCACGGCTAGCAGGTCGGCCCGCACGTCCCAGTCGAACGTTCCGATGGCCCGGGCCGCCTGCAGCGCGTGACTCAGGCTCTCGTGCTCACGAGCCTGTACCAGCCGGGCATCGATCACGCTGGTGATATCGTACTGGGATCCAAAGAAGTACTTGATCTCCCCGTCGCTGCCATAGATCGGTCCGATATGCAGTGCGTTCCAGAACGGGGTGCCGTCCTTGCGATAGTTCAGGAGCTCGAACTGGCCGGGCCTCTGCTTGTTCACCGCATCCGCGACATCCGAGACCCGGATCGGATCCGTGTCAGGGCCCTGCAGGAATCGGCAATTCCGCCCCAGGACCTCCGTTTCGGAGTACCCTGTCAGCGCCAGGAAGGCCGCATTGCAGGCAACAACCGGATTGTCGTCCTGTTTGGGGTCGGTAAGGACGATGGCCGATTGGGCCCGGGCAAAAAGCTGCGCCAGCGTCTGGTCCGACAGGGCTTCGGCGCTCAGGTTGCTGGATAGACCGGATATGGTACGCAGAACAATCACCTGGCAACTTGCGTAGCGCGCTGACCGCGGACGAGACGGCGGCGCTGGATAGCCGACCCTTTGTGCAGCATACTTGACAGTATGTGAATTCGAAGCGCGCGGCCAGCGAGCATGGAGGCGCTGAGTAAAGAAGAAATACTTGTCCAGAGACGGTGAGGTCACCGTTTCCGGACCTTGATTGGGGCATTTGACGGCGCCTTGATGCCGACGGGGTCGGGCAATGGAGGGCCTCTATAACAGCATCTCCAATGCCACGATCTGCGTACCGCCTGGCAAAGGCTCGCGTCGACCGAGATGGCAACGCTTGCCTTGCTGCCGGTGTCCGAGCCCTCTCAACCGGGACTGCCGGCCTGGCACGGTTTTAGTTCGAGAAGACGGTCGCACTCGCCGCAGGGGTGACTGGTAAGTGTCGATCTCTACAATCTTTTAGGTAGAACACGCTGGCAATATGCAGCGCAAAGAGGTCCGATGATCGATACGAGAGTAACGAGTGGGTCCGAGGGCCTCGATACCGTCCTACGTGGCGGCCTGCCCTCGGGGAACATCTACTTGCTTCAAGGCTTGCCGGGCACGGGGAAAACGACGCTCGCGCTCCAGTTCCTGCTTGCGGGCGCCGCGAAGGGCGAACCTGTTCTCTATGTCACGCTCAGTCAGACCGCGAGCGACCTGCAACGGATCGCGGCCTCCCACGGATGGTGCCTCGACGGGATCGTCATTGTCGAACTGCAGTCCGAGACCGGTTCGGAGGAAGGCACCCAGAGCATCTTCCAGGCGACTGACCTCAGGCTCGATGCGACCCGCCGCGCCATCGAGGCGGTTATCGTCGAGCACGACCCCCGGAGAATAGTCTACGATTCCCTTCTGGAGGTTCGCCTCCTGGCGCCGGACCTTGCACGGTATCAGCGCGAGATGCTTGGCTTGCGGACCATCGTCTCGAACCGGGACATGACGGTCATGTTGCTCGACACCGTTCCCGAGGCCGAGATCAAGGACAGCCAATCGCGCGGCATCGTCGACGGTATCATCACGTTGGACAAGACGCTGCCCGCATTCGGCCGGGCGCGGCGGCGGATCGAGGTCGCCAAGATGCGGGGCGTCGACATCTACGATGGCTGGCACGACATGGATATCCGGACCGGCGAAGGGGTGGCTGTCTTTCCGCGCCTGGCGCCCGGCGAGAAGGTGGACCGGCTCGAGGGCGGGGAACTGATCCGCTCCGGGCGGGACCGGCTCGATTCCGTGTTCGGCGGAGGAATGGAACCCGGCACGACAACCATGGTGGTCGGCCAGGCCGGCAGCGGCAAGTCCACCATCGCATCTCTATATGCGACCGCGGCGCTTGAGCGGGGCGAGAGAGTGGCGCTGTTCCTCTTCGAGGAGCGGGTCGAGACTTTCTTCAGGCGCTCCGAGGGCCTTGGCATGGATCTCAGGGGGCACCACGCCAGCGGTCGACTGAAGATATACGATTTCAACCCGGATGAGATCACCGCGGGCGAGTTCTCCCAGCTCGTACAGCGTGAAGCGGATGCTAACGATCTGCGGGTGGTCGTCATCGACAGCTTCACCGGATATATGAGCGCCCTTGGCAATGAGGGTCGGGCGCTGTTCGATATTCAGGCCCTCCTGAAACATCTGGCATATCGCCAGGTTCTCACGTTCCTGATCGTCGCGCAGCATGGATTGCTCGGGGAGAACGCGGATGTCCGCCTGGATCTGAGCTTTCTGGGTGATACCGTGCTGCTGTTGCGGTTACGGGAGGTGGATGGTCACATCCATCGCGATCTGATTGCGGTCAAGAAGCGGCACGGGCCCCACGAACTGGCTGTCCGGAGGCTCGTGATCGAAACCGGCCATGTGGATGTGAGCGAAGACGATCGGTGAATCCGTTCGACGCGAGTGCTGCCGAAGGCTTTCCGCCTGCCGTCATCGGATCGCCCCGCCGATCCGATTTCGCGGTGTTGCGATCGGCGGTGGCCGAGGCCGGGTTGCCGGTGAAGGCGCTGGCGCCGGGAGTCGATCTCGCGGCCGATCTGCAATCGATCGGGTGCCTGATCCTCGCCCAGGAAGCCTTGACCGCGGATCTGCTCCGGCAGATCGAGGAGGCTCTGGGTCGCCAACCGGTATGGTCCGAGCTCCCGATCGTCGTCGTTGCCGAGGCATCGATGAAACCGGCCGGGCGGGAAATCGTGAAGCGGCAGTGGCAACCTGCCCAAACGATCTTCCAGGACCGCCCCCTGAGAGTGAACGAGTTTCAGGGCGCCGTGCAGTTCGCACTCGCGGCGCGCCTCCGGCAATTCCAGATCCGGGACCGGATCGCGCAAGAGGAGGAACTGCGCAGAGAGTTGAACCACCGGGTGAAGAACATCCTGGCCACCGTCCAGAGCATCGCCTCGATGACCCGGCGCATGTCCCCCTCGCCGGACGAAGCCTTTGATCAGTTCACGGCGCGGCTCGAAGCTCTGGGGAGCGTCCATGCGACCCTTCACGAGACAGCCGACCATGGAGCAAGCTTCGAGGATCTCGTGTTCGAGATCTCCAGACCGTATCGCGGTAGCAGCGGCTTGATCTCGACGACAGGCACGGCGCGCGCCCTGAAACCGCAATCGGCCACCCTGTTGGGTCTTTGCATTTACGAGCTTCTAACGAATGCCGTGAAGTATGGCGCCCTCTCCGTCCCTTCCGGGCGGGTGGAAACGGCCCTGAGGGAAACGGAGGCAGGCGCAGAGCTGACATGGAAAGAGCGCGATGGCCCACCGGTGACCCCACCCGGCCGATCGGGGTATGGATCGCGCTTCATCTCCGTCACGCTTGGGTCACTGTTTGGCACACCACCACATGTTACCCATGGCGCGACAGGGTTCGCGCTGAGCGTCGAGGGTCCGTCGAGCGAACTCTTCGCCGCGTCCTGATCGCAGCGGCCGACAGGGCGCGAACAGAAGCGGCCGTAGGGCGTTGGGCGGCATGCATATCCTGATCTGCGAAGACAATCTGATCGTCGCCATGGACCTTGAGATGACAATCGAGGATCTCGGCCATGCCAGCGCGGGCATTTCCAGTACTGCGGCCGGATGTCGGAAAAGATGCCGTGAGCAGCAACCGGACCTCGTTCTGATCGACCTGGATCTCGCTGACGGTGCGACAGGATTGGACCTGGTTGAAGATCTCGCCGATCAGGGTATCCCGTCGATGATTGTCTCGGGCCAATCCAGTACGGTTGGTACGACACGCGCGATCGACATTCTCGACAAACCCTTGAAGGTTGAACACCTACGGAAAGCCTTGAGAAGGCTGCCCGACAAGAGGCAACCGACGTGAGTCAATGATCTGCTGCGGGACATCGTTTCGCACCTTTCGGCGAGCGCCGACACCCTGACCTTAGAGCGGCTAACAGAACCTCTCTTGAGGCCGTTCGCTTTGTTCCGGCATGGCACGAGGCGGGCGTTCAGTGCAGCGCCGCGGCGGTTGAAATGCTGCGATGCAGCATTACATGGAAGGGTAACAGCGCAGCACAGACAACCGCTCCCGAAGGAGACCCGACATGGCCACGAAGACCACCCAATCCGCCGCCAACGACATCCAGAGCCTGTTCGACCCGAAGGGCTACCAGGACGTCTTCCAGACCTGGGCGCGGATGAACGAGCGCATGACCGGCATGATGGTCGACGCCGCCTCCAAGACGACCGAGATCGCCAGCGGCACCACGCAGGACGCGCTGTCGAACATCCGCGAGGTCGCCCAGGTTCGCGACGAGCCCGCCGATTACGGCCAGGCCTACAGCGACTTCGTCCAGAAGCAGACGGAACTCTTCACGCGCACGGCGCAGGCCTATGCCGAGGTGAGCCAGAAGACCGCCACCGAGGCGGGCGAACTGGCTTCCGAGGCCGGCCAGCAGATCGGCGACAAGGCGGCCGCCAACGCCCAGGGTGCCGCCGACAAGGCGAGCTCCGCCGCGAAGAAGGCTGCCTGAGGATACAGGCCCGGAGCTAGGTGAGTGACGAATGGCGGGTTCTCTCAGGGAACCCGCCGTTTTTTGTCCGTCCTGCAGGGTGCCGGTCCATCCGGCCGTTTGCTGCTATCTGCAGAAACGGCTAAGTCTCCGAAGATCAGACGCTATGATATAACTCACGTTACGTTCTAGGCGTGAAAAGTAATATCGTATATCAATCCCTTAAGAGACTATCCTACCACATCCATCGAAGGCTCCTGCTTGGAAGCCTATTTGGCGTCCGGCTTTTCAACACGACCGCAGCGCTCCGATTTCGCGTACGATTGTGCCCGCCACCTCGAAAGCGCATGAGGCTGGTACCCGAGAGAAGGCTGCGGGGGCGGTGCCGTTATCTGTTTAGTTTAGCCTGCAATTCAGCCGTGAAGGCCTGCAATGCTTCCGCGCTTCGTAGCCCGCGCTGGTCGCGCACGTCGATGACCCAGACTGTGCCGCGCGCCACCGTGTAGAGCAGCGAGAAGGCCGTGCCCGTGATCTTCAACTCGCGCACTGCCTCGTAATCCTCGTAGCGACGCCCGGCGTCAGGGTAGGCCTGCAACACCGCTTCGGCCCGGCGAAGGGCCTCAACGGCGCGAAGCACGTCAAGCTGGGGATTGCGGCGATGATACGTCCGCATCCACCGCAGTCCCGGCTCGGCGGTCGCGAGATAGCGCAATGCAGCTTGCGACATGGTGATAGCGCCGACCTGTCAGCCGGCGGTCGGGAACGACTGATCGTCCTCCGCCAGCATCCAGTCGTGCACGGCCTCCGGCGCCACACCGGCTGCGTCGCGCTCGACCATTTCCAGCCCCACATCCACCAGGTCGCGCACCGCGCGCCGCTCCTCCACGAAGGCGCGGATAGCTTCGCTGGCGACCCAGGAGGCAGAGCGGTCCTCGGCCCGCGCGATGCGTTCGATCTCGGCCTTCAGTTCCGCGTCGAGACGGGCGGTGAACATGGCGGTTGGCATGTCAGTACACCTGCAGAGGGATACGAATACATCTTAATACAGTGTACTCGCGAGGCCAAAATGTCAAATCCACTAACATTAATTATGTTATATGATAACATACACTTCATTATAGGCGAAGTGTTGTAGCCGCAAAGTTAGAATGTCCCACCTTTGCAAAGTAGACGTGTCACGCTTCCCTGCCATGCCTCCTGAAGACCGCCACTTGGGATCGCATCCAAGGTCCGGTCCTTCGCTACGACCGGCAAAGTACCGATCTTGGTCGCGCGGCGTTGAGGCTGGGGAGTTTCACGCCGCCCGGCAGCCAGCCGCATCCAGTCCCGTCCACCGAAAGCGACCAAAGTGATGAAGAGAATGTCCCGGTCCAGATTGGGGCGGAAGACCACGGTTAAACGACGACCAGAACCGCCATCTCGGACAAGCCATCCCTTCAGGTCGCCGGAAAGATGCATCCCGGACCTTGGTGTCTCAGCTATGGACGCGAGCAGGTCGTCGATCTCGTCCAATTGACGTCGCGCTGCCATGAGGTTCCCATCGGTGATCGACAGGATGTGATCAACAATGCCGATCACGTCGCGATCGACCAGAGGATGCCGGATCTGTCGTATCAATCGCGGCGGTCTCGCTCCAGTTCGACCAGATAGGATCGGCCGCTGTCTGTGACTTCGCCCAGATCACCGATCGGCTGCCACTGGTCGATCGGGAGAGAAAGTCGGCGGCGAAGTTCGGCCTCGAAGACCCGTTCATCACGGTCTCGCGCCGACTTGGCCTTCGTCAGCTCGCCGGACACGGCTGCGCTGACATTCGGGTATTCCCCGGCTTCGACCAGGCCGCGCGCATAGTCGAAGGCAAACACGGTGAAACTAACTGATTGCTTGTGGGTGGTCATCTCAGGCTTTGCGGTGCTCCAATAGAGTACCGCTTCATATGGAGTCTGGCAATGTCCTCTCCATGGCTCAACACCAGTTGTCGAACCAGGGCGCCGGGTGCGCGCGCAATGCGCCGGTTGCCATGGGTCATGATGGCGAAGGTTGTCTTGGATCAGTTGCAGAGCGAAGCCTGTCTTCTCCGGTGCATAATGCTGGGCGACGTCCGGATATTTCCGATAGTCCCTGCCCCGGAGACGGTTGTCACAATCTCTGCTCGACGAAGCTCGTCAAGCACGTGTGGAGACGCCTTATTAAAGAAGAATTTACAATACCACTTTTAAGGCTTATTGCCGAGCCTGTAACGGTCACAGTCGAGTTGTGTCATGCCACAGACGCAGGTTTCCCGCCCCCGGATCCTCTCCGCGCGACCCGGCCGGACCGCCGAAATCATGGCTCGGACTGGCCTCGACGAGGCGATCCTGGCCAATCTGGTCCATGGTTTCTACAATAAGGTCCGCCAGGATCCCGTTCTGGGGCCCGTATTCAAGGCGAAGATCGATGACTGGGGGCCGCATCTCGAGAAGATGGTCTCCTTCTGGTCCTCGGTCGCCCTGATGACCGGGCGCTACGACGGCGCTCCCGTTCCGAAACATGCTGGTCTGTCGGTGACATGGGCGCATTTCGAGCGGTGGCTCCACCTCTTCCGCGAAACCGCCCGCGAGGTCTGTCCGCCGGCCGGTGCAACGCATGTCATTGAGCGCGCGGAACGTATCGCGCGATCGCTGCACTTGGCGGTGGAGGATGCCGATCGGGATGACCCCGGAACCGTTCCGCGCCTCCGCTCGGCTCCATTCCATCCCAAAGCAAGGCTGCACACCGAGGGGAGCGATGCCACGTGACGAGCACCGCGGAACAGATACGCGACTGGTCCGGGCCCGCCGTCCTGAGCTACGGATTTCGGCCGTTCTTCCTCGGCGCGGGAATGTGGGCCGCCCTGGCGATGGCGCTCTGGATACCGATGCTGAACGGTGCTGCGACCCTGCCGACGGCATTCGATCCCGTCTCCTGGCACGCGCACGAATTTCTCTTCGGGTATCTCGGGGCGGTTGTCGCGGGCTTTCTGCTGACCGCGGTGCCGAACTGGACCGGCCGTTTGCCGATCGTCGGCTGGCCCTTGTGCGGCCTGGTCGCACTCTGGGCCGTCGGCCGTCTCGCGGTCGCGTTCTCTGCGGATCTGCCGGTGATCCTTGTCGGCCTGAGCGATCTTTCGTTCCTCGTCGTCCTTACCGTGGTGATGGCGCGCGAGATCATCCGGGGACGCAACTGGCGCAACCTGATTATGCTGGCCCTGCTCGGCGCTCTCATCCTCGGCAATGCCCTGTTTCACTGGGAGGCTGCGCGGGGTGCCTACGCGGCGCAAGGCATGGGCCTTCGGCTCGCGCTAGGGGCGGGCATCGGGATGGTGGCCGTGGTCGGCGGACGGATTGTCCCCTCCTTTACCCGCAACTGGCTGGTGAAGCAGGGCAGCTCAGCCCGACCCGTCCCACCGATGCAGCCGTTCGACACGCTGGCATTGATGATCCTTGGTCTCGCGATAGCGGTGTGGGTTCTGGCTCCCGTATCGACAATGACCGGCCTCTGCCTCTTGCTGGCCGGAGCGCTGCACGGCTGGCGGCTGGCAAGGTGGAGGGGAACCCGCGCGGCGGCGGAGCCCCTGGTCCTGGTTCTGCATGCCGGCTACGCCTTCCTGCCCCTCGGCGCGCTTGCGCTCGGCGTGGCGATTCTTTGGCCCGAAGCGTGGGACAGGGCGGCGGCACAGCATGTCTGGACGGCCGGGGCGCTCGGGCTGATGACGCTCGCAGTCATGACCCGGGCGACCCTGGCCCATACGGGATGTGCCCTCACAATTGATGCAGCGACGGTCGCCATCTACGTCATGCTGGTCGTTTCGGTTCTGGCACGCGTCCTCGCCTCGTTCACCCCGGCGCTGGCCCCGCTCCTCTATGTCTTCTCGGGTGTTACCTGGATTGCAGCTTTCGGTGGCTTTTCCGCTCTCTACGGGCGTCTTCTTCTGCGACCCCGGCGAATGGAGTGATCCCGTGGGGTGGACAGGCTTCATGACATCTCTCACTGCGTTCTACTTGCTCCATGCGATCCCGGTGCGCCCCTCCGTGCGCCCTCACCTGGTGTCCCGCCTTGGCCAGAGGGGGTTCGGACTTGCCTATTCCGCCCTGTCGATCGTGTTGCTGGCCGCGGTCTTCCGGGCGGCGGACCTGGCTCCCGTTGTCCCGCTGTGGTCCGAGCCGCCCGGGGCGCACTGGTTGGTGTTGTGCGCGATGGTCGCGGCGACCCTGGTTCTCGCTTTCGGTCTGTTCCGCCCCAACCCGTTCTCCTTCGGCGGCTCTCGAAACGACTACTTCGACCCGCGCTTCTCCGGCCTCCTGCGCTGGATCCGGCACCCGGTCCTCTTCGCACTGGTCTTGTGGTCCGCGTCCCATCTCGTGGTGAACGGGGATCTCGCCCATGTGGTGATGTTCGGCAGCTTCGCCGGGTTTGCCCTGCTTGGCATGCGCCTCCTCGACCGCCGCCGGAGACGCGAGTGGGGACCGGATACCTGGCGGCAGAAGCTCGCGGAGATGCGCGCAGGGCCCTCTACCCTGCCCCATCCCCGAAACGCCGCCCTGCGTCTGGTCGGCGGGCTCGCGGCGGTCCTCGCCTTGATGTCCCTCCACCCGTGGCTGGCCGGCATCGCCGTTCACTGGCGCTTTCTCCCATGAGCGCGCGGGAGGCCTCTCTCGAGTGTGAGTGACAGCATGCGGCCCGCCAGATGCACAGAAAGGACCTTCGTATGAACACCTCCGAACGCTTCACTCCGGATGGTTGCGTCTGCGATGCGGAGGCAAAGGCCGGAGGGCTCATTCCGTTCGAGACAGCGGTGTCGATGGCGTTAGACCTCGCATTGCCCGTTCGCGAGACTGAATGGCTCCCGATCGAACAAGCGACCGATCGTGTGCTGGCCGGTCCCGTATCCGCACCGGCGGCGCTGCCGATGTTCAATAATTCGGCCATGGACGGTTACGCCCTGAGAACGCGCGATCTGACCGGCGACGGGCCCTGGACCCTTCCGGTTTCAGGCCGGACAGCCGCGGGAGACCCGGCCGACGCCGGTTTCGCGCGGGGGACCGCGCTGCGCATCCTGACCGGTGCCGCGGTGGCGTCCGAGGCGGATGCCGTGGTCACGCAGGAAGCCGTGGATGTCCGGGCCGGCCGGATCACCCTGCGCCGGCGTCCCGACCCCGGATCCAATATCCGGCGGCGGGGCGAGGATCTGTGCCGGGGAGATGACGTCCTGCCTGCGGGTATCGCGATCGGCCCGCGGCAGGCCTGCGCCCTGGCCTATTGCGGAGCCGCCGAGATCGAGGTCCGGCGCAAGGTGCGCGTTGCGATCTTCAGCACGGGTTCAGAACTGCGTCCTCCCGGTGCAGCTCTCGGGCCGGGTCAGATCTGGAACTGCAATCTCTCCATGCTGACGGCGGCGTTGACGCAGTCCTGGGTCGAGGTCGTGGATCTCGGCGCGATCCCGGACCGGCCCGATGAACTGGCCGAAACCCTGGCCTCCGCGTTCGGGCAATCTGCCGACCTGATCATCTCGACGGGCGGCGTTTCGGTGGGGGATGAAGATCACATGCGGGGCGTGGTCTGTCGAGCCGGCGGCGAGATTGCCGCTTTGCGCATCGCTATGAAGCCCGGCAAGCCCGTCGCGATGGGTCGGATCGGACCTGCGGTCTTCGTCGGCTTGCCCGGCAACCCGGTCGCGGCTTTCGTGGCCTGGCACATGCTCGGCGCCCCCGTCCTGAAGCGGCTCGGGGGGATCGCGGCGCCGCGGGAGCGCCTGTCCAGGGTGCGCCTTGGATCCGGGTTGAGCCGCTTCCCGGGACGGTGCGAGTTCCGACCTGCCCGGATCCTCGGACGCGACCCCGGCGGGCTCGACATTGTTGGGCTCCTCTCGTCGTCCTTCTCTGCGCGCGTGGGCCTTCTCGCTGCTGCGGACGGGCTCGCCGTGATCCCTGCGGATGCGGAGCGGGTTCCGGAGGGGGAACTGCTCGACTTCATCCGCTTCTGAACGTGTCGTCCGTCCCGTCCCCCGCCTAGACCTCAGAGACCTCCGGGAAGATGTCGGCCAGGGCAAGCTGGCGCGCGGGAAGCGTGGCGAGAGTGTAAGTGTCCAGCACGGCGAGGAAGGCCCGGACGGCTTCGTCCAGGGCGCATTTCAGGCCGCAGGCCGGGGCGATGACGCAGGTCTCGCACGGCGCCACCTGGAAGCTGTCCTCGGTCGCGCGCACGACCGCTCCGACATTGATCTCCTCCGGAGCGCGCGCAAGGCGGATTCCCCCCTTGCGGCCTCTCACGCTGGTGACGAAGCCCAGCCGCACCAGGTCCTGCACCACCTTCATGAGGTGATTGCGGGAGATGCCGTAGGCCTCGGAGATCTCCCCGATCCGGGCCAGCCGGTCCGGCCGGGCGCCGAGGTACATCAAGACCCGGAGACTGTAATCCGTGTAGCGCGTCAGACGCATGGCGTCGGTTCCGATTTAAAGATGTATTTGCGTTGCATGGTTGGCGCCGCGTGGTTATGGACGGGTAAAGGTGTACCGAAAGCGCATCTTTGCAAGCCGGGTCCGAAACCCCGCCCTGCGGCATACCAGTAAGGAGCCACCATGACAGTCCAGCTCAGCCGAACGACGGTCGACACGGTGAAGGCGACGGTTCCGGCCCTCGAGGCCCACGGCCTGCTGATCACCCGGACGATGTACGGATACCTGTTCGAGGACGCGCATATCCGGGACCTGTTCAACCAGTCGCACCACGGCGCGGATGGCTCGCAGCCCAAGGCGCTCGCGGACGCGATCCTCGCCTATGCCCGCAACATCGACCGCCTGCAGGTCATGACGCCTGCCGTGGAGAGGATCGCGCAGAAGCATGTGGGCCTGCAGATCCTGCCCGAGCACTACCCATACGTGGGACGCGCCCTCCTGAAAGCGATCGAAGAGGTGCTCGGAGACGCGGCCACCCGGGATGTCCTGGCCGCCTGGGACGAAGCCTACTGGTTCCTGGCCGAACTGCTCATCGGGCGCGAGGCGGAGCTTTACCGGCAGAACGCTGCCAGTCGCGGCGGCTGGACCGGGTGGCGGGACTTCGTCGTGGCCGAGAAGATCCGCGAAAGCGATGTCATCACCTCCTTCGTCCTGCGACCGGCGGATGGCGGTCCGGTGGTGGTTCATCAGCCGGGGCAGTACCTGACCTTCTCCGCGGACCTGCCGGGCCGCGGTACGTATCGGCGCAACTACAGCATCTCGGCCGCTCCGAACGGCGAGACCTATCGCATCTCGGTCAAGCGCGAGCCCGGTGGCATCGTATCGGGCTGGCTGCATGACGCGGTCGTTCCCGGGGACATGCTGACGGTCGCGCCCCCGGCGGGGGATTTCGTTCTGCCCGCGACGCCGGAGCGACCGGTGGTCCTGCTCAGCGGCGGCGTCGGACTGACACCGATGGTCGCCATGCTCGAGGCGCTGGCGGCGGCCAGCCCGGACGCACCGGTCCAGTTCGTCCACGGGACGCTCGACGGGTCCACCCATGCCATGAAGGATCATGTCCGGGCCCTTACCGGCTCCGGGTCCAGGCGCGCCACCCTCTTCTACGAGGCGCCGCGAGCGTCGGACTTGCGCGGCCGGGATTTCGACCGCGCCGGCCGCATCACCCCGGAGTGGCTGCGGGACAATACGCCTGTCCACGAAGCGGAGTACTTCGTCTGCGGCCCCACGGGGTTCATGGCGTCCTGCATGCGGGGACTGGCCGGCGCAGGCGTGCCACCGGATCGCATCCATTACGAGAACTTCGGTCCCGCGGAAGAAGTGATGGCCGCCTGAGGCGCGGATCGCGGCGGATCCGGGCAAGAAACTGCCCGGATCTCGCAGCCGATAAAACATTCACAGAAAATACTTGATCTGAATCAAGGGCGCGTGTCCACATTCAGGCAATGCCCAGCTAGCGGACAACCCGAGGGAGATTCGGTTTGGTTACGGAAGCCAGCATTTCGAGGCCGGACCAGAACCGCGCCCTTGCCTTCAGCACCATAGCCTTCACCGCCTGTTTCGCGGTCTGGACGATATTTTCCATCATCGGGGTCGCCATCAAGGCCGAGCTCGGACTGAGCGAGTTCCAGTACGGCCTGCTGGTGGCGACGCCGATCCTGACCGGCTCGATCAGCCGCCTTTTTCTGGGCGTGATAACGGAGATCTACGGCGGTCGGATCGTGTTCACCGCCCAGATGCTGCTGACGGCGCTGGCGACCTGGGCGCTGACGCTGGCGGACAGCTACCCGATGTACCTTCTCGCCGCGCTGGGGGTCGGCTTGGCCGGGGGCTCCTTCATCATCGGCGTCGCCTACGTCTCGCGCTGGTACGAGGCCGGCCGGCAGGGCACCGCGCTCGGAATCTTCGGAGCGGGCAATGTGGGCGCGGCGGTGACGAAGTTCGTCGCCCCCTTCGTCATGGTCGGCTTCGGCTGGCACGGCGTGGCCTATGCCTGGGCCGGGGCGCTGGCAATCCTGGCCGTCGCCTTCTTCGTTCTGGCGAAGGACGACCCGCAACTGGTGGAGCGGCGCCGCTCGGGCGCCCGGCCACCGGGCCTCGCCGAGCAGTTCGCGCCGCTGCGCAAGCTGCAGGTCTGGCGCTTCTCGCTCTACTATTTCTTCGTCTTCGGGGCCTTCGTGGCGCTGGCGCTGTGGCTGCCGCATTACCTGATCGAGGTCTATGGCGTCGACATCCGAGCGGCGGGCATGGCCGCAGCCAGCTTCTCGCTCTCCGCCTCGCTGTTCCGCGCCTATGGTGGCCACCTGTCGGACCGGTTCGGCGCGCGCACGGTCATGTACTGGACCTTCGGCTTCTCGCTCGTCTTCCTGTTCATGCTGTCTTACCCGCCCACGGACTACGTGATCCAGGGCGTGGGCGGGCCGATCGCCTTCTCCACCGAGATGGGATTCTGGCCCTTCGTCATCGTGCTCTTCGCGCTCGGCTTCTTCATGAGCCTCGGCAAGGCGGCCGTGTTCAAGCACATCCCCGTCTACTACCCCAACAATGTCGGCGCGGTCGGCGGCCTCGTCGGCATGATCGGGGGCCTCGGGGGCTTCGTCCTGCCGATCGCCTTCGGCGCGCTTCTCGACCTCACCGGCATCTACACCAGCTGCTTCGTGCTGCTGTTCTTCCTCGTCGCCATCGCGCTGGCCTGGATGCATGTCTCGATCCGGGTGATGGAGCGCAAGGCGCAGGGGCCGGCGCTCAAGGGCCTGCCGGAACTGCCCGAGATGCAGGAGGTCCACCACCCCGAGCGCACGGCCATGCCGCGCGTGATCGAGGACTGGCGGCCCGAGGATCCCGTCTTCTGGAAGGAGAAGGGCGAGCGCATCGCCCGGCGCAACCTTTGGATCTCGATCCCGGCGCTCCTCCTCGCCTTCGCGGTCTGGATGGTGTGGTCGGTCGTTGTGGCCCGCCTCCCCTCCATCGGGTTCGACTTCACCTCGTCGCAGCTGTTCTGGCTCGCCGCGCTTCCGGGCCTGTCGGGGGCGACGCTCAGGATCTTCTACAGCTTCATGGTGCCGATCTTCGGCGGGCGGCTCTGGACCACGCTGTCGACGGCCTCGCTCCTGCTTCCCGCGCTCGGCATCGGCTACGCGGTGCAGACGCCGGAGACGCCCTACCTGATCTTCCTCGTCCTGGCGCTGCTCTGCGGCTTCGGGGGCGGCAACTTCGCCTCCTCCATGGCCAATATCGCCTTCTTCTTTCCCAAGGCCGAGAAGGGCAATGCGCTGGCTCTCAATGCGGGGCTGGGCAACCTGGGCGTGTCGGTGATGCAGTTCCTGGTGCCCATCGTCATCACGGCGGGCGTCTTCGGCGCGCTTGGGGGTGCCCCGCAGGCGGCGGACGAGGGCCAGCGGCTTTGGATGCAGAACGCCGGCTTCGTCTGGGTGCCGTTCATCCTCGCGGCGACCGCGGCGGCCTGGCTCGGCATGAACGACATCGCCGACGCCCGCGCCAGCTTCCGCGAGCAGGCGGTGATCTTCACCCGCAAGCACAACTGGCTGATGTGCGTCCTCTACACCGGGACCTTCGGCAGCTTCATCGGCTATTCCGCCGGCTTCCCGCTCTTGAGCCGGCTGCAGTTTCCCGAGGTCAACGCACTGCAATTCGTCTTCCTCGGGCCGCTGATCGGGGCGCTGAGCCGGGCGGGCACGGGCTGGCTGGCCGACAAGTATGGTGGCGCGCGGGTGACCTTCTGGACCTTCGCGGCAATGGTCGTGACCGTGTTCGGGGTGATCTTCTTCCTCGGCAATCCGGCCGCGCCGGGCGCGTTCCTCGGCTTCTTCGCCTGCTTCATGCTGCTGTTCTTCCTGACCGGCGTGGGCAATGCCTCCACCTTCCAGATGATCCCGATCATCATGGCGCGCGAGGTGCCGCGGTTGCTGCCGGACCTGTCGGGTCAGGATCAGCGACGCCAGGCCGAGCGCGAGAGCGCGGCCATCATCGCCTTCACCAGTGCCATCGCCGCCTATGGCGCCTTCTTCATCCCCAAGGCCTACGGCACCTCGATCGCCATGACCGGCAGCGCGGTGGCCGCGCTCTGGGGCTTCCTGGTCTTCTACGTGATCTGCCTCGTCATCACCTGGGCCTTCTACACCCGGCCGGGCGGGCTGCTCCATGACGCCGAGCGGCGCGCGCCCGGCGCGACGCCGCAGGCCGCCTGAACGATGGCCCGCCCGGCCCTTCGCCCCCGGCCCGACGCGGCCCGGACCGCGACGCCCCATTCGCGCCCCGAACCGGGCGCCCTACCCCGAAGGAGCCCGCAATGAGCCACTTCGTCGATCGGCTGACCTATTTCCGGCGCGAGCAGGAGAAGTTCTCGGACGGCCACGGGATCACCACCAACGAGTCCCGGAAGTGGGAGGATGCCTATCGCAAGCGGTGGGCGGCGGACAAGATCGTGCGCTCCACCCACGGGGTGAACTGCACCGGGTCGTGTTCGTGGAAAATCTACGTGAAGGGCGGCATCGTCACCTGGGAGACGCAGCAGACCGACTATCCGCGCACCCGCCCCGACCTGCCCAACCACGAGCCGCGCGGCTGCCCTCGGGGGGCGAGCTACAGCTGGTATCTCTATTCCGGCACCCGCATCAAGTATCCGCTGGTCCGGGCGCGGCTGATCCGGCACTGGCGCGCGGCGCGGGCGACCATGACGCCGGTGGCGGCCTGGCGGTCGATCGCCGAGGATCCCGACAAGCGGCGGGACTGGGTGTCGAGGCGAGGCCGTGGCGGCTTCGTCCGCGTCGGCTGGGACGAGATCAACGAGATGATCGCGGCCGCCAACGCCTACACGGTGAAGGAATACGGCCCCGACCGGATCGCCGGATTCTCGCCGATCCCGGCCATGTCGATGATCTCCTACGCCGCCGGGTCGCGCTACCTGTCGCTTCTCGGCTCGACGCTCCTGTCCTTCTACGACTGGTACTGCGACCTGCCGCCCTCCTCGCCGCAGACATGGGGCGAGCAGACCGACGTGCCCGAGAGTGCCGACTGGTACAATGCGGGCTTCCTGCTGGTTTGGGGCTCCAACGTGCCGATGACCCGGGCGCCCGACGCGCATTTCTACTCCGAGGTGCGCTACCGCGGCGCCAAATCTGCGGTGATCGCGCCGGACTACAACGAAGCGGCGAAGTTCTCCGACATCTGGCTGCACCCCAAGCAGGGGACCGACGCGGCGCTGGCGCTGGCCTTCGGCCATGTGGCGCTGCGCGAGTTCCACCTCGACAAGCAGTCGGAGTATTTCACCGACTACACGCGGAAATATTCCGACTTCCCCCTCCTCGTCACCGTGCAGGAACGCGACGGGCGGCTGGTACCCGACCGGATGCTGCGGGCGGCAGACCTGGAGGGGGGCCTCGGCGAGACCAACAATCCCGACTGGAAGGCGGTCGGCATCGACGAGATCACCGGCGAGCTGGTCGCCCCGCTCGGCGCCTCGGGCTTCCGCTGGGGCGAAGAGGGCAAGTGGAACCTCGAAGAGAAGGACGGCAAGGGCCGCGACATCCGCCTGCGCATGACGCTGGCCGAGCACCACGATTCCATCGAACCCGTGGCCTTCCCCTATTTCGGCGGCACCGCGCCGCATGACTGGAAGACAACGGCGCACGACAAGGTTCTTATGCGAAACCTACCGCTTCGCGAGGTCACGCTCGCGGACGGGGCCAAGATGCGCGTCGCCACGGTCTTCGACCTTTACTGCGCCAATTACGGGCTCGACCGCGGCTTCGGCGGCGGCAACGTCGCCAAGAGCTACGACGACGACATGCCCTTCACCCCGGCCTGGGCCGAGAAGGTGACGGGCACCCCGCGCGAAGCCATCATCCAGGTCGCCCGCGAATTCGCCCAGAACGCCGAGACGACGCGCGGCCGGTCGATGGTAATCCTCGGCGCAGGTCTCAACCACTGGTACCACATGGACATGGCCTATCGCGGCATCATCCAGCTTCTGGTGATGTGCGGCTGTATCGGCCAGTCCGGCGGCGGCTGGGCGCATTACGTGGGCCAGGAGAAGCTGCGGCCCCAGACGGGATGGCTGCCGCTCGCCTTCGCGCTCGACTGGAGCCGACCGCCGCGGCAGATGAACGGCACCAGCTTCTTCTACGCCCATACCGACCAGTGGCGCTACGACACGCTGAAGCCGGCGGAGATCCTGTCGCCGCTGGCGCCGCCGGGCGACTGGTCGGGGTCGATGATCGATTACAACGTGCGCGCCGAACGGATGGGCTGGCTGCCCTCTGCGCCGCAGCTGCAGGCCAACCCGCTGGAGATCGGGCGCGAGCTGAAGGAGGCCGGCGGCAATCCCGGCGAGACGATCGCCAGGCGGCTGAAGGACGGCGACCTCGCCATGGCCTGCGCCGATCCGGACAATCCGCGCAACTGGCCGCGCAACATGTTCTTCTGGCGCTCGAACGTGCTGGGGGCCTCCGGCAAGGGCCACGAATACTTCCTCAAGCATTTCATCGGGTCGATGCACGGCGTGGTGGGCAACGAGCAGGCCGCCGCCGCCGACCGCCCCGAGGAGGTCGCCTGGCACGAGGAGGCGCCGGTCGGCAAGCTGGACCTCATGGTCAACATCGACTTCCGCATGTCGACCACCTCGCTCTATGCCGATGTCGTTCTGCCGACCGCGACCTGGTACGAGAAGCACGACCTCAACACTTCCGACATGCACCCGTTCATCCACCCGCTGACCGCGGCGGTGGACCCGGCCTGGGAAGCGCGCAGCGACTGGGCGATCTTCCGTGGCCTGGCGGCCAAGTTCTCGGAGATCTGCCCCGAGGTGCTCGGCGTCGAGCACGACGTGGTACTGACCCCGATACAGCACGACACGCCGGGCGAGCTGGCCCAACCCTACGAGCCGAAGGACTGGGCGCGCGGCGAATGCGAGCCGGTGCCGGGCAAGACCATGCCCGCCGTCGCGCTGGTGGAACGGAACTATCCCGAGACCTTCGCGCGGTTCACCTCGCTCGGCCCGGCGCTGGAAAAACACGGCAACGGCGGCAAGGGCATCTCGTGGAACGCGGACGCCGACGTGGAACTGCTGAGCCGGCTGAACGGAACGGTCCCCGCCGGCTCCTCCGCCGGACGGCCCAAGATCGACACCGATATCGACGCGTGCGAGACGATCCTGACGCTGGCGCCGGAGACCAACGGCGAGGTGGCGCTGAAGGCCTGGGCGTCCTTGTCGAAGATCACCGGTCGCGACCACGGGCACCTGGCCGAGGGCAAGGAGGAGGAGAAGATCCGATTCCGCGACGTGATCAGCCAGCCGCGCAAGATCATCTCCTCGCCCACCTGGTCGGGGCTCGAAAGCGAGCATGTCTGCTACAACGCGGGATACACCAACGTCCACGAACTGATCCCCTGGCGCACGCTGACGGGGCGCCAACAGCTCTACCAGGATCACCACTGGATGCGCGCCTTCGGAGAGGCGATGGTGACCTGGCGGCCACCGATCGACACCCGCTCGGTCGCCGCCGCCGCCGGCAAGCTGTCGAACGGCAATACCGAGATCATGCTCAACTTCCTGACGCCGCACCAGAAATGGGGCATCCACTCGACCTATACCGAGAACCTGATCATGCTGAGCCTGAACCGCGGCGGGCCCGCGGTCTGGATCAGCGAGGATGACGCGAAGGCGGCGGGGATCGTCGACAACGACTGGATCGAGGTCTTCAACGTCAACGGGGCGCTCACCGCGCGGGCCATCGTCAGCCAGCGGATCATGCCGGGATCGTGCCTCATGTACCACGCCCAGGAGAAGCTGGTGAACACGGTCGGATCCGAGATCACCGGCCAGCGCGGCGGCATCCACAACTCGGTCACGCGGATCAACATGAAGCCCACCCACATGATCGGCGGCTATGCCCAACTGGCATACGGCTTCAACTATTACGGCACCGTCGGCGCCAACCGCGACGAGTATATCATCCTCAGAAAGATGAGTCAGATCAACTGGTTCGACAAGTCTACCGAAGACGATGAACCGGCCGGCGGAGAGATCGACAGCGAGAAGGAGGCCGCCGAATGAAGGTACGCGCACAGGTCGCGATGGTCCTGAACCTCGACAAATGCATCGGCTGTCACACCTGCTCGGTCACCTGCAAGAACGTGTGGACCAACCGCGAGGGCGTCGAATACGTCTGGTTCAACAACGTCGAGACCAAGCCCGGCATCGGCTATCCCAAGGACTGGGAGAACCAGAAGCGCTGGCAGGGTGGCTGGACCCGCAAGAAGAACGGCAAGATCGTCCCCCGCCAGGGATCGAAGTGGCGCATCCTGTCGAAGATCTTCGCCAACCCGCACCTGCCCGAGATCGACGACTTCTACGAACCCTACACGTTCGAATACGAGTGGCTGCAGAAGGCGCCCGAGCTGCAGGCGCAGCCGGCGGCCAAGCCGCGCTCGCTCCTGACCGGGGAGGTCATGGAGAAGATCGAGTGGTCCGGCAACTGGGAAGACATGCTGGGCGGCGAATTCGCCAACCGGGGCCAGGACAGCAACTTCGAGGGCATCGAGAAGGAGATCTACGGCGAGTTCGAGAAGACCTTCATGATGTATCTGCCCCGGCTGTGCGAGCACTGCCTGAACCCGACCTGCCTCGCCTCCTGCCCCTCGGGGGCGATCTACAAGCGGGCCGAGGACGGCATCGTGCTGATCGACCAGGAGAAGTGCCGCGGCTGGCGGATGTGCGTCTCGGGCTGTCCCTACAAGAAGATCTACTACAACTGGTCCACGGGGAAGTCGGAGAAGTGCATCTTCTGCTATCCCCGGATCGAGACCGGCCAGCCCACCGTCTGTTCCGAGACCTGCGTGGGCCGGATCCGCTATCTCGGCGTGATCCTCTACGACGCCGACCGGATCGAGGCCGCGGCCTCGGTGGAGAACGAGAAGGATCTCTATCCCGCCCAGCTCGACGTGTTCCTCGACCCGCACGACCCGGAGGTGCAGGCCGCCGCCCGCGCCGAGGGCATCCCCGACCAGTGGCTGGAGGCGGCGCGCCGCTCACCCATCTACAAGATGGCAATTGAGTGGAAGGTCGCCTTCCCGCTCCACCCCGAATACCGCACCCTGCCGATGGTCTGGTACGTGCCGCCGCTGTCGCCGATCCAGTCCGCCCACGAGGCGGGCAAGATCAGCGCGCTCGACGGGATGCCGGATGTGCGCTCGCTCAGGATCCCGCTGCGTTACCTGGCGAACCTGCTGACCGCGGGAGACGAGGCGCCGGTGGCGACCGCGCTGGAGCGGATGCTGGCGATGCGCTCCTACATGCGCGCCAAGAGCGTGGAGGGCCGGATCGACGAGAAGATCCCCGAGCGGGTCGGGCTCGATTCCGCGACCATCGAGGAGATGTACAAGATCATGGCACTCGCGGCCTATGAGGACCGCTACGTGATCCCCACCGCCCACCGGGAGCTGGACGAGGACGCCTATGTGTTGCGCGGTTCGGCCGGGTTCGGACTGCACGAGGGGACCGGCGGCAAGAGCCGCACCAACCTGTTCGGCGGCGCCAAGAGCACTCCCAAGAAGCCCTACATGGACGTGCCCACATGAGACTGACCCTGCGCGCCCTGGCCCTGCTGCTGGGCTATCCCTCGGCCGAGCTGCAGGCCCATGCCGGCGAGATCCGAGACACGCTGGCCGCGGAGGGGGTCCTGCCGCGGGCCTCCCTCCGGTCGCTGGAGCCGCTCATCGCGGCGCTGGAACGCGACGACCTGCTCGACCTTCAGGCCGCCTACAGCGAGTTGTTCGACCGGTCGCGGGCGCTGTCGCTGCACCTGTTCGAGCATGTCCACGGCGAGAGCCGCGAGCGTGGCCAGGCGATGATCGACCTGGCCGGGCAATACATGAACGCCGGCTGCTTGCTCGACAGCGGCGAGCTGCCCGACTTCATCCCCGTCTTCGTCGAATATGCCTCCTGCCTGCCGCCAAACGAGGCGCGCGAGACCCTGGCCGAGCCCGGCCACGTCTTCGCCGCGCTGGAGGAGAGGCTGCGAGAGCGCGGTTCGGGCTATGCCGGGGTGCTTGCCGCGCTGGTCGTTCTGGGTGGCGTCCGGCTCGACAGGGAAGCGCTTGCGGAATTGCAAGAGAACGCGCCCTCCGAAGACCCGGCGCGGATCGACGCGGAGTGGGAGGAGGCGCCCGTCACCTTCACCCAGCATGACATGGGCGGCCCGACGGGCATGACCGCCAAGCTCAGGGCGGCCGGCAAGGCCATGGTCGCGGCACGCAGAAGCGGAGGGGCGTGATGAACGACTTCATCAATCAACTTGCATTCGGGTGGTATCCGTACCTCGCGGTTACGGTGCTGATCGTCGGCTCGATCCTGCGTTTCGACGCCGACCAGTATTCCTGGCGCTCGCAATCCAGCCAGTTCCTGCGCCGCAAGCAGATGATCTGGGGGTCCAACCTGTTCCATCTGGGCGTGCTGGTGCTGTTCGTGGGCCATTTCGTCGGCTTGCTGACACCGATCAACGTGTTCGACGCCGCCGGGATCGGCCACGGGGTCAAGCAGCTGGGCGCGCTGATCGTCGGCGGCATCGCCGGGATCGCGGCGCTGGTGGGGGCCTCGATGCTGCTCCATCGTCGCCTGTTCGAGCCGCGGGTGCGGCAGACCTCGTCGATCGGCGACATCGCCGTCCTGGTGCTGATCTGGCTGCAGCTGGTGCTGGGCGTGGCGACGACCTACTGGACGATGCAGCATCTCGACGGCGAGGAGATGGTCCGGTTCATGGGCTGGGCGAACGCCATCGTCACCTTCGACCCAGAGGCGCCGAGCCTGCTATCCGAGGTGGCGCTGATCTACAAGCTGCACATCATCCTCGGGCTGACGCTGTTCCTGATCACGCCCTTCACCCGGCTGGTGCATATCTGGTCCGCGCCGGTGTGGTTCCTGATGCGGCCGGGCTACCAGATCGTCCGCACGCTTTCCTCGAAGAAGCGCACCGACGGCATCTACGCGGCCTCGCCGAATTACGGCGACACCACCACGGTCGCGCGGCAGAAATCCGAGACGGGACAGGCCGGCACATGACGCAGAATCTCGAGATCCCCCGCCTGCGCCCCGAGACGCGCGACACACCGGAGATGCCGAGCGCCTGCCAGGCGCGCGGTTGCGGCGGCGCGGCGCCTTCGGCCCCGGCGCCGCCCACCTTCTCGGACGTCAGCGTCAACGGGGTCGAGATCCCGCCCGAAGCCATCGCGCAGGAGATCCAGCATCACCCCGCCTCGAGCCCAGAGGCTGCCTGGACCGAGGCAGCCCGGGCCCTCGCGGTCCGCGAACTGCTCCTGCAGGAGGCACGGCGCCAAAACATCGAAGCCGCGTGCGAGCCGGACGAGGCCGGTCGCGTGGAAACGGATACCGACGCCACGATCGCCGCGCTTCTGGACATCGCGCTCGATCCCGGCGAGCCGGGCGAGGACGAATGCCGCCGCTATTACGAGGCTCGGCGCGAGCGGTTCCGCACCGCCGACCTGTTCGAGGTCTCCCACATCCTGATCGAGCCGGAGGGCGGGGGCGAAGATGCCTGGCGCAATGCCGGACTCCAGGCTCGCGCCCTGATCAAGGAGGTGGGCGAGGATCCGGCCGCCTTCGCCGCCGCGGCGCGCGAGCTGTCGGGCTGCCCCTCGGCTGCGCAGGACGGCTCGCTGGGCCAGATCCGCCGCGGCGAACTGGTGCGCGAGGTCTGGGAAGCGGTCGAGAGACTCGAACCGGGAACGACGCACCGCAACCCCGTTCGCTCAGAGCATGGCTGGCACGTCCTGCGGCTGCACCGCCGGATCGAGGGAGAAATCCTTCCCTTCGAGGTTGTGCAGGCCAAGATCGCCGAGATGCTGGCGGCCCGCGGCTGGACCGTGGCCGCCATGCGCTACGTCGCCGACTTGGCAAAGGATGCGCAGATCGAGGGCATCGTGGTCGAGCCCGCCCCCGACGCGGCGGCGCTGTGATGGCGATGATGCTGGGCGATATCCTGGCCGCCGCGCGGGATCGATCGGGTGCCTTCGCCGCCTGGCTGGAGGCCGCCGATCCCGCCCTTTCCCGATCCGTGGCCCACACCGCCCGACGCGACGGGACAACACCCGAGGGTGTGGCGAGAGGCGCGGTCGCGGAGTTCTCCCGGTCTGCGTCGGAGGAAGAGTGGGCCGGGCTGATGTCAAGACTGCGCGACAGTGACGATCCGGGCATGGCCTGCCTCGACCGGATGGTGCGCTGGCGTATCGCCGCGGCCGATCCGGCCGCCCATCCGGGAGGCAACGATGAGCGAAAACCTTGAGAACCGGGACGCAAAGGACGGTCTGAACCCCTCGTTGAAGGCCAGGGAAGAGACCACCCACGGCACCTCGGAATCGACGCCAGCGCCGACAAAATCGGTCTCCGTGCAGCGCGAGGAGGGCCGTTTCTGGCCCATCGTCTGGGCCGCCGCGACCATCGCGGGGGTCCTGATCGTACTCTGGATCCTGTTTTTCTAGATCGTGCCGATCCTCCCACCCCGACGGAAAGTTTGAAAGGACGGGGGCAGTTCAGGTCGGCAGTGGCGCTCATTCCGGTTACCTTCTCCCGCACCGCTGGATCGAGATCGGTCCGGCCGAGAAGCCGGGCCGCCGGTGTCCGCGGCCTGGCCCAGATCTTGCGGACCTTCGCCCCCACCCGGTGCTTCGATTTCAGCTTGAACGAGGGGTGGCAGAGATTCACCTGCAACCGGGCGGCGGCATGGAGACGGTTCAGGCCTCTCAGGGCCTCGACGCCCTCCAGCCTCCCGTAGCCGACGAGGCGCCGAACGATCGCGCCGTTCTTTCGCTGACCCAGGCCTGATCGTTCTTATCTTTCTTCTTGTAGGCGCGCGATCCGGTGCATTCGACGGATTTCGCCGGGTCATCTTAAGAAATCTTTCGCTCGGAAACCCGCAGAACCGTGGCGTTCCGGAGCAAGGACGATCGACATGACGCAGCTCAGCCTGACCCCAGAAACCGAGGGCCGTTCGCCGGAGCAGGTCATCGCCACGGCATTGGCGACAGGCCTTGTTGCACAAAGCACGTGAAGGATTCATCTCGTGAATCCAGCGTGGTAGCTGACGGGCATGAGCAAACCCGC
>CANKVU010000010.1 GCA_947487205.1 uncultured Paracoccaceae bacterium | reverse complement strand
CCACCGGTAGCAGGTGAACTGGTTCGGCATGGCGATCGGATTGAGGGCGCGCTCAGGCCTCGTCCCCGATGGACCGCACCGGCCACCGACCGGCAACGCGACACCGGCACGCCGACCTGCCGAAGCCTCGCGACGGCCCCCTCCGGCTCGTGCGCTTCGCCGGGATATCGATCCCGGGCCCGGCAACGACCTGTCCCATGCCTGCGTCCTCCATCCGGCTCGAAGGCCCAATTCACGGAGGACCGCTTCGCTGGGGGCGGGCCAGAGGCATCGCGCTTCGAGGACCGCCACCCGGAAGGGGCAGGCCAATCGGCGCGACTGGCGCGGGCGTCGGCCTCGGCCAGCTCGCCCTCTGATCTCTTCAGGACGCTTGGCTGACCCCCGACGGCGGCGCCGCCATCCTCTTCGTTGGCGGCGCGTGCGGAGTGATCCGTCCGCCGCGCCCGGCCAGGGCGTTCCGGGGCGGGCCGCCGACACGAGGTGTGGATCATCGGTGCCAAACGCCCATGGACGGAGAGTCCGACGCCGCCGGGATGGCGCAGGGACCAGGCGCGTCCCGCGCGCCTTTCGGGATGGGTTCCGAGGGGGCCGGGCGCCGGCGATTGGCGGTCAAGACCGCGGGGTTCTGGATCGCCGGCGTCATCGGCGGGGGGCGATCGGCTTCCTCGGCGGGACCTGCCGGCGGGCCCGCGCCGCGCCGGGGCGACGGCCGCCCGCGGTGGCGAGGTGGTGGCCGACCTTACCCGCGATCAGGGGCCACCGCGCCACGGGCGCGCGGTGCCGCGGTCGCCTCAGATCCGCGCGCCCCGCAGGCGCAGCGAATTGGCGATGACCGAGACCGAGGACAGGCTCATCGCCAGGGCGGCGATCATCGGCGACAGCAGCATCCCGAAGAAAGGATAGAGAATCCCCGCCGCGACCGGCACCCCGAGCAGGTTGTACCCGAAGGCGAAGGCGAGGTTCTGGCGGATGTTGCGCATCGTCGCGCGCGACAGGCGGCGGGCCCGAACGATGCCGGTCAGGTCGCCCTTCACCAGCGTGATGCCCGCGCTTTCCACCGCGACATCGGCGCCGGTGCCCATGGCGATGCCCACATCCGCGGCGGCGAGCGCGGGGGCGTCGTTCACGCCGTCGCCGGCCATCGCCACCTTCAGGCCCGCGCGCTGGAATTCCGCCACCAGATCGCCCTTGTCCTGGGGGCTGACGCCCGCCCGCACCTCGTTGATGCCGAGCTCGCGGGCGACGGCCTGCGCCGTGCGCGCGCTGTCGCCGGTGGCCATCACCACCCGCAGCCCCGCGGCGCGCAGCGCATCGACCGCCTCCGGCGTCGTCTCCTTCACCCGGTCGGCCACGGCGACCAGCCCCGCGGCGGCGCCCTCCACCGCGACGAACATGGCGGTCTTTCCCTCGCCCTGCAGACGCTCCGCCGTGCCGTCGAGCGCGCCGGGATCGACGCCCTCGGCCTCCATCATCGCGCGGTTGCCGAGCGCCACGCGCAGGCCGTCGACGGTGCCGCGGACGCCCTGGCCCGTCACCGCCTCGAACCCGGTCGCCTCCAGCCGGGGGGCGTCCTCGGCGCCGGTCACGATCGCCTCGGCCAGGGGATGCTCGGACCCCCGCTCCAGCGCCGCGGCCAGCGACAGGAGGCGCTCGCGGTCCATGTCCCCGGCGGGGATCGCGTCGGTCAGGACGGGACGCCCCTCGGTCAGGGTCCCGGTCTTGTCGACCACCAGCACGTCGACCTTCGCGAAGCGTTCGAGCGCCTCGGCGTCGCGCACCAGGACCCCGGTCTGCGCGCCGCGCCCCGTCGCCACCATGATGGACATCGGCGTCGCCAGCCCCAGCGCACAGGGGCAGGCGATGATCAGGACGCTGACCGCCGCCACCACCGCATATCCCAGCGCCGGCGCCGGGCCCGCGGCCATCCAGACGAGGAAGGCGAGGATCGCCACCGCCACCACACTCGGCACGAAATACCCCGCCACCTTGTCCGCCAGCCCCTGGATCGGCGCGCGGCTGCGCTGCGCCTGGGCGACCATGTCGACGATCCGCGACAGCGTCGTGTCCGAGCCCACCGCCTGCGCCTCCATCACGAAGCCGCCGGTCTTGTTGAGCGTGCCGCCGGTGACCGCGTCGCCCGCGGTCTTCTCCGCCGGGACGGGCTCGCCGGTGATCATGCTCTCGTCCACCGACGACCGGCCCTCGGTCACCGTGCCGTCCACGGGCACGCTCTCGCCCGGTCGCACCCGCAGCCGGTCGCCCGCGCGGATCTCGTCCAGGGGGACGTCGCGCTCGTCCTCGCCGGTGATGCGGCGCGCGGTCTTGGGCGCCAGGTCCATCAGCGCGCGGATCGCGTCGCCGGTGCGGTCGCGGGCCGCCAGTTCCATGACCTGGCCCACCAGCACCAGGACGAGGATCACCGCCGCCGCCTCGAAATAGATCGGCGGCTGCCCGTCCGCCCCGCGCAGCTCCTGGGGAAAGACGCCGGGGGCGAAGAGCGACACGAGGCTGAAGAGGTAGGCGGCCGAGGTGCCGAGGGCGATCAGCGTCCACATGTTGGGCGCCCGGTTCCGGATCGAGGCCCAGCCGCGCCGGAAGAACGGCCAGGTGACGATCAGAACCGGCGTCGCCAGCAGGAACTGGACGGCCGCGACGGCGCGCTCGCCGATCCATTCCTCCACCGGGACGCCCAGATGCGACCCCATCTCCAGCACGAAAACCGCCAGCGCCAGCGGCGCGGTGATCCACAGCCGCCGGCGGAAATCGACGAGTTCGGGATTCGGCCCGGCATCGGCCGAGGGCGTCACCGGCTCCAGCGCCATGCCGCATTTGGGACAATCGGCGGGGCCGTCCTCGACGATCTCGGGGTGCATGGGGCAGGTGTATTGGGTGCCCTCGGGCATCGGTTCGGGGGCGGGCCGGTCGCCCAGATAGGCCTCGGGGTCCGCCTCGAACCGCTGCTGGCAGCGCGCCGAGCAGAAATAGTGCCGCTCCCCCTCGTGCCGGGCCATGTGCTCGGCCCGCGCCCGCTCGACCGACATGCCGCAGACCGGGTCGGTCGCGCTGCGCCATGCCTCGGGATCGTCGCGGAACCGCTCCCGGCAGCGTTCGGAGCAGAAGTGAAAGACGTGCCCCTCGTGCGTGTGGGTGGGCTTGTCCGCCGCCGGGTCCACCAGCATCCCGCAGACCGGGTCGCGCAGGACCGCGTCCCCGGAAGGGGCCGATGGATCTGCGGCGCCCGCGTGGTTCTGGACTGGGGGCATGGACTCGCCTTTCGGGGCAGGGTGGGGTCGCAGGCCGCATATCGGCCTTCCAGCAACTGGAAGGTCAAGGGCCGCAGGCGGCGCCGATGTTTTTCACCGCCCATGCGCGAGGGGACTTGTCCCGCCGCGGCGGAACGCCCACGATAGGGGCAGGCACAGATCCTTGACGGAGCATCGCTTGGCCCAAACCCCGAGCCCACTTCCCCCGTTGGAGCGGACGACCGCGACGCCCGAAACCCATCTCGACTTTCCCGACAACCGTCTGCTGATCGATCTCTGCGGGATCGGCGACAGCCATCTGGTACAGATCGAGCGCGAGCTCGAGGTGCAGATCCTGCGCCGGGGCAACCATTTGGTGCTCATGGGCGAGGCGGACGCCCAGGCCCGCGCGCGCGAGGTGCTGGAGGCGCTCTATGCCCGGCTCGAATCGGGCAAGGAGGTGGAACCCGGGGACATCGACGGCGAGTTGCGGATGGGGGCGGCGGACGGATCCGGCGTCGCCGGCGGCGACCAGATGGAGCTGTTCCAGGGCGGCCGGGTCGAGATCCGCACCCGCAAGAAGCTGATCGAGCCGCGCACCGACGCCCAGCGCGACTATGTCCGCGCCCTCTACGCAAACGAGCTGGCCTTCGGGATCGGCCCGGCGGGGACCGGCAAGACCTACCTCGCCGTGGCCGTCGGCGTGAACCTGTTCATCCAGGGAGAGGTCGACCGCATCATCCTGTGCCGCCCCGCGGTCGAGGCCGGGGAGCGGCTGGGCTTCCTGCCCGGCACCCAGGAGGAGAAGGTCGATCCCTACATGCAGCCGCTCTACGACGCGCTGAACGACTTCCTGCCGGGCAAGATGCAGGCCAAGCTGCGCGAGGAGAAGCGGATCGAGATCGCGCCGCTGGCCTTCATGCGCGGCCGGACCCTCGCCAATGCCTTCGTGGTCCTGGACGAGGCGCAGAACGCCACCGCCATGCAGATGAAGATGTTCCTGACCCGCCTGGGCGAGGGCAGCCGCATGGTGGTGACCGGGGACCGCTCCCAGGTCGACCTGCCGCGCGGGCAGGTCTCGGGCCTCGCGGACGCCGAACGGCTCCTGTCGGGGATCGACCGGATCGCGTTCAACTACTTCACGTCCAAGGACGTGGTGCGCCACCCGCTCGTCGCCAAGATCATCGAGGCCTACGAAGCCGATGCCTGAACGCCGCCCGTGACGGTCGAGGTCGATGTCGTCGTCGGCGCGCCCGACTGGTCGGAACAGGCGCTCGAATCGCTCGCGGTCCGGGCGGTGGGCGCCACGCTCGCCCATCTGGGCCTGGCCGGCGGAGACGTCGCGATCCTGGCCTGCGACGACGCGCGGATCGCGGAGCTGAACGCGGGGTTCCGCGGCCGCGCCGCGCCCACGAACGTGCTGTCCTGGCCCGCGCAGGAGCGCGGCGCCTCGGCCGAGGGCGCGGCTCCCGTCCTCCCGGAGGCGGGGGAGGAGCTGGGCGACATCGCCATCGCCTACGGGACCTGCGCCGCCGAGGCGAGGGAAGCCGCCATCCCGTTCGACGACCATGTCGCGCACCTTCTGGTCCACGCGACGCTCCACCTGCTGGGCTACGACCACGTGCGGGACGGCGACGCGGTGCTGATGGAGCGGATCGAGGTCGAAATACTTGGCAAGTTGGGCCTGCCCGATCCATATATCCGGTGAGGGCACCGACCGCCCGGCAGAGAGAAAGGCACCATGTCCAGCGACGACGCGCGCCCGGTGGCGGACCAGACGTCCGAGACCGAGGACCCGGAGAGTTCCGACCGCGGATTTTTCGGGCGGATCTTCGAAGCGTTCTCCAATTCCGAGGAGAGCGAAGCCACCGACGACCAGCCCTCCGGTCACAGGACCTCGCCGGGTCTGCTGAACCTGTCGCGGATGCGGGTCGAGGACGTGGCCATCCCGTCGGTCGAGATCGTGTCGATCCCGCTCGACATCGCGTTCGACGACCTGGTGGAGACCTTCCGCTCGAGCGGGCTGACCCGACTGCCGGTCTATGACGGCACGCTCGACCATCCGCGCGGCATGATCCACCTCAAGGACCTGGCGCTGCGGCACGGCTTCGGCCAGGATTCCGATTTCGACCTGTCGGGTTTGCTGCGGCCGCTGATCTACGCGCCCCCCTCCATGCCCATCGGGGTCCTGCTGCAGAGGATGCAGAGCGAGCGCACCCACATGGCGCTGGTGATCGACGAATACGGCGGCGTCGACGGGCTGGTGACGATCGAGGACCTGATCGAACAGGTGATCGGGCAGATCGAGGACGAGCACGACGAGGACGAGGACAAGCTCTTCGTGCAGGAGAAGCCGGGCATCTGGCTGGCGCAGGCGCGCACCCCCCTCGGGCAGTTCGAGGAGGCGGTGGAGATGTCGCTGACCGCCCCCGAGGAGGACGAGGAGATCGACACCCTGGGCGGCATCGTCGTGGTGCTGACCGGGCGGGTGCCGGCCCGCGGCGAGGTGATCCCGCATCCCTCGGGCGCCGAGTTCGAGATCGTCGACGCCGACCCGCGCCGGCTGAAGCGACTGCGCGTGCGTTTGCCTGCGGGTGACTGATCGCCGACGGCGGGCATTGGCCGTCCTGGCGGGGCTTGCCGCCGGGGCGGGGCAGGCGCCGGTCTCTGCCGTGCCCGTGGCGCTCGCCGGGCTCGCCTTGCTGCTGTGGCTCGCCCGGGATGCGGGCGGGCCGGTCGGCGCCGCGCGGATCGGCTGGTGGGCCGGGACCGCGTATTTCGCGCTGACCCTCCACTGGATCGTGGAGCCGTTCCTGGTGGATGCGGCGCGGCACGGCTGGATGGCGCCCTTCGCGCTGGTGCTGCTCTCGGGCGGGCTCGCGCTCTTCTGGGCCGGGGCGCTCGGTCTGGCGCGGGGACTGGGCGGGGCCGGGCCGGCCTTCTGGCCCGCCGCCGCCGCCGCGCTGGCCGGGGCCGAGATCCTGCGCGCCCTGGTCCTGACCGGGTTCCCGTGGTCGCTTCTGGGCTATGTGTGGACGGACGGGCCGGGGGCGCAGATCGCCGCCTGGACCGGGCCCTTCGGCCTGACGCTCCTGACCTGCCTGCTCGCCGCCGGGACGGCGGCGGCGGGGCCGCGCCCGGCGGGCGTCGCGGCGCTCCTCGCGGCATGGCTCCTGCCGGTGGGGCTGGGGGCGCTGCGCGCCCCGGCGCCGTTGCCCGGGCCGGAGGCGCCGGTGCTGCGGATCGTCCAGCCGAACGCCCCCCAGGACGAGAAATGGCAGCCCGGCCGGGCAGAGGCGTTCTTCGACCGGGCGCTTGATCTGACCGCCGCGCCCGGCGATCCGGAACTGGTGATCTGGCCCGAGACCTCGGTGCCCTACGGGATCGAGCCGGGCCACCCGGCGCTCGACCGGATCGCCCGGGCGGCGGCCGGGGCGCGGGTGGCCTTCGGCGCGCAGCGGGTGGCGGGAGCGCGGTTCTACAACACGCTCTTCGTCACCGGGCCGGACGGGCGGATCGCGGCCAGCTACGACAAGCACCACCTGGTTCCCTTCGGCGAATACGTGCCCCTCGGCGACCTGGCCGCGCGGCTGGGGATCTACGGGCTGGCCGCCGGGGAGGGGTTCGGCTATTCCGCCGGGCCCGGGCCGCGCCTCGTCGATCTGGGACGGTTCGGCCGGGCCCTTCCGCTCATCTGCTACGAGGCGATCTTCCCCGAGGAGGTGGGCGCCCCCGAGCGGCCGGCATGGCTGCTCCAGATCACCAACGACGCGTGGTTCGGCACCTTCGCCGGTCCGCAGCAGCATCTCGCGCAGGCCCGGATGCGGGCGATCGAACAGGGTGTGCCGATGGTGCGGGCCGCCAATACCGGCATCTCGGCGGTGATCGACGCGCGCGGCGGCGTGGTGGACAGCCTGCCGCTGGGCGTCGCCGGCCGGATCGACGCGGCGCTGCCGCCGGCGGCGGCCGCGACCCCCTATGCGCGCGGCGGCGACTGGCCGGCCGCCCTCGCCATCCTGGCCTGCCTGGGGGCGGGCCTGGCCCTGCGGCGGCGCAATGGCACTTGAAGACCCGCGCCCCGGCGGATACGTCGCGGCATCGACAGCGCACAACGGCTTCCTGGCGTGCGCCTCACCGAGATCAATGGAGCACTCCCCGATGCCGCGCCAGAACTACATCTTCACGTCGGAATCCGTTTCCGAAGGCCACCCGGACAAGGTCTGCGACCGGATCTCGGACGCGGTGCTCGACGCCTTCCTCTCGCAGGAGCCCGAGGCCCGCGTCGCCTGCGAGACCTTCGCCACCACGAACCGCGTGGTGATCGGCGGCGAGGTCGGCCTGTCGGACAAGACCAAGCTCGACGAGTATCTGGACCGGGTGGAGGGCATCGCCCGCGACTGCATCCGCGACATCGGCTACGAGCAGGACAAGTTCCACTGGAAGACCTGCGAGGTGACGAACCTGCTCCACGCCCAGTCCGCCCATATCGCCCAGGGGGTGACGGCGGGCGGCGACCGCGACGAGGGCGCGGGCGACCAGGGGATCATGTTCGGCTACGCGGTTGAGGACACGCCCGAATTGATGCCGGCGCCGATCCATTACGCCCACCAGATCCTGCGCCGGCTGGCCGAGGCCCGCAAGTCCGGGGCCGAGCCGACGCTGCGCCCCGATGCCAAGAGCCAGATCTCGCTGCGCTACGAGGACGGCAAGCCGGTGGAGGTGACCTCCATCGTGCTCTCGACCCAGCACGAGCACGAGAGCCAGTCCTCCGACGACATCCGCGAGATCGTCGAGCCCTATATCCGCGAGGTGCTGCCCGACGGCTGGGTCACGGACGCGACGGAATGGTGGGTGAACCCCACCGGCGTCTTCGTCATCGGCGGCCCCGACGGGGATGCCGGGCTTACCGGGCGCAAGATCATCGTCGACACCTATGGCGGCTCGGCCCCCCATGGCGGCGGCGCCTTCTCGGGCAAGGACCCGAGCAAGGTCGACCGGTCGGCCGCCTACGCGGCGCGGTACCTGGCCAAGAACGTGGTCGCGGCCGGCATGGCGAAGCGCTGCACGATCCAGATCTCCTATGCCATCGGCGTGGCGCAGCCGCTGTCGATCTATGCCGACACCTACGGCACCGGCGAGGTGCACGAGGAGGAGATCGAGAAGGCCATCCGCACCGTCATCGACCTGACCCCCCGCGGGATCCGCACGCATCTGGGGCTGAACCGCCCGATCTACCAGCGCACGGCCGCCTACGGGCATTTCGGCCGCGCCCCCGACGCCGATGGCGGCTTTTCCTGGGAACGCACCGACCTGGCCGACGCGCTGCGCCGCGCTGTCTGAGGGACGGACGGGGATCGGGGCGGGCAGGGGCTCGCGCCCCTCTTGGCCCCCGGGGGGCCAATTCACCCCGGGGTATTTGGAAAAAGGGTGACGGACCCGGCCCCCGGGTCCGCGCGCCCCGAACGGCCGGAGGCGCCATGGGCATCGACACGAGCGGTCTGAGGCAACTGGGCCGGGCGGCGGGACAGCCCGCCTCGCCCGCCGAGGCGGAACTGGAGCGGGTCCCGGCCCCGGAGGGTCACGCGGATTACGTCGTCCGCTTCACCTGCCCCGAATTCACCTCGCTGTGCCCGATGACCGGGCAGCCCGATTTCGCCCACCTGGTGATCGATTACGTGCCCGGGGAATGGCTGGTGGAATCGAAGTCGCTGAAGCTGTTCCTGACGAGCTTCCGCAATCACGGCGCCTTCCACGAGGACTGCACCATGTCCGTGGCGGCGCGGCTGCGCGACCTGCTGGCGCCGAAATGGCTGCGGATCGGGGGCTACTGGTATCCGCGCGGCGGCATTCCGATCGACGTGTTCTGGCAGACCGGGGCGCCGCCCGACGGCGTCTGGATCCCGGATCAGGGCGTGCCGCCCTATCGCGGCCGGGGCTGAAGCGCGCGCGCCCCGTTCGGGGCGACGGGCGACGGGCCGTTGCAAGTGGATGGGCGGACCGGTACGGAGCCGGGCCATGACCGAGACTGTCCCCAGCGCCCCCTGGCGCAACTTCTACGGCCGGCGCAAGGGCCATACGCTGAAGCCCAGCCAGCGCCGCTATGTCGAGCAGGACCTCGACCGTCTTTCGCCGGGAGACGTGGACCGGGAGGTCAATCCCGAACGCCGCGCGCTGGACCTCGACCGCCTGTTCGGTGGGCGCCCGGTGCGGCTGGAGATCGGCTTCGGCGCGGGCGAGCACCTGGTCCATCAGGCGCAGCGGCGCCCCGATATCGGCTTCATCGGGGCCGAGCCCTACCTGAACGGGGTGGCGCAGCTGCTGGGCAAGATCCGCGCGGCGGGGGTCGAGAACGTGCGCGTCCATGCCGGCGACGCGCGCGATCTCTTCGACGTGCTGCCCGCGGCCGCCCTCGACCGGGCCTTCCTGCTCTATCCCGACCCCTGGCCCAAGGCGCGCCACCACCGCCGCCGCTTCGTCACGCCCGAGCATCTGCGTCCGCTGGCCCGGGCGATGCGTCCGGGGGCGGTCCTGCGGGTGGCCACCGACATTCCCGACTATGTCCGCCAGGCGCTGCAGGAGGTTCCGCGCGCCGGCTTCGACTGGTGCGCCGACCGACCCGCGGATTGGCGGGAGCCCTGGGCCGACTGGCTGTCGACCCGCTACGAGCAGAAGGCCCTGCGGGAGGGGCGTCGGCCGCATTACCTGACCTTCCGCCGGACCGGAGAGGGCCCGGCGCGGCCCGTCCCCTGACCATCGCGGCCGCGAACCGGGGCGGCGGCGCCGATTTCCGCCCGTATCGTGGCATTCCGGGCGAAACGGCGCCGAATCGAACGCGGCATGCGTGTTTTTCATCGGATTGCCATGGCGGGCGGCTAGCGTCGGGGCATCGTTTCCCGCCGACCGCTCCGAGTACGTCCCATGAGATCCCCGACCCCCCGCCGCCCCGGCTTCGTTCTTCTCGCGACCTTCGTGTTCCTCCTGCTGCCGATCCTCGCCGCGCTCTGATTGCGCCTTGCGCGAGGGGGGCCGCCGTGCCACCTCCGGCGCCGACCGTCCCCGATCGGAGCCAGACCCCATGTCCGCGCACGGCGTCCCCGCCCCCCTGACCGCCCGCCGCGCCGGGCCGCTGCGCGGCGCCGCCGAGGTGCCGGGCGACAAGTCGATCAGCCACCGCGCCCTGATCCTCGGGGCGATGGCCGTCGGAGAGACCCGGATCACCGGGTTGCTGGAGGGTCAGGATGTCCTCGACACCGGCCGGGCCATGCGCGCGCTCGGCGCCGATGTCGTGCGGCACGGGGCGGGGCGCTGGTCGGTTCATGGCGTGGGCGTGGGCGGCTTCCGCGAACCCGCGGGCGTCATCGATTGCGGCAATTCGGGCACCGGGGCGCGGCTCCTGATGGGGGCGGTGGCGACGCACGGCTTCGCCACGACGTTCGCCGGCGACGCCTCTCTCTCGACCCGGCCGATGGGGCGGGTGACCGATCCGCTGGCGCTCTTCGGCGCGCGGGCGGTGGGACGGTCAGGCGGGCGTCTGCCCCTGACGCTGGTCGGCGCCGCCGATCCGGTTCCGGTGCGCTACGCCACCCCGGTCCCGTCGGCGCAGGTCAAGTCCGCGATCCTGCTGGCCGCGCTCAACGCCCCGGGCGAGAGCGTCGTCATCGAACGCGAGGCCACGCGCGACCATTCGGAGCGGATGCTGCAGGGCTTCGGCGCCGAGGTGTCGGCACGGACCACCGCCGAGGGCCGCGTCATCACCCTGCGGGGGCGGCCGGAACTGACCGCGCAGCGGATCGCGGTGCCGCGCGATCCCTCCTCGGCCGCGTTCCCGGTCTGCGCCGCCCTGATCGTCGAGGGCTCGGACGTGCTGGTGCCCAATATCGGGCTCAACCCCACCCGCGCCGGCCTCTTCGAGACGCTGCGCGAGATGGGCGCGGACCTGACCTACGAATCCCCGCGCGAGGAGGGCGGCGAGCCGGTGGCCGACCTGCGGGCGAAGTTCTCCCCGGACATGCGGGGCATCCGGGTTCCGCCGGATCGTGCCGCCTCGATGATCGACGAATACCCGATCCTGTCGGTGGTCGCGGCCTTCGCCGAAGGGGAGACGGACATGCCCGGCGTGGCCGAGCTGCGCGTGAAGGAGAGCGACCGGATCGACGCCATGGCCGAGGCGCTGCGCGCCGCCGGCGTCGCGGTCGCCGAGGGGCCGGATTGGTGGCGCGTCACCGGGCAGGGTCCGGGCGGCGTGGCGGGGGGCGCCACGGCGGCGGCGCGGCTCGACCACCGCATCGCGATGTCGGTCCTGATCCTCGGGATGGCGGCGCGGCGGCCGATGACGGTGGACGATGCGGCGCCGATCTCTACGTCCTTCCCCATCTTCGAGCCCCTGATGACGGGGCTCGGCGCCCTGTTCGAAAGGCCACTCCCTTGAGCGATATCTTCGACGCCGATCCGAGCACGCTCTCCGTTACCGGCGGATGCCTCTGCGCCGAAGTCTGCTACCGGGTGACCGGACCGCTCCGCCCGGTCGTCGCCTGCCATTGCCAGCAATGCCGCCGCATCTCGGGCCATTATGTCGCGGCGACCTCGGCCCCGCGCGAAAGCGTCGAGATCGAGGGCGACGTGCGCTGGTACCAGAGTTCGCGGACCGCGCGGCGGGGGTTCTGCCCCGTCTGCGGGTCGAACCTCTTCTGGGACGATGGCGGCGCGCGGATGTCGATCCATGCCGGCACGCTCGACGCGCCCACCGGGCTGTCGATGGCCGGCCACATCTATTGCGCCGACAAGGGGGATTACTACGAGATCACCGACGGCCTGCCGCAGGCCCCCGGCGACGATCCGATGCCGGGCACGCAGGGCGGCTGATGCCCTTCACCGTCGCCATCGACGGGCCCGCCGCGGCCGGCAAGGGCACCATCTCGCGCGCGGTGGCGCGCCATTACGGGTTCCGGTACCTCGATACCGGGCTGCTCTACCGCGTGACGGGGCAACGCGTGATCGAGGGGCAGGACCCCGTCGCGGCGGCGCGCGCCGTGGTGCCCGGCGATCTCGACCGGGCGGGATTGCGGAGCGCCGCCGTCGCCGAGGCGGCCAGCCGCGTCGCCGCGATCGCCGAGGTGCGCGCCGCGCTCCTGGCCTTCCAGAGGCAGTTCGCGCGGCTCGACCCCGGTGCGGTGCTCGATGGCCGCGACATCGGCACCGTGATCTGCCCCGAGGCGGAGGTGAAGCTCTTCGTCACCGCCTCGGCCGGGGAGCGCGCGCGGCGGCGCCACGCGGAACTGTCGGACGGCACCACCTATGACGCGGTCTTGGCCGACGTGAAGGCGCGCGACGAGCGCGACACAGGCCGGAGCGACGCCCCCCTGCGCCCGGCTCCGGACGCCGTCATCATCGACACGACGGAGCTTGCCATCGACGCCGCGGTGGCGGCCGCGATCCACGCCATCGACGCGCGCCGCTGACGCGCGGCCCCGCTTGTCAGCCGGTCTCGGCGCGCGGCTGGAGGCGGGCGAGCCCCGCGACCCGGGCCCGCGCCGCGCCGCTGTCGATGCTCTCGGCGGCCAGCGCCACGCCCTCGGGCAAGGTTGCCGCCCGGCCCGCCACCACCAGGGCCGCGGCGGAATTGAGCAGCACCGCGTCGCGATAGGCCGACGGCACCCCGTCCAGAAGGGCGCGGAACGCGCGCCCGTTGGCCTCGGGGCTGCCGCCGACGATGGCCTCGAACGGATGGCGGGGGAGGCCCGCATCCTCGGGGGCGACCTCGCGCAGGGTGACGTGCCCGTCCTCCAGCACCGCGACCGTGCTGGGATCCGAGATCGACAGCTCGTCGCTGCCGTCGCCGCCATGGACCAGCCAGGCCCGGTCGGAGCCGAGCCGCCCCAGGGTCTCGGCCATGGGCGCCAGCACCGCGGCCGAGAAGGCGCCGGTCAGCTGCCGCGTGACGCCCGCGGGGTTGGTCAGCGGCCCGAGGATGTTGAAGATCGTCCGCGTGCCCAGCTCGACCCGCGTCGGCATGACATTGGCGACGGCGGGATGGTGCATCGGCGCCATCATGAAGCCGATCCCGACCTCGGCCAGCGCGCGCTCGACCGCCTCGGGGCCGACCATCGTCTCGATCCCCAGGCTCGCGATGAGGTCGGCGGCACCGGATTTCGAGCTGAGGTTGCGGTTGCCGTGCTTGGCCACCGGCACGCCCGCGCCCGCCACCACGAAGGCCGCCGCGGTGGAGATGTTGAGCGTCCCCTTGCCGTCGCCGCCGGTGCCGACGATGTCGATGGCGCCCGCGGGCGCCCGGACGCGGCGGGCGCGGGCGCGCATGGCGGCCGCGGCGGCGGAATATTCGGCGACCGATTCGCCACGGACCCGCAACGTCATCAGGAACCCGCCGATCTGGCTGGGCGTCGCCTGTCCGTCGAACAGCAGGTCGAAGGCGGTGCGCGCCTCGTCCTCGGTCAGGGGCCGGTCCACGGCGGCCGCGATCAGCGGTTTCAGGTCCGTGCTCATGCCGGGGCCAACCCCATCTCGAGGAAGGTCTTCAGCATCGCGTGACCGTGCTCCGAGCGGATCGATTCGGGGTGGAACTGGACGCCGTGGATCGGCAGCTCGCGATGGGCGAGCCCCATGATCGTCCCGTCCTCCAGCGCCGCGGTCACCTCCAGCTCGGCGGGCAGGCTCGCCCGCTCCACCACTAGGCTGTGATAGCGCGTGGCCGACAGCGGCGAGGGCAGACCGGCGAACACGCTCGCCCCGTCGTGGTGCACGATCCCCGGCTTGCCGTGGACGATCTCGGAATGGCGCAGGACGCGCCCGCCGAAGGCCTGCCCGATCGCCTGGTGGCCAAGGCAGACGCCGAGGAGCGGCACCCGCGCCGCCGCCGCCGCCGCGACGAGCGGCAGGCAGATCCCGGCGCGGTCGGGGTCGCAGGGCCCCGGCGACAGCAGGATCGCCGAGGGGCGCCTGTCCAGCGCCTCCTCCACGGTGAGGGCGTCGTTGCGGACCACCTCGACCTCGGCGCCGAGCTCGCCGACGTAATGGACGAGATTCCACGTGAAGCTGTCGTAATTGTCGATCAGAAGCAGCATGGTCGCGGTCCCCTTTCTCCGACGCCGCGGGTGGTGGCGGCCCGGCGACGGCCCTAGATGGGGGATGCGCCGGGCGGGCGTCAAGGCAGGGAGCGATACGATGGGACGACGCGGAACCACCGGCGCCGCGGCGCGGCCCGCCTTGCCCGAGGCCGCCATCGGCATCCTCGCCATGATCGCCGCCTGCGCGATCTGGGGCCTGTCGGCGATCTACTACAAGTTCCTGGCCGACGTTCCCCCGCCCGAGGTGCTGGCCCACCGCACCCTCTGGTCGGCGGTCTTCTTCGTGGCGATCCTGTGGTCGCGCGGCCGGCTGGGCGCCCTGTCCGAGCTGCGCCGGCCGCGGCTCGCGGCGCTGATCGCGGGGGCGGCGGTGGTGATCGGGCTCAACTGGCTCATCTTCATCTCGGCCGTCCATACCGGTCATGTCGTGCAGTCGAGCCTCGGCTACTACATCTTCCCGCTCGTGTCGGTGGGCTTCGGCGCGCTGCTCTACGGCGAGCGCCCGAGCCGGGGCCAGAAGGTGGCCATCGCGCTGGCCGGCGTGGCGGTCGCGGTGCTGATCCTCGGGATCGGGGTCTGGCCGTGGATCAGCCTCGCCCTCGCGGTCACCTTCGGCCTCTACGGCGCGGCGAAGAAGGCGATCGCCCTCGGCGCCATGACCAGCGTCACCGCCGAGGTGCTGATCCTGTCGCCCGTGGCGATCGCGTGGCTGTGGCTCGCGGTGCCGGGGGTCGGCGCGTTCCACGGCGGCACGGCGCTGCTCCTGGTCCTGACGGGGCCGCTGACGGGCGTGCCGCTGATGCTCTTCTCGATGGCCTCGCGGCGGCTGTCGATGGCCAGCGTGGGTCTGATCGGATACCTCAACCCGACGCTGCAATTCCTCTGCGCGACGATCTTCTTCGGCGAGGCGTTCACGCCCTGGCACGCGATCGCCTTCGCGCTGACCTGGACCGCGCTCGCGCTCTTCTCGGGCGAGGCGCTGGCGCGCCGGAGCGTCAGGCGGAAAGCCGCTCGCGCAGCGCCGTCATCGCCCCCTCCGCATCGGGAACCCACGTGACGAGGCCGGCGAGACTCCGGTCGGCGAAGCCGCCGTCCACGACGCGCTCCACCAGCGCGCGCAGCGGCGCCCAGTAGCCGTTCGCGTCCACCACCACGATCGGCTTGTCGTGCAGGCCGAGCTGGCGCCAGGTCAGCACCTCGAAGAACTCGTCGAGCGTGCCCGCGCCGCCCGGCAGCACCACCACCGCGTCGGCGTTCATGAACATGACCTTCTTGCGCTCGTGCATGGTCTCGGTGACGACGGCGCGCGACAGGTCGCGGGCGCGCGCCTCCCGCAGGACGAGGTGCTCGGGGATCACCCCCAGCGCCGCGCCGCCGGCGCCCTGCGCGGCGCGCGCGACGCGGCCCATCAGGCCGACATCGCCCGCCCCGTAGACCAGCCGCCAGCCCGCGCCGGCGATCGCGCGGCCGAGCGCCTCGGCCGTCGCGGGCACCGCCGGATCGGCCCCGTCGCGGGAGCCGCAATAGACGCAGATGGACCGGATATCGCTCATGGGGCCGACCTTCGGGGACATGCGCGGCCCTGCTACGCCCGGCCCCGCGGGGCGACAAGGGGCCGGCTGGCAAAGCCGATCCCGTGCCGCTAGATCGTGACGTCATGAGATCGCGCGCGCCAGCCCCCGAGCCAGCCCCCGCCGAGACCGAGGCCGGCGCCGCCGGCGTGGTCCTGCGCGTGCTGCCCTATCTGTGGCCCGTCGGAGAGCCGTGGGTGAAGCGCCGCGTGGTCCTGTCGCTCGCCATGCTGCTCCTGGCCAAGGTCATCGCGGTGACCACGCCGGTCTTCTACAAGGTCGCCGTCGACACGCTCGCCGGCGAGGGGACGGACCCGGCCTGGGCGCTGGGCGCGGGCGCGGTGGGGCTGACCGTGGCCTACGGCGTGTCGCGGGCGATGACGACGGGCTTCCAGCAATTGCGCGACGTGGTCTTCGCCCGGGTCGGCCAGCGGGCGCTGCGCGCCCTGGCGCTGCAGACGTTCCGCCACATCCACGCGCTCTCGCTGCGCTATCACATCCAGCGCCGGACCGGCTCGCTCCAGCGCATCATGGAACGGGGCGTGAAGGGGGTGGAGTTCCTGCTGCGCTTCCTGCTCTTCTCGATCGGCCCGCTGCTGCTGGAGCTGGTGCTGGTGGCGGGGATCCTCGCCGTGGCCTTCGACGTGTGGTACCTCGTGGTCGTGGGCGTCACGATCGCGGCCTACATCGCCTTCACCTTCGCGGTGACGGAATGGCGGGTGAAGATCCGGCGCGAGATGATCCGCCAGGATCAGGACGCGGCGCAGAAATCCGTGGACAGCCTGCTGAACTTCGAGACGGTGAAGTATTTCGGCGCCGCCGGGCGCGAGGCCGCGCGCTACGACGGCGCGATGGGACAATATGTCCAGGCCGCGCTCAGGACCTCCTATTCGCTGGCCGCGCTGAATGCCGGGCAGACGATCATCGTCACCGCCGGCCTCGTGGGGGTGATGGTGATGGCGGCCAGGGGCGTGGCGGCGGGAGAGATGACCACCGGCGATTTCGTCATGGTCAACGCCTACATGGTGCAGGTCACCGTGCCGCTGAACTTCCTCGGCACCGTCTACCGAGAGATCCGCCAGGCCCTCGTCGACATGGCGGCGATGTTCGGGCTGCTCGAACACCCCGCCGAGGTGACGGACGCCCCCGGCGCCGCGCCGCTTTCGGTGCGGGGCGGCGAGATCCGGTTCGACGCGGTGCGGTTCGGCTACGATCCCGATCGCGAGGTGCTGGCCGGCGTGTCCTTCACGGTGCGGCCCGGGCGCACATTGGCGCTGGTCGGGCCGTCCGGGGCGGGCAAGTCGACCATCGGGCGGCTGCTCTTCCGCTTCTACGACGTGACGGGCGGCGCGATCCGGATCGACGGCCAGGACATGCGCGAGGTGACGCAGGACAGCCTGCATGCCGCGATCGGGGTGGTGCCGCAGGACACGGTGCTCTTCAACGACACGATCTTCTACAACATCGCCTACGGGCGGCCCGACGCGTCGCGCGCCGAGGTGGAGGCGGCGGCGCGGGCCGCGCGCATCCACGATTTCGTCGCCGGGTTGCCGCTGGGCTACGACACCCAGGTCGGCGAACGCGGCCTGAAGCTGTCGGGCGGAGAGAAGCAGCGCGTCGGCATCGCCCGCACGCTCCTGAAGGACCCGCCGATCCTGCTCCTGGACGAGGCGACCTCGGCCCTCGACACCGAGACCGAGATGGGCATCCAGGCGCAGCTGCGCGCCATGGGGCGGGGGCGAACCGTCCTGGTCATCGCCCACCGCCTCTCCACGGTGGTCGAGGCCGACGAGATCGCGGTGCTGGAGGAGGGCCGCATCGTCGAGCGCGGCTCCCACGCGTCCCTCCTGTCGCAGGGCGGCCGCTATGCCCGGCTGTGGAACCGCCAGGCCGAGGAGGCGGCCTAGCCTCGGGCGCCCGTGGCGGCCTGGCCGCCCTGCAGCCACGCCTTGACCGGCGCCGCGAGGGCCGTCTCGCCCGTCCGCACGGCGTTGAGCAGCCCTTCGATCGCCACCCAGACCATGACGCTCGCCATCACGCCCTCGCCGCCATCCTCGAGGGCGATGAACAGGGTGTCGACGAAACCGGCCACCGCTCCGTCCCCGAGCGCGGCCTTTACCATCCCGTGCAGCACGTCGACCCCGGCGCCGAAGAAGGCCAGCCCGGCCACGGCGAGGGTGAATTTCAGCCAGATGCCCCGGTGGGCCCCGCACAGGCTGCGCCGCGCGACCACGAGGAACGCCACCGTGATCGCCAGCATCCCGGCATAGATCAGCGGTTCGCCCCGGTCCTGGGGATGCATCGCGGCCAGCGGACCGAAATCGAGCCCGCGCCCGACCAGCACGCCCAGCTTGTCATGCGCCTCGAGTACGTCGTCGGCGAGGAAGAACACCGACAGGCCCGCCAGCCACCCGTATCCCGACCGGCGGTGGACGATCGCCAGCACCAGCAGGAAGACGCCGGCCAGGAGGTATTTCGAGTAATTGTAGCTGCTGGCCAGGCCGTAGCGCTGGTTCAGATCGGCGACGTTCGTCATCGGCAGGCCGAAGAGGTGATCGCCCATCACGCTCGCCGCGTAGATCGCGATGAGTACCACGTCGGCGAGCACCAGAACGGCGAGGGTATAGAATGAGATCTGCCCGATACTGGGGTGGTCGGTCGAATGGGGTTGCACGATCGGCTCCGGAAAGGCGCGGCCCGCGCGTGGGCAAGATGACAATGGTGTAAAAGGTTAATGACGATTTGGTGCAAAGCAAGCGCGATGCTGCGGTTCCGGACGCAACGGACCCCGTGGCGCCCCGCCGCTATTCCGCCGCGACCCGGGACGGCCCGGCCGGCCGCGCGGGCTCCGCGTCCCACAGGATCTCGAGCGACGTGACCGCCCGGGCCTTGCTGCGCAGGGCCAGGTCGGCGGCCACGTCCCGCGCCGCCAGCGCGCGCAGCCGTTGAAGTCCGCGATACGAGCCGCGGGCCAGCCAGACCCGGAACGCCAGCGCCGCGGGCGTGAAGACGAGCGTCAGCACCGTTGCGATCGCGAGGCCGAAGACGACCGCCGTCGCCAATTGTTTCCACCAGAGCGCGGTGGGGCTGTCGATGGAATAGCCGCCGCCGATGAAGTCGAGGCTGAGGCCCATCACCATCGGCAGAAGGCCCGCGATGGTGGTGATCGTGGTCAGAAGGACCGGGCGGATGCGGTCCTCGACGGTGCGGATGATCGCCTCGATCCGGGGCATGTAGCGGCTGTAATCCTGATACGTGTCGATCAGCACGATGTTGTTGTTCACCACGATGCCGGCCAGCGCCACGATCCCCGTCCCCGTCATGATGATCGAGAAGGGCTGGTTCAGGATCAGCATCCCCCACAGGCAGCCGGCCGTCGACAGCACCACCGCCAGGAGCACGAGCACGGCGTTGTAGAACGAGTTGAACTGCGCCAGCAGGATGATGAACATCAGCCCCAGCGCGCCCAGGAACGCCGTCTGCAGGAAGGCCTGGCTCTCGGCCTGGTCCTCCTGTTCGCCGGTCCAGTCCCACGCGATCCCCGGCGGCAGGGGGTCGCCGTCCTCCAGCCACGCGGTCAGGGCGGCGATGCGCTCGTTGGGGTTGACGGGGGCCAGCGTCACGCCGGCCCCGGCCAGGTCGGCCGCGCCGATCCCGTCCGCCCGCCAGTAGATGGCGTAATCGGCGCCGTCCAGGGTCACGCGGGCGCCCTCCGCCGCCGGTTCGCCCACCGCCTCGGCCGCGTCGGCGAGGCGCAGCAGCGCCAGCGTCTCGTCCCCGCGGACGGCCTTCTGCAAGGCCGGCGCCACGTCCGCCATCACGTCGAAATAGCGTTGCTGGTCGATCCGGTCGATCTGTCCCAGGCTCGGCACCGCGCGGCGGGTGACGATGTTCGACAGCGGCACCAGCCCCTCGGCGGTGCGGATCCGCAGCGTGTCGAGCGTCGACAGGACCCGGTCCTGCGCCGGCAGGCGGACCCGGATGTCGATCTCCTCGTCCGAGGTCTCGACCCGCATCGTGTCGAGCAGAAGCCCGCGCGTGACCAGTTGCACCATGCCGCCGACGAGGCCGACATCGGCGCCGTACCGGCCGGCCGCCTCCACGTCGACATCGATCTCGAAATCGATGCCGGGCAGGGGGCGCGAATCGTCGATGTCGATCAGGCCGGGCGTTTCCTCGAACCGGTCCCGCAGAAGGGCGGCCGAGGCTTTCAGCGCCTCCCAATCCTCGCCCGTGATCCGCAGGTGCACGGGCTTGCCCGAGGCGGGGCCCATCGCCAGGTTCAGCGTCTCGGTGCGGATGCCGGGCAGATCGTCCAGCCTCCGCTGCAGCCGCTCCAGCACCCGGTCGCCGTCGAGGGCGGCAATCGGGGTTTCGGTGCGCGCCGCGAAGGCCGGGCGGTCCTCCCACGGGACCAGCTCGATCTGGACCTGCCCCACGGTGTCGAGCGGGGCCTGCCCGCCGCCGCCGGTATTGTTGTTGATCCCGCCCTCGCCCGCGAAGGCGAAGGCCGAGGCGACCCCTTGCGTGGACAGGGCGATCTCCTCGGCCTGGCGCAGCAGCGCGTCCTTCTCCGCCAGGCTCAGGTTGCCGCGCGCCCGGACATAGACCAGCGCCTGTTCGGGCTCGCTCTCGACGAAGAACTCGGTGCCGTTGTTGTTGGCCCCGTAATGGACGAAGGTGAAGACGACGAAGCCCAGGACCGCCGCCATCGCCACCGGCGGCATGACGGGGTTGCCGGCGATGGCGCCGATCACCCGGCCGAAGGGGGTGCGGCGATGCCCGGCCCGGATGCGCTCGGGGGCGCGCGCCCGCGCGAGGCTGCCGAGCGCGATGCCGGCCAGCGTCGCCCCGGCCAGGAACATGAGCGCGCCGGGAAGGCGCGCGGCGCCGCCCAGCCCGCCGGCCGGGATCAGGTAATCGGGGTTCAGCACCTGCATCAGCCCCGCGAAGACGAGCCATGCCGCGGGCAGGAGCAGCGCCAGCCGCAGAGCGGCGGGCAGGGCGCGCCGCAGGGCCGCGGCGGCGCCGTCGAGCACGCGCGTCAGCCGGCCGGCCACGCCCCCCACCACCGGCAGGTAGATCAGCGCCACGACGAGGCTCGCCGACAGCACGAAGATGAGCGTCACCGGCAGCATGCCCATGAACTCCCCCGCGACGCCGGGCCAGAACAGCATCGGCAGGAAGGCGCAGAGCGTGGTCGCGGTCGACGACACGATGGGCCAGAACATGCGCTTGGCCGCCTCGGTGAAGGCGGTCATCGGCCCGGCGCCCTCGGCGATCCGCCGGTCGGCGTATTCCACCACCACGATGGCCCCGTCGACCAGCATGCCCACGGCCAGGATCAGCCCGAACATGACGATGTTCGACACCGAGATTCCCATCACGCCCAGCAGGATGAAGCACAGAAGGAACGAGGTCGGGATCGCGAATCCCACCAGCAGCGCCGAGCGCAGGCCCAGCGATCCCAGCACGACGATCATGACCAGGGCGATCGCCGTGAGCACCGATCCTTCGAGCTGGCTCACCATCGAGGCGACCTGACGCGACTGGTCGTTGGAGGTGCCGACCCGGATCGCGTCGCGCAGGACGTGCGGCCATTCGGCCCGCGCCGCGTCGATCTCGGCGCGCACGAGGTCGGCGGTGTCGATGACGTTGAAGCCGCGCCGCTTGACCACCTGGATCGCGACGGTCGTCTCGCCGTCGAACCGCGCGGTGCCGGTCGCGTCCTCGAAGGTCAGCCGGATATCGGCCAGGTCGCCCAGCGTCACCACCCGGTCGCCGTTCACCTTGACCGGCAGCGCCTCGATGTCGCCCCGCTCGTCGAAGCTCGACGGGATCTTGACGGCGAAGGCGCCCTGGGCGCTCTCGACCTCGCCGGCGGCGATCAGCTGGTTGTTGTTGCGGACCGTCTCGATCAGCTCCGCCGCCGTGACGTTGTAGGATTCGAGCCGCAGCGGATCGATCACCACCTCGACCATCTCGTCGCGGTGCCCGGCCAGCGGCGCCTTCAGCACCGGTTCCAGCCCCTCGAGCCGGTCCTGAAGGTCCTCGGCCACGCGCAGCAGCGTCCGCTCCGGCACGTCCCCGGTCAGGTTCACGATGATGATCGGGAATTCCGAGAAATTGATCTCGTTGATCGAATATTGTTCGGCCCCGTCGGGGAACACGGCCTCGGCGGCGTTCATCGCGTCGCGCACGTCGGCCAGGATCTGCGTCTTGTCCCAGCCGAACTCGAATTCCAGCGCCATCCCGGCATAGCCTTCGGCGGCGGTCGCGGACATGCTCTTCAGCCCGTCGAGATCGCCCAGCTCGGTCTCCATCGGCTTGACGAGCAGGCTCTCGCTGTCCTCGGCCGAGATGCCGGGGAAGGGGACCGACACGAACAGGGCGGGGATCTCGATGTCGGGCTCGCCCTCCTTGGGCAGGCCGGTATAGGCCAGCCACCCGGCCACCACCGACAGCGCCACGAAGGCCAGCACCATCCGGGCATGCGCGCCCGCCCAGTCGACGAGGCCCGTCATGGCGCGCCGTCCTGCCAGGTCACGTCGAGCGCGACGCCGTCGGCGACGTAGTCCTGCCCCCGCAGGATCACCCGCGCCGTCTCGGGCAGCCCCCCGACGAAGACGCCCTCGGGGGTGTCGCGCAGCAGCTCCACGGGCCGGAATCCGGCGGTGCCGTCCGGAGCCACCACGCGCACGCCCATGTCGCCGCCGTCGCTCAGCGTCAGCGCCGATTGCGGCAAGAGATGCGCCGACCGCCCCGCCGTCGCGATCGCGATCTCGGCGCTCTGCCCGTCGCGGATGGCGAGGTCGGGGTTGGGGACCTCGACCTCCAGGCGGAAGGTGCGGGTCTGGGGATCGGCGGAGCGCGACAGGAACGTGACCTCGCCCTCTGCCGTGGCGCCCGAGCCGAGCCGCGCGGTGGCCCGCGCGCCGGTCTCGATCGCCCCGACGGAGGTTTCGGGCGCGAAGCCCACGAGCTTGATCGGGTCGAGCGCGATCACCGTGGCGCAGAGCCCGCCGGCCTGGAGCAGCGCGCCGAGCTCGGCGGTGTCGGTTTCCAGCACGCCGGCGAAGGGCGCCGAGATCTCCAGCCGGGCGATGTCGGTCTCGGCGGTGGCGACGGCGGCCTCGGCGCTGCGGATCCGCGCGTCCACCGACCGCAGGCCGGATTTCGCCGCGGCGACGCCGGCACGCGCCGATTCGATCGCCGCGTCGGCCGAGGCCAGGCGCGCGCGCGACGCGAAGCCCTCCTCGCTGAGTCGCGAGGCGGCGGTCTGGTTGATCTGCGCCTCGGCCACGCGCGCCTCGGCCTCCGCGACGCGGGCCCGGGCCTCGGGGCGGCCGGCCTCCGCCTCGGCCAGGGCCGCTTGCGCCTCGGCCAGCGCCGCCTGCCGCGTGCCGGGATCGAGGGCGCACATGACCTCTCCGGCCGCGACGGACGCGCCCTTGCGGAGGGGCTCCGAGACGACCTTGCCCGCGGTTTCGGCCCGGGCCTCGACCTGCCGGGCGGCCTCGGTGCGGCCGCGCAGCACCACCGCGCCGTCGACCTGCCGGGCCCGCGACACCGTCGCCACCACCGAGACGCGGTCCCCCTCCCGCGCGGCGGTGCCCGCCCCGGCCGCGTCAGCGGGCGGCGGCGCTTCCTCGGCCGCCTCGCTGCGCCCCGCAAGGCTCATGACCGCCTGCCGCTCCACGGTCAGCAGGTACAGGGTTCCCGCCACGAGAACGGCGATGAGGATCGGGACCAGTCGCATCGGGCCTGCCTTCGGTGTCGCCGCGTGCGGAATGCCGGGGGATCGCGGATCCGCCCGACGCGCGGCCCTTCCGCGTGCTTGTCATATCAATTCCCCGCCCGCACGGGAAGAAATCGTCGCGGCCCCGCTCTTGGCATCCGGCCACGTGCCACGCTATGAGGCATCGACACGCGCGGAGGCGGGATGAGCGACAGGGACAGTTTCATCGACGAGGTGTCCGAGGAGGTCCGGCGCGACCGGCTGTTCGGCTTCCTGCGGCGCTATGGCTGGATCGCGGTGGCGGTCGTGGTCGGTCTGGTGGCGGTCGCCGCGTGGATCGAGTGGCAGCGGCGCGGCGCCGAGAGCGAGGCGCGGCGCTTCGGCGACGCGGTGATCGCCGCGCTCGAGAACGACAGCCCCGAGGCGCGCCGCGCCGCCTTGTCCGACATCGCGGCCACGGACGAGCGCCGCGTGCTGATCGCGATGCTCGCCGCCGACACGCTCGACACCGAGGCGGCGACGGACGAGACGCTCGAACGGCTGAACGCCGTGGCCGGGGACGCGTCCGTGCCCGCGCTCTACCGCGAGCTCGCGACGCTCAAGGCGGCGATGATCCAGCAGGACCGTGCCGCGCCCCAGGAGGTGATCGACCGGCTGGAGCCGCTGACCATCCCGGGCGCCCCCTACCGGCTGCTCGCGCTGGAGCAGCAGGCGCTGGCGCGGATCCGGATGGACGACACCGATGCGGCGCTGACGACACTGCGCGACATCCTTCAGGACGGCGCGGCGACGCAAGGGTTGCGGCAGCGCGCCCGGCAGCTGATCGTCGCGCTCGGGGGATCTCTGGACACCGCCGAGGGATGAGAGGACGCCGCCCATGACACGGATCGCCCTTCTGGCCGGAGCCACGCTCCTGGCGCTGGCCGCCTGCGGGCAGCGCGAACGACTCCTGGTCGGGGAGCGGGAGGATGTGCGCGGCGGCGCCACGCCGGCGGCGGTGGCCCGCCCCGTCGATCTGCCCGCCCCGGTCTCGACCGACTGGACCCACCCGGCGGCGCGCGCGGATCACGACATGCCGCACGCGGCGTTCTCGGCCACGCCGCAACTGGCCTTCTCCGTCCCCATCGGCCGGGGAGAGGACCGCCGGCACCGCATCACCGCCGATCCCGTGGTCTCCGGTGGGCGGGTCTTCACCGTCGACAGCCGCGCGCGGGTGATGGCCCATTCAACCGGCGGCGCGCCGCTCTGGTCGGTCGATGCCTCGCCCGCCGGCAGCCCGTCGGACGACGCATCGGGCGCGGGGCTCGCCGTGGCGGGCGACCGCCTCTATGTCGCGACCGCGTTCGGCGAGGTGGTCGCGCTCGACGCGGCCACCGGTGGTCGGGTCTGGACCCAGGATATCGGCGCGCCGGCGACAGGTGCGCCCACGGTGTCGGGCGGGCGCGTCTATGTCGTGGGCCGCGATGCCACGGGCTGGGCCATCGACGCCGGCACCGGGCGCGTCGCCTGGACGGCGCAGGGGACCCCCGACGAGACCGGGATGGTCGGCGGCGCCTCCCCGGCGGTGTCGGGCGACCGGATCGTGATGCCCTATTCCTCGCGCGAATTGCGCGGCCTGCTGCCCGGCGGCACCGAGCTCTGGACCACGACCGTCGCGGGCACCCGGCTCGGGCGCGTCTATGCCGGGGTCGCCGACATCACCGGCGACCCGGTGATCGACGGCGGCACGGTCTATGCCGGATCGCCCTCCGGGCGGATCGACGCGATCGACCTGGCCACCGGCGAGCGGCGCTGGTCGGCCGAGGAGGGGGCGATGTCCCCCGTCGTGACCGCCGGCGGCGCCGTCTTCGCCGTGACCGACGCGGCGCAGCTGGTCCGGCTCGACGCGGCGACGGGCGAGCGGGTCTGGGGCGTCGACCTTCCGTATTACCGCGCCACCTTCGCGCGCAAGCGGCAGACGACCTTCGCCCATTACGGCCCCGTCCTGGCGGGCGGCCGGCTCTGGATCGCCTCGTCGGACGGCCGGCTGCGGGCCTTCGATCCGGTCGACGGCTCCCTCGCGGCCGAGGTCGCGCTGCCGGGCGGGGCGGCGACGAACATGGCGGTCGCGGGCGGGGTCCTTTATGTCGTCAACGCGGACGGGCGCTTGCTGGCCTTCCGCTGAACGCTCATGTAGGAGCGCGTCCCATCCCATTCCGGAGGCGGCCCCATGAGCTTCACCCTCGCCATCGTCGGGCGGCCCAATGTGGGCAAGTCCACCCTGTTCAACCGTCTCGTCGGGCGGCGCCTGGCGCTGGTCGACGACCGCCCCGGCGTGACCCGCGACCTGCGCGAGGGCGAGGGGCGGATCGGCGCCCTGCGCTTCAACGTCGTGGATACCGCCGGGCTAGAGGACCGCATCGACAACAGCCTGGAAGGGCGGATGCGGCGCCTGACCGAGCGCGCGGTGGACATGGCGGATGTTTGCCTTTTCCTGATCGACGCGCGCACCGGCGTGACGCCGGTCGACGAGATCTTCGCCGAGATCCTGCGCCGGCGGGCCAAGCACGTGATCCTGGCGGCCAACAAGTGCGAGGGCCGCGCGGCCGAAGGCGGACTGATCGAGGCCTGGGGGCTGGGATTGGGCGAGCCGATCGCCCTGTCGGCCGAGCACGGCGAGGGAATTCCCGAGCTTTTCAGCGTCTTGGAGCCCATCGCGGCGGAGGCTGAGGCGGAGATCGCGGAGAGCGCGCCGGAGGTGGACGCGGATCCCGACGCGGTCCGGGTGCCGACGAAGGAGAAGCCGCTGCAGATCGCCGTCGTGGGCCGGCCGAACGCGGGAAAATCCACCCTGATCAACACCTTGCTGGGCGATGACCGGCTGCTGACCGGGCCCGAGGCGGGGATCACGCGCGACGCCATCTCGGTCACGATGGACTGGGACGGGGTGCCGGTCCGGATCTTCGACACGGCGGGGATGCGGAAGAAGGCGAAGGTCCAGGAGAAGCTGGAAAAACTGAGCGTTTCCGACGGGTTGCGGGCGGTCAAGTTCGCCGAGGTGGTGGTGGTCCTGCTGGATGCCGCGATCCCGTTCGAAAGCCAGGACCTGCGGATCGCCGACCTGGCGGAGCGCGAGGGGCGGGCGGTCGTCATCGCCGTCAACAAATGGGACGCGGAGCCGGAAAAGCAGTTGAAACTCAAGGCCATGCGCGACGCCGTCGACCGGCTGCTGCCGCAGCTGAAGGGGGTGCAGCTGGTGGCGGTGTCGGGGCTGACCGGCAAGGGGCTGGACCGGCTGCGCGAATCGGTGATGAAGGCGCAGGAGGTGTGGAACCGCCGCGTCCAGACATCGCAGTTGAATCAATGGCTTGGCGCGATGGTCGTGGCGCATCCGCCGCCCGCGCCGGGGGGGCGGCGGATCAAGCTGCGCTACATGACGCAGGCCAAGACGCGGCCGCCCGGTTTCGTGGTCATGTGCTCGAATCCGGGCGAGATGTCAGATGCTTACACGCGATACCTGGTCAACGGGCTCAGGGCGGATTTCGACATGCCGGGCACGCCCGTCCGGCTGTGGATGCGCTCGCAGAAGGAGCAGAACCCGTACAAGAACCGGACGAAATCGACGCCCTCGCGGCTGAGGAAACACCTGAAATAGCCGCCGCGCGGGGGCCGGGCGCCCGCCGGATGCGCGTCGGGACGGGCGCCGTGCGGGTGCCGGGCCGGCGCCGGACCCGCGCCGGTCAGCCGCCCCGCGCGGGGCGCAGGCCGGCCGCGAGGGCGCAGGCGGCGGCGATCAGGGCCGCGGCGGTCAGCGACGGGACCGCGCCGCCGTTCTGGACCGCGATCCCGACCAGCGCCCAGGCGAAGGCGGCCGCATAGCCCGGGGCGGGGCGTTGCCACAGGATGAACGCGGCGACCGCCAGCGCCACGGCCAGCGCGATCCAGGCCGCCACGATGGGCCCGGTGATCCCCCACCCGGCGAGGACGAGGCCGATGGAGACCGAGGCGGCCGCCGTGAGCCAGCCGGCATAGAGGCCCAGGGGCACGGCCAGCAGCCATCGGTCCGCCGTCCCGGCGCGCAGGAGCGCGGCGAGGGCGGGGAGCGCCATGGCCCAGATCATCAGCGTGGCCCAGAGGGGCGAGGCGTTGGCGACGGGGATCCAGAACGCGCCCAGAGCGAGGCTGGCCGTCAGCGGCGCGCGGGTGGGGCGCCAGCCGGGATGGTCGCGGCGCCGCCACGCCCCGTAGGCACCATGGACGATCAGCCAGAGATAGATCAGCCCCCAGATCGCGAAGGCGTATCCCGCCGGCTGGACCGGGGGATCGTCCTGCGGCACCGGGAAGGCGTCGGGGGCGAAGCCCCCGAAGCTGCCCGCGACGAGCGGGGACAGGGCGAAGGCGAGGGCCGCGAGGAGGGGGAGGAAGGGCATGGAACCTCCAATGCACATAGAACTAATTTAGTCCCATGTTAAGCAAAATTATTGTTTCGGCTAAGATCGACCAGAGGAACCCACGTCGTCTCCCATCTTGAATAAAAGATTGGCTGTAATAGTGTTTACTATCCTTGGAATTACTGCCGCATACGCGTCTTTACTGTAGTCCCCAAAAACTTCGAATATACCGGTATAAGATTGATGCACGTGCTCGGAAAGCCGAGAGTATAAAGCACTATGATAATAAGATAGATCAGCTAGTTGTGACTTAGATTTTACGTTTCTGATGACCTTGTCTAGCCCACAGAGGCGTTCGACGTAATTTCTTTTCTCACTGGGCGATAGATGGGCATGCTCCTCAACTACATAGTAGAAAGCTATTCGCGATCCAAACTCGTCGGGGCTCAGCCAATCTAGATAAAAGTTGAGATACGACTCGTAGGCCATCCTAAGCAAGGCAAAAGCTTGCTCGTATAAGCCTTCATCCCAAAGAATTTTGACGCCTTTAATGTGTCTGCTATAACGAATGCTTAGGGTTGCTAAGAACTCATGATAGCCTGACCTATTTGCTTCGATAAGTGAGAATGCTTTCAGTCGGTCGTCGAATTGTTCAAGGCCGCGAACGGACATATCAAAAATTCGTTCATCGTCGATTGGTTTGTCGTTGTCATCTTTAAATAATCGTATTCTGCTCCATGATTCCGGAAATATCGACTTCGATACTGCAGCTCCATGATCGGTCTTCTTAATTAATATTGCGCCGTCCGATAAGATAGCGCGGGCTGGGTTAAGAAGCCGAACTGGGGCATATTTCATCCCTAGAAATTTGTATGCTGCCAGAGCATTTGAATCTAATGGCGCTACAAAATTGGTATTGCTCGTAATGAACGGTGTGCGGTACACAATTAGTGTCGGGCGAAACCCTAGTCTGATAATTTTTATCTTGCGCTCAATTTCTTCTACTTCGAAGTTGTACTTATGCTTCTGATCAGAACGCTGGGACTGAGAAATGTAGCCTGGTCGAATTGAATCGCAGGGTAAGCGCGTTACAGCTATTTCAGATTTACCATTCAAGAAAGATCTGACTTTCTTAGTGTAAATCGGATCACTACAGCGCTTTGCCCAATTGCTTCCTTCGATCGGACAATGGTCCCACCATGGCAGGCGCTCGTGAGGGGAGAAGTCGTTCAAGCGGTTAGTTCCCCAACACCCCCCATATACGGCACCAGCGCCTCCGGCAGCGCGACCGTTCCATCCGGCAACTGCCCGTTCTCCAGCACGGCGATCAGCGCGCGGCCCACGGCGAGGCCGCTTCCGTTCAGCGTGTGGAGGAATTGCGGCTTGCCGCCGTCCGCGGGTTTGTACCGGGCGTTCATGCGTCGGGCCTGGAAGTCCCAGCAATTGGAGACGGAGCTGATCTCCCGGTAGCGGTTCTGGCCGGGGAGCCAGACCTCGATGTCGAAGGTGCGGCGGGCGCCGAAGCCGGTATCGCCGTCGCAGAGCTTGACCACGCGGTAGGGCAGGTCGAGGCGTTCCAGGATTCCTTCCGCGCAGGCGAGCATGCGGAGCTGCTCGTCCTCGGAGGCGTCGGGATGGGTGATCGAGACCATCTCCACCTTCTCGAACTGGTGCTGGCGGAGCATGCCGGCGGTGTCCTTGCCGGCCGATCCGGCCTCGGAGCGGAAGCAGAGGGTATGGGCGACGTAGCGGCGGGGCAGGGTGGCCTCGTCGAGGACCTGGCCCGCGACGATGTTGGTGAGCGGCACCTCCGCCGTGGGGATCAGCCACCAGCCATTGGTGGTCTGGTAGCTGTCCTCGCCGAATTTCGGCAGCTGGCCGGTGCCCTGCATCGCCTCGTCGCGCACGAGGACGGGGGGGATCGCCTCCGTCAGGCCGTTCTCGGTGGTGTGGATGTCGAGCATGAACTGCGCCAGCGCCCGGTGGAGGCGGGCGACCTGGCCCGTCAGGAGCGCGAAGCGGGAGCCGGAGAGGCGGGCTGCGGTCTCGAAATCGAGGCCGGGGGCGGCGGCGGGGAGGTCGTAATGCTCCACCGCATGGGGCATGTCGGGCGGGTCGAGGTGGCGCTTGATCTCGACATTGTCCGATTCGTCGGCGCCCTCGGGCACGTCGGGGGCGAGCGCGTTGGGCAGCGCCAGGAGCTGGTCGATGAGCTGGCCGTCGAGTTCGCGGGCGCGCTGCTCCTGGTCGGTGACCTCGGCCTTCTTGGCCGTGACCTCGGCGCGCAGGCGCTCGAACGCCGCCTCGTCGCCCTGCGCCTTGGCCTGGCCGACCTGCTTCGAGGCGGCGTTCTGCTGGGCGCGGGCAGTCTCGGCGGCGTGGATGGCGGCGCGGCGCGCCTCGTCCAGGGCCAGGAGGGGCGCGGCGGCGCCGGCGATGCCGCGCCGGGCCATGGCGGCGTCGAAGGCGGCCGGGTCGTCGCGGATCAGGCGGATGTCGTGCATGTGGCCTCCTTTTCGTCGCGGCCTTCGGGGCACGCGCGGTCCCGGGCGATATGCCGCAAGGGGCGTGCGGGGGAAAGGGCGTCAGTCGAGAAGGTCGGGGGCGAGTTCGGTGGCCAGCGCCCGGTCGCGGCCGATCCGGTTGGTCAGGATGCCCACCACGCGCCCCCCCTGCAGGAGCGGCGCGCCCGACATGCCCGAGCGGGCGGGGCAGTCGAGGACGATCTCGCTGCCCGGGCGGGCGGCGACGGTGCAGGCGATGGTGCGGCGCCCGGCCTCGTGGCGGGGATAGGCCGGGATCTCGACCCGGGAGCCGGGCGCGGGGGCCGGGCCGGGGCGGAGCGGCGCCACCCCGGCGAAGGCGCGCGGCACCGTCAGGCGCACCTGGTCGGTGCGGTAGCGGTTCTCGATCCGGGGCGAGAGCGCGGGGCGGCGCGGGTCGATGCCGCCGCGCGACTGGCGCGCCCGCCCGTCGTGCCAGCCCGCCAGCAGCGTCACCGGGCCGCGGGCGCAATGGGCCGCCGTCAGGGCGGCGTGCGGGGCGACGAGGAAGGCGGTGCAGCCCCCGCCGCCGGTGCGGGCGCCGATCTTGAGCACGGCGTCGGGACCCGCGCCCGCGGCGGCGGGGAGGGCGGCGAGCCACAGCAGGAGGACGGCGCGGATCATGGCCGCGAGTGTGGACCCGGCGCGGCTCGCTGGACAAGACCCGGGGGCAAAGCTAGGGAGAGGCCGATTTTCACGGACCGCGGGATCGTTGGCCGCGGTCGCATCCGAGGGAAGAGAGATGTTCGCAACCCCCGCATTCGCCCAGGCCGCCGGCGGCGGCGCCGGCAGCGCCTTTGCCAGCTTCGTGCCGCTGATCCTGATCTTCGCCATCATGTACTTCCTGTTGATCCGGCCGCAGCAGAAGAAGGTCAAGGAGCACCAGAAGATGGTCGAGGGCCTGCGCCGCGGCGACCAGGTGGTCACGGCGGGGGGCCTCGTCGGCAAGGTGACGAAGGTGCGCGAGGACGGCGAGGTCGAGGTCGAGCTGGCCGATAACGTGAAGGTGCGCGTGGTGAAGTCGACCATCGCGACCGTCCGCAATAAGACCGAACCCGCCGAGGGCTGAGGCCACCCACCCGACCGGAAGGGCCAGAGACATGCTGCAGATCCCGCTGTGGAAGCGCGTCCTCATCTGGGGGCTGGTGGCGCTCGGGCTGCTCCTGGCGTTGCCGAACCTGTTCTACGGGCGGGTCGAGCAGGCCAACGACGCCCGCGCCGCCATCGTCGAGGCCGGCGCCACCCCGGAGCGGGAGGAAGCGGCCGGGGGCTGGCCGTCCTTCCTGCCCTCGGGGCTGGTGAACCTGGGCCTCGACCTGCGGGGCGGCGCGCACCTGCTGGCCGAGGTGCAGGTGGACCAGGTCTATGCCCAGCGGATGGACGCGCTCTGGCCCGAACTGCGCGACGCGCTGCGCGACGCGCGGGACGAGGTCGGCACGATCCGCCGCACCGACGGGGGCGCCGCCGAGCTGGTCGTGCAGCTGTCGGACGCCGACGGCCTGGCGCGCGCGATGGAGATCGCCCGCGGCCTGTCGCAATCGGTGTCCTCGGTGTCGGGCGCGGGGCAGAGCAACCTGGTCGTGGAGGGCGCGCAGACCGAGGACGGCGCGATCCTGACCGTGGCGCTGTCGGATTCCGAGAAAGCCGCCACCGACGACCGCACGGTGCGCCAGAGCCTCGAGATCATCCGCCGGCGCATCGACGAGGTCGGCACGCGGGAACCCAACATCCAGCGCCAGGGCGCCGACCGCATCCTGATCCAGGTGCCCGGCATCGGCTCGGCCGCCGAGCTGAAATCGCTGATCGGGACCACCGCGCAGCTGACCTTCCACCCGGTCGTCAACCGCACCCAGGACGCGGATGCCCCGGCCGGGCCGGGCAACGTCCTGCTGCCCTCGCTCGACGAGGAGGGGGCGTATTACGTCCTGGAGCGCACGCCGGTCGTCTCGGGCGAAACGCTGACCGACGCGCAGCCGACCTTCGACCAGAACAACCGCCCCGCCGTCTCCTTCCGGTTCAACCCCACGGGCGCGCGGGCCTTCGGCGACTACACGGCCGAGAACATCGGCTCGCCCTTCGCCATCGTGCTGGACGACGAGGTGATCTCGGCCCCCGTGATCCAGAGCCACATCCCCGGCGGCAACGGCATCATCACCGGCAGTTTCACGGTCGAGCAATCGACCGAGCTGGCGGTGCTGCTGCGCGCCGGCGCGCTGCCCGCCGAGCTGTCCTTCCTCGAGGAGCGCACGATCGGGCCGGAACTGGGGCAGGATTCGATCGAGGCGGGGCGGATCGCCTGCATCGTCGCCTTCGTCGCGGTGATGGTGATGATGGGGCTGGCCTACGGGCTGTTCGGCCTGTTCGCCAATATCGCGCTGCTGATCAATGTCGGCCTGATCTTCGGGCTGCTCTCGGCCATCGGGGCGACGCTGACCCTGCCGGGCATCGCCGGGATCGTGCTGACCATCGGCATGGCGGTCGATGCCAACGTGCTCGTCTTCGAACGCATCCGCGAAGAGCAGAAGACCGCCCGCGGCCCCTCCCGCGCCATCGCGCAGGGCTACGAGCGGGCGCTGTCGGCGATCGTGGACGCCAACATCACCACCTTCATCATCGCCACGATCCTGTTCATGCTGGGCTCCGGGCCAGTGCGCGGCTTTGCCGTGACGCTGGCGCTGGGCATCCTGACCAGTGTCTTCACCGCCATCTACGTGACCCGGGTGATGATCGTCGCCTGGTTCGACCGTCGCCGTCCGAAGACCATCGAGGTGTAAGCCATGAAGCCCGTCAAGTTCGTCCCCGACGACGTCGACATCGACTGGTTCAAGAACGCGCGGCTCACCTTCGGGGCGTCCTGCGTCGCGATGGTGGTGTCGGTCGTGGTGTGGCTGGTGCTGGGCCTGAATTTCGGCATCGACTTCCAGGGCGGGACCACGATCCGTACCGAATCGACCGAGGCGGTGGATGTGGGCGCCTATCGCGAGGCGCTGGCGCCGCTGGAGCTGGGCGACGTGTCGATCACCGAGGTGTTCGACCCGACCTTCGGGCCGGACCGGAACGTGGCGTCGGTGCGGGTGGCGGCGCAGGGCGCGGAGGCCAGCGCCTCGGCCGAGACGATCGCGCGGGTCGAGGAGGCGCTGAGGGCCGTCAACCCGTCGGTGGAGTTCACCTCCGTCGAATCGGTCGGGCCCAAGGTCTCGGGCGAGCTGATCCGGACCGCGTTCCTGGCGGTGGCCGCGTCCCTGGGCGCGATCCTGGTCTATATCTGGCTGAGGTTCGAATGGCAGTTCGCGGTGGGCGCGGTGGCGGCGCTCTTCCATGACGTGCTGCTGACGATCGGGGTCTTCTCGATCCTCAGGATCCAGTTCGACCTGGCCACGATCGCCGCGATCCTGACCATCATCGGCTATTCGATCAACGACACGGTGGTGATCTTCGACCGGCTGAGGGAGAACCTCATCAAGTACAAGAGCCGGGCGCTCAGGGACGTGATGAACCTGTCGGTGAACGAGACGCTGAGCCGCACGGTGATGACCAGCGGCACGACCCTGGTGGCGCTGATCGCGCTCCTGATCCTGGGCGGCGACGTAATCCGCGAATTCGTCTTCGCGATCACCTGGGGAGTGATCGTGGGCACCTATTCGTCGGTCTTCGTGGCCAAGAACATCGTCCTGTTCCTGGGCGTCAAGCGCGACTGGTCGAAGCCCGACAAGACCGGCGGGACCCAGTTCGCCAAGACCGACCCCTGAGGCGCGGGCCCGGCCGGCTGGGCGGCGCGGCCTTTCACCCCGGCGCCCGATCGCTTAGGTCGGGGCGAAAGGAGGCGGTGCCATGCAATTGAGCGAAGTCGATTTCGAGGACGCGACCCCGATCGACGGCTACGGGCCGGGATTCTTCCGGGTGGCGGGCGAGATCCGCGAGGGCGCGATGCTGCTCCTGCCGCGCGGGGTGCGGCCATGGGGCGGCTACGAGGACCGGGAGCGGGTGCTGGCGGCGGCGGATGAGATCGACGTGCTGCTGGTCGGCACCGGGCCCGAGATGGCCTATCTGCCGCCCGCGTTCCGCCGCGCGCTCGAGGAGGCCAATATCGGCGTCGAGGTGATGGCCTCGGCGCAGGCCTGCCGCACCTACAACGTGCTCCTGGGCGAGGGGCGGCGGGTCGGCGCCGCGCTGCTGCCCGCCGCATGAGGATCGCGGCGCGCGGCCTGACGGCCGGCCGCGGCGGCGTGCCGGTCCTGTCGGGGATGGATTTCGCCGTGGCGCCGGGCCGGGCGCTGATCCTGCGGGGGCCGAACGGGGCGGGCAAGACCACGCTTCTGCGGACCATCGCGGGGCTGCAGCCGCCGATGGCGGGCACGGTCGAGCCGGACCGCGACGCGGTCGCCTATGGCGGCCATGCCGACGGGATGAAGGGGCAGCTGACGGTGGCCGAGAACCTGTCCTTCTGGGCGGGGCTGCACCGGACCGGCGGGATCGGCGCGGCGCTCGACGCCTTCGCGCTGGCGCCGCTGGAGGACCGTCTGGCGCAGCACCTGTCCGCGGGGCAGCGGCGCCGGCTGGGGCTGGCGCGGATGATGGTCACCGGGCGGCCGGTCTGGTGCCTCGACGAGCCGACCGTGTCGCTCGACGCGGCCAACACCGCGCGATTCGCGGCGATGGTCCGGCGCCACCTGGAGGGCGGCGGCACCGCGGTGCTGGCCACCCATATCGACCTGGGCCTCGACGCGGAGACGCTCGACGTGGCCCGCCACCGGGCCGTGTTCGGCGATGCGGCCCGGGCCGCCGGGGCGCCGGCGTGATCCGCCTGGTGACGCGCGACCTCGCCCTGGCGGTGCGGGCGGGCGGCGGCTTCGGGCTGGGGCTCGCCTTCTTCCTGGTGGTGACGGTGCTGGTGCCGTTCGGCGTAGGGCCGGAGGCCGCGATCCTGGGGCCGATCGCGCCGGGGATCCTGTGGATCGGCGCGCTCCTGGCCTGCCTGCTGTCGCTCGACCGGGTGTTCGCGCTCGACCGGGAGGACGGGGCGCTCGACCTTCTGGCGACCGCGCCGCTGCCGATGGAGGGGATCGCGCTGGCCAAGGCGGCCGCGCATTGGCTGAGCACGGGGCTGCCGCTGTCGCTGGCCGCCGCGCCGCTCGGGGTGCTGCTGTCGCTGCCCTGGCCGGGGCATCTGTGGCTCGCCCTGTCGCTCCTGATGGGAACGCCGGCGCTGTCGCTCATCGGCACGTTCGGCGCGGCGCTGACCGTGGGGCTGCGGCGCGGCGGGCCCCTCCTGTCGCTACTCGTGCTGCCGCTCTATGTGCCCACGCTCGTCTTCGGCGCCGACGTGGCGCGTCGCGGGGCGGCGGGGCTCGACCCCGCGACGCCGCTGGCGCTTCTGGGGGCGGTGACGCTGGGCTGCCTGGCCGGCCTGCCCTTCGCCGCGGCGGCGGCGCTGCGGGTGTCGATCCGGTGAGCGCGCCCGGCCGCGACCCGGGCCGCCGCGGCGGGCCCGACGAAGGTGTGACCCCGGGCCGCCTTGTTGCCACCCGCGCGCCGGGCTAGAGGAGCGTCGATGTCGCTCTGGTCCTATGCCAATCCCGTGCGCTTCATGGGCGCGACGCGGCCGCTGGTGCCGATCCTGGGGGCCGTTGCCGGGGTCTGCCTGGTATTGGGCCTGGCCTGGGGGTTCTTCTTCACCCCCGACGATTACCGGCAGGGATCGACGGTGAAGATCATCTACCTGCACGTGCCCGCGGCGCTGATGGCGATCAACGCCTGGTTCATGATGCTGGTGGCCTCGCTGGTCTGGCTGGTGCGCCGCCATCACGTCAGCGCGCTAGCGGCCCGTGCCGCGGCGCCGGTGGGCCTGACGATGACGCTGATCGCGCTCGTCACCGGCGCGGTCTGGGGCCAGCCGATGTGGGGGACGTGGTGGGCCTGGGACCCGCGCCTGACCGCGTTCCTGATCCTGTTCCTGTTCTACCTGGGCTATATCGCGCTCTGGGAGGCGGTGGAGGAGCCCGACGCCGCCGCCGACCTGACATCGGTCCTGTGCCTCGTGGGGTCGGTCTTCGCGGTGCTGAGCCGCTATGCGGTGAACTTCTGGAACCAGGGCCTGCACCAGGGCGCGTCGCTGTCGCTCGACGCCGAGACCAACGTGGCCGACGTGTTCTATTATCCGCTGCTCGTCTGCATCGCCGGCTTCGTGGCGCTGTTCGGGGCGCTGGTCCTGCTCAGGACCCGCACCGAGATCCGGGCCCGGCGGCTCCATGTCCTGAGATTGCGCGAAAGGATGGCCGATGCCTGACCTGGGCCGATACGCCCTCGAAGTGTCGCTGGCCTACGGGCTGTCGGCGGTGCTGATCCTGGGATTGGTGGTGCTGAGCGTGGCGCGGGCGGCCCGGGTGGCGCGCGCGCTCGACCGGGCGGAGGCGCGGCGGAATGGCTAGGCTGCCGATCCTGGCCCTCGTGCCGCCCGTGGCCTTCGCCGCGCTCGCCGGCCTCTTCTATGCCGGGATGCAGCGCGAGGACCCCGACGCGCTGCCCTCGACCTTCGTCGGGCGGCCGGCGCCGGGCCTGACGGTCACCGACCTGGGCGAACTCGACCCGGTGACGGAGGCCGCGCTGACGGCGCCCGGCGTCAAGCTGGTGAATTTCTGGGCGTCCTGGTGCGCCCCCTGCCGGGTCGAGCATCCGAACCTCGTCTCCCTGACCGAGGCGGAGGGAATCCCGATCTACGGGATCAATTACAAGGACGAGCGGGGCAACGCGCTGGCCTTCCTGGACGAGCTCGGCGACCCTTATGCGGCGGCCTCGGCCGACGAGGGGGGGCGCACGGCGCGCGACTGGGGCGTCTACGGCGTGCCCGAGACCTTCGTCATCGACGGGGAGGGGCGGGTGCTGGCCCGCGTCGCCGGGCCGGTCACCGAACGCACGCTGGAGCGCACCATCCGCCCCGCCCTGGAGGCCGCCACCGGATCCTGAGCGGCCGGGGCGCAACCGCCCGCGCGCTCCGCGCGTTCGGCCCGGACCGGCAACGGAGGGACGAATGGCGGAGAACAGGGCGCGGGACGCGGATGCGGATGCGGATGCGGGCGGGGACAGTGGCGGCGGCGGGGGCAGCAAGGCCACGATCATGGCCGCGCTGGCGGCCAACGGGGCGATCGCGGTGACGAAGTTCGCGGCCGCCGCGCTGTCGGGCTCCTCGGCGATGCTGGCCGAGGGCATCCACTCGGTCATCGACACCGGCAACCAGGGTTTCCTGCTCCTGGGCCACAAGCGGTCGCAGCGACCGGCCGATGCGCGCCACCCCTTCGGCTACGGGGCCGAGATCTATTTCTGGTCGTTCATCGTGGCGGTGCTGCTGTTCTCGCTCGGCGCGGGCCTGTCGATCTGGGAGGGGGTGCGGGCGCTGCTGCACGGGGAGCATTCGGACGGGGTGCCGTGGATCTCGTTCGTGGTGTTGGCGCTGGCCTTCTGCTTCGAGGGCTATTCGTGGAACGTGGCGCGGCGGGAATTCGGCGAGGTGCGGCGCGGCAACGGCTGGTGGCGGGACGTGAAGGAGCTGAAGGACCCGTCGATCTTCGTCGTTCTGTGCGAGGACACCGCGGCGCTGATCGGCATCCTCATCGCGGCGCTGGGCCTGTACCTGACCTGGCAGCTCGACCACCCGTTCTGGGACGCGGCGGCCTCGATCCTGATCGGCATCATGCTGGGGGTGACGGCGGTGTTCCTGGCCAACGAGGTCCGCAAGCTGCTGATCGGCGAGGCGGCGGACCCGGACATGGTGCGCGACGTGACCGACGACCTGCGCGGCCATGCGGAGGTGCGGGCGGTCAACGAGGTCCGCACCATCCATTTCGGGCCGCACCATGTCCTTCTGACCGTGTCGGTGGATTTCGCCGACGACGTGCCCTCGCAGCGCATCGAGGCGCTGGTGACCGAGAGCGAGCGGCGGGTCCGGGAGACGTACCCGGTCGTCAAGAGCTTCTTCCTTGAGGTTCAGTCGCGCGCGGGCCACGCGGCGCTGGCCTGAGGGCGCGCCGGCTGGGGGGCGACGGGATCGCCCCCCCCACCCGGCGGCCCACCTATTCTGCGGGCGCGGGGTTGCGCTCGCCGCCGGCGGCGGGGCCGTCGGGCTCGCCCAGGATGCTCGACCCCTCATTGGGAAGCTCGCCGGGCATGTTGTGCTCGGCCTCCACATCGTTGCGGTAGCGCAGGTTGTGGCGGTGCACCATCAGTGCGTCCCAGCGCAGCGCGCGCCACAGGCCCACGGTGATCAGCACGACCACCACCGCGAACGGGAAGCCCGCCACCACCGCCGCCGCCTGCAGCGCCGAGAGCCCGCCTGCGAGGAGCAGCACCGACGCGACCGCGCCCTCGCTCACCGCCCAGAACACGCGCTGGATCTTGGGCGGGTCGGGGTCGCCGCCCGCGGTCAGCATGTCGATGACGAAGCTGCCCGAATCGGAGGAGGTCACGAACCACAGCACGATCAGCACGATCGCGAAGACGCTGGTGACGCTGGCCATCGGGTAATAGTCGAGCAGCGCGAACATGGTGTTCCCGTAGCCTTCCTGCGTGGCCTCGATCAGCGTGCGGTCGCCGCCGAGCGAGATGTCGATCGCGACGCCGCCGAAGGCCGAGAACCAGAAGAACATGATCGAGCAGGGGATCAGCATGACGCCGAAGACGAATTCGCGGATCGTGCGGCCGCGGCTGATCCGGGCGATGAAGACGCCGACGAAGGGCGACCAGCTGATCCACCAGGCCCAGTAGAATATGGTCCAGGAATTCTGCCAGCTCTGGTTCGAATCCTCCGGCGTCCAGGTCTGCGTCCAGGTGGACCAGTCGATGAAGCCCGACAGGTAGATGCCGTAATTCTCCACGAAGCCGTCGAAGATGAACAGCGTCGGCCCCACCACCAGCATGAAGGCCAGGAGCACGAAGGACAGGATGATGTTGAGGCTCGACAGGCGCTTGATGCCCCCGTCGAGGCCCGCGACCACCGACATCGTGGCCATGAAGGTGATGATCGCGATGACGAGGATCTGCACCGTCACCGAGGTGCCGACCCCGAAGACGGTGCCCAGGCCGTCATTGATCTGGATTGCGCCGAGCCCCAGCGAGGTGACGATGCCGAACATGGTGCCGAAGACCGCGAGCGTGTCGACCACGTCGCCCCAGGGGCCGTAGATCCGCTCGCCGATGATCGGGTAGAGCGCGGAGCGGATCGACAGCGGCAGCCCGAGGCGGAAATGGAAATAGGCGAGGCTGAGCGCCACGACCGCATAGACCGCCCAGCCGTGGAAGCCCCAGTGCAGGAAGGTGAACGCCATCGCCTCGCGCGCGGCCTCGAGGCTCTCGGCCTCGGCGCGGGGTGGCGAGAAGAAGTGGTACATGGGCTCGGCCACGCCCCAGTAGATCAGGCCGATCCCGATGCCGGCCGAGAACAGCATCGCCGTCCAGCTGAACAGGTCGTATTCGGGATGCTCGTCCATCCGGCCGAGGCGGATGTCGCCGAAGGGCCCGAGGCCAAGGAAGATCACGAACAGGATCAGCGCGTTGACGAGGAGGATCAGCGTCCAGCCGAGATAGGTCGCCAGCATGTCCTGCAACCCGCTGAAGACCGTGTTGGCGGTCTCGCTGAACAGGGCGCCGAAGATGATGAAGCAGACGATCAGGATCGCCGAGGTGGCAAAGACGGGCTTGTTCACCTTCGGGAAGATCCACAGGCGGTCCTGCGGGATCTTTGTGCCCATGTCGTTTCCTTTGGGTCCGGACTGCGTTTGCGCGCAAGAACCCGATCAGGATAACGTCATTTGACGCCCGTGCAACGGGACAAGTCGGTTTCAGGCGACCGGGCCGGGATGCGGGGCGGGGACGAACTGGATCGCGGGCTGCGCGAATCGCTGCGGCATGTCCATGAGCCGCCCCCAGGTGAAGCGGTCCGCCGGCAGCCGCTGCTGGGTCGGATGCCAGTGCACCGCGATGATCGGGCAGCGTGTCAGGAGCCGCCGGCTCAACTGGAAGCACATCTGGCGGCCGGTCTCGCGGTCGCCGCGCCGCAGCGTGTCGCAGACCACGACCAGGGTGCCGGCATCGGCGCGACTGACGCGCACATCGCCGCGATCGGTGCGATATTCGATCGACTCGCCGGCAAGGCCGAGGTCGAGCGCGAGGATCTGCGCCTCCGCCTGGGCGAGGAAGGTGGCGATCGTCGCCGCGAGCCCGTAGAAATCGTAACCCCGATCCGGGTCGGTCTCGAGCGTGGCTTTCGCCTTGTGAGAGATCTGTATCATGGTCTGGCCGCTTGCCCCATCGCTGTCCATGGCGTCGACTGACGACAGTTTGCCTGGTACGGCGCGGCGATGGCCGCACCCGAAACCGTCTTTCCGAACTTTCCCCGTGCGCCCGCCTGAGATGGATGGCCGTTGACCCGAGAATAGGGCAAGAATGCCGCACCGCACAACGTTTGCGCGATATCGTGGCGTTTTTTTACTTGAATGTGTGTTTTTGTGTGGCCAATCAGGGCGATTGATGCGGATCGTTCTTGGCGGCCCGCACCGGGCCCGGCGGGCCTAGCGCCGCCGGCGGCGGGCGCGCTCTTCGCCGCGCTTGAACGACACGTTCGGAAGCGGCGTCCCGGCGCGCAGGATCGAAAACGGGTCGGTGGCGTGCGGCAGCGCGTTCGCGGCCACGAAATGCTCCTGGAACCGGGGTTCGACGGCGGTTTCGACCTTGTGGATGTCGCGCACCCGGGCCTCGATCTCCGCCCGGGCGGCCCGGTTCAGGAGCGCGATTCGCGCCCCCGTGCCGGCCGCGTTGCCGGCGCTCGTCACCCGGTCGAGCGGGGCGTCGGGAATCATGCCCAGCACCATGGCGTGCCGGGGGCTGATATGGGCCCCGAAGGCCCCGGCCAGCACCACCCGGTCCACCCGGTCGACGCCGCGTTCGTCCATCAGGAGCCGCGCCCCGGCATAGAGGGCGGATTTCGCCAGCTGGATCGCGCGGATGTCGCCCTGCGTGACCGAGACGACCCGATCGCCCGCGCGGTGCAGGACGAAGGCATGGGTGCGCCCCTCGGCCTCGATCCGGTCGGAGCCGACCTGCTCGGCCGAGCCGATGAGGCCCGAGGCGTCGAGGATGCCGGCCATCCGCATCTCGGCCACCGCCTCGATGATGCCCGAGCCGCAGATGCCGGTGACCTCGGCGTCGAAGCCCGGCTCGTCGGACCAGCGCGCGTCGCCGATGACCCGGAAGCGGGGCGCCTTCGTCGCGGGGTCGATGCGGACGGCCTCGATCGCGCCGGGGGCGGCGCGCTGGCCGGAACTGATCTGCGCCCCCTCGAAGGCGGGGCCGGTGGGGGAGGAGCAGGCCAGGACCCGGCTGCGGTCGCCGAGCAGGATCTCGGCGTTGGTGCCCACGTCGACGATCAGGGTCAGGTCTTGCCGCGTCCAGGGCTCCTCGGAGAGGGCGACGGCGGCGGCGTCGGCGCCCACATGGCCGGCGATGCAGGGCAGGATATAGGCGCGGGCGGCGGGGTTCAGAGCCGACAGGCCCAGATCGGCGGCGGCGCAGTCGATGGCATCCGACGTGGCGAGCGCGAAGGGCGCCTGTCCGAGCTCCACCGGGTCGATGCCGAGGAAGAGGTGGTGCATGACCGGGTTGCCGACCACCACGGTCTCGACGATGGCGGCGGCGTCGATGCCGGCCTCCGTGGCGATGCCGCGTGCCAGGGTGTCCATGGCCTCGCGCACGGCCGCCGTCATCTCGGCCGCGCCGCCCTCGTTCATCATCGAATAGCTGACCCGGCTCATCAGGTCCTCGCCGAAACGGATCTGCGGGTTCATGATGCCCGAGGAGGCGACGACGCGGCCCGTGTCGAGGTCGCACAGATGCGCGGCGATGGTGGTGGAGCCGAGATCGACGGCGAGGCCGTAGAGGCCGTCCTCGTAGAGGCCGGGCCAGAGGTCGATCAGGCGGGGGCGGCCGCGATGGTCCTCGTGGATCGCCACGGTGACGCGGAAGCGGTCGCGGCGGAGGGCGGATTGCAGCTTGGACAGGAGCGGCAGCGAGGCGGCGACGGGTCCCACCCCCCATTGGTCGAGGAGCGCCCGGTTCAGCCGCTCCAGGTCGCCCGCCGGCTGGTGCATGTCCGGCTCCTCCACCTCGACGAAGTGGAGGCGGGTGGCGGGGTCCATCGCGATCTCGCGCTCGGCGGCGTCCTTGCGCACGACCTGGCGGTGGACCTGGCTTTCGGGGGGGATGTCGATGACGATGTCGGCGCGGATCTGCGCCTGGCAGCCGAGGCGGCGGCCGGGCTTCAGCCCGCGCTTGTCGTCGTAGCGCGCCTCGACCGCGTTCCAGTCCGACAGGGCGTCGGCGGAGACGGTGACGTTGTGCTTGGGAAAAGAGCCCTTGCCCGGCGCGACCTGGCACTTGGAGCAGATGCCGCGCCCGCCGCAGACGGAATCGAGATCGACGCCGAGCTTGCGCGCGGCGGCGAGCACCGTGGTGCCCGCGGGGACGCGGCCGCGCTTGCCCGAGGGGGTGAAGACGACGAGGGGATCGGCGTTGCTCATGGGCGGGCTTCCGGTCGATTTTTCGTCGAAAAATCGGGAGGCGAATTTTCGGCGAAAATTCGGCTCAGCAGACGACGCGGATCGCGCCGGGATTGCAGATGATCAGGTACTGGCCGCCCGCCTCCAGCATGTGGAAGCCGCGCCGACGGACCTCCGCGACCAGGGCCTCGGTGCCGATCTCCCGCTCCACCCAGGCGGTCGAGCGGCGCACCACGCCGCCCCGCCGCACGGCCTGCGCCGAGAAGATCTCGTGCAGCCAGCGCTCGGGATCGGAGAGGGGGGCGGCATCCGTCATGACGCCGGTATCTGCCGGGAGCGGTTGACATCCGGTTACCCGCGGCGGCGACGGCGGCCGCCCCGGCCCGACCCGGCCTCGGCCGAGGCGCGGGAGGCGTCGGGGAAGCTCTCGCCGCCCTCCACCGCGTCGAGCACGCGCGAGAAGCGGATCCATTCGCCGCCGTTCGGGTCGTGGTTCATCAGGAAGTTGGCGGCGCGGACGGCCTCCATCTCCACCGGGCGGACGGGGTTCATGATCGCCGAGGTCATGCCGGCGCCGATCGCCATGGGCAGGAAGGCGGCGTTGATCCCGTGGCGGTGGGGCAGGCCGAACGAGATGTTGGAGGCCCCGCAGGTGGTGTTCACCCCCAGCTCGTCGCGCAGCTTCCGGACGAGGGCGAAGACCTGCTGCCCGGCCGTGGCCATGGCGCCCACCGGCATGACCAGCGGATCGACCACGATGTCGTGGGCGGGGATGCCGAAATCGGCCGCGCGCTCGACGATCTTCTTCGCCACGGCGAAGCGGACCTCCGGGTCCTCGGAGATGCCGGTATCGTCGTTGGAGATCGCCACCACCGGAACGTCGTACTTCTTGATGAGCGGCAGGATCGCCTCCAGCCGCTCCTCCTCGCCGGTGACGGAGTTCACCAGCGGCCGGCCGGTCGTGGCGGCGAGCCCGGCCTCCAGCGCGCCGGGCACCGAGCTGTCGATGCACAGGGGCACGTCGACGAGGTCCTGCACGAGCTCGATCATCTTCCGCATCAGCGGCGGCTCGGTCTCGTTGGGGTTGGGGTTCGAGTTGTAGACCACGCCCGCGTTCACGTCGAGCACCATGGCCCCGCAGGCGACCTGCTCCAGCGCGTCGCGCTCGACGGTCGAGAAGTCGCCCGCCTCCAGCTCGGCGGCGAGCTTCTTGCGGCCCGTCGGGTTGATCCGCTCGCCGATGACGCAGAAGGGCTCGTCGAAGCCGATGGTCACGGTCTTGGACGCGGATTCCAGAACGGTGCGGGTCATGTGGTCTCCTGTGACAGGCGGTCGAGCCAGGGGGCGAGCCCCGGATCGGTGAAATCGGCGATGCTGCCGCGCGCCCCGGCCCGGACCAGGGCGTCGTGGTCGAGCGAGGAGCGCATCCCCAGCGTCGCGATGCCGGCGGCGGCGGCGGCGGCCACCCCCGATCGGCTGTCCTCGAAGGCGAGGCTGCGCGCGGCGGTGGCGCCGAGCCGCTCTAGGCCGGTCAGGTAGGGCAGGGGGTCGGGTTTGCCACGTGGCAGGTCCTCGGCCACGACGATCACCTCGAACCGGTCGGCGAGGCCGATCGCGCCCAGCATCGCCTCGACATTGGCGCGGGGCGCGTTGGTGACGACGCCCAGCCCCCAGCCCGCCGATCGCGCCCGATCGAGCAGGTCGGGCAGGCCCGCGACCGGTTCGGCGCGTCCGCCGAGCCGGTCGCGGAAGCGGGCCTCCTTGGCGTCGGCCATGCGCGCGGCATCCTCGCCGGGGAAGAACTCGGCGAAGATGTCGTCGTTCAGCCGCCCCTGGATGCGGTCGGTGTAGAACGCCTCGTCGATCTCCATCCCGCGTTCGGCGAACATTGCGGTGAAGACCTCCGCATGGAGGCCGTCGGACAGGATCATCGTCCCGTCGAGGTCGAAGAGGAGCGCGGGCCTCACAGGCTGGCGCGCGCCGCGGCGGGCGCGCGGCGGGCATTGGCCCAGTCCGCGGCCTGGCCGATGCCGCCGAGGGGGAAGATGTGCGCCGCCTCGATCGCGAAGTCGGGATGGGCGGCCTTGTGCGCGGCCAGCGCCGCCACGACATCGTCGGGCGTGTAGGGCAGCAGGAGCTTTGACACGTCCATCGCGCGACGCTGCAGGACGCGCAGCGAGGGGCCGACGCCGCAGGCCACGGCGAACTTGATCAGCGTCTGCAGCTTGGCGGGGCCCGCGATGCCGATATGGACGGGCAGGCGGATGCCGTTCTCGCGCAGGGCTTCGGCCCAGGCGATCACCGGCTCGGCCTCGAAGCAGAACTGGGTGGCGATGGCCATCCGCGCGTCGGTGCGCTCGGAGAAGGCCTGCTTCCAGGCGAGCGCCTTCGACACGTTGGCCTCGGAGCCGTCGAGGTCGATGTCGCGGTTGCCCTCGGGGTGGCCGGCGACGTGGAGGCGGGTGAAGCCGGCGCGGTCGAAGAGCCCCGTCTCCATCAGCTGCATGGAATTGTCGAAATCGCCGCGCGGCTCGGCCACGCCGCCCGCCAGCAGGAGCGCCGAGGAGACGCCGGCCTCGTCCGCGTAGCGGGTGATCCAGTCCGAGAGCTGGGGCGCGTCGCGGATGATGCGCGCGGGGAAGTGCGGCATCGCCTCGAAGCCCTCGTCGGTCAGGCGGCGGGCGGTGGCGACCATGTCCTCGATGGGCGTGCCGTCGATATGGGCGACGTAGACGCGGGTGCCGGCGGGCAGGTGGGCGCGGAAATCGTCGACCTTGGCGGCGGTGCGGGGCATCACCTCGATCGAGTAGCCGGCGAGGAGGCGGGAAACGGCGTTATCGCCCGGCACGGGGCCGGACACGGAGGCGGGCGCTGCGGGGCGGCGGAAGGACAGGATCGACATCGGTAGCCTCCGGAAAGGGTCGGACGGGGGGCGCTTCACTCCCGCCCGTCATTGGCGATGAGCGCCTTCAGGCGCCCCTGGTCGTAATCGGCATCGATCCGGGCGGCTGCGGCATCGGCCGCCTCCGCGTCGGACCCATCGACCGGGTCCGCGGGGTGCTTGCGCCACTCCGCGAGGTAGTCGTCGGTCCCGGCCGCGCCCGATTTCATCGCGGCGCGGTCGATCGCCTGTTCGAACCGTTCGGGCAGGGGGCGCTTGACCCCCCGGCGGCCCTTGCCGGCGATCACCTGCGCGGGGATGTCGCGCCAGTAGACGATGGTGATCTCGGCCATGGGCCTGCCCTCCGGTTTCCCTTCCGATACGCGGGGCGGCGAGGGCGCGTGCGCCCAATATCGACGCATCGACGCCTGCCCGCGACGCGCACACTACGCGTCCGGACGCGCCATGGCCACGCCCTGCGATCCGCGAAATATTCATGTCCGACATGAGGCCGGAAGAGGGCGCTTGCCACCATGGCGGGCCGGTCCTACTCTTTTGCTTAACCTTCTGGAGGGCGACAAGATGGCGCCCAGGCGTCCCAGCGGTGCGGGCGCGTTCCCGATCCCGGTCGAGCCACCCGGCACCGTCAAACCCGACCCCGCGTCGCTCTATGCGGCGCTGGACCTCGGCACGAATTCGTGCCGCATGCTGATCGCCCAGCCGAAGGGCAACCAGTTCCACGTCGTGGACAGCTTCTCGAAATCGGTCCAGCTCGGCGCGGGGCTGGAGGCGACGGGGCGGCTGTCGCGCGCCTCGATGGACCGCACGATCCACGCGCTGAAGATCTGCCGCTCCAAGATCGAGCGGCGGCGGGTCAGCCGGATGCGGCTCGTCGCGACCGAGGCGTGCCGGCGGGCCTCCAACGCGGGGCAGTTCATCGACACGGTCCGGGGCGAGACCGGCCTGCCGCTGGAGATCATCGCCCCCGAGGAGGAGGCGCGGCTCGCCGTGATCTCCTGCGCGCCGCTGACCTCGACCAAGACCGAGCAGCTGATGGTCGTCGATATCGGCGGCGGATCGACCGAACTGGTCTGGATCGACCTGACGCGGGTGCCCCGCCACGACCGGCCAAGGGCGATCATGCGGCTCCATGCGGGGTTCAAGCCGGTGGACGGGTCGCCCTTTCCGGCGGCGCGGGTGGTCGACTGGATCAGCGTGCCCCTGGGGGTGGCGACGCTGCGCGAGCAGTTCGACGACGTGAAGAACGACGCCGCGCGCTTCGCGCTGATGAGCTGGTTCTTCGAGGAGAACCTGGTGAACTTCGCCCCCTATGCGCGCGAGCAGAGCCGGGAGGGCTTCCAGATCATCGGCACCAGCGGCACCGTCACCACCGTCGCGGCGAGCCATCTGGGCCTGAAACGCTACGACCGCAACCGCGTCGACGGGCTGCGGATGACGTCGGGCCAGATCGATGCGGTGATCCGCGACTACCTGAGCCTGGGGCCCGAGGGGCGCCGCCGCGATCCGCGGATCGGGCGCGACCGCCACGCGCTGATCATGTCCGGTTCGGCGATCCTGCAGGCGCTGCTGAGGGTTTGGCCGACCGATCGCCTGTCGGTGGCCGATCGCGGCCTGCGCGAGGGGCTGCTCTATGCCCAGATGTCGGCCGACGGGGTGCTGGACGACGGGCCCTATTGAGGCCGGCCGGGAGGCCGCCGGAGCGGCCCCCCCACCCCCGTCATTCGGCGGGACGCTCGGTGGGACGGAACTCGCCGGAGGTCTCGGTCATGAGGCTGACGACGACGATCGCCGCCATGGCGACGATGAAACCGGGAATGATCTCGTAGACGCCGGGTCCGCCGAGGAAGCTGGAACTCCAGCCCAGAGCGATCCAGACCCCCACCGTCACGGCGCCGGCGACGAGGCCCGCCACGGCGCCCGCGCCGGTCATGCGCGACCAGGTGAGCGACAGGATGATGAGCGGCCCGAACGCCGCCCCGAAGCCCGCCCAGGCGTTCGAGACGAGGCCCAGCACGTTGCTGTCGGGATCGCGGGCGATGAAGGCCGCGACGACCCCCACGAGGACCACGGCGACCCGGCCGATATTGACGATCTCGGTCTCCGAGGCGTCGCGGTGGATGAAGAGGCGGTAGAAGTCCTCGGCCAGGGAGGACGAGGCGACGAGGAGCTGGCTCGACACCGTGGACATGATCGCGGCCAGAAGGGCGGCATAGAGGAAGCCGGTCACCAGCGGGTGGAACAGCAGGTTGGCCAGGACCACGAAGATCGTCTCCGGATCGCCCACGTCGACGCCGTTCCGCTCCACATAGGCGCGGCCCAGGATGCCGACGCCGATCGCGCCGACGAGCGAGATGAACATCCAGGTCATGCCGATATTGCGCGCCGCGGCGACGGCGGACACGCTCTTGACCGCCATGAAGCGCACGATGATGTGCGGCTGGCCGAAATAGCCCAGGCCCCAGGTCACGGCCGAGAGCCAGCCGATCACGGTCAGCCCGTTCCAGAACGACAGGTAGTTCGGATCGACCTCGGAGAGCGTGTCGGCTGCCTGGCCGAAGCCGCCGCCCTGGCCCGCGTAGAGGACGACGAGCGGCATGACGATCAGCGCCAGCATCATGATGCAGCCCTGCACGAAGTCCGTGAGGCTGACGGCGAGGAAGCCGCCGACGACCGTGTAGGTCAGGACCACGCCCAGGGTCAGCCAGACGCCGAACTGGTAATTGCCGTCGAAGGCCGATTGCACCAGCTTGCCGCCGCCGACCAGGCCGGAGGCGGTGTAGACGGCGAAGAAGACCACGATGACCACGGCCGAGACCACGCGCAGGACCGTCGCCTGAGAGGGGAAGCGGTTGCCGAGGAAGGCCGGGATCGTCAGCGAGTTGTCGTAGCGCTCGGTCTGCTCCCGCAGGCGGGGGGCGACGATGATCCAGTTGGCGAGCGCGCCGCAGAAGAGGCCGATCCCGATCCACGCCTCGACCAGACCGGTGGCGTAGAGGGCGCCCGGCAGGCCCAGGAGCAGCCAGCCCGACATGTCGGAGGCCCCCGCCGAGAGCGCCGCCACCGCCGGCGGCAGGTTGCGTCCGCCGAGGACGTAATCCTCGGAACTGTCGGTCGATTTCATGTACGCGTAGAGCCCGATCGCGAGCATCAACACGAAGTAGAGGACCAGTGAGATCCAAACCCCGGTAGCCATTCCGTGCGCCCCTCTTTCATCCTTGGGTGAAATCAGCGTTGCACAGAATGACGGGACTGTGAAATCCCCCCCGGCCCGGCCGGGCTCAGTCCGGCGTCACCTTCTTGGCCGCCCCGGTCATGAAATCGACGCCGATATAGGGCTTCTTGGCCGCTTTCCACGCGTCGAAGCCGCCCTCCAGATGCGCGATGGGGTCGTAGCCCCCCTCCGACGCGATCCTGGCCATCCGCTCGGAGCGCAGGCCGCCGGCGCAATGCAGGACCACGCGCTTGCCCCCCTCCTGCGCGGGCAGGCAATCGGCGCGGAAGAAGGGCATCGGCATCAGCATCGCCCCCTCGATATGGCCGGTGGCGAATTCGCCGGGGCTGCGGACGTCGATCACCACGATCTCGCCCTTGGTCAGGCCCTTCTCGACCTCGTCGGGGGTCCAGCGCTCGAAGGTGCCGGTCTCGATCTCTTCGGTGTCCATGGTGCCTCCGCTGTCGGTCCGGGTGGAGGTAAGCCGCGCGGGCCCGTCCTCAACCGCAGGTCTTGGCGATGGCCTCGGCCAGTTGCGGGACCGTGCGCGCGTTCAGGCCGGCCACGTTGATGCGGCTGTCGCCGACCATGTAGACCCCGTAGTCGCGGCGCATCGCCTCGACCTTGTCGGCGTCGATGCCGAGGCGGGAGAACATGCCCCGGTGCCGGGCGATGAAGTCGAACGTGTCGGAATTGGTCCGCTGGCGCAGCTCCTCGGCCAGCTGGCGGCGCAGGTCGAGCATGCCGGTCCGCATCTCCTCCAGCTCGGCCTGCCAGTCGGCGCGCAGCCCGGCATCGTCCAGGATCGTGGAGACGACGCGCGCCCCGTGATCGGGCGGGAACGAGTAGTTCTGCCGGTTGAGGTGGTTCATGTTGCCCTGCGTCGTCTTGGTGTCCGACGCGTCGCCGATGCCGAAGAGGATGCCCGTCCGCTCGCGGTAGATGCCGAAATTCTTGGAGCAGGAGGCGCCGATCAGCATCTCGGGCTGGGTCCCGGCCAGGATGCGGGTGCCGGCGGCGTCGGCGTCGAGACCGTCGCCGAAGCCCTGATAGGCGATGTCGACGAAGGGCAGCGCCTTCTTCTGCGCCAGAAGCTCGGCCACGCCGCTCCATTGCTCGCCGGTGAGGTTCGCGCCGGTGGGGTTGTGGCAGCAGCCGTGCAGCAGCACCACGTCGCCCTCGGAGACCTTCTCCAGGTCGGCCATCATGCCGTCGACATCGACCTCGCCGGTGGCGGCATCGAAGTAGCGGTACTCGACGAAGGGGGTGCCCGTCGTCTTGAGGATGGAGAGGTGGTTCGGCCAGGTGGGGGCCGAGACGTGGAAGGTGACGCCGGGATTGGCCAGGCGGACGAGGTCCACCCCCTGGCGGAAGGCGCCGGTGCCGCCGGGCGTGGCGACGGCGGCCACCCGGTCGGAGGCGACGCTGCCGGCGAGCACCAGCTCGCGCATCGCCGCGGTGTAGGCGGGATCGCCGGCGAGGCCGACATAGGCCTTGGTGGTCTGGGCCTCGAGGATGCGGCGCTCGGCCTCCTTGACGGCGCGCATGACGGGCGTGTTGCCGTCCGCGTCCTTGTAGACGCCGACGCCGAGGTCGAGCTTGCCGTCGCGCGGATCCTCCTTGAAGCTCTGCATGAGCATGAGGATCTTGTCGGCGGGCTGGTCCTGCAATCTGTCGAGCATCATTGGGCTCCCTTTTCGACCGGGAGGTCGTCGAAGGCGCCCCACTCGGTCCATGATCCGTCGTAGAGCGACCAGTCGTCCCGCCCGATCCGGCTGAGCCCCAGCGCGAGGATCGCGGCGGTGACGCCCGAGCCGCAGGTGGTGATGACGGGGCGGTCGGGGTCGATCCCGGCCTCCCGGAAGGCGGCCTCGAGCGCGGCGGGCGCCTTCATCGTGCCGTCGCGCTCCAACAGGTCCGCGAAGGGCAGGTTCCGCGATCCCGGGATGTGGCCGGCGCGCAGGTCGGCGCGCGGCTCGGGGGTGTCGCCGCGGAAGCGTTCGGCGGGCCGCGCGTCGAGGATCTGCGGATCGCCGAGCTTGGTGGCGCGCGCGACCTGGGTCACGTCGCGCACCAGGTCGTTGCGGAGGCTGACGGTCATGTGCCGGTCGCGGATGACGGGGTCCAGATCCTCGAGCGGGCGATCCTCGGCGCGCCATTTCGGCAGCCCGCCATCGAGCACCGCCACGTCGGACTTGCCCATCAGCTTGAACAGCCACCACACGCGGGGGGCCGAGAAGATGCCCGTCGAATCGTAGACCACCACCTGGTGGCCGTCGCCCACGCCCATGGCGCGCATCCGGCTGACGAACTTCTCTGTCGGGGGGGCCATGTGCGGCAGCTCGGAACGCTGGTCCGCGATCTCGTCGATGTCGAAGAACCGCGCGCCGGGGATGTGGGCCTCGGCGTATTCGGCGCGCGCGTCGCGGCCGGCATCGGGCATGTGCCACGAGGCGTCGATCACGCGCAGGTCGGGGTCGTTCAGGTGCCGCCCGAGCCAGTCGGTGGAGACGAGGGTCTTCGGATCGTCTTGCATGAACGGATCTCCGGGCAACGGCGCGTCGGATCCCACGCCTACTGAAGCGCCGGGGCCAAGGCAAGCTGGCGCGGGCGGGCGTCCGGTCTACGGCGAGGCCCGCGACCCGCGCGGCCCGAGGCCCGCCATCGGACGCGCGCGGCCGGGGGCACGCCACGCGGACGACGGCATTCCGGGTGATCCGCACCCTCCGAACGGGCGCCTCCACGCAGAACACCCTAAAATTCTAACGATTTGGCGGCACCTATTCGAAGGCGCGGGTGAAACCAATCTTCGTGCCTTGCGTGTATTTGGGCGTAAGTCACTGAAATGCGTGAAGGAGCATTCCATGAAGATACGTCTCACAGCCGCCGCCATGGCCGTCATCGGCACCGCCGCGTTCGCCCAGGACGACATGACCCCGTCGGTCACCGCGTCCGACCAGACGGTCGGGAACGGCGTCGTGTCCGCAGAGAGCGTGATGGCGCCGGCCAACGGCTGGATGGTGGTGCACCGCACCGATTCGGAAATGGCCCCCGGACCCGTCGTCGGCTATGCGCCGCTGCGCGAAGGCGAGAATTCCGACGTCGTCGCCATCTTGCAGGACGAGGTGGCGTCGGGCGACATGCTGATGCTGATGGTCCATTCCGAGGAGGGCGGCATGGAGACGGGCGTCTTCGAATACACGCTCGGCGCCACGGAGGACGGACCGATTCGCGTGGACGAAGACCTCGTCATGACCGTCATCACGGCCGAGTAGGCGCGCCCCGGCGCCCGTTGCCCGGGCGGGGCGCCGGCCGCAGCCAGAGTGACGGACGGCGCATTCCGGACCGGGATGCGCCGTATCCGTATCCGGGGGCCGGGTTCGCGGACGCTCCCGGCGCGCGGGGCCCGAGGCGACGCGGCGACATCCGCGCGGAGGGAGCCTAGCCGTGCTCCTTGAGCAGCCTCTGCTTCTGGCGCTGCCAGTCGCGCTTGGCCGCCGTCTCGCGCTTGTCGGGGGCGCGCTTGCCCTTGGCGATGCCGATCTTCACCTTGGCCATGCCGCGATGGTTGAAGTAGAGTACCAGCGGCACCAGCGTCATGCCCTTGCGCGCCGTCTCGGACCAGAGGCGGGCCAGTTCGCGCTTGTTCACCAGGAGCTTGCGCCGGCGGCGGTCCTCGTGGCCGAACATGGCCTGTTCGTAGGGAGCGATGTAGCTGTTCGTCAGCCACAATTCCCCGTTCTCGACGGCGGCGTAGCTCTCGGCGATGTTGGACTGGCCGGTCCGCAGCGACTTGACCTCGGAGCCCTGGAGCTCGATCCCGCATTCGAGATCGTCCTGGATCGCGTAATCGTAGCGCGCGCGCCGGTTCTCTGCGATCACCTTGTAGTTCGGGTTCTGTGCGGGCTTCTGTGCCATGGGGCGCAGATAGGGGGAGGCGCGGGCCCTGTCCAGCGGGCCGCCCGCGTTCAGGTTCCCAGCAGGTCGAGATCCTCCATCACCTGCTTCATCACCAGCTTGCCGCCGTCGCTGAGGCCCACCAGCGGCAGGCGCACCTCCTCGGAGCAGCGGCCGAGGAGCGACAGGGCGTACTTGGCCGAGACGAGGCCCGGCTCGGTGAAGATGGCGCGGTGGAGCGGCAGGAGGCGGTCCTGCATCGCCTGCGCCTTGGGCCAGTCGCCGGCGAGCGTCGCCTCCTGGAACTCGGCGCAGAGGCGCGGGGCGACGTTGGCGGTGACGCTGATCGCGCCCACCCCGCCATGGACGTTGAACCCGAGCGCCGAGGCGTCCTCGCCCGAGAGCTGGACGAAATCGGGCCCGCAGGTCACCCGCTGGTCGCTGACGCGGACCACGTCGCCGGTGGAATCCTTGACGCCGACGATGCGCGGCAGCTTGGCCAGCTCCCCCATCGTCGTGGGCAGCATGTCCACGACCGAGCGGCCGGGGATGTTGTAGATGATGATGGGGATGTCGGTGGCGTCGTGGACGGCGCGGAAATGGGCGTAGAGCCCCTCCTGCGTCGGCTTGTTGTAATAGGGCGTGACGACCAGCGCGGCATCGGCGCCGACCTTCTGCGCGTTCTCGGTCAGGCGGATCGCCTCGCGGGTGGAATTGGCGCCGGCCCCGGCGATGACGGTGATGCGGCCGTCGACGGCGCGCACGACCTCCTCGACGACGCGGTCGTGCTCGTCGTGGCTCAGCGTCGGGGTCTCGCCGGTGGTGCCGACGGGGACGATGCCGTGGCTGCCCTCGGCGATGTGCCATTCGACCAGCCGCTTGAGGGCATCGAGGTCCAGCTCGCCGTCCTTGAACGGCGTGACCAGTGCGACGATCGACCCTCTGAACATCCTGTCCTCCTGAACCATCGGGGCGCCGGGGGTCCGGCGTGGCGCGGACCCTATGCCCGGGCCGCAGGGTTGCCAAGGTCGTGAATTGGACTTTAACCGGTGCGGACCTATCGCTGGCGACGTGATGCTCCGTCTTGCCCTGATCCTCTGCCTGCTGACCGCCGCGGGACCGCTGCGCGCCCAGGCCCCCCCGCCGGCGGCGAACGCGGCGTTCCTGGGCGTGGCCGAGGCGATGGCGGCGGCGGCGCGCGGCCGCTGGATCGCGGCCGAGGAGGCCGCGGCGCGCGCCGGGCCGGTGGCCGGCGACATCGTGACCTGGATGGCGCTGCGCGCCGGGCGGGGCGATTTCGAGACCGCCGCGGCCTTCCTGGCGCGGCGGCCCGACTGGCCCGGCCTGCCGCTGCTGCGCTGGCGGGCCGAGCGGCACCTGCCGCTGACCCCCCGGGGCGCCGCGCAGGCCGAGGCGATCGTGGGCTTCTTCGGCGGCGCGGAGCCGCGCACGGGGCAGGGCACGCGGGCGCTGATCGCGGCCTACCGCGCGCTCGGCCGGGAGGGCGACGCGCGGGCCACGGCGGCGCTGGCCTGGGTCAGCCATTCGCTGACCGCAGAGGCCGAGCGGGTGATCCTGGACCTCTATCCCGACGTGGTGCGGCCGCTGGAGCCGGCGCGGGACGAGGCGCTCTACTGGGCGGGGGAGGCGGATGCGCTGGCGCGCGCCGCCGGCCGCGCGGAGGGCCAGCGGGCGGCGCTCATCGACGCCCGGGTGGCGGCGCTGCGGGGCGGCGACGCGCGCCGCCTTGCCGCCCGCCTGCCGGCCGAGCTGCGCGACGATCCGGGGCTGGCGCATCGGCGGTTCCGCCAGCTTCTGGCGGCGGACCGGTCCGACGCGGCGGTCGATCTGCTGCTGGAGCGGTCGGGCTCGGCCGCGGCGCTGGGCGCGCCGGCGGCATGGGCGGAGGAGCGGCGCGACATGGCGCGGCGCCTGCTGCGCGACGGAGAGGCCGAGCGCGCCTATGCGCTGGCCGCGTCCCACCACCTGACCGACGGGGCGGATTTCGCCGATCTGGAATGGCTGGCGGGATTCGCCGCCCTGCGCTTCCTCGACCGGCCCGAAGACGCCGCGCGCCATTTCGAGCGCCTGCGCGGCGCGGTCGTCACGCCGATCTCGCTGGGGCGGGCGGGATACTGGCTGGGCCGGGCGGAAGCGGCGGCGGGGCGACGCGCGGCGGCGCAGGCGGCCTTCGCGTCCGGGGCGGAGCACCAGACGAGTTTCTACGGGCTGCTGGCGGCCGAGCGTGCGGGGGTGCCGCTCGACCCGGCCCTCGCCGGCACCGAGACCTTCGGGCCGCTGTCGCAGGCGGCGTTCCGGGATTCGTCGGTGCTGGAGGCGGGGCTGCTGCTGCAGGCGGCCGGCGACCGGGCGCTGGCGGAGCGGTTCCTGACCCACCTGACCGAGAGCCTGGACCGGGCGGGGGCGGGCACGCTGGCCGACCTGGCGCTCGACCTGGGCGAGCCGCATATCGCCCTCAGGATCGCCAAGCGCGCCGCCGAGGCGGGCATCGTGCTGCCGCGGGCCTATTACCCGGTCGTCGACCTGGGCGTGGAGCCGATGCCGGTGGCGCGCGAACTGGCGCTGGCCATCGCGCGGCGGGAAAGCGAGTTCGACCCGGTCGTGTCGTCGCATGTGGGGGCCGGGGGGCTGATGCAGCTGATGCCCGGCACCGCGATGGACATGACGCGGGCGCTGGGCATCGCCTTCTCCCGCGACCGGCTCTATGACGATCCGTCCTACAATGCGCGATTGGGCACCGCCTACCTGGCCGGGCTGGAACGGCGGTTCGGCGAGAACCCGGTTCTGGTCGCCGCGGGATACAATGCCGGCCCGGGCCGCCCGTTGCGGTGGATGCGCGAGCGCGGCGATCCGCGCGACCCGGACGTGGACGTGATCGACTGGATCGAGATGATCCCGTTCGACGAGACGCGCAACTACGTCATGCGGGTGGCCGAATCGCTGCCCGTCTACCGGGCGCGGCTGGGCGTGGCGGCGCCGCGCGTCGATCTGACCGGGGAGCTGAAGGGGCGCTAGGGCCCGGGCCTATTCGGCGATGCCGATCTCGTCCGAGGTGGTGACGGTGCCCCGCGCCGGGTCGGCCGCGCAGGCCTCGTACTTGAAGGCGTAGCCGTTCCAGACCAGGAACAGGCCCCCGTCGGCGGCCTTGAGGAACATCGCCCGTTCGGTGAAGCTTTCGCCCTCCCCGCCGCCATCGCATTCCATGTCGTAGAGGACCGCGTCCATGTCGCGGACGGCGACGGGGCGGGTCATACGGCACTCGTTCTCCACCCCGTGGAGCACGTCGTTCTCGATCCGGAGCGCCGATCCGGCCCCCTCCTCCCGCGCGCAATCGGTGTTGGGATTGGCGCGCCAGAGCCCGTCGAAGGACAGCTCCTGCGCGGCGAGCGGGGTGGCGCCACAGGCGAGGACGGCGAGGGTGGCGAGGACGGCGAGGCGGGCTGGCATGGTTCCTCCGGGCAGATCGGAGGATCATAGGCGCGCCGGGTTGCGCGACACAAGCGCGGCGCCGCGGATCGCGGTTGACGCGACCGGCCCCGCGGGGCTTTCTGGACCGGCACAATCACGGAGAGAACATGGCGGGACGGGTCGAGACGAAGCTCCGAGAGATGGGCATCACCCTGCCCGAGGCACCGGCGCCAGCGGCGAATTACGTGCCCTGGATCAGGGCCGGGGGGCTGCTGTTCGTGTCGGGGCAGATCAGCCAGCGTCCCGATGGCCTGATCACCGGCACGCTGGGCGGCCCGGACGACGTGGAACGGGGCCGCGAGGCCGCCCATGCCTGCGCGCTGGCGCTGCTGGCGCAGGTCAAGGCGGCCTGCGACGGCGACCTCGACCGGCTGCGGCGGGTGGTGAAGCTGACCGGCTTCGTCTCCTCGGCGCCGGGCTTCACCGACCAGCCGGGCGTCGTGAACGGCGCCTCGGATCTTCTGGGCGAGGTGCTGGGCGATGCGGGGCGGCATACCCGCTCGGCGGTGGGCGTCGCCGCCCTGCCGATGGGCGTGGCGGTGGAGATCGAGGGCATCTTCGAGACGGAGTGAGCGCGACCCATGGTCGACGAGCCGACCGCCCGGGCGCGGTGGGAGCACCGGATGGGGCAGGGCCGGGCGCGGGTGGCGGTGCGCGAGGGCCTGCGCGACCGTCCGCCCCGCCTGCCGCTGATCGCGGCCATCGCGGCGCGGGAGGCGGCGCTCGAGCGGGGCGAGGAGGCCGGGCCGGCGCGGCGGGTGCCCCTGCCCGCGGGGTTCCTCGACCGGCCGTTCGCGCACCGGGCGCTGCACGACGCGGAACTGCCGGAGAACGGCCCCGGCGCGGTCCGTGCCGCGGTCGCGGCGGGATACGGGATCGAGATCGACGTGCAGCCCTCCGCCGACGGGGTGGCGATGGTGTTCCACGATGCCACCCTCGACCGGATGACCCGGGCCCGCGGCCCGGTGCGGGCGCGGCGGGCGCGCAAGCTCGAGGGGCTGAGGCTGCCGGGGACCGGCCAGTGGATCCCGACCCTTGCCGAGGTGTTGCGCGACATCCGCGGCGCGGTGCCGCTGCTGATCGAGCTGAAGGACCAGTCGGGGGGCCTCGACGGGACGGACGGCGTTCTGGAGGGCGCGGTGGCCCGGGCGCTTGCCGGATATGCCGGGCCGGTGGCGGTGATGTCGTTCAACCCCGACATGGTGGCGCGGATGGCGGCGATCGCGCCGGCGGTGCCGCGGGGCCTGACCACGGCGGCGTTCGGCGCGGATTGGTCCCTGCCGGCCGGGCGGCGGGAGGAGCTGCGCGCCATCCCCGACGCGGAGCGGGTCGGGGCGGCCTTCGTCAGCCACGAGGCGGCGGATCTGGAGCGGGCGCGGGTGGCGGAGCTGAAGGCGGCGGGCCTGCCGGTCCTGACCTGGACGATCCGGTCGCCCGAGGCCGGACGGGCGGCGCGGAAGGTCGCGGATCAGATCACCTTCGAGGGGTTCCGCCCGACTTGAAGCGCCCCGGCGGCGCGCCACCTCTGGGCCCATGACGGATGCCCCCCAGATCGAGATCGCCGCGCACCGCTCGCTGGCGGATATCGACCCCGCCGAGTGGGATGCCTGCGCCTGCCCCGAGGCGGCCGACGGCGGACGCCCCCACGACCCCTTCACCACCCACCGCTTCCTGATGGCGCTAGAGGCGTCGGGATCGGTCGGCCCGGGCACGGGATGGGAGCCGCATTACCTGACCGCGCGGCTCGGCGGTCGGATCGTCGCCTGCGCGCCGCTCTATGCCAAGGGTCACAGCCAGGGGGAATACGTGTTCGACCACGCCTGGGCCCATGCGCTGGAGCAGGCGGGGGGCGAGTATTACCCGAAATTGCAGGTCGCGGTGCCCTTCACGCCCGCGACGGGGCGGCGGTTCCTGTGCCTGCCGGGGTGCGAGGAGATGGGCCGCGCGGCCCTGGTCGAAGGCGCGGTGCGGCTGGCCGACGGCAACGACCTGTCGTCGCTCCACGTCACGTTCTGCACCGCCGCCGAGGCGGAGGCGGGCGCGGAGATGGGCCTCTTGCGGCGCACCGGGCAGCAATTCCACTGGTTCGACGAGGAGTACGGCGATTTCGAGGGATTCCTGGCCTCGCTGTCGTCGCGCAAGCGCAAGAACATCCGCAAGGAACGGCGCGAGGCGCAGGCGTTCGGCGGCCGGATCGTGCACCTGACGGGCGACGAGATCACGGAAGAGCACTGGGAGGCGTTCTGGACCTTCTACCAGGACACCGGCGCGCGGAAATGGGGCCGGCCCTACCTGACGCGGGACTTCTTCCGGCAGGCCCAGGCGCATCTGCGGGACGACATCCTGCTGATCCTGGCGCTCGACGAGGCCGACCGCCCGATCGCCGGGGCGCTGAACCTGATCGGGCGCGAGGTCCTTTACGGGCGCTACTGGGGCTGCGTCGAGGACGTGCCGTTCCTGCATTTCGAGCTGTGCTATTACCAGGCGATCGACTGGGCACTGGCGCACGGGCTGGCCCGCGTCGAGGCCGGGGCGCAGGGCGAGCACAAGCTGGCGCGCGGTTACATGCCGCATCCGGTCCATTCGCTGCACTGGATCGCCGATCCGGGGTTCCGCCGCGCCGTGGAGCAGTTCCTCGACGCCGAGCGGCGCGCCGTGGACGAGGAGATTGAGGTGCTGACGAGCTTCGGCCCCTTCAGGAAGACGAAAGGAGAGAGCGAATGAGCGACACGCTGACCGGAGAGGCGCGCGCCGACGCGCTCGAACCGCTGAAGAGCGCCGGCTGGAGCGAGGTCGAGGGACGCGACGCGCTGTCCAAGACCTTCAGCTTTCGCGATTTCGTGTCGGCCTTCGGCTGGATGACGAAGGTCGCCATCCATGCCGAGCGGATGAACCACCATCCCGAATGGGCGAACACCTACAACCGCGTCGAGGTCACGCTGACGAGCCACGATGCGGGGGGGCTGACGAAGCGCGATACCGAGCTGGCGGGGATCATGGAGGAGCTGGCGTGAACCTGCTGGACCCCGTGCTGAACTTCTCCCTCGGGGACGGGCAGACGCTGCGCGACCTGCTGACGCTGGAATTCCTCATGTCGCTTCTGGGCGACGTGCTGGCCGCGATCGTCATCCTGTTCATCGGCTACACGATCGCGGGGTGGGTGAAGCGACGCGTTCGCGGCATCGGCGGGCGCAAGCCGCAGCTCGACACGACGCTGTTCAACTTCCTGGGCAACCTCGCGCGCTATGTCGTGCTGACCTTCACCTTCCTCTTCGTGCTGAACACGTTCGGCGTCCAGACGACCTCGATCGTGGCCGCGATCGGCGCGGCGGGGCTGGCGGTGGGCCTGGCCCTGCAGGGGACGCTGGCCAATGTCGCGGCGGGGGTGATGATCATCTTCTTCCGACCGATCAAGGAGGGCGACTTCGTCGAGGTCGCGGGGCAGATGGGCACGGTGAAGGAGATCACGCTGAACTTCACCGAGCTGGCCTCGATCGGCAATTACCAGATCATCATTCCCAATTCCGAGGTCTGGGGGAACACGATCGTCAATTACTCGGCCTACGACCGCAGGCGCGCGGAATGGACCTTCGGCGTGGGCTACGGCGCCGACCTCGCCGAGGCGGAGCGGGTGATCCGGCAGACGATCACCGGGGACGCGCGCACCGACCTGTCCGAGGACCTGTTCCTTCAGGTCAACAACCTGGGCGATTCCTCGGTCGATTTCCTGGTCCGGGCCTGGGTGTCGGCGGACGACTTCTTCGCTTACCAGGCGGACATGAAGCGCAAGGTGAAGGAGGCGCTGGACGCCGCCGGCGTCGACATCCCGTTCCCGACCCGCAGGCTGCACGTGACGCGGGACGAGGCGGAGGAGGCGGGCCGCGGGACCCGGCGGCGCCAAAGCGGGGACGACGCGGCCGGCGGGGCGGCGCGCCCGGCCTGAGCGGCCGGGCGCGGGCGGCGGGACGGGCCCGCCGCTCGCCGCCTCACAGCGTTTCGAGGAGCGATTCGCCGCCCGACAGGTCGCAGGTGCCGGAATCCTCGTCGGCCTGGAGGGTCCGGACCACGCCGTCCTCGACCACCATCGCGTAGCGCTTGGAGCGGTCGTAGAATCCCACGGGCGGGGCGGTGAACTCCATCCCGATGGCCTTGGTGAACTCGGCGCCCGGATCGCCCAGATGGGTGATCCCGGCCGCGGCCGCGCCGGTCTGCTCGCTCCAGGCCTTCAGCACGAAGGCGTCGTTGACGGCCAGGCAGATGATCTCGTCCACGCCCTTGGCGCGGAACTGCTCGGCGGTGCGGATGAAGCTCGGCACGTGCGCGGTGGTGCAGGTGCCGGTGAAGGCGCCCGGAAGGCCGAAGATGACGACCTTGCGGCCGGCCAGCCGGTCGGACAGGGAAACCGGGGCCGGACGGCCGTCCGGTCCGGTGGCGTGGAGGGTGGCATCGGGCAGCGTGTCGCCTTCGCTGATCGGCATCGCGTCGCTCCTTTCAAGAGGTGTCGCCCCCGGTTATAGCCGGAGGACGCAGGATCGCCAGCGGGGGGCGCGGAGATGAGCGGCATCGTCGTGATCGGGGCGGGGCAGGCGGGCTTGAGCCTCTGCACCACGTTGAGGGCCGAAGGGTTCGGCGGCCCGCTGACGCTGATCGGGGCGGAGCCGTACCCCCCCTATCAGCGCCCGCCGCTGTCGAAGGGATACCTGCTGGGGGAGATGGCGCGCGAGCGGCTCTTCCTGCGGCCCGCGGAATGGTACGCCGAGCACGAGATCGAGCTGCGGCTGGGCGCCGCGGTGGAGGCGATCGACCGCGACCGGCGCCGCGTCACGGTGGCGGGGGAGGCCATCGCCTACGAGACGCTGGCCCTGACGACGGGCCTGGCGGCGCGGACCCTTCCGGCGGAGATGGGCGGTGACCTCGACGGCGCGCATGTGGTCCGCACGCTGGCCGATATCGACGCGCTGGCCCCGGCTCTGCGCCGCGCGTGCCGCGTGCTGGTGGTGGGGGGCGGCTATATCGGTCTGGAGGCGGCGTCGGTGGCGCGCAAGATCGGCGCCAACGTGACCGTGATCGAGTCCGGGCCGCGCATCCTGGGCCGCGTCGCCTCGGAGCGGACGGCGGCGGTGATGCGGACGATCCACCGCGACCGGGGCGTCACGATCCGCGAGGGCGTGGGGCTGGCCCGCCTGATCGGCGAGGCGCATGTGGTGGGCGCCGAACTGGACGGCGGCGAAGAGATCGCGGCGGACCTGGCCATCGTCGGCATCGGCGTCGATCCGCGCTGCGCCATCGCCGAGGCGGCGGGCCTGGCCACCGACAACGGCGTCGCGGTGGACGCGCTGGGGCGCACGTCGGACCCGCGGATCTGGGCGGCGGGCGATTGCGCCTCGTTCCCGTGGCGGGGCGGGCGGCTGCGCCTCGAATCGGTGCAGAACGCCATCGACATGGGCAATGCGGTGGCCCGCAACATGCTGGGCGCCGGATTGCCCTATGCCCCGGTGCCGTGGTTCTGGTCGGACCAGTACGAGGTGAAGATGCAGATCGCGGGCCTGTCGGCCGGCCACGACCGGGTGGTGACGCGCGGCCAGTTGCCGGCGGTGTCGCACTGGTACTATCGCGGCGACCACCTGCTGGCGGTGGATTCGATCGGCGATGCGAAGGCCTACATGGTCGGCAAGCGCCTGCTGGAGGCCGGGCGGTCGCCCGATCCGGCCGCCATCGCGGACCCCGACACCAACCTCAAGACCCTGCTGGCGTGAGGATCATCGGCGGCACCCACCGGGGGCGACGCCTGGCCGCGCTGGGGCGGGGCGATCCGGCCGCCCATCTGCGCCCCACCACCGACCGGGTGCGCGAGCGGCTCTTCGGCGTGCTGGAGGGCGGGCGCTATGGCGATCCGGTGGCGGGGGCGGCGGTGCTGGACCTGTTCGCGGGGACCGGGGCGCTGGGCCTGGAGGCGTTGTCGCGGGGCGCGGAGCGGGCGGTGTTCGTCGAGCGGGGGCGCAAGGCGCTGGACCTTCTGGAGGCGAACGTCGCCGCGCTGGGCGAGGCGGCGCGCACCCGCATCGTCAAGCGCGACGCCACGCGGCTGGGGCCGGCGGAGGGTGCGGCCGGCCTGGTGTTCCTCGACCCGCCCTACGGCACCGCCCTGGGCGCCCGCGCGCTGGCGGCGGCGCGGGCGGGCGGCTGGATCGCGCCCGGGGCGCTCGTCGTGTGGGAGGATGCGGCCGAGGCGGACCTGCCCGAGGCGTTCGAGCGGCTGGAGGCGCGGCGCACGGGCGACACCTGGATGACCTTCGCTAGCGCCCGCTGACGCGGCGGCTGAGCGCGACATGGGCGAAGGCGAGCGCGGCGCCCGCCCCCGCCGCGGGGCCGAGCCAGCGCAGCGAGGCGGCGCCGATCACGCCGGCGCCGACCGCCGATCCGGCCGCCGCCCCGACATAGATCGCGGCGGCGTTGAGCGACAGGACCACGCCGGGGCGTTCGGGCAGGATCGACAGGATGCGGACCTGCTGACCGGCCATGAACGACCAGCCGAAGACCGACCAGAGCGCCACGAGGCCCACGAGCGCCGCGTCGCCCGTCGGCAAGAGGGCGAAGAGCGGCATGATCAGCGCCTGGCCGCCCGACAGGATCAGGAGCGTCGCGACGGGTCCCAGCCGGTCGGCCATGCGCCCGCCCGCGACGTTGCCGAGCACCGCGCCCGCGCCGAAGACCAGGAGGATCGCCGTCACCCCGTTGCGCCCGTAGCCCATGATCTGTTCGAGGAGCGGCGCGAGATAGGTGTAGAGGACGTAGATCGAGCCCAGGAACGTGGCGGTGAACAGGATCGCCAGCATCGCCGGGCCGTTCGCCAGCGTCCGGCCGAGATCGCCGAGCGAGGCGGGCGGGATCTCCAGCCCGCGTGGCACGCGGGTCCAGATCAGCCACAGGCAGGGCAGGGCCAGCAGGACCACCATGGCAAAGCCCGCGCGCCAGCCGAACGTGTAGCCCACGAAGCTGCCGGCGGGCACGCCCGCGACCTGCGCGACCGTCAGCCCGATAATTACCGCGGCGAGCGCCGCGCCGCGCCGTTCCGGCGGGGCGAGGGCGGCGGCGACGGAGGAGGTGACGGGGGTGACCATCCCCGCCCCGGCGGCGGCCGCGATCCGGCTGAGATGGAGGGCGAGCTCGCCCCCGGACAGGGCGGTGCCGGCGCTGCCCAGCGCGAAGAGGCCCATGCCCATCGCCAGCACCCGCCGCCGGCCCATCGCGCCGGTCGCGGCGACGAGGAGCGGCGAGAGCACGGCATAGGCCACGGCATAGGTCGTCATCGCCGTGCCGATCCGGGCGGTGGGCAGGGACAGCCCCTCGGCCATCGGGCCGACCAGCCCGATCAGGACGAAGGCGCCCATGCCGATGACGAAGTTCGAGGCCGAGAGCGTCCAGACGACCGCCCGGTGATCGTCAGCCATAGGTGGGGTGGAAGAGGTCGCCCGGCGACAGGGTGAAGATCTCGGCGCCGTCGGGGGTGACGCCCACCGAATGCTCGAACTGGGCGGAGAGCGACTTGTCGCGGGTCACCGCCGTCCAGTCATCCGCCAGGACCTTGGTCTCGGCGCGGCCGAGATTGACCATCGGCTCGATGGTGAAGAACATGCCCTCTTCGAGGCGCGGGCCGGTGCCGGGGCGGCCGTAATGGAGCACGTTGGGCGGCGCGTGGAACACCCGGCCGAGCCCGTGGCCGCAGAAATCGCGCACGACGCTCATCTTCTGGCCCTCGACGAAGGTCTGGATCGCGTGGCCGATATCGCCGAAGGTGTTGCCGGGCCGCACCGCCTCGATCCCCACCATCAGCGCGTCGTGGGTGACCTGGATCAGCCGCTCGGACTTGCGCGACAGCTTGCCGGCGACGAACATGCGGGAGGTGTCGCCGTACCAGCCGTCGGCGATCACCGTCACGTCGATGTTGAGGATGTCGCCGTCCTTGAGCTTCTTGTCGCCGGGGATGCCGTGGCAGACGACGTGGTTCACGCTGATGCAGCTGGCATGCTGGTAGCCGCGATAGCCGATCGTGGCGGAGGTGGCGCCGGCCTCCTCCACCCAGTCGGTGATCAGGCGGTCGAGCGCGCCCGTCGTCTCGCCGGGGACGACATGGTGGGCGATGCGGTCCAGGATCCCGGCCGCGATCCGGCCCGCGGCGTGCATCCCGTCGAAATCGCGGGGCTCGTGCAGGCGAATCCCGTCGCGGGTCAGCCGGCCTGTCGCATTGTCGTCCACGTCGCGCTCCATGCGTTTTCCGATCGCAATCTAGCCATCCGGGGGCGAAACTTCCAGCGTCAGGGGCAAAGCGGCAGCGCCCCGCGCAACCGGACCCCGGCGGGAGAGATGGCGGTGTCGCGGCAGATCGCCTCCACCCCCCGGGCGCGGGCCCGGTCGAAGGCGGCGCCGTAGGCCGGGTCGAGGTCGCGCGCGAGGCGGAACCGCGCGCAATCGGTGCGCTGCACGAGATACAGCATCACCGCCCGGTGCCCCTGCGCCACCATGTCGCCCAGTTCGTCGAGATGGCGGGCGCCGCGGGCGGTGACGCAATCGGGAAACTCCGCCCAGTCGCCCGTGCGCCGCAGGTGGACGTTCTTGACCTCCACATAGGCATCGGGCAGGCCGGGGCCGCTCAGCAGGAAGTCGACGCGGCTCTGCCGGCCGTATTTCACCTCGGGGCGGACGGAGGGATAGGCGGCCAGTTCGGGGATGGCGCCCGCGCGCAGCGCCTCGCCCGCCACGCGGTTCGGGACCGCGGTGTCGATCCCCGCCCAGTGGCCGCCGGGCAATTCCACCAGCCGCCAGCCATAGGCGAGCTTGCGCCGCGGGTCGTCGTTGGGTTCCACCCAGACGGCGGTGCCGGGCGCGGTCAGTCCCAGCATCGCGCCGGGATTGGGGCAATGGGCCCGGACGGTGGTTCCGTCGGACAGCGCGACCTCGGACAGGAACCTGTTCCAGCGGCGCACCAGCCTGCCCCGCAGGAGCGGAGTTTCAAAGCGCATGGTGCGGCCTATACCTTTGCTGCGCCGGGCATTGAAGGAGCATCGACCATGCCGAACCCCACCGCCGCCATGCTGGTCATCGGAGACGAGATCCTGTCGGGCCGGACGCGGGACGTGAACGCGCATCACCTGGCCGGGCGCCTGGCCGGGCACGGCGTCGACCTGCGCGAGGTGCGGATGATCCCCGACATCGCCGCGACGATCACCGACGCGGCGCGGGACCTGGCGGGCGCGCACGACCACCTGTTCACCTCGGGCGGGATCGGGCCGACCCACGACGACATCACCGCCGACGCGATCGCCGCCGTCTTCGACGCGCCGATCGACGTGCGCGACGACGCAAGGGCGGTCCTGGCCGCGCATTACGCGTCGCGCGGCACCGAGATGAACGCGGCGCGGCTGCGGATGGCGCGCATCCCCGAGGGGGCGCGGCTGATCGACAACCCGGTCTCGGCCGCGCCGGGATTCAGCCTGCGCAACATCCACGTGATGGCCGGCGTGCCGCAGATCTTCGCCGCGATGCTGGAGGCGCTGCTGCCGCGGATCGCGGGCGGCGCGGCGCAAGGGACGCGGACGCTGGTGATCGACCGGGGCGAGGGGGATATCGCGGCGGCGCTGCGCGAGATCGCCGAGCGCTTTCCGGACGTGTCCATCGGCAGCTATCCGGGGTGGTCGGGGTCGGGCTACCGGGTGGCGGTGGTGATCCGGGGGGCCGAGGCGGAGGCGTGCGACGCGGCGGCGGAGGCGCTGCGGGAGGCGTTCCCGGAGGCGCGGGAGTGACCGGCGCGCTGGAATTGATGCGCGCCACATGGCCCCCCGCCGACGCGCGGGCCTGCGGGCCGTTCACGATCCCGGGCGAGGCGGGGGGCGGCAAGCGCGTGACCGCGGCGCGGTGCGCCGGCGTGCCCTCGGCCGGGGAGATCACCGCCGCCGAACGGGAGATGGACGCGCTGGGAAGGCAGGCGCTGTTCGTCGTGACGCCCGACCAGGCGGGGTTCGACCGGGACCTGGCGCGGCGGGGCTATCTGACGCTCGACCCGACGCTGGCGCTGACCTGCCCGGTGGAGCGGCTGTCGGACGCGCCGCCGCCGGTCAGCGGGTTCACGGTCTGGCCGCCGCTGCAGGTGATGCGCGACATCTGGGCCGAGGGGCGGATCGGCCCCGACCGCGTCGCGGTGATGGAGCGGACGGACGCGCCCAAGACGGCGATCCTGGGGCGGACCGACGACCGGCCCGCCGGCGCGGCCTTCGTCGCCGTGCATGGCGGCGCCGCGATGGTCCACGCGCTGGAGGTGCGCGCCGCGCAGCGCCGCCGCGGGCTGGGGCGCCACATGATGGCCCATGCCGCGCGCTGGGCGGCCGGGCAGGGCGCGGCGGACCTGGCGGTGCTGGTCACGGAGGCCAACGAGACCGCGATCGCGTTCTATCGCGGCCTCGGCATGGAGGGCGGGCGATGCTACCATTACCGTTTCAGACCGTGAGGATGCGATGAAGACCCCCACCGCCCTGGACCTGCCCCCCGTCGATCCCCTGCCCGAGGCGACGGCGCGCTATTTCGCGCTCTGCGAGGAGAAGCTGGGCCTCGTCCCCAACGTGCTGCGGGCCCATGCCTTCGACATCGACAAGCTGAACGCGTTCGTCGCCCTCTACAACGACCTGATGCTGGGCGATTCGGGGCTGTCGAAGCTGGAGCGCGAGATGATCGCGGTGGCGGTGTCGGCGGTGAACCGATGCTATTACTGCCTTGTCGCGCACGGGGCGGCGGTGCGGCAATTGTCGGGCGACCCGGCGCTGGGCGAGCAGATGGTGATGAACTGGCGGGTGGCGGACCTGTCCGAACGGCACCGGGCGATGCTGGCCTATGCCACCAAGCTGACCGAACGCTGCCCCGAGATGGGCGAGGCGGACCGCGCGGAGCTGCGCGCCGCGGGGTTCGGCGACCGCGACATCTGGGACATCGCCTCGGTCGCGGGGTTCTTCAACATGACGAACCGGGTCGCCAGCGCCACCGATATGCGCCCGAACGACGATTACCATTCCATGGCGCGGTGATGCGGCGCGCGGCGCTCCTGCTGGTTCTGTGGGCCGCGCCCGCCGCGGCGCTGCCGCTCGACCTGCCGGCGGGGGCACGCCAGACCGCGCGGGCCGATGCGGGCGCGGGCGCCGCGCTGCCCGCGGGGCCCTGGCGGGACGGGGCGGTGCCGCGGCGCGGGTTCGACGGCGCGGCGTCGCGCACCGCCTGGGCGATCGACGGGACGGGGGCGGAGGACGGGGCCGGCGGAACGGTCGCGCGGATCGCCGCGGGGCTCAGCGATCAGCTGCGCGCGGCCGGCTACGACATCGCCTTTGCGTGCCGCGACACGATCTGCGGCGGCTACGATTTCCGCTTCGCGCTGGAGACGCTGCCCGCGCCGGCGATGTTCGTCGACCTGGCCGATTACCGCTATGTGCTGGCCACGGGACCGGAGGGCGGGGCGGCCGCGATCCTCGTCAGCGAGGCGGGGTCCACCGCCTATGTGCAGGTGACCGAGGTCGGGGCCGGGGAACAGGCACCCGCGATCCCGGGCGCCCGCGCGCCCGCGCCCGTGCCCGAGACGGCGGTCTGGGAGATCCTGGAGCGGGACGGGCACGCGGTGCTCGACGGGCTGGCCTTCGGCACCGGATCGGCGACCCTGGACGCCGGCGCGCGCGCGGCGCTGGAGGGGCTGGCGCGGGGGCTGGCGGGGCATCCGGGCGCGCGGATCGCCCTCGTCGGGCATACGGATACCGCCGGCGCGCCGGCGGCGAACGTGGCGCTGTCGCGGCGCCGCGCCCAGGCGGTGCGGCAGGCGCTGATCGACGATCACGGCGCCGACCCGGCGCGGATCACCGCCGACGGGGTGGGCTATCTCGCGCCGCGCGCCTCGAACCGGGGCGAGGCGGGGCGGCGCGAGAACCGCCGCGTGGAGGCGGTGCTGCTCGACTGAGCCTCACCACGCGTCGGGGCCGGTATCGGCGAAGCGGTGCGCGAGGAAGTCGATGAAGGCGCGGACCTTGGGCTGGGTGAAGCGGCCCGGCGGATAGACCGCGTAGATCCCCTGATGCTCCACCGGCAGGCCGGGGATCGCCTCTTCCACCTGGCCCGCCTTCATGGCGTTCGCGTAGAGAAAGGAGGGCAGGTAGGCGATGCCCAGCCCCGAGACGGCGGCGTTCAGGAGCGACTGGCCGTCGTTGACGCTGAGCCAGCCCGAGGTGCGGACCTGGCGCTTCTCCCCCGACGGCGCGGTCAGCTTCCACACCGCGCCGTTGGCCTGGCTGGAATAATGCAGCAGCTTGTGCTCGTTCAGGTCGTCGATCTTCTGCGGGCGGCCGAACTTCTGGAAATAGGAGGGCGAGCCCACCATCCGCTTCGACGTTTCGCAGAGCTTGCGCGCGCGCAGGGTCGAATCCTCCAGGTCGCCGATCCGCACGGCCATGTCGAACCCTTCGGAGATCAGCTCCACGAAGCGGTTGTTGAGGATCATGTTGATGGTGATGTCGGGATATTCCTGCAGGAACTCGCCGATGATCGGCGATAGCAGGTTGACGCCGAAATCGGTCGCGACGCTGATTCTGAGCAGCCCCGAGGGCGCGGATTGCATCGCCGTGACGAGGCTGTCGGCCTCGCCCGCGTCGTTCAGCACCCGCCGGGCGCGGTCGTAATAGGCCAGACCGATCTCGGTCGGGCTGACGCGCCGCGTGGTGCGGTTCAGGAGCCGCGCGCCGAGACGCGCCTCGAGCGAGGAGACGTGCTTCGAGACGGCCGATTTCGAGATGCCCATCTTCTTGGCGGCATCGGTGAACCCGCCCTGGTCGACGACCGTGGCGAAGGCCTCCATTTCCGTAAGTCTGTCCATTGAACCTGTCGTGCCTGATGAAACCCGTTGTGTCGGATTCATGCACGATGAAGGTGGCGACATTTGGTTCATGCCGGCTCGAATTTTTGACGGCGGGCGCCACCGTTGCCCGGAAAGAAACACGTTTCGGACAAAGGAAGGCGAGGGGCGGCACCGTTTCCGGCCGGGCGACCGGGGGCCGTCCGGGCGGACGGCCCCGCCCGATCAGAGGTCCATGTAGACGTGGGTTTCCGCGCGCGCGCCGGGATGGGTGACGGCGCCGAGATAGGTCGGGCCGACGAGCTGCGCGAACTTCCACAACGCGCCCGAGGCGTAGTTCGTGGGCCGCGCGCCGGTCCAGGCCTGGCGGCGGCGGTCGAGCTCGGCCGCGTCGAGGGCGACCGAGATCTCGCCCCTGACCGCGTCGATGGTGATGACATCGCCCGTCTCGATCAGGGCGATGGGCCCGCCCTGCGCCGCCTCGGGACCGACATGGCCGACGCAGAAGCCGCGCGTGGCGCCCGAGAAGCGCCCGTCGGTGATCAAGGCGACCTTCTTGCCCATGCCCTGGCCCGACAGCGCGGCGGTGGTGGAGAGCATCTCGCGCATGCCGGGGCCGCCCGCCGGCCCCTCGTTGCGGATGACGAGCACCTCGCCCTCCGCGTAGGCGCGGTCCTTGACGGCGGCGAACGCCTCCTCCTCGCTCTCGAAGACGCGGGCGGGGCCTGTGAAGACCTGGTCCTCGGCGGGCATGCCCGCGACCTTCACGATGGCGCCCTCGGGCGCGAGGTTGCCGGTCAGGCCGACGACGCCCCCCGTTTTGGTGATCGGCGCGTCGACCGGATGCACCACCCGCCCGTCGGGACTGCCCGCGACCCGGTCGAGCTCCTCGCCGATGCTGCGCCCCGAGGCGGTCATGCAATCCTCGTGGATGAGGCCCGCGCGGCGCAGCTCCTTCATCACCACGGGGATGCCGCCGGCATCGTAGAGATCCTTGGCGACGAACTGTCCGCCGGGCTTCAGATCGACGAAATAGGGCGTGTCGCGGAAGATCTCGCACACGTCCTGGAGGGTGAAGTCGATCCCGGCCTCGTGGGCGATGGCGGGCAGGTGCAGTCCGGCATTGGTGGACCCGCCGGTGCAGGCCACCACGCGGGCGGCGTTCTCGAGCGCCTTGCGCGTGACCACGTCGCGGGCGCGGATGTCGTTCTCGAGCAGCGCCATCACCGCCTCGCCCGAGGCGGTGCCGTACTGGTCGCGGCTTTCGTAGGGGGCGGGGGCGCCCGAGGAGTTGAAGAGCGCCAGCCCGATCGCCTCGGACACGCAGGCCATGGTGTTGGCGGTGAACTGGCCGCCGCAGGCGCCGGCCGAGGGGCAGGCGACGCGTTCGAGGATGGCGAGCGCGGCATCGGAGAGGGTGCCGTTCTGGTGCCGGCCGACCGCCTCGAACATGTCCTGCACGGTCAGGTCGCGGCTGGCGAAGTCCTCGGGCACATCGGCGCCCGCAGGCACCTTGCCGGGCAGGATCGAGCCGCCGTAGATGAACACCGACGGCACGTTCAGCCGCACCATCGCCATCATCATGCCGGGCAGCGACTTGTCGCAGCCGGCGAGCCCCACCAGCGCGTCGTAGCCGTGGCCGCGCATGGTCAGCTCCACCGTGTCGGCGATGGCCTCGCGGGAGGCGAGCGAGGAGCGCATCCCCTCGTGGCCCATGGCGATGCCGTCGGTCACGGTGATGGTGGTGAATTCGCGCGGGGTGCCCGAGGCGGCCTTGACGCCGAGCTTGACCGCCTGGGCCTGGCGGCTGAGCGCGATGTTGCAGGGCGCGGCCTCGTTCCAGCAGGTGGCGACGCCCACGAAGGGCTGCGCGATCTCGGCCTCGGTCAGGCCCATCGCGTAGTAGTAGGAGCGGTGCGGCGCCCGCGCCGGGCCTTCGGTGACGTGGCGGCTCGGCAGCCTGGACTTGTCGGCTTTGCCCTTCAGCATGGCGCTCTCCCTCGGCATTCGGTCGGGGCCGGAATAGAAGAGCGCCCCGCGTTCGACAAGGCCGATCGCCGGCCCATCTGGGCAGGGCGCAGAGGAGACCGACCGCATGCCGTTCCGCCCCGCCTTCGAGAGTTTCGTGGCCCCCGCCTGCCGCCGGCCCGCGCTCTGGCGGCTGCTGCTCGGGATGCTGGTGATGATCGCGACGGTGGTCGTCGTCTCGGGGGCGGCGGCGGGGGCTTTCGTCCTGCTGATGGGGCGGGAGGCGGCCGGCGCGCTGCTGCGCCAGATCCTGGAACCGCAATCGCCGACAGGCACGATCCTGCTGCTGGCGAGCTTCGTCGCCATGGCCCTGGCGCCGGTGGTGGCGGCGGCGGTGCTGCACCGGCGGGGCCCGGGGAGCCTGATCGGGCCGGCCGGGCGCACGATCCGCCACTTCGCCGCCGCCACGGCGCTGGTCGCCGCGCTCTATGCGCTGTCGATCCTGGCCTGGTCGGCGGGCTTCGCGGCGCAGGGCAACCTGCCGCCGGAGACGTGGCTGGTGCTGCTGCCCGCGGGGCTCGTGCTGGTCCTGATCCAGACCGGGGCGGAGGAGGCGATCTTTCGCGGCTACCTGATGCAGCAGCTGGCGGCCCGCTTTCCCCATCCGGCGGTCTATATGGGGCTGCCCTCGCTCCTCTTCGGGGTGCTCCATTTCGATCCCCTGACGATGGGCGGGAACGCCTGGGCGGTGGTCGTGTCGGCCACGCTCTTCGGCGTCGCGGCGGCCGACCTGGTGCGGGCGACCGGCAGCCTCGGGGCCGCGTGGGGCCTGCATTTCGCCAACAATTGCGTGGCGATCCTGGTGGTCGCCACGCAGGGGACGATCACCGGGCTGGCGCTCTACGTCACGCCCTACGAGGCGGGCGATGTCGCGGTGACCGGGCCGCTGATCCTCGCGGACCTGATCACGCTCGGCGTGGTCTGGGCGATCCTGCGCCGCTGGCTGGGGCGCCGGGGCTGACCGCGGGGCCGATTGCAATTCCGCCGCCCGGGCCGTAATCCCGGCGACGACCGAGGCAATCCGGGAGGCCGCCGATGAACTGGATCTCCAATTACGTCCGCCCGAAGATCAACTCCCTCTTCAACCGGCGGGAGGTGCCCGAGAACCTCTGGACCAAGTGCGACGAGTGCGGCTCGATGCTGTTCCACCGCGACCTGGCCGAGAACCTGAACGTGTGCTCGAATTGCGGGCATCACATGGCGATCACGCCGCGCGACCGGTTCGAGGCGCTGTTCGACGCCGGCGCCTTCGCCGAGGTCGCGGTGGAGCAGCCGGTGCAGGACCCGCTGCAGTTCCGCGACCAGAAGAAGTACCCCGAGCGGCTGCGCGCCGCCCAGCGCGCCACCGGCGAGCGCGAGGCGATGCTGGTGGCCGAGGGCGAGATCGGCGGCGTCGGCATCGTCGCGGCGGGGCAGGATTTCGCCTTCATGGCGGGCTCGATGGGCATGTATGTCGGCAATGCGATCCTGGCCGCGGCGCGGCGCGCGGTGGAGCTGGAGCGGCCGCTGGTCCTGTTCTCGGCCGCCGGGGGCGCCCGGATGCAGGAGGGCATCCTGAGCCTGATGCAGATGCCCCGCACCACCGTCGCGGTGGAGATGCTGAAGGAGGCGGGCCTGCCCTATGTCGTGGTCCTGACCCATCCCACCACCGGCGGGGTGACGGCCAGCTATGCCATGCTGGGCGACGTGCAGATCGCCGAGCCGAACGCGCTGATCTGCTTTGCCGGGCCGCGGGTGATCGAGCAGACGATCCGCGAGAAGCTGCCCGAGGGGTTCCAGCGCGCCGAATACCTGCTCGACCACGGCATGCTCGACCGGGTGACGGACCGGCGCGCGCTGAAGGAGGAGCTGGTCACGATCCTGCGGATGCTGCGCGGCATGCCCGCGGCGGTGCGCGGCGACCTGCCGGGCCCGGGGCTCGCCGCCGAAGGCGCCGCGGCGATCCAGCCGCCGCCCTCCGCGGCGCGGTGACGGCCGGGGCGGGGGCCGCGCAAGGGTCGGACGCGATCCTGGAGCGGCTGATGCGGCTCCATCCCAAGGTGATCGACCTGTCGCTCGACCGCATGGAGCGGGTGCTGGAGGCGCTGGGGCGGCCCCAGGACCGGCTGCCGCCGGTGATCCACGCGGCGGGGACGAACGGCAAGGGATCGACGCTGGCGATGATCCGCGCCGGGCTGGAAGCGCAGGGCGACCGGGCCCACGCCTATACCTCGCCGCATCTCGCCCGGTTCCACGAACGGATCCGCCTGGCCGGAGAGCTGATCGCGGAGGACGCCTTGGCGGCGCTCCTCGACGAGGTGGAGGCGGCCAACGGGGGCGCCCCGATCACCTTCTTCGAGGTGACGACCGCGGCGGCGATGCTGGCCTTCGCGCGCGTCCCGGCGGAGTGGACCCTGCTGGAGGTGGGCCTGGGCGGGCGGCTCGACGCGACGAACGTGATCGCCCCGCGGCTGTCGATCATCACGCCGGTCGCGCTCGACCACCAGGCCTATCTGGGCGACACGCTGCCGCTGATCGCGGCCGAGAAGGCCGGCATCCTCAGGCGCGGGGTGCCCTGCATCGTGGGGCCGCAGGAGGCGGCGGCGCTGGAGGTGATCGAGCGCCGGGCGGCGCGGCTGGGGGCGCCGCTCCTGGCGCACGGGCAGCATTGGCAGGTCGGGACCGAGCGCGGGCGGCTCGTCTTCGAGGACGAGACCGGCCTTCTGGACCTGCCGCTGCCGGCGCTGAGGGGGCCGCACCAGATCGCCAATGCCGGGGCCGCGCTGGCGGCTTTGCGCCATCTGGGGGCCGGCGAGGCGGCCTGCGAGGCGGCGATGACCCGGGCCGAATGGCCGGCCCGGCTGCAGCGGCTGCGCCATGGCCCCCTGGTGGCGGCGGCGCCGGGCGCCGAGATCCTGCTCGACGGCGGCCACAACCCCGCCGCGGGCCTGGCGCTGGCCGCCGCGCTGGCCGCGATGCCGGCGCGTCCGACACACCTGATCTGCGGAATGCTGAACACCAAGGATGTCGCGGGCTTCCTGCGGCCCCTGGCGCCGCATGCGCGGAGCCTGACCGCCATCCCGATCCCCGGCGAGGCCAACACGCTGGACGCCGCCGAGACGGCCCGGTTCGCCGAAGCCGCGGGCCATGCCGTCCACCGCGCGCCGGGCGCGGACGAGGCCGTGGCCGAGATCGCCGCGCGGGTGCCGGCGGCGCGCATCCTGATCTGCGGCTCGCTCTACCTTGCCGGCCGGGTCCTGCGGGAGAACGGCTAGCGCGGCGCCGGGCGGCCGGGTCGGAGGGGCGCGGCCGCTCACTCCGCCCGTTCGGCGCCCCAGCCTTCGGACTGCATCTCGCGCAGGCGCGAGGCGGTGCGCGCGAATTCGAAGGCGCCCGTCCCCTCGACATAGAGCTGCTCGGGCGTGTCGGCCGCGGACATGACGAGCCGCACCCGGGCCTCGTAGAGCGCGTCGACGAGGGTCACGAACCGCTTCGCCTCGTTGTAGTTCTCCGATCCCAGCCGGGGTACGTTCTCGAGGATCAGGACGCGGACGCGCTCGGCCAGGGCGAGGTAATCCGCCGCCCCCAGGGGGCGTCCGCAGAGGTCCCAGAACCGCGCCCGCGCCACGCCGCTGGCGTAATCGGGCACCTCCACCTCGCGCCCCGACACCTCGAAGCGCAACGGCTCGGCGACGGCGTCCCCGGTCAGCCCGTCCCACAGGGCGTCGATCTCGCGCCGGGCCGTGGCGTCGGCGGGCGTGAAGTAGACCGGCGCGCCGCCGATCCTGTCCTGCCGCCAATCCCTGGGCGAGGCCAGTTCCACGACCTTCGTGCGCGCCTTCAGCAGGTCGATGAAGGGCAGGAAGAGATTGCGGTTCAGCCCGTCCTTGTAGAGATCGTCGGGCGGCCGGTTCGAGGTCGCGACCACCGTCACGCCGCCGTCGAAGAGCCGCTCGAACAGCCGTCCGACGATCATCGCGTCGGTGATGTCGCCGATCTGCATCTCGTCGAAGCACAAGAGCCGCAGCTCGGCCGCGATCTCCTCGGCCACGGGCTTGATCGCGTCGTCCACGCCGCGCTTGCGGGCGGCGGCGATGCCGCGATGGACCTCCTGCATGAAGGCGTGGAAATGGACGCGCCGCTTGCCGCCCGCGACCTCCACCCGGCCATGGAAGAGGTCCATCAGCATCGACTTGCCGCGACCGACCCCGCCCCAGACATAGAGCCCGGTGGCCGCCTCGGGCGCGGACCGGCGAAAGAGGCCCCGGCGGGCCGGCTTCTCGGCCAGCGCGCGGGCGAGGCGGTCGAATTCGGGCAGGAGCGCGCGCTGGGCGGGATCGTCGTCGATCCGCCCGGCGGCGATCTCGGCCTCGTAGATGTCCGCGAACCCGTCCATGGGCCCCGATTAGCCGCCCCGCACCGGAAGGGAAAGCCGATCCCGGGCGCGTGACTGGACCCCGGTGCGGGGCGTGTTATCTGGGCCGCCATGGATTGGTCGCTCGTTCTCATCTTTTTCGTCGCCTGCGCCGGGGCCGCCACCACGGGGGTCATGTTCCAGCCGGGCTCGTGGTACGAGGATTTGCGAAAGCCGTCCTGGACGCCGCCCAACTGGGCCTTCCCCGTGGTCTGGACGACGCTCTATGTCTGCATCGCGGTCGCCGCCGCCCGCGCCGCGCCGCTCGACGAGAGTGGCCACGCGATGGCCGCCTTCGCGGTGCAGATCGCGTTCAACACGCTCTGGACGCCGATCTTCTTCGGGTTGCACAACATGAAGGCGGGCCTGGTGGTGATCGGGGTGCTGTGGATCGCGGTCCTGGCCACGATGTGGCAGTTTCTGCAGCTCGACCTGATCGCGGGGCTGCTGTTCGCGCCGTACCTCATCTGGGTCACGATCGCCTTTGCGTTGAACGCGGCGGTCTGGCAGATGAACCGGAACCGCCCCATCGCTACCTGACGGACGCTTCGATGACGACATTTCTCGGGCGGCTCCTGCCGCTCCTGGCCCTTCTCGCGGTCGTGCTGGCCCACCCTTCGGCGGCGCAGGAGGCGGGGGATGCCGGGGCCGACAGGTCGGACGTGGACCTGCTGATCGACGTCATCGAGGACGACACGGCGCGCGCCGAGCTGGTGGAACGGCTGCGCGCGGCCGGGGCGGAGTCCGGGCCCGATGCCTCGGTCGTGGACGAGGCCGCCGCGGCGGCCGACGTGCCGCAGGCCGTCGACGAGGGCATGTCGATGGGCCGCCGGGTCGCCCTGATCACCCAGAGCGTCGCCGAAGGGGTGGCCGGAAACCTGTCCGCCGTCTGGACCCGCGCGACCGCCCTGCCGTCGGTCCTGAGCGGGCTGGAGGGGCTGAACCTGTCGGTGATCATGCGGACGATCGGCGACCTGGTCCTGGTCATCGTCGCCACCGTCGCGGCCTTCGTGGCCATGCGGTCGCTGGCGAAGCGGTTCTACACCCGGCTCGGGGCGGCGACGCAGGACGCCTCGGCCGCGCGGGCGGTGGGATTGTGGCTGTTCTCGGCCCTTATCGATTTCGTGATCGTGATCCTCGCCTGGGCGGCGGGCTACCTGATCGCGGTGCTGGCGCTGGGCGATTTCGGCCAGATCGGCATCCGGCAGGCGCTGTATCTCAATGCGTTCCTCATCGTGGAGATCGTCAAGGTCGGGGTGCGCATGGTGGTCTCGCCCTCGTCGGGGGGGCTGCGGCTGCTGCCGATGGCGGACCGCACCGCGCGGGGGCTGTCGCGCTGGGTCAGCACCATCGTCAGCCTGGTGGGCTACGGGCAGCTTCTGGCGGTGCCGATCGTCAATGCCGAGGTCTCGACCGCGGCCGGCTCGGCGGTGTCGGCGCTGATCGCCCTGGCGACCGTGCTGGCCGCCATGGCGCTGGTGCTGCGGAACCGCCGCCGGCTGTCCGACTGGATGACCGGCGGTGAGGGGATCACCGGCCGCGGCGGGTCGCTGGGATGGCTGGCGCGGCACTGGCACTGGCCGGTGCTGGCCTATCTTGTCGCGATGCTGGGCGTGGTGCTGGCGAGCCCGCCGGCGCTGGTCTTCCAGACGCTGGTGACCTCCGGGCAGGTAGTCCTGGTGGTGCTGGCGGGAATCGCCCTGTCGACCTTCATCAGCCGCGTGATGCGGCGCGGCGTGCGCGTGCCCCCGAACGTGCGCGAGCGCCTGCCCTTGCTGGAGGGGCGACTGAACCGATTCGTCCCCCGGGCGCTGTTCGTGGTCCGGATCCTGATCGTCGCCTTCGTGCTGCTCTTCGCGCTCGACGCGGTCCACTTGCTGGCGCTGCGCGAATGGATGGCCAGCCAGATCGGCTTGCGGGTCACGGGGACGCTGTTCTCGGTCGCGGCGATCCTGATCGTGGCCTTCGCGCTGTGGCTGGCGCTGACCTCCTACGTGGATTACCGCCTGAACCCCGAGCACGGCCAGGTCGCCACCGCGCGCGAGCGCACGCTGCTGACGCTGGCGCGGAACGCCGCGACGATCGCGCTCGTCGTCATCACGCTGATGTTCGTCCTGGCCGAAATCGGGCTCAATATCGGGCCGCTGCTGGCCTCGGCGGGGGTGCTGGGCCTGGCCATCGGCTTCGGCGCGCAGAAGCTGGTGCAGGACATCATCACCGGCGTCTTCATCCAGTTCGAGAACGCGATGAACGTGGGCGACATCGTCACCGTGGGCGGCACCACCGGCACGGTGGAGCGGCTGACGATCCGCTCGGTCAGCCTGCGCGACCTGACCGGCGTCTATCACATCATCCCGTTTTCGAGCGTCGACATGGTGTCGAACTACGTGCGCGATTACGGCTATTACGTCTGCGACATGGGCGTCGCCTATCGCGAGAACGTGGACGAGGTGAAGGCGGCGATGCTCGACGCCTTCGAGGAATTGCGCGCCGACCCGGACATGGCGGCCAACGTCATCGGCGACCTGGAATGGTTCGGCGTCCAGGAACTGGCCGATTCGGCGGTGATCTGCCGCGCGCGCATCAAGTGCGTGCCCGCCGCCCAATGGGGCACGGGGCGGAAATACATCGAGATCTGCAAGCGGATCTTCGACGCGCGCGGGATCGAGATCCCGTTCCCCCACCAGACGCTGTATCTGGGCGAGGCCAAGGACGGGACGACGCAAACCCTGCGCGTCGCCTCGACCAAGGCGCCGCCGCAGGACCGGTCGGCCGCCATCGCGGTGTCGGCGGACGAGGGCCGCGCCGCCGCGCCGGCGGCCGATCACGACCTGGAGGGCGGCGACCGCGACTGAGCGCGGTCACCCGTCCCGGTCGCCCCGGTCGCCCCGATCGCGGCGTCGCGGCGCCCGCACGGCCAGCAGCGGCATCAGCCAGGGCCCGCGGAAGCGGTCGAGGTCCAGCGCCTCGTGGACGCCGGTGACGCGCTCGCCGTCGATCCTGGTGGTCACCGCCGCGCGGCAGTAGAACGGCGCGTCGAGCATGGCCAGGGTCTGGGCGGGCGTGGTGCCGGCATCGCCGCGCGTCTCGCGGCGCAGGCCCCAGAGGGACCGGCGGAACCGGCGCCGCGGCGGCGGGGCGATCTCGCGGATCTCGCCGTCGGGGCGCATCAGCAATGCCACCGCCAGCTCCGTGCCGTCGCGCCGCACCGCGTCGTAGAAGCAGGCCGTGCCGGCCCGCGTGGGGTAGCGTCCCCAGTTCCAGGTGGAGAAGTCCGCCTCCAGCGCGCGGGTGCCGAAATTGGCGTCGAGATAGCCATGCCCGGACCAGCGCCCGCGGGCGCCCAGATCGACCTCGACCCGGCCGGTGGGGGCGAAGGGGCGCCAGACATGGGCGCCGTCGGGGGTCAGCGCCAGTTCCCGGTCGGTGATTGCCTGGGGCGTCAGCGTGATCGTGCCGCGCAGCCGCGACACGCGGGGCAGCGAGCTCACCTCGTCCACCGCGATCACCAGCCGGCCGTCCGCCCAGGTCATCGAGGAGGGGCCGATCGTCAGCCGGTCGGGGCTCTGATCCAGCGCCGCCGCGCCCCGTTCGGTCATCGCGAACCGGCCGCCGGGCCCGTAGGTCGCCACGTTGAGGCAGACATGGTCGGCGGGGTCGCGCCGCCCCGACCAGCGGTACCAGGGCGAGAAGACCGAGCCTATGAACCCGATGGCCGAGACGGCGCGGGTTCCGTCGTCGGAGATTCCGTCGACGTACCACCAGGCGTATCCGTCGGGCGGCACGTCGAGGTCGAAATTCGGTCGGAGAGAATCGCCGCGGCCGCGTGCTTCCCGGAGAGCGCCGCCATCGGCACCCCCGGCCCCGGGTGGGTGCCGCCCCCCGCCAGGTACAGGCCCGGCATCGTGCTCCGCGCCGTCGGCCGGGCGAAGGTCGCCGCCGGTCCCTCCGGACTCCGCCCGTAGAGCGCGCCGAGGGACCCCGGAAAACGCCGCGCGAAGTCCGGGGGCGCGGTCCGGGCCCCGGGGCCGGGCGGCGGGTCGAATGTCAGGCCCCTCTCGGCGAGCAGGGGGATCGTCCGGTCGGCGCATGGGCAGGGGGTCTCCGTTTCGGTCAGGGGGGCGGCGTTCACGATGGTCTCGAACCGCTCGGTCGCGGGAGGCGTGCGGCCGGTGCCGCGGTCCTGGGCGCAGACATACACGCTCGGGTCCCGCGGCGCCTCCCCGCGCGCGAGGGGGGCGAACTCGGTGTCCGGATCGGCGCCGAAGAAGACGTTGTGGTGGTGCAGGTCGGGGCCGCGCGGCGTGGCGGCGAAGGCCAGCACCTCGGCCGAGAGGCTGCGCGGGGCGACCGCCGACCGGCCGATTGCGGCGGCGGGGCCGGGCCCGAGAAGGCCCGCCCGGAGCGCGCGCGGATCGCCGGCGAAGACGACGCGGTCGGCGGCATGGCGGGTGCCGTCGCCGAGGATCACCGCCGGCCCGTCCTCGATCCGCGCGACCGGCGTCGCGGCGTGCAGGTGGGCGCCGCGCAGGCGGGCGGCCTCGGCCATGGCGGCGGCGAGGGCGGCCATCCCGCCCGCCACCCGCCAGACGCCGCGCGCCTCGGCCTGCCAGACGAGGGCGAGGAGGGCGGGCACGCGGGTCGGCACGCCGCCCAGATAGGTGGCGTAGCGGCCGAAGAGCTGCGCCAGGCGCGGATCGTCGAAGCGCCGCCCGAGCCGGCGCGCCAGCGTCGAGAACGGGGCCATCGCCCGCAGGAGCGCGGGATCGGCGGCCACGCGCACGGCCAGGGGCGCCAGGCGGGGGCGCGGGGCGCGCATCACCGGGGCCTCGAACGCGTCCCACAGGCGCCGCGTCTCGGCCGAGAAGCGGCGGAACTGGCGCGCGGCCTTCGCCCCCGAGAGGTCGGCGATGGCGCGGGCATCGGTCTCTTCGTCGCCGGTCAGGTCGAGCCTGCCGCCGTCGGGCCAGAAATGCCGCCCCAGGACCGGTTCGCGCTCGAGCCGGACATGCTCGTCGAGACGCAGGCCGATATCGGCGAAGAGTTCGTCGAAGACCCCCCGCAGGGTCAGCACGGTGGGGCCCGCATCCACCGGCCCGGCGGCGGAGGGCAATGTCCGCATCTTGCCGCCGGGCTGCGCGGCCGCGTCGAAGAGGTCCACCGCGAGCCCGGCATGGGCCAGCCGCATCGCGGCGGCGAGCCCGCCCATGCCGGCGCCGATCACGATCGCACGTTCTGCTGCCATGGGCGGACGTTGACAGGGCGCGGCGGCTCTGTCCAGACTGGTTGACACACCTCTGCCGCCCGCATTGACAGTCAGGAGCGCCATGTCCTTTCCCATCCGCATCGAGGCCGCGCTGCAGGCGGCCCTGCGCCGCGGCGCGACCGCCCCGGCCCCGGCGCAACTGGCGCGCGCGCTCGATTATGCCTGCGCGCCGGGCGGCGCGCGGATCCGGCCCACGATCCTGATGTCGGTGGCCGCGGCCTGCGGCGACGACCGCCCGGCCCTGACCGACGCCGCCGCCGCGGCGCTGGAGCTGATCCATTGCGCCTCGCTCGTCCATGACGACCTGCCATGCTTCGACGACGCCGAGACGCGGCGGGGGAAACCCTCGGTGCATCGGGGCTTCTCGGAGCCGCTCGCGGTGCTGACGGGCGACAGCCTGATCGTGATGGCCTTCGACGTGCTGGCGCGGGCGGGGGAGGACGCGCCGGGGCGGGCGCTCGCGCTCGTGCGGTGCCTGTCCGAGCGCACGGGCATGCCGAACGGGATCTGCGCCGGGCAGGGCTGGGAGAGCGAGCCGGAGATCGACCTGTCGGCCTATCACCGCGCCAAGACCGGGGCGCTCTTCATCGCCGCCACGCGCATGGGCGCGGAGGCCGCCGGGCAGGACCCCGAGCCCTGGGACGAGCTCGGCGCGCGGATCGGCGAGGCGTTCCAGGTCGCCGACGACCTGCGCGACGCGCTCCTCGACGACCGCGCGCTTGGCAAGCCGGCGGGACAGGACGGGCTGCACGGGCGTCCGAACGCGGTGGCGCTTCTGGGCGTCGCGGGCGCGGCGCGGCGGCTGGACGACATCCTGTCGGGCGCCATCGCGTCGATCCCGTCCTGCCCCGGCGAGGCGATGCTGGCCGAGATGGTGACCCGCACGGCCCGCAAGCTCGCCCCGCGCGAGGCGATGCGCCTGCCCGGGGAATGATCCGGGGGCGCGGCTGGCGGGCGCGGCTGACCGATCCCGCCCTGCAGGCCCGCGCCGCGCGCCTGCCGCTGCTGCGCCGGCTGGTGCGGCGCGAGGGCGAGGAGATCTTCGACCTGGTGGCGGGGTTCGTGCACAGCCAGATGCTGCGCGCGCTGGTCGAGACGGGCGCGATCGAGGCGCTGGTCGCGGCGCCGTCCGATGCCGCCGGCCTCGCGCCCCGGCTGGGCCTGCCCGCGGCGCGCGCCGAGCTCTTGCTGCGCGCCGGCGTGGCCATGGGCCTGCTGGGGCTGCGGCGCGGGCGGTTCCGCGCCACGGCGCGGGGCGCGGCGCTGGTGGGGGTGCCGGGACTGGTCGACATGATCCGGCACCACGACATCCTTTATCGCGACCTGGCCGACCCGGTCGCCTTCCTGAAGGGGGAGACCTCGCCCGACCTCGCCCGGTTCTGGCCCTATGTCCTGGGCGGCGGCGCGGGCGGGGCCGAGGCACGGCGCTATTCGCGCCTGATGGCCGAGAGCCAGGCGCTGGTGGCCGAGGAGACGCTGGCGCAGGCGGACCTGCGGGGCGTGCGGCACCTGATGGACGTGGGCGGCGGCACGGGGGCGTTCCTGTCCCGCGCCCTGGCGGCGCGGCCCGGGATGGAGGGCACGATCGTCGATCTGCCGGAGGTGCTGGCGGCGGTGCCGCCGGACCTGGCGGCGCGGGTCCGGTGCCACGGCGCCTCGTTCCGCGCCGGGCCGTTGCCGGCGGGCGCGGACGCTGTGAGCCTGGTGCGGGTCCTCTACGACCACGACGACGCGACGGTCGGCGATCTCCTGGCCCGGGTCCGGGACGCCCTGCCGCCGGGCGGGCGGGTGATCGTGTCCGAGCCGATGACCGGCGGGGCGCGGCCGCACCGCGCGGGGGATGTCTATTTCGCGGTCTATTGCGCGGCGATGGGGACGGGGCAGGCCCGGTCGGCCGCGCGGATCGCCACGCTGCTGGAGGCGGCGGGGTTCGACGCGGTGCGCGCCGGCCGCCCGCGCCGGGCCTTCGTCACCTCGGTCGTCGAGGCGCGCCGGCCCTGACCGTCATCTTCAGTTGACAGACATGACTGTAAAGTTAAGCTGACACCATGCCCCGGGATCGGTCCCGGGCAGGTGTGAGGGAGGCGCGCATGACGGGGACCACAGCCATCGTCCTCGACGGGCCGCGGAAGCTGGGCCTGGCCGACATCGCCCTGTCCGATCCGGGCCCCGGCGACGCCGTGGTCGAGATCCGCGCCTCGGGCGTGTCGACCGGAACCGAGAAGCTGTTCTGGGACGGGCGGATGCCGCATTTCCCGGGCATGGGCTATCCGCTGGTGCCGGGCTACGAGAGCGTCGGCGAAGTGGTGGAGGCGCGGCCCGGGTCGGGCGTGCGGATGGGCGACACCGTCTTCGTGCCGGGCGCCGATTGCTACGGGGAAATCCGGGGCCTGTTCGGCGGCGCGGCGAAGCGAATCGTCACCCCCGGCGCCCGGCTGACCCCGATCGACCCGGCGCTGGGCGAGGCCGGCGCGCTCCTGGCGCTGGCGGCGACGGCGCGGCACGCGCTCGCGGGGCTTCGCACCGACCTGCCCGACCTGATCGTGGGGCACGGCACGCTGGGACGGTTGCTCGCGCGGCTGACCGTGGCGGCGGGCGGCGCGCCCACCGTCTGGGACGTGGCCGAGGCCCGGATGGACGGCGGGGCGGGATACCAGGTCATCGCCCCCGACGACGATCCGCGGCGCGATTACGGCACCGTGTTCGACGCCTCCGGGCAGGCGGACCTGCTGCCCGACCTGATCGCGCGGATCGCGAAGGGGGGCGAGATCGTGCTCGCCGGCTTCTACGACCGGCCGATCAGCTTCGCCTTTCCGCCGGCCTTCATGAAGGAGGCACGGATCCGCGTCGCGGCGGAATGGACGCCCGGCGACATGGCCGTGACGCGGCAACTCGTCGAATCGGGCACTCTGTCCCTCGACGGGCTGATCACCCATCGCCGTCCGGCGATCGAGGCGGACGCGGCCTATCGCACCGCCTTCGAGGATCCCGCCTGCCTCAAACTCATTCTCGACTGGAAGGACGTGGCATGAGCCTCGACGACGTACCCAATCTCAAGGATTACGACGCGAAGCTGAAGGACGAGGCGGCCGAGCCGACGCTCGAAGTGCCGCAGGCGGCGCCCACGAAGCACACCCAGATCATCGCGATCTACGGCAAGGGCGGCATCGGCAAGTCGTTCACGCTGGCCAATCTGAGCCACATGATGGCCGAGGAGGGCAAGCGCGTCCTGCTGATCGGCTGCGACCCGAAATCGGACACGACCTCGCTCCTCTTCGGCGGCAAGGCCTGTCCGACGATCATCGAGACCAGCACGCGCAAGAAGCTCGCCGGCGAGGAGGTCGCGATCGGCGACGTGTGCTTCAAGCGCGGCGGCGTCTTCGCCATGGAGCTGGGCGGACCCGAGGTCGGCCGCGGCTGCGGCGGGCGGGGGATCATTCACGGCTTCGAATTGCTGGAGAAGCTCGGCTTCCACGACTGGGATTTCGACTACGTGCTGCTCGATTTCCTGGGCGACGTGGTCTGCGGCGGCTTCGGCCTGCCGATCGCGCGGGACATGGCGCAGAAGGTGATCCTGGTCGGATCGAACGACCTGCAATCGCTGTACGTCGCCAACAACGTCTGCTCGGCGGTGGAGTATTTCCGCAAGATGGGCGGCAATGTGGGCGTCGCGGGCCTGGTGATCAACAAGGATGACGGGTCCGGCGAGGCCCAGGCCTTTGCCCGCGCGGTGGACATTCCGGTCCTGGCCGCGATCCCGGCCGACGACGACCTGCGGAAGAAGTCGGCGAATTACCAGATCGTGGGCACCGCCGCCTCGCCCTGGGGCGATCTGTTTTCGGGCCTGGCCGAGCAGGTGGGGCTCGCGCCCCCGTGCCGTCCCGCGCCGCTCGACCAGGACGGGTTGCTGGCGCTCTTCGACAGCAAGGATACCGGCGGGGACGTGGTTCTGGAGCCCGCGACCGATGCGGACATGCGCGGCACGAAGGCGGCGCCGAAGCCGTCGCTCGAGGTGATCTACGACGAGGCGTGAAACGGCCGGGATCGCGGGGGCCAGCCCCCGCACCCCCGAGGTATTTGCCAAAGGATGAAGGGACGCGGGGACAGCATGGCGCAGGAAGTCGAATACGACGCCGCCGCGAGCGCAGAGGTGGTGGAGGGCCGGGCCGAGGCCGGGCCGGCGCCGGCGCTGGCCGCCGATCCCCGGGCCGGCGACGGCGTGGGCTGCCATGCCGGGGCGGACGAGATGGCGCGGGCGGCCCGCGCGTCGGGGCAATCCGACCTTCTGGACCGCTATGCCGCCGATTACCCGCAAGGCCCTCACGACAAGCCGCAGAGCATGTGCCCGGCCTTCGGCTCCCTGCGCACCGGGTTGCGGATGCGGCGGGTGGGCACGATCCTGTCGGGATCGGCGTGCTGCGTCTATGGCCTGACCTTCGTCAGCCATTTCTACGGGGCGCGGCGGTCGGTCGGCTACGTGCCGTTCTCGTCCGAGACGCTGGTAACGGGCAAGCTCTTCGAGGACATCCGCGACTCGGTGCACGAGATGGCCGATCCCGCCCGGTACGACGCGATCGTGGTGACGAACCTGTGCGTTCCGACCGCGTCGGGGGTGCCGCTGCGGCTGCTTCCCAGGGAGATCGACGGCGTGCGGATCATCGGCATCGACGTGCCGGGATTCGGGGTGCCGACCCATGCGGAGGCCAAGGACGTTCTGGCCGGCGCGATGCTGGCCTATGCGCGCGCGGAGATCGAGGCGGGGCCCGTCCGGCGCCCCCGCGCCGGGATCGAGGACCGCCCGAGCGTGACGCTTCTGGGGGAGATGTTCCCGGCCGACCCGATGCAGATCGGGGCGATGCTGGCGCCCATGGGGCTGGCGGCGGGGCCGGTGGTGCCCGCGCGGGAATGGCGCGAGCTGTACGCGGCGCTGGATTGCGGGGCCGTCGCGGCGGTGCACCCGTTCTACACGGCGAGCGTGCGGGAATTCGAGCGGGCGGGTCGCCCAATCCTGGGGTCCGCGCCCGTGGGCCTCGAGGGGACCGAGGCGTGGCTGACGGCCGTGGGCGCGGCGTTCGGGATCGGAGCGGATCGGGTCGGGGCGGCGAAGAACGCGGTCTTGCCCGCCATCGAGGGCGCGCTGGCGGGATCGCGGATCGACGGGACGGTGACGCTTTCGGGGTACGAGGGGTCCGAACTGCTGGTGGCGCGACTGCTGATCGAGAGCGGGGCGAAGGTTCCCTATGTCGGCACGGCCTGCCCGAAAACGCCGCAATCCCAGGTGGACAAGGACTGGCTGGAGGCGCGGGGCACCAAGGTCGTCTTCCGCGCGAGCCTGGAGCAGGACCTGAGCGCGATGGAGGCGATCGGGCCGGACCTCGCCATCGGGACGACGCCGGTGGTGCAGGCGGCCAAGGAGCGGGGAATTCCGGCGCTCTATTTCACCAACCTCATCTCGGCGCGGCCGCTGATGGGGCCGGCGGGGGCGGGAAGCCTGGCGCAGGTGGTCAACGCGGCGATCGGCAATGGCGAGCGGATGCGGAAGATGCGCGCCTTCTACCAGGGGGTCGGCGGCGGAGAGACCGCCGGCGTCTGGGAGGGCGCGCCGAACGTGCAGGAGCGGTTCCGCGCCCAGAACCTGAAGAAGCTGGAGCGGCAGCGGAAGGCCGCGGCGGCGCAGGAGATGATCTGATGGCGAGGGGCGCTGCGTTCGGGGCCATCCGGCCGGCCCGCGGGGCGGGGCACCGCCGCCGCATCGGCGGGCACGTGGCCGACGCCGGCCCGCGGACCGGGGCGGGGGCGCGGCCATGATGGTGACCGATCACGACCGCGCCGGCGGCTATTGGGGGGCGATCTATGCCTTCACCGCGGTGAAGGGATTGCAGGTGGTCATCGACGGGCCGGTGGGCTGCGAGAACCTGCCGGTGACGAGCGTCCTACACTATACCGACGGGCTGCCGCCGCACGAATTGCCGATCGTCGTCACGGGCCTCGGCGAGGACGAGATGGGATCGGGCACCGAGGAGGCGATGAAGCGGGCCTGGGAGGTGCTGGACCCCGCGCTGCCCGCCGTCGTCGTCACCGGCTCCATCGCCGAGATGATCGGCGGGGGCGTCACGCCGCACGGAACCAGCATCCAGCGGTTCCTGCCCCGGACCATCGACGAGGACCAGTGGCAATGCGCGGACCGCGCGATGACCTGGATCTTCACCGAATGGGGCCAGACCAAGGGGCGGATGCCGCCGGAGAAGACCCGCGAGGTGGGGGCGAAGCCCCGGGTCAACATCCTCGGCCCGATGTACGGGGTGTTCAACTCCGCCTCCGACGCCGCAGAGATCCGCCGGCTCGTCGAGGGGATCGGCGCCGAGGTGAACATGGTGATGCCGCTCGGCGCCCACCTGGCCGAGATGCGGAACCTCGTGAACGCGGACGCCAATATCTGCATGTACCGGGAGTTCGGGCGCGGCCTGGCGGAGGTGCTGGGCAAGCCGTACCTGCAGGCGCCGGTGGGCGTGGAGAGCACGACGAAGTTCCTGCGCAAGCTTGGCGAGATCCTGGGCCTCGACCCCGAGCCGTTCATCGAGCGGGAGAAGCATTCCACGATCAAGCCGGTCTGGGACCTGTGGCGGTCGGTGACGCAGGACTTCTTCGCCACCGCCGAGTTCGGCATCGTGGCGAGCGAGACCTATGCCCGCGGCATCCGCCACTTCCTGGAGGAGGAGCTCGGGTTCCCCTGCGCCTTCGCGGTGGCGCGGATGGCGGGGCGCAAGACCGACAACGACGAGGTCCGCCGGCTGATCCACGAGACGCGGCCGCTGATCCTGATGGGGTCGATCAACGAGAAGATGTACCTGGCCGAGAGCGCCGGCGGCCACGGACCGCAGCCGGCCTTCATCCCCGCGTCGTTTCCCGGCGCGGCGATCCGGCGGGCCACGGGCACGCCCTTCATGGGCTATGCGGGGGCGACCTACCTGTTGCAGGAGATCTGCAACGGGCTGTTCGACGCGCTGTTCCACATCCTGCCGCTGGGCAGCGAGATGGACGCCGCCGAGGCGACGCCCGCCGAGTTGCGCCGCGACCTGCCCTGGGAGCCCGAGGCGCAGGCCGAGCTCGACCGGATCGTGTCCGAGCATCCGGTGCTCACCCGTATTTCCGCCGCGCGGCAGCTTCGCGACGCGGCCGAGCGGCGCACGCTGGCCGATGGCTGCACGCGCGTCGCGAAGGAAACCGTCCGGGCGCTGTCGCCCGGGCGCCAGAGGTCCGACGCGGCGGACGGTGCCGCGCCAAATTCTCCAGGGGAGGACGAGACATGACGGACATGACCAACAGCGGCGCCTTCGCCGCGCCGGAGCGGAAGCCGGGCCTGAAGACCGAATTCGCGATCTACTTCGCGATCATCTTCGCGGCGACGGTGCCGCTGGCCTGCCTGACCTGGGCCCTGACGCTGGTGAAGTCCGGCCGCCTGCCCGACCGCGGGCCGGTGGCGCGGGCCTGGAGCCAGGCGCGCATCATCACGCCGATGATCTTCTCGGCCTGAGACATCGGCGCGTCCCGGCCGGGATGCGCCCCAGCTTCCGACCCCCGTTCCGGGGGCGGTCGTCCGGCATCCGCCGGAACCCGGCCGCGGGGCCCCGCGGCGTCAGCTTGAAACCTCAAGGAGAGTTCAATGGCTGATCGAACCGACCCCGGACACGAGCGGAACACTGGCATGACCAGAACCGATCTGTCCTTCACGGGTCTTACCGACGAGCAGGCGCAGGAACTGCATTCCGTCTACATGAGCGGGCTCTGGCTGTTCTCGGCCGTCGCGGTCCTCGCGCATCTGGCGGTGTTCATCTGGCGTCCGTGGTTCTGAGGGGGATCTGAGACATGCACAAGTTCTACAGGATCTGGCTGATCTTCGATCCGCGCCGCGTGTTCGTGGCGCAGGGCGTGTTCCTGTTCCTGCTGGCGGCGATGATCCATCTCGTCCTGCTCAGCACGGACCGGTACAACTGGTTCGAGACCTCGGCTGCCAAGTACGGCGTGCCCGGCGAGTCGAGCGCGGCCACGCCGTGACCCGCTGACGCGAAACCCCGCGTCGGGCGGGTCCGCCCGCCCGACGCCATCCCGATCGACCTGACCGGCGGGCCGCCGCCGACAAAAATGGGAGCGTGAAGATGGCGTTGCTCAGCTTCGAACGAAAGTACCGCGTGCCGGGGGGCACGCTGATCGGCGGTGACCTGTTCGATTTCTGGGTCGGGCCGTTCTATGTCGGTTTCTTCGGTGTCACGACGGTGTTCTTCGCCGGGCTGGGCACCATCCTCGTCTTCTATACTGCGGCGATCCAGGGCGTCTGGAACCCGTGGCTGATCTCCATCAACCCGCCGCCGATCTCGTTCGGACTGGGCGCGGCGCCGCTGCAGACCGGCGGATTGTGGCAGATCATCACCATCTGCGCGCTCGGCGCGTTCAATTCCTGGGCCCTGAGAGAGGTCGAGATCTGCCGCAAGCTGGGCATCGGGTTCCACGTCCCGGTGGCGTTCTGGGCCGCCATCGCGGCCTATGTCACGCTCCAGATAATCCGCCCGGTCCTGCTCGGCGCGTGGGGGCATGCCTTTCCCTACGGGATCTGGAGCCACCTCGACTGGGTGAGCTACACCGGCTACCTCTACGGCAACTTCCATTACAACCCCGCCCACATGATCGCCGTGTCGCTGTTCTTCACCACGACGCTGGCGCTGGCGCTGCACGGCTCGCTCATCCTCTCGGCGGCGAACCCCGAGAAGGGCGAGACGATGAAGCAGCCCGATCACGAGGACACGTTCTTTCGCGACTTCATCGGCTATTCCATCGGGCCGATGGGCATCCACCGACTGGGCTACCTGCTGGCGATCAATGCCGGCCTCTGGAGCGCGCTGTGCATCGTGATCTCGGGGACCGTGTGGTTCGACCAATGGGTCGTGTGGTGGGACTGGTACCTGAACCTGCCCTGGTGGGCGGACCTGTAAGGAGCATCCGGGATGGCACAATATCAGAACATCTTCGACCAGGTGCAGGTGCAGGGGCCGCCCGAGACCGGCATGGTCTCGGAGGCGCTGGACGTGCGCGACCGCACCGAGGGCGCCGGTTTCAGCACGCTGCTGGGATGGCTGGGCAACGCGCAGCTCGGGCCGATCTATCTGGGACCGTTCGGGGTGCTGAGCCTGATCACGGGGGGGATGTGGTTCTTCCTCGTCGGCATCAGCTTCTGGGTGCAGGTCGATTTCAGCCCGGCGCTGTTCCTGCGCGACCTGTTCTACCTGAGCCTGGAGCCGCCGGCGCCGGAATACGGGCTGGGCTTCGCGCCGCTCTGGGAGGGGGGCTTGTGGATCATCGCCTCGGCGCTCCTGCTGGTGTCGGTGCTGTCTTGGCTGGCGCGGTCCTGGCAGCTGGCCCACCAGCTGAAGATGGGCAAGCACGTCTTCTGGGCGTTCTCGAGCGCGGTGTGGCTGTTCCTGGTGCTGGGGCTGTTCCGGCCGATCCTGATGGGGTCCTGGGCCGAGGCGGTGCCCTACGGCATCTTCCCGCATCTCGACTGGACCAACCTGTTCTCGCTGACCTACGGGAACCTCTTCTACAACCCGTTCCACGCCCTTTCGATCGTCTTCCTCTACGGCTCCACGCTGCTCTTCGCGATGCACGGGGGCACGATCCTGGCCGTCAGCCGGTATGGCGGGGACCGGGAACTGGACCAGATCCACGACCGCGGGACGGCGGCCGAGCGGGCGGGCCTGTTCTGGCGCTGGACCATGGGCTTCAACGCGTCGATGGAGGGAATCCACCGCTGGGCGTGGTGGTTCGCGGTGCTGACCACGCTCACGGGCGGGATCGGCATCCTGATCACCGGCACGGTCGTCGACAACTGGTTCGTCTGGGCCCAGGAGCACGGCTACGGCGCCGAGAACAACTACGTTCCGGCCCGGACGGTGGAGGAATGGGAAATCTACAGCCCCGCGAACACGGAGTGAGACCATGGCATTCGGAGTGAAGACCCGCAGGAGCGCCCGCCGCCGGGCCGCCCCCACGACATGGCACCTCGAAGGGGGCGGGGCGCCGTCGCTCTATGGCTGGGTGGCGGTGAACATGGCCAAGGGGGCGGGGTACGCGGCATTGCTGACGATCGCCGTGCTGGGCTTCATCCTGCTCATCCGCGCGCTGAGCTTCCTCCTGCCCGAGGATCCCTATGCCGCGCTGGACGCGGGGCGCGCGCTGGTGGCCACCGCGCTGGTCTGAGATCGGGGGCGGCGCGGGGTCACTCCCGCCGCCGCCCCGCCCGAGGTCGCCGGGATCCGTCCCGGGGGCAGGGGCGCGCGACCCATCGTGCGTCCCGTTTCCCTTCCTGTCGATGGCAGGAGACTGCACCGCCCGGTGGCCCCGGCGCGGTGCATTTTTCCCCGAGGGGAGGGATCTGGCCGCGCCCGAGCGATCGCGGATCGCGACAGGCGTGCGCTCCGCCGCGGCGGCGGCCATGGCGTCGCGCGGGCGGGGCCGGTTGCCGCGCGACGACGAGGGATGAGGGGGACGTGGCGTGAGGCTCTTTGCGATCACCGCCGTGGTCATGGCGGCCTTCGCGGCGAATTCGATCCTGAACCGCGCCGCGGTCGGGGGCGGCCATGCCGGGCCCCTGGATTTCGCCGTGCTGCGCGTGCTGTCGGGCGTCGCGGTCCTGGCGATCCTGGCCGCGCGCCGGAGCGGGACGGGATGGGTCCGGGCCATGCGGGCGGTGAATGTGGGGGCGCTGACGCTGTACCTTCTGGCCTTCTCGCTGGCCTATCTCGCCCTGCCGGCGGGGGCGGGGGCGCTGATCCTCTTCGCGGCGGTGCAGATCACCATGTTCGGCGGCGCGGTGGCGGGATCCGAGGCGATCCCGGCGCGGCGCTGGATCGGCGCGGGGCTCGCCCTGGCGGGGCTCGCGTGGATGCTGCTGCCGGGGACGGGGGGGTTGGCCCCCGGGCCCGGGGCGCTGATGGCGCTGGCGGGGATCGGGTGGGGCGTCTATTCGCTGCGCGGCCGGGCCGGGGGGCCGCCGCTCGACACCACGGCGGCGAGTTTCCTGGGCGCGGTGCCGTTCTGCGCCCTGGCCTGGGCGGTGCTGCCGGGGGCGGGGATCGGCCTCGACGGGACCGGGATCGCCCTGGCGCTGGTCTCGGGCGGCGTGACCTCCGGGCTAGGCTATGCCCTGTGGTACGCCATCGTGCCGGAACTGGGCGCCACGCGGGCCGCGGTGGCGCAGCTGACCGTGCCGGTCATCGCCGTGGCGGCCGGGGTGGTCCTGCTGGGCGAGGCGGTGACGCCCCGCCTGGTGCTGTCCTGCCTGCTGGTGGTGGGCGGCGTCGGGCTGGGCCTGGCGCCGGGCCGGCGCGGCTAGCGGCGGGCCGGCCGGATCAGGTGCGGCGGTTGACGTGGCCCATCTTGCGGCCCGGCCGCGTCTCGGCCTTGCCATAGAGGTGGAGGGCCGCCTTGGGTTCGGCCGCGATCCGGGTGACCCGGTCCATGTCGTCCCCGATCAGGTTCTCCATCACCACGTCGGAATGGCGGTCGCCGTCGCCCAGCGGCCATCCGGCGATGGCGCGGACATGCTGCTCGAACTGGTCGATGAGGCAGCCGGCCTGGGTCCAATGCCCCGAATTGTGCACCCGGGGCGCGATCTCGTTCACGACGAGGCCGGTATCGGTGACGAAGAGCTCCACGCCGATCACGCCCGCGTAATCGAGCGCGTTCAGGATCTTGCCCGCGACCAGTACCGCGTCGGTCAGGCGCGGATTGGTGAGCGTGGCGGGCACGCGCGTCTCACGCAGGATGCCGCCCTCGTGCCGGTTCTCGCCGGGATCGTAACAGGCCACGCGGCCGTCGAGCGCGCGCGCGCCGATGACGGAGATCTCGCGCTCGAACTGGACGTGACCTTCCAGGATGGCGGGGGCGCCGTCGAGCGCGGCCAGAGCAGCGGCGGGGTCGGTGCCGGCGTCGAGCCGCACCTGGCCCTTGCCGTCATAGCCGAAGCGGCGGGTCTTGAGGATCGCCGGCGTGCCGATCCGCCCGAGCGCGGCATTCAGCTCGTCGAGGTCGTTCACCGGGGCGAAGGGGGCGACCGCGAGGCCCAGATCGGCGAGCCACGCCTTCTCGGTCAGGCGGTCTTGGCTGACGCGCAGCGCCTCGCGCCCCGGCCGGATCGGCCGGTGCGATTCGAGGATGTCGAGGGCGTCGGTCGGCACGTTCTCGAACTCGTAGGTGATCACGTCGACGCCCTGGGCGAAGGCGGTGAGCGCGGCGGCGTCGTCCCAGCGCGCGGTGGTGGTGTGGCGCGCGACCTCGCCCGCGGGGGGCGCCTCGGCCGGGTCGTAGACATGGACGTGGAAGCCGAGGCGCGCGGCGGCGAGGCCCAGCATCCGGCCGAGCTGCCCGCCGCCCAGGATGCCGATGGTCGATCCGGGGGGGAGGGCGTCACTCATCGCGGGGCTCCCGCGGGATGGAGGCCGAGAGGTCGGCGCGCCAGCGGTCGAGCCGTTCGGCGAGCGCGGCATCCGACAGGGCGAGGATCGCGGCGGCCATGAGGCCCGCATTCGCCGCGCCGCCGATCGCCATGGTGGCGACGGGATAGCCGCGCGGCATCTGGACGATGGAATAGAGGCTGTCGACGCCCGAGAGGGCGCGGGTGTGGACCGGAACGCCGATCACCGGAAGGCGGGTCTTGGACGCCATCATGCCGGGCAGGTGCGCCGCGCCCCCGGCGCCGGCGACGATCACCTTGAGGCCCCGCTCCACCGCGGTGCGGCCGTATTCCCAGAGCCGGTCCGGCGTGCGGTGCGCGGAGACGATCCGCGCCTCGTGCGCGACGCCCAGCGTCTCGAGGATCTCGGCGCTGTCGCGCAGCGTCGGCCAGTCGGACTGGCTGCCCATGATGATGCCGACCTCGGCCATCCGCTCCCCCATCCTCGCGTCGCGGCAGACCATAACAGCCGCCGCCGCGGGGGCAATCCGCCTCGGGCGATCGGGCCCGCCGGTGCGGCGGGGCCGCGACAGGCGCCGCCGGTCGGGCCGTCAGGCGATGATGTCGGGAAGGAGGCGGTCCTCGATATCGGCGATGCGGTCCTTGAGGGCGAGCTTCTTCCGCTTCAGCCGCTGCAGGGTGAGCATGTCGACGCGCCCGCCCTCCTGCAGGGCGCGCACGGCCTCGTCGAGGTCGCGATGCTCGCGCCGCAGCACTTCGAGCTTCACCCGCAGGACATCCTGGTCGTCCATGCGGTGGCCGTCGGAGAACGCCTTGTCGTCCACGCCGCAAGGTTCGCATCCCGGAGGCTCCGGGGCAAGGGCGGAGCGGCGCCGCGCGGTCCCCTGGTTTGCCGCGCGGGCCGCGCGGGGCAAGGCGGACAAGGTCTTGTGACGCGCTCCGCGCCTTCCCATATTTCTGCCAGGAAGCGGTTGCCCGGATCGGGGACCGCACGACCGCACAGTCGCTTGAACAAGGACGTGTCGATGACGAAACTGGCCCTGGGGACGCATCCCTACCTGCTGGGCTTCGACGAGCTGGAACGGCTGGTCGAACGTGCCGCGAAAACCGACGCGGGTGGCTATCCCCCCTACAACATCGAACAGGTGGGCGATTCGTCCTACCGCATCACGCTCGCGGTGGCGGGCTTTGCCGAGGAGGACCTGTCGATCACCGTCGAGGACCGGCAGCTGGTCGTGCGTGGCCGCCAGCCCGAACCGGACGGCAGCCGGGTCTATCTGCACCGCGGGATCGCGGCGCGGCAATTCCAGCGCTCCTTCGTCCTGGCCGAGGGGGTCGAGGTGGACGGAGCCGACCTGGAAACCGGCCTTCTTCACATCGATCTGACGCGCGCGCTGCCCGAGCCGGTCGTTCGCACGATCCGCATCTCCAACAACGGGGACCAGTCATGAACGAAGCCTACGAGAACGTCATCGAGACGCCCGAGAACATCGTCTATGTCCGCCCGGTCGCGGTCAGCGACCTGCCGGACGAGATCCGCGAGCAGGCCAGCGGGCTGACCGAGCTGTATGCCGTCCATGACGGGGCCGGACAGCGGCTGGCGCTGGTGCGCGACCGCAAGCTGGCCTTCGTGGTGGCGCGGCAGAACGATATGGCGCCGGTTTCGGTGCACTGAGCCGGCCGACCTGGCCTGTTTGCGCCCCCGGCGGGAAACCGACCGGGGGCGCATTGCGTCAGCGGGGCGGCTCGCGGTCCTCGGCGGGATCGTCCCCGCGCGCCAGGCGCGCCTCGATGGCGGCCAGGCGGGCCAGAACCTCGTCGCGATAGGCGTCGGTGGCGGCCACCGATTCCTCCTCGTGGGCGCTTTGCATGGAATTGACGATCAGGCCCACGATCAGGTTCACCACCGCGAAGGTCGTGACCATGATGAAGGGTACGAAGAACGCCCAGGCGTAGGGATAGGCCTCCATCACCGGGCGCACGATACCCATCGACCACGATTCGAGCGTCATGACCTGGAACAGCGTGTAGGCCGACAGGCCGAGATCGCCGAACCAGTCGGGGAAGGCGTCGCCGAAGAGCTTGGTGGTGATGACCGCGCCGATATAGAAGATCAGCGCCATGAGGAGGAACACGCTCGCCATGCCGGGCAGCGCGGTCAGGAACCCCTCCACCACCCGGCGCAGGCGCGGCGCGACCGAGATGACGCGCAGGACCCGCAGGATCCGCAGCGCGCGCAGCACCGACAGGCCCTGCCCGGCCGGGATCAGCGCGATGGCCACCACCGCGAAGTCGAACAGGTTCCAGCCGCTGCGGAAGAAGCGCCAAGATTGCGCGACGATCTTTGCCGCGATCTCGGCCACGAAGATCGCCAGGCAGATCCGGTCGAGCGCGACGATCAGGCCGCCGGCGCGCGCCATCATCGCCTCGGACGTCTCCATCCCCAGAAGGACGGCGTTGATGACGATCACGGCGGTGATCGCATTGCGGAAGGCCGGGTGATCGACCACCCGGCCGATGCGGTCGCGAAGCGTCATGGCGGTTCCCGTCGTCGGATTGGGGGTCAGTGAATCACAACCCGGCCCCGGTCAACACACGGCGTCGACATCCGCCGCCCGGGCGGGGCGATTTGCGCCGCCTTGCCCGGCGGCGGAAATTTCGCCATTCCGGGAGGCGAGGGAGGAGCGATCATGTCCTATGCCGACGTCTATGCCGCGTGGAAGGCCGATCCCCAGGGCTGGTGGATGGAGGAGGCCGGCCGAACCGACTGGCAGACGCCGCCCGCCACCGCCCTGTCGGAGGATGGCCGGCTGTGGTTCCCCGACGGGATCACCAATACCTGCCACAACGCCGTCGACCGCCACGTCGCGGCGGGGCGGGGCGACCAGGCCGCGATCATCTGGGACAGCCCGGTGACGGGCCGGAAGGAGACGATCAGCTATGCCGACCTGAAGGATCGCTGCGCCCGGCTGGCCGGGGCGCTGGCGGCCCGGGGCGTCGGGCTTGGCGACCGGGTGGTGATCTACATGCCGATGGTGCCGGAGGCGCTGGTGGCGATGCTGGCCTGCACCCGGATCGGCGCGATCCATTCGGTCGTCTTCGGCGGCTTCGCCGCGCACGAGCTGGCCACCCGGATCGACGACGCGCGACCCCGCGCGGTGATCGCGGGGTCCTGCGGGATCGAGCCGGGGCGGGTCGTGGCCTACAAGCCGCTCCTCGACGGGGCGATCGAGCGGGCGGCCCACAAGCCCGAATTCTGCATCATCCTGCAGCGCGACGCGCTGGCCGCGGACCTGGTCGAGGGCCGGGACGTGGAATGGCACGCGGCGCAGGAGGGCGTGACGCCGGCGCCCTGCGTCTGGGTGCGGGGCGATCATCCCTGCTACATCCTCTATACCTCCGGCACGACGGGAGCGCCCAAGGGCGTGGTGCGACCGACGGGCGGGCACATCGTGGCCCTGAACTGGTCGATGCGGGCGGTCTATGGCGTCGCGCCCGGCGAAGTGTTCTGGGCCGCGTCCGACGTGGGCTGGGTCGTGGGCCACAGCTATATCTGCTACGCGCCGCTGTTTCACGGCAACACCACGGTGATGTTCGAGGGCAAGCCCGTGGGCACCCCCGATCCGGGCGCCTTCTGGCGGGTGATCGCGGAGCACGGGGTGGCGAGCTTCTTCACCGCGCCGACGGCGTTCCGCGCGATCCGCAAGGACGACCCCCGGGCGGAGCACCTCGCGGGGCACGACATGTCGCGCCTGCGCGCGCTCTACCTGGCGGGGGAGCGGGCCGATCCCGACACGATAGACTGGGCGCGCAAGGTGCTGGGCGTGCCGGTCTACGACCATTGGTGGCAGACCGAGTCGGGCTTTCCGATGGTGGGCAACCCGGCGGGCATCGAGGCGCTTCCGGTCAAGGTCGGGTCGCCGACGGTGGCGCTGCCGGGGTGGGACGTGCGGGTCCTGGACGACCAGGGCGCCGAACGTCCGGCGGGCGAGCTCGGGGCCATCGCGCTGCGCCTGCCGCTGCCGCCCGGATCGCTGCCGACGCTGTGGAATGCCGAGGAGCGGTTCGCGAGCGCCTATCTGGACCGGTTCCCGGGGTACTACAATACCGGCGACGCGGGGATGGTCGACGAGGACGGGTATCTGTGGATCATGGCGCGCACCGACGACGTGATCAACGTGGCCGGGCACCGGCTGTCCACGGGCCTGATGGAGGAGGTCCTGGCGAGCCATCCGGACGTGGCCGAATGCGCGGTGGTGGGCGTCGCCGACGCGCTGAAGGGGCAATTGCCCATGGGATTCGTCACCCTGCAGAAGGGCACCGAGACGGGCGAGGAGGAGATCCGCGCCCAGATCGTGGCGCTGGTGCGCGAGCGGATCGGGCCGGTCGCGGCGTTCAAGCTGGTGACCGTGGTGGATCGCCTGCCCAAGACGCGGTCCGGCAAGATCCTGCGCCGGTCCATGGTGCAGATCGCCGATGGCGCGGAGGTGAAGATGCCCGCCACGATCGACGATCCCGCGATCTTGGACGAGATCGCCCTGAAGGTGCGGGACCTGGGCTATCCGAAATCCTGAGGTCCGGGGCGGCGGGGAGGCCCGCGCCGCCCGCGTCATCCGGCGCTGCGCGGGGCGGCCGCCCGGGCGCCGGGGTATTTGCGAAAAGGGTGAAACCCCTCAGCGGCAATAGCTGCCCGACCGGTACCGGGCAGTGTCGAGGTGGAAGTGATCCTGGTGGTAGCGGTCCGATTCGGGGCCGAGGACGGTGCCGAAAGGGCCGCAGGCGGCATGGTGGAGCTGGCGCAGGAGGCGCCGCTGGCGCTGGTCCCGCCATCCCGACAGGACCGCGATCCGGGTGCCGTCGGAGAGCAGGAACGCGGAGATGTCGATCGCCCGGCCGCGCCCGTGTTCCGACACCCGTGCGCCGGGCCGGTTGTTGCGGGTCCGGCAGATGTAATGGGCGGCCACCGCGAGGCCGGTGACGCCGCCGCCGCGCGTGCCGATGACGGGGCGCACGGCGTCCCTCACCCAGGCCGCCAGGGTGCGCGCCGTGCGGCAGTCGAGCGTCGCGGGCTGGCTGAGGGCCAGGCCGCCGGCATGGGTGACGCGGACCGGCGCCGCGAGACCGCAGCCGGCGATGCGGCCCGGGATCTCGGGCAGGGGGGCGCCGCGCAGGGTGGGATCGCCGCAGAGCGGGCCGGTCGGGGCGGCGGAGCGTTCCGCCTCCCCCTCGATCCCGGGCGCAGCGGCGGCGCGCGAGGTCGGCCGGGGGGCCGTGGCCGGCGGCGCCGGGGCCGCGCGGGGCGCGATCAGGTCGCGCGTCTCGGGCCGCAGGGACGTCTCGGGCGGGGCTGCCGGAGCCGGGCCCGCGAGGACGAGAAGCGCCGCCGACAGGCAGGCGAGGCGCCGCGCGGGCCTCGCCCGGACGGCCGCGCGGGTCACACCGCGCCCTCCTTGAAGCGGGAGACGGCGTGGACGACCCGGCGGCAGGCGGCCTCGTCCCCCACGGTGATCCGCAGGCAGTCGGGCAGGCCGTAGCCCGCCACGCGGCGCACGAGCAGACCCTCGGACCGCAGGTGGGCGTCGCAGGCCTCGGCCTCGGCGGGGGTGCCGAACCGGGCCAGGAGGAAATTCGCGAAGGACGGGTCGGAGGGCACGCCGATCCCGGCCAGCGCGTCGGCCATCCAGGCGCGCAGGCGGGCGTTCTCGCTGCGGCTGCGCGCCACATAGGCGCGGTCGTGCATGGCGGCCTCGGCCGCGGCGATCTGCGGCGTGCCGAGGTTGAAGGGGCCGCGCACGCGGTTCAGCGCGTCGATCACCGGCGCGGGACCGTAGGCCCAGCCGACCCGCAGGCCGCCGAGACCGTAGATCTTGGAGAAGGTGCGGGTCATCACGACGTTGTCGCGGGCGCCGGCCAGCGCCGCCCCGCCGTCGTAGCCCTCGACATATTCGGCGTAGGCGCCGTCGAGGACCAGGAGGACATGGGGCGGCAGGCCGTCGGCCAGGCGCGTGACCTCGGCCCCGTCGAGCATCGTTCCGGTGGGGTTCGCGGGGTTGGCGACGAAGAGGAGGCGGGTGCGCTCGGTGACCGCGGCGAGGGTCGCCTCCACGTCCACGCGGCGCTCGGTCTCGGGCGCCTCGACCGGGGTGGCGCCGGCGGCGAGCGCGGAGAGGCGGTACATGGAGAAGCCGTGCCGGGTATGCACGACCTCGGTTCCCGGGCCGGCATAGGCGGTGCAGAGGAAGGTGATGAGCTCGTCCGACCCCGCACCGCAGACGAGGCGCGCGGGGCCGAGGCCGTGGACCTCGCCGATGGCCCGGCGCAGCGTCGCGTGGCTGCCGTCGGGATAGCGGTGCAGGAGGTGGGCAACCTTGCGGAGCGCCTCCCGCGCGCTGTCGGGCGGGCCGTGCGGGTTCTCGTTCGAGGAGAGCTTGACCACGTCGCGCATGCCGGGGACGTGGCTCTCTCCGCCCTGGTAGGGCGCGATGTCGAGAATGCCGGGTTTCGGCGCGATCGCGTTGGTCATCGGGGCCCTCCTGGTCCGACGATCTCCTTAACGCCCGGCGCGGCGGGGGGCCAGAGGGTGCGTCGTCACTCCGCCGGCTGGGCGGCGCCCGGCTCGGTGCCGGCCTCCTTCTCGGCGTCCTCGTCGATCGGGCGGCCGATCAGGCGCAGGATGGCGTAGAGCACGGCCACGCCGAGCGGCAGGGTGAGGTACCACGGCACGCCGTAGCCGGTGGGGATCAACCCGACCGCCATCGACACGCCGCCCACCGTCAGGGCGTAGGGAATCTGGGTGCGGACGTGATCGATATGGTCCGAACCCGAGGCCACCGAGGAGATCACGGTCGTGTCCGAGATCGGGGAACAATGGTCGCCCCAGACCGAACCGGCGAGGATCGTGCCGATCGTGGCGTAGAAGATGTAGCCCTGCTCCTCGATCCCGAGGCCGGCATTCTGCATCAGTGCCCAGATGAGCGGCACGGCGAGCGGCATCAGGATGCCCATCGTGCCCCAGGAGGTGCCGACCGCGAAGGAGACCGCCGCCGAGAGGACGAACAGGAGGGTGGGGAGCCATTGCGGCGGGATCGTGTCGCCCAGCACCTGGACGAGGTAGTTCGCGGTATGCAGGTCCGAGGCAATGGCGGCGATCGCCCAGGCCATGGTCAGGATGATCATCACGAAGAGCACGGAGCGCAGGCCGGCGAACCAGGCGGCCATCGTCTCCTTCATCGACAGGAGGCCCTGGCCGATCGACAGCGCGGCGGCCACCACGACGGAGACGAGCGCGGCCCAGACCAGCGCGGTGTTGCCCTCGGCCGAGCCCATGATCTGGCGCACGGTGTCGCCCTCGCCGGTGACCCAGATCCCGGCGGCGACCATGACGATCATCACCCCGATCGGGATCAGGGCGTTGAGGGACCGCTGGGTCACGCCCTCCTTCAGGCGCAGCTCTCCGCCGCCCTCCTCCTCGTCGCTTTCGGCGTCGACATTGGCGTCGTCGCGGGTGAGCTTGCCCTCGTGGTAGGCGCGGCGCTCGGCCTTGGCCATGGGGCCGTAATCCCGCCCCGTCCAGCCCACGAGGATGACCATGGCGAGGGCGAAGATGGGGTAGAAGTTGTAGGGCAGGGCGGAGAGGAAGATCGAATAGGCGCCCTCGTCGAGGCCGATCCCGGCGGTCGCCTCCTCGATCAGGCCGAGCTGGTAGCCGATCCAGGTGGAGATGATGGCGACGGAGGCGAGGGGGGCCGCGGTCGAATCGACGATGTAGGCGAGCTTCTCGCGGCTAATCCGCATCCGGTCGCAGACGGGCCGCATCGAGTTCCCGACGATGAGCGAGTTCGCGTAGGTCGAGAAGAAGATCGCGAAGCCCATGCCGCAGGTGGAGAGCTGCGTGCGCCGGCGCGTGCGGGCCATGGAGGCGATGCGGTCGGCGATCGCATGCGCGCCGCCGTTGCGGTAGATGATGCCGATCATGCCGCCCATCATCAGCGTGAAGATGACGATCTGCATGTGGCTCTTGGAGCCGTCGGGGGGCACCAGCGCCTCGAGCACGTAGATCTGGATCGTGTCGAGCAGTCCGAACCAGATCCCCGGGATCGACAGGCCGTAGGTGAACCAGGCGCCGAGCACGATGCCCAGGAACAGCGACGGGATGACCTGCCGCGTGGCCAGGGCGATGCCGATGGCCAGGAGCGCGGGCAGGACCGACAGCCAGCCGGGAAGGGTGTCGGTCGTGCCCTCGGCCAGCGTCTCGCCGTCGCGGGTCAGCGTCAGGGGCACGTCGTCCCCGCCCGAGGCGGTGATGTCCTCCACCGTCGCCTCGAAGGCGACGCCGTCCTCGGCCCGGGAGAAGGCGTCGGGGGGCACGTCGTAGCCCTGGCCGGCCACTTCGAGCGTCAGGGGGGCGTCGGGCGGGCTCGATGCACGGATCGTCTGCTCGAAGGGCACCCCGTTCAGGACCACGCGTGGCGGTTCCAGTTCGTACCCGTTCCCGCCCGATCCGTCGTCCGATTGCGCGAAAGCGGCCTGCCCGAAGGCGAGGACGACCAGGAGGGCGAGGCGCGTCAGTATTCGGGGCATGATCGGGTCTCCGCCGGATATGGGCGCGTCCCGGCCGCTGACCTCGCGGGAACGTGACGCCATCCCGATCACCCTAGGCCCGATCCGGACCCCGCCAAGAGCGGAGGGCGGAATTAATTGACGCTGCGTAAATTCGAGGCCACCCTGCCCGTCATACCCGCATCGTCGCATCGACCGCGCGCTTCCATCGGTCGTATTTGCGCGTGCGGACTTCCTCGTCCATCGCGGGCTCGAAGGACCGGTCGAGTTCCCAACCCTTCGCGAACCCCTCCTGGTCGGGATAGAGGCCGGCCTTCATCCCGGCGAGCCAGGCGGCGCCGAGGGCGGTCGTCTCCAGCACCTCGGGACGGTCGACCTTGGCGCCGATGATGTCGGAGAGGAATTGCATCGCCCAGTCGGACGCGCTCATGCCGCCATCGACGCGCAGGGTCTCGGGCTCGCCCATGTCGTCCCAGTCGGCCGCCATCGCCTCCAGCAGGTCGCGGGTCTGGTAGCCCACGGATTCCAGCGCCGCCTTGGCGAATTCCTCCGGCCCCGAATTGCGGGTCAGCCCGTAGATCGCGCCCCGGCATTCGGCGTTCCAGTAGGGGGCGCCGAGGCCGACGAAGGCGGGGACGAGCACCACGTCCTGCCCGTCATCGGCGCGCTCTGCGAGGCCCTGCGTTTCGGAGGCGGAGCGGATGATCTTCAACCCGTCGCGCAGCCACTGGACCACCGCGCCGGCGACGAAGATCGACCCTTCGAGGGCATAGGTGGGGGTGCCGTCGAACTGGTAGGCGACGGTGGTCAGCAGCCGGTTCTGGGATCGGACCGGCGTCTCGCCGGTGTTGAGGAGCGCGAAGCACCCCGTCCCGTAGGTCGATTTCAGCATCCCGGGCCGGAAGCAGGCCTGTCCGATCGTGGCGGCCTGCTGGTCGCCGGCGACGCCCAGGATTGGGATCTCGCGCCCGAAGAGGTCGGGGCGGGTATGTCCGAACTCGCAGGCGCTGTCGCAGACCTCCGGCAGCATCTCCATCGGGATGTCGAGCATGCCGCAGATGGTGGTGGACCAGCCGCCCTTGAAGCTGTCGTAGAGCAGGGTGCGGCAGGCATTGGTGGCGTCGGTCACATGCGAGCGGCCCCCCGTCATGCGCCAGATCAGGTAGGTATCGACGGTGCCGAACAGCAGCTCGCCCTTGCGCGCCCGCTCGCGGCTGCCCTCGACCTCGTCGAGAATCCACTTGAGCTTGGTGCCGGAGAAGTAGGGATCGAGAAGGAGCCCCGTCTTCTCGATCACCTGGTCCTCGTGGCCGGCATCGCGCATTTGCTGGCAGATCTCGGAGGTGCGCCGGTCCTGCCAGACGATGGCGTTGTGGATCGCCCGGCCGGTGGCCTTCTCCCAGACGACGACCGTTTCGCGCTGGTTGGTGATGCCGATCCCGGCGATGTCGCCTTCCGGGATGCCGGCCTTCTCGATCACCGACCGGCAGGTGGCGGCGGTGGAGGACCACAGGTCGGAGGGGTCGTGCTCCACCCAGCCGGAGGCGGGGTAGTGCTGCTCGAACTCCTCCTGCGCGCTGGCCACGATCTTCATCCGCTCGTCGAAGATGATCGCCCGACTCGAGGTCGTGCCCTGATCGATCGCCATGATATGGGTCATGTCTGTCCTCCCCTTCTGCGGCCGGAACCATATGGTTGCGGGCCGCGACGGCAAGCCGCGGCCGCGCGGTCATTGCGCGAAATCGTTGCAGGCGCGGCGGGCCTCCTCCGCGATCCTGTCGGCCAGAAGGCCCTCGATCACCGGCGCGGCCAGATCGAGCGCCCAGGCCATCTCTCCGCCGGGATCGGAGATGTTGACGCTGGTCCGCTCGATCTCGCAGCGGGCCAGGCTGGCGGAAAGCTCGGCGCCGATATCGGCGGATAGGTCCTCGCCGGGCGGGCGGCCGGGGCCGCGGCAGGTCAGCCGGCCCCCGGCCTCGAGGGTCACCCGGTCGCCGTCGAGGTGCAGGTCCGCCCGTCGAAGGCGGACCGACCGGACCTGGCCCAGATCGAGCGACATGCCGGCGATCTCGGACCCCAGGGGCTCGCAGGGATTCATGGCCGCGAGCCGCGCCTCGATCGCGGCGCGGGCGTCGCTGGGCGGGGCGCCATCCTGCGCCGCGACCGCCACGGGGGCTAGGGAGAGAAGCAATGCGGCCGCGGCCCTCATTCGGCGGCTCGCGCCATGCCCCGTTCCTCCAGCATCCAGGCGTCGAGCGCCTCGATCTGCTCGGCGCTCATCCGCAATCCGAGCTTGGTGCGCCGCCAGACCACGTCCTCGGCCCGGCGGGCGTATTCCTTCCGCATCAGCCAGCGCAGCTCGGCCTCGGTCAGGGTGCCGCCGAAGGCGCGTCCCATGTCGTCGGCCGTGCTTGCGCCCGCGCAGATCTCGGCCGCCTCGGTGCCGTAGGCGCGCACCAGCCGCCGCGCCCAGTATTCGTCGAGGAAGGGATGCCGCTCGCGCAGGTCGGAGACGAGACCCGGCACGCCATCGACGGGGAAATCGCCGCCAGGCAGGGGGACGCGCGCCGTCCAGTCGCCCGTCATGGCCGGGAAATGCGGCGCCAGCTTGCCCAACGCCTGTTCGGCGAGCTTGCGGTAGGTGGTGATCTTGCCCCCGAAGACGTTGAGCAGCGGCGGTTCGGACCCCAGCGGCCCGTCGGTGGCGGGGCCGGCATCGACCGAGAGCACGTAGTCGCGGGTCGCCGCCGTCGCCGATTTCGCGCCGTCGTCGTAGAGCGGCCGGACCCCGGAATAGGTCCAGACGACATCGTCGCGGCGGACCTCCTTCTCGAAGTAGTTCGAGGCGAAGGCGCAGAGGTAATCGGCCTCGTCGTCCGAGATCTCGGGCTTCACCGTGGGGTCGCGGCCGTGGTCCTTGTCGGTGGTGCCGATCAGGGTGAAGTCGGTCTCGTAGGGGATGGCGAAGATGATGCGTCCGTCCTCGCCCTGGAAGAAATACGCCTTGCCGTGGTCGTAGAGCTTGGGCACCACGATGTGGCTGCCGCGCACGAGGCGCACGCCTTCGGACGAGTTCATCCGCACGGTGTTGCGCACCACGTTCTCGACCCAGGGACCGCCGGCATTCACGAGCCCCCTTGAGCGCAGGAGTTCCTGCGCGCCGGTTTCGACATCCTCGACGGTGATGGCCCAGCTGGCGCCGTCGCGTTCGGCCGAGACGACCTTGGTGCGGGTCATCACGGTGGCCCCGCGCGCCTCGGCGTCGCGGGCGTTCAGCGCCACGAGGCGGGAATCCTCGACCCAGCAATCGGAGTATTCGTACGCCTTGCGGAACCGGTCCTTGATGGGCCGGCCCTCGGGCGCCGTCGTCAGGTCGATGGTCGTCGTGCCCTTCAGGTGCTTCCGCCCGCCCAGATTGTCGTAGAGGAACAGCCCCAGGCGGATGATCCAGTCGGGGCGGCGTCCCTTCATCCAGGGCATCACCCGGTTGAGCAGCCGCGAGGTGGGCGTCTCGCCCTCGAAGCGCATGTCGGGCGAGTAGGGCAGCACGAAGCGCATCGGCCAGGAGATGTGGGGCATCGCCTCGAGCAGCACCTCGCGTTCGATCAACGCCTTCTTGACGAGTCCCACCTCGAAGAATTCCAGGTAGCGCAGCCCGCCGTGGAAGAGTTTCGTCGATTTCGACGAGGTCGCCTCGGCCAGGTCGCCCATCTCGGCGAGGCAGACCTGAAGTCCGCGCCCCTGGGCGTCCCGGGCGATGCCGGTGCCGTTGATCCCGCCTCCGATCACGAAGAGGTCGAAGATCTTCTCGGTCACTTCGGTATGGTCCGCCATGCATGCCTCCGGGTCCGGTCATCGGGAGTATAGGGCCGCGGGCGGATATGTTGAGGGGGTGGGGCGCTTGGCCCGGAATCACCCTTGGGGAGATCGACCGCAAGGCGAGGCCAGCGCCGGCAGGCGGGGCAGGGGCGTTCCGGTCGAACGTACAATTTTAAGAAAGCACGACCATTGTTTTCGTATTCGGGGCGCGATCCGTGGATTTGACGCCTTTGAATTGAAATTCGTTGAATTCGACCGGCGCCGGTGTCGAGTAGGGCTATTCCGTTCTCGGGGGCCGTCGCCTCGACGAGTAAATGGTAGCCAAGGGAAAGAAAGGAATTTCGAACATGACCCTTCTTAAGACCATCATCGGCGCCACCGCGCTGGCCGCTCTGCCCTTCGCCGCTTCGGCGTTCACCTATATCGACGACGGGTATACCGGCGACAACACCGCGACCAACGGCGTCTCGATGGGGATCGACCCCGACCAGAACGAAGCCGATTTCGACTTCACCTGGAATTCGACCCCGTTCTCGGGATACATCACCTTCAACTCCGACAAGGCATTCGACCTCTATTTCGAGAACTACATCCCGAACAACGCCGACAGCAAGCAATATTCCGGTTTCGTCCTGCGCGATTCCGAGGGCAATTTCCTGCAGACCGGCGACGCCAATTCCACCGGTTGCAACGATGCCGCGTTCTCGATCATCGCGGGGCCCTGCAACCTGGTGACCGGCCAGAACGGCGAGGGCAACTACATCAAGCCCGATACCGACACGCCGATCTTCGCCAAGCTGGCGGCCGGCACCTACACGATCGGCATCGACGAGACGAACCGTCCCGTCGGCGGTTCGGCCGACTTCCGCGTCTCGGCGGTTCCGCTGCCGGCGGGCGGCGTCCTGCTGCTCAGCGCGCTGGGCGGCATGGGCTTCCTGCGCCGTCGCAAGACCGCCTGATCCCACGCGGTTGAAACAGACGGGAAGGGCCCCCTCGATCGGGGCCCTTTTCGCATGCGGCTCCCCGGCGCGGAGACCGGACGACATCGTTCGGAGGACGCGCCCGAACCCGTGGCGCGTGCGACCATTCGGCCCGAGCGGTCCGCGGCGAGGCGCCGCATCGGCCGCGCCACCGACGTCGCGGCAGATGCCGCTGCCGGATCGGCCTCGCGCGATCCCGCCGTGGGGGCGCTGTCCACCGCGTGCGGGGTGCAAGGGGGAACCGGCACGGGGCCCGGGCATTCCCCGAGGGCCCGCCCTAGCCCGGACACAGACATGCGCGCCCGATCCAGCGGTTGGGGACCCTTCCTCGCCGGTACCTTCGCCTTTGCCACCGTCATGCTGGGGGCGACGGTCCCGACGCCGATCTATCCGATCTATGCTGCGCAATACGGCTATTCCCAGTTGATCGTCACCGTGATCTTCGCGGCCTACGCCGTGGGCGTCATCCTCGCGCTGCTGCTGACCGGGCCCTGGTCCGACGAGGTGGGGCGCAAGCCGCTGCTCCTGGCGGGGCTGGGAATGTCGGGGCTGAGCAGCCTCGTCTTCGCGCTGGCCGACGGGCTGCCGTTGATCCTGTCGGGCCGGGTGCTGTCGGGCGTTTCCGTCGGGATCTACACCTCCGCCGCCACGGTCGCGGTCGGTGAATTGGCGCCCCCGGGCCACGACCGGGCCGGCACGCTGGGCGCGACGGCGGCCAACATGGGGGGGCTGGGCCTGGGGCCGATCTTCGGCGCGGTGGCGATCCTGGCGCTGCCCTCGCCGCTGCATCTGCCCTATGTCGCGCATCTCGCTCTGGTGGCCGCGGCGCTGGCCTGCCTTTGGCCGGTGGCCGAGCCCGCCGCCCACGCGACGAAGCCCCGGTTGCGTCCGCAGGGGCTGGCCGTGCCGTCGGAGGTGCGGGGCGTGTTCGTCCCGGCGGCGATCTGCGCCTTCTCCGGGTTCATGATCTGCGGGTTTCTGACCTCGGTGACGCCAGCCTATCTCGGCCAGGTACTCGGATTCGAGGGGCGTCATCTGGTAATCGGGACAGTTACCGGACTGGTCTTCCTGATGTCCTGCCTGGGCCAGGTCCTCGAGGGATGGCTGCCCGAGCGCACGAGCCTCCCGGTCGGGATGGCGCTGCTTCTGACCGGCCTGGTCGCGATCGCGTCCGCGCTCGCGATGCGGGACATCGTTGCCCTCGTCGGGGCGATCGTCGTCGCCGGGCTGGGCCACGGCATCGCCTTCCGCGGGGGCCTGATGCGCGTGTCGGGCGCCAGCCCGCCGGGGACGCGGTCGGCGGTCGTCGCCACGTATTTCGTGGTCGCCTATGTCGCGATCTCGATCCCGGTGGTGTCGGTCGGCCTCTTGTCGGGCCCCCTGGGCCTGCTGCCCGTCAGCATCGGCTTCGCCGCCATGGCCTGCCTGCTCTGCGCCCTGTCGCTGATCCTGATCCTGCTGCGCCGACGACGCGGCGCCGGGGGACGCGCGTGACCTTCGGGCCAAGTTTCCAACGTCCCGGGGCATGCGGGTCGGCGCCCCCGTCCGGGCGACTTGGATCACGATTCGGCTGCCCCGCAATGCCAAAGTGCCGGCCTCCGGGCCCAGAGCCTGCGGGAGGATCGTTAAAGGTCAGGAAGGAGACTGAGAGCCCCCTTTTTGACCGAGGGGACCTTCTGGTCCGGAAGAGCACCGCTCCAAACGCGGTTGGTGTCGCCAGAGGGAGGCCGACCGGGGCGGAATGACGACTTCCGCCCCGGTCTGACCGAGCGCGCGGTGCGGCCTAGGCGCGCCGCGCCCTCATCACCCCGAGGCCGGCGAGGCCCGTGAGGAGCAGCAGCCCGCCCGCCGGAACCGGGATGGGGGCGACATCGTCCACGGGGGCCAGTTCCAGCGTATCCGCATAGAGCCGCTGACCGACGACCGCGTGCGCCGCATCGGAGGGATGCGCGCCGTAGTAATAGAAGTATGTCTCGGGGGTCTCGCAGACCGAGGCATCCGGGCCGAACCCGTCGAGACAGGCATCGGTCACATTGGCGAACCCGTAGGTGTCGGGGTTCAGGATGATGTCGTCGAAATAGGGGCCCCACTGGCTGAGCGTGATGCTCGTGCCTTCGTAGGTGGCGTCGAGTTCCGGCACGAGCGCCCGGTATGCCGGGTTGAGGTTGTCGGCGCTGTCGGTGAAGGCCGGCACCTCGCGCGGCAGGAGGGCGATCTGGATATAGCTGGCGCCCAGCGCGACGAGGTCGGCGACCTGCTCGCGGTAGGCGTCGGTGACGTTCCCGGCCGGTTCGAGATGATCGTTCAGACCCCCCGACAGGAAGAACAAGGTCGAGGCCGGATCGAACGTCGCCTGACCGCTCTCGACCAGCGAGACGTAATTGTCCACCTGGTTGGTCAGGCTGGTCGGGCTCGTGGCGCTCTCCTCGATGCCGACCCGGGCCCCGCTCTCTGCGAAGTTGATCGAGCTCTCGCCAGGATCCGGCGCGTCGGGCAGGATCGCCGGATTGCCGAAATACTCGGCGAGATAGCTGGCGGCCGTTCCGCCATCGGTCAGCGAAAAGCCTGCGCCGGTATCCGAGAAACTGTCGCCGAAGATCTGAATGGCATCGAATGTCACCGCCTGGGCTGCGCCGCCGCATGCGATCGCGGTCGACGCCAAGGCAGCGCACATGAAGGTGCGTGAACTCGTCATGGTCATGGATTTCCTCCCACCGGCGCCCCGTTGCGCCTGACGCAAGGGTATGCTCATCGCGGGAGGGGTCAACGTGAAGGTCCTGCCCGCGCCTACAACTTTAGCATGTAGATTTTCCATCGCGCCAAGACGCGCGGGAAGATAGGCAGCGGGTTACGCGAATTATCGTGTTTCTTGTGGTGCCCGGGGGCGGAATCGAACCACCGACACGAGGATTTTCAATCCACTGCTCTACCCCTGAGCTACCCGGGCACGGGTCCCGGGAGCGTGTCCCGGCGGGGTGGCGCCCTCTTAGACGCAGGTGCGGGGACAGTCCAGAGGGCGGATCCAAAAATCAGTGCGTCGGGCCGCGGTCGGGGGGCGTGTCCTCGTCCCAGTGGTCGTCCTCCTCGGCCGGGATGGCGTAGCTGCCCGTCAGCCAGCGCCCCAGGTCGATATCGGCGCAGCGCCTGGAGCAGAAGGGACGGTAGGCTGCGTCGGTCGGCCGGTCGCAGATCGGGCAGGTCATGGCCGCAGCTCCGAAATCAGGTGGAGGGGCAGGCGCTCCCTTCGGCGTTGCAGCTCGAAATGGCCAAGCGGGGTCCATCCGGCGAGCGCCGTGTCCACGGGATCGGCGCGGAAGGCCGCGCGCAGCACGTCCTCGATCACCCGGCGGTCCTTCTTGGGCGCGGGGGCCATGTCGATCACCACCTGCCCGCCGAGGCCGCGGCAGCGCAGGGCCGCCGGAAGTGCCCGCGCGCAGGCGATGTCGGCCTTGAGCCCGGCGGCCAGGGAGCCGTCGCCCCCCGTGTTCACGTCGACGGCGACGAGGGCGCGCGTCGGCTCCAGGCTCATCCATGCGCCGCTCGAGAGCTCGATCCGGGGGGAGAAAAGCGCCTCGATCATGGCGTCGATCCCGTGCTCGGCGAAGGATCCGGGATCGCGGAACAGGGAATCGGGGGCAGGCCAGTCGCGCCACGCGGCCGTGTGGGGATCAGGCCCCTCGACCAGAAGCTCCGGCTCGGTCCCCGTATCGGCGGCGACGCGGGCGGCCAGGTCGAGAAGCGCGAGGAGATCCTCGGCCACCTCGTCGCGGGGCGCGAACTCGGCCCCCGAACGCAGGATCACGCCGAATTCGGCCGGCGGTCCGGCGACCTCGTGGGCGAGAGCGAGGAGCGCCTCGCGCGTATCGGTGTCGCGGACCCGGCGCGAGACGTTGAAGCCGGGCTTGCCGGGGGTGACGATGACGTGGCGCGACTTGAACACCGGGTCGGCGGTGACGGGAACCGCCTTGCCCGCCTCGGAAAAGCCGGTGACCTGAACCAGGAGCCGCTGTCCCGGCGCGAGGCCGCGCGCCTTCCGCAGGAAGGCCGTCCCATCCGGCAGGCGCAGGGTGACGCCGCCCTGGCCCTTCATCGGTCGGTCGACGATCCCGCGATAGACGGCGCCGGGCAGCGGCACATCCGCGTCGGGCGAGATGAGAAGGTCGTCGAGCCGCCCGTCGACGATGCGCGCGGCGGCGAGGCGGTCGCCGATCCGGTCGAGATGGATGGTGGTGCCCTTCACGGCGATCTTCGCTTCATATTCATGCCCGTAATCACGACGGCCAGATCGGCAGGCCGGCAGCCTGCAACAACGCGGCCGTTTCGGCCACGGGCAGCCCCATGACCGCGGAATAGGACCCCTGCATCCACGGCACGAAGGCGCCGGCCGGACCCTGGATCGCGTAGCCGCCGGCCTTGCCGAGCCAATCGCCGGTCGCGAGATAACCCGTGATCTCGGCTTCGGAGAGGCGTTTCAGCTTCACGGTGCTGACCACCTCGCGGTGCCAGTCGCGGTCATGCGTGCGCACGGCGACCGCGGTGACGACCCGGTGGCGGCGGCCCGACAGCAGGGTGAGGAAGTCGCGCGCCTCTCGGGCATCGGCGGGCTTTCCGAGGATCCGCCGGCCGGCATGGACGGTCGTGTCGGCACACAGGACCACCTCGCCCGGCGCCACGCCGACCGCCGCGGCCTTTTCGGCCGCCATGCGCCGACAATAGGCGCGCGGCATCTCGCCGGCCCTGGGGGTCTCGTCGATGTCGGGGGCGCGGATTTCGGCGGGGGTCAGGCCGATCTGTGCCAGGATCTCGCGTCGGCGCGGCGATCCGGAGCCCAGGATCAGGCGAGGCGCCTCACTTGAAGCGGTAATTGATCCGACCTTTGGTCAGGTCGTAGGGGGTCATCTCGACCTGTACCTTGTCGCCGGCGAGGACCCGGATGCGGTTCTTGCGCATCTTGCCTGCCGTATGCGCGATGATCTCATGACCATTTTCCAGCTCGACCCGGAATGTCGCATTCGGCAGGAGTTCCTTCACGACGCCGGGAAATTCGAGCAGTTCTTCCTTGGCCATGGTCACTCCGTGATTTACCCTCCGCGTTAACGGATGGCGCCTAGATGGCGCCTTATGGCGGCGGAATCAAGCCGGATCACGCAGGTTGCGACATCGCGCAGATGAGCGTGAACAATCGCCGCGCCGTGTGCTCGTCCATCCGCGCCCGCTCCGACAGCCGCGCCTGCAACTGGCGCGCCGCATCGGTGTGGATCTCGCGGCGGGCGGCGTCGATCTCGCCGATCCGGGCCGGGGGGAGCGACCGCACCGCCTCGGCATAGCCGTCGCAGAGGGCGCGGTAATCCTTCGCCGCCTGGGCGAGGCTGCCGAGCGCGAGCGTGAATTCCCCTTCGGGCCCGCCCTCGGCGTGCCAACGGAAATGCGCCCGGCCGTTTTCCATGCCGAGCCGCAGCCGGTAGGGGCCCGGCGCCTCGGGGAGGTGGAAAGCGCTGCCCTCCTGCAGGTCGAACACCGCGACGCGGCGTTCCTGCTCAAGCTCGGGAGAGGGAACGGGAAGGCCGCGATCGTCGACTTCCACGTGGCTCAGATACGTCATCGGCGCCTCGGTCCGGTGTTCAAGATCGCCTCCCCCCGAAGACAACATAAGATCCCGCCAGCCGCGCGTCGAGGTCAGTTCAGCCGGTCGAGCCGAGCCCGGACGCTGAGGCCGTGGGCCTCAAGGCTTTCGGCGCGGGCCAGCGTTTCGGCGGCGGGACCGACGGCGCGGAGCGATTCCGGCGTCATTCGCGCCATGGTCGTGCGCTTGAGGAAGTCGAGAACGGACAAGCCGCTGGAAAACCGCGCCGATCTGGCAGTCGGCAGGACATGGTTCGGTCCGCCCACGTAATCGCCGATCGCCTCGGGCGTCCAGTGGCCGAGGAACATGGCACCGGCATTCCGGATCCGGGCGGCCAGCGTTTCCGGATCCGCGACGCAGAGTTCCAGATGTTCGGGCGCGAACCGATCGGCGAGGTCCGCCGCCTCGGCCAGGTCCCGCACGACGATGACGGCCCCGCATCCCTCCCAGCTTGCGCGGGCGATCTCGCGGCGTTCCAGCGTGGCGAGCCGCGCCTCGACGGCGGCGCATACCCGTTCGGCGAGGTCCCCGTCGGGCGTCATCAGGACCGATTGGGCGCTGTCGTCGTGCTCGGCCTGGCTCAGAAGGTCGAGGGCGACCCAGTCGGGATCGGTGTCGCCGTCGGCGATGACGAGGATCTCGGACGGGCCGGCGATCATGTCGATGCCCACCCGGCCGAAGACCCGCCGCTTGGCGGCCGCGACATAGGCGTTGCCGGGGCCGGTGATCTTGTCGACGGGGGCGATCGTCTCGGTTCCGTAGGCGAGCGCGGCGATGGCCTGCGCGCCGCCCACGCGGAAGATCTGGTCCACGCCGGAGAGCTGGGCGGCCAGGACCACCAGCGGATTGACGACGCCGCCCGGCGTGGGCGCGGTGACGACCAGACGCTCCACCCCGGCGACGCGGGCGGGGATCGCGTTCATCAGCACCGAGGAGGGATAGGAGGCCCGCCCGCCCGGAACGTAGAGCCCCGCCGCGCCCACGGCCGTCCAGCGCCAGCCCAGGGTCGCGCCGGTGGCGTCCGTCCAGCTTTCGTCGCGCGGCATCTGGCGTTCGTGGTAGGCGCGGATCCGCTCTGCCGCGAGCTCGAGCGCGGCACGATCTTCGGCCGGAACGGCGGCGACGGCGCAATCGATTTCCGCCTGGGTGAGGGCGAGGCGGCCGGGGGTCAGGTGGGTACCGTCGAACCGGGCCGTCAGATCCACCAGCGCGGCATCACCGCGGGCCCGCACATCGGCGATGATCGCATCGACCGCCGCATCCACGTCGGGCGAATCCTCGCGCTTCATCGTGAGGAGCGCGGCGAAGTCCGTCTCGAACCCCTCGTCGCGCGTGTTCAGAAACCGGGCCATGGCCCCTCCGATCATCGTGCCCCGGGGGGCTGGTTGCCAGTTCGCGGCCCGCCGCGCCTCAGGCGCCGTGATCGGGAAGCTTTCCCGACGGCGCGCGGTAGGGACGCGTCACGTCGCGCAGCGTCACCTCGAGCGCTTCGACCTCGAGGGCGATGGCCCCGTCGCCGGCGAGGGTGACGACGATCCGGCCGCCGCCATCCGCGCCGGGTTCGATCCCCAGCGACAGCACCTGCAGGACGAGGTCGCGGTCGGACCGGTCGATGCCCTGCGTCCGCACCGCGGTCACGTCCTCCACGGCGAGCACGGACTGGACGCGCTCCACGTCGCCGTCGCCGATCCGGGCATCCTCGCGGCGCAGGCGGTTCAGCAGCATGCCGAACCTGCGCTGGCCGCGCGAATAGGTCATCTCGGTGATCGGCACGACGCCGTCCTGGACCAGCGAGGAGATCACCTGCAGGTCCTCGGCGTCGAATGCGCGCAGCCGCAGCGCACCGCCCCGGGCATCCTCGAACCTCGCGTCGCTCATGTTTCCCGGACCCTTTCGACCTTCGCGCCCACGGCGCCCAGTTTCTGCTCGACCTGCTCGTAGCCCCGGTCGAGGTGATAGACGCGGTTCACGACCGTTTCCCCTTCGGCCGCGAGTCCCGCCAGGATCAGCGACACGCTGGCGCGCAGATCCGTGGCCATGACCGGGGCGCCCTTCAGCCGCTCCACGCCATGCACCCGCGCCGTGCCGCCCGACACCTCGATCCGCGCGCCCATGCGGATGAGCTCGGGCGCATGCATGAAGCGGTTCTCGAAAATCGTCTCGTGCAGGGTCGAGGTTCCCTCGGCGGTGCACAGGAGCGCCATCATCTGGGCCTGGAGGTCGGTGGGAAAGCCGGGGAAGGGCGCGGTGGTCACGTCGACGCCCGCCACCCGTCCGTTGCGCCGCGAGACGCGCAGGCCGCGCTCCGTCTCCTCGACCGACACGCCCGCCGCGTCGAGGCGCTCGCAGAAGGCCTCGATCAGGTCGATCCGGCCGCCCAGGCATTCGACGCTGCCGCCGGTCACGGCGGGGGCCAGCATGTAGGTGCCGAGCTCGATCCGGTCGGCGACCACGGCGTGCGTCGCGCCGGACAGCCGCGCGACGCCCTGCACCTCGATCGTGTCGGTGCCGTCGCCCTCGATCTCGGCGCCCATCCGCCGCAGGCAATCGGCGAGGTCCACGATCTCGGGCTCGCGGGCGGCGTTCTCGATCACCGTCGCGCCGCGGGCGAGGGTGGCGGCCATGAGCACGTTCTCGGTCGCCCCCACCGAAACCTTCGGAAACGTCACCCGCCCGCCGCGCAACCCGCCGGGCGCGCGGGCGTGGACGTATCCGTCGCGCAGGTCGAGTTCGGCGCCCATCGCCTCGAGCGCGGTCAGGTGCAGGTCCACCGGGCGGGCGCCGATGGCGCAGCCGCCGGGCAGCGACACCACCGCGTGCCCGTCCCGGGCCAGCAGCGGGCCGAGGACCAGGATCGAGGCGCGCATCTTCCGCACGATGTCGTACTCGGCCACGTGGGTGTCGATGCGGTGGGAGGACATCGCCAGAACGCGACCCTCCTGCATGGTCGTGACCTCGGCCCCCAGGGAGCGCAGCAGCGTCGTCATCGTGGCGATGTCGGACAAGCGCGGCGCGTTGGTCAGCGTCAGGGGCTCCTCGCTCAGGAGCGTCGCCGGCATGAGCGTCAGGCAGGCGTTCTTGGCCCCGGCGATGGGGATCTGACCGGAAAGCTCGGCCCCGCCGGTCACGACGATTGAATCCATTGGCCCGTCCTACTGCTCGTGGTCGTTCTGGGTGCGGTTCGTGTCTTCGCGCGCCTTGCCCTGGGCCTTGCGCCGGGCGATGTTGGATTTCAACGCCGCCTTCAGCCGCTCCTCGCGGGCCGTGGCGGGATTGTCCCTGTTCTTGTCCGGCCGGCTCGACATGGCCCCGACATAGACGCATCGGCCGGTGCGGTCCAGTTCGCCCGCCACTATCTGTCTTCGTGCTCTTGCGCCCCCGGGCGGCAGCGTCTATGGACCCGCCACCGACGCGCGCTGCCGTAGCTCAGGGGTAGAGCACTCCCTTGGTAAGGGAGAGGTCGAGAGTTCGAATCTCTCCGGCAGCACCACCTCGCCACCGCGATCGGCAGTGTCCGCGAGGCCCGTCCGGGCCGGCGACGAAACCCCCCTTCGGATCTGCGATGCAGGGCCCCCGGCCGGGGACGTTCCGCATGCGCGGGGGGCGGTCCGGTTGCCACCGGCGGGCCGGCGCCCTAAGGATCGCGGGATTTCGTCCGAACGAGCCGTCGCCCCGCATGGCCAAGCCCGATTACGCGCTCTCCCTCGCCGAATGCCCCGCCGACGTGGCGGCCGCCCAGCGCCTGCGCTATGCGGTCTTCGTCGAGGAACTGGGCAGCGACGGCGACTTCGTCGACCACGCCGACCGGCGCGAGGCCGATGGCTTCGACGCGCTCTGCGACCACCTGATCCTGCGCGACCGCGCGCGGCCCGCGGGGGACGACGTGGTGGGCGTTTATCGCCTTCTGACGGAGGACGGGGCGGCCCGGGCGGGGGGATTCTACACCGAAGGGGAATACGACCTTGCGCCGGTCAGGTCGTCGGGCCGTAAGCTGCTGGAACTGGGCCGGTCCTGCGTGCATCGCGATTACCGCGGGGGGGCGGCCATGTACGAGATCTGGAGCGGGCTGGCCGCCTATGTCGAATCGCGGGGTATCGAATTGATGTTCGGCACGGCCTCGTTCCACGGCACCGACCTCGGCGCGCTCGCCGAGCCTTTGTCGTGGCTCCATCACAATCACCTCGCCCCCGAGGCGGTGCGCGTGCGCGCCCGACCGCCCGGGGCGGTCGCCATGGATATCCTGCCCGCGGAGCGCATCGACCGGCGCCGGGCCGTCCGCGCGGTGCCGGCCCTGCTCAAGGCGTATCTGCGGATCGGCGGAACGGTTGGGGAGGGGGCATGGGTCGATCGCCGCTTCAACACGACCGATGTCTGCCTGCTGATGGATACCGTCGACTTCACCGCCCGGGCACGGGCGATCTATGCCCGGGAACGGGCATGACGACTTGGCGCGGGGCGGCGCCCGCGGGATCGCCGCCGATCCCCCTTTCGGGCCGGATCCTGGCCGCGCTGCGGATCGGCCCGCTGGCGATCTGGGTGTTCGGGATGCTGCTGGTGCACGGGATCGTCCGGGCGGTGGAACGGCCGATCTGCGGGACCGGACGCCCCGTGTCGCCCTGGATCACCGTGACGGTCTGTCGGGGCGCGCTGCGGATCCTGGGCATCCGCCTCGACGTTTCGGGGCCGGTGATGCGGGGGCAGGGCGCGCTGGTCGCCAATCACGGCTCGTGGCTCGACATCTTCGTGCTCAATGCCACGGGACCGCTCTATTTCGTGTCGAAATCGGAGGTATCGGCCTGGCCCGGCATCGGCTGGCTGGCGCGCGCGACGGGCACCGTCTTCATCAATCGCGCCCCGCGCGAGGCGGGCGCGCATCGGGGCCTGCTCGAACGGCGCCTCGCGGCGGGGCATCGGCTGCTGTTCTTCCCCGAGGGCACGTCGACCGACACGCTGAGGGTGCTGCCCTTCAAGACGACGCTGTTCGGCGCCTTCTTCGGCGGCGAACTGGGACCGGAGATGGAGGTGCAGCCGGTGAGCGTGGTGTATCACCCCCCTGAGGGGGCGCCGGACGACTTCTTCGGATGGTGGGGCGACATGGCGTTCGCGGCGGACCTGGCGAAGCATCTCGCCGCGTGGCCCGGCGGATCGGTGGAGGTCGTCCGTCACCCCCCGCTCCGCGTCGCCGATCACACCGACCGCAAGGCCCTGGCCCGGGCGGCGGAAGCGGCGGTGCGCGGCGGGCTGGGCGCGCGCCGAACCGACGCGATCGGACGGCAGGCATGAGCGACCCGATCGCCCGGCTGCCGGCCTCCGGCCCCCGCCGCATCGTGGCGGCCACCGTCCTGTCGGCGCTCGCCGCCTTGATCCTGTGGCTTGCCGTCGCGGTCCCCAATCCCACGGCCTGGCGGCTGGCGCTGGGGCTTCTGGGCCTGGGCGTCGCCCTGTCGGTGCGGGCGATGTGGATCGGCACGCGCGAGGCGGTGGAATTGCGGGCGGAGGGCCTGTTCCTGTCGAATGGCCGCAGGCTCGTTTCGATGGACGCGATCGCGGGCGTGGACCGGGGGATGTTCGCGATCAAACCGTCGAACGGGTTCGTCCTGCGGCTGCGTCACGCGCCCGGCGCGGCATGGGTGCCGGGGCTCTATTGGCGGATCGGTCGGCGGATCGGCGTGGGCGGCATCACCGATGCGGGGGCGGCCCGCGCCATGGCCGACATCCTGGCGGTCCGCCTGGCCGAGCGCGCGCGCGGCGAATGAGGCGCGCTCAGCGCGCCGGCAAGACGATCACCGCGTCGATGGCATGAAGGACGCCGTTGCCGGCCGCCATGTCGGGATCGGCGACCGTCGCGTTGCCGACGATGGCGCGCCCGTCCCGAAGTTCGACCGGCAGCGGATCGCCCTGGACGGTGTCGAGCTGCTGACCGTCCGCCAGATCCGCGAGACGGATCTCTCCGGGAACGACGTGGTAGCTGAGCATCGCGGTCAGGCGGTCCTGATTGGCCGGCTCGAGCAGCCGCTCGAGTTCGCCCTCGGGGAAGGCGGCGAAGGCCGCGTCGGTCGGGGCGAACACGGTGAAGGGGCCGTCGCTTTCGAGCGCGTCGAGGAGGCCCGCCACCTCGGCCGCGGAAAGGAACGTCTCGAACGTGCCGGCGTCCCGGGCGGTATCGATGAGGGTTCCGCCGGCGCTCTGGGCGCTCTGGGCGCTCGCGGGGCCGGCGGTGAGGGCGATGAAGGCGGTGAGGGCGAGGGATCGGAGCATGGAACGTCCTGTGGCTCTGTCGTTCGGCCCCAACGCCCGTCCTTGTGCGCCGGTTCGCCACAGGGCCCGGGTGCGAAAGGGCGCGGTTGTGTCCCGGCGCCGAGGCGCCCAGTATGGCGCCGAAACGAGAGCGGAGAGATGCGATGAGGTTTCCGACCGGCCCGCTGGTGATCCTGGCCCTGCTGGCAGGATGCGCGGGAGAGATGGACGCGCTGTCGGTGGACGAGGCGGGCGCACGGGATGCGGCGGAGACGCCTCCGGATCTCGAAGCGGTGGCGCTGGCGATGGATGCCCGTGCGGGGCAGCGCCTGACCGACGACCTGACGATCCTGGGGGCCGAGGCCGAGGGTCGGCGGCTGTCCATGCGGTTCCGCGATTCGCGCAACGCCGACGCGTTCGGGCCCGCGGCGCGCGAAATCTATGCCATGGATGCGGACCGCGAGATCCGGACCCAGATGTGCGCGCAGCCCGCCACGCGCCGGTTCGTCGAGGAATACGACGGCGTCGAGGCCGCGATCGTCAGCGCCGACGGCGAACCGCTGGCCGACGTGTCGATCGAGGCATGCTGATCGCTCGGCGCTGGACAGGGACGGCGCCAAATCCATACTGGGGGGCATGAGTCTCCCTCCCGGTTTTCTGGACGAGTTGCGGTCCCGCGTGAGCCTTGCCCATGTCGTGGGGCGCAAGGTGACGTGGGATCGGCGAAAGTCCCAGCAGGGGCGCGGCGACATGTGGGCGCCCTGTCCGTTCCATCAGGAGAAGACGGCGAGTTTCCACGTCGAGGATCGCAAGGGCTTCTATTACTGCTTCGGCTGCCAGGCGAAGGGCGACGCCATCACCTTCGTGATCGAGAGCGAGAACGTCTCGTTCATGGAGGCGGTGAAGATCCTCGCCGACGAGGCCGGGATGCAGATGCCCGAGCGCGACCCCCGCGCGCAGGAGCGCACCGACCGCCATGCCGAACTGGCGGCCGTGATGGAGGAGGCGGTGCGGTTCTTCCGCATGGGGCTGTCGGCCTCCGCCGGGGCGGAGGCGCGCGCCTATCTGGAGCGGCGGGGTCTCGGCGACGCGGCGCGGGAGCGCTGGGAGTTGGGATTCGCGCCCGACGATTGGAGGCGTCTGGGCCGGCACCTGCGCGAAAAGGGCATCGCGCCCGACCTGATCGCGGCGGCCGGGCTGGAGAAGACGAGCGCCAAGGGCGGCGAGCCCTACGACGTGTTCCGCAACCGGATCATGTTCCCGATCCGGGACGCGCGGGGGCGCGCGATCGCCTTCGGGGGACGGGCGATGGATCCGGGCGATCCGGCGAAGTACCTCAATTCCCCCGAGACGGAGCTCTTCGACAAGGGGCGGCAGCTCTACAACGTGCGGAACGCCCGGTCGGCGGCGGGGCCGGAGGCGCCGTTGATCGTGGCCGAAGGGTACATGGACGTGATCGCGCTGTCAGAGGCGGGATTCGCCGCGACGGTCGCGCCGCTTGGCACGGCGATCACCCCGGACCAGCTGAAGCTGATGTGGCGCATCCATGCCGAGCCCGTGGTGGCGCTCGACGGGGACCGGGCCGGCCGGCGCGCGGCGATAAAAGTGATGGACCTGGCCTTCCCGCTCGTCGCGGCGGGGCAGTCCCTGCGCTTCTGCCTGATGCCCGAAGGGCAGGATCCCGACGACCTGCTGCGCGCAAAGGGCGCGGCCGCGATGCGGGCGCTGGTCGAGGATGCGCGGCCGATGGTCGACCTCCTCTGGCAGCGCGAGACGGAGGGCAAGCGGCTGGACAGTCCCGAACGGCGCGCCGCGCTCGACAAGTCGCTGCGGACGGCGCTGCAGGCGATCGCGGACCCGGCGATCCGGCGTCATTACGCGGACGCGATCAAGGAACGGCGCTGGCAGCTTTTCAATCCGCGCCGGGCCTGGGGCAAGAGGCCGGCGCCCCGGGCCAGCGCGGCCGAGACCACCCGGGTGTCCGACCTGGCCTCGGGCGGCGAGGCCGACCAGTTGCGCGAGGCGGTGGTGCTCGCCCTGCTGATCCGGCATCCGCATCTGGTCGAGACCTTCGAGCCGGCGCTGGAGCGGATCGGGTTCACCGACCCCGACCACGCGCGGCTGGCCGAGTGCCTGCTGTCCCGTCCCGCGGGCGAAAGCGAAGCCTGCCGCGAGGCGATCCGCTCGGCGGGCTTTGCCGCCCCCCTTGAAAAGCTGGACGCGACGCGCCACTTGAGCGTCGTCCCGGCGCTTCGCTCCGGCGAGGAGGCTGCGGCGCGGCAATGCCTTGCCGACGAGATCGCCACATTGGTGGCGCGCCGCGGTGCCGCCCGCGAAATCGAGGAGGCATTGCAGGACATCGACGGTATCGAGGACGAAGCCCTGACTTGGCGACTGACGCAGGCCGCCAATGCCCTGTCGGAGGCGGGTCAGAACCGGTCGGACGACCTCGTGCATTACGAGGAGGCGCCGAACGGCGTGCTGCTCGATCGCCAGGAAGTCGACGCGCTGGACCGGCTGCTGCGCCGAATCGGGCACGCACCGCACGGCGGGCGGAACTGAACGCAACGGCCTGTGCCCTATCCGCAGGTTTTGGTAAGAGAATCATCGTAAACAGATTGCCGAATCGCTGATTCGACCCACGATTCGCATGACCTCCGCCGCACGGAGCCCATGAAGGGGAGAGCCGCATGGCCGCCAAGGACAGCACCGAAGAGCGTACCAAGGACGATCATGAAGGCGAGCCGATGCTCGACATGAGCCAGGCCGCCGTGAAGAAGATGATCGCGGAGGCCAAGGAACGCGGCTACATCACCTACGACCAGCTCAACTCCGTCCTGCCGCCCGAACAGGTGAGTTCGGAGCAGATCGAGGACGTGATGTCGATGTTGTCGGAGATGGGCATCAACGTCATCGAGGAGGAAGAGGCCGCCGACGACGAGGACAAGAAGTCGACCGAGGTCGCCACCCGTTCGGATTCCCGCGATGTCGCCGTCTCGTCCTCCGACAGCGAGAAGCTGGACCGGACCGACGATCCCGTCCGGATGTACCTGCGCGAGATGGGATCGGTCGAGCTGCTGTCGCGCGAGGGCGAGATCGCCATCGCCAAGCGGATCGAGGCGGGCCGCAACACGATGATCGCGGGGCTCTGCGAAAGCCCGCTGACCTTCCAGGCGATCACCATCTGGCGCGACGAGCTTCTGTCCGAAGACATCCTTCTGCGCGACGTGATCGACCTGGAGACCACCTTCGGGCGGTCGATGGGCGAGGAGGGCGACGAGCCGGTCGTGTCGGACCTCGGATCGACCCCGCAGAGCGAGGCGCCCCGCCCCGAGAAGGTGGAGAAGGACGAGGAACTCGACGCCGACGGCAACCCGATCGAGAAGGACGACGAGGACGAGGACGAACAGGCCAACATGAGCCTCGCGGCCATGGAGGCGGCGTTGAAGCCCCGCGTCCTGGAGATGCTGGATGCCATCGCGCGCGACTACGTCGAATTGTCCGAGATGCAGGATCTGCGGATCTCGGCCACGCTGAACGAGGACGGTTCGTTCAACGCGGCGGCGGAAGAGCGATACCAGAAGCTCCGCGGCGAGATCGTCGTGCTGGTGAAGGAGTTGCACCTTCACAACAACCGCATCGAGGCGCTGATCGACCAGCTCTACGGCATCAACCGCAAGATCATGTCGATCGACAGCGCGACGGTGAAGCTGGCCGACCAGGCCCGCATCAACCGCCGCGAATTCGTCGATGAGTATCGCGGCTCGGAACTCGATCCGGGCTGGATCGACCGCGTGGCCGAGAAGCCGGGTCGCGGCTGGCAGTCGCTCATGGAGCGCTCGCGCCCGCGGATCGAGGAATTGCGGGCCGAGATGGCGCAGGTGGGCCAGTATGTCGGCGTCGATATCGGCGAGTTCCGGCGGATCGTGCAGCAGGTCCAGAAGGGCGAGAAGGAAGCGCGGGCCGCCAAGAAGGAGATGGTGGAGGCGAACCTGCGCCTCGTGATCTCCATCGCGAAGAAATACACCAATCGCGGGCTGCAATTCCTGGACCTGATCCAGGAGGGCAATATCGGCCTGATGAAGGCCGTCGACAAGTTCGAGTACCGCCGCGGCTACAAGTTCTCCACCTATGCGACGTGGTGGATCCGGCAGGCGATCACCCGGTCGATCGCCGACCAGGCGCGCACGATCCGCATCCCCGTGCACATGATCGAGACGATCAACAAGCTGGTCCGGACGGGCCGGCAGATGCTGCACGAGATCGGCCGCGAGCCCACGCCCGAGGAGATGGCCGACAAGCTGCAGATGCCGCTCGAGAAGGTCCGCAAGGTGATGAAGATCGCCAAGGAGCCGATCTCGCTCGAGACGCCGATCGGCGACGAGGAGGACAGCCAGCTCGGCGATTTCATCGAGGACAAGAATGCCGTCCTGCCGCTCGACAGCGCGATCCAGGAGAACCTCAAGGAGACGACGACGCGGGTGCTGGCGAGCCTGACGCCGCGCGAGGAGCGGGTGCTCCGGATGCGGTTCGGGATCGGCATGAACACCGACCATACGCTGGAGGAGGTGGGCCAGCAGTTCAGCGTCACCCGCGAGCGGATCCGCCAGATCGAGGCGAAGGCGCTTCGGAAGCTGAAGCATCCGTCGCGGAGCCGCAAGTTGCGTTCGTTCCTCGATCAATAAGGCGCGTCGGCGGGATCGTGCGGGCCTGCGGCCCGATCCGATCCCTGCGGCCGTGCCGGACATCGGGAGTGGACAGGGGGGCGCCCCTCGACGAATGTCGAGCGGCGTTCTCGCCCATGGAGCATCAGATGCGTCTTCTCTCCGCGTTCATGGCCGCTGCTCTGGCCCTTGGCGTTGCCGCGCCGCCGGCCGCGGCCTTCCTCGCCCAGAACGGGTTTCGCGTGGAAGAGCGGGGCGCGACGAGCTTCGAGGTACCGTGGTCGGGCCGGGCCGGCGCGCCCTTCTTCTGGTGCGCGGCCGGGGATTATGTCGTCCGCGACCTGCGATTGCCGCCGTCGACGCCGATCTATCGCTATTCCGCACCGCCGCGGGGGAGGGGGCAGGGCATCCTGTTCGGTCTCGATCCCCGATACGCGCAGCGGACCGGCCTGGTGCGGATTTTCGGCGGCAGGGGCGTGGTCGCGGCACATGCGCGCGCCTTTTGCAGTTCCAGCGGGTCGAGGGATCGCTGATGCGGACGGAGTTCACGATCACCACGCCCGGCCCGGGCCTGACCGAGATCACCGACCGCATCGCCGCGTGGCTGCCACGGCGGGACGGATGCCTGACACTGTTCGTGCGGCACACCTCGTGCTCGCTCCTGATCCAGGAGAATGCGGATCCGGACGTATGCCGCGACCTGGAAGATTGGATCGCCCGGCTCGTTCCCCATGCGACCGACCCGGCGATGTCCTGGCTTCGGCACCGGTCGGAGGGACCTGACGACATGCCCGCCCATATCAAGGCCGCGCACCTGCCCGTCAGCCTGTCCATTCCGGTCGCGGACGGGGAGATGACGCTCGGCACATGGCAGGGGATCTACTTGTGGGAACATCGCGACCGGGGCCGGTCGCGAAGTGTCAGCGCCTACCTGTCCTGATCGCGCCGCTACGTCTGCGGCATGAGGAAGATCTCGCGGATCGCGGCGCGGGGGTCGGCCGTGAGCGCATGCATCACCGCGTCGGCCACGTCCTGCGGGTGCAGCTTGTCCGGCTTGCCCTCGTCGAAGAACGGCGTGTCCACCATGCCCGGCGCGATCACCGTGCAGCGGCCGCCCCATTCGCGCATTTCCTCGGCCATGTTGCCGGCATATCCGTGCACGAACCATTTCGTCGCCGAATAGATCGAGCCCTGAATGTGGCGGCGCCCCGCGGCCGAACCCGTCAGAACGAGCGTGCCGCGCGTCTTCTTCAATTCCGGGATCGCGGCGCGCGCGGTCCATAGGACGCCCTTCACGTTCAGGTCGACCATGCTCGAGATGTCGTCGGCGTCGCCTTCGACTGTGCCGGACGCATTCATGCCGCGCCCGGCATTCGCGAAGGCGGCGTCGAGCCCGCCGAAATGCTGCGCCGCGCGGGCGGCGGCCGCTTCCTGATCCGCGAGCCGGGAGGCATCGCCGGGCAGGGCGAGCGCCGCGCCGCCGATCTCGTCGGCCAGGGCCGCAAGCTTGTCCTCGGACCGGGCGAAGAGGGCGACATTCCAGCCCGCTTGGGCGGCGGTACGGGCGGTGGTGGCGCCGATGCCGGAACTGGCGCCGGTGATGAACACTGTCTTGGCCATGGACCTCTCCATCTGGGGGACGGGGCACAACGCGGGGCGGCCCTGTCGGTTCACGCCCTGCATCTTGCGGCCAGTGGTTTCGGGCTATCCATCGCTTGGGGTCGGCGCTATGATCTTCGGTGGCGGTCACGAGGCGAGGAGGCACCATGCGCTGTCCGTTCTGCGGCAATGTCGACACCCAGGTGAAGGATTCCCGGCCCGCCGAGGAACATGTCGCCATCCGGCGCCGTCGCCTTTGCCCGTCCTGCGGCGGACGGTTCACCACCTACGAACGGGTTCAGCTGCGCGATCTGGTGGTGGTCAAGACGAACGGCCGCCGCGAGGATTTCGACCGCGACAAGCTGGAACGGTCCGTCCGCATCGCGCTGCAGAAACGACCGGTGGAACCGGAGCGGATGGATCAGATGATCTCTGGCATCGTGCGGCGCCTGGAGAGCATGGGCGACACCGACATCCCCTCCAAGGTGATCGGCGAGATCGTGATGGAGAGCCTGGCCCGGATCGACGCGGTCGCCTATGTCCGCTTCGCCAGCGTCTACAAGAACTTCCAGGCGGCGGACGATTTCGACCGCTTCGTCAGTGAGTTGAGGCCCCTGGCCAAGCCCGAAGGGTGAGCGACGCGGATCACATGGACCACGCGGCCGCGCTGGGCCGGCGCGGTCTGGGCCATGTCTGGCCGAACCCGGCCGTGGGCTGCGTGATCGTGCGCGACGGCCGGATCGTCGGGCGGGGCTGGACGCAGCCCGGCGGGCGGCCGCATGGCGAGCGCGTGGCGCTGGCCCAGGCCGGCGCGGCGGCGCGCGGCGCCACGGCCTATGTCACCCTCGAACCCTGCGCGCATCACGGCCGGACGCCGCCCTGCGCCGATGCGCTGATCGAGGCCGGCATCGCGCGCGTCGTCACCGCGATCGAGGATCCGGACCCGCGGGTGTCGGGTCGCGGCCATGCGATGCTGCGCGGCGCGGGCATCGCGGTGGAGACCGGGCCGGGCGCCGAGGCCGCGCGGCGCGATCAGGCGGGGTTCTTGTCGCGCGTGACCCGCGGCCGTCCGCTGCTGACCCTGAAGCTCGCCACCTCGCTCGATGGCCGGATCGCCACGGCGAGCGGCGAGAGCCGGTGGATTACCGGGCCCGGGGCGCGCCGCGCGGTCCATGGATTGCGCCATTCCCACGACGCGGTGATGGTGGGCGGCGGAACGGCGCGCGCCGACGATCCGGAATTGACGGTACGCGGCTTCGGCGACGTGGCGCAGCCGGTCCGGCTCGTCGCGGCGCGGAAGCTCGACCTGCCGGCCGGGGGACGCCTTGCCGGGATGGCCGGCGCCGGGCCGCTCTGGCTGCTCCACGGCCAAGAGGCCGATGCGGACCGCGTGGCGGATTGGGAGGCACGGGGGGCGCGCTGCCTGGCGTTGCCGGTGAGGTCGGGCCGCCTCGACCCCGCGGCGATCCTGCAGGCGCTGGGCGGGCTCGGCCTGACGCGCGTCTTCTGCGAGGGGGGCGGCGACTTTGCCGCCGCCCTGCTCGAGGCGGGGCTGGTGGATCGCCTGATCACATTCTCCGCCGGCGTGGCGCTCGGGGCGGAGGGATGGCCGGCGCTGGGGGCGCTGGGGATCGACGCGCTGGACGCGGCGCCGCGGTTCGAACTGACCGAGGCCCGGCCGGTCGACGGCGATGTCATGGGCGTGTGGGAGCGGGCCTGAACGCGAGCGCCCCTTGTGACCCGCTCGACGGCGGTCCACATCGGCACAAAGCGCAATGGAGGCGGCGATGTTCACCGGATTGATCAGCGATGTGGGCGAGGTCCTCTCCGTTTCTCAGCAGGGCGACCTGCGCGCCCGCATCGGATGCCGCTACGATCCGGAGGGGATCGCCCTGGGCGCCTCGATCGCCTGCGACGGCATCTGCCTCACGGTAGTGGGCGCGGGCGGCGAGCCACGACCCTGGTTCGAGGTGGAGATCAGCGCCGAGACCGTGGCGCGGACGAATCTGGGCGAGGGCGGCTGGCGCGTCGGGCGGCGCGTGAACCTCGAACGTGCTCTGCGGGTCGGGGACGAGCTGGGCGGGCATATCGTCTCGGGCCACGTGGACGGGGTGGGCCGGGTCGTCGAGACGCGCGACGAGGGCGATTCCACCCGCTTCACCATCGAGGCGCCGGCGGAGCTGGCGCGGTTCATCGCCCCCAAGGGCTCGGTGGCGCTGGACGGAACCTCGCTGACGGTGAACGAGGTGGAGGGCGCCCGCTTCGGCGTGAACCTCATCCCCCACACGAAGGCGGTCACCACATGGGGGGAGCGCCGCGCGGGCGACCCGGTCAATATCGAGGTGGACACGATGGCGCGCTACGTGGCGCGCCTGCGCGAGATGTCGTGATCCGTCGCCGTGCGGCGCCATGGCACGCGGCGCGGAGCGCCCGCCGCGGCGCGGAGGTCTGGCCATTCGCGGATGCCGGGTCTATGCCCGCGACCGCAGCGACGGGAAACGCGATGACCGACCGAACCGAGTACCACGACGCGATCTCCTCCACCGAGGAGATCATCGACGACGCCCGCAACGGGCGCATGTTCATCCTCGTCGACCACGAGGATCGGGAGAACGAGGGCGACCTGGTCATTCCCGCCCAGATGGCCACGCCGGACGCGATCAACTTCATGGCCAGGGAAGGGCGCGGGCTGATCTGCCTGTCGATGACCGCGGCCCGGTGCCAGGCGCTCGGCCTGCCGATGATGGCCTCGCACAATTCCAGCCGGCACGAGACGGCCTTCACCGTGTCGATCGAGGCGCGGGAGGGGGTGTCCACCGGCATCTCCGCCCATGACCGGGCGCGCACCGTCGCGGTGGCCATCGACAGCGCCACCACCCAGGCCGACATCGCCACGCCCGGCCACGTCTTTCCGCTCCGCGCGCGGGAAGGCGGCGTGCTGGTGCGCGCGGGCCATACCGAGGCGGCGGTGGACATCTCGCGGCTGGCGGGGCTCAACCCTTCGGGCGTGATCTGCGAGATCATGAACGAGGACGGGTCCATGGCCCGGTTGCCCGACCTCGTCGCCTTCGCGCAGCGCCACGGGTTGAAGATCGGCACGATCAGCGACCTGATCGCCTATCGGCGACGGAACGACAACCTGGTGCGGGTGACATCGGAGCGGCGGATCGTCTCGGAATTCGGCGGCGACTGGACCATGCGCGTCTATCACGACGAGACGATGGGGGCGGAGCACATCACGCTCATCAAGGGCGATATCGGCACCGACGACCCGGTGCTGGTCCGCATGCACGCGATGGATCCGCTGCTCGACATCGTGGGGACGGGACCGAAGGGGCGGGCGCACGAATTCGCCGACGCGATGGAGATCATCGCGGCGGAGGGGCGCGGTGTGCTGGTCCTGCTGCGCGACCTGACCATGAAGGTCGCCGAGGAGGACGAAACGTCGCCGCAGACGCTGCGGCAATACGGCCTCGGGGCGCAGATCCTCTCGTCCCTCGGGCTGCGCAAGCTGATCCTGCTGACCAATTCGCCCATGCCCAAGGTGGTGGGACTCGACGCCTACGGATTGTCGATCCTGTCCACGCGCAAGATTTCGGAGCCCTGCTGATGGCCGGACAATCCCATTACGAATTGCCGATGCCGGATTTCGACAGGCCGGTGAAGGTGCTGATCGTCGTTGCCCCCTTCTACCGCGAGATCGCCGACGACCTGATCGCCGGGGCGCGCGCCGCGCTCGACCGGGCCGGTGCGGAGCACGAGACCGTCGAGGTGCCCGGGGCGCTCGAGATCCCGCCCGCGATCGGGATCGCGAGCCGGACCGGCGATTTCCACGGCTTCGTCGCGCTGGGCTGCGTGATCCGGGGCGAGACCACGCATTACGACACCGTGTGCAACGACAGTTCCCGCGGACTGACGATGCTGGGCCTTTCGGGCATCTGCATCGGCAACGGTATCCTGACGGTCGAGAATTATGACCAGGCCGTGGTGCGGGCGGGCGAGCAGGACAAGGGCGGGGGTGCCGCCGCCGCGGCGCTGCACCTGGTCGCGCTGTCGCGGCGCTGGAGCGGCGCGACCAAGGGCATCGGCTTCAAGCCCGGGCGGGACGAGGCATGAGCGACGCGAAGCGGATGCGGTCGGCCGCGCGGCTCTATGCCGTGCAGGCACTGTTCCAGATGGAACAGCTCGACGTGTCGGCCGACCGGGTCAGGGCGGAGTTCGAGGATCATCGCTTCGGCGCGGTGTACGACGAGGGGGAGATGGAGGAGGGCGACGTGGACCTCTTTCGCAAGATCCTCGACGACGCGGTGAACTGGCAGGCGAAGATCGACCAGATGGTGCACCGGGCGCTGGTCGCGCGCTGGCCCATCGACAGGCTGGACCCGACGCTGCGGGCGCTGTTCCGCGCCGGGGGGGCCGAGCTGCTGGAGGGGAAGGCGCCGCCCAAGGTGGTGATCGTGGAATACGTGGACATCGCCCGGGCCTTCTTCCCCGAAGGGAAGGAGGCGAAGTTCGTCAACGCCATCCTCGACCACATGGGCCGCGAGGCGAAGCCCGGGGCGTTCTCCCCGCGCTGAGCCGCGCGATCAGGCGTTGAGGAGCCGCGCGGCCTCGGGGGCGAAGTAGGTCAGGATGCCATCGCACCCGGCCCGGCGGAAGGCCGTCAGGCTCTCCATCATCACCCGCTCCCCGTCGAGCCAGCCGTGATCGGCGGCGCCGCGCAGCATCGCGTATTCGCCCGACACCTGGTAGGCGAAGGTCGGCGCCCCGAATTCCGCCTTGACCCGCCGGCAGATGTCGAGATACGCCATGCCCGGCTTGACCATCACCATGTCGGCCCCTTCCGAGAGGTCGCGGGCCACGAGCCGCAGCGCCTCGTCCCCGTTCGCCGGGTCCATCTGATAGGTCTTCTTGTCCCCGGTGAGGGCACCCGTCGCGCCGACGGCGTCCCGGAACGGCCCGTAGAAGGCGCTGGCATACTTGGCCGCGTAGGACATGATCGCGGTATGGGTGTGCCCGGCCTCCTCCAGAGCGGCGCGCATCGCCCCGATGCGCCCATCCATCATGTCGGAGGGTCCGAGGATGTCGGCCCCCGCCTCGGCCTGGGCCAGCGCCATGCGGACGAGCGCGGCGACGCTGGCATCGTTCAGGATCTCGCCGTCGCGCACCAGCCCGTCATGGCCGTTGGCATTGTAGGGATCGAGCGCCACGTCGGTCATCACGACCATGTCGGGCACCGCGTTCTTGATCGCCCGGGTGGCCACGTTCGACAGGTTGTCGGGATTCCACGCCTCTTCGCATCCCTCCGTCCGCTTCGACGGATCGGTATAGGGAAAGAGGCAGATCGCCGGGATGCCCAGATCCGCTGCCTCGCGGGCAGCCTCGACGATGAGGTCGACCGATCGCCGCTCCACCCCCGGCATCGAGGGGACCGGGTCGCGCTCCGCCTCTCCGTCGCGGACGAAGAGGGGCCAGATGAGGTCTGCCGGGGACAGGCGCGCCTCGGAGACGAGGGCGCGCAGGCCGGGCGACCGGCGCAATCGCCGGAACCGGGTGGCGGGAAAGGGGGCCTGGATCGGGGGCATCGGTCGTTCCACTTGCAACATTCGGGTGGGCGCGCTTTGGGTTGCATGGAAAGACGGCCGCCTCAAGTGTAGGCGGCACCGAACCCGAAGGAGCGCCGAGCCACGTGGACTGGACCGGGACCGTTTTCGACGTGATCGACATGCGTTCGTTCTCGAACCTGTGGTTCTGGATCGCGCTGGCCGTCTTGTGGTTTCGGGCCAGCCACCACGTCGTGGGCGTGCCATTCGACATGGTGGGCCGTGCCGCCCGGCAGGGCGGGCGCGCGGCGGAGGATCTGGACGAGATCATCCGCATCCGCTGCGACAGGCTGCTGCACATTGTCGATGCGGGGGGTCTCTGGCTGGTGGCGCTGGCGGCGATGGTCCTGTCGACGCTTTTCTTGCTTGGCGTAGGCTACGGGGTGGAATTCGCGCAGGCGCTGTTCCTGATCGGTCTGCCGATGGCGGCGGTCGCCCTCCTGTCGGTCCGCTGCGCGCGCCAGATCCGGGCGCGGGGATTGCGCGGCGCGACATTGCGGCGACGGCTGGTCCGGCTTCGGGTCAGCGTGCAGGTCATCGGGATGGCGGCGATCTTCTTCACCGCGATGTGGGGGATGTATCGCAACATGTCCCTGGGCCCGATGGGTTAGAGACGGGCGCGGCGCAGCACCGTATCGACGTGGCGGCTGGTTGAAGGCCCGCCACGCAGGACATCGCACACCGCAAACCAGTCCGCGCCGTCGACATCGTCGGCAGGCCGGGGCGCGCCCTGAGCGTAACGGCAGGAAATCATGGCGAGGTGAAACCGGCCCACGGGCAGGACCGCGACGAGGCGGCGGGGAACCACGCGGAGTCCGCTCTCTTCCGCGACTTCCCTCTGGGCCGTCCGAAATGCGCTCTCACCCATCTCCCTGTGGCCTCCGGGATATCCCCAGAGCCCGGCATCGGGCGGATTGCGGCGCCGCACAAGGAGGACGTGGCCGCGGTGAACCACGACGGCCGCGGCGGCGGCGATCCGGATCATTTCACCCTTTTCCCCCGGCGCCCTTTCGCGCTAGACCGCGAACACCTTGGGCCCGTGTGGCGGAATGGTAGACGCAGCGGATTCAAAATCCGCCGCCGAAAGGCATGCCGGTTCGAGTCCGGCCACGGGTACCAGGGACGGTCGGCCGGAACGAAAAACCCGGCCGCGAGGGGCCGGGTCGGATCGGGCGATGCGCCGCGGTCATCTATCGGGTCGGACCGATCATCATGACCATCTGGCGGCCTTCCATCTTGGGGAAGTTCTCGACCTTGCCCAGTTCCTTCGCGTCCTCGGCCACGCGCTCGAGCAGTTCCCGGCCGAGATTCTGGTGCGCCATCTCACGGCCGCGGAAGCGCAGCGTGACCTTCACCTTGTCCCCCTTCTCGAGGAACTTGGTGACATTGCGCATCTTCACGTCGTAATCGTGCTGATCGGTGTTGGGGCGGAACTTGACCTCCTTCACCTCGATCGTCTTCTGCTTCTTGCGCGCTTCGGATTCGCGCTTCTGCTGTTCGTACTTGAACTTGCCGAAATCCATGATCTTGCAGACCGGCGGCGTCGCGTTCGGCGAGATCTCGACCAGATCCAGACCGGCGGCCTCGGCCAGCTCCAGTCCGCGATCAGGGGTCACGACACCAACATTCTCGCCCTCGGCACCGATGAGGCGGATTTCAGGGGCCCGGATGCGTCCATTGACCCGGGGGCCTGTGTCGCGCGTGGGAGGCGCATTGTGCGGTCTGCGAGCGATGGGTGTGGTCCTTCCATGGGGTTCGTCCGGAGCGCAAAGATAGCCGCCGCCGGACCTTTCTTCAAGATGCAAGACGGCGGGAAACCGCCTGCCGCAATCCCGTCTCAGGAACCAAACGGGGCCCGCGGGAGTCGGCCTGTCGTAACCTAGAAGGAGGGTCTCCATGACCACGCGACTGACTTCCATCTTTGCCCTTCTCGCCTCGGGGTTCCTGCTCGCCGCCTGCCAAGACGACGGTGGCGACGAGGCGACCGAGAGCGAGACCTCGACCGAGGAGAGCGAATCCGGCTCCGACATGTCCTCCGGTGAGGAAACCGACGGCGGTAGCGAGTCGCAGTAATGAAGGGAGTGGCCGCCATGGCAGGACGATCGGCATGGACGGCCGCTTTCCTGAGCATCGGACTCGTCCTGGCCGGGTGCCAGGACGATTCTGAAACGGAAGCCGGCTCGGAGACGGCCGAGACCTCGTCCGCACAGGGCGGGGGTGCGGAAGAAACCGGTACATCAAGTTCGAGCGCCACCGAGACGGCGACCTCCGACACGGGCGCGGCATCGAACGAGGCATCGGATGCCGCCACGGAGGCGGCACGATCGGGAGAGTCTCCCTCTCAGGCCGCCGAGGACACGGCCCAATCGGCCGCAGACGAGGCCGGGGTCACGGGGGCCCTCGCGGATGGCGACCAGACCGTCGACGATCTGCTGACGCCCGAATCCTGGGACAGCGCCCGCGTGATCGCGGCGATCCGCGCCTCCGACCTCGACCAGGGGCGCAAGGACGCGCTCGTCGAACGCGTCCAGACGCTGGAGGACGGAGAGGGCATCGCGCAGCGGGACGAAATCATCCGCGAGGTACGCGACGCGCTGATTTCCGGCTAGAGCCAGTCAGCCGACGAACGCCTTTTCGACGACGTATTCGGCGGGGTCGCTGTTCGCCCCCTCGCGCAGGCCGAACCCTTCGAGGATGACCTTGAGATCGGTGTTGAGGCCGATCGATCCGCAGACCATGGCGCGATCCGTCTGCGGGTCCATCCCGGCGAGACCAAGATCCTCGAACAATTCCCCAGACCGGAGAAGGTCGGTGATCCGTCCCATCTTCCCGCTCACCTCCTGCGTGGTGGTGGGGTAGTAGCGGAGCCGATCGACGCCCCCCTCGGTCAGTTCCCGCATCGTCTCGTCCGATTTCACGTGCTCGACGAGACGGCGCCCGTATTCCAGTTCGGCCGTGTTGCGGCAGGTATGGGTCAGGATGACCTCGTCGTAATCCTCGTAGGTCTGCGGCTCGCGGATCAGGCTTGCGAAGGGCGCGATGCCGGTTCCGGTAGAGAAGAACCACAGCCGCTTGCCCGGCAGGAGGGCATCGTGCACGAGCGTGCCGACGGGTTTCGGCCTGAGGATGATCTGGTCGCCCGGTTCGATGTGCTGAAGCCGCGAGGTCAGCGGCCCGTCCTCGACCTTGATCGAATAGAATTCGAGCTCGTCGTCCCACGAGGGCGAGGCGATGGAATAGGCCCGCAGGAGCGGCTTGCCGTCCTCCTTCAAAAGGCCGATCATCACGAATTCACCGGAGCGGAACCGCAGGCTCGGCGGGCGGGACACCCGGAACGAGAACAGGCGGTCGGTCCAGTGGGTGACGCTGAGGACGGTCTGCGCATCGGGCAGCGTCTTGGGCTTGGCGGGGCTGACGGTGCTCATCTGGTTCATGGTCGCATTTCCGGCTTCGGATCCGGCCTTCTGTAACGTGTGGTCGTGAGGGGGAAAAGACGGCGTTCAGCCGCGCAGGCGCGCCTGGTAATCGTGCGCGGTCCAGTCGGCGCGGGCGCGCCACTGCTCCTCGGGCTGGCGGCGGGCGAGATCGTCGTCGATCTCGACCTCGTCGAAGCCCGCCCGGCGCGCCATGGCGTATTGATCGGCGATCACGTGACCTTTCGCCCGCAACCGGCCATCGTATCCCTGCCGCCGGAGTTGCCGCGCGATGGTGAAGCCGCGCCCGTCGGCGGAGGAGGGGAAATCCACGCGCACCATCGCCACGCCGCCGAGGCGGCCCGACAGGGCGGTCGGGTCCGCGTCGGAGGGAAGGTCGAGGGCCAGGCCGCGGCCCGCCTCGTCCGAGGGGAAATCCTGCACGGGGGTGTAGCCCGCCGTCCAGTCATCGGCTGCGAAACCGCTATCGGTGACGATCACGCTCATGCCGCATCCTCCTTCAGCGGGCCCCGAACCATCTTGCCGTTGACGAAATGGATGCCGCATTCGGCCTTGTCTTGGCCGCGCCAGCGTCCGGCGCGCGGATCCTCGCCGGGGGCCACCCGCGAGGTGCAGGGTTCGCAGCCGATCGAGGGATACCCTTTGGAGACGAGCGGATGCTTCGGCAGCCTGTTGTTCTCCATATAATCGTGTACGTCGCCCCGCTCCCAGTGGACGAGCGGGTTCACCTTGATCCGCCCGGTCGCGTCCTCTTCCTCGAAGAAGTCGAGCGAGGTGCGGGCGCCGCCCTGGAAGCGCTTGCGGCCGGTGATCCAGGCGTCGAACCCGTCGAGCGCGCGGGCCAGCGGCACCGTCTTGCGGAAGTTGCAGCAGGCATCGGGATCGGACCGGTGCAGAAGGCCGTCCGGATCGAGCCGGGCGGCATCCTCGCGGTCCGGATGCAGGACGCGGACATCCGTCAGGCCGAGCCTGGCCGCCACCTTGCGCTGGTAGTCGAGCGTCTCGGCGAACAGCATCTCGGTGTCGAGAAACAGGACCGGCGTGGTCGGGTCGACCACGGCCACGAGATGAAGCAGGGCCACGGATTCGGCGCCGAAGGACGACACCATGGCGGTCCGCCCCACGGCGGGGTCCTTCAGCGCGTGGCGCAGGACGTCGATGGCCGCGTGGTGGGCATAGCGGCGGTTCAGGTCCGCCACGCGCTCGGCGATCGGGACGATCTGAGGATCATGCCGCATGTGCACGCTCCTTTTCCTTGTCGGGGTAGAGCGCGGCCTTGAACGGGTCCATTCCGGCGCGCCGGTAGGTCAGCAGGAAGGTCTCCTCCGCGCTTTCGCGGATCTCCACGTACTTTTTCAGGATCCGCTCGATCGCCGGCACGATCTCGTCGTAGGCGAAGCCGGGGCCGGTGCGGGTGCCGATGGTCGCCTCTTCGGAGCCGTCGCCGCCGAGGGTGATCTGGTAGTTTTCCACCCCCGCGCGGTCGAGCCCGAGGATGCCGATATGACCCACGTGGTGGTGGCCGCACGCGTTGATGCAGCCCGAGATCTTGATCTTCAACGGGCCGATCTCGTGCTCCATCTTCAGGTCCTCGAACCGGGTCGCGATCTCCTTGGCGACGGGGATCGAGCGGGCGGTGGCCAGCGCGCAGTAATCCATGCCCGGGCAGGCGATGATGTCGGAGACGAGCCCGATATTCGCCGTGGCCAGCCCCGCTTCCTTCAAGGCGCGGTGGACCTCGCGGAGATGGGCGCGGGGAACGTTGGGCAGGATCACGTTCTGCTCGTGGCTGATCCGCAGCTCGTCATAGGCATAGGCCTCGGCCAGCGCGGCGAGAACCTCCATCTGCGCGGAACTCGCGTCGCCCGGTGTCTGTCCCGGCGTCTTGAGCGAGACCGACACGATGGCGTGGTCGTCGCGCCGATGCGGGGCGATATTGGTATCGACCCAGGCACGGAAGACCGGGTCCTCGGCGCGGGCCGCCTCGAACCCGTCGACGGGGAGGGCGTCGAAATCCGGCGCTGCGAATTGTGCGCGAATCCCTCCCAGGATCTGCTGATCGACCCCGGTGAAGGCGGGCCGCACCTCGGCGAAACGGGCCTCCACCAGGCGGCGGATCTCCTCGATGCCGGTCTCGTGGACGGTGATCTTGATCCGCGCCTTGAACTTGTTGTCCCGGCGGCCGAGCAGGTTGTAGACGCTGACGATCGCCTCGACATAGGGCAGCAAATCCGCCTCGGGGAGGAAGTCGCGCACCACCTGCCCGATCATCGGCGTCCGGCCCAGCCCGCCGCCGACGAGCACCCGGAACCCGATCTCGCCATCCCGCTCGACGATCTGCAGGCCGATGTCATGCGCCTTGATCACGGCCCGGTCATGCGCGCAGCCGGTCACCGCGATCTTGAACTTGCGCGGCAGGAACTGGAACTCCGCATGGTCGGTCGACCATTGCCGCAGCAGTTCCGCATAGGGGCGCGGATCGGCGATCTCGTCCTTCGCGGCGCCGGCGAAATGGTCGGCGGTCACGTTGCGGATCGTGTTGCCGGAGGTCTGGATCGCGTGCATCTGCACGTCGGCCAGGGCGTCGAGGATATCGGGGATGTCCTTGAGCTTGGGCCAGTTGTACTGGATGTTCTGACGGGTCGTGAAATGGCCGTAGCCCCGATCCCAGCGATCGGCGATGTAGGCGAGCTGCCGCATCTGCGCGGCGCTGATCGTGCCGTAGGGGATCGCCACGCGCAGCATGTAGGCGTGAAGCTGCAGGTAGAGCCCGTTCATCAGCCGCAGGGGCTTGAACTCGTCTTCGGTCAGGCTGCCGTCGATCCGGCGCTCCACCTGAGCGCGGAACTGGGCCACGCGCTCGCGCACGAAGGCCTCGTCGAAATCGGTGTAGGTATACATGGATTGCTCCTTCGGGAGGCGGACCGGCTCAGGCCGATTCCTGCTTGCCGTGGAAGTAGTTGGATGGCCCCCTGGTCCGGAAGGCCTCCCGGAAGTGGGTCGGCTCCGGCCCGTCGGGCCCGGCCACCGCATCCGCAAGATAGGCGCCGACGACGACGCCGGGCTGGGACTGGGCATGGATCAGCCGCTCCTGGGCCACCGCCTCGTCCTCGATCAGCTCGGCGTCGCCCATCTCCGGCGACCACGTATCCCCGGCGGTGAGCCAGACCGCGTCGCCCTCGATCAGGCGGTTGGCGGTGACGACCTTGGGGGTGAACTTCCGGGGCATCAGAGCGCCTCCTGCAGGGGAATGGACATTTCGGCTGCCCGGCGGGGGGCGAGGCCGTAAAGGACGAGGGCCGGACCGCCGAGATTGGCCTCCGTCAGGGTCGGCTCCAGTAGGCCGAGCGTGGTGGCGATGCGCCGTTCGTCCGCGCGCGAGGCGTTTTCGACCACCGTGACCGGCGTGGCCGGATCGGCCCCGTGCATCAGAAGGCGCCCCTGCAGGAAGCGCGCGGCGCGCTTTCCCATGTAGATCGCGGCGACCTCGCCCGGGCGGGCAAGCTGCGCCCAGTCGTGATCGGCGAAGCCTTTCATGTCGTGCCCCGTGAGGAGCCTGACCGAGCCGTTGCGGCCGCGCCGGGTCAGGCTCTGGCCGATCGCGGCGACCGACGCCGACGCGGCGGTGATCCCCGGGACGATCGACCAGTCGAGGCCCGCCCCCTCCATCGCCTCGATCTCTTCGTCGAGGCGGCCGAAGATCGTCGGATCGCCGGATTTCAGACGCACGACCTGCTGGCCCGCCCGGACATGCGCGACGATGAGCGCATTGATGTCGCCCTGCTCGGTGTGGGGGCCGAACCCCTCCTTGCCCACGTCGAGGATCAACGCCTCCCGCCGTGCGAGTTCGAGGATCTGCGGCGTGACCAGGCGGTCGTGGATCACCACGTCCGCGGTATCGAGCGCCTTGCGCGCCTTCATCGTCAGAAGGTCGGGATCGCCCGGCCCAGCGCCGACGAAGACCACGTGACCGGGCGCGTCGGTCCGCCCCAGGTGATCCTCCAGCAGGCGATCGAGCGCCGGCATCAGCGCCGGCTCGCCCCCGTCGGCCAGGGCGCGCGGCCCCGCCCGATCGTAGTAATCGGCCCAGAAGTCACGCCGGGCACGGCCGAAGGGCAGGCGTTCGGCGGCGTGCCGGAACCCCTTGCCGATCCGGGCGAGGGTTCCCAGAGCGGGGGAGAGGCGCTCTTCGAGTTCGCGCTTGATGGTGCGGGCGAGGACCGGGGCCGCGCCCTCGGTTCCGATGGCGACGGTCACGGGATCGCGGTCGACGATCGCCGGGGTGATGAACTGCGAGCCGGCGAGGTTGTCGACCATGTTCACGAGCGCCCCGTCGGCGCGGGCCAGGCGGGCCGCGCGCGCATCCTCGGCGTCGTCGTCGGTGGCGGCATAGAACAGCGCCGCGCACAGCGCGTCGCCCGGCTCGACACCGCGGCGGACCAGACGCAGGCGCCCCTCGGCGGCCCAGCGCACGATCTCGGGGGCGGGATCCGCGGCAAGGACGGTCAGCCGCGCCTCTGTCTTCAACAGCAGGCGCAGCTTCGCCAAGGCGGCATCGGAACCCCCGGCGAGCACCACGCGGTGACCGGCCAGGTCCATGAAGATCGGAAAGTGCTGCATCTGCGAACTCCCTGCCTCTGCATCAGATAGAACATCCTTCCTTCCCAGTGCAGGGGATCGGTGTATATAAGGACGCGTGTTCCTGCCGTCCGGGTGCGGGGGCCGCATGTTCCAGAATCCGGGGGAGTGGCGAATGCCCGTCCGCATCGACGAGCTTGATCGGAAGATCCTTCGCGAATTGCAACGCGACGCCGGGCAGTCGCTCGACGAGATCGCGCGCGAGGTGGGGTCGTCCAAGACGCCGGTCTGGAACCGGATCCGCAAGATGCGCGAGGCCGGGATCGTCGGCCCGCAGACCGTCCTGCTCGACCCCGAGGCACTGGGATTCGACGCGTGCTTCTTCGTGCTCATCCGCACGGCCGAACACGATGCCGAATGGCAGCGCCGGTTTCTCGCGGCTTTGCGCGCCCGCCCCGAGGTCCAGGAGGCACACAGGCTGGCCGGCGACATCGATTACATCCTCAAGGTCCGGGTGTCGAATGCGCGGGCCTACGACACGTTCTACCAGGCGCTCATCGCCGAAGTGAGGATCCACAACGTGACGGCGCTCCTGTCGATGGAGGAGCTCAAGTTCACCACGGCGCTGCCGGTCTGAGCGGCGTCACGCGGATACGCGGCCGCCGCCCGGCCGGCCGCCGGCGAGATGAGCGATCACGTCGCGGAGTTGCGCGCGCTCGACCGGCTTGGAAATGACGGCGTCCATGCCGGCCGCCTCGAACGCGGCGATCTCTGGCGGGAGGGCATGGGCGGTCACCGCGACGATGGGCAGTTCGCCGCCGCGCGCGATATCGGATCGAATGCGGCGCGTCGCCTCCATGCCGTCCATGTCCGGCATCGAGATGTCCATCATCACGAGGTCGAGGGGACGGGCCCCGATCACGTCGATCCCGCTGCGCGCATCGACCGCCTCTATCACCTCGTGCCCCATCTTCTGCAGCATGGCCCGGAGGATGAACCGGTTCACGGCGTTGTCGTCCACGACGAGGATCGCCATCGGGCGCTCCCCGGCGGCATCGCCATCCGGCTCGGGATCGTGCCAGCCCTGCGTCCGCGGGCCTTCCGTCGGCAGGCGGAGGGTGAACGTGCTTCCCGCGCCGGGGCGGCTTTCGACGCCGATCTCTCCGCCCATGATCGTCATCAGGCGGCGGCAGATCCCCAGCCCGAGCCCGGTCCCCTCGGCGCGCCGGGCATAGCTCGCGTCGAGGCGCTCGAAATCGTCGAAGATGCGGTCGAGGTCGTCGGGGGACATGCCGATCCCGGTATCGGCGATCCGAATCTCCAGGTCGCCGGCGGTGGCATTTTGCAGTTCCACCAGCACGCGCCCCTCGGCGGTGAACTTGATCGCGTTGCCCACGATGTTGACGAGAACCTGCCGCAGGCGCTGCCGGTCGAGCGCCAGCCGATCGCGCGCCTCGCCGACCCAGCACCAGCCGAGGTCGATGCCCCCTTCGCGGGCGAGCGGTCGCAAGGTATCGATGACGTCGGTGACGAGCGCCGCGGGATCGGTCGGCTCGCGGCGAACCCGTTCCTCGCCGCTGTCGAGCCGCGAAAGGTCCAGCACGTCGTTGACGAGGTCCAGGAGGTGGCGGCCCGACGTGCGGATCGTCTTGATGCATTCCTGCTGCTCGGGGGGCAGGTCGTCGTTGTGGAGAAGCTGGATGCTGCCGAGCAGGCCGTTCAGCGGCGTGCGCATCTCGTGGCTCATGACCGCGAGGAACCGCGCCTTGCTGCGTTCGCCGGCCTCGGCGCGATCGCGGGCGGCGGTCAGGGCGCCTTCGGCCGCCTTGCGCTTCGAGATGTCGCGGAAGAAGACGACGAAGAGCGTGCGCCGATCCATCTCGGCCCGGTTGACGGAGATCTCGACGGGGAAGGGGCGCCCCGCCGGCGTCGCCGCGACGAGTTCGACCCGCCGCTCCGATCCGGACGGCGCGGTGCCGTCGGAGGCATGGGAGAACATGCGGAGCAGGGTGTCGGCCTGGTCGGGGTCGGGCAGGACGAGATCCGATAGAGCCATATCGCGAAGCGCCTCCGCGCCACGGCCGAACATCCTTTGGGTGGCCGCGTTGGTCTCGATGATGCGACCGTCGTGGTCGGCCAGCACGATGCCGTCGGTCGAGGTGGCGACGATGGCCTCGTGCCGCTTGGCGGCATCGAGAATCCTGGCGGCGTTCAACCGGCTGGTGTGGAGCAGGCGGGACAGCCAGATTACCAGGACCACAAGGCCCGCGAACACGCAGAGAAGGATGGCGGCCATGCGGACCAGGACGTCCTGCGCTCTCTGGCGCTGGATGTCGCTGATGCTGGAGAACAGGTCGAGCCCGGCGATGGTGAACCGGTGCACGTCGTCGGCAAGCGCCTCGGCGTCGGCGGCGATTTCGCCGAGGTCGCGGATGAGGTCCGCATCGGACCCCTCCATCCGGGGTGCCGTCCGGTCGAGGAACGCGGCGATGTCCCGGCTGGCCGCGGCGAAGTCGGAGGTGGATCGCACCGGCTCGAACAGTCGGCCGTGTTGGACGATGCCGCTCCGGCTCTGGAACAGGTCGAAAGCCAGTCTTGCGGGAGCGAGATCCGGATGCGGATTGGCCGCTGCCGTCCTGAGCGCCAGTCGCAGGCGCTGAAACTCCGCGTCGAATTCGATGAGGCCGAATTCCACAGCCTCGGCCCTGGCCCTGCTCAGATGGTCGATCTGCTCCGTCGCGGCGCGCAGGGTCAGGCCGACGACGACTGCCCCGGCAAGCACGATCGCAAGAAGGAGCAGGCCGTGAATCCGCGTTCCGCGCCCGGTGAAACGGTAGAAACGGGGGGGAAGGGGGGGGACGCGGTCCATTGTTCACCCGCGGATCTTGGGCCGGACCCCCCGCCTGGTGGTCACGGGGGCGGCCCGCCGGCCAGAGTCGGGCAGTGCGCCGGACCGGCGGACGGTGTGGGCCGCCCCGGTCGTCAGCCCCCCCATGAGGGAAGCGCGCGGATGTGAGGGGATCACGGCATGTCCTCCCGATGGCGTCCTCGGGATCGTGATAGGTCGGGTGGGGCTAATGCCCGCTTAACATCCGTGGCTCGACGGCCTGCCGACGGCGGCGAGAGGGCCACCCAGATCCTAGGGGGCCGTTTCCGGCTCGGGGCGGATGGGAACCAGGCGCAGATCCGCGTCGAGCGCGGTCAGCCGGGAAAGGGCCAGGCCCGGTGCGATCTTGACCGGTGCCAGGCCGAGGGCGGCGCGGGGAATGTCGGTGGCCATCGCCACCACGAGATCGAGCGGCAGGCCGAGCATGCGATGCGCGTTTCCCATCGCCGTGACCATGTCGAGATGGGCGCCCGCCAGGTTGCCCTCGTCGTTCACGAGCCTGCCTCCGTCCAGGGCGATCGTCCGGCCGTAGATCTCGAAGCGATCGGGGCCGCCGACCGTGGCCATGGCGTCCGAGACGAGGAAGGTGCGGTCGCGGCGGGGGCGGGCCGCAAGCGCGATCCGGAGCATGTCCGGGGCGACGTGATGGCCGTCGACGATCACGCCGCAATAGGCCTCGGACAGGATCGCCGCCCCGAGGAGGCCGGGCTCGCGGGATCGCATCGGGTCCATGGCGTTGAACAGGTGGGTGACGCAGCCGACCCCGTGGGAGAGGCTGTGGCGGAACTGCGCCGCCGTGGCGGCGCTGTGACCGGCCGAGATGACGGCGCCGGTCGCGGCCAGTTCGGCGAGCCGCCCGGGATCGGCCCGTTCCGGCGCGAGGGTGACGAGGACGGGCCATCCGGCCTCCGTCAGGCGGCGCACGGCGCTGAGGAATGGCCGGTCCAGCGGCCGGACATGGTCGGCCGCATGGGTGCCCCTGCGGGTCTCGGCGATCGCCGGCCCTTCGAGATGAAGCCCGAGGAGGCCGGGAATGTCGCGCGCACCGAGCATCGCCTCGACCGTGCGGTCGAGCCGTTCGGGGGCATCGGTGATGAGCGTCGCCAGGATCTCGCCCGTTCCGGCGCGGCGATGGGCGGCGGCGATCCGCGCCAATCCGGCCGAGGTCGGGTCGCCGTTCAGCATCGTGCCGCCGCCCCCGTTGACCTGAAGGTCTGTGGGGCCGGGGATCAGGATGTGGGGGGCGAGATCCGCCCGTGCGGCGCAGGCACCCGCCGGATGGAACGCGGCGATCCGGCCGCCGCGAACCTCCACCGCGCATCCCTTGTGCAGGGCGCCGTTCCGCCACAGGAGGTGTGGGGCGATCAGCATGCCGCGTCCCGCGCGGCGAGCGCCGCCCCGCGTGCGCCGGATGTCGCCCCGAACCGGGCGAGGCGAAGCCGCGGAAGGGCGGCGGGACCGAGGCGATGGCGCGCGAGCGCCCGCTCCAGATGCTGCGCCGCGCCGGGCAATTCCGAAAGGCCGCCGCCGAGAACGACGACACCCGGGTCGAGGGCAAACAGCACGGGCATCAGCCCTTCGGCGAGGATGTCGGCCCACGCCTCCAGCCCCGCGTCGCTCACCGCGTCCGCCCCGGTGACGTGGCCGCAGAGCCACGGCAGCGCCCGGCCGGAGACATAGCGTTCGAGGCAGCCGATCCGGCCGCAGGGACATTCCCGGAGCGGCAGCCTGTGCCGGGCGGCGGCGGTCGCGGGGATGGCGGCGTGGCCGATTTCCAGACCGTGACCGGCATGGGGGGGCAGGCGGCGCCCCTCGACCGCCACTCCACCGCCGAGCCCCGTTCCGAGAACAAGCCCGAGTACGACGGGGATATCCGTGCCCGCGCCGCCCCGCGCCTCGGAAAGGGCGAAGGCGGTGCCGTCGTTCAGGATCGGCACCCTCCGTCCGGCCCGATCGGACAGGACGGGGCCGATCGGCGTGCTGCCGAGCGCGACATTCGCGGCGAAGACCGTCCCCGATCCGGGGTCCGGGACGCCCGGAAGCGCGAGACCGACGGGGATCGCCGCGCCGGCGGCGGCGTCGAGCCAGCCGATCCGGTCGAGGATCGCCGCCACGACCGCATCGGGGGTCTGCGGGGTCGACAGGCGGGTGATGGCGAGGGGCGCGGCATCGCGACCGCCGAAAAGGCGCGCCTCGATCTTCGTGCCCCCCACGTCGATGCCCCCGATCAGATCGCCATCGCTCACGCCTGCTCCGCCTTCGCCCTCCGGAGGCATGGCCATACGACGGCCGGTGCGGGGGGAAAAGCGCGGAATGTGCGCCCCGCCCCATTGCCCACCGCCGCGAGCCGTCGTGGGGCCGCGCGGAATCGAGGTCCGGGACGCGCTAGGTCCCTTCTTCGCCGAGATTCGCCCTGAGCCGGCTCAAGGCCGCACGGTCGTCCGCCGAAAGCGTCTCGACCCCCGGTCCGGCGCTGTGCGTGGCTCCCGCCTCGACGCCCGGGGCGCGGGGAAACGGCGGCACGGCGAGGCTCAGCGCCTCCGCCATGACCGCGTCGAGATCGAGGACGCCGGGCAGGGGCTCCTCTTCGGTCTCCGCGGGCATCGCCTGTTCGGCCGCCGGTTCCTCCGCCGCGAGATCGGCGAGGTACCGCCGCCGCACCACCTCGTCGATCCGCGTCGTCACGGGTTCGAGGGTGACGCCGCAGGGCTGCACGAAGGTCGCGCCGAGCGTGGCGTCGAGCTCCCAGTCCCGGGAGCCGAGCGGGCGCAGCTCTCCGGCGAAGCGCAGCTTCTTCAGGGCGCTCAGACCCATTTCGCCGGCCAGCGCTTCGCGCGCCGCGTGGTCGGGGACGATCTCGAAGGGACGGACGGTCCGTTCGCGCGGACCTGTCAGTCGAAATCGGTTGCTGGGGCTCGCCATGGCCTCTCCATTCTTGAACGGGGATCGCCCTCTGATATAGGCAGCTTAGGAAGTGCCACGGGACAAGACAACGGGACGGGCGGAATGACCAGAGGAACGCGGCTCTTGCCCGCCGTCGCACTTGTGGCTCTCGGGGCCTGTTCGCCGGTCTACGAAAATCACGGCTATGCGCCGCCCCCCGACGTTCTGGCGCAGATCGATGTCGGTCGCGACACCCGCGACGACGTGGCCGAGGAGGTCGGTCAGCCGACCGCCGAAGGTGTTCTGGGAGAGGACATCTGGTACTTCGTGCAGAGCCGGTTCCGCCAATACGGCTGGCGCGCGCCCCAGGAGGTCGACCGCCAGGTGGTCGCGATCTCGTTCAGCCCCTCGGGTGCGGTCGCGAATGTGGAGCGGTTCGGCCTCGAAGACGGTCGCGTCGTCGCGCTGTCGCGCGAGGTGACGGGATCGTCGGTGCGGGAAACGGGCTTCCTGCGTCAGCTTTTCGGCAATATCGGGAACTTCAACCCCGCGGGTCTCTTCGACGAGTGATCGGCGTCCCGGCCCGGGCGATCCGGGGCGGGCACGGCGATCAGGCGGCGTGATCGGCGAGCCATCGCGCCGCGGCCGCGAGATCGGCGCGGAAATCCCGCTCCGCCGCGGCGCGCGCCCCGGCATCGGGGACGCGGAGCAGGTACGAGGGGTGGAGCGTCAGAAGGACCGGCGTGCCGTCCTCGGCCGCCTCGAACGTGCCACGGCGCTTCATGATGCCCTGACCCTTTCCGGTGACGCTGGCCGCCGCGGTCGCCCCCATGGCCAGGATCAGGCCGGGGCGCACGAGCTGCCGCTCGGCATCGAGCCACCAGCGGCAGGCCTGCACCTCCCCGGCATCGGGCTTCTGGTGGATCCGCCGCTTGCCGCGCGGCACGAACTTGAAGTGCTTCACCGCATTGGTGACGAAGGCACGGCTGCGGTCCAATCCCGCCTCGTCCGCGAACCGGTCGAAAAGCTGTCCGGCCGGGCCGACGAAGGGGCGCCCGGCCAGATCCTCCTGATCGCCGGGCTGTTCCCCGACCACCATGAGCGGTGCGTCCGACGGCCCCTCGCCGACCACGACCTGCGTCGCGTCGCGATGCAGCGGACAGCGCGTGCAGCCCTCCGCATCGCGCCTGAGGGCGTCGAGGCCATCCACGGGGGGAGTGTCGTCGGTCATTCCAAGTCTCCTGCCGATGATCGCGGCGCGGGCGGGTGCCCGGGTGGGGGCGGCCGATTGCATTTCCGTCGCCCGCGCCCCGGCCGAGGCGATCATGTCGGGGATCGCGGCCGCCTCGGGCATGTTCTTCCAGTATTTCCTTGGCATCTCCGCCGTCATCGCCTTCACCTTGAGGCGGGCGGGATTGAAGATGTTCCGGAAATAGGTCTCCCACAATTCTTCGGTCGCGTCCTCGGGCAGGGGGGGCTTGGTCCGCCCGGGGCCGAAGGAGATCGAGCCCGAGGTGAACGTCGCGCCAAGCGCGGGTGTCGCGATCACCCAGTCCATGTCGCCGAAGCGCCGCATGAAGAACGGGGCGACGGGCTCGAGGATATGGTGGTCGGGTTCGAACCAGGCGGCGAAGCGGCGGCGCCCGGAAACGGGCGCGATCTCGCGGAAGCGCAGGAACGCCGTCATCTTGTGCTTGTCGCGGCGTACGGCCTTTTCCATCGCCCGCAGCTTGGCGAGGTCGGGGTCGCCGTGATCCTGCGTCAGGCCGTCGCTGCCCTGGAGCCGCCAGAGAAGCGCATAGAGGCGCCCAAACCGCTCCGGATCGCTGTGCCAGCACACCGTCGCGGCCAGGTGGACGAAACTTCTCGGCACCGTCGCGGTGCCGGGGCCGGACGTGGCCGGCGCGTCGGCAAAGAGATCCGCCGCGACCGCGCCGTGCTGCCAGACGATGTCCTGAGGGGGCACGCCGGCCGCCAGCAGGCCGCGCGCCGCATCCCGCCAGGCGGCGGCGGTTCCCAGGATTGGGAGGGCGATCGTCGGCATCAGAACAGGCTCAGCTGTTCGGGCGGCGGAGCGAATCGCGCCCGCAGATCCGCCGAATCCGTCAGCGCCCCGGGCGACCATCCCCCAAGGGTGACGAAGGCACGGGCCTTTGCCATCGCCGCGCCCATTCGCACGAGGTCCTCGTAGCGCAGGGTGCGGTGCCGCCGCGTCGTCAGGATCCGCGCGACGCTTTTGGTGCCGAACCCCGGAACCCTGAGCAGCATGTCCCGCGGGGCGCGGTTCACGTCCACGGGGAAGGCGCCCCGGTTCGCCAGCGCCCAGGCCAGCTTTGGATCGACATGGAGGTCGAGATTTCCGTCGACCGTCGCCGCGGTGATCTCGTCGAGCGCGAAGCCGTAGAAGCGCAGCAGCCAGTCGGCCTGGTAGAGGCGATGCTCGCGTTCCAGCGGCGGGCGGATCAGCGGCAACTTCGCCGTGGCGTCGGGGATGGGGGAGAATGCCGAATAATAGACCCGTTTCAGCCCGTAGGACGAATAGAGCCGCGTCGATTGCCCCAGGATGGTCGCGTCCGTCGCCCCGTCCGCGCCCACGATCATCTGGGTGGATTGCCCGGCCGGGGCGAAGCGGGCGCCGCGCCGCCCGGTATGGCTTCGCTCCGCCGCGGCTTCCTTCCGCAGGCGCACATCGGCCATCGCCTTGCGGATGGTGACGGGGTTCTTTTCCGGCGCGAACGCCTTCACCGACATGTCGGTGGGCAGTTCCACGTTGATCGACAGCCGGTCGGCGTAGAGCCCCGCCTGTTCGATCAGCGCCGGGTCCGCGTCGGGAATCGTCTTGAGGTGAATATATCCCCTGAACCCCTCGTCCACGCGCAGCTTTCGCGCGATCTCCACCATCTCGGCCATCGTGTCGTCGGGGGATCGCACGATCCCCGAAGACAGGAACAATCCTTCGATGTAGTTCCGGCGATAGAATTCCAGCGTCAGCGTCACGACCTCGTCGATCGTGAAACGGGCCCGTTTCACGTTGGAACTGACGCGGTTCACGCAATAGGCGCAGTCGTAGATGCAGAAATTGGTGAGCAGGATCTTCAGCAGGCTGATGCACCGTCCGTCGGGGGCGTAGGCATGGCAGATCCCCGACCCTTCGGTCGAGCCCAGCCCGTCGCCCTTCCGCGACGACCGCTTCGCCGTCCCGGACGAGGCGCAGGAGGCATCGTACTTGGCGGCGTCCGAAAGGATCGCAAGCTTGTCCTGAAGCGAGAGACGCGACATTCGTTCACATTATGTTCCTGGCGCGGCGGCGCCAAGGGGGTGCGACGATGCGGCAGGTCTGGTCAAGCCGATCCGGGGCTGGTTCTGATGAGGGCAAAGAAGGAGTTGCCCATGACCACCTGCGTCTTCGTCCAGATCCGGTGCCGGCCGGGGACCACCTACCAGGTCGCCGAGCGGATCGTCCTGAGGGAGATCCATTCGGAGCTCTATTCGACATCCGGCGAGTTCGACCTCCTGCTGAAACTCTACATCCCCGAGGATGCGGATGTGGGCAAGTTCATCAACGACAACCTCTTGGTCGTGGAAGGGATCGAGCGCAGCCTGACCACCCTGACCTTTCGGGCGTTCTGATGGCGCCCCTCGATCGCCTCGTCGCGGTCGCGCGGGGCGACGCGGCCGCCGATCTGGTCCTGACGGGGGCCTGCGTTCTGGATGTCGTGTCGGGCGAGATGATCGACGGAGACGTGGGGCTGGTGGGCGACACGATCGCCTGCGTCGGCCATCCCTGCGACGGTCCGCGCCGGCACCTTGCCGGCGCAGTGCTGGTGCCGGGGTTCATCGACACGCACCTCCATATCGAATCGTCGCTGGTCACGCCGGAGGAGTTCGCGCGTGCGGTCGGCCCGCGCGGAATCACGACCGCGATCTGGGACCCCCACGAGATCGCCAACGTTCTGGGAGCCCCGGCGCTGGAATGGGCGCTGGATGCGGCGGACCGTAGCGTCATCGACATCCGGGTGATGCTGTCCTCCTGCGTCCCCTCGACCGAGATGGAGACGTCCGGCGCCCGGATCGGTGCCGACGACCTCGTGCGCTTGAAGGACCATTCCAAGGCCTTCGGCCTGGCGGAGATGATGAACTATCCCGGCGTCGTCTCGGGCGACCCGGATTGCCTGGCCAAGATCGCCGCCTTCGGGGGCGGCCGGATCGACGGCCACGCCCCCCTTCTGTCGGGGCGGGGGCTCGACGCCTATGCCGCCACCGGAATCCGCACGGAGCACGAGGCGACGAGCGAAGCCGAGGCGCGGGAGAAGCTTGCCAAGGGGCTGAGGATTCTCATTCGCGAAGGGTCCGTGTCGAAGGACCTCGGCGCGCTGATCCCGCTGATGAGCGATCGCCTCGCGCCGTTTCTTGCCCTGTGCACCGATGACAGGAACCCGCTCGACATCGGCGAAGAGGGGCATCTGGACCACATGATCCGCACCGCCATCGCGGCCGGCGTCGATCCGGCGATCGTTTATCGCATCGCGTCCCTGTCCGCGGCCGAGATCTATGGTCTGTCCGACCGTGGCCAGATCGCGCCGGGCCGGCGGGCGGATATCGTCGCGCTGGGCTCGCTGGCGGGCTGCGACGCTCGTGCGGTCTGGGCCGGTGGCGTGGAACTGACGGAGGATGTGCTCGCGGCGCGTCCCGGCGTCCAGGAAATCGGCCGTCACTCGGTTCGACTGCCGCCGATCACCCCACGCACCTTCCGGCTGGAAGGCAGGCACTCGACACGGCCTGTCATCGGCGTCGTTCCCGGTCGGATCCTGACCGACCATCTTCGGCACGAGGTCGCCGATACGGAGGGCGACCGCGCCCCCGATCGCGGACGCGATCTTGCCCGGGTCACGGTGATCGAGCGTCATCGTGGCGTCGGCAACGTCGCGAATGGGTTCGTCCGGGGGTTCGGGATCGATCGGGGGGCGATCGCCTCCACCGTCTGCCACGACCATCACAACCTGATCTGCGTCGGCCTCGATTACGCGGACATGGCGTTGGCCGCGCGGCGCCTGGCGGAACTCGAAGGCGGTTTCTGCGTCGCCGCCGGGGGGGAGGTGCTGGCGGAACTGGCGCTCCCGGTCGCCGGATTGATGAGCCTCGCGCCGTTCGAGACGGTGCGCGCTTGCCTGGAAGATCTGCGCCGGGCGGCGCGGTCCATCGGGGTGACGCTGCCGGAGCCGTTTCTGCAACTCGCATTCGTCGCGCTGCCGGTCATTCCGCACCTGAAGATCACCGATATGGGCCTGGTCGATGTCGACGCATTCGCGCTCATCGACCCGGATCGTTCACCCGGCTGAGATCCCCGCGGGTGCTGGCCTGCCCCCTGAAAAGTGGTCCTCCCTGAAGTAGGCTTTCGAGCCGTATGGAGGACGAGGAATGGGACAGAAGA
>CANKVU010000009.1 GCA_947487205.1 uncultured Paracoccaceae bacterium | reverse complement strand
CTGAAAGACTGGCGGCGGGTCGCCATGCGCTACGACCGCTGTCCCAAGGTCTTCCTCTCTGCCATCGCGCTCGCAGCGACCGTCATCTATTGGCTATGAGTCCTGAGCCCAGGTCGAGGAAATGATCGCTTGTGAGTGCCAAGCACGAAGGTCTTCGCCGGAACGAGAAGGTTTCCGCGGAGCCACATCCTCCAGGCGACGGACAGGAGCGCGAGCGCCGGTGCGATTGCGCCATCTCGCAAGATCGCAGGCGGTGATTTCGCGTCATTCTTCAGATCCGCACGCTCCGTCCGCCTGGTCACCAAGCCGCCGAGGTCGCAATCTTGCGCCAGCCTGATAGCGATGCTCCAGGTGTCGCTGGCAGCCGGAGATTGCAGCACCCCGCAAACCCGATCGCGCGTGTTGGACCGATCGGGCGTCAGGTCGAGCTGCTCCGCGACGGTCCCGACAATGGTCAATCCGGGGACCGTCCCGCGAAAGGCTCTGCCCTTGTCGAACCGAGCCGCATGCAGCACGGTACCGGGTGCCGCGCGGTTCTCCGTCGCCAGCATGCCGGGTCCAACCCGGACACGCACGGCCCCTGCGCCATGGTCGAGCGCCGTGGCGGCGTGGCTTCGCGCCATCAGCCGCGCCGCATCTGCGTCGTCGAGGATGACCCCGTCGGGACATTCGGCTTGGACATGACGCTCCAGCGACACGAGATCCACGACCGCCCGGCGTCGCCAGCCTCGGCTCGGGCAAGCTGCAGCAGGCGGTACACGATCCGCGTCCGCCGCGCGACACCTTGATGCACGCGCGCGACGGAGCCAGGCGCGGCCGTTCGGGCCCGTGCCGCCGCGAGCGGGGTTCGCAATTCGCGAGTGGCCTTCGCCGCGACCGCGCGCTTGGCAGCAAGAAGCCAGTCGATGCGCGCCTGGTGATCGTTCACGGAGAGCGCCACGGGCCGCGGTCCGCCCGGCAGACCCTCCGCCGATCCGTTCGCGGCGTCACGCCCGGCGGTCGTCGCGGCCAGTCGACGGGCCGGTCCGAGCGCGACCCGCACGGTCCAGCGCGACGATGAAGAGGAGCGGGATAATCACCACGAGGACGGCGCCTGCACTTTCCCAGAATTCCTCGCGCCGGAAGGCGGGGTTTGCCCGATCTCCACGACGCGGCCGTTCCGTTCCGCGCGGTGGATGTGCCATGATACGGTGCTGCGCGAGATGACGGCTCTCTCGGGCAGGGGCGCGGGCGTGACGCCGGCCTTCACCAGATCGAACGCGTATCGCGGACGGATCTTGAAGCCCGCGATCGAGGGGGGCGTGCATCCCGTGGGCACGCGGCCAGAAACCAAGCTTCATGGTGAGCGACCAGTCCAGCACGACGATCGCGAGCATGGCCGATACGAGACATCCAGCGCGCGTCCAGGCCCGGTTCACCGGACGCTGCAGCCGAGCCCCCGGCGGGTCTCGATCCTGTTGCGGCCGATCTTCGCGCGCAGGTGCGAGGCATAGACCTCGATCACATTGCCCGCGATGTCGTCGTCGAAGGCAGAAAGCCGCGCCGCGTGGCTGGGGATGCGTTCCCGTGCGGCGACGAGCGCGTCGAGAAACGCCCGTTTGCGTGAGGTCAGGCAAGTCTCGACCCCATCCCGGTGCACCCCGGCGCGCGCCCGGACGACCACGAGCGGTGCTATGGCGTTCTCGGACCCGGCGTGACCGTCCGCCCGTCGCGCAACCGCGGTACCGCTCGACGACCTCGGTAAGATCGTCGGGCTGACCACGTGATCGTCGGCACCGGCATCGAGGCCGGCGATCCGGTGGCTGATCTGGTCTCCAGGTCGTGGTCACGACCACCGGCGTGTGGTCGCCGGCCCCCTCCGCTCCCGCGCAAGGTCGCGGGCGACCCGTCCGGCGGGCCGAGATCGAGCGAATTAGCGGCGCACTCGGCCACGAGCCGGGCCGCCTCCGCCTCGTCACGGGCCACGACGTGATCCACGGCATGGCCCGCATGTCCGAGCTTGCCGACAGGGGATGGACGATCTCCAATGTGACGGAGGAGGACGGCCGCCATCAGGTCAACGGTAGGCATGTCGCCGGCCAGCGCGTCGAGAACATCTTCGATCCCGCCCTTGTCGAGGAGACTGGGTCGGATGACGGAGCCCGACGCGGTTCGGGTCCAGAATCCGTTCGCGCGGATCGTCCACTGGTCGCAGGTCGCGGTGATCGGCGGGGCCTGGCTGACCGAGGACGGACCGCAATGGCGGCACGGGAATCACGGTTGTTTCCTCGCGGCGCGTCTCTCCTGGGGGGCGTGGGATCGCGTCCTGCGCGGTTCTCGGACTTCGACCGGGGGGCTGGCTGTCGCCCGCTATCGCTGAGATCTCCCACGATGCCGCGTGGGTCACAAACCGGCGGGCGCCGCGATGATCGTGGCGCTCCTCGCCGCGGTCGCCGCGATGGTCCCGACGGTCTGGTTTTAGGCAACCGACATGTTCTGGGGGGGCGACCAAGAAGGGGAGATCCACGAACTTGCGGCCGTTCTCATCCTAATCCTTGCCGCCATCCATGTCGCCGGCGTGGCCTTCGAAAGCTCGCGCCACCACGAGAACCTCGCCTGCGCGATGATCAACGGGCGCATGCGCGCAGGTGGAAAGGAGGCCGCGCTCGACGACGGCACGACGGACGGCAGGGGCGCGATCGTGCGGGCTCGCATGCCCTCGGGTCCGGGCCTGCGGCCCCTCCTGCACGCCGTCGGCGCGGGACAATCGGCCGCGATCCGCACCGGGGGTCGAGACCTCCCGGGCATCGATCGTCGCGACGCTCGACGGGCACGGTCACAACCCGCGCCGGATCTGGCCCGGATCGTGCGCCCGCTCGCCGAGTGCCGCCGACCTTTTCCGCACGGAGAGGTCTTGCGGTGCGGTGTGGCACGTCACCGTGGGGCCGGGGGCGGTCGCGTTATTCCAATGCCGGGCGCCTTGTCGGGCATCGTCGACCTCCTGGGCGTCACGTGGCTGATCCATCGTGGACGCGGAAGGAGGTGCCGCCCGGCGCAGATTGCCGAAGCCGACACCCCCGCCCGGACGGCGGATGTCACCCATTGAGCGGAGACATCGCCGTCCCCAGCGATTGACCGGACCTCGCCTGGCTGGTTTTCGGCCTTCACGGCCAAAATCTCTTCGCGGCGTCGCTTCGACGTACAAGCGTTCATTTCCGAACGGACGGCCCGCTCCGTCCTGCCGGCCGTCTTCCGGCATTTCTCGATCGGCGGCTCTCCTTGCCTCCTCGTCGACGCGGTCCATCGAAGCGACTCGGTTCGTGGTCTCGGCCAGTCCCTCGGACTTTCCATCTATGCACGGAACCTCCGGCTCGTATGGTCGGAAAATCGGAGCGGTCGGTCGCCGACCACAGACCTTCGCCCGTCCGCGGGGGCGGCAGACGGCGATCCGATCGAGAGAAATTCGCTCGCACGAAGGTGTCCCGCGTGAACGAGACCAGCGCCCATCCCGGAGAACCGCATTACGTCACCAGAAGCGGATGGCTACGGGCCGCCGTGCTGGGTGCGAATGACGGCATCGTTTCGGTCTCGTCGCTGATCGTCGGCGTCGCGGCCGCAGATCCCACGCCACGGGCGGTTCTGATTGCCGGCGTCGCGGGCCTTGCCGCCGGGGCGATGTCGATGGCGGCCGGGGAGTACGTCTCCGTCTCGTCCCAGGCGGATACGGAACGCGCCGACATCCGGCGCGAAGAGATCGCCCTGGTCGAACTTCCCGAGGAGGAGTTCGCCGAACTGGTCGCGATCTACGAATCGCGAGGATTGCGACGGGAAACAGCCGAAATCGTCGCCCGCGAGCTGACCGAGAACGATGCGCTCGGCACGCATGTCAGGGACGAGCTTGGCCTGTCCGAGATCCATGCCGCAAACCCGCTCCAGGCAGCCCTCGCCTCCGCCGCGACCTTCAGCGCGGCCGCGTCGATCCCCCTCGTCGGCGCGCTTCTTTCGCCGCCCTCCGCGATCATTCCGGTCGTCCTGATCGTGACGGTCCTCTCGCTCGCGGCCCTCGGGGCGCTTGGCGCGGCGGCAGGGGCAGCCCCGGTCCTGCCGGCGATCCGTCGCGTGGTCGTCTGGGGCGTCTTCGCCATGGGGGTCACGGCCTGTATCGGCTGGAGCTTCGGCGTGAGCGTCTAGCCGACCGCGCCCGGTCGATCCGGCCCCGCCGGAAAGGTCGGCCCTTCGCCGCACCGGGCGTGAGGCTCGGCCGCGCGCGGGAAATGTTCCGCAAGGTCCCGGACATCTCGCCGCCGGGCAGGGGAAGGATGCACCTGCTTCGGACCGACGTGATCCCACGGCACCACCGGCCGTGCCGTCGGTTTCGCGCCCGGTACGGATGGATTTTCGAGGCAGGAGCCCGGGACCAATGCCATAGACCGCGCCTCCCTGGGATCCGTTGCAAATGGCCCGCGCCCTCGGGGTGGCACGGCGTGTATCGCAGCGGAGACGCTCTATGCGGGTTAGGCCCCGTCCCCCTCGCGCAGGCGTTCCAGGACGGCCGTCGCGGACGCTTCCCCGGATTCGAGGGCGCCCTCGATATACCCGGTCCAGCGGGGGGAGGTCTCGGTCCCTGCCCAGTGCAGGGGGCCGACCGGGGTTCGCAGGTGCTTGCCGTAGCGCGCGAAGACGCCGGGGGGCGCGTAGGCGCCGTAGCATCCCCCCGACCATTCCTCGCCGGTCCAGTCGTTCTCGACGTATTCCAGCGGTTCGAGGGCGTCGGCCCCCAGATGCGTGGCGATCATGTCGACCACGATCGAGCGGCGTTCCGAGGCCGTCAGATCGGCGTGCCGGATGGCCGATGCGCCGTCGAAGAACCCGACCAGCACGCCCTTGTCCTGGCCGGGGGGCGAGACGTCCATAACCGGGGTCGCGGGCGCGTCGTCGCTCAGGATCGTGCCGTTCAGCCCCTGGTCGCGCCAGAACGGCCGCGCGTAAAGGAGCCAGAACTTGATCGACGATCCCATCACCAGACGCGCGCCGGCCGCCGCGCGCGGGCGGGGCAGGGCGGGGGTGAACGCGATCCGGTCCAGAAGGGTGGGGGGGACGGCGATGATGGCGGTGCGGGCGGTGAAGCTGCCCGCGGCGCTGTCGACCGTCACGGAGCCCGCATCCCAGCGGATGGCCGTCACGGGCGCCTCGAGGCGCAGCCGCGGACCCACTTCGCCGGCCATCAGGCGGCTGATCTGGTGGACGCCGCCGTGAAAGAGCAGGTTCTGCGCCCCTCCGGTATCCGACGAGATGAGGACATTCAGGCCGCCGCCGGATTTCAGGTAATGCAGGAAGAAGAGCATCGAGACCTGCGAGGGCTCCGCGCAGAGGACCGTGGTGCAGACCGTGCGGAACGCCGCCCGCGGCAGCGGATGGAGGATGTTCCGCGAAATCCAGGTCTCGAGGGTCGTCGCGTCGAGCCGCGCGGCCTGAGGATGCGCCCAGGGCCGCGTGGTGTCGAGGGGGGCCATGAGCCGGCCGAGCCGCCAGCGGGCCAGGAGATAGGCGAGGCCGCCACCGAGGCCGAAGAGCCGGCTCAGATCCTCGCGCGGGCCCCTCCGCTGCCGGTCGCCGACCCGAAAGATCGCGTCGCCGTCGAGATAGGTCGGGTAGGGCCGGATCCGGTAATGCGCGGCCAGGCGCCGGAGCCGCGCCTGGGTCGGCGCCATCCACATGCCCCCGAGATCAATGCGGAGATCGCCGAGCTGTCCCGGCTTGGTCCGCCCGCCGACCCGGTCCCGCGCCTCGAGCACGACGAAATCGTCGCGCCCTTCGGCCATCAGGGCCCGGGCCGCCGACAATCCGGCGAAGCCGGCCCCCACGATGACGGTATCCAGCATCTCAGAACCTTCTACTTCCCGGCGAGCGGAGCATCGTCGGGGCGCACCTATTCCGTTCCACGCGAAAGCGCAAAGAACAGCGGGGGATTTCGCCGCGCCCGCGAGATCATGATCGAACGGCTATCCCGCCGGCACGATTGGGCGGCGGAGGGCGCGCGGACAGGGGCATCGGTCCCCGGCGGACGGGCGGCATGGTCCACGCTCCGCGCCCGCCATCGAAAGTGCTTGGCAAGCCAATGCTCGACTGCAAGGCTGCATGCACGATTTTTCGGCAGCAATGCGACAGACGAGGATCGACATGACCTCCAGAACTTCTCCCAGCCATGAACCCACGTTCCGCGAGAGCGTCGACATCATGTTCAAGCGCGCCGTGCCGCTGGCGGGGCTGAGCGAGGGGCTCGCGGAGAAGATACGGGTCTGCAACTCGACCTATACCGTCCGCTTCGGCGTCCGCTTGCGCGGGACGATCCACACGTTCACCGGGTATCGCTCGGTCCATTCCGAGCACATGGAGCCGGTCAAGGGCGGCATCCGCTACGCGACCAACGTCCATCAGGACGAGGTCGAGGCGCTGGCCGCGCTCATGACCTACAAGTGCGCCCTGGTCGAGGCGCCGTTCGGGGGCTCCAAGGGCGGCCTGCGCATCGATCCCGACGAATGGGAGGAGCACGAGCTGGAACAGATCACGCGGCGCTTCACCTACGAGCTGGCCAAGCGCAGCCTGATCAGCCCCAGCCAGAACGTCCCCGCCCCCGACATGGGCACCGGGGAGCGCGAGATGGCCTGGATCGCCGACCAGTACCGGCGGATGAACACCACCGACATCAACGCCTCGGCCTGCGTGACCGGGAAGCCGGCCCATGCCGGGGGCATCAAGGGCCGTACCGAGGCGACCGGCCGGGGCGTGCAATACGCCCTGCGGGAGTTCTTTCGCCATCCCGAGGACGTGGCCACGACGGGCCTGTCGGGCGATCTCGACGGCAAGAGGATCATCGTGCAGGGCCTCGGGAATGTCGGCTATCACGCCGCGAAGTTCCTGTCCGAGGAGGACGGCGCGGTCATCCAGGGGATCATCGAGCGCGACGGCGGCATCTGGAACGCCGACGGGCTCGACGTGGACGATGTCCGCCGGTGGATCGGCGAACATCGCGGCGTCGCGGGCTATCCCGAGGCCACCCATGTCGCGGACGGTGCGAGCCTTCTGACCGAGGAATGCGACATCCTCATCCCGGCGGCGCTGGAGGGGGTCATCAACCTGGGCAACGCCCACCACATCAAGGCGCCGCTCATCATCGAGGCCGCCAACGGACCGGTCACGTCGGGGGCGAACGACATCCTGCGCGAGCGGGGCGTGGTGATCATTCCCGACATGTACGCCAATGCCGGCGGCGTGACGGTGAGCTATTTCGAATGGGTCAAGAACCTCAGCCACATCCGGTTCGGCCGCATGCAGCGCCGCGCCGAGGAGGCGCGCCAGAACCTGATCGTCAGCGAGCTGGAGCGCCTCGACGCCTATCTCGGCGACCATTGGTCGATGACGCCGCACTTCAAGCAGAAATACCTCCAGGGGTCGGACGAGCTGGAACTCGTCCGCTCGGGGCTCGACGACACGATGCGGACCGCCTACCAGGCGATGCGCGAGGTCTGGCACGGGCGGGACGACCTCGACGATCTCCGGACCGCCGCCTATCTGGTCGCCATCGAGCGGATCGCCATGAGCTACCGGGCGAAGGGTCTCTAGGCGGGGCGGGGCGCGACCCGGCGGGCTATGGCCGGAACAGCCGGACGACGCTTATCCCCGCATCCGTGATATCGGCAAGCCGGGCGAGGATATGTTCCGGGGCGAGCCCCGATGCCTGCCCCTCCGCTGCGGCGACTTTGTCGAGAAGGCGGACCAGGCGCCGGCGGTGCAGCCCCGTCGCCGCCTGGAGCGGATCGGCGACGATGCCCGCGAAGGTCGTCACGAGCGAGGCGGCCATCGCGAGCACCACCCCCGTCGTCACGACGAACCAGACCGGCTGCGTGACGGGAAACACGCCGTACCAGACTTCGCCCACGCGCGATCCCAGCGGGAAGTTGGTCACCGCCGAGGAATGCACGATATACCCCGAGACGGTCGGCGTGAGCGACGTGATGCCGGGCGTCGCGGCGCCGAACAGCACCAGCCCCGTGGCGAGCACGACGAGGGAGGTCGTGATCTCGGCCACAGCGGAGCGGACGGCGGCATAATCCTCGATCAGGCGGCGACTGCGCGGCGTCAGCGGCATCCCCCCAAGAAGCTCGGCCTCGATCCGCGCCTGAACCTGCCGGGATACGGCGGTGGGCATCAGGATCCGGCGCGCGCGCAGCCAGCCCCCGAAACGGCGCAGGCCGATCAGGCGGGCGACGAGACCGGCCAGCAGCGTCGCCAGATAGATCGGCGCCAGGGCCACGTTGAGGGGTGCGCGAAGAAGATCCCAGCCCAGCGCGGCGGCGTGCAGCCGCAAGGTCCCGGCCAGCCGGAAATGCGACGCCACGAAGGCGTCGACCTCCGCGCGCAGGGCACGGGCGGTTTCATCCGAAGACTGGCGCATTCCCACATGCCCCGGCGATATCGCGGCGGTCGCTGCCGCAAGGGGCGCAGCCGCCGCGCGGTTTCCAGATCGTACTATGCCTTGCCGTGCGCGATGCAACCACCTTGACGCGCGCTGCGGCCCGGAATGGCGCCGTCGCGCGGGGCATCCGCTTCTCGGCACGCGGACAACCCGATTGCACTGGGGGGGCGGTCTCTGGTTGGGTCGGAGGGGGCGGGGCCCGGGACGCCGCCCGGTGGACCGGCCCCCGGAACATTCACAAGTTCGGACGGATCGATGGATTTTTCACTGGCGGACATTCTGGCGGCGCGCGCGGCGATCCGGGGGCACGCGGATGACACGCCGTTCATTCCCTCGCCGTTCATGGAGGCCCGGACCGGGCATGCCTTCCTGCTCAAGCTCGAGAACACGCAGCCGATCGGCGCCTTCAAGCTGCGCGGCGCGCTGAACGCGGTGATGTCGCTGCCCGCCGATTGCGCCGGCGTCATCTGCTGCTCGACCGGCAATCACGGCCGGGGCGTCGCCTACGCGGCGGCGCAGCGCGGGATTCGCGCGGTCGTCTGCATGTCGGAACTGGTGCCGCAGGCCAAGGTCGACGGGATCCGCGCGCTCGGCGCCGAGGTCAGGATCGGCGGTCGAAGCCAGGACGCGGCCTGGGCCGAAAGCCGCCGGCTGGCGGAGGCCGAGGCGCTGGTCGAGATCTCTCCGTTCGACGACCCCGCGGTGATCGCGGGCCAGGGCACGATCGGGTTCGAGATGATGGCGGCGCGGCCCGACCTTCACACCGTGCTCGTGCCGCTGTCCGGCGGCGGTCTGGCGGCCGGTGTCGCCGTGGCGGTGAAATCCGTCAACCCGCGGGTCCGCGTCGTCGGGGTCTCGATGGACCGGGGCGCGGCCATGCATGCCTCCATCGCTGCCGGCCGCCCGGTCGAGATCGAGGAGGTGCCGAGCCTCGCCGACAGCCTGGGCGGCGGGATCGGGCTCGACAACCGCTATACCTTCGCGCTTTGCCGCGATCACCTGGACGACATCGTCCTGGTGAGCGAGGAGGAGGTCTACCACGCCATGCAGGTGCTCTATTACGAGGACAGGATCGTGGCCGAAGGGGCCTGTGTCGTCGGGCTCGCCGCCATCCTGTCGGGAAAGGTGGCGGCAGGGGGGGCGACCGGGACCATCGTCACCGGGCGCAACCTGGACATGGGCGTCTTCACGCGGATCATGTGCGGCGAGGATGTGGACCTGGGGGATCGGATCGTGAAGGGGCGGCCCTATGGCGCATGAGATCAGGATCGTCACCGAGGCGGAACTGCGCGGGGCGGTCCGCCTCGACCCGACCGCGATCGACGTGGTCGAGGCCGCCTTCGCGGCGCTGGCGCAGGGCGGCGTGGTGATGCCGCCGATCCTGTCCATGGACCTGCCGGCCGCCAACGGAGAGGTCGACGTGAAGACCGCCTACATCGCCGGCTTCGACGGCTTCGCCATCAAGGTCAGCCCGGGCTTCTTCGACAATCCGGCGCTGGGCCTGCCCAGCCTGAACGGCCTGATGATCCTGTTCTCGGCCCGGACCGGGCTGGTCGAGGCGGTGTTCCTCGACAACGGCTACCTGACCGACATCCGCACCGCCGCCGCCGGCGCCGTGGCGGCGCGCCACCTCGCGCCCGAGCGGGTCGAGACCGCCGGCGTCATCGGCACCGGCGTGCAGGCGCGGCTCCAGATGCAGGCCGCGCACCTGGTCCGGCCCTTCTCGCGGGTGCTCGTGCATGGCCGCAACCACGGGCGGGCCGAGGCCTGCGCCGCGGCGTTGGAGCAGGCGCTGGGCATCCCGGCCGAAGCGGTTCCGGACGCGGCCGAACTGGTGGGCCGGTCGCAGCTTGTCGTGACGACGACGCCCGCCCGGTCGCCGGTCCTGATGGCCGAGTGGCTGCATCCCGGGCTGCACGTCACGGCGATGGGTTCCGACCAGGCCGGCAAGACCGAGATCGAGCCCGCGGCCCTGGCTGCCGCCGACCTCTATGTCTGCGACCGGGTCAGCCAATGCGCAATCGCGGGCGAGCTGGAGGCGGCGCGGGCGGCGGGATTGATGGCCGCCGATCCGCCGGAGCTGGGCCAGGTCGTCACCGGCGCGGTTCCCGGGCGGCAGCGCGCGGATCAGGTGACGATCTGCGACCTGACCGGGACCGGCGCGCAGGACACCGCCATCGCCACCCATGCCTTCGCCACGACGGGTCAGGCGGGGACGCGCATCAGGACCTGAGGGGCCCGGCCGCCCCCCCCGCGCCCCGGGCGGGGCAGTGCGGCCGGGCGGGGGCCGCGCCGGATCGCGGGGCGGCCCCGCTCGGGGCGCGGGGGGTCATGCCGGCCGCTCAGGCGACCCGGCTCAGGAATCGTTTCAGGCGCGCGTCGCGGGGCGCATCGAGGAGGTCGGCGGGCGGGCCCTGCTCGACGATCCGCCCGCCATCCATGAAGACGATGCGGTCGGCGATCTCGCGGGCGAACTGCATCTCGTGGGTCACGATCAGCATCGTCTGGCGCCGCTCCGCCACGCGCCTGATCAGGGTCAGGACCTCGCCAACCCATTCGGGGTCCAGGGCCGAGGTGGGCTCGTCGAACAGCATCAGGGCCGCGCCGATCGCCATGGCCCGGCCGATCCCGACCCGCTGCTGCTGACCGCCCGACAACGCGGCGGGATAGCTGTCGGCCTTGTCCTGCAACCCCGTCTCGGCCAGCACCTCGCGCGCCCGCGCCGCGGCCTCGGCGCGGTCGCGGCCCTGGACCGTGATCAGGGCCTCCATGATGTTCTCCTGCGCCGTCTTGTTGGCGAAGAGGGCGTAGTTCTGGAACACGAAGGCCGTCCGCCGCCGCAGCGCCAGGATATCGGCCTTCGAGGCGCGGGCCGCATCCACGACGAGGTCGCCGATCCGGATCGTTCCCTCCTGCGGCCGGTCGAGGAAGTTCAGACACCGCAGGAGGGTGGACTTGCCGGTGCCGGACGGGCCGATCACCACGACGCGTTCCCCCTCCGCGATCCGGAGGTCGATGCGGTCGAGCACCGGCGCGCCGTCGAAGCGCTTGGTCAGTCCCGTGACCGAGATCATCGCGCATACGCCTTGTTCAGGAAGGTCTCCAGGCGTTTCTGGCCCTGGTTCAGCGCCTCGACGAGGATCCAGTAGAGGACCGCGACGACCAGGAACGCCTCGAAGTAGAGGAAGCTCCCCGCCGCCTCCTTCTGCGCGGCGCCCATCATCTCGGTGACGCCCAGGGTGAAGGCCAGCGAGGTGCCCTTGATCATGTCGATGAAGTAGTTGACCAGCGTCGGCGCCGCGATCCGCGTCGCCTGCGGCAGGATGATCCGGCGCATCATCTGCAGCTGCGTCATGCCGACGGATTGCGCGGCCTCCCACTGGCTGCGGTCCACGCCGGCGATGGCGGCGCGGATGCTTTCTGCCATGTAGGCCGAGAAATGCAGCGTCAGGCCCATGATCGCCGCCGTCACGCCGTTGATCTGGGTCAGGAACGACACGACCTGGGGCAGCCCGTAATAGAACAGGAACAACTGCACCAGCAGCGGCGTGCCGCGAAAGAAGCTGATGAACAGGATCACCAGCCAGTCGAGCCCGGGCACCCGCACCACCCGCTCCACCGCCATCAGCGAGGCGAGGATCAGGGCGGCGACCATCGCGGCGCCCGCCATGAACAGCGTCAACGGCACATAGCCCAGAAGGACGGGCACCAGCCCCAGCATGTAGTCGAGGTCGAGCGCCCGCATGGATCAGGTCACTCCGCTGCCCGCCGGGTGATGTCGCTGTCGAACCACTTCTGGGAGATCTCGCCGAGGGTGCCGTCCTCCCGCAGGGCGGTCAGGGCCGCGTCCACGCGGTCGCGCATCGCCCGGCCTTCTTCGGTATCGCGGAACGGCAGCGCGTTGCGGATCTCGGAGAACGGGGCGCCGGCCAGTTCCAGGGGCAGGGGGCTCTCCTCGATCACCTGCGCCGAGGAGACGCGGTCCATCACGAAGGCATCCACCCGCCCCAGGGCGGTGTCCTGCTCGATGTTCGATTCGTAGGTGCGGATGTCGATCTCGTCCGCATAGGGCAGGTCCCGCAGAAGTTGCTCGAAATTGGACCCCAGGTTCACGGCCACCGTCTTGCCGCGCAGGTCCTCGACCCCCTCGATCTCGTCGTTGCCCTCGCGGGTGACGACCTGCGCGCCGTCGATGACGTAGGGCTGGGTGAAGACGAACGCCGCCTCGCGCTCGGGCGTGATGGTGATCTGGTTCGCGATGGTGTCGATCCGGCCCGCCTCCAGGGCGCCGATCAGGCCGGAGAAGGACATCGTCTCGAACGCGATGTCGAGGTCGGCTTCCTCTCCAACCGCGGTCATCACGTCGACCTCGAATCCCTGCAACTCGTCCTGTTGCACGAAGGTGAAGGGGAAGTACCCGCCCGACATGCCGACGCGCAGCGTCTCCGTCTCCTGCGCGGCGGCGGGTCCGGCCAGGGTCAAGGCGGCCGCCGTGGCGGCAACGAACGATTTCAGCATCACGTCGTCTCCTGATGTTTCACGCCCAGACCTGTTCCCGGCGCGGCCCGGCATCAACGCGCCCGGCCGAGTTAGGCCCGTATTTTCCATGCAGGCCCTCCGGGCGGAAAGATGTTCCATATGTCCGCGCCGGAAAGGACGCATCCTCCGGCGCCGGCCGCCCGATGCGTCCCCGATCCGCCCGGGGCATGGCCGTGCGGGCGTCACCGCGCCCGGCCCCCGGGCGGGCGGTTCAGGGCCGTCCAGACGATATGCCGGCCGCCGCGCTTCGACCGCCCGGCGCGCACGCTGTGCGTCTCGACCTCGAAGCCGCAGCGCGACAGCCGTTTGCCGAAGGACGGGTCGGGCGCCGCCGACCAGACGGCCAGGACGCCCCCCGGGCGCAGCGCGGCGCGCGCCGAGATCAGGCCCGCCTCGCCGTATAGCCCGTCATTGCCGGCGAGGGTCAGGCCGTCCGGGCCATTGTCCACGTCGAGCAGGATGGCGTCGAACGCGCCTCGCGCGGCGGCGATTTCCCCGCCCACGTCGCCGATCCGGATTTCGACCCGCGCGTCCGACAGGCTGGTGCCGAAGACGGGGGCCATGGGCCCGCGCGCCCAGTTGACCAGGTCGGGCACGATCTCGGAGACGACGAACCGCGCCTCCGCGGGCGCGGCCGCCTGCGCCGCCCGGAGGGTGAAGCCCATGCCGAGGCCGCCGATCAGGATACGGGCGTCCCGCTGCCGCCCCAGGCGCTCGATCGCGAGCGTCGCGAGCGCGGCCTCGGACCCTCCGAGGCGGCTGTTCATCAGCTCGTTGCCGTCCGCCAGGCGGATCGAGAACTCCTCCCCCCGCCGCAAGAGCCGCAACGTCCCGCCCCGGGGGGCCGTCGCCGTCGCCAGGACCGTCCACGGCAGCATGCCTGTCTCCTCACCGGGTCGCCCGGGACGCATAGCGGACCTGAGGCGCGCGGTGAAGCGGCAGCCCGGCCGGCGCGCTCGACGCCCGCCCCGGCGGCGGGCCCGCAGGGAGGCGATCCCGCGTCGGTCGCGCGTCGCGGTTCCTTTACTTCCCGGCGGGCGGCGGGACATCATGCGCCGGCCAAGGCGACATGCGGTGCGATGACCCTCTTTCCGACCTTCGCGATGCAATTGATGCGCCGCGCCGCCCGGCACGCCGCCCAGGCAAGCTGGCGGTTCACGGCGCTCGTGACCCTCGGCCACGCCCTGAGCGCCGCGCTGGGGCTCCTCCTTCTCGGGGAGGCGGCGCTCGTCTCGTCGGTCACGCAATTCGCCTATTTCTACATCGTCACCGGGTCGTCGGTCGGCTATGGCGATTTTTCTCCGTCGAGCGAAGCCGGCAAGATCTTCACCGCGCTGTGGGTCATTCCGGGCGCGATCTCGATCTTCGCCTTCGTCGTCGGCAAGATCATCGGCGAGGCCAGCATGGGGATGCGCAGGATCATGAACGGGCACGGGGATTTTTCCGAGAAGTCCGGCCACCTGGTCGTGATCGGGCGGGTCGAGGGGCAGACCGACCGCCTGCTGGAGGAGACGCGCCACCTGCACGGCGCGCGCGCGGTCGTCATCGTCTCCACCCACGACCTGTCCGGAACCAGGGCGGAGTGGGACTGGATTCGCGCCACGTCGCTGGCCAACATCGGCGATCTGCGCCGGGCGGGTGTTCCGAACGCGGATTTCGTGGTCGTTCTGGCCGAAAGCGACGACGAGAGCCTTACCGCCTGTCTCGCCCTCGGCACCATGGAGATGGCGGGGCATTGCGTCGCCTTCTTTCGCGATCCGGCCCCGGCCGACCTGGTGGAACGTCACTGCCCGACGATCGAGACGGTCACCTCCAACACCGTGGAACAGGTGGCCCGCTCGCTCAGCGATCCCGGCGCCAGCGACCTGCTGCGCCGCCTGGTCTCCACCCGGGCCGGCGCCACGCTCCATTCCACCCGGATCGCGGCGCCCGGACGGATCACGGTCGCCGCCGCGATGGCGGCGCTCCTGGACCGGTACGGCGCGACGCTGATCGGCTTCAGGCCCGCCGACGGGGGGGAGCCGGTCCTGACCCTGCAGCCGCGGACCGAGCTTCGGGCGGGGCAGACGATCTACTACATTGCCGAGGCGCGGCTGCCCGGCACCGTCGGACTGGACGACGCCCCGAACGCGCGGCCGTCGCCGCCGGGGGCGTAGGGCCGGGACGGGGTCAGGGCCCGGCCTCGGCATGAGGGGCGACGAGCCGCGAAAGATCGACGCGCGCGCGCAACCGCGCGGCCAGAAGGTAGGTGCCGGCGACCTTCCTCTGGATGAGCAGCGTATCGCCCGGAGGGACATGGGCGATCTCGCGGTCGGCCCCCATCTCGAGCCCCATGTCGCGCAGGCGGGCGGCAAGGTCGCTGTATGCGAAATCGAACGGGCGGGGATCGCGGATCGGGGCCATGGCGGTGTCGAACATCCGCAGGATCGTCTGTTGCTGGCGGGAGGGGGTGCGGTCTCCCATCAGGCCGACCGCGATGGCCGCCTCACGCGCGGCCTCCCGGTCGCGCGACAGGCCCGCCCGCATCAGGCGGTGGAACGCGCGGACGAGATCGGGGGAGAAGGACCGCACCGCCCCGAAATCCAGGAGCGCGACCCGCCCCGTCTCGGGCTCGACGCGGTAATTGGCGAAATTCGGGTCGGTCTGCATCTCCCTCCATTCGAAGATCTCGCGCAGCACCAGCGCGATCAGCCGTGCGGCCGTCGCGTCGCGCACCGCCTGCGGGGCGGTGGCAAGATCCTCGACCGGCGCCGCGTGAAGGTAATCCATCGCCAGGACGTTCGGGGTGCAGAGATCGGGATGGCGCCGCGGGACGACGAAATCGGCCGCCCCCGCCAGGCGCGACCCGAAGGCGTCGAGGTTGCGTCCCTCGCGCAGGTAATCGGCCTCCTCGTGGAGTTGTCGGCGCGCGTCGTCGAAGAGGGGGGCCAGGTCGATCCCGGGCGGCACCGCCCCCGACCAGCGGACGAGGCCCGCGATATTCGCGATGTCGCTGTCGATGCTCGCGCGGATGCCCGGATACTGGATCTTCAGCGCCAGATCGCGCCCGTCCCGCGTCCGGGCGCGGTGGACCTGCCCGATGGAGGCGGCGGCGATGGGACGCACGTCGAAATGGGCGAACCTTCGCAGCCAGTCGGCGCCCCATTCGGCGTCGAGCACGTCGCGCAATTGCCGCGGCGGCATGGGCTCGGCGGCGGAGCGCAGCGGGTCGAGGATCGCCGCGATCTCGGGCGGCAGCACCTCGCCCGCATCCATCGACAGGAGCTGCCCGACCTTCATCGCGGCGCCGCGCATCCGGGCCAGTTCGGTGGCGACCCGGCGGGCGTTTCCCGGCGTCAGCATCAGGTCCCCGATCCGGGGGCGGCGCCCCTCGGCCGCCTGCCGCAGACCGGCGCCCACGGCCCCGCCCGCCAGCCCGCCGGCCAGTCCGCCCATCCGCAGCAGCCGGGCCAGCCGCCCGGCCGGAACCGGGGTTCCGATCCGTTCGCGGTCGGGGTCGTCGGGCCGGCCTACCATTGCCATTCCCCGGTTGCGCGCCCTGACGCGCCGCCCCCCCGGGTCGGTGGGAAAGGTTCGGGGCGGGCGGGGTTCGGTATCCGTTCGGGCATCCGGGCGAGGTAGGTCGGGCCGCGCGATGGCCAGAGGGACGGAAGCGCGCAGGGGGGGGCGAAACTGCGGGGCGGGAACAGCCCCGGCTTGCCGGGCAGAAGAGGGGTTCGGCTTCCCCGGGGCTGCTCTACACGCCGACCGCGACGGTCATCGCCCAGAGGAGCCGAGGGCGCGACCCGACCCGCCCGCGGTCCTCGAGATCGATAAGGTCGTGCGCGTCGGGGCAGGTGGAGCCCATCGCCGAGGATGGCGCGGGCGCGGAGCGATTCGACCTGATGCACGATGATTACGCCATGGTCGGCCCGGCCGCCGACCCCGCCAGAATGGTCGCCGCGCAGGCGGCCCTCGCGCCGTTCGCCACCCGCCGGGACGGATCGGACACCCATACCGAGGAACGCCAGATCCGGGAGGATGCCGGGGTGACCGTCGCGGCGGCGTTGGGCGGCGTGTACCGCGCGGCCGGGTCCGGCATGTCTCCACGCTCGACGTGGCCGTGGGAATGGTGGCCCATGCGCCGACCGACCGCGCGGCCTGGATCAGCTTCGAGAACCGCGGCGATTTCGAGATCGCCGTCGAGGGGGACGTTGATCTCTGCAACCAGTACGGCGTGATCGTGGTGAACGCCGGGGTGGGCCAGGCCTTCCTCGAGCGGCTGATCCCGGAGGCGGGAGAGGCCGCGATCGCGGGATACGACCAGGACGGACGGCAGCTCTCCTCTTCAACGCCGAGCTGACGGCGCCGGGGCGGTCTTGCCGTTCCGCGCCACATCGCGGACGCATGACGGCACGGACAGCAACGCACAAACGCGACCGGATCGACATTTCCCGAACTCGCGGCCCCATCGGGATCAGGGACCGCGAGGTCTATGATCGGGCACCCCCGGGCGAGGTGTCCTGCGTCAGGATTGCGGGCAGGCTGCCTTTCCCGGCCGCGGTCATCGAGGACTGGATCGCACGGGGACGCTCAGTGGGCCGGTCCCGCGTCGCGGGCCCCGACATGTTCCGCGGTGGTCGGCGTCAGGCGCGGGGCTTGCGGCGGTCCCCGTCGGTCATGGCGCGGGCAAGGCGCCGGATCCGGATCGCACGGTTCAGCTCGCCGCCGAAAATCAGGAACAACGCGGCGAGATACATGAAGTAGAGCGCGGCGATGATGCCTGCGAGACCCGCGTAATAGCTCGCATAGGTGCCGAATTTCCGCAGGTAGAACGAGAAGGTCGCGGCCAGCAGGACCCACGCCGTCACGGTGAAGACGACCCCCGGCCAGATGCTGGAGAATCGCGTCCGCCGCGCCGGCAGGAACACGTGCGCCACGAACAGGGCCGCGATCAGCATGAGGGCGGCGACGGGGTACCGAATGAGCCCCACCGTGACCGAGGACGGGTCGAAATTCGGCATCAGCGTATGCAGCCACGACCCCGCGCGCGGCGCCAGCACCAGCATGTAGCCGACCAGGACGAGGACCAGGCTGGTGAAGATCACGACCGCGGCCTGGATGAGGTAGAGCACGACGGTGGACCGGCTTTCCGGGATGCCGTAGGCGCGGTTCAGACCCACGCGGACGCCATCCACCCCGCCGACCGCGAACCAGATCGTCAGCAGGATGCCGATGCTGAGCACTTCGCCGCGCTGCACGGTCATGACCTGCTTCACCTCCGACACGATCGGCTCGACCAGCGGGGGCGGCACGATCGCGATGAGGAACGCGATCAGGTCGTCGGCCATCGACCGGTCGCCGATGAAGGCGGTCAGGGAACTGGTGAAGATCAGGAAGGGAAAGATCGCCAGCAGCGCGCGGAACGCGACATTGCCGGCAAGGCCGAACGCGTCGTCGCTCCACAGCCGCAACATCGCCTCGCGCAGCACCGCCCAGGGCACCCGCCAGCCGGTCCCGTGCAGAAGATCCTCGGGCTGTTCGCTGAGGATGCCATGCGTCAGGACGGCGTCGCGCCCCGTTTCACGACCCGACTTCGCAGCCATTCACGCACCCCGCACCCCGGTCAGCCCTGAGTAACGGGCTTCGACCCGGTGAACCAGCCACCGCGCGCCGGGGCCGCGGGGAAATCTGCCCCCCCCCCCCCCCCCCCGATCGCGCGGCGGCGCCGTCAGATCGGCAGGGCCGGGGCCGCCAGGGAGGCCGCGAAGCGCAGCGCGAAACAGATCGCCGCCGCCGCCGAGGCCAGGGCCGCGCGGCGGTTGAGGATCGCGGCGCGGTTCATCGCCACGACCATCCGGTTGAGATCGGCATGATCGAGCGTCTCGAACCGGGAGATCCGCCGCACCGTCCCCGAGCCCGCCCGGTACCACAGGGCCGCCGCGACGAAGGAGGCGGCGATCGCGGCCAGATCCAGGACGACGAACAGCGCGCTCATCTCAGCCCGCCCCTTGGGCCGGCGGCGCGGGCGGGCCCTCGGGCTTCGGCTCGGGCGGCGGGAGGGCCGCGAGAAGGTCCAGCGTGATCTCGCTTTCGAGCGTGTCGGCCATCTGCGAGGGGCAGAAGAGCGTGATCTCCAGCCGCAGCTTTCCCAGATCCGAGGTCCGGAACCGGATGGTGGGGTCCGGGTCGGGAAGGTCCGACAATGTCCTGCGCTCCATCGCCTCGTTGATGCCGGCGGCCCTGTCGCGGAAGGGCGCGTAATGGCGGTGCACGACGGTCTCGGCGGTCCCGCGCAACCCGGCCAGGTCGGGGCGCGGATCCAGGGTGAGCGCGAAGCGGTGATAGGCATGCTCCCGCAGGGTGGTCTGGTTGCGGACGGGCATCGTCAGCAACATGCTGTTGGGCAATGTCATGACCTGGCCGACAGGCATGTAGGCATGCGGCCCGGTCCCGAATTCCTGCAGCGTGGTGGCCAGCAGGGTATGGTCGATGACCTCGCCCCTGAACCCGCCCATCTCGATCCAGTCGCCCACGGTGAAGGCCCGGGTGGTGGCGCGCAACACCGCCCCGGACAGGCAGAGGATCAGCTCCTTCGTGGCCACGACGATGGCGACGGCCACCGCCGTCAGCGACAGGGCGAAGGTCCGCAATTGCGGCGCCCAGATCAGCACCAGACCGAACAGCACCAGGGCGAGGAAGACGTTGCGGCTGGACGTGATCAGGCGGCGCTGGTCGTGCGCGGCAAGTTCCGTCCGGGCCCGGATCGAGCCGACCAGGATCTTCCGCGCGATCCAGAGGACGGCGAGAAGCAGGATCGACGCGAAAAGGTCGATCCGCAGCAAGGGTGCCAAATCGAAAGGCAGGCGTGTCAGGTTCCTCCGTTCGAACATGGCGGCAAACTGGGCCGTCTTTCGCGCCTTCTCAAGTGGCCCCGACGGCGCCTGGCGGACGATTTGGCGGGCGCACGGCGCGGCGGCGGGCCGCGCAAACGTTCGGGGACCGGGGCGCGCGGCCGACCCTGGGCGCTCTTGCGCGGCGTGGCGCGGCCCTCGGGCGTCCGGGCGGGACCGCGGGACATGGCGGGGTTGCGCCCGGGCGTGCCGGCGCTCCTTCGCCGACGTCCGCGCGGTGCGGAACCGCGCGGCGTCCCGGCACTTGGTGTCCCATACCGCAAACGGTTGGCAAATGAAGAGTCCCAGTGATGAACAACCTTATCTATCTGGTCGGCCTCGTCGTGGTCGTCCTTGTCGTGATCAACGTGGTGGCATGAGGAGCGCGACGAGATGACAGACCCGAATACCGATCCACGCAATGTCGGCCAGGAAGCCGGCGACGACGTGAGACGCTCCGCCGAACGCCTGAAGCAGGATGCCCGCTCCACGGCCGAGGATCTGGGCGGACGTGCCCGGGAAGAGGCCTGGTCGCAGGCCGAGCGCGCCCGTAGCGGCGTCGCCACCGAAGTGTCGGGGATCGCCGACGCGCTCCGGAAGGCGGCGCAGGAAATGCGGAGCGGTTCGCCGCAGGAACGCACCTTCGGCCAGATCGCCGAAAGCCTGGCCGACGCGTCCGAAACCATCCGCGACCGCGACGTGGGAGAACTCGCAAGCGATGTCAGCAGCTTCGCCCGGCGCAACCCCCTGGCCTTCCTTGGCGGCGCGGCCCTCGCCGGTTTCGCGGTGACCCGGTTCGCCAAGGCCTCGGCCAGCACGCCGCGCTCCGCCGATCCCCTCCCGTCATCGGGGCGCCAGTCCGCATCCGGCGACACGGGCGGCGGCTATAGCGGCGCGATGCCCTCCGGCGCGGCCGACAGGGACCGCATTCCGGGGCCGGCCACGACACCGGCCACCACCACTCCCGGGACGGGCGCCGTCTCGACCGCGACGCCGTCACCCAGCGCGACCAAGACAAGGGGAGAATTCTGATGGCCAACACCGATCCCCAGACCGGGCAGAGCAGCCAGACCACCCGCCGGAACCTGCGCGATACCGGCGGCTTGCTGAGCGACGCCCTGCACCAGGTCGTCGCCCTCCTCCGCGGCGAGATGGACCTGTTCCGCGCCGAGATGGACCAGAACGTCAAGCATGCCGGCGCGGCCATCGGCATGATCGTCGCCGGCATCGTGATCATGCTCGTGGCCCTGAACGTGCTGGCCAGCGCGCTCGTCGCGGCGATCACCGAACTCGGCCTCGAACCGGGCTGGTCGGCGCTGATCGTCGGCGTGGTCTTCGCGGTGATCGCCGCGATCCTCGCGATGAAGGGCACGAACGATCTGAAACTCACTTCCCTCGCTCCCACGCGCACCACGAAGAACGTGGAACGCGACAGCGAGACCGTGAAGAAGGCATTGTGAGATGAGTGACACCAGGACACCCGACGAGATCGAACGGGATCTCGAGAAGAATCGCGAGGGGCTCCAGAACACGCTCGTCGCCTTGCAGGACACGTTCTCTCCCGACGCGATCTTTCGCAGCATCACCGACAATGTCGGCCGCCACGGCGGCGATTTCGGCCGCTCGGTGGGCGACGCGGCGAAGGGCAATCCGCTCGCCCTCGCCGTGACCGGGATCGGCCTCGGCTGGCTGATCTTCGGCCGCGGCCCGAGCGCCGACCAGATCGAGGACGGCGCCCGGAATCGGACCTCCGGCGGCGGCGGGATGTTCGGCAAGGGCCGGTCGGACGGCACCCACATGTTCGGTGGCCGCTCGTCGGAGTACGGCGACGGCGCCGACGCGCATATCGGCACGCGCGGTCCGGTTCCCGAAGGGGGCGGCCCGAACTGGTATTCGGACGACCACGGTCCGAGCGCCGGCCAACGGATGCGCGCGGGCCTTCACAACGCCCGGGCCGGCGCTTCCTCGACCACGGGTCGGGTGCGGGACCGGTCGTCTGACATGGCGCGGCGCCTGTCCGAGGGCACCGAGCACATGAGCGACCAGGCACGGGAGCGGATCGTCGGCGCCCGCGAACAGGCGATCCTGGCCAGCGAACGGGCCGGCCGCGGCATGCGGCAAGGTGCCGAGCGAGCGACCGACTTCTTCGAGGAGCATCCGATCGTCGCCGGGGCGCTGGCCTTCGCCGTCGGGGCGGCCATCGCCGGTAGCCTGCCGCGATCGCGCTATGAGGACGAGCATTTCGGTGAGGAGAGCGACCGCCTCTATCACGAAGCCGAGGAGGTTTTCGCCGAAGAGCGCGCCAAGGCCGAGCGGGTCGCGGGTGCGGCCCTCGACGAGGCCCGGTCCGTCGGCGAGGAAGTCCGCTCGGAGGCCGACGAGGCCACGCGCAAGGGCAAGGACGCGGCCGACAACCGCACGCGCGGCGAAGGCTCGGCCGCCGATGCGGCCGTGGACCGCACCGAGGACGCCGCCCGCCGCGTCGCCGACGCGGCCGAGAAGCAGGCCGAGAAAGAGGATTTCGGATCCTCCCGCGGCTGACGATCGGCCAGCGGATCGAGACGCGCCCGCACCGATCGGTGCGGGCGCTGTCGGTCTGACTGCCGGGCGGAGCGGCCGCCCCGGCAGGACGGACCGGCGCCCGACGCGGTCGCGCTTCGGCCGACCCGCTGCAAACCCCGTAAGCCACGAGCGTTGCGGCGCCTGCACGACGACGGAACCTGAGAGATGTTCTTGGGGGAAATGGTGGAGCCTAGCGGGATCGAACCGCTGACCTCCTGCATGCCATGCAGGCGCTCTCCCAGCTGAGCTAAGGCCCCATTCCGGCACCGCCTGTCGACGGTGTGCGGCAGCTTCTAGAGAAGGCGCGGAGGCGGTTCAAGCGGAAAATCCGCACCTCCGCGCGCCTCGTCAATCGTCGTTGCTCTCGTCGGCCACGTCGGTCAGTTCCTCGAGCGAGACGTTGTCGTCGTCGTCATCGTCCTCGAGGACGTCGTCGCCGAGATTGACGTTGTTGTTGTCGCTGTCATCGAGAACGACATCTTCCTCCTCCTCCGACGCGTTGTTCTTGGAGGACCGCTTGTCGGCCTTGTCCGCCAGCATGGTGCGGTTGCTCTTGCCGGTGTCGAGGGGCACGACTTCGCCCGTGTAGGGCGAAACGATCGGGTCGCGGTTGAGGTCGTAGAAGCGCTTGCCCGTGGTCGGGCAAACTCGCTTCGTTCCCCATTCTTCCTTGGGCATGGATACCCTCTTCGTGATGCCAGTGTGCGGGATCGCTGTCCCCTGCCACAGGGCCGGGGGGCTGTCAAACCTTCCGTCCGGCGCCGCGGCCGGATAGGATCACGACATGGGACCTGTGCGTTCGATTACCAAGACCCTCCCCGGCGATCCGCCCATAGATGTCGTGCTGCGGGCCTCCGCGCGGGCGCGTCGGATCACGCTCAGGATCTCGGCGCTCGACGGCCGGGTGACGCTCACCCGGCCCGCGCGGACCCCGGAACGGGAGGCGATGGCCTTCGCGGTCGAGAAATCCGGCTGGCTGCGCGCGCAGATCGCGCGGCAGGCGGTGCCGCATTTCCCCGCCATCGGCGGCGCGATCCCGGTGGAGGGCCGGCCGTGCCCCGTGATCGCCGGGCCCCCCGGATTGACGCCCGGGGGCCTGCGCGTCCGGCCCGACCGGCCCGCCGGCCCGCAGGTGGCCGCGATCCTGAAGGCCGCGGCGCGGGATCGCCTGACGCGGAGCGTGGCCCGCCACGCGGCGGCCCTGGGTCGGCCGGCCGGTCGGATCACCCTGCGGGACACGCGATCGCGATGGGGTTCGTGCAACCATCGGGGGGATTTGATGTTCTCCTGGCGCCTTGTCATGGCCCCTCCCGCGGTGCTCGATTACGTGGTCGCGCATGAGGTCGCGCATCTTCGCCACATGGACCATTCGGCGGCCTTCTGGGCGGTGTGCGAGGGGTTGTGCCCCGGCTGGCGAGGGCAGCGGGACTGGCTGCGCGCGCATGGTGCCGGGCTCCATGCGTGGCGATTCGCCGGCGAGGATTGACGCCGCCGGCCCGGACCGCGCATCGTGGCGCCCATGCTGACGCAGCCCCGCCCCGACCCCGTCGCCGCGCCCGCCCATGACCGGGTCTATCGGGCGCTCAGGACCCGGATCATGTATGGCGAGATCGCGCCGGGCCACGCCCTGACCCTGCGGGGGATCGGACGGGATTTCGGCGTGTCGATGACCCCCGCGCGCGAAGCGGTGCGCCGGCTGGCGGCCGAGGGCGCGGTCTCGCTGAGCCCCTCGGGCCGGGTGACGACGCCGGACCTGTCGCCCGACCGGATCGAAGAGCTGGCCGCGCTCCGTGCCCTCTTGGAGGTGGAGCTGGCGAGCCGCGCCCTGCCGCGCGCCCATCTCGCGCTCATCGACCGGATGGAGGCGCAGGATACCGCCATCGCCGAGGCGGTGGTCAAGCAGGACGCGGTCGCCTACCTGCGGCGGAACCTCGACTTTCACCGCATGCTGTATCTGCGCGCGCAGGCCCCGGCGATGCTGGCCATGGCCGAGACCGTGTGGCTGCAGCTCGGCCCCACGATGCGCGCGCTCTATGCCCGGCTGGAACGGACCTCGGCCCCCGAGGGGCACCGCCTGATCCTCGCCGCCCTGCGCGCGGGGGACGAGCCGGGCCTCAGGCTGGCCATGCGGGCGGATGTCACCAGGGGCCTGCGGATGATCCTCGCCGGCGAGGCGGGCCTCGCCTGACGCCGGCCGGAATTCGGGCGCCCGGCTGCCCGGGCCCCCGGTCGTGCCGACGCGGAGCACCGCCGCGGCCTTGCCGCCTACGAGTGGATCGCGCCGTCACCGCAGGCGAGCGCGGCCTCGCGCACGGCCTCGGAATAGGTCGGGTGGGCATGGCAGGTCAGCGCCAGGTCCTCGGCGGCGGCGCCGAACTCCATCGCCACGCAGATCTCGTGGATCAGGTCGCCCGCCATCGGGCCGATGATATGGGCGCCGAGGATGCGGTCGGTCTCCTTGTGGGCGAGGATCTTGACGAAGCCGTCCGCCGCGAAGTTCGCCTTGGCCCGCCCGTTGCCCATGAACGAGAACTTTCCTGCCTTGTAGGGCACGCCCTCGTCCTTCAGCTCGGCCTCGGTCCGCCCGACGCTGGCCACTTCGGGATGGGTATAGATCACCGACGGGATCACGCCGTAATTCACGTGCCCGGCCTTTCCGGCCAGCACCTCGGCCACCGCCATGCCCTCGTCCTCGGCCTTGTGGGCCAGCATGGGGCCGGTGATCGCGTCGCCGATGGCGTAGATCCCCTCCAGGTTCGTCGCCCAGTGGGCGTCGGTCCGGACCTGCCCCTTGTCGGTCGTCTCCACACCCAGATCCGACAGGCCGAGCCCGTCGGTGAAGGGCTTGCGCCCCGTCGAGACGAGGACGATGTCGGCCTCGACCGTCGCCTCCTCGTCGCCCTTCTTGTAGGTGACGCGGCATCCCTCGCCGGAGGTCTCGACTCCCTGCACCGCGGCCCCGAGGACGAATTCCATGCCCTGTTTCGACAGCAGTTTCTGGAACTGCTTCTGCACCTCGCCGTCCATCGTGGGCGTGATCGTGTCGAGGTATTCGACCACCGTCACCTCGGCGCCGAGCCGGGCATAGACGGACCCCATCTCGAGGCCGATGACGCCGGCGCCGATCACCACCATCTTGCCGGGAACCTCGTCGAGGGAGAGCGCGCCGGTGGAGGAGACCACGCGCTCCTCGTCGATCTCGACGCCGGGGATCGAGGCGGGGACGGAGCCGGTGGCGATGACGATGTTCTTCGCCTCGTGGATCTCGTCACCGACCTTCACCTTGCCGGGCTCGGGGATCGACCCCCAGCCCTTGATCCAGTCGACCTTGTTCTTCTTGAACAGGTACTCGATGCCCTTGGTGTTCTGCTCGATGGTGCCGTCCTTGTAGGATTGCATCTTCGACCAGTCGACCGAGGGGGCGTCCCCCATCAGGCCCATCTTCCCGAAATTGGCCTGGGCCTCGTGCAGCATCTCGGTCGCGTGCAGCAGGGCCTTCGACGGGATGCAGCCGATGTTGAGACAGGTTCCCCCGAGTGTCTCGCGCCCCTCGACGCAGGCCGTCTTCAGTCCGAGCTGGGCACAGCGGATCGCGCAGACGTAGCCGCCGGGGCCGGAGCCGATGATGATGACGTCGTAGCTAGACATGGGGCCTCTCCTCGCAGGGTACGGGAGAGGTCATAGCAGTGCGGCGAGCAGCATCAACAGCGTGGCGGCCCAGCCGGCCCCGAAGATCATCGACCGCCCCGGCACCCAGCCGAGCGCATAGGCGGGGACATACAGGATCCGCGCGGCCAGGTAGACGAGCGCGCAGGCGGCGGTGAACCAGGTCGACTGGTCCGTGACGGCGATCACCAGGCTCGCGACCGCAAAGAGGAGCAGCGCCTCGTTGTGGTTCTGGTAGGCGCGCGACAGGCGGCCCGTCCGCACCGAGACCTGTTCCGACAGCGGGGCGGAGAGGCGCTGCGGATCGCGCGGGCTCATCGTCTTGCCAGGGCCGAGCTCCAGGTTCGCGGGCACGGCATAGAGGATCAGTTGAAGCCCCTGCAAAAGCCCCGCGAGGGTCAGCACGTAGAGTTCAGGCGTCATCCCATTCCCCATGGCATCGGACGATCCCGCCGGGGCGGCCGGCGGGCAGGGCGCCCGGAATGCCTCTCGGCCCCTCGGGCGTATCGATGGATCGGCCGGCCCCGCGCCGCGGCGGCGGGAATGCGGCGGCGGGCGTCACCCTCGGCGCGTCCGGAGGCGCCCGGCGGTCACGCGGTCGCCAGGAAGTGCCCGTCATGACCTTTCAGATGCGAGGCGAGCGCCGAGGCCTTGGCCATCCAGGCCTGCGCCCGGTCCCGGTCGGCGACGCCGTAGAGCGCCCACAGGCGCTCGGGCGCGTCGGCCTCCTCCCACAGCTGAAGCTGCGTCAGTCCCGCCTGGTCCCGTTCCTCCCGGGCGGATTCGTAGGCCTCCCGGAACGCGGCGCGGTCATGGGCGTCGAAACGGATCAGAAGTTGCATGGGCCGGTCCTCTCCCGATACCAGAAGCGCCACTGAACCACGGCGTTCCGGCCCCTGTCCAGCGTTTCAGGCCGCGCAGCGGAGCGCGGCCGCCAGGACCGTGCCGGCATAGCGCTCGCCCTGCTCCTGCGTGCGCGCCACGATCTCGGAGCGGGGTCGCTCGACCCAGCGGCAGCGCCCCTCGCGCGCCACGTCCCGGCGGGCAAGGGCGATCCGGGTGTCGAGGTCGCGCGGTTCCGAGGGATCGAAGAGGAAGATGTGCCAGCGCGCGCCATCCCCCGCGGTCTCCGTCGATTCGACATGCCGGACCGACACGTCGCGCGGGACCGGCGCGGCGCACGCCGCGAGCAGCGCCAGCGGCAGAAGGGCCATGCCCCGCCTCATGCCAGGTGTCCCCGTTGCCGCGCGAGGCGCAGGAACAGCGACATCGAGGAGAAGAGCACCGCCCAGAAGAGGAGGTAACCCCAGCGGGTGGGGAAGCTCAGGACCGCGGTGCTCCATGCCGCGACGGCGATGAAGGAGGCGAGGAAAACGAGCGAGGCCGCGATCGCGCGGGCCTCCCCCTTCAGCGTCCAGAACGCGGCGAGACAGGCCGCCACGCCCGAGGCGGCCGCCGTGGCGATCAGGACGCCCCGCGCCTCGGTGGCCATCGGCCCCGCCTCGGTCCCGAGGGCGGCGTGGAATGCCGTCCTCAGGTTCGTCAGCCCGACCAGGGCATAGAGCACGATCACGATCCAGAGCCAGACCGGTCGCCGCATCACAGGTCCATGAGCAGGCGCCGGGGATCCTCCAGCGCCTCCTTGACGCGCACGAGAAAGGTCACCGCGCCCTTGCCGTCGACGATGCGGTGGTCGTAGCTCAGCGCGAGGTACATCATCGGCCGCGCCACGATCTGCCCGTCCACGACCATCGGCCGCTGCTGGATCTTGTGCATGCCGAGGATGCCCGATTGCGGCGGGTTCAGGATCGGCGAGGACATGAGCGAGCCGTAGACGCCGCCGTTCGAGATGGTGAAGGTCCCGCCCTGCATCTCCTGCATGGAGAGCTTGCCGTCGCGCGCCTTCTTGCCCTTCTCGTTGATCGCCTTCTCGATCGCCGCGAAGCCCATCGAATCCGCGTCCCGGATCACCGGAACGACAAGGCCCTGCGGCGTGCCCGTGGCGATGCCCATATGGACGAAGTTCTTGTAGACGACCTCGGTCCCGTCGATCTCGGCATTGACCTCGGGCACCTCCTTCAGGGCGTGGCAGCACGCCTTGGTGAAGAAGGACATGAAGCCCAGCCGCACGCCGTGCTTCTTCTCGAAGAGTTCCTTGTACTCGTTCCGCAGGCCCATGACCTCGGTCATGTCCACCTCGTTGTAGGTGGTCAGCATCGCGGCGGTGTTCTGCGCGTCCTTCAGGCGCTTGGCGATGGTCTGGCGCAGGCGGGTCATCTTGACCCGCTCCTCGCGGTCGGCGTCCTGTGCGGGCGAGGGGGCGCGCTTGGGCGCCTCGGATTTCGGGGCGTCGGCCTTGGCGCCCGATCCGCCCTGTTCCAGCGCCTTGAGCACGTCCTCCTTCATGATGCGGCCGTCCTTGCCGGTGCCCTCGACATCGCTCTCGGAAAGGCCCTTCTCCTCCATCATCTTCTTGGCCGACGGGGCGTCGGACCCCTGGCGGTCCTTGCCGGATGCCTTTTCGGAGCCCGCCTCGGAGGACGCCTCGTCCTCCGAGGATCGCGGCGCCTCGCCACCGCCCGCGCCCTCGGACATCATCGCGAGCACGCCGCCGGCCTCGACCGTCTCTCCCTCCTGCTTGAGGATCTTCGACAGCGTCCCTGCGGAGGGCGCCGGAACCTCGACGGACACCTTGTCGGTTTCGAGTTCGGCCAGCATCTCGTCGGCCTCGACCGTGTCTCCTTCCTTCTTGAACCAGGTCGCGATCGTTGCCTCGGAGACGCTTTCGCCCAGGGTCGGCACCTTGACCTCGATCTCCCCGCCCGATCCGCCGTCGGCGGGGGTCTTCGTCTTTTCGTCTTTCCCGTCGTCGTCGGCCTTCTCCGCGCTCTTCCGGTCGCCCTTGTCGGTATCGGCGCCGGAATAGCCGCCCTGCTTGTCCTCGTCGCGGCGGGGACGGGTCGTCTCCGGGCCGGCATTGCCGGCCTCGGCGATATGGGCGAGGAGCGCGTCGACGCCCACCGTCTCGCCTTCCTGCGCCACGATCTCGTCGAGCGTGCCGGATGCGGGCGAGGGAACCTCCACCGTCACCTTGTCGGTCTCGAGCTCGCAGAGCATCTCGTCGGCCTCGACCCGGTCGCCGGGCTTCTTGAACCAGGTGGCGATGGTCGCCTCGGAGACGCTTTCGCCCAGGGTGGGGACGCGGACTTCGGTCATTGGTCTTATCCTTCGATTCCCAGCGCCGCGTTCACCAGCGCCGCCTGTTGTGCCTTGTGCGTCGAGGCCAGCCCCGTGGCCGGGGAGGCCATGGCCGGCCGCCCCTTGAACTCGGGGCGGGTGTGGTCGGCCTTGATCCGGGTCAGGACCCATTCGATGTTGGGTTCAACGAAGGTCCAGGCGCCCTGGTTCTTGGGCTCTTCCTGGCACCAGATCATCTTCGCCTGCTTGAAGCGCTGCAGTTCCTTGACCATCGAATGGGCCGGGAACGGATAGAACTGCTCCAGCCGCATGAGGTAGACGTCGTCGAGCCCCTCGGCGTCGCGCTGCTCCAGAAGGTCGTAATAGACCTTGCCCGAGCACAGGACGACGCGCTTGATCTCCTCGTCGGGCTTCAGCTCCAGGTCCGACTGGCCCATCTCGGCGTCGTCCCACAGCACCCGGTGGAACGACGATCCGTCCAGGAAGTGTTCGGCCTTCGAGACGGCGAGCTTGTGGCGCAGGAGCGATTTCGGCGTCATGAGGATCAGCGGCTTGCGGAACGAGCGGTGCAGCTGCCGGCGCAGGATGTGGAAATAGTTGGCGGGCGTGGTGCAGTTCGCCACGATCCAGTTGTCCTGACCGCATTGCTGCAGGAAGCGTTCCAGCCGGGCCGAGGAATGCTCCGGCCCCTGGCCCTCGTAGCCATGGGGCAGCAGGCAGACGAGGCCCGACATCCGTAGCCACTTCGATTCGCCCGAGCTGATGAACTGGTCGAAGACGATCTGTCCGCCATTGGCGAAGTCGCCGAACTGCGCCTCCCACAGCGTCAGCGCGTTGGGCTCGGACAGGGAATAGCCGTATTCGAAGCCCAGCACCGCGTATTCCGACAGCATCGAGTCGATGACCTCGTACTGGCTCTGCCCGTCGCGGATGTGGTTCAGCGGATAGTATCGCTGCTCCGATTCCTGGTCGACGATCGCGGAATGGCGCTGGGAGAAGGTGCCGCGGCCCGAATCCTGCCCCGACAGGCGCACCGGGTAACCTTCGAGCAGGAGCGAGCCGAAGGCCACCGCCTCGGCCGTGGCCCAGTCGAACCCTTCGCCGGTCTCGAACATCTGCTTCTTGGCGTCGAGCAGGCGGCCCACGGTGCGGTGCAGGTTGAAGCCCTCGGGCGCGGTGGTCAGCGCCGTCCCGATCTCCTCGAAGGTCTGCTTCTCGATCGCCGTCTTGCCGCGTTGGTACTTGTCGCCCTGGCGGTTGAGATGCGCCCAGCGTCCGTCCAGCCAGTCGGCCTTGTTGGGCTTGTAATCCTTGCCGGCGTCGAACTCCTCGCTCAGGCGGTTCTGGAACTCGGACTTGGCGTCCTCGATCTCGCCCTCGGGGATCAGCCCCTCCTTCGAGAGCCGCTCGGAATAGACGCTGAGCGTGGTCTTCTTCTGCTTGATGACCTTGTACATGGCCGGGTTCGTGAACATGGGCTCGTCGCCCTCGTTATGCCCGAACCGCCGGTAGCAGATCATGTCGATGACCACGTCCTTGCGGAACTTCTGCCGGAACTCGGTGGCGACCTTGGCGGCATGGACGACCGCCTCCGGATCGTCGCCGTTGACGTGGAAGATCGGCGCCTCGACCGTCAGCGCGATGTCGGTCGGATAGGGCGAGGTGCGCGAGAAGGCCGGCGTCGTGGTGAAGCCGATCTGGTTGTTGACGACGATGTGGATCGTGCCGCCCGTGCGGTGGCCGCGGATGCCCGACAGCTGGAAGCATTCGGCCACCACGCCCTGGCCGGCGAAGGCCGCGTCGCCGTGCAGCAGGATGGGCAGCACCTCGTCGCGGTCGGTGTCGCCGAGCTGGTCCTGCTTGGCGCGCGCCTTGCCGAGCACGACCGGGTTCACGGCCTCCAGGTGCGAGGGGTTCGCGGTCAGCGACAGGTGGACGTTGTTGCCGTCGAACTCCCGGTCGGAGGAGGCGCCGAGGTGATATTTCACGTCGCCCGAGCCTTCCACGTCGTCGGGCTTGAAGCTGCCGCCCTGGAATTCGTGGAAGATCGCCCGATAGGGCTTGCCCATCACGTTGGCCAGGATCGACAGTCGGCCGCGGTGGGGCATGCCGATGACGATGTCCTTCACGCCGAGCGCGCCGCCGCGCTTGATGATCTGCTCCATCGCGGGGATCAGCGCCTCGCCACCGTCGAGGCCGAAACGCTTCGTGCCCATGTACTTGACATGGAGGAACTTCTCGAACCCCTCCGCCTCCACCAGCTTGTTGAGGATCGCGCGCCGGCCCTGCTCGGTGAACTTCACCTCCTTGCCGTAGCCCTCGATCCGCTCCTTCAGCCAGGCGGCCTGTTCGGGGTCGGAGATATGCATGTACTGGAGCGCGAAGGTGCCGCAATAGGTGCGCTTCACCAGGTCCAGGATCTCCCGCAGGGAGGCGACCTCCAGCCCCAGGACGTTGTCGATGAAGATCTTGCGATCGAGGTCGCTCTCGTCGAAGCCGTAGGACTTGTAGTCCAGCTCCGCCTGGTAGCTCTTCTCGCGCAGGCCCAGCGGGTCCAGGTCGGCATTGAGGTGGCCGCGGATCCGGTAGGCCCGGATCAGCATCAGCGCGCGCACAGAATCGAGCACCGCGTGGCGGATCTGCTCGGTGATGGCGGCCTTGCCGGAGGCCGCGGCCTTGTCGGTGATCTTCTGCGCGATCTGCCCCCCGTCGGCCTCCGGCCCGGCGGGCCATTGCCCGTCGAGCGCGGCGGTCAGCTCGTCGTTGGGCTGCGGCGGCCAGTCCTTGCGCGCCCAGGACGGGCCGGCGGCCTCGGCCTTCGGATCGCCCTCGCCCTCGAGCTGCTCGAAGAAGTCGCGCCAGCTCTGTTCCACCGCCTCCGGGTCCTCGGCGTAGCGGGCATGGAGCTGTTCGAGATAGGCCGCGTTCTGCCCGCCCATGAAGCTCGAGGCGCGGAACACGTCGTTGCGGGACTGATCGGTCATGATGTCACCTCATGGGGGTTGGGACCGTGGGTGTTCGGCCCGGGCTCGGAGGGGCTGGCCAGCCACCAGATAACCACGAGCGGGGAAAGGAAAAGCACGAATAGCGCCAACGCGATCACGAGGCCGGCGCCGCCCGCGAACAGCGCGCCGAAATTCCCGTCGAGCAGCGGCGCGAAGCCGCCCATCAGGCCGGCGAAGGTGGAGATCCCGATCATCACGATCACCGGATAGAAGAGCAGGATCCCCGAGCGCCCGGTATCGTGCATCCGCCGCCAGCCGGCGGACAGCAGCGGGATCAGCATGGCAAGGCCGAACAGTCCCTCGACCGGCCCGGTCGGGTGGCTGGCCGGATCGACGGGATCGACCGCGGGCAGGCCGAAGAGCACCTGGTCGACCAGCGATGTCGCGACGCTGCCCAGGAGGACGAACAGGACGAACCACCAGTATTCCGCGCGGCTGGCCCGCCCGCGAAAGGTCGCGTAGCGCGCCAGGCAGGTGCGGACGGCGCGGGAGAAGGTCATCGCCGCCCCGCCCGGGGATGTCGCCCCGGCCTCCCTCGTCCCTCGGTGTCGTCCGTTGCGTCCATCGCCCCGCCAGGAACAGGGGGCCGGCGCAGGGCCGGCCCGGGGTGGTATCAGCCGATCGCCTTCAGCACCGCCTCGCCCAGCCCCGCGGGGCTGTCGGCGACGGTGATGCCGGCTTCTTCCATGGCGGCGATCTTGTCGTCGGCGCCGCCCTTGCCGCCGGCGACGATCGCGCCCGCATGGCCCATGCGCCGGCCCGGAGGCGCGGTGCGTCCCGCGATGAAGCCCGCCGTGGGCTTCCACCGGCCGGCCTTGCGCTCGTCGGCGAGGAACTGCGCCGCGTCCTCCTCGGCCTGGCCGCCGATCTCGCCGATCATGATGATCGCCTGGGTCTCCTCGTCGGCCAGGAACATCTCCAGCACGTCGATATGCTCGGTGCCCTTGATCGGGTCGCCGCCGATCCCGACGCAGGTGGATTGTCCCAGCCCCACGTCCGTGGTCTGCTTCACCGCCTCGTAGGTGAGCGTGCCCGAGCGGGAGACCACGCCGACCTTGCCGCGCTTGTGGATGTGGCCGGGCATGATGCCGATCTTGCAGGCATCGGGCGTGATGACGCCGGGGCAGTTCGGGCCGATGAGCGTGGTCTTCGACCCGTCGAGCGCGCGCTTGACCTTCATCATGTCGAGGACCGGGATCCCTTCGGTGATGCAGACGACGAGCGGGATCTCGGCGTCGATCGCCTCGAGGATCGAATCGGCGGCGAAGGGCGGCGGCACGTAGATGACCGAGGCATTGGCGCCGGTCTTCTCCACCGCGGCGTGGCAGCTGTCGAACACGGGCAGGTCAAGGTGCGTCTGGCCGCCCTTGCCGGGCGTCACGCCGCCCACCATCTGCGTCCCGTAGGCGATCGCCTGTTCGGAGTGGAACGTTCCCTGGCTGCCGGTGAAGCCCTGGCAGATCACGCGTGTGTCCTTGTCGACGAGAATGGCCATCCATGGCTCCTTCGGTCTGGCAAATGGGGGTCGTCAGAACAGCTCTTCGCCATCCTCCACGACCGCGTCGAACAGGCGGACGAGGATCAGCCCCGCGCCCATGATGAGAAGCGTCCGGCCGATGGAGCCGGTGAGGTTGCCCGGCAGGAACCGGGCGATGCCGTCCCGGGCCTGGCGGGCCACGCGCCGCGCGCCGCGGTCGCGACGGGGCCCCACGGGGCGCTCGGGGAGCGACAGGAGGGCGGGCTGCCATTGCCGCAGCAGCAGGCCCCCTCCGATGAGGGCGGCGCCGATGATCAGCGGGGCGGCGTCGGTGGCGGGTCGGGTCATGCCGTGGCTCCTTGGGCATCGGGGGGTGAGGGCCGCGCCGCCCTGACCGGGGCGGGTCGGATCGCGGCCGGGCCGGGGGTGGGGGCCCCGCGCGGCGGCGCGGCGGCGGCTCCCCCCGGCGGGCGCGGGCGGCCCGGGGGGCGCTCCCCCCTTCGAGGCGTCCCGCGCGGCGTCATGCCGTCCGCCCGCCCCGGCCGGCCCCGCCGAGATCCGCGACCTGGCGGCGCAGGTCCTCGACGGAGGCGACGGTGCGGGCGAGCCCGTCGTCGCCCCAGGTGTCGATGTAGCGGGCCGTCTTGTCGTAGCTGTTGTTCAGGCAGACATGGGGACGGCGCAGGATCGAGCTCAGGATGTGGGCATGGAGCCGGTCGCTGACGATCACGCGCCCCCGCGACAGAAGGTCGAAGGCCGTCGCCAGACGCGCCTCGGACAGGGTGCGGAAAAGCCGCTCTCGGTGGCGCATGATCGACCGGGAGCCGCGCATCCGGGGCGCGGCGTAGCGTTCGACGAGGCGGGCGACGACGGGCCGGCGCCACCGTCCCTCGCGCGGCCAGTCGCAGGGCGGGCCGAGCTCGGCGGCCGCGGCGCGCAGGTCCTCGCGCCCCAGCTCCTTGTCCGTCCGGAGCAGGACCCGCACGTCCTCTTCGGCCGGGGCGGGCTTGTGCTCCTGCAGGTTGTAGGCCCCGTCGGGGGCCAGCTCGACGGCGCAGTCGAAATGCCTCCGCGCGAAATCGAAGCTGTGCTGGTCGCGCACGAACAGCGTGAAGTCCGTGGCGCGCCCGATCGCGCGCGCCGTGCGGCTGATCAGGGCCGGGTCGTCGAAATGGATCGATTGCGGCAGCTGCACGATCTTGCGCCCCGCATGGCGCTCGATGATGTCGAGCCGCAACTTCTGGTGCATCGGCCAGATGTCCCCGAAATTGCCGCCCCCGTGGAGGAAGATCGTCCCTTCGGGGCAGAACCGGGCCACGTCCTTGCGGTATGTCGCCCAGGAGCAGACGTAATCGGGCCGCGTCCGGGCGACCTCGTCGAAGAAGCGCATCTGCCCGGCATAGATCGCGCTGTCGCCGAGGTTGCGGTGATCGGGAAAGTCGGCCAGCGCATAGGGCGCGCCGGGTTCGACATGCGCGCCGACGCGCGTCTCGTAGACGGTCCGCTGACCGCCGATCATGTCGTCGGCAAGCGTCACCGGCCGCCCCGAACCGGGGCCGCGTGCCGGCGCGGGCGAGCACGCCCGCGACCGCGCGGCACCGGATGCGCGCGGCCCTGTCCCGGCCCGGTATCGGCGGCGGATCTCACCCCTTCACCGCCTTCACGATCTTCTCGGCCGCGTCGGACAGATCGTCGGCCGCGATCACGTTGAGCTCGGAGCTCTCGATGATCTCCTTGCCCTTCTCGACATTCGTGCCCTCGAGCCGGACGACGAGCGGCACTTCGAGGCCGACCTCCTTGACGGCGGCCACGACGCCCTCGGCGATCACGTCGCAGCGCATGATGCCGCCGAAGATGTTGACGAGGATGCCCTTCACGTTCTTGTCCGAGGTGATGATCTTGAACGCCTCGGTGACCTTCTCCTTGGTGGCGCCGCCGCCCACGTCGAGGAAGTTGGCGGGCTCGGCCCCCTTCAGCTTGATGATGTCCATCGTCGCCATGGCGAGGCCCGCGCCGTTGACCATGCAGCCGATCTCGCCGTCGAGGGCGATGTAGTTCAGGTCGTATTTGGAGGCCTGCAATTCCTTGGAATCCTCCTCGGTCTCGTCGCGGAGGCTGGCGATGTCCTGATGGCGGTAGAGCGCGTTGCCGTCGAAGCCCACCTTGGCGTCGAGCACCTTCAACTCGCCCTTCTCGGTGACGATCAGCGGGTTGATCTCCAGCTGTTCCATGTCCTTCTCGACGAAGGCCTGGTAGAGGATGCCCATCAGCTTGACGCATTGCTTCATCGCCGGGCCCTCGAGCCCCAGGGCGAAGGCGACGCGGCGGCCGTGATAGGGCATGTAGCCCGTGGCCGGATCGACGGTGAAGCTCAGGATCTTGTCGGGGGTGGAGGCGGCGACCTCCTCGATGTCCATGCCGCCCTCGGTGGAACACACGAAGGAGATGCGGCTCGATTGCCGGTCCACGAGCAGCGCGAGGTAGAGTTCGCGCGCGATGTCCGAGCCGTCCTCGAAATAGATGCGGTTGACCTGCTTGCCGGCCTCGCCCGTCTGGTGAGTCACGAGCGTGCGGCCCAGCATCCGGCGGGCCTCGTCGGCGGCCTCCTCGACGGACTTGGCCAGGCGCACGCCGCCCTTCTCGCCGGCATCGGCCTCCTTGAACGAGCCCTTGCCGCGTCCGCCGGCATGGATCTGCGCCTTCACGACCCAGAGCGGTCCGTCGAGTTCACCGGCCGCCGTCTTGGCCTCCTCGGCGCGGGTGACGACGCGGCCATCCGAGACGGGGGCACCGTAATCGCGCAGCAGCGCCTTGGCCTGGTATTCGTGGATGTTCATCCGAAAAACTCCGCGGCTGGACCATTTTCAGAGGCTTGTGCCACGCGCGGGCGGCGGTGCCAACGCAAACCCGCGCGGATCCGCGCACCCGACAGACAATTGCGTGGTCCGTGATCACACGCCGTCGGGCTGTGATCGCGGTGCGGGAGGCCACGAAAAAGGGCGCGTCCCCGCAGGGACGCGCCCGGATGCGCGCCGGATCGGCCCGCGCCGTCAGGACAGGCTGTCGTCGATTCCCTTGCAGGCGGAGACGAGGCCCTTCACCGCCTCGACCGAGGAGTTGAACATGTCCTGCTCGTCCTTGGTCAGGTCGATGTTCACGACCTTCTCGATCCCGCCGGCGCCGATGATCGTGGGCACGCCCACGTAGAAGCCGTTGAGGCCGTATTCGCCGTCGCACCACGCCGCGCAGGGCAGGAGGCGGCGCTGGTCCTTCAGATAGGCCTCGGCCATCTCGATGGCGCTGGTGGCCGGGGCGTAGAAGGCGGAGCCGTTCTTCAGGTGGCCGACGATCTCGGCGCCGCCGTCGCGGGTGCGCTGGACGATGGCGTCGAGCTTCTCCTGGGTGGTCCAGCCCATCTTCACCAGGTCGGGCAGGGGGATGCCGGCGATTGTCGAATACCGGGTCAGCGGGACCATCGTGTCGCCGTGGCCGCCCAGGACGAACGCCGTCACGTCCTTCATCGACACGTCGAATTCGAGGCTGAGGAAGTGGCGGAAGCGGGCCGAATCGAGCACGCCGGCCATGCCGCAGACCTTCTCGTGCGGCAGGCCCGAGAATTCCCGCAGCGCCCAGACCATCGCGTCGAGCGGGTTGGTGATGCAGATGACGAAGGCGTCGGGGGCGTTGTCGCGAATGCCTTCGCCCACCGCCTTCATGACTTTCAGGTTGATGCCGAGAAGGTCGTCGCGGCTCATCCCCGGCTTGCGCGGGACACCGGCGGTGACGATGCACACGTCGGCGCCGGCGATGTCGGCATAATCCTGCGTCCCCTTCAGGCGCGCGTCGAACCCTTCGGCGGGTCCGGATTCGGCGATGTCGAGCGCCTTGCCCTGGGGGGTGCCCTCGGCGATGTCGAAGAGGACGACGTCCCCCAGTTCCTTCAGCGCGACCAGATGGGCGAGCGTGCCGCCGATCTGGCCCGCACCGATCAGGGCAATCTTGGGTCTGGCCATGGATATCTCCACCGGTTGATGCGATCGCGCGGAGGGTTAAGGACTCGCCTTCGCCGTGGCAAGCCCGCGAACGTCAAGCGGCCGCCCCGGTGGGACGGCCGCACGCGGACCTCACAACTCGGTCCGATCACTCGTTACGAACCACGTGCCGGCTCAGTTGGAGGAGCCCGACGTGTCCGAGGAGCCGCCCGAGGACGAGCTTTCGCCTGAGCCGGAGCTCTCACCCGAGCCGCCGGAGCTCTCGCCCGAACCGCCGGATCCCTCGCCCGAACCCGACTGGAGGCTGGAGGCGTCGAATTCGGGGGCGTTCTCGATCTCTTCCTGCGTGGCGGGGATGGTGAGCATGTACTCGCCCTGGTTCTCGGGGTCCTGCACGTACTCGACCGCGTCCATGTTCACCGCGACGCTGCGTTCGCCGATGCCGAGGAAGCCGCCGACGCCGACGATCACGTAATCGACCGAACCGTCCTGGGTGACGACGATATCGTTGATCTGCCCGATGTTCTGCCGCTCGGAGGCCTCGCCCGAGCCGCCCGACGAGCCGCTCTCGGAGGATCCGCTTTCAGACGAGCCGCTCTCGGACGAGCCGCTTTCGGAGGAGCCGCCCGCGCTCGCCTGCTGGGCCGCGCCCATGGTCGAGTAGACGCTCGAGCCGATCAGGTCGGTGCCAAGCTGCAGATCGGGATTCGAGGGGACTTGCGCGAAGATCTCGCCCGATCCCATGCTGCTCTGGCCGGAGGACATGTCGCCGCTGCCGCTCGACATGTCGCCGCCGCTCCCGGAGGAGGCGTCGCTGCCCGAGCCGGAGCTGGAATCCTGGGCCACGGCCGGCGCGGCCATCATCATGGCGACGATTGCGGTGGTGGAAAGAATGCGGTTCATTGAAGATCCTCCATCTGTCGCGGACATGCCGCGTGTGGACCGATAATTCGCCGCCCCTCCTTCGGGTTCCTGATCGGGCCGGGGGATGCCCGATGACGCTACGGAAGGACCTGCCGATGGGCGCCGAGGGCGCGTCGTTCTATGCCGTGGGCGCCGTGGCCGTGCTCGTCGCGGCGATCTCGAAGGGCGGGTTCGGTTCGGGGGCGGCCTTTGCCGGGGCGGTGATCCTGGCGCTCGTGACGCCGCCCGACCGGGCCCTGGCGATCATGCTGCCGCTGCTCATGGTGATGGACGCGACGGCGCTGCCCGCGTTCTGGCGGCGATGGGATTCCGGCGCGGCCTGGGCGCTGTGCTGCGGCGCGGTGCCGGGGGTGGCGCTGGCCGCCCTGGTCATGAGCCGCGCGCCGGCGGACCTGATCCGGGTCCTGATCGGGTCGATCGCGCTGGGGTTCGTGGCGTTCCAGCTGGCGCGGGCGCGCGGCCTCGTCCGGCCCGAGGGATTGCCGGCGGGGCCTCTCGCCGGCGGGGCCTGGGGGGCAGTCACGGGGTTCACGTCCTTCGTCAGCCATGCGGGCGGCCCGCCCGCAGCCGTCTACCTGCTGTCGCGCGGCGTCGCCAAGGAGGCCTATCAGGCGACGACGGTGGTGACCTTCTGGGCCATCAACCTGATGAAGATCGGCCCCTACGCGGCGCTGGGCGTGTTCGACCGGCAGGCGCTGACGGCGGCCGCCCTGCTGTCGCCGGTCGCCGTGATCGGGATCGGGCTGGGGGTCGTCGCCCACCGCGCGATGCCGGCGATCTGGTACTTCCGCATCATGTACGCGCTGCTCGTGGTGGCGGGGGCGCGGCTCGTCTGGACCGGACTGGCCTGAGGCCGGCGGTGCCGCAGCGCGGCGATAGGGTCTTGCGCGATCATGCCGATCCGTGGCACCCCACGACACAAAATTACCCGAGTGGAGGCGGAGATGAGCGAGCGGACGCGACCCTGGAGATCGGCCCTCTACATCCCCGGATCGAAGGCCCGGGCGCTCGAGAAGGCGCGGGAGCTTCCCGTCGACGCCATCCTCTTCGATCTCGAGGACGCCGTCGCGGTCGAGGAGAAGGCCGCCGCCCGGGAAACGCTGGCCGGCGCGCTGCGCCAGGGCGGCTACGGCGACCGGGCCTGCATCGTGCGGATCAACGCGCTCGACACCGAATGGGGGATCGAGGACCTCGAGGCGGTCGCCGGGGCCGGGCCGCACGCGATCCTGCTGCCCAAGGTGGACGGCCCCAGGGACGTGCGGCGGCTGGCGGAACGGCTGGCGCTGCTCTCGGGCACGCAGAACACCCGGATCTGGGCCATGATGGAGACGGCGCAGGGCATCTTCGACGCGCCGGCCATCGCCGAGGCGCCGCGGATGGAGGGGTTCGTGATCGGCACCAACGACCTCGCCGCCGAGATCGGATGCGAGACCGGCGGCGCGCGGATGCCCCTGATGATGGCCCTCCAGACCTGCGTTGCGGCGGCCAAGATGGCCGGGATCGCGGTGGTGGACGGGGTCTACAACGCGTTCCGGGACGAGGAGGGGCTGCGCCTCGAATGCGAGCAGGGTCGCAGCCTCGGCATGGACGGCAAGAGCCTGATCCACCCCGCCCAGGTCGCGACCTGCAACGAGGTCTTCACCCCGTCCGAGACGGAAGTGGAGCTGGCCCGCCGCCACATCTCCGCCTGGGAGGAGGCGCGGAGCCGGGGGCAGGGCGTCGCCGTGGTCGATGGCAGGATCGTCGAGAACCTGCACGTGGCCACCGCCCGCCGGACCCTGGCCAAGGCCGGGGCGTGACGCGATGACCCTGCTCGTCATCGGCCTCGCCCTCTGGGTGGGCGCGCACATGCTCGGCCGGCTGGCTCCGGGGGCCCGCGCCGCGCTGGGCGCGCGACGCGGCAAGATCGTGCTGGCGGTCGTGCTGGCGCTGTCCGTGATCCTCGTCGTGATCGGCTATCGCGGCGCGCCCTACATTCCCGTCTACACGCCGCCCGCCTGGGGCGTGCATGTGAACAACGCCCTGATGTATGTCGCGGTGCTGCTCTTCGGGCTCGGATCGTCGAAATCGACGCTGCGCGGCCGGCTCCGGCATCCGCAGCTGTCGGGTTTCGCGCTCTGGGCGGCTCTGCACCTGCTCGTCAACGGCGATCTGCATTCCGTCGTCATGTTCGGGACGTTCCTCGTCTGGGCACTGGCCGAAATGGCGCTGCTGAATGCCACCACGCCGCGGCCCGCGCCCTTCACGCAAGGGACGCGCAAGGGAACGGTCCGGCTCCTCGTCATCGCGCTGGTCCTCTATGCCGTGATCACCGCCGTGCACGCCTGGCTGGGCGTGTGGCCCTTCGCAGGATGATTCGATGCTCTACCGATTGCTGACCGGCGACGACACGTCCGCCTTCTGCCACAAGGTCTCCGCGGCGCTGGCGACGGGCTGGGAGCTTCACGGCGCGCCGGCATACGCCTACGACGCGCAGAACAACGTCATGCGGTGCGCGCAGGCGGTGGTGAAGCGCGACCACGCCCCCTACGCCCCCGACATGAAGCTGGGGCAGCAATGATGGCCAAGACCGGCGCCGGGTTCTTCTTCGAGGATTACCGCGTGGGGCAGGTGATCCGCCACGCGGTGCCCCGCACCCTGGGGGCGGGGGAGCGGGCGATGTACCACGCCCTCTATCCGGCCCGCCACGCCGTCCATTCGTCGGACGACTTCGCGCGGATCTGCGGCCTGCGCGCCGCGCCGCTGGACGACCTGATCGCGTTCCACACCGTCTTCGGTAAGACGGTGCCGGACATCTCGCTCAACGCGCGCGCCAATCTCGGCTATGCCGAGGGGCGCTGGCTGCGGCCGGTCTGGCCCGGCGACACGCTCACGAGCGAGAGCGAGGTGATCGGGCTGAAGCAGAATTCCAACGGCAAGACCGGCGTCGTCTGGGTCCGCACGACGGGACGCAACCAGCGCGGCGAGGACGTGCTGTCCTATGTGCGCTGGGTCATGGTCCGCAAGCGTGACGCGGCCGCGCCGGCGCCCGAGACGGTGGTGCCGGACCTGGCCCCGGCGGTCGCGGCCGAGGATCTGGTTGTGCCCGAGGGGTTGAGTTTTTCCGCCTACGACCACGCGCTGGCCGGGGAGCCGCACCGGCTGGCCGATTACGCGGTGGGCGAGGTCATCGACCACGTCGGCGGCGTGACGGTCGAGGAGGCCGAGCACATGATGGCCACCCGGTTGTGGCAGAACACCGCCAGGGTGCATTTCGACGCCACCCAGCGGGAGGACGGCCGGCGTCTGGTCTATGGCGGCCATGTGATCTCTATGGCGCGGGCGCTCAGCTTCGACGGGCTGGCCAACGCGCAATTCCTGGCCGGACTGAACGGCGGCGCCCATGCGGGGCCCTGCTTCGCGGGCGACACGATCCGCGCCTGGTCCGAGGTGCTCGACCGCGCCGAGACGGGGGCGCGCGACGTGGGCGCGATCCGGCTGAGGCTGGTCGCCACGAAGGGCGAGGGGCCCGATGCGGGCCTGAAGGGAGAGGACGGGAAATACCTCCCGCACGTGCTTCTCGACCTCGATTACTGGGCGCTGATGCCCGCCTGATATGTGATCGCACCGAAAATCGCTGTGATCACAAGGGGCGCAATATCGGGTGGTGCGACCCCGCGCCCCGCGACGGGGGCGTGACACGCCCGGGGAAATCGCTACGTATCGCGTGACATCCTCATGCGCGTCCGCAGAGCCAACGAGAAGGAACAGCCATGGCCGACGTGAACAGGGGCGACCGACCGCTCAGTCCCCACCTTCAGATCTATCGTCCACAGCTCAATTCCATGACCTCGATCCTGACGCGGATCACCGGCAACGCGCTGGTGGTGGGCGGCCTTCTCGTGACGTGGTGGTTCCTGGCCGCGGCGGCCGGGCCGGAGGCGTTCGCGACCGCCGACGGCGTGCTGACCTCGTGGTTCGGGGATCTCGTGATGGTCCTGTCGCTCTGGGCGCTGTGGTACCACACGCTGGCCGGGCTGCGGCACCTCTTCTGGGACACGGGGCGGGGGTTCAGCCTCGATCTGGTCTCGAAACTCGGCTGGGGCGTCATCGGCGGGTCCGTCGTGCTGACGGTCCTGACCGTGCTCATCGTCTGAGGAGGGCTGCCTGATGTCCGAGATGTCCCGTTCCGAATTCCTGACGCGGCGCAAGCGCGCGACGGGCCTGGGCTCCGCCAAGTCGGGGACCGAGCATTACTGGGGGATGATCAAGTCCTCGGTGGGCCTGCTGATCCTGGTCCCGCTCTTCGTGTTCACGTTCGGCCCCATCCTGGGCGCTTCCCACGAAGAGGTCGTGGCGTATTACTCCAACCCGGTGCCGGCGGTGATCGCGGCGCTGACCATCGCGGTAAGCTGGCTCCACTTCATGAACGGCGCCAAGACCGCGATCGAGGATTACCTGCGCGGCATGTCGATGAAGGTCGCGATCATCGCGGTCAACTGCGTCGCCTATGCCGCCTTGGCCGCGGGGCTGTTCGCCCTCGTCCGGCTGGCCCTGTGAGAAGGATCTGACGATGGCTGCCTACGAGTACCAGACGCACAATTACGACGCGATCGTCGTCGGCGCCGGCGGGTCGGGCCTGCGTGCCACGCTGGGCCTGGCCGAGCAGGGGCTCCGGACCGCCTGCGTGACCAAGGTGTTCCCGACCCGCTCGCATACCGTGGCCGCGCAGGGGGGGATCGCCGCTTCGCTCGGCAACATGGGCAAGGACCACTGGCAATGGCACATGTACGACACCGTGAAGGGGTCGGACTGGCTGGGCGACGTGGACGCGATGGAATACCTCGCGCGGAACGCCCCCGCGGCGGTCTATGAGCTCGAACATTACGGCGTGCCGTTCAGCCGGACCGAGGAGGGCAAGATCTACCAGCGGCCCTTCGGCGGCCACACCACCGAGTTCGGCGAGGGGCCGGCGGTGCAGCGCACCTGCGCGGCCGCGGACCGGACCGGCCACGCCATGCTGCACACGATGTACGGCCAGTCCCTGAAGGAGGGGGCCGAGTTCTACATCGAGTATTTCGCCATCGACCTGCTGATGAGCGACGACGGACGGTGCGAGGGCGTCGTGGCGTGGTGCCTGGAGGACGGCTCGATCCACGTCTTCAACGCCAAGATGACGGTGCTGGCCACGGGCGGCTACGGGCGCGCCTACGCCAATGCGACCTCGGCCCATACCTGCACCGGCGACGGCGGCGGCATGGTGGCGCGCGCCGGTCTGCCGCTCCAGGACATGGAATTCGTGCAGTTCCACCCCACCGGCGTCTTCGGCGCCGGCTGCCTCATCACCGAGGGCGCGCGGGGCGAGGGCGGCTATCTCACCAATTCCGAGGGCGAGCGGTTCATGGAGCGCTACGCGCCCACCTACAAGGACCTCGCCAGCCGGGACGTGGTGTCGCGCTGCATGACGATGGAGATCCGCGAGGGCCGCGGCGTCGGCAAGGACGGCGACCATATCCACCTGAACCTCAATCACCTGCCCAAGGAGGCGCTGCAGGACCGGCTGCCCGGGATCTCGGAAACGGCGAAGATCTTCGCCGGGGTGGACGTGACCAAGGATCCGATCCCCGTCCTGCCGACCGTGCATTACAACATGGGCGGCATTCCGACGAATTACTGGGGCGAGGTCCTGAATCCCACCAAGGACGATCCCGACCGGATCGTGCCGGGCCTGATGGCCGTGGGCGAGGCCGGATGCGCCAGCGTCCACGGCGCCAACCGCCTGGGATCTAACTCGCTCATCGACCTGGTGGTGTTCGGCCGCGCCGCATCCATCAAGGCCGGCGAGGTCGTGGACCCCGCCGCGGCGCCCGCCGCCGTCAACACCGCCCAGGTCGACAAGGCGCTGGAACGGTTCGACGCGCTGCGCCACGCCAAGGGGTCGGTGCCCACGGCCGAGCTGCGCGCCGAGATGCAGAAGACGATGCAGGACGACGCCGCGGTGTTCCGCACCAACGAGACGCTGACCGAGGGCGTGGAAAAGATGACCAGCGTCGCCTCCAAGCTCGACGACCTGTGCGTCTTCGATCGGTCGCTGATCTGGAACACCGACCTGATGGAGACCCTGGAGCTGACCAACCTCATGCCGAACGCGCTGGCCACCATCGTGTCGGCGGAGGCGCGCAAGGAGACGCGGGGCGCCCATGCCCACGAGGATTACCCCGACCGCGACGACGACAATTGGCGCGTCCACACCATCGCCCGGGTCAACGGCAAGGTGGAGCTGGAATATCGCCCCGTCCACGTGAACCCGCTTCTGGGCCACAACGAGGGCGGCATCGACCTCGACCGCATAAAGCCGAAGACCAGGGTCTATTGATGAGGGCGGGCGCCCGCCTGTGCGCCGCCCCCCGGGCATGGCCGGCGGCCGCACGGGCGCCGGGACGCGCCGCGATGCGGGCCGGCCCGCTCCTGATCCTTCTGGCGGGCTGCGTCCAGGGCGGCGAAGGGGTGGCGCGGGACGCGGCGAAATCGGTAATCGGGCGGACCGTGGCCACCCGGTATCCGGATCTGCCCGTGCAGCCGGCCGTCGATTGCGTGATCGACAACGCCACCAACGCGGAGGTGCTGGCCCTCGCCTCCGACACCGTGACCGGACCGAACGCCGCGACGACCGAAACCGTCCTGGCGATCGTCTCCCGGCCGGGAACGCTGACCTGCCTCGCCGCCGGCAGGGCGGCGTGGCCAAACTGACCATCCGCTCTCCGGAGGACCGACATGGTTCAACTGACGCTTCCAAAGAACTCCAAGATCCGCACCGGCAAGACATGGCCGAAGCCCGAGGGCGCGACCGATCTCAAGCGGTTCGACATCTATCGCTGGAATCCCGATGACGGGGAGAACCCGCGGGTCGACACCTATTTCGTCGACCTCGACGCGTGCGGCCCGATGATGCTGGACGCCCTGATCAAGATCAAGAACGAGATCGACCCCACCCTCGCCTTCCGCCGCTCCTGCCGGGAGGGGATCTGCGGATCGTGTTCGATGAACATCGACGGGGTCAACGTCCTGGCCTGCATCTACGGCATCGACGAGGTGAAGGGGGACGTGAAGATCTATCCGCTGCCCCACATGCCGGTGGTCAAGGACCTGATCCCCGACCTCACCCACTTCTATGCCCAGCACGAATATGTCTCGCCGTGGCTGGAGACGAAGTCGAACACCCCGCAGGGGGAATGGCGGCAATCGATCGACGACCGCAAGAAGCTCGACGGGCTCTACGAATGCATCATGTGCGCGTGCTGCTCGACGGCCTGTCCGTCCTATTGGTGGAACCAGGACAAGTTCCTCGGGCCCGCGGCCCTGCTCCATGCCTATCGCTGGATCGTGGACAGCCGAGACGAGGCCACCGGCGAGCGGCTGGACGACCTGGAGGATCCCTTCAAGCTCTACCGCTGCCACACGATCATGAATTGCGCCCGGACCTGCCCCAAGGGCCTCAACCCGGCCGAGGCGATCATGGAGATCAAGAAGCTGATGGTGGAACGGGCGGTCTGATCCCGCCGCGCGCACCCCAGACGTCAAAACGCCCGGCCGCTCGGTCGGGCGTTTTTCGTGACGGATCCGCGCCGGGCCGTTCCGGCGGCGCGCGGTCTTCGATCAGATGGCGAATTCGTCCAGATTCCGGCCGCCCTGCAGGGCCTCCTTGATCCAGACCGGCTGGCGACCGCGCCCGGACCATGTCTGCACCGGGTTTTCCGGGTTTCTGTATTTCGGCGGGTTTTTCTTTCCTGATTTCTTCTGCGCGGCGAGCACGTCGTCCAGCGAATAGCCGTGTTCGCGGGCCGCGCGTTCGGCGGCCGCGCGGGCGTCGGCGCGGCGGCGTTCCTCAACCGTTGTCAAAGCGCGATCGACATCCTGCCGAAGCTTCTGAAGTTCGTCCTTGGACATGCGGTCTAGTTCCAGCGTCATTTTCCTGCCTTCCGTAATTGGGCCTCAATGGATGCCGAATAGACAGAAAGTAATTGGGAAGGCAACATGCAATAGCCCGTCGGCGAATGATCGCTCAGATGTGACCTCGGGGAAAGTTCATTCCGCCGCAACCGCCTGCGGATCGGCGAGCGTCACGATATCGTCCATGATCCGGTTCATTTCGAAATTCTTGGGCGTATAAATGCGGGAAACGCCTTTTTGGCGCAGCAATTCCGCATCGCGATCGGGAATGATTCCACCGACGACGACGGGCAATCCGCTGAAACCGGCGCTCCGCAGGCGATCCATCAGATCGCCGACGAGGGAAACGTGGCTGCCCGAAAGGATCGACAATCCCAGGACGTGGGGCGTCTCTTCGGCGACCCGGTCAACGATCTCGGCGGGCGTGAGGCGGATGCCGTCATAGCAGATCGCCATGCCGCAATCGCGCGCCCGCGTGGCGATCTGCTCGGCCCCGTTGGAATGGCCGTCGAGCCCGGGCTTGCCGACCATGAATGTCAGGCGGCGGCCCAGCCGGGCGGACACCTCGTCCACGCGGGCCCGGATCTCGTCGAGGTCCTGCACCCGGTTCGAGGGCGCGTCCGACACCCCTGTGGGGCCGCGATACTGCCCGAACGCGGCGCGCACCATGTCGCCCCATTCGCCCGTCGTGGCGCCCGCGCGGGCCGCGGCGATGGAGGCGGGCATGATGTTCGTGCCGTCGCGGGCGGCGCGGCGCAGATCCTCCAGCGCGCCTCGCACGAGGTCTTCGTCGCGGGCGGCGCGCCAGGCCTCCAGCCGGGCGACCTGATCCGCCTCGGCCTCCGGATCGGCGACCATGATCGCCTCGGGGCCGGAGGTGAGGGGCGAGGCCTCGCCCTCCTGATAGCGGTTCACGCCGATCACGGCGGTCGTCCCCGCCTCGATCCCCGCAAGCCGCTCCGCATTCGAGTCGACCAGCCGGGATTTCATGTACCCGATCGCCTCCACGGCGCCGCCCATGGCGTCGATCTGGCGCAATTCGGCACGGGCCCCGTCCTTGAGCGCGGCGACCTTGCGATCGATTGCCGGATTCCCGTCGAAAAGGTCGTCGTATTCCAGAAGGTCGGTCTCGTAGGCCAGGATCTGCTGCATCCTCAGCGACCATTGCTGGTCCCAGGGGCGGGGAAGACCCAGCGCCTCGTTCCAGGCCGGCAATTGGACGGCGCGCGCGCGGGCGTTTTTCGACAGGGTGACGGCCAGCATCTCGAGCAGGATACGATAGACGTTGTTTTCGGGCTGCTGTTCGGTCAGGCCCAGCGAATTGACCTGGACGCCGTATCGGAAGCGCCGGAATTTCTCGTCCTCGACGCCGTATCTGTCGCGGCAGATCTCATCCCACAGATCGACGAAGGCGCGCATCTTGCACATTTCGGTCACGAAGCGGATGCCCGCATTCACGAAGAACGAGATCCGCCCCACCATTTCCGGAAAATCGGCCGGTTCGACCTTCGTCTTCAGGTCGTCGAGGATGGCGGTCGCGGTGGCGAGCGCGAAGGCCAGCTCCTGTTCCGGCGTCGCGCCCGCCTCCTGCAAATGGTAGGAACACACGTTCATCGGGTTCCATTTCGGCAGGTGGGCGCGGGTATAGGCGGCCACGTCCGTGATCATGCGCAGCGAGGGACGCGGCGGGCAGACATAGGTCCCGCGGGAGAGGTATTCCTTGATGATGTCGTTCTGCACCGTCCCCTGCAGCCGGGACACGTCCGCCCCCTGTTCCTCGGCCACCGCGATATAGAGCGCCAGAACCCAGGGCGCGGTGGCGTTGATCGTCATCGACGTGTTCATCTGTTCCAGCGGGATGTCCTGGAACAGCATCCGCATGTCGCCCAGATGGCAGATCGGGACGCCGACCTTGCCGACCTCGCCGCGCGCCAGCACGTGGTCGCTGTCGTATCCGGTCTGGGTCGGCAGGTCGAAGGCCACCGAAAGCCCCGTCTGGCCCCGCGCGAGGTTGCCGCGGTACAGCGTGTTCGAGGCCCGCGCGGTCGAATGGCCCGCATAGGTGCGAAACAGCCAGGGGCGGTCTTTCTGCGGCAGGTCGGACATGAAGGGCCTTTCCGAAACTTTGGTTCCCGCTGTGATAGGCGCAAGAATGTTGCGTGTCCAGATGCTGCGAACGCGAAGCTCTCCGTGCGCCCGCGGCGAGCCGCGCCCTAGGCATGGGCGGCGGTTTCGGGCACATCTGGGGGGATGCTGGAAACCGTCACGCTGCCCGTCTGGCTCTTCGTCCTGATCCTCGTCTTCGCGAGCGTCACGGCGGCCAGCCACTTCTTCATCCCGTCGGTCAGGTGGTTCCTCCGCCGCCGGCTCGAACGCGCCGTGGCGCGCCTGAACGCGCGGCTGGAACGCCCGATCGAACCCTTCAAGCTGATGGCGCGACAGGACATGATCCTGCGCCTCGCCTACGACCCCGAGATCCTCGCCGCGGTGGCCGACCGGGCGCGCGAGACCGGGGTGCGGGAGGACGTGGCCCATGCCGAGGCGCGCGCCTATGCGCGCGAGATCGTCCCCGCCTTCAGCGCGTTCGCCTATTTCGGCGTCGCGATCCGGGTGGCGCGGTGGCTCTCCACGCGGCTCTACCACGTGCGGATGACGCCGCACGGGCACGAGGAGATCTCGGCCATCGATCCGGACGCGACCGTGGTCTTCGTGATCAACCACCGCTCCAACATGGATTACGTCCTCGTCACCTGGCTGGCGGCGGAACGCTCGGCGCTGTCCTACGCGGTCGGGGAATGGGCCAGGATCTGGCCGGTTTCGCGCCTCCTGCGGGGCATGGGCGCCTATTTCATCCGGCGGCGGTCGCGCAACGATCTCTACCGCCGGGTGCTGGCGCGGTATGTCCAGATGGCCGTCGCAGGCGGGGTGACGCAGGCGATCTTTCCCGAAGGGGGGCTGTCCGTCGACGGCCGGGTGCGGACGCCGCGTCTCGGCCTTCTGAGCTATATTGTCGAGGGCTGGACGCCCGAGGGGCGGGACGTGGTCTTCGTTCCGGTATCGCTGAACTATGACCGGGTGATCGAGGACAAGGTCCTGATCGAGGCGCGGCGGTCGGGCGACCGGCGGTTCCGCGGCTCCTTCGCCACCGGCGCGGCCTTCGCCGCCCGGTGGCTCTGGCGCCGGGCGACGGGACAGGCGCGGCGCTTCGGCTATGCCGCCGTGGCCTTCGGGCCGCCCTTGTCGATGCGCGCCGCGGGCGGCATGGACGTGGCCGACCTGGGCCGCGAGCTGATGCGGCGGATCCGGTGCAACATGCCGCTGTTGCCCGGTCCGCTGGTCGCCGCGGCGCTGCTCGACGGCGCCCGGAGCCGCGAGGAGGTCGTGGCATGGCTGGACCGCGCGGTGCCGGGTCTGCAGGAGCGGGGGATCTGGGTCCATCTCAGGCGCAACGACACCGCCGCCACCGCCGCCTCGATGATCGACATGCTGATCCTGCGGGGCCTCCTGGCGGAACGCGACGGGCGCCTGCGGGTAGGGGACGGGGCGGAGGAGGTCCTGTCCTTCTATGCCGCGTCGGTCTCCGAACATCATGCTGCGATGCAGGAAACCGCTCCCTGCCACGCGTTGGGGGAGACATAAAGTTACTCACTTGGCCCATCGTTCTATTGCAATGTTGCATCGCTCCCCATAATCCGGTGCGGCAGATACGCCGCGCCGCCGCGGCGCGGCGAAAGACGGAGGATGCGAGGATGGCCATGGACGCCGACACGATGACCAAGACGGAGGCCAAGGACCTCTATGAGGTGGGGGAGATCCCGCCGCTCGGCCACGTGCCCGCGCAGATGCAGGCCTGGGCGATCAGGCGAGAGCGGCACGGCGAGCCGGAACAGGCCTTCCAGGTCGAGGTGGTGGACACGCCGCGCCCCGACAGCCACGAGGTGCTGGTCCTCGTGATGGCGGCGGGCGTCAATTACAACGGCGTCTGGGCGGGCCTCGGCATTCCGATCAGCCCCTTCGACGTCCACAACGCCGAGTTCCACATCGCCGGCTCCGATGCCTCGGGCATCGTCTGGGCGGTGGGCGACAAGGTGACCCGCTGGAAGGTGGGCGACGAGGTCGTCATCCACTGCAACCAGGACGACGGCGAGGACGAGGAATGCAACGGCGGCGACCCGATGTTCTCGCCCTCCCAGCGGATCTGGGGCTACGAGACGCCGGACGGCTCCTTCGCGCAATTCACCTGCGTCCAGGCCCAGCAGCTCATGCCGCGGCCCAAGCACCTCTCGTGGGAGGAATCGGCGTGCTACACGCTGACGCTGGCCACCGCCTACCGGATGCTGTTCGGGCACCACCCGCATGAATTGAAGCCGGGTCAGAACGTCCTCGTCTGGGGCGCGTCGGGGGGGCTGGGCTCCTACGCGATCCAGCTCATCAACACCGCCGGCGCGAACGCGATCGGGGTGATCTCCGAGGAGGACAAGCGCGACTTCGTCCTCGGGCTGGGGGCCAAGGGAGTCATCAACCGCAAGGACTTCAATTGCTGGGGACAAATGCCCACGGTGAACACGCCCGAATACAAGGCGTGGTTCGCCGAGGTCCGCAAGTTCGGCAAGGCCATCTGGGACATCACCGGCAAGGGCGTGAACGTCGACATGGTGTTCGAGCATCCGGGCGAGGCGACGTTCCCCGTCTCGACCTTCGTGTGCAAGAAGGGCGGCATGGTCGTCATCTGCGCCGGGACGACCGGCTACAACCTGACGATGGACGCCCGCTATGTCTGGATGCACCAGAAGCGCATCCAGGGATCGCATTTCGCCCACCTCAAGCAGGCGGCCTCGGCCAACAAGCTGATGGTGGAACGGCGGCTGGACCCGTGCATGTCCGAGGTCTTCGCCTGGCGCGACATCCCCGCGGCCCATACCAAGATGCGAAAGAACCAGCACAAGCCGGGCAACATGGCCTGCCTCGTCTCCTCGCCCAGAACCGGGTTGAGGACGCTGGAGGACGCGATCGAGGCCGGCCCCACCGCCCGGTGACGGACGGCCGGACCGCAGGCCCCCGGGGGCCGGTCAGCGGGCGGACGGCTCCGGGCACGGAGCGTCCGCCCGTCCCGTTTCGGGCGCGGGCGGCGCGCGGGGCTGAAATCACCGCATCCCGACAGTTCCCTTAATGTTCACTCCCCGTTTCGGGGGAGGCGCAAATCGTGAATGATTTGGAGAGAAAGAGGTCGCTAGATTCCCTCTGAGGTTGTGATACTTTCTCGGTGGGACGACACTATGAACAACGATTGGATCGTCGGCGTCATCTCGGATCTGCGCGTGTTCGCGGAATTGAACGGCATGACCGATCTGGCGGAGAAGCTCGACGAGGCGGTCGAGGCGGCGCGCGACGATTGGCGCCGTCCCGGGGCCGCGGCGGGGGAAGAGGACGAAGGTTCTCATGCGACAGGCCTTGCACGACGCGATAGAGACGCTGAACCGTCTGGAAACCATGGATGCGTTGTCCAATGGCGTCCTCGGCCTCAAAGAGTTGCTCGAGGTTGATCACGTCGTCTTCCATGCCGTGAATCACAGCGGCGACCAGTACGTTTCGGCCACCTATTCCGCCCAGTGGCAGGAGCATTACCGGGCCGAGGACCTGACCCGGATCGACCCGGTGGTGAAGGCCAGCCGCACGGCCATCCGCCCCGTCAACTGGAACCAGCTCGACTGGTCCTCCAAGGCCGCCAGGGGTTTCTTGTCGGACGCGACCGATGCGGGCGTCGGCAGCCAGGGCCTGTCGGTCCCGGCCCGGGGCCCCCAGGGCCAGTTCGCCATCCTGACGGTCAGCCACACCATCGCCGCCGCCGCCTGGGACCGCCGGGTGGAGGCGATGACCGACGACCTGCAATACCTGACCCAGTTCATCAACGGCAAGGCGCTCGAACTCTACGGCCCCCGCGACGAGCCGTCGCTGCCCAGCCTCTCGCCCCGCGAATCCGACGCCCTGGCCCAGCTCGCCCTCGGCAAGAGCCGCCCCCAGGCGGCGGAGGCGCTGGGCATCTCCGAGCACACGCTCCGTGTCTACATTGAGAGCGCGCGGCTGAAGCTCGGCGCCAAGAACACGATCCACGCCGTCGCCCGCGGCGTGTCGCTGGGGCTCCTGGCGATCTGAGGCCGCCGGCCCCCCGCGCGCCGGGGATTAATCAGGCGTAAAGGCGCCGCGCGCGGCCTTTCCCGACCGATAACGGACCACCGGTTTCTCTCGTCTCGATCGAGACAGGAGACCCCGATGATCCGCATCTTCAACGGCCCCGAGATCCACCGTGCCCCGACCCTTCGCGACGAAATGTTCCGCGACCGCGCGGCCCAGTTCGTCGGGCGGCTGAACTGGCCGCTCTCGCTCGACCAGCAGGGCCGGGAGATCGACCAATACGACCGCCTGCGCCCGATCTACGTGATCTGCACCGACGGGGCCGGGCGCCACCAGGGCTCGTTGCGCCTGCTGCCGACGATGGGGCGCACGATGATGGGCGAGAATTTCCCCGGCCTCGCGCCCGAGGGGTTCCGCCGGCCCGGCATCATGGAATGCACCCGGTTCTGCATCGCCCCGCGCGCGCCCGCGCATGTCTCCGCGGCGCTGTTCCTCGGCGTGCTGGAGCTGGGACTCGACCGCGGCTGGACGGGGTCCTACGGGGTGTTCGACGCGCGCATGGTGCGGGTCTACCAGCGGCTGGGAACCCCGGCCAAGCTCGTCGCGACGCTGGGGGCGGGACGCGACGCGCTCTGCCTGGGCTATTTCGACTTCGACCCCGCCCTGCGCGCGGTCCTGGCCCGCCGGGCGGGGGACGAGCGGGTGCTGCTCGCCGCCTGACTCGACCGCGCGCCGGGGGCGGTCTAAGGATCGCCCATGGACGCGCCGCTTCCCATCCTCTCCGCCGACCAGTCCGCCGCCCGCGACAGGGTGGCGGCGCTTCTCGCCGATGCCGGGATCTCGCTCGACGCCGCGCAGGCCGGCCCCCTGCCCGAAGGGCGCTCTCAGGTCATGGGGATCACCGGCAAGGCGGGGTCGGGCAAGACGCTGCTCCTGTCGGACCTGCACCGGACGCTGGTGAAGGCCGGGGTCGACGTGGTGTCGGGCGATTACGAGGCGCGGCGCCGCAAGGACCGCAGGACCCTGGCGATCCTCGCGCCGACGAACAAGGCGGCGAGCGTCCTGCGGACCCGCGGGGTCCCCGCCACGACGATCCACCGCATCCTCTACACACCCGTCTACGATCCCGAATACGAGAAGATCGCCGAGTGGCTGGCGGGGCAGGGGGACCGGCCCGAGATCGCGGGCCTGGGCGAGGCCGCCCTCGACCGCGCCCAGGCCTTCTATGCCCAGAACAGTTCGATCCCCGGCGCGCTGGCCGCCGCGGGGCTGCGCGGGTCGGATTTCATCACCGGGTGGAAGCGGCGCGAGGAGCCGCTCGATATCGGCCTGATCGACGAAAGCTCGATGCTCGACACCAGGCAATTCGAGGATCTGACCGAGATCTTCCCGACGCTGATCCTGTTCGGCGATCCGGCGCAGCTGGCGCCGGTGCAGCAATCGGGCGAGATGGTCTTCGACAAGCTGCCCGCCGACCGGGTCGCGCATCTCGACCGGGTCCACCGGCAGGAGGCCGACAACCCGATCCTCGATCTGGCCCATGCCCTGGCCGATCCGCAGCTGGAATTCCGCGATTTCGAACGCATGGTGGAGGAGGCCGCGGCGCGCGACGACCGCGTGGTGGTCGCCGGCCGGGTCGAGGCGGCGAAGATGGCGCGCTCGCCGGTCCTGGTGTGGCGCAACGCCACGCGGATCCGTCTGATCCACGCCTTCCGCGCGGCCTACGCGGCGCCGGCCGATGCGCTGCTGCCCGGCGAGCCGCTGATCTGCGACGGGATCGAGCTGCCCCTGAAGCACCGCAAGAAGCGCATCGACCTCGAGGCGCGGGGCCTGATCAAGGGCGCGCAGGTCATCTATGTCGGCCCCGGCACGCGGCCCGGCTTTTCCAGGATGCACGTCGTGGGCGCCCCCGATCCGCAGGTCAACGTGGCCTCGATCATCAAGATCGAGATGCCCGACGAGGAGGAGCCGTTCATTCCCTTCGCCGCCCGCATGGGGGCCACGTTCCTGCACGGGGCGGCCTGCACCATCCACAAGGCGCAAGGCTCGCAATGGCCCGAGGTGCAGGTCTTCGCCCCCGATCTCTTCGCCGCCGCGCGCGCCGGCCGGACCGAGGCGGGCCAGCCGCTGTGGAAGCGGCTGGCCTATGTCGCGATCACGCGGGCCGAGGAGCGGCTGCACTGGGTGGTGCGGAACCGGCTGGCCAAGCCGGGCGAGGACCTCTCGACCGACGATCTGCCGGCGGCGCCCTCGAAGCTGTCGCTGACGGCGCCCGAGGCTCAGAAGTAGCGGAAGACGGCCGAGGCCCCCCACCCGGCGGCGATGGCGATGGCGAGCGACATCACCCCGTAGACCAGCGGGTCCTCGTGCGCGAGGTTGTAGAGGAACCGTTCCAGCCCGACCTTCTGCACGTTGATCGCCGAGGACGCGGAGGAGATCACCGTCCCCTCGCGGGTGAGGAAGATGCGGGCGGTGTAGATCCCCTCCACCAGGTTCGCCGGCAGGCTGACCGAGGTGTCGAACAGAGTGTCCTCCCGCACGGTGACGGCGCCGATATTGGTCTGGTAGAGGTCTGCGCGGCCGCGGATCCGCACCAGCGCCTCGGTGAAGGCGCTCGGATCGGGGACCGTCTCGACCACGCCCACCGCGCGGATCGCCCGATGCACCGTGATGGCCTGACGAAGGTCGTCGACGTGGTTGAGGATCTCGTCGAACGGCCCCGACGTGTTGACGGCGTAGAAGCTCGGCGCGGCGTCCACCTCCATCGCGGCGTCGTTGATCCAGATCGGGCCCACCCGGTCCTTGCGCCGGATGGTCAGCGGAACCTTCGGCCCCTCCACGGTGACGATGATGCCGGTGGGGCCGGGTTCGATCGGGCTCTCGCGCTTCACCGCGCCGAAGATCAGGATCTCGGAGCCCTCGAAATTGGCCGAGATCGACACGCGGTTGCGGCTGAGCCCGGTGACGAGCTCTTCGGCCATCGCGGGCAGCGGGCCGAGCAGCAGGATCAGGACGAGCGCGGCCCGTCTCATTGCCCGGCGCCCGCGACGGAGAAGAGTTCGGAGGGGCGCAGCAGCAGGTCGAGGGCGAGCTTGCCGCAGACCAGCAGGACCAGGGCGGCCAGCAGGACGCGCAGCTGCTCGGCCCGCAGCACGCCCCCCATCCGGGTGCCGATCTGGGCGCCGATGACGCCGCCGACGATCAGCAGGACCGCGAGCAGCAGATCCACGGTATAGTTCGTCGTCGCGTGCAGAAGGGTGGTGAAGGCGGTGACGAAGATGATCTGCAGAAGCGACGTGCCCACGACCACCTTGGTCGGCATGCCGAGGAGATAGATCATCGCCGGCACCATGACGAAGCCGCCGCCCACGCCCATGACCGCCGCGAGCACGCCCACGAAAACGCCCACCAGCACCGGCGGGATCACCGAGATGTAGAGCCCCGAGGTGCGGAACTTCATCTTCATCGGCAGGGCGTGGATCCAGTTGTGCCGCCGCCGCTTCGGCACCTTGCCCGACCGCGAATTGAGAAGCGCGTTCACGCTCTCGACGAACATCAGCCCCCCGATGACGCCGAGAAACAGCACGTAGCTCAAGCGGACCAGCAGATCGACCTGCCCCATCTCGCGCAGGATGTTGAACACCCAGACCCCGATCGCCGCGCCGACGAGCCCGCCGGCCAGCAGGACGATCCCCATGCGGATATCCACCGTCCGGCGCCGCAGATGGGCCAGCACCGCCGAGATCGACGAGGCGACGATCTGGTTCGCCGAGGTCGCCACCGCCACGGCCGGCGGAATGCCGACGAAGAACAAAAGCGGCGTGATCAGGAACCCGCCGCCCACGCCGAACATGCCCGACAGGATGCCGACCAATCCGCCGAGCCCCAGCAGGAGGAACGCGTTGACCGAGACTTCGGCGATCGGAAGGTAGATCTGCACGGTGTGTTTGTCCCCGTCGGTCCAGCGGTCGGTCTCAGTATGCAGGGCGGGTCGGTCGCCCGGCAACGCCCGTGGATGGAAAACCCGCCGCGATCTCAGATCCCCGGCAGCGCGGCGCGCAGGATGGTCTCGATCTTGGCGGCGCCCAGCGGGGCCATCCGCTTGGTATGCTCGTGACCGAGCGATTCGTCCGACAGCCCCGCCGCCATGTTGGTGATGGCCGACAGCGCCGCGGCGCGGAGCCCCAGGAACCGCGCCAGGATGATCTCGGGCACGGTCGACATGCCCACCGCGTCGGCGCCCAGCGTCCGGATCGCCCGGATCTCGGCCGGGGTCTCGAAGGACGGGCCCGAATACCAGGCATAGACGCCTTCGTGGCAGGGCGTCCCCGTGCTCTGCGCGGCGGTCAGCAGCGCCGCGCGCAGCCCGGCGTCGTAGGCGTCGGTCATCGGCACGAAGCGGGCCTCCGAGGGTTCGCCGATCAGCGGGTTCATCCCCGAGAAGTTGATGTGGTCGCGGATCGCCATGACCGACCCGGTCGGCATGGCGGGGTCGAGGGAGCCGGCCGCGTTGGTCACGATCAGGCTCTCCGCCCCGAGGCCCTTCACCACCTCCAGCGGCAGGCGCATGGCCGCGGCGTCGCCCCGTTCGTAGTAATGCGCCCGCCCGCCCAGGACCGCCACCCGCACCCCGCCGATCTGCCCCACCGTCAGGCGCGGGGAATGCCCCGAGACGCCGGCCTGCGGAAATCCCGGCAGCTGCTCGTAGCCGATCGGGATGCCGTCCACGGCCTCCGCCAGGTGTCCGAGCCCCGAGCCGAGGATCAGCCCGACGCGGACCGGATCGCCCCCGGCGCGGTCCTGGACGAAGCGGACGAGGTCCGAAGCGGTGCGGTCCATCGGCTCAGCGTTCCTTCACATAGGGTTCGCCGCCCGCGCGCGGCGGCACGGCCCGCCCGACGAAACCCGCCAGGATGACCACGGTCAGGATATAGGGCAGCGCCAGGACGAAGGCGTTCGGGATCTCGAACAGCCCCAGGTCGATCGTGGAATAGCGGTTCGACACCGCCTGCAGAAACCCGAAGAGCAGGCACGAGCCGAGCGCGTACCAGGGCCGCCACTTGGCGAAGATGAGCGCCGCCAGCGCGATGAACCCGCGCCCCGCGGTCATGTCCTTGGTGAAGCCCGCCGCGAGGCCGGTGGCGAGATAGGCCCCCGCCAGCCCGCAGAGGAGCCCGCAGATCAGCACCGCCGAGAACCGCAGCCGCGCGACCGAGATGCCGGCGGTATCCACCGCGGCGGGGTTTTCTCCGACCGCGCGGAGGCGCAGGCCGAAGCGGGTCCGGAACAGGATGTACCATGTCGCCGGAACGGCCAGCAGCCCCGCATAGACGAGGATCGTGTGCCCCGACAGGACATCGGCATAGAAGGGCCCGATCAGGGGCACCTCCGACAGCGCATCCGCGCCGGGAAGCCGGATGGGCGCGAAGCGCGCCGCGCCGGTCAGGGCGGGGGTGCGCGAGCCCTGCTCGAACCAGTCCTGCGCGATGAGGACGGTCATGCCGGCGGCCAGGAAATTGATCGCCACCCCCGAAATCAGCTGATCGCCCCTGAAGGTGATGGAGGCGACCGCGTGGATCAGCGCGAAGGCCATCGCGGCGGCGACGCCCGCGCCGAGGCCCAGCCAGACCGACCCGGTCACCGCGGCGACGGCGGCCGAGAAGAACGCCGCGACCAGCATCTTGCCCTCGAGCCCGATGTCGAACACGCCCGAGCGCTCCGAGAAGAGGCCGGCCAGGCAGGCCAGCAGCAGCGGCGTCGCGAGGCGAATGGTGGAATCGGCGATCTGGATCGCGTCGGGGAAGATCATCGGCTCACTCCGCGGGGGCGTGCGACACGGGCTTGCGGTTGTAGCGCAGGAAGGCACGCTCCAGCGGCGACCGCACCATGCCGTCGAGCGCGCCGGTGAACAGGATCACGAGCGCCTGGATCACCACCACCATCTCGCGCGGCACCGAGGTCTCGAATTCGAGCTCGGCCCCCCCCTGGTAGAGCGCCCCGAACAGGATCGCGGCGATCAGCACGCCCACGGGATGCGACCGCCCCATCAGCGCCACGGCGATGCCGACGAACCCCGCCCCGAGGACATTGTCCTGCAAAAGCCGCTCCTGCTCCCCCATCACGGCGTTGACGGCCATCAGCCCGGCCAGCGCGCCCGAGATCACCATGGCGAGCATGGTGATCCGAACCGGAGAGATGCCGGCATAGCGCGCGGCCGGCTCGGATTGCCCGAAGGCCCGGATCTCGTAGCCGAGCCGCGTCCGCCACAGCAAGAGCCAGACCAGCCAGCACGCGATCAGCCCCACGACGAAGGACACGTTGAGCGGCGTGCGCGAGAACGGGATGCCGACCAGCGCCAGGATGTCGCCGGCCGTGGGCAGGTGCGCGCCCTCGGGGAAGCGCGCCGTCTCGGGCGCCATGCCGGGCGCCTTGAGCGTGTCGACCAGCAGATAGACCAGGAGCGCCGAGGCGATGAAGTTGAACATGATCGTCGTGATCACGATGTGGCTGCCGCGCTTGGCCTGCAGGTAGGCCGGGATCGCCGCCCAGGCGGCGCCGAAGACGGCGCCGCCCAGGATCGCGGCAAGCAGCGCGAGGCTCCAATGCGGCCAGGGCAGGGCAAGGCAGACCAGCGCCACCCCGAGCGAGCCGAGCTGCGCCTGCCCCTCGCCGCCGATGTTGAACAGCTTGGCATGGAAGGCGACCGCGACGGCGAGCCCGGTGAACACGAAGTTCGTCGCGTAATAGAGCGTATAGCCCCAGCCGTATGTCGAGCCCACCGCCCCGTTGACCATGATCCGCAGCGCCGCGAACGGGTCCTGCCCGATGAAGGTCACGACGATGCCCGAGACGACGAGCGCCAGGACCAGGTTGATCGCCGGGATCAGGACGATGTCGGCCCAGCGGGGGAGTTTCTGCACGGGGCTCAATCTCCGGGGTTCGGGGGCGGTGTGGTCACGGGAGCAGGGCGAGAATCGCGAATGCCACCAGCCCGATGGCGATTCCCAGTAAGACGGAGAACAGCATCAGGAGCGGATCGGTGGGCAGGCCGGTCAATTCCGTCAACCGGTCGATGCGCCGCTCCCACGTCTCTTCGGCTTTCTTCTGTGCGGGGCGGGGACCGGTCGGCCGAAACTCGTATGTCGTCCGCGTCCTGCGGTCCAAGTGGCGGATCGCATCCTCGACATGCGTCATTCGCGTCTCGAGATCCGCGATTCTGCGTTCGAAGCTGTCTTGTGCGTCGCTCACTCCCGCTTCCCCGCGGTTCCGGCCAGGTTCGCCTCGACCTCCCCGACCGGATGGTCGCGGCCGGTATCGGCGATCCCGGCCATCAGCAGGCCCAGTTCGCGCTCGTCGGTCTCCGCGGGCAGGCGCTCGCCCATGATGCGGCCGTCGAACATCACCGCGATGCGGTCCGACAGCGCCATGATCTCGTCCAGTTCGACCGAGACGAGCAGGATCGCCTTGCCCTGGTCGCGCAGCGCCACGATCTGCTCGTGGATGAACTCGATGGCGCCGATATCGACGCCGCGGGTCGGCTGGCCCACCAGCAGCAGATCCGGCTCCCGTTCCAGCTCGCGGGCGATGACGATCTTCTGCTGGTTGCCGCCCGAGAAGTTCCGGGCGGTCTGCCACGGATCGGCCGGGCGGATGTCGAACTTGGCGATCTTGGCGGCGGCATCGGCGCGCAGCGCGGCGTTGTCCATCAGGAGGCCGCGCGCATAGCGGCGATCGTTGTGATAGCCGAAGCCCACGTTCTCCCAGGCGTGGAAATCCATGACCAGCCCCTCCCGCTGGCGGTCCTCGGGGACGTGGCCGATCCCCCGCCGCCGCCGGGTCCGGGCATCCGAGCCCGACCCCGACAGCGCCAGGGCGGTGCCGTTCACCGTGACGCGGCCGGTGCCTGCGCGCATGCCGCCCAGCACCTCCAGCAGGTCCGACTGGCCGTTCCCGGCGACGCCCGCCAGCCCCAGGATCTCGCCGCGCCGGACCGACAGCGACACGCCGCGCAGGCGTTCCACCCCGGCCCCGTCCACCACCCGCAGGTCGTCGACCTCGAGCACCTTGTCCCCGGGCCTGGCCGGTGCCTTGTCGACCCGCAGGAGCACCTTGCGGCCGACCATCAGCTCGGCCAGTTCGGGCGCGCTGGTGGAGGCCGTGTCCACCGTCGCCGTCATCTCGCCCCGTCGCATGACCGACACCGTGTCGGTGACATCCATGATCTCGCGCAGCTTGTGGGTGATCAGGATGACGGTCTTGCCCTCGCGCTTCAATCCCTGGAGGATCCGGAACAGGTGATCGGCCTCGCTGGGGGTCAGCACGCCTGTCGGTTCGTCGAGGATCAGGATGTCGGCCTGGCGATAGAGCGCCTTCAGGATCTCGACCCGCTGCTGCATGCCGACGCCCAGATCCTCGATCCGCGCGTCGGGGTTCACGTGCAGTTCGTATTCGTCCGACAACCGCTTCAGGAGCCGGCGCGCCTTTTCGAGGGAGGTGGACAGGAACCGCCCCCCCTCGGCGCCCAGCACGATGTTCTCCAGCACGGTGAAGTTCTGGACCAGCTTGAAGTGCTGGAAGACCATGCCGATCCCGGCCCGGATCGCCGCCTGGCTGTCGGGGATCTCGGCCCGGTTGCCGTGGATGCGGATCTCTCCCGCGTCGGCGGTGTAGAAGCCGTAGAGGATCGACATCAGCGTCGACTTGCCCGCCCCGTTCTCGCCGATGATGCCGTGGATCGTCCCCGGTCTCACGGTGATCGAGATGTCTCTGTTCGCCCGGACGGGCCCGAACGATTTCGAGATCCCCCTCAGCTCGATGGCGGGTGCCGACATGCGCCCCTCCGCTATGCGTGGTGGCCCGCGCGCGGGCGCGGGATCAGAACTCGATGGCGGGGCAGCTATCGTCCTCGGTGTAATCGTGGACCTCGATCTCCCCGGCGATGATCCGATCCTTCGCGGTCTCCACCGCCTCGGTCATCTCGTCGCTCACCAGGTCGGCGTTGAACTGGTCCATGGCATAGCCGACGCCCTGGTTCTCCAGGTCCTTCACCTGCACGCCGGTCTGCAGGTTGCCGGCCTCGGCCGCCTCGAAGGCGTCGTAGACGGCGTTGTCGACCCGCTTGACCATCGAGGTCAGCATCGTGCCCGGATGCAGGTAATTCTGGTTGGAATCGACGCCGATCGCCAGGATTCCCTCGTCCGCGGCGGCCTGCAGGACGCCAACGCCCGTTCCCCCCGCGGCCGCGAACACCACGTCGGAGCCCTGGCCGATCTGGCTGCGGGTCAGCTCGCCGCCCTTCACCGGGTCGTTCCAGGCCGCGGGCGTGGTGCCCGTCATGTTGACGAGGACCTCCACCTCCTCGTCGGTGGCCTTGGCGCCTTGGGCATAGCCGCAGGCGAACTTGCGGATCAGCGGCACGTCCATCCCCCCGACGAACGACACGGTGTTCGAGTCCGAGGCCATCGCCGCCATCATGCCCACGAGGTAGGAGCCCTCGTGCTCGGAGAACATGATCGATTGCACGTTCGGGTGCTCGACCACCGAATCGACGATCACGAAGGTCGTCTCGGGGTAATCGGGCGCCACCGCCTCGAGCGTCGAGGCATTGGCGAAGCCAAGCACGACCACCGGGTTCGCGCCGCGCTCGGCCAGGCGGCGCATGGTTTGCTCGCGCTGCGCCTCCGAGGCGAGCTCGGTCTCCATGTAGTCGCCGCCGGTCTCCTCCACCCAGCGCTGGGCGCCGGTATAGGCGCTCTCGTTGAAGGATTTGTCGAACTTGCCGCCGAGATCGATGATCAGGCCGGGCTCGGCGAGCGCGGCACCGGCCGGGAGCGCGGCGAGCGCGAGGGCCGGCATCATTCTGCCAAGGATGTTCATCAGGTGGGTGTCTCCCTCGAATGTCAGGGCGAGCTCCACCCGGTCCCGGGGCGCCCGTCGCGATGGGCAGATAAGGCCGAAGGCGCCGGGGCCGGTCAAGGGCGGGGCGGCGGAAATCCCGCCCGCTCACGCAGCCGGGACCGCCGGCGCCCGGTCAGAGGGCGCGCGACATCACGATCGCGTCGATGGCGGGACGGACCTCGTCGTAATAGCCGCGGCGGCACCCGATCTCGGCGTAGCCGGCCCGGTCATAGAGCGCGCGCGCGGCCGCGTTCGTCCGCGCCACCTCGAGGAAGGCCGTCCGCGCGCCACCCTCGCGCGCCGCCTCGTGGAAGGCGGCGAGCAGGCCCGCGCCCAGGCCGCGGCGCCGCGCGACCGGAAGGACGGCGATGGTCAGAAGCTCCGCTTCGCCCGCGGCGTGGCGGCCGATGGCGAAGCCCCGCTGCCCGGGGATCTCGATCAGGCCGGGCATGCGACGCAGGCCGGCGAATTCGGCGGCGGTCCAGGCGCGGGGAAGGTGCATCGCCGCCCTGTGGATCGCGGCCCGCTCGGCATCGGTCATGACACCGGGGGGGCCGGCCGGGCGGGGGCCGCGTCGGGCGCCCGCACATAGAGCGGCGCCGGACGGCCGCCGGGCGCGCGGCGCGCGGCGATGCGCCCGATGGCCACGGCCAGGGGCCAGGCGGGCTCCGCCGTGCGGCCGCCGCAGGCCCGTGCCAGCGCCCCGGCTTCGTGCCCGATGCAGGTCGCGCCGGCGGGCAGGGGCGGCAGGGCGTCGAGGCCGGCCAGCACCGGGTCGCCGCCCGTCGACAGGTAGATCTGTCCGCCGCGGGCATCGACGCCGGCGACGGCCGGCCCGGCGGCATCGAGCGACAGCGCCTCCAGGCTGGTGACGCCGATCGCCGTGATCGCCCGGCCCATGGCGAGCCCCCGCGCCGCCGCGACCGAGATCCGGATGCCGGTGAAGTTCCCCGGGCCGATGCCCACGCCGATCCGGTCGAGGTCCCCCCACGCCGCCCCGGCCGCCTGCAACAGCTCCGCCAGGAGCGGCATCAGGCGTTCGGCCTGGCCGCGCGCCATCTCCTCCCGCATCTCGCCCAAGGTGCGCTCGCCCGACAGCAAAGCGGCCGCGCAATGCGCGGCCGATGTGTCGAAGGCGAGCGTGACCGGGCCGTCAGGCAACCGGCCGCACCTCGACCACTTCGGGGATGTAGTGGCGCAGCAGGTTCTCGATCCCCATCTTCAGCGTCAGCGTGGAGGACGGGCACCCCGCGCAGGCGCCCTGCATGTGGAGATAGACGACGCCTCGCTCGAAGCCGTGAAAGGTGATGTCGCCGCCGTCCTGGGCCACCGCGGGACGCACCCGGGTGTCGAGCAGTTCCTTGATCTGCACGACGATCTCGCCGTCGGGGCCGACATGCTCGGCATGGCCGGAGGTGGCCTCCGCCTGGCCGGCCATCACCGGCTGGCCGGACTGGTAATGCTCCATGATGGCCCCGAGGATGGCGGGCTTCACGTGGTCCCACTCGACCGCGTCGGCCTTCGTCACCGTCACGAAGTCGTTGCCGAGGAATACCGCCGTCACGCCCTCGACGCCGAAGACGCGGGTCGCCAGCGGCGAGGCGTCGGCGCCTTCGGGCGCGGGGAAGTCGGCCGTGCCCGTCTCCAGCACCGTCTGCCCCGGCAGGAACTTCAGCGTGGCGGGGTTCGGCGTCGATTCGGTCTGGATGAACATGGATCGCTCTCCCAAGGTTGCCAAAGCGATATGCTCAGCCGGGCCGGCCATGTCAAGACTTTGGAAGGGTTCTAAACTAGCCCCGTCCGGGAGAGCGCGATCAATCCCCCGAGCAGGATCGGCTGGTGGAGGAGGTAGATCGTCAGGCTGTGGCGGCCCATCCGCGCCAGCGGGTCGCCCGCCGCGGGGCGTCGCGGCACCGGCAGGTGGCGGGCCGCCGCCAGCCCCAGCAGCATCGGCGCGAACCAGGGAAAGACGGGCTCGTAGTCGAACGAGGGCGGCGGCGCGGGATCGAGCCCCAGCGGGTAGAGCAGCGGATGGGAGAAGGCCGGCGAGGTCGCGACCCACGGCGCCGCCAGGACCAGGATCGCCGACCCGAGAACGACCCATGTCGGCGCGCGCAGGAACCCCAGCGCCAGCACGGAGAAGAGCGCGATCGCGTGCAGGATGCCGAACGTCACCGCATAGGGCATCGCCGCCCAGGTCCCGAGGGTGACGAGCGCCGCCGCGCCCGCGAGCAAGCCGAGGCGGCGCAGGAAGGCGCGGCGGTTCAGTCCGCCGGCCGCCGCCAGTTGCAGCGACACCCCGGCAAGCGCGATGAAGCTCCCGGCGATGGCCATGGCGAAGCCCCGCCAGGCCGGATGGCTGCCGACCGGCCAGTCGACGAGGCCGAGCAGCGTCAGGTCATAGGAGAAGTGGAAGGCGATCATCGCGACGAGCGCCACGCCGCGCGCCCGGTCGATCCACGCCACCCGCTGCGGCGGGGCAGCGGCCAGCGCCGGGGCGGCGGCGGTCACGTGATCGCTTCCAGCTGGTCCTTGCTGAGCGTGCCCGGCACGATGGTGAGCGGCACCGGAAGGCTGCCGAGCGACTTCGACAGCTGCGTCACGATCGGCCCGGGGCCGCCCTTGCCCTCTCCGGCCCCCAGGACCAGCACGCCGATATTGGGGTCGCTGCGGATCACGTCGAGGATTTGCGGCACCACCTCGCCCTCGCGGATGACGAGCTCGGGGTCGACGACCTGGCGGTCCCGCATCCACTTGGCGAAAACCTCGAAATGGGCGACGATCCTCTCCCGCGCTTCCTCGCGCATGATCGTGCCGACGCCCAGCCAGTGGTTGAACTCCTCGGGCGGGATGATCGACAGGATCGCCACGCCGCCGCCGGTCTTGGCCGCGCGCATCGCCGCGTAGCGCATGGCGTTCAGGCATTCGCGGGTATCGTCGAGGACGACCAGGAACTTTCGCATCGTGACTCCTCCGGGCGCGATCATGGGGCAGCCCGGCGGGCCTGTCCACCGCCCGGGGCGCCGTCCCTCATCCCGCCGACAGCGCCCAATCCCAGTAGAGCGCGCGGGCGCGGCGCGCGACGGGTCCTACCTCGTAGGCCACCGCGTCGAAGGCGGTGACCGGGGTGATCTTTGACATGTTGCCGGTCAGGAAGACCTCGTCGGCCGCGCGCACGTCGTCGAAGGTCAGCACCGCCTCCTCGACGGCGATCCCGTCGGCCCGCAGGAGCGCGATGTGGCGGTTGCGGGTGATGCCCGCGAGGAAGCAGCCATTGGCGATCGGCGTGCGGACCACGCCGTCGCGCACGACGAAGACGTTGGCCGTGGCCGTCTCGGCCACGTTGCCCATCGCGTCGGCGACCAGCGCGTTGCCGAACCCCTTTCCTTGAGCCTCGCGCAGCATCCGCGCGTTGTTGGGATAGAGGCACCCGGCCTTCGCGTCGACCACCGCGTCCTCCAGAACCGGGCGGCGGAACCGCGTCGTGGTCAGCGTCGTCGTGGCCTCGTCTGGGGCGAGCGGGATCGCCTCGAGGCAGATGCAGAAGCCGGTGGCGCCCGGCGCGGGGGCGATGGCGCCCACGTCGCCGTCGATCCCCCAGTACATCGGCCGGATATAGACGGCGGCATCGGCCGGATAGCGCTCGAGCCCCTCGCGGACGATCTCCACCATCTCCTCCGCCGCGACCGTGGGCGTCAGCATCAGCGCCCGGGCGGAGCGGTTCACCCGCTCGCAATGGGCCAGAAGGTCCGGCGCCACGCCCCGGGCATGACGCGCCCCGTCGAAGACCGTGGAGCCGAGCCAGGCGCCGTGGTCGGCGGCGCGCATGACGGCCGGGTTGCCGTCGTGCCAGCGACCCTCGAAATAGGTGCGGATATCGGTGCCGACGGTCATGGTCCCCCCGGTGTGATCGGAGGATGGTCTGACCACGAAACCGGCCCCGGGTAAAGGGTCACGCGGGGCGGACGAATCCCACGATCCGGTAGGTCTCGTCGAGGATCGGCGCGGCGATGGCGCGGGCCCGCTCCGCCCCGCGGCCGAGGATCGCGTCGATCTGGGCGGGGTCGTCCATCAGGCGCGCCATCTCGCCCGCGATGGGGGAAAGCTTCTCCACCGCCAGGTCCGCCAGCAGCGGCTTGAACTGGCCGAAGCCCTGTCCGCCGACCTCGGCGATGGCCGCCTCCACCGTGATCTCGCGCAGCGCGGCATAGATATTGACGAGGTTGCGCGCCTCGGGCCGCGTCTCCAGCCCCTCGGCCGTCTCGGGCAGGGGCTTGGGATCGGTGCGGGCGCGGCGGATCTTCCTGGCGATGGCGTCGGCGTCGTCGGTCATGTTGATCCGCGCCGCGTCCGAGGCGTCGGATTTCGACATCTTCCTGGAGCCGTCGCGCAGGGACATGACGCGCGTTCCCGCCCCCTCGATCACCGGCTGCGTCTCGGGGAAGAAGTCGACGCCGTAATCGTGGTTGAACTTCGCGGCGATGTCGCGCGTCAGCTCGATATGCTGCTTCTGGTCCTCGCCCACGGGCACGTGGGTCGCGTGATAGACGAGGATGTCGGCCGCCATCAGCGCGGGATACGCGAAGAGCCCGAGCGAGGCCTCCTCGGCGTTCTTGCCGGCCTTCTCCTTCCACTGGGTCATCCGCCGCATCCAGCCCATCCGCGCCACGCAATTGAGGATCCAGGCCAGCTGCGCGTGTTCGGGCACCTGCGACTGGGCGATCAGGATCGAGCGTTCGGGGTCGATGCCGGCCGCGATGAAGCCCGCCGCCAGCTCCCGCGTCGAACGCGCCAGGTCGGCCGGATCCTGCCAGACGGTGATCGCGTGCTGGTCGACCATGCAGAAGATCGTCTCGACATCGCGGGCCTGCCAGTCCACGAACCGCTTCACGGCGCCCAGGTAATTGCCCAGGTGCAGGTTGCCCGAGGGCTGGATGCCCGAGAACACGCGCGGGGTGAAGCGGGACGGCCGGTCTGACATGGCTCTGCCTTTACAATTCGCCGCTGCCGCTTACCCATGGCCCCCGGACCCGTCAAGGAAGCGACCATGCATCCCCAGCATTCGGAAAATCCCTTCAACGCCCTGCCGCCGGTGGTCGTGGCGCTGGCCATCCTGGTCATCGGGCCCGAACTGGTGTTCCAGGCCGGGCGGATCGGGCTGGTCGGCGGCGCCCAGGGCATCGGTCTGCGGCTCGAGGCGCTGAACGCCTTCGCCTTCTCGCCGCAGCTCTTCGACCGCATGCTGGAGGTGGGGCAGTTCCCGCCCCGGGCGCTCCTGCGGCTCGTCAGCTACAGCTTCGTGCATCTGGGCTTCACCCACGTCCTCTTCGTGGTCGTGTTCCTCCTGGCGCTGGGCAAGATGGTCGCCGAAACCTTCACCTCCGGGGCGGTGCTGGCGGTGTTCTTCGGCTCCGCGGTGGCGGGGGCGCTGGTCTACGGCCTCGTGCCGGGGACGGAACAGGCGCTGGTGGGCGGCTATCCGGCGGTCTACGGGCTGATCGGGGCCTACACGTTCATCCTCTGGGTCGGGCTCGGGGCCACGGGCGGCAACCGGGCGCGGGCCTTTACGCTGATCGCCTTCCTCCTCGGTATCCAGCTCGTCTTCGGGCTGCTGTTCGGCGGCGGGCTCGACTGGATCGCGGACCTGGCGGGCTTCGCGGCGGGCTTCGCGCTCAGCTTCGTCGTCTCGCCCGGCGGCTGGTCGCGGGTGGTGGAGAAGCTGCGCCAGCGCTAGCGCCGCACCGCGCCCTTCAGCTCGCGCAAGGCCACCGCGCCCACCAGGTGCGCGAGGCCGAAGAAGGCCGCGCCGCCCACCGCCACCAGGGCGGCGAGCGCCAGCGCCCGCCATTCCCCGGCCAGGAGCGGGGCCAGCGCCTCGCCCGCCCCCCACAGGATCGCGCCCATCCCCGCCGCGGCGGCGAGGATGCGGGGCAGGCGGCGGCGGAACCGGGCGTCGGGCCGCGCCTCCTCGCCCATGGGCCGCGCGCCGCGGATCAGCAGGACCGCCATCGCCCACCCCGCGACCGTCGTGCCGAGCGCCGCGGCCGCGTAGCCGATGAGCGGCGAGAGCCCGACGGCGACCACCGCGTTCACGACGAGCGCCACCACCGCATAGCGGAACGGCGTCCGCGTGTCCTCCCGCGCGAAATAGAGCGGCTGCCACACCTTCTGCAGCACGAAGGCCGGCAGGCCCAGCCCGTAGATGGCCAGGATTATCGCCGTCGCGCGGGTGTCCTCCGGGTCGAAGGCGCCGCGCTCGAACAGCGTCGCCACGATGGGCAGCGGCACCACCAGGAAGGCGACGGTGCAGGGCACCGTCAGCACCACCGCGAACTCGGCCGCGCGGCTCAGCGCATGGCGCCCGCCCGCCGCGTCCCCCGCCCTGAGCCGCCGCGCCAGTTCCGGCAGCAGCACGACGCCGATAGTGATCCCCACCACGCCCAGCGGCAGCTGATAGAGCCGGTCGGCATAGCTCAGCCACGCGATCGCCCCGTCGAAGAAACTCGCCACCTGGCGCCCCACCAGCAGGTTCACCTGCACGACGCCCCCCGACAGCATCGCCGGTCCCATGACGATGGCCAGGCGGCGCATCTCGGGCGTCAGGCGCGGCCGCCGCGGCAGCAGCCGGAATCCCGCCTTCGCCGCCGCGACCCAGACGATGGCGAGCTGCAGGATGCCGCCGATCGGCACCGTCCACGCGATCGTCAGCCCCGCCGGCCAGCCCATCCAGTCGCCGAAGACCAGCGCCGCGATCAGCGCCACGTTCAGCATCATCGGCGTCGCCGCCGCCTCCATGAACCGCCCCGTCGCGTTCAGCAGCCCCGACAGCAGCGCGGCGAGGGAGATGAACAGGATGTAGGGAAAGCAGATCCGCCCGAACAGCACGGCGAGGTCGAAGCGCTGATCCTCGACGAAGCCGGACGCCATCGCGAAGACGAGGGCCGGCATCGCGACCTGCGCCGCCAGGCTGAAGACGATCAGGATCGTCGTCAGCCCCGAGAAGGCGTCCTGCGCGAAGGTCTCGGCGCCCTCGCCGGCCTCCAGCCGCTTGGCGAAGAGCGGCACGAAGGCCATGTTGAACGCGCCCTCGGCAAAGAAGCGGCGGAACATGTTGGGCAGCGAGAAGGCCACCAGGAACGCCTCGGCCACCGGGCCCGCCCCCAGGAACGCCGCGATCATCACGTCGCGCACGAAGCCCAGGATGCGGCTCGCGAGGGTCCAGCCGCCCACGGTCAGGAAGCCGGAGACGAGACGGGTGGCGGCCATGGCGGTTCCTCCGGACGGGCGCGGGTTCTATGGGGCGGCGCGCTCGCGTCCGCAAGATCCCGCCGCGGTGCCGCGATCCCCGGGCGCGGTCCCCGCGCCGCGCGCGGTCAGGACCGCGCCCGGCGGGCGCCGTTGTCGATCGCCTCGCGCATCTTGCGTTCCAGGGCCTTCTGCTTCGACGCGGTGTAGATCTTCAGCCCGAACATGTCCTTGACGTAGAACGTGTCGACCACCTGGGCGCCGTAGGTCGCGATCACCGCGCTGGCGATGGAGATGTTGCTCGACGCCAGCACGCGGGTCAGGTCGTGCAGCAGGCCGGGCCGGTCGCGGGTGTCGACCTCGATGATCGTGTAGATCTCGGAGCCCTCGTTGTCGAAGGCGATGGCGGTGGGCACGCGGAAGTCGCGCTCGCGGCGCTTGATCTTGTCGCGGCTCTCGAGCCCCTCGCGGGCGATGATCTCGCCCTTCAGCGTGCGGTCGATGGTACTCTTGAGGCGCGGGATCCGCTGCGGGTCGTAGGGATGGCCGTCGCCGTCCTGCACCCAGAACACGGCCGTCGCATAGCCGTCCTTCGACGTGTAGGTGCGCGCGTCGACGACGTTCGCCCCGACCATGGCCAGCGCCCCCGCCAGCCGCGAGAAGATGCCGGGGTGGTCGACCATGGCAAAGCAGATCCGGGTCGCGTCGCGATCCTCGTCGTCCTCGATGTCGATGCGGATCTGGTCGTCCTCGAAATCGCGCAGCATGTGCGCGAAGGCGACGTGGCTTTGCACGCTCAGCCCCTGCCAATAGGGCGGGTAATGGCGCTGCGTCTCGACCTTCAGGTCCTTGCGGTCCCATTCCGACAGCGCGTCGCGCAGCCGCTTGCGGGCCTCGTTGCCGCGGCTCTCGCGGTTCAGCGCCTCCAGCCCGTTCTCCAGCGCATAGGCGGTCTCTCGGTGCAGCGTGCGCAGCAGCTGCCCCTTCCAGTTGTTCCAGACATGCGGGCCGACGCCGCGTATGTCGCAGATGGTCAGCACGGTCAGCAGGTCGAGCCGCTTGCGCGTCCGCACCGCCTTGGCGAAGTCGCGCACCGTGCGCGGGTCCGACAGGTCGCGCTTCTGCGCCATGTCCGACATCAGCAGGTGGTAGCGCACCAGCCATTCCACCGTCTCGGTGTCGGCGCGGTTCAGGCCCAGCCGCGGGGCGACGCGGCGGGCGATGCGGGCGCCCACGATCGAATGGTCCTCGTCGCGGCCCTTGCCGATGTCGTGCAGGAACAGGGCGAGGAACAGCACCTTGCGATTGACCTGGCCCGCCATGACCGCGGTGGCGATCGGCAGGTCCTCGGCATGGTCGCCCGATTCGATCTCGGACAGGTGGCGGATGCACTGGATGGTGTGTTCGTCGACCGTGTAGCTGTGATACATGTTGAACTGCATCATCGCCACGATCGGCTCGAATTCGGGGATGAAGGCGGCGAGCACCCCCAGCTCGTTCATCCGCCTGAGCGCCCGGTCGGGATTGCCGTGCTTCAGCAGCAGGTCCCAGAAGATCCGCACCGCCTCCGGGTCGCGGCGCATGCCCTCGTCGATGAGCCCGAGATTGGCGGCGATGGTCCGCATCGCGTCGGGATGGAGCAGGTAACCCGTCCTCAGCGCCTCGTCGAAGATCCGCAGCAGGTTCAGCTTGTCGGACAGGAACGCGCGCGTATCGGCGCAGGTCAGGCGGTTCTGCTTGATGGCGTAGCCGGCGCGGGTCTTGCGGCGGCGGCGGAACAGGCCGACCAGCCGCGGCTCCGCCTTCTTGTGGTCGGCTTCCATCGCCGTCAGCAGGATGCGCGTCAGCTCTCCGACCCGCGTCGCGTGGCGGAAATATTCCTGCATGAACACCTCGACGGCGCGGCGCCCCGACCGGTCGCGATAGCCCATCCGCTCCGCCACCTCGACCTGCAGGTCGAAGGTCAGCTGGTCCATGGGCCGCCCGGTGATCAGGTGCAGGTGGCAGCGCACCGCCAGAAGGAAGCTCTCGGCCCGCACGAAGCTCTCGAACTCCGCGCCGCTGAAGGTGCCCTTTCCGACCAGGTCCGCCACGTCCTGGACGTGGTTCACGTACTTGGCGATCCAGAACAGGGTCTGCAGGTCGCGCAGCCCGCCCTTGCCCTCCTTGACGTTGGGCTCCACCACGTAGCGCTGGCCGCCCTGCTTGCGGTGCCGGGCGCTGCGCTCCTCCAGCTTGGCGGCGATGAACTCCGCGCCGCTGCCGTCGAAGAGGTCCCGCCACAGGGACGTCTCCAGCTCCGTGGCCAGCCCGCCATGCCCGCACAGGAAGCGATGTTCCAGAAGCGCCGTGCGGATCGTGTAATCGGTGCGGCCGAGGCGGATGCACTCCTCCACCGTGCGGCTGGCATGGCCGACCTTCAGCTTCAGGTCCCACAGGATGTAGAGCATCGATTCGATGACGCTCTCGGCCCAGGCGGTCAGCTTCCAGGGGCTGAGGAACAGCAGGTCCACGTCCGAGAAGGGGGCCATTTCCGCCCGTCCGTAGCCGCCCACCGCAAAGACGGCGAGGCGTTCGCCGTCGGTGGGGTTCGGCCGCGGATGCAGGTGGCTCAGCACGATGTCGAACGCCGTCTCCACCAGCCGGTCGACCAGCCAGGAATAGGCCGAGACGGTGGCGCGCGCCTCCTGCGGATTGGCCGAGAAGGCCGTGGCGATGCGGCCGCGCGCGGCGTCGCCGGCGGCGCGCAGGCGCGCGACCGCGGCGGCCCGGGGGGACGCCCCGGCCGCGATGTCGGCCTCGATCGCGGCGCGGACCTCGGTGCCGCGGAACAGCTCCGCCGCCGGAACGATCAGGTCCGGCGGCAGGCGGTGGCGGTCGTTCGGTCCGGCCGGCCTAGAAGCCGGCGCGTCCGAAGCTGGCAGGCGCTGGGTCAAGAACGGTAACCTGGTTGTTCTGGATCTGCGCCACGGCGAGCGCGCGATCGTTGGTCCCGTCGGGCAACAGGCGGAACGCCCCGTAGGCTCCCTGGAAGCCCTCGCGGCGGGTCAGCGCGCTCCCGGTCAGGGCATCGTCGCGGCCCTCTCCGACCAGGGTGGCGATGGCCGCCACCGCGTCGTAGGCGAGCCCGGCCAGCGGGTGCGGCGCGTCGCCATAGGCCGCCCGGTACCGCCCCTCGAAGGCCGAGATCGCCTGCTGGTTCGGCAACGCGAACAGGCCGCCCTGCAAACCCGGCAGGGTGACCGCCTCGCCGCTCGCGTTCCAGCGGGTCAGGCCGATATAGCGCGTCTGCGACGGGTCGATCCCATTCTCGGGCAGGGTACGGGCGATGAAGGGCAGGTCCGCGTCGGCGCTGGCGGTCAGGAACACGGCGTTGGCGCCCGAGGCGCGGATGGCGTCGGCGATCCGGGGGCCGGCCTCGGCGATGCCCTGCTGGGACAGCGGATAGCCCTGCACCGTGGCGACCTGCATGCCCGATCCCTCGGCGGCCCGCACGATGGCGTCGCGGCCCGCGGTGCCGCCCACGTCGTCGCCGTGCACCACCGCGACCGAGCTCCGGCCCTGGCGGCGGGCAAAGGTCGTCAGCCGCTCGGCCACGTCGCCGAAGGTCTGCCCCAGGACATAGACGTTGCCGCCCGCGACCGCGGCGTTGTTCGACAGCGACAGGACGTTCACGTCCTGCCCCGCGACCACCGGCGTGATCGCGCTGATCGACTGGCTGTAGAGCGGCCCGACGATGATCTGGGCCCCTCCGGTCAGCGCCTCGGCCGCGGCGGCGCGGGCGCCGGCGGGGGTGCCGTTCGTGTCGTAGACCGACAGGTCGATCCGCGACGCCCCGGATTCGCGCAGGGCGAGCCGCGCGGCATTCTCCATCGACCGGGCGACGCCGCCGCCGCCCCCCGCATCGGTCATCGGCAGGAGCATCGCCACCGGGACCGGCGCCGAGGCATCGATGCGCGGGCCGCCCGAGGCGCTCTCCCGGGCGCCGGGGACCTGGGCACAGGAGGCGAGCGCGAGGCCGGCGAGCGCCGCGACCAGGAGGCTCGGCTTGCGAAGGGCTGTCAGTCGGGCGAACATCGACGGGGTCCTTGCTGGAGGCTGAGATATCATGTCGCGTTCTAGTGAAGCGGGCGGGTCCTGTAAATCGGAGCCGCATCGATGAACGCGCCGCCCCCCGGCCTCCATCTGGTGGCGACGCCGATCGGCAACGCCCGCGACATCACGCTCCGCGCGCTGGACCTGCTGGCCGGCGCCGACATCCTCGCGGCCGAGGACACCCGCACCCTTCGCAAGCTGATGGAGATCCACGGCATCGCGCTGGGCGAAAGGCCGATCCTGGCCTATCACGACCATAACGGCGACCGGGTCCGCCCCCGCCTGCTGCGCGCGCTGGCCGAGGGGCGGAGCGTCGTCTACGCCTCCGACGCGGGCACGCCGCTCGTGGCCGATCCCGGCTACGCGCTGGCCCGCGCCGCCGCCGCCGAGGGGCATGCCGTCACCGCCGCCCCCGGCCCCTCGGCGGCGCTCGCGGCGCTCAGCCTGTCGGGCCTTCCCACCGACCGGTTCCTGTTCGCCGGGTTCCTGCCGCCGGCCCGCGCGGCGCGGCAGGCCGCGCTGCGCGAGCTCGGGGCCGTTCCGGCCAGCCTCGTGGTCTTCGAATCGCCGGGCCGGGTCGCGGCCACCCTGGCCGACATGGCCGAGATCCTGGGGCCGCGCAGCGCCGCGCTCTGCCGCGAGCTGACCAAGCGCTTCGAGGAGGTCCGGCGCGGCCCGCTCGCCGATCTCGCCGCCGGGGCCCTCGACGATCCGCCCCGCGGAGAGATCGTGCTGGTCGTCGATCGCGACCGCTCCGAGACGGGCGAGGAGGAGATCCGCGCCGCGCTCCGCGCCGCGCTGGAGCAGATGAGCGTCAAGGACGCCGCCAAGGTCGTGTCGGAGGCGGTGGGCGCCCCGCGCCGCTCGGTCTACCAGGTGGCGCTGGCGATGGGGCGCGGGGAATGACCGGCCGCGCCCATCGCGGCGCCATGGCCCATCACGGCGGTCTCGCCGCCGAGGCGCAGGTGGCCGCCTGCTACGCCGCGCGCGGTGCGGCCGTGCTGGCCCGGCGCTGGCGCGGCGGCGGGGCCGAGATCGACCTGATCGTGGCCGAGGGCGCGACCGTCGTGTTCGTCGAGGTCAAGCGGGCGGCGACCCACGCGGCGGCCGCCGCCCGGGTGGGGGCGGCCCAGCTCCGGCGGCTGCGGGTCGCGGCCGAGGCGTTCCTGGCCACCCGCCCCGACGGGTCCCTGACCGACAGCCGCTTCGACGTGGCCCTCGTCGACGGCACCGGGCGGGTGGAGATCGTGGCGAACGCCCTGCTCTGACTTGCCCCGCCGGGGCGGCCGGGCCAGATAGGGGCGCAGCCGGGACAGAAAGGATGCCCATGCCCCTCAAGGTCGCCATACAGATGGACCCGATCGGCGCGGTGAAGATCGACGCCGACAGCACCTTCCGCCTGGCCGAGGAGGCGCAGGCGCGGGGCCACGAACTGACCTACTACACCCCCGGCACGCTGGTCTGGGACGATGGCCGCGTCTGCGCCACCGGCCAGTCGCTGAAGGTCCGGCGCGTTCAGGGCGATCATGCCGATCTGGGCGAGGCCCGGCGCATCGACCTGTCCGGGTTCGACGTGGTCTGGCTCAGGCAGGATCCGCCCTTCGACATGGGCTACATCACCACCACGCATCTGCTGGAGCGGATCCGCGACACCACCCTCGTCGTCAACGATCCGTTCTGGGTGCGGAACTACCCCGAGAAGCTCCTCGTCCTGCAATTCCCGGAGCTGATCCCGCCCACGCTCATCGCGCGCGACCTCGCCGCGCTGCGCGCCTTCAAGGCCGAACACGGCGACATGATCCTGAAGCCGCTCTACGGCAATGGCGGCGCGGGGGTCTTCCGGCTGCCCGAATCGGACGGCAACCTCGCCGCGCTGCACGAGATGTTCGTGGGCCTCAGCCCCGAGCCGCTCATCGCGCAGAAATACCTCCCCTCGGTGTCGAAGGGCGACAAGCGCATCATCCTCGTCGACGGCGAGGCCGTGGGCGCGATCAACCGGGTGCCGCAGAAGGGCGAGACCCGGTCCAACATGCATGCCGGCGGCACCGCCGAGAAGGCCGAGCTGACCGATCGCGACCGCGAGATCTCGGCCGCGATCGGCCCGCTCCTGCGCGAGAAGGGGCAGGTCTTCGTCGGGATCGACGTGATCGGCGACTACCTGACCGAGATCAACCTGACCTCCCCCACCGGCATCCAGGAGATGGAGCGGTTCGACGGGACCAACGTGGCCGGCCTGATCTGGGACGCGATCGAGCGGCGCCGCGGCTAGGGCGCGGCCTCCTCGTCGGCGACGAAGAGGTTCGCCCAGGCGCGGTCGATCAGCTCCGGGCCCATCCGGGGGCTGATCCCCTCGGAGGCGCGGATCGACAGGATCTGGTCGATCAGGAAGCCGGGCCGGTGGCTGGCATGGGCATGGCCGGCCCGGGCGATTTCTCCTTCATCGGGTAGAGCAGCGCGCCCTCGTCGACCGGCAGGCCCTTCTTGCCCGCCACCATCGAGAAGATCCGCGGGAAATCCGCCTGGCCGGGCCCGTCCACCCGGATCTTGCAGAAGATCCGCCGCAGCGCCGCCTGGATCCGCGCGGGGTGGAAGTTGGTCGAGAAGATGACGAGCACGTCGAAGGGGATCTCGAACTTCTCCCCCGATTGCAGCGCGAGGATGGCGCGCGATTCCTCCAGCGGCACGATCCAGCGGTTGACCAGCGCCTGCGGCGGTTCCTCCTGCCGGCCGAAATCGTCGACGATGAAGACGCCGCCGGTGGATTTCGGCTGCAGCGGCGCCTGGTAGGTGCGGGCGGTCGCGTCATAGACCAGATCCAGCATGTCGAGCTTCAGCTCGCCCCCCGTCACCGCCGTCGGACGGCGGCAGAGCACGTGGCGCGGATCGTGCCGCCGCCGCAGGCGGAGCCCCTCGGGCGCGTCGTCCCCGGGCGCGTCGGCGGCCGAATGGATGATCGGGTCGAAGACGGTGATCACCTGCCCGCCGTATTCCAGCGCGGAGGGCCAGCGCGTAGGGGACGTGGACGGTATCGCCGATCGCGTCCCGGATCGCGTTCGAGATCGAGGACGTGCCGTTGCCCGGGGGGCCGTACATCAGGATCGACCGGCCCGATCCCGCCGCCGGTCCCAGCTGGTCGACGAGCGACGCGGGCAGGATCGGATCGCCCATGGCGGCGGTCAGCCGGGCGCGCGTCATGGCGAGGTTGCGGATCGACTGGCGCCGCACCTGCGCGGCGTAATCCGCCAGCGCCACCGGCATGGCGCCGAAATATTCCGACGGGGCCAGGGCGTCGAGCGCCCGCGCCTTGCCCCCCTCCGACAGCTGAGAGCCCATCTCGTCGCCCGAATTGGCGTGGAGCGTGCCCGTCGCCTCCACCAGCCGGCGCGCGCGGGCGGTGTCGATCAGATCCTGCGCGACGATCCGGGGCAGGGCGATGCGCGCGGCGATGTCGCCGGTCGTGGCGGCGTTGGTGCGGAACATCGTCTTCGGCAGGATGTCCTGCATCATCACCGGAGGCAGTCCGACCGAGGCCGCGCAGCGGGGCGGGGCGGGCGCGGCGGGGCAGCGAGCGGCGTGTTCATCGGGCATCCTGACGATGGGATCGGTCGCGGGCGCCGATCCTCGACCCCGAGGGCGGCGCCAGGCGGCGCAGCGGCGTCGCCCGCGCCAGCCTGTGCGTCGCCACGGCGGCGACCGACAGCCCCGCCAGGAGAAGGACGGCCCGGCCCGCGTCCTTCGGCGCCACGGAGGGGGCCGCGGCGGCCAGGAACTAAGCGGCGCCCGCCCCCATGGCGCCCGCCGCCGCGAGGCCGAAGCCCGGGACGAGGAGCACCGCGCCCTGTGCCAGGCGCGCGCCCACGACCGGCAGCGGCAGGACCAGCGGCGCGAGCACCACGAAGGTGCCGAGCAGGCACAGCACGGCGCGGTTGCGGATCTTCATCGCCCGCAGGTCCGACAGCGCCACCCTCAGGCACAGGGGAAGCGCCGCGGCGAGTAGCAGGCGCGCGGCCTCGGGCGGCGGGGCGAAGCCCCCCGGCGTCAATTGGTGACGTTCGCGGACAGGGCCGCCAGCGCCCGCGCCGCGGGTTCGAAATGCTGCGGATGGGTGTCGAGCGCCTCCCGCAGGAGGCCCTGGCCGATCGACACATCGCCCTGCTTGATCGCCCCCAGCGCCATGGTGTGCAGCAATTGCGCGCGCTCGGACTGGGTCATCGGGATCACCGGCAGGGAATAGTCCCGCCGGGCGCTGCGCGACAGGACGAGGTTGTTCTTGGCGGTGAAGAGGCTGGGATCGTGGCTCAGCGCCTCGGCGAACAGGGGTTCGGCGGCGGCGGGGTCGCCGCGGGCGAGCTTCGAATACCCCCAATTGTTGAGAAGCCCGGCGGGCCGCGTCGTCATCCCCGCCGCGCTGCGGTAGAGCGCGTCGGCGCGGGCCCAATCCTCGTGGCCGTCGGCGATCATCGCCTCCAGGCGGTAGCGGTCGTAGCCGCCCACGCCCTGCGGCACGCGCGACAGCTGCGCCTCCGCGGCGCTCCACTCGCCGGCACGCAGATATGCCCCGGCGAGCGCGACCCGGTCCTGGGGCAGCGCGCCGGCGCCCTCGGCCACCCGGGACCAGACCGCGACGGCGCGCCGGGTCTCGCCCGCCCGCAGGAGCGCGCGGCCCAGGCCGCGCTCCAGCGCCGGATCGCCGGGGGAGGTCTTGAGCGCGTCGTCGAAATAGGCCACGGCCTCCCGCGGCTCGGCCGAGGCCAGCATGATGTCGTTCAGCGCCGCCCGGTCGGCGGCGTCCAGATCCTCGAGCGCGCGGTCCACCTCCGCGCCGCCGCCGCCGCCGGCACAGGCCGCAAGCCCGAGGCACGCGATCATGGCGAGGGGGATGGCATGGCGCATGGCGGCGCCTCCTTTCGGCTGCTCGGCCCGTCCGCTAGCGGATCGTCGACAGCAGCCGCCAATCGCCTTCCCCGCGCCGGATCAGGGTAAAGTTCTCGTTTTGCGTGTGACTGTAGCGCGCGCCGTCGCGCTTGGACAGCGCCAGTTCCAGGTTGGCGCGGATCTCCGCGCTGCGCCCGCCATCGATCTCCTGCGCGGCGCGGAACAGGCGCGCCGCCTCGGGGGCCGCGCCCCGCTCCATCAGCACGACGCCGAGATTGTTCAACGCCGCCACCGAGCCGGGATCGCGCGTCACCGCCGCCCGCAACAGCGTCTCGGCCTGTCCCAGCCGCCCCAGGTTGAGCGCCGCGGCCCCGAGCCCCGACAGGATGTCGGCGTCGAGCCCCTCCGCGCCGGCGGCGCGCAGATAGGCCCGGCGCGCGCCCTCGTAATCGCCGGCCGCCATCAGGCGGTCGCCGCCGCTCGCGGCATCGACCGCGGCGGCGGGCCAGCCATGGCCCCCCGGCCCGCAGGCTGTCAGGGCGATCAGAAGGAATGGCGCCGCGCGCACGTCACCTCATTGTCCTACCGTGCCGAGCGTCACCACGATGTTGTAGACCGCCGGCCCGAGCAGGATGATCAGGAGCGGCGGGACCGTCAGCGTCATTGTGACGAGGGTCATCCTGGTCGGCAAGGTGTTCGCCTTCTCCTCGGCGCGCATCACCCGCTTGTCGCGCATCTCGGCGGCATGGACGCGCAGCGCCTCCGCGACCGAGGTGCCGGAGGCCGCCGACGAGATCAGCACGGTGACGAAGTTCGACACGTCCGGCACGCCCGAGCGCGTGCCCATGTCCTTCGGCACCCGGGCCTTGGCCTTGCCCGCCTTCACCTCCTGCGAGACCATCTCGTATTCGTCGGCCGGCGCGGGATAGCCGGCCCGGATCTCGCGCGCGACGCGGAGGATCGCCTGATCCATGGACTGGCCCGCCTCGACGCAGACGAGCATCATGTCCAGGCTGTCGGGAAAGCCGCTGACGATCTCCTCGCGCCGGGCCTGGACGCGGCGCCCGACCCAGTAGCGCGGCAGGGCATAGCCCACCGCGCCGGGGATCAGGGTGCTCAGGATGGTGCGGGTCAGCGTCGCCGCGCCCGATCCCGGCGCCGCCAGGGCAAAGACCGTCCCCGCCGCCAGGAACCCGATCCCGAGCGCGAATTGCGCGAAGTGGAACGCCCGGACCGCGTTCGGCCCCGGATCGCCCGCGCGCAACAGCTTCAGCCGCGCGGCCGACAGCTCGTCGGCGTTCCGCGGCTCGAGGAAGGTCGCACAGCGTTCCAGCGTGTCGGTCCGGCCGGCGTCCCGGCGCAGGTGGAGCGGCGCCTCGGGCGTGCGGCGCCGCGCCGCGCGCCGCAGCCTGTCCATCGGATCGGGACGGCGCCGCACCTGCAGGGGCAGGGCGACCGCGACCAGGATCAGCCCCGGCCCGCCGGTGGCCAGAAGCGGTCCCGTCGGGCCCGGCGAGGCGGTGACGAGGGCGGTGATCGCGTCCATGTCAGACCTCGATGTTCACGAGCGCCCGCATGACGAAGACGTGCGCCATCAGGAACACGCCGACCACGATGCTGACCGGCAGGAAATACGCGGTGCCCTTCACGTCGTCGAAATAATCGGGCTGCAGCGTCAGCAGCATGGCGAGCGCGCCCAGCGGAAAGGCCGACAGGAACCAGCCCGACCATTTCGCCTCGGCGGTGATGGCCTTGACCCTGCGGAACAGGCGGAACCGGGCGCGGATGACCTTCGACAGGCCCGCCAGCACCTCGGCCAGGTTGCCCCCGGAACTCTGCTGGATGGTCACCGCGACGGCGAGGAACCGCAGGTCCTGCCTGTCCAGCCGGTCGGCCATGGAGTTCAGCGCCGCGCCCGTGTCGCGCCCCCAGGCGGCCTCGTCGGCGATGACGCCCATCTCCGGGCCGGGCGGATCGGGGATCTCCGTCGCCACGGCGCTCAGCGCCGACGAGAACGGGTGGCCCAGGCGCAGGGACCGCACCATCAGGTCGATCGCGTCCGCCAATTGCTCCTCGATCGGGTCCATGCGCCGCCTGGCCCGGCGCTGGACCCAGACGGCGATGCCGCCGACCCCCATCGCCGCGGCGACGGCCGCCCGGATCGGCGGCCCGGCCCCGGTGGCCAGCGTCAGCCCCGCACAGGCCGCCAGGGCCAGCAGCGCCATCAGCCCGACGGGCTGGGCGGGGCTGAAGGCGATGCTGGCACGCTCGGCCTGGCGCGCCCGCAGGGCATGGACCGGCACCCGCCGGCCGCGGCCATGCTGGTTCATCTCCTTTCGCAGCCGCTCCGGCACCGCCTCGCGCCCGGTGCCGCGGCTCAGCATCTCCAGCCGCCGGTTGGCCCGCGACCCGAGCCGGATCGAGCGCCCGGAGGCCAGCAGGCAGATCCCCTCGACGAGCAGCAGGACGCCGAGGAAGACGAGCGCTTGGATGACCGGTTTGACGGACAGGGCCATGTCCTCGGCCCCGCGCCGGCTCGTGGATCCGGGCCGGCAGGTCGCGGCCCCACATCCGGAACCGGTCGGCGAAACGGGAGCGCAGGCCGGTCGCGGTGAAATGGCCCAGGATGCGGTTGTCCGGCGCCAGGCCGGTGCGCTCGAACCGGAACACCTCCTGCATCGTGATCACGTCGCCCTCCATCCCCGTCACCTCGGTGATCGACACCATGCGCCGCGCGCCGTCCTGCAGGCGGCTCACCTGCACGATCAGGTGCACGGCCGAGGCGATCTGCGCGCGCACCGCCTTCAGCGGCATCTCGATCCCCGCCATCGCGATCATGGTCTCCGGCCGGCTGACCGCGTCGCGGGCCGAATTGGCGTGGATCGTGGTCATCGACCCGTCATGGCCCGTGTTCATCGCCTGCAGCATGTCGATCACCTCCTCGCCCCGGGTCTCGCCGACGATGATCCGGTCGGGCCGCATCCGCAGCGCGTTCTTCAGGCAGTCGCGCTGGCTGACGGCGCCGCGGCCCTCGACATTGGCGGGCCGGCGGGCGGACGGCGTCCGCCGGGGCCGCCGGATCGGCGGCCGGGTGCCTGATGACAGAGGATGGTGGCGACATTCGGGCCGGATCGGCGAAATTATCCGGCGCGGGGAGACGATGCCGCCGCTCTCACGACCCGCTTTCCCCGCCGCTGGCGAAGGCCGCCGGATCGGCGCGCCGTACCAGCCCCGGCGGCGGAACGGCGCTCTCCACGTAACCGCGATAGATCACCTGGGCGTACTTCCCGTCGAGCAGGCGCTGCCGCCCGCCGGTGAACCCCGACACCTCGGTCACCGTGCGGCGGTTCGCCCGCTCCCGGCCGCGCGTCACGATCAGCGGCTGCGTCTCCCCGTAGGAGACGAGCGCCTCCAGCCGGCCGGGCGCGACGCCGTTGCGGACCAGCTCGGCCAGCACCGCCTCGGCGCGGCGCCGGCCGAGGGCGCGGTTATAGGCGTCCGATCCCACCAGGTCGGTATGCCCGAAGATGCGGAAGGTCGCCTCCGGGAATTGCCGGATCCAGTCCGCCTGCCGCGCGATCGCGGCGCGCGCGGCCGGGCCCGGCACCGCGCTGTCGAAGGGGAACGTCACCACCGGGACGGTCTCGGCCGAGAAGCGCTCGTTCAGCCCCTCGACCTGGGAGATCCCGCCCGACTGGACGCGCAGGTTGGCGCGGGTGGCGGCGCCGAACCCGCCCTCGTCGATCGCGGCGCCGGCGGGCGCGTTCCACGCGTCCGGCCCCGCGCCGCACCCGGCGAGCGCCAGCGCGAGCGCGGCGATGATGAGGGGGCGCAGGGCTCCGGGCATCGCCGCTAATCCATCACGTAGCCGTAGGAGCCGGGGAAGTCCTGCCGCGCGATCTCTCCGGCCGCGCCGGGCAGGCGCGCGCCGCCCGCCACGTTGCCGTAAAGGAAAAGCTCGCGTTCCGAGGGCGGCGTCAGCCGGTCGGTGGGCAGCACCAGGGCCTCGCCCCGGAGCGGCGAGACGAGGTGCGCGGTCACGATGATCACCAGTTCCGTCTGGGCGCGCTCGTAATCGGCGGATCGGAACAGGGTGCCCAGCACGGGGATGTCCCCCAGCCACGGAACCTGCCCGGCCAGGTCGCGAAAATCGTCCTGCAGCAATCCCGCGATGGCGAAGCTCTCGCCGTCGCGCATCTCGACCGTGGTGGTGGCCTCGCGCCGCGAGAAGCCGTTCACGGCGAACCCCGCCTGCGTGATCCCGACGGAGGTGTCGATGCTCGAGACGGCGGCGTTCAGTTCGACGTTGATCCGCCCGTCGCCGACGACGCGCGGGACGAAGTTCAGCTCCACCCCGAAGGGCTTGTATTCCACCGCGAACCCGTCCTCCCCGTTCTGGACCGGGATCGGGTATTCCCCCCCGGCGAGGAAGTTCGCCTCCTGCCCCGACAGGGCGGTCAGGTTCGGCTCGGACAGGGTGCGGACCACGCCCTTGCTCTCGAGCGCCTCGAGCAGGATCTCGAAGCGCAGCGAATTGGCCCCGAACCCCAGCGCGAAGGCGCCCTGGCTGTCGCCCGAGACGCCGATCGGCTGGCCGATCCCGTTGCCGCCGGCAAGGTAGGTGCCGGTCTCGCCCCGCACGTCCTCGCCGCCGAGCGCCAGCGAGGTGCTGAGCCGCTTGCTGACCGAGCGGCTCATCTCGGCGAAGCGGACCTTGAGCGTGACCTGCTGGGTGCCGCCGACATTCATCAGGTTCGACACGCGCCCGGGCGCATAGCGTTCGGCCAGTTCCAGCGCGCTGTCGAGGGCGCCGATATCGGACACGGTTCCCGACAGGACGATGCCGTCATTCGCCGTCCGCACCTCCACGGGCTCGCCCGGCAGGATCTGGCGCAGCCGTTCCTTGAACTCGGCCAGGTCGGGGGCGACCTGCACCTCCACGCTGGTGATGAGCCGGCCCTCGGCGTCGAGCAGGGTCAGCGTGGTCCGCCCCGGCGTCTTGCCGAGCACGTAGACCGTGCTGTCGGACAGGGTGGAGATGTCGGCGATGGCCGGGTTGGCGATGGACAGCTCGGCGAAGGGCGTGTCGCTTTCCATGACCACCGCGCGGTTCATCGCGATCCGCAGCGCCGCCGACGCGCCGGCCTCGACCAGGCGCAGCGATTGCGCCGCCGCCGGCCCCCCGGCGAGGGCGAGCGCGAGGGCCGTGGCCTTCAGGATTCCGTCGAACAGCATGCGATCCCGCCTGGTGCGGACACGGGCCGCGGTCGCCCGCGTGTCCGGGGGGCAGGATGCGGGGGCGCCGCGCGGTTGGCAACGCCGCCGGCCGTTCAACCCAAAATTGTATCCCCGGGGACACACCCGGGGCTAGTCCGTGCAGGGGATCTCCGCCGTCGCGACCTCGTTGCCGCGCCGGGTCCGCACCGGGCAGGTCGTCGATTTCGGCGGCGGGTCGGCCCGCACCTCGTCGACGGGCCCCGGGAGGTCGCTCCGGTCGATCTCCACGGCTTCGGACACGCTGCGGTCGAGCACGCCCACCGGGGCAAGGGACAGCCGGCCCGAGGATCGCGCCCGGGCGAAGGCCGCGACCTGGCGCGGCGTCGCCTCGACCGGGATCGTGCGGGCGACCACGGCGCCGCTGCGCTCCTCGTCGGCGGATTGGTGGACGCGACGATGCGGACATTGGTGTCGATGAGCGTGGTGACGTCCTTCTTCCGCCCCGGCAGCGTGCCGGTCCAGAAAATGGCGACGCGGTCGTTCGGTCGCCGGAAGCCCGACACGCCCGAGGCCACGTCGACGCCGATCGCGAAGGCCCGCAGCCCCTCGGCGAGCCGCGCCGCGACGCCCGCATCGACGCCCGGCTGCGTCACCTCGGGCGCCGGGACGGGCTCGTTCCGCGCCATCGCGCGCAGCACCGAGCGCGCCATGTCGAGTCCCATCGAAAACAGCTCCTCGGCGGTCGAGAAGGTGCCGGCGGGCAGCACCTCGGTGGGCAGCATGGCGAATTTCAGGTCGTCCTTCGACAGCGCCTCGCCATAGGCCACGTCGCGGGCGACGACCACGACCCGGGTCAGCGGGATGTCCGGCGCCTGCGCGGCCTCGGCCTGGGTAGCGAGCCAGTCGCGCGCCATCAGGACGGCGCCGCCCGACAGCCCGAGGCCCGCGATCACCACGGCGACGAAGACGAGGCGCATGGGCAAACCTCCCGAGGGGGTTGGGGCCGGGTCCGCCGCCGGGGCGGCGGGCCGGGCACCCGGCACGGTGCCGGATGCCCGGGGTGGGAACGCGCCATTACGGCGTGGTCGGGGCCGACCTGTCGTCCGCGCTGTCGAACGAGGGCGTGACGGAAGTGTCCTTCACTTGTTGCGCGATCCGGCCGCTGACATCGTCCGCGCCGCCGGAAATGGCGGCCAGGACGGCGACGCCCAGGCCGAGGCAGGCGGCGGTCAGCGCCACCCAGTCGACGGTCATCGCACCGTCGTCGTCCTTGCGGAAGGTTTCGAGCATCTTGAGGAATGGCATGCGCGGGAACTCCTTGGTGTGGCAGCATGGCCGGGCCAAGGGTTCGGGCCCGGATGGTCGCGCACCATGCGGGGGATTCCGGCGGGACCGGGGCGCGCCCCGGGCGTTTTTCCGGCCTCTCAGGGAAAGGACGCGCCGACCGCCGTCTCCGCCAGCCGGGGAGAGGCCGCCTCGGAATGGCCGGCCGGCACGGTCACGAGCACCGCCACGGACAGGCCCAGCACCGCCGCCAGGGCCAGCGCCGGATCGATCACCACGGCGCCCGGCCTGCGGCGGCGGTCGATCCGCTCGGCATCGGATTGGGTCATCGGCCTGGCCTCCTGCGATGCGGGCCGCAGCGGCCCGGTCGTTCCAATATGCCGCGACTTTTAGGCAGCTTTGAGGCAAACGGAAAAAAATCGCCCCCCTATCGCCCCCCCCTGCGGCCCGGGCGCGACACTCGGCCCCCGATCCCCGGCCGCCCGTGCGGATCGCCTTGCGGGGCGGGGCGCGGCGGGCAGGGTATGGGGGGATGAGACGCCCCGCCCTCCTTCTCGCCGCCATCGCCTGGGCCTTGCCCGCGGCCGCGGCGGATCGCGACTTCACGTTCCGGCGCGTCCCCGCGCCGGAGCCGGGGGCGCGGATCTCGCTGGTTCAGATCGACCCGGCCGAGCAGGCCCGCGCGCTCGCGCCCCCCGATCCGCCCCCGTCCGCGCCGCTCGCCGCGCCCCCGGCCGAGCCCGCCCGGCCCGGCCATGCGGGGGGCGCGTTCTGGGATGCGGTGTCTCCCGCCGGGTCCGGGCCGGGCGGGCTGTCCGCGGCGCTGTCGGCCCTTTCGGCGACGGGGGCGGCGGCCCCGCGGCTCGCCGGTCTCCAGCGGATCGCCGACCGCCACGGCGCCGAGATCCTGCGCGCCACGGTCGGCACGCGGGTCTCGCCGGCCCTGGTCCTGGCCGTCATCGCCGTCGAATCGGGCGGGCGGAGCGGGGCGGTCTCGCCGGCCGGCGCCGAGGGGCTGATGCAGCTGATGCCGGCGACGGCGCGGCGGTTCGGCGTCGCGGACAGCCTGTCGCCATCCCAGAACATCCGGGGCGGGGTCGCCTATCTGGACTGGCTGATGCGCCGCTTCGGCGAGGACCCGGTCCTGGCGCTCGCGGGCTACAATGCGGGCGAGGGGGCGGTGGACAGCCATGGCGGCGTCCCCCCCTTCGCCGAGACGCGCGGCTACGTGCCCAAGGTCCTGGCCGCCTACCGCATCGCCCGCGGGCTCTGCGCGACGCCGCCGCTCCTGGCCAGCGACGGCTGCGTCTTCGTGGGCGAGCGGATGGCCGGGGCGGGCTGAGCCGCCCCGGGAAGCGGGGTCAATTGACGATCGTCGCCTCGGTCGCCTCGCGGATCTGCTCCTCGGTGACGCCGGGCGCCGTCTCGACGATCTTCAGCCCGCCCTCGACCACGTCGAGCACGCCCAGATTGGTGATGATCCGGTTCACCACCCCGGTGCCGGTCAGCGGCAGCGTGCATTCCTTCAGCAGCTTCGATTCGCCCTTCTTGTTCTGGTGGTCCATCACCACCACGACCTTCTGCACCCCGGCGACGAGGTCCATGGCCCCGCCCATGCCCTTCACCAGCTTGCCGGGGATCATCCAGTTGGCCAGGTCGCCGTTCTCGGCCACCTCCATCGCGCCCAGGATCGCGCAGGCGATCTTGCCGCCGCGAATCATCGCGAACGAGGTCGCGCTGTCGAAATAGGCGGTGCGGGGCAGTTCGGTGATCGTCTGCTTGCCCGCGTTGATGAGGTCGGGATCCTCCTCGCCCTCGTAGGGGAAGGGGCCCATGCCCAGCATGCCGTTCTCGGATTGCAGGGTGATGTCCTTGTCGCCGATGTAATTGGCCACCAGCGTCGGGATGCCGATGCCGAGATTGACGTAGGTGCCGTCCTCAAGCTCCTGCGCGGCCCGTTCGGCCATCTGTTCGCGCTCCCAGGGCATCACGCCTCCTCCTTCTTGCGGGTGGTCGTCTTCTCGATGCGCTTCTCGTGCTCGCCCTGGATCAGGCGATGGACGAAGACGCCGGGCAGGTGGATCTGGTCGGGGTCGAGGCTGCCGGTGGGCACGATCTCCTCCACCTCGACGACGCAGGTCTTGCCGCACATCGCCGCCGGCACGTTGAAGTTCCGCGCCGTCTTGCGAAAGACGAGGTTGCCGGTCTCGTCGGCCTTCCACGCCTTGACGATGGCGAGGTCGGCCTTGATCCCGCGCTCCAGGACATAGGTCTCGCCGTCGAACTCCTTGGTCTCCTTGCCCTCGGCGATCTGCGTGCCGACGCCGGTCTTGGTGTAGAAGCCCGCGATGCCGGCGCCGCCGGCGCGCATCCGCTCGGCCAGCGTCCCTTGCGGGTTGAACTCGACCTCCAGCTCGCCCTCGATGAATTGCCGCATGAACTCGGCGTTCTCGCCCACATAGGACGACATCATCTTCTTCACCTGGCGCGAGGCCAGCAGGATGCCGATGCCGAAATCGTCCACGCCCGCGTTGTTGGAGGCGAAGGTCAGCCCGCCCACCTTCGAGCGTTCGATCGCGGCCAGCAGCAATTCGGGAATTCCGCACAGCCCGAATCCCCCCGCGGCGATCAGCATGTCGTCCCGCAAGAGGCCGTCGAGCGCGGCGTCGGCGTCGTCGTAGATCTTCTGCATGGGCAGCTCTCCCTTGTCGTTCCCGGTCTCTATCCGCTTCGGCGCGGGGACGTGTCAACGCGCGCCGTCGTCCTGCGGTCCCGCCCGCGCGGCCTCGGCCCCGGGCGCGTCGAGCCGATGCGGCCGCAGCCTCTCGCGCAACACGGCCGAGGGCCGCGCGGTGGAACAGGCCCCCCGTCGACCCAGGATCCGGATCGCAGGAAGGCGCCGATCCCGGGCCGGCCCCGCATCGCGTCGTGGGGAACCATGGACCAGTCCCGCGCCGCGGGGAAGGAGATCGGGATGTCGCGGCCGATATACCTGCGCCCGAGGGACCGGCGGCCTACCCGTCGAATGCGGCGCATCCGGCGCCGACCGGCATGGGGGGCGATCATGTCGATCCCCTCGTCGAGGACGGGGGGACGACGGTCCGCCCCGCCTCGAGTAGCCGCGTCACGAGGATGTTGCGGAGAATGACCTCGCGCCGCGCGCTCATTCCGGCTGTTCGGCGCCCTTCCCGGACGAGCCGGCCGCGGATTTCCGCGCCGTCGTCTTCGCCGCCCCGCCGGACTTGGCCGCCTTCGCCGTCTTCGCCGCGGGCGCCTTCTTGGCCGATGTCTTCTTGGCCCCCGTCTTGGCGGGCGCGGCCTTCTTGGCGGGCGCCTTCTTCGCCGCGGTCTTCTTGCCCGACTTGGCCTCGCGCTCGGTGATGAGCTCGACGGCGCGTTCCATCGTCAGCTCCTGCGGGTCGGTCCCCTTGGGGATCGTGGCATTGACCTTGTCCCACTTGACGTAGGGGCCGTACCGCCCCTCCATGATGTTGACGGGCCCGCCCCGCTCGGGATGCTCGCCCAGTTCCTTCAGCGCCTTGGCCGCCTGGCCCCGGCCGCGCGACGCCTTCTGCGCCAGCAGCTCGACGGCATGGTTCATCCCGATCGAGAACACGTCGTCGATCCCCGGCAGCGGCGCCGTCTTGCCGCCGCGCTGGGCGGGCTCCTCGGCGTGCTTGAGATAGGGGCCGTAGCGTCCGATCGTGGCCCAGATCGGCACCTGGTCCTCGGGATGATCGCCCACCTTGCGCGGCAGGTTCAGCAGCAGAAGGGCCTTCTGCAGGTCCACGCCCTCGAGCGGCCAGTCGCGCGGCACGCTCTGGCGGGGCGGCTTCTTGTTCTCTTCCGTCACCTCGCCGCGCTGGACATAAGGCCCGAACCGCCCGTCATGGAGCCAGATCGGATCGCCCTGATCCTCGCCCAGGAGCTTGCCCTCGGGCGGGATCGCCGGCGCCTCCTCGCCCTCGACCGGCGGGCCGAAGGGGCGGGTGAAGCGGCATTCGGGATAGTTCGAGCAGCCGATGAAGGCCCCGCCGGACCGCGCCGTCCGCATCGACAGCCGCCCCTTCTCGCAATTGGGGCAGAGCCGCGGGTCGGACCCGTCCTCCTTCGGCGGGAAGAGGTGCGGCTCCAGCACCTCGTTGATCTTCTCCAGGACGTCGGTGATCCGCAGCTCCGACGTCTCGTCCACGGCGGCCGAGAAGTCGCGCCAGAACCGCGCCAGCAGGTGCTTCCAGTCCTCGTCGCCCGCCGAGACGTGGTCCAGATCCTGCTCCAGGTCGGCGGTGAAGCCGTAATCGACGTAGCGGCGGAAATAGTTCTCCAGGAACGCGGTCACCAGCCGCCCCTTGTCCTCGGGGATCAGGCGGTTCTTGTCCTTGCGGACGTATTCGCGGTCCTGGATCGTGGTCACGATGGAGGCATAGGTGGAGGGGCGGCCGATCCCCAGCTCCTCCATGCGCTTGACCAGGGTCGCCTCGGTATAGCGCGGCGGCGGCTGGGTGTGATGCTGCAGCCCCAGCACCGCGCCGTCCTCCGAGATCTGCGCCACCTCGGCGCGGCGGTGCTCGTCGCGCAGCCCGTCGCGGGCGAAGGCCGCCCGGTCGCCCTCGGCGATCTGGGGCAGGCGGGCGTCGTCGTCGTCGCCCGAAGGCTCGTCGCGCCCCTCCTCGTAGACGCGGATGAACCCGTCGAACAGGACGACCTGCCCGGTCGCGCGCAGGCCCACCTGGCCGTCGTCGGAGCGGATCTCGACCGTGGTGCGCTCCAGCCGCGCGCCCTCCATCTGCGAGGCCATCGTGCGCTTCCAGATCAGGTCGTAGAGCTTGCGCTGGTCGGGGTCCGAGATCCTGAGCGCCGCGGCATCCTTGCCCATTTCCGTGGGCCGGATGCATTCATGCGCCTCCTGCGCGTTCTTGGCCTTGTTCTTGTACATCCGCGGCGATTTCGGGACGTAATCGGCGCCGTAGCGGTCCTTGATCGCGTCGCGCGCCGCGTGCACCGCCTCGGGCGCCATGTCGATGCCGTCGGTCCGCATATAGGTGATGTGCCCGGCCTCGTAGAGGCGCTGGGCGGTGGACATGGCCTGCCGCGCGCCCATCCCGAACTTGCGGCTGGCCTCCTGCTGGAGCGTCGAGGTCATGAAGGGCGGCGCGGGGTTGCGGGTGCCGGGCTTGGCCTCGACGCTCGCCACCGTCAGGGCGCGCGACGACACCGCCTGCACGGCCATCTCGGCCTGGGTGGCGTTCTCCAGGTCGTAGCGGTCGAGCTTCTTGCCCCCGAGCGTGGTCAGCCGCGCCTCGAAGGTCTGGCCGCGCGGCGTCTCCAGCCGCGCCTTGACCGACCAGTATTCGCGCGGCCGGAACGCCTCGATCTCCATCTCGCGCTCGACGATGAGGCGCAGGCAGACCGATTGCACCCGCCCGGCGGATTTCGCGCCCGGCAGCTTGCGCCACAGGACCGGCGACAGGTTGAACCCCACCAGGTAATCGAGCGCGCGGCGCGCCAGATAGGCCTCCACCAGCGGCGCATCGACCTGGCGCGGCGACTTCATCGCCTCGGTCACCGCCGACTTGGTGATCGCGTTGAAGACCACCCGGCTCACCTCGGTGTCCTTCCTGATCGCCTTGCGCTTCCTCAGCGTCTCCTCGAGGTGCCACGAGATCGCCTCCCCCTCGCGGTCGGGGTCGGTGGCGAGGATCAGGGCATTGTCGTCCTTCAGCGCGTCGGCGATCGCCTTGACGTGCTTCTTGCTGTCGGCGGCGACCTCCCATTCCATCGCGAACTCGTTATCGGGATCGACCGACCCGTCCTTCGCCGGCAGGTCGCGAACATGCCCGTAAGAGGCGAGGACGGTATAGTCGTCGCCCAGATACTTGTTGATTGTCTTGGCCTTGGCGGGGGATTCGACGACGACGACCGGCATGCTGTCCCTTCGGATGGGTTCGGGCGGACCGGGCTAGATGTGTCGGGACGGCCGGGCTTGTCAATCGGGGCGCGTCGGCGATCTCATCCGCCGAGCCGGCAGAGCAGGCCGCCGGGCTGCCGCGCGACGCGGCCGTCGATCTCGAGCAGGGTCAGCGCCTGGGCGACCTCCCCGGCGGGGCGCCCCACGTCGCGGATGAGCTGGTCCTCGGCCGTGGGCGCGGGGCCCAGACGGTCGAGGATCAGCCGGTCGAGCGGCCCGGGATCGCGCGCCGGCGCATGCGGCGGGGGCGGCGGCGGCGCACCGGCGCGGGCGGCGTCGGGTGCTTTGGGACGGGGCGCGGGGGCCGCGATGGCCAGGCTCTCCAGCACGTCGCCCGGCCCCCGGACCAGCGTCGCGCCGTCGCGGATCAGCATGTTGGCGCCCGCGGCGCGCGGGTCGAAGGGATGGCCCGGCACCGCGAGCACGTCGCGCCCCTGATCGGCGGCGTCGCGCGCCGTGATCAGCGATCCCGACTTCGCCGCGGCCTCCACCACGACGACCGCCGCCGCCAGGCCCGAGATGATGCGGTTGCGGCGCGGGAAGTGCCGCGCCTGGGGCCGCAGCCCGACCGGCTGTTCCCCGAGGCGCAGCCCGCCCTCCGCGATCCGCCGGGCCAGATCGGCGTTCTCGGCCGGATAGACGATGTCCACGCCGCCCGCCATCACCGCCACCGTCCCGCTTTCCAGGCTGGCCTCGTGCACTGCCGTGTCGATCCCGCGCGCCAGGCCCGAGACGGTGACGATTCCCGCCTCGCCGAGCCCGCGGGCCAGGGAGCGGGCCATCCGCAGCCCCAGCGACGAGGCGTTCCGCGCCCCCACCAGCGCCACGAGCGGCCGCGCCAGCAGCGCCAGGTCGCCATGCGTCCACAGGATCGGGGGCGGATCGGCGATCTCGGCCAGCCGCGCGGGATAGGCGGCCGACCCCATCGCCACCGGCACGGCGCCGGCGCGTTCGGCGCGGTCCCATTCGGCCGCGACCACGTCGCGGGGGCAGGGGGCGTAGCCCGTCGTCCCGGCCCGGCGCGCGAGCGCGGGCAGCGCGTCGAGCGCGGCGGCGGCGCTGCCGTGTTCGGCCATCAATCGGTAGAAGGTTCCGGGACCCACCCGGCGGGAGCGCAGGAGACGGAGCCAGTCGAGCCAGTCTTCCTTGGTACGGGGTGGGGTGAGGGGGATTGAGGAAGAGGTCTGCTCCAACCCGCCGGCTCCGTCTCTCTGCCCGTTCACCATCGGACAAGGAGGGTTAAGGCAAGGTAAACGTTCCGGCGAATTCTTGCCGATCCGCCGCTCCGCGGGCCCGCGGTCCCGCGGGGCCGCGCGGCGTCACGCCGCCGCGCCGCCCACCGTCAGGCCGCCGATCATCAGCGTCGGCTGCCCGACGCCGACCGGGACCCATTGCCCGGCCTTGCCGCAATTGCCGATGCCCGGATCGAGGGACATGTCGGTGCCGATGGCCCGGATCTTCTGCAGCGCCGTGGCGCCGTCCCCGATCAGCGTGGCGCCCTTGACCGGCGCGCCCACCACCCCGTTGCGGACCCGGTACGCCTCGGTGCACGAGAACACGAACTTGCCGTTGGTGATGTCGACCTGCCCGCCGCCGAAGCCCACGGCGTACAGGCCGTCTTCCAGCCCGGCCAGGATGCTCTCGGGCGCCTCGGTGCCCGCCGTCATGTAGGTGTTCGTCATCCGCGGCATCGGCGGATGGGCATGGCTCTCGCGACGTCCGTTGCCGGTCGCCGCGACGCCCATCAGGCGGGCGTTCTGGCGGTCCTGCATGTAGCCCACCAGCACGCCGTCCTCGATCAGGACGTTGCGCGCGCCCGGCGTGCCCTCGTCGTCCACGGTGATGGAGCCGCGCCGGTCGGGCAGCGTGCCGTCGTCGAGCACGGTCACCCCCGGCGCGGCGATGCGCTGGCCCATCAGCCCCGCGAAGGCCGACGAGCGCTTGCGGTTGAAATCGCCTTCCAGCCCGTGGCCGATCGCCTCGTGCAGCAGGATGCCGGGCCAGCCGGGGCCCAGAACCACGTCCATCACGCCGGCCGGCGCGGGCTCGGCGCGCAGGTTCACCAGCGCGATCCGCAGCGCCTCGCGCGTCACGCCCTTCCAGTGCGCGGGGTCGATCAGCGGCAGCAGCGCGCCGCGGCCGCCCCCGCCCGACGAGCCCTGCTCGCGCCGGCCGTCCTCCTCGACGATCACCGCCACGTTGAGGCGCGTCATCGGGCGCACGTCGCGCACGATCCGTCCGTCGGGGCGCAGGATCTCGATCTCCTGCAGCGAGGCGGCGAGCGTCGCCGTGACCTGCACCACCCGCGGGTCGATGTCGCGCGCGAAGGCGTCGATCTCGCGCAGGGTCTCGAGCTTCACCCCGAAGGCCGCGTCCGCCATCGGGTCGGCGTCGGTATAGAGGCGCCGGTTCGTGGGCGCCGGGCCGTCGGCCATCGTGCCGCCGCCATCGCCGACGGCCAGCCGCGCGGTCTCGGCCGCGCGCCGCAGCGCCGCCTCGGACAGGTCCGTCGAATGGGCATAGCCCGAGACCTCGCCGCGCACCGAGCGCAGCCCGAACCCCTCGGTCGCGTCGTAGGCGGCGTTGCGGACCCGGCCGTCGTCGAAGGTGATCGCCTCCGAGCGCCGGCGCTCCAGGAACAGCTCGCCGTCCTCGGCGCCGTCCGTGGCATGGGCCAGCGCGCGCCGGGCCGCCGCCTCGTCCAGGCGGTCGGAAAGCGGTCGGAAGGGGGCATCTGTCATCTGGACCTCGGACGGATTCGGCGTGGCGTCGCGGGGGGCGGCGGCGTTGGCGTCCGTTTGCCGCAACGCCGCCGCTTGCCTGCCCGGCGCTTATATGGTTCTAAGCGTCGACTTTCCAACGGGCGGGCCGGCCCCCGCGTCGCGCCGCATCGCCCCGATCAGAGCCGAACAGGATCAGCCGATGCGCCTTCGCACCCTCATGCCCGCTTTCCTTACGCTCTTCTCCGGTTCGGCCGCCCTCGCGCAGGAAGAGGGCAACCCCATCGGAGAGCTGCCGATCATCGGCGCGCCGTCGGACGGGGGGATCGGGTTCCAGCCGGCCTCCACCTCGATCGCCCACGACCTGCAATGGCTGGACGGGATGGTGCTCATCATCATCACCGCGATCACGCTGTTCATCGTGGCGCTCCTGGGAATCGTCATCTTCCGCTACGGCGAGAAGCGCAACAAGACGCCCAAGGGCTTCACCCACAACACCCCGCTCGAGATCGCCTGGACGCTGGGCCCGATCCTGATCCTCGTCTTCATCGGCGCCTTCTCGCTGCCGGTGCTGTTCGAGGAGCAGGTGATTCCCGAAGGCGAGGTGACGGTGAAGACGACCGGCTACCAATGGTACTGGGGCTACGAATATCCCGACCACGATTTCGGCTTCGACAGCTACATGATCGGCTCGCCGGCGACGGGCGGCGACAACCGCCTGACCGACGAGGTGCGCGCCCAGCTTCAGGAGGCTGGCTATTCCGAGGACGAGTTCAAGCTGGCCACGACCACGGCCATGGTGGTTCCGGTCGACACCGACATCGTGGTGCAGGTGACCGGCGCGGACGTGATCCATTCCTGGACCATCCCGGCCTTCGGGGTGAAGCAGGACGCGGTGCCCGGCCGGCTGGCGGAATTGTGGTTCCGCGCCGACGAGGAGGGCGTCTATTTCGGCCAGTGCTCCGAGCTTTGCGGCATCGCCCACGCCTACATGCCGATCACGGTCAAGGTGGTGAGCCAGGAGGAGTACGAGGCCTGGCTCGACTGGGCGATCGAGGAATACGGCGGCACCCCGCGGGACGCCTCGATGGCCCAGCAGGGCGACGAGACCGAGGGGCAGGGGGACGGCGACGACGCCGCCCGCCTCGTCGAGGGCGAGGCCGCGGGCGGGGACGAGGCCCCGTCGGGCGAGGACCAGGCCAACTGATACCGGACGGGCCCCGGGGCCCGTCCGTCCATTCGAGCCGATCGGACGAGAGCGCATGACCGACATCAGCATCCTGGACCGGGAGCGCGAGGCGCAATTCGGCGATTACTTCGCCCTGCTGAAGCCGCGCGTGATGACGCTCGTGGTCTTCACCGCCCTCGTGGGGATGCTCGTGGCGCCGGTGGCGCTCCATCCCTTCGTGGGCTTCTGCGCGATCCTGTTCATCGCCGTGGGCGGGGGCGCCGCCGGGGCGCTCAACATGTGGTGGGACGCCGATATCGACGCGGTGATGCGGCGCACCTCCAGGCGGCCCGTCCCGTCGGGCCGGGTCACCGGCGACGAGGCGCTGGCGGTCGGCCTGGCGCTGTCGGGCTTCTCGGTGGTGATGCTGGGCCTGGCCACCAACTGGGCGGCCGCCGCGCTCCTGGCCTTCACGATCTTCTTCTACGCCGTCGTCTACTCGATGTGGCTCAAGCGGACGACACCGCAGAACATCGTCATCGGCGGCGCCGCCGGAGCCTTCCCCCCGATGATCGGCTGGGTCGCGGCGACCGGCTCCGTCAGCCTCGAATCGGTGCTGATGTTCGCCCTGATCTTCCTGTGGACGCCGCCGCATTTCTGGGCGCTCGCGCTCTTCATGCGGTCCGATTACGACGATGCCGGCGTGCCGATGCTGACCGTCACCCACGGCCGCCGCGCGACCCGGCGCCACATCCTCGCCTATACCGCGATCCTGGCGCTCTTCGCCGTGTGGCTCGGGGTGACGGCGATCGGCGGGCCGGTCTACCTGGTCGCGGCGGTGGCGCTCAACGCGTGGTTCCTGAAGGGCGCCTGGCAGATCGCCCGCCGGGACGAGGCGATGGCCGAGGCCGACAATTACCTGGTGGAGAAGAAGGTCTTCAAGTTCTCGCTGCTCTACCTGTTCCTGCATTTCGGCGCGCTCCTGGCGGATGCCGCGTTGCGCGCCCTGGGGGTGATCTGATGGCCATCCAGGTGGAACACGACCTGCACCGGCGCCGGCGGTCCCGCAATGTCGGCCTGGGGCTGGTGCTCGTCGGGCTGATCGCGGTGGTGTTCGGCCTGACGGTGGTCAAGGTCCAGCAGCTCGGCGCCACGCAGAGCTTCGACCACGTCGTGCGCCCCGAGCTGCTCCCCGGAGAGGAGGCGCCCGAATGACGCTCGATCGCAACCAGAAGACCGTGCTCGGCACACTCGCCGTCGTCGTGTTCATGGGCGGCATGGCCTGGGCCTCGGTCCCGCTCTATTCCTGGTTCTGCCGGGTGACGGGATATGGCGGCACCACCAACGTGGCCGAGGCCGGCGCGGACGAGGTGCTGGAGCGGACGATCAAGGTCCGCTTCGACGCCACGACCGAAACCGGCATGCCGTGGGAATTCAAGCCCGCCCAGCGGGAGGTGGAGCTGAAGATCGGCGAGACGGGCCTGGCCTTCTACGAGGCCTACAACCCCACCGATCGCGTCGTCGCGGGCCAGGCGAGCTACAACGTCGCGCCGTTCTACGCAGGGGAGTTCTTCTCCAAGATCGACTGCTTCTGCTTCACCGAGCAGGTGCTTCAGCCCGGCGAGCGGGTGCAGATGCCGGTGTCGTTCTATGTCGATCCGGCCATTGTCGAGGACAGCGACGCCAAGTACGTGAAACACATCACGCTGTCCTATACCTTTTACGAGATCGACCTGCCCGAAGACGACCGGCAGGCCAGCCTCTCGACCAACTGACGGCCAGACGGGGGACGCCATGGCGCACGAAAAGAACCACGATTATCACATTCTCGCCCCGTCGCTGCACCCGCTGGTGGCGGCCGTCGGCGCCTTCGTCATGCTGTTCGGCGCGGTGCTGTGGATGAAGGCGATCACGCCCTTCATGTTCGCGATCGGCCTCGTCATCGTGCTCTATTCGATGGTGGCCTGGTGGTGGGACGTGATCCGGGAATCGGGCGCGGGCGACCACGCCCCGGTCGTGCGGATCGGGCTGCGCTACGGCTTCATCCTTTTCATCATGTCCGAGGTGATGTTCTTCGCCGCGTGGTTCTGGTCGTTCTTCAAGCACGCCCTCTATCCGATGGAGACGTTCAGCGAGGGGCAGTGGCCGCCCCCGTCGATCGAGACCTTCGATCCCTGGCACCTGCCGCTGATCAACACGCTGATCCTGCTCTGCTCGGGCTGCGCGGCGACCTGGGCGCACCACGCGCTCGTGCACGAGAACAACCGCAAGGACCTGGCCAACGGCATCATCATCGCGGTCGTGCTGGGCGCACTCTTCACCTTCTTCCAGGCCTACGAATACAGCCACGCCGCCTTCGGCTTCTCGGGCAACATCTACGGGGCCAACTTCTTCATGGCGACGGGCTTCCACGGCGCGCACGTGATCATCGGGACGATCTTCCTCTTCGTGTGCTACCTGCGGGTCCGCGCCGGCCACTTCACGCCCGAGAAGCATGTCGGCTTCGAGGCGGCGGCCTGGTACTGGCACTTCGTCGACGTGGTCTGGCTGTTCCTCTTCGCGTCGATCTACATCTGGGGCGCGTGACGATTTTTCGTCGAAAAATCGGCCACCGCGAAAGGGCGCCCGAGGCGCCCTTTTTCGAACGGGCCTGAAATCCATGCGCTGGATCTCTCTCGCGGTGCTGGGGCTGGGCGGCGTGGCGCTCCTCCTGGCGCTCGGCACCTGGCAGCTGCGCCGCCTCGAATGGAAGTCCGCGCTCCTCGCCGACATCGAGGCGCGGATCTCCGCCCCGCCGGTCGACCTGCCCGCCGCGCCCGAGCCCGAGGCCGACCGCTACCTGCCCGTCACGGTCACCGGCCGGACCACGGGGGCGGAACTGCACGTCCTCGTCTCGACCGCGCAGACCGGCGCGGGCTACCGGGTCATCGCCCCGTTCGACACGGCGGGCCGGCGGATCATGGTGGATCTGGGCGTCATCCCGACGCCGCAGAAGGACGCGGTGCGCCCCGCCCGCCACCTCACCGTCACCGGCAACCTGCACTGGCCGCGCGAGGTCGACCGCTTCACCCCCGCGCCCGAGCGCGACCGCAACATCTGGTTCGCCCGCGACGTGCCCGAGATGGCGCGCGCGCTCGGGACCGAGCCGGTGCTGGTCGTCGCGCGGCAGGTCGAGACGCCGCTGCCGGGCGTGGTGGCGCTGCCGGTCACGGCCACGGGGATCCCGAACGACCACCTGCAATACGCGATCACCTGGTTTTCCATCGCCGCGCTCTGGGCGGGGATGACACTCCTGCTGGGCTGGCGTATGGCCGGGCGGACGGATCGAAGGGCATGACGATGCAGTACCATTCCACCCGCGGCACGGCCCCGGCGCTCGATTTCGAGGGCGCGATGCTGGCCGGCCTGGCGCGCGACGGCGGCCTCTACGTCCCGGCCGAGATCCCGGTGATGCCGCCGGCCGACATCGCCGCCCTCGCCGGCCGCCCCTACGAGGAGGTCGCGCTCCGCGTCATGCAGCCGTTCACGGGCCTGTCCGAGGCGCGGCTGGGCGACCTGATCGGGCGCGCCTATGCCGGTTTCGGCCACGACGTGCGCGCGCCCCTGGTGCAGATCGCGCCGTCGCATTTCCTGCTGGAACTGTTCCACGGGCCGACCCTGGCCTTCAAGGATTTCGCGATGCAGCTGATCGGCCAGCTGTTTCAGGACGTGATGCGGCGCCGGGGCGAGCGGATCACCATCGTCGGCGCCACCTCCGGCGACACCGGATCGGCGGCGATCGAGGCGTTCCGCGGCCTCGACAACGTGGAATGCTTCATCCTCTTCCCGCAGGGCCGCGTCTCCGAGGTGCAGCGCCGGCAGATGACCACGCCGGTCGAGCCCAACGTCCACGCCCTGGCCGTCGAGGGCGATTTCGACGATTGCCAGGCCGCGGTGAAGGCGATGTTCAACGACCACGCCTTCCGCGACCGGGTCGGCCTGACGGCGGTGAACTCGATCAACTGGGCGCGGGTTCTGGCGCAGGTGGTCTATTACTTCTCCGCCGCCGTCGCGCTCGGGGCGCCGGGGCGGTCGGTCGGGTTCACCGTGCCCACGGGCAATTTCGGCGACATCTTCGCGGGATACGTGGCCCGCTCCATGGGCCTGCCGATCGACCGGCTGGTGATCGCCACGAACCGCAACGACATCCTGCACCGCACGTTCCAGACCGGCACCCACCGCAAGGAGGGCGTGCAGCCGACGATCAGCCCGTCCATGGACATCCAGGTCAGCTCCAACTTCGAACGCGCCCTCTACATGGCCTATGACCGGGACGGCCGCGCCGTCGCCCAGCTGATGGAGGAATTGCGGGCCGAGGGTGGCTTCGCGATCAGCCAGGGCGCGATGGAGGCCCTGCGCGACATCTACACCTCCGGCCGCGCGTCGGAGGAGGAGACGGGCGCCACGATCCGCGACACCTATGCCCGCACCGGGCAGACGATCTGCCCCCACACCGCCGTGGGCGTGAAGGTCGCCTCCGAGATCACCGCCGACAGCCCGATGGTGACGCTCGCCACCGCCCATCCGGCGAAGTTTCCCGACGCGGTCGAGGCCGCGACCGGCCACCGCCCCGCGCTCCCCCCCCGCATGGCGGATCTTTTCGAGCGGCCCGAGCGTCTTACCGACGTGCCCAACGACCTGGGCCGCCTCAAATCCCTGATCGACGAGCGCATCGCATGAGCGTCCAGATCCATACCCTCTCCAACGGCCTCCGGGTCGTCACCGAGCACATGCCGGCGCTGAAATCGGCGAGTGCCGGGATCTGGGTCACCGCCGGGGCGCGGCACGAGCGGGCCGAGCAGAACGGCATCGCCCATTTCCTCGAGCACATGGCCTTCAAGGGCACCGCGCGGCGCTCCGCCCTGCAGATCGCCGAGGCGATCGAGGATGTGGGCGGCTACATCAACGCCTATACCTCGCGCGAGATGACGGCCTATTACGCCCGGGTGCTGGAACCCGATGTGGGCCTCGCGCTCGACGTGATCGCCGACATCGTCCTCAACCCCGCCTTCGACCAGCGCGAGATCGAGGTGGAGCGCGGCGTCATCCTGCAGGAGATCGGCCAGGTCGCCGACACGCCCGACGACATCGTCTTCGACTGGCTGCAGGAGGCCGCCTATCCCGACCAGCCGCTCGGCCGGTCGATCCTCGGCCCCTCGGAGCGGGTCTCCCGGTTCGGCCGCCCCGACCTCGCGACCTTCGTCGGCGAGCGCTATCGCCCCGGCGAGATGATCCTGGCCGCGGCGGGCGCCGTCGATCACGACGAGATCTGCCGCTTCGCGGAGGCCCAGTTCGGCCACCTGTCCCCGCAGCCGCGGCGCGCGCCCGAGGCGGCCACCTTCCGCGGCGGCGAGCGGCGCGAGCGACGCGACCTGGAACAGGCCCACCTGACCCTGGGATTCGAGGCGCCGGCCTACCGCGATCCCGACTTCTACGCCGCCCAGATCCACGCGATGGCCCTGGGCGGGGGCATGTCGTCGCGGCTCTTCCAGGAACTCCGGGAACGGCGCGGCCTGTGCTACTCGATCTTCGCCCAGGCCGGCTCCTACGACGATTCGGGGATGCTCACGATCTATGCGGGCACCTCGGGCGAGGAGGCCGGCGCCCTGACCCGCGTCATCGTCGACGAGATGAAGCGCGCCGCCGACGACATTTCCCCCGAGGAGGTCGAGCGCGCCCGCGCGCAGCTGAAGGCGGGCCTCCTCATGGGGCTCGAAGGCGCCTCGGCGCGGGCCGAGCGTCTGGCCCGGCTCGTCTCGATCTGGAACCGCGTCCCCGAGATCGACGAGACGGTCGCCCGGATCGACGCCGTGACCCGCGACGACGTGCGCGATTTCGGGGGCGGGCTGCCCTCGGACACCGCGGCGATGGCGCTCTACGGCCCGGTGGAGGGCGCGCCGTCCCTGGACGAAGTGCGCGAGCGGCTGGTCTGACGATGCTGGGTCGGAGGCGGTTGCGGATCGAGACGGATCGGCTGTCGCTGCGTCCGCCCCAGCATACGGATTTCACCGCCTGGACGGGCCTGCGCCGCGACAGCGCCGCGTTCCTGCAACCGTGGGAGCCGACCTGGGCCGACGACCACCTGACGCGCAAGAGCTTCACCAACCGGGTCTACTGGGCGCAGCGCTCGGTCCGCAACGAGACGGCGTTGCCGCTGTTCCTGTTCCGCCGCGGGCCCGAGGACCTGGTGGGCGCGATCACGCTCGACAACATCCGCCGCGGGCCGGCGCAATCGGCGACGCTCGGATACTGGGTCGGCGCGCCCTTCGCCCGGCAGGGCTTCATGCGCGAGGCGATAGAGGGGCTCGTGCACCACGCCTTCCACCGCCTCGATCTCAGCCGGGTCGAAGCCGCCTGCCTGCCCGAGAACGCGGCCTCGCGCGGCGTGCTGGAAAAGTCGGGCTTCAAGTACGAGGGCGTGGCGCAAAGCTACCTGCAGATCGCCGGGCGCTGGCGGAACCACGTCCTTTACGCCAATCTCCGCCCCGACCGGCGCGGGCGCACCGATGCCGGCTGAGCTCACGCTGACGCGACTGGAAAGGCCGGGCGCCGGCCGGTAGCCTCGGGGCAGGAGGATTGCCCATGATCCATCGCCTGTCGCTCCTCGCCGCATTGGTCGCGGCACCGCTCTGGGCGCAGGAGCGGCAGAGCCATTGCATCGCCATCGCCGAATCCGCGCCCGGAATCGACTATCTCCACCGGGCCGATTGGCGCGCGCCGCTTCCCGACTACACCGTCCGGCTGTCCTATATCGACCATTCGATGTTCCTGCTGCAGGCGCCCGACGGGACGACGGCGCTCACCGATTACAACGGCTACCTCGGCACGGCGGACTTCGTTCCCGACGTGGCGACGATGAACCACGCCCATTCCTCGCATTGGACGATCTCTCCCGATCCGCGGATTCCGCACCTCCTGGAAGGGTGGGGCGACGGGGCGGCCCCCACCCTCCACGCCGAGGAGGTGGGAGAGATGTTCGTCCGCAACGTCCCCACCGACATCCGCGCCTATGACGGTGTCGAGCGATACGGCAACTCGATCTTCGTGTTCGAGGTGGCGGGCCTCTGCATCGGGCATCTGGGCCATCTCCACCACGAGCCCGACGCGCAGCAATACGCGGCACTCGGCCGGCTCGACGTGGTCATGGCCGCCGTCGACGGCGGCATGACCGTCGACCTGCCGACGATGATCCGGACGCTGGAACGGCTGGAAAGCTCGATCGTGATCCCGATGCACTGGTTCGGCAGCTACACGCTGGAACGGTTCCTCGCCGGCATCTCGGAGAGCTTCGCGATCGACCGGCGCCAGGGCAGTTCGATCGAGGTGGGCCTGCGGACGCTGCCCGACCGTCCGACGGTCGTCGTCCTGCAGCCGGCCTTCCTCGGGGAGCGATGAGTCCCGACTGGCTGCAGGATCTCGAGGGGTCGCTGCCCCCGGGGACGTGCCGCGCGCCCGCGCCGGGCGAGCTCGACGAGCCGCGCGGCCGGTGGCGCGGCCGGGCCGGCATCGTCGCCGCCCCGCGCTCGACCGACGAGGTCGCGGCGGTCGTGCGGTTCGCCGCCGCCCGCGGCATCGCGGTGGTGCCCCGCGGCGGCGGGACCGGGCTGGTGGGCGGACAGACCCTGCCCGAGGGCGCGCCGATCCTGCTGTCGCTCGACCGCATGGCCCGCATCCGGGGCGTGTACCCGGTCGAGAACGTGGTGATCGCCGAAGCGGGCGCGATCCTGTCCGACCTGCAGGCCGCCGCGGCCGCGCGGGACCGGCTCTTCCCGCTCTCCTGGGCGGCGGAGGGCAGCGTGCGGCTGGGCGGCGCGCTGGCCACCAATGCCGGCGGGCTCAACGTCATCCGCTACGGCACCGCGCGCGAGGTCTGCCTCGGGATCGAGGCGGTCCTGCCGTCGGGCGCGGTCATGCGGGGCCTCAAGCGCCTGAGGAAGGACAATACCGGCTACGACATCCGCAACCTGCTGATCGGGTCCGAGGGGACGCTCGGCGTCATCACCGCCGCGTCGATGCGGCTGTTCCCCCGCCCCGCCCGCCAGGGCACCGCGCTCTTCGCCGTTCCGGGGCCTGAGGCGGGGCTCGACGTGCTGGCGCGGGCGCAGGAGATGGGCGGCGTCTCGGGGTTCGAGCTGATCTCGGGGCAGGGCCTGCGCTTCCTCTCCGAGACCGGCGCCCGCGTGCGCCAGCCCTTCGCGGAGCCGCCGGACTGGTCGGTGCTGATCGACCTCGGGCTCGGCGCCGAGGACGACCCCGATGCGCGGCTGGAGCGCCTCTTTTCCGAGGCGTCCGGGGCGGGCCTGGCCCTTGATGGCGTGATCGCCCGGAGCGGCGAGCAGAGGCGCGGCCTCTGGGCGGTGCGCGAGAGCATTCCGGAGGCGAACCGCGCCATCGGGGCGATCGTGTCGAACGACATCTCGCTGCCGCAATCCCGCATCCCCGACTTCCTCGACGCCTGCGGTCGCCGCCTGCGGGAGGTCGCGGCGGATCTGCGGATCAACTGCTTCGGCCATCTGGGCGACGGCAACCTGCACTACAACCTCTTTCCCCCGCGGGGCGGCGACCGATCCGATTACGGCCATCTGGCCGACCGCCTGCGCGACATCGTCGACGCCGAGGTGATGGGTCGCGACGGTTCCTTCTCGGCCGAGCACGGCATCGGCCGGCTGAAGGTCGCGGAGCTGGAGCGCTACGGCGATCCCGCGCGGCTCGACGCCATGCGGGCGATCAAGGCCGCGCTCGATCCGGAAGGCATCATGAATCCGGGCGCGGTCCTGCGGGGCTGAGGCGCCTTCCTAGCGCAGAAGGGTGGGGCGCAATTTCAGCCGCGGCCGCCTCTGCCCCGGAAGGTGCCGGTTCAGCCGGCGGGAGATCAGGCCGAACAGGCCGATGATCGCCAGCGTCAGCAGGATGAAATACGCCGCCAGGATCGGGTAGGGGACGAAGGGATTGAAGGTGCGGTCGGCGAAGTAGCTGGCGTAATAGAGCGCGTCGCCCTGCTGCTGGCGGGCCGGAAAGCCCGAGAAGAACACCAGCGTCGTGGCATGGACGAGAAAGATCGCCTCGTTGGTATAGGCGGGCCAGGCCAGCCGCATCATGGTCGGAAAGACGATGCGCCGGAACCGGGTCCAGCCGGTCATCCCGTAGGCGGCCGCCGCCTCCACCTCGCCGCGCGGGATCGCGCGCAGCGCCCCGTGGAAGATCTCGGCCGCGTAGGCCGAGGTGTTCAGGAACAGCACGACCAGGGCGCCGAGCCAGGCCGAGGTGAGCGGGTCGAGCGCCGGCACCCGCGCCTTCAGCGACAGGAAGGCGAAATAGGCGAAGAAGAACTGGATGAAGAGCGGCGAGCCGCGAAAGACGAAGACGAACCAGTCCGAAAGCCCCCGCACGAGGCGCGAGCGCGCGCTCTTGCCCGCCGCCACCGCCACCGCCAGGCCGAAGCCGAAGGCGAGCGCGACGACCCCGAAATAGACGTTCCAGATCATCCCCGAGCCGATCAGCGTCACCTGCTGGCAGAGGGTGAAATCGTCCCGGGGCAACAACCGCTCGCCGTACCCCACCGAGCGCAGGGCGTAATCCTGGATCGTCTGCCAGCAGCTCATGATCCGAGCGCCTGCCCGCGCCCCAGCCGCCGCATCACCCGGCCGAGCACCATCTCGGAGACCCGCGTCAGCACCAGGTAGAAGACCAGGAGCGCGAGGAAGTACCACATCCGCCAGTCGCCATGGGGATAATCGGTGAAGTTGGGCGTCTTGGTGCCGCCGAGCTCCCGCGCCCAGTAGACGATGTCCTCGACCCCCAGCAGGAACAGCAGCGGCGTCGCCTTGACGAGGATCATCCAGAGGTTGGACAGCCCCGGCAGCGCGTAGATCCACATCTGCGGGACGAGGATGCGGCGGAACGCCTGGGCACGCGTCATCCCGTAGGCGGCGGCGGTTTCCATCTGCGCCCGCGGCACCGCGCGCATGGCGCCGAACAGGACGTTGGCGCAGAACGCCCCGAAGACGATCGCGAAGGTGACCACGGCGAGCCCGAAGCCATAGACTTCGTGCACCCATTGCGCGGCATTGTCCGGCGGCGTCTTGGCCGCGGGGCAGACGATGAAATCGGATCCCTGCCGCACGGCCGCGCCCCAGTCCGGGCAGGCGACCTGGTGGCGCAGGTACTCGACCCCCTGGTCGAGCGCGATGACGAAGAACAGGAAGAAGGCGATGTCGGGCACGCCGCGGACGATTGCGATGTAGCCCCGCCCGGCCCAGCGCAGGGGCCCGAAGGCCGAGCGCGCCGCCATCGCGCCGCCGAAGCCGAAGAGGAGCGCGGCCGGCGCCGTCACCGCCAGCAGCAGGAGCACCGTGCCGAACGAGCCGTAGAAGGCCACGTGCTTGCCCGTCGTGAGGTAGCAGGCGAGCCAGGCGAGGCCGTCGAGGCCGGCGGGATCGGTACAGGCGGGAAGGATCTGGCGGCTCCTGCGGACGGGCCGGGCCGCGCGGGATGCGGACGGACGGCCGTGGGTATTTGGAAAAAGGGTGACGGGGCGGGCCGGGCCGCGCGGACCCCGCCCGCCCGGCGGATCAGAACGTCTCGCTGTCGGGCAGCCACTTGGCGATCAGCGCGTTCAGCGACCCGTCCTCCTTCATCGACTGGATCGCCGCGTCGAAGGTCTGGCGCAGCTCGGCGTCGGATTCGCGGAAGCCCATGCCGATGCCGTCGTCGAGGAACACGTCCTCGCCCACGAACATCATCTCGGACGAGGCTTCGACCTGCGGGGTCAGCACGTCCTTGTCGGCGATCACCGCGTCGGCCTCGCCGTTGCGGACGGCGGCGATCGCCTCTTCGGGCGTGGCGAATTCGAGCAGCGCGGCCTCGGTGGTGGTCACGTGATTGGCCTGGATCGTGCCGGTCTGCGCGGCCACGACGCCGCCCAGCGGGTCGGCGTCCGCGCTCAGCGCGGCATAGGCGGAGGGCGGCGGCGGGGTGTAGTTCTCCGAGAAATCGATGACGTCGTCGCGTTCCGGGGTGATCGACATCGCCGCGATGATCGCGTCGTAATTGCCCGAGACGAGGTTCGGGATGATCGAATCCCAGTCGTTCGTCACCCATTCGCAGGTCAGCTCGGCCCGCGCGCAGAGCTCGTCGCCCAGCTCGCGCTCGAAGCCGGCGATCTGGCCCGAATCGTCGAGGAAGTTGTACGGGGGATAGGCGCCCTCGGTTCCGAGGCGCACGGTGTCCTGGGCGAGGGCGGCGCCCGCCAGGAGCGCGAGGGGGGCGGCAAAGAGGAATCGTCTCAAGGGGTGTCTCCCGTCGGTGGAGGCGGCCTCGTTCGGGTTGGGCCGCGGTTCGGTGCGGGGCAGCGTTAAGCCAAACGGCGCCGATGGCAAGACGCGGCTCAGCCGGCCCCGGCGGAGAGGAACCCTTGCAGCCGCGCGCTTTGCGGGGTGTCGAACAGGGCAGCGGGCGGGCCCTCCTCCTCGATCTTCCCGCGATGGAGGAAGATCACGTGATCGGAGCAGTCGCGCGCCATGTCCATGTCGTGGGTGACGAGGATCATGGTGCGCCCCTCGACGGCCAGGGACTTGATGACGCGCACCACCTCCTGTTCGAGCTCGGGGTCGAGCGCCGATGTCGGCTCGTCGAAGAGGAGCGCGCGCGGCTCCATCGCCAGCGCCCGCGCGATGGCGGCCCGCTGCTGCTGGCCGCCCGACAATTCGGCGGGGAAGCGGTCCGCCTTGTCGGCGATGCCGACCTTGTCGAGATAGGCGCGCGCCGCCTCCTCGGCGTCGCGGCGGGGCCGCTTCAGGACGTGGATCGGCGCCTCGGTCACGTTCTGCAGGATCGTCAGGTGCGCCCACAGGTTGAACTGCTGGAACACCATCGACAGGTTGGTGCGGATCCGCGTCACCTGTCGCGGCTCGGCCGGGCGCCGGTCCGGGCCCCGCCCCGTCCAGCGCACCGGCTCCCCCTCGAAGCGGATCTCGCCCCGCTGGCTGTCCTCGAGCAGGTTGCAGCACCGCAGCAGCGTCGATTTCCCCGACCCGGACGACCCGATCAGCGACACGACGTGGCCCCGCGGCGCGGTCAGGTCGATGCCCTTCAGGACCTCGGTCTGCCCGTAGCTCTTGTGGAGGTCGCGGACCTGCAGGACGGGCTCGGACAAGGGCGGGATCTCCGGTCGGACGGGGGCGGCCGGAGTAGGGCGCACCGGCGGCCGAATTGCAATGCCCGGGCGGTCAGGCGTGCCGGGCCTCGACCCTCTGGCGGGCGAGGTTCGATTCGCGGTCGTTGACGCCCAGGAGCGGCGCGATCATCCGCAGGAGGGAATTCTCCTCCTCGTCGCGGTGCCCGTCGGCCAGGACCACGTCCCACAGCGCCTCGATCACGCCGATGCGCTCCTCGTAGGGGACCGCGTCCTTGATCGCGCGGGTGAAGCGCACGGTGTCGGGCGCCTCGGCCTCGGCGGCCTCGGCCTCGCCGCGCAGCGCCGCGGCACCGTCCGGGGCTAGGTCGTAGCGCCGGGCGACCACCCGGTCGATCCGGTGCCGCTCCGCCTCGGAATAATCGGCGTCGGCGCGGGCGATCCGCACCAGCAGCGCCGTCAGGGCGATGCGGGCATCCCCGTCGGGAAGCCGGCCGGGCTCGAGATCGGTCAGGCGGCGGAAGAGATCGGCGAACATGGAACGGTTATAGGCCGTTGTTGCATCGGTGCAAAGGTCGGCGGCAAAGCGCATGAAATTGTGATTCCGGCCGATGTATGCCTGTTTTCCCGGGGCCCGCTGCGCTATCTGTCCCGCGTACTCGAGCTGGGATCCGCATTGTGCACCGTTTCATCCTGATTGCCGGAACCGTTCTGTCTGCCGCCGGCGCGCATGCGGCGAGCCTCGACGGGACCGGCCCCGACCCGCAGCCCACCTATGCCGCGCCGGCCCCGGCGGGCGGCGGGCCCGGCCTCATCTTCACCCTGCGGGGGGGCGTGGCCAGCACGCCGGAATATTTCGGCGCCGACGCGTACCAGGTCGGCCCCGATCTCGGCTTCCGCCTGAACCGCGCCAACCTCGGGCTGTTGAATTTCGGCGGTGACGAGGACGAGGAGCGGACCTACGGATTGGGCCTGCGCGGATCGTTCCGCTATGTCGGCGAGCGCGACGACGCCGACTTCTCCGAGCTCGAGGGCCTCGACGACGTGGACGCGACCTTCGAGCTCGGGCTCGGGGTGGGATATTCCACGCGCCTCTTCGAGGCCTTCGCCGACGTGCGCTACGGGATCGGCGGCCATGAAAGCCTGGTCGGGGAACTGGGCGCCGACCTCAAGCTTCAGGCCAGCGACCGGCTGACCTTCACCGCCGGGCCGCGGATGCTGCTGGGCTCGGGCGATTACGCCGCGACCTATTTCAGCGTTTCGCCCGACGAGGCGGCGGCGAGCGGCGGCACCTTCGAGGCCTACGATGCGGATGGCGGCGTGCTCAGCGCCGGCGTCGAGGTGGGGGCGCGCTACGACCTGGACGGCCCCTGGGGGATCGAGGGCGCCGTGACCTACGACCGCCTGGTGGGCGACGCCGCCGACAGCCCGATCGTCGAGCAGGGCGACCGCGACCAGTACGGCCTCCGGATCGGCATCACCCGGCAGATCACCCTGGGCTTCTGACCCCGCGCGCCGCCGCCGCGGCGGTCAGGCGATCAGGGCGGCCGCTTCGGCGGTCTCGACCCGGTCGACCGTCTCGCCGCCGGTCGCGCGGTCGCGCACGGTGACGCGGCCATCCGCCGCGCCGATCACGACCGTGTCGCACAGGTCCACGAACAGGCCGGTCTCCACCACGCCCGGAATGCGGTTCAGCGCGTCCGACAGGGCGCGCGGATCGGCGATGCGCCCCAGATGCAGGTCGAGGATGCGGTTGCCCTCGTCGGTGACGAAGGGCGTCTCTCCCGCCATCCGCAGGGCGACATCCGCGCCCGCGAGGTCCGCCCCGGCCAGCGCGCGGGCGATGTGGCGCCGGGTCGTCTCCAGGCCGAACGGGATCACCTCCACCGGCAGCGGGAACGCCCCGAGCGTCGCCACGTCCTTGTCCCCGTCGGCGATGACCACCATGCGGTCCGAGGCCGCCGCGACGATCTTCTCCCGCAGGAGCGCGCCGCCGCCGCCCTTGATGAGCGCGAATCCGGGGTCGAACTCGTCGGCGCCGTCGATCGTCAGGTCGAGCGCGCCGGCTTCGTCGAGCTCCGTGATCGCGATGCCCGCCTTTCGCGCCAAGTCCGCCGTCTGCCGCGACGTGGGCACGCCGGTGATCCTGAGGCCGTCCTCCGCCACCATCCGCCCCAGGCAGCGGACCAGCCACGCCGCGGTCGACCCGGTCCCCAGCCCGACCTTCATCCCGCTCTCGACATAGCGGCAGGCGCGCCGGGCGGCGGCGAACTTGGCGAGGTCGGACGGGGTGGGATTCGGGGGCATGGACGGACCTCTGGTGGTAATTCCCGCGGCTGGGCCGGGGGCGGGGGAATGGCGGAGGGCACCGCCCTCAGCGACGAAGCGCCGCCAGCGCCGCGTCGCGGCCGGCGGGGGGCAGCAGGACGATCATGCCCGGCGCGTCGAAGGTCAAGCGCACCGGCCCCGTCACCGCGTTCGACGTGCCGATCGGGCCCGCCGGCGCAAAGGCGATCCCGTCGATGGGCCAGCGCAGCCCCTCGGAACGCCCCGCCACCGGCGCGAACGGAAACAGCGACAGCCACGACCCGACCGGCAGCCGCAGGTCGAGCGCGATCCCCGCCGGCGCGGCGAAGGCCGCCGCGTCCTGGCCCAACAGCAGGCCCCGCTCGGAGCGGCGGGCCAGGCAGGACAAAGCCGCCAGCGTGTGGTCCGTCCGCCCCCCGAGGAATCCCAGCCCCAGGATCAGCGGCGCGCGGATGCGCTGCAGGCATTTCTCGAAATCGGTGCTGTCCTGTTCGCCGACGTGGTGCAGGCGCCCCGCGGGGATGCGCGCCCGCGTTCCGGGGTCGAGCGAATCCATGTCGCCGATGACCGCGTCCGGGCATCTTCCGTGATCGAGCAGCGGCCGGGCCCCGCCATCGGCGGCCACCACCGGCCCGGCCCGCGCGACCGCCCAGTCGATCTCCGCCGCCGTGACCGGGCCGCCGCCCACCAGCAGGACGGGATCGTCCGCCGCGATCAGCGGCGGGGGCGGGGCGGCGTCTACCACCGCGCAGCATTCCGGTGGCAGGATGCGCGCGCACCCGCCGCGCCCGGACGAAGGCAAGAGATGACGGACAAGATCCTCACGCTGACCTGCGGCGATGTCAGCTGCATCGTGGAGGGCTTCGCGCGCCCGTTCAACACGATGCGGGCGGTCCTCTCGACGCTGGAGCGGGCGGAGGGGGCGGACGGGCCGGACGGGGCGGAGCCGGTCGCCCGCGCGCTGGCGGCGCTGCCGGGATGCGCGCTCTCGACCGGGCCGGGGACGGTGACGCTCCGCCCCGCGCCCGAACCGGCCGCGCCCGGGGGCGACGATCTGAGGGCGCTGGTCGCCGCCGCCTCGGGCGCCGCGCCGCCGCCGCCGCCCGCCGGCCCGGACCGCGACCCGGATCTCGGCGTGGCGGGCGCGGCACGGGCGCCGGACGACCTGGCCGAGGCGCTCGACGCCGCAATGGCGCACGCCCTGTCCACCGGCGGCGGGGGCACCGTCGCCCGCGCCGCCATCCGCGCGGCCGGGGCCCGGCTGGCCGGGGGCGGGCGACCGGGGCGCGGGGCCGCCGCCCGCGCGCTCTCAGAGCTGCTGCGGCAGGGGCGGCGCGTCCGCGCGCCCGCGGGCCGCCTGGCGCCGGGGCCCGGCGCGGCGGCGGGGGGATAGGCCCGCCTCAGTCCCGCTCGTCCCCCGGCCCGGCCTGCCCGACCCCGCGAAAGACGGCGCGGAACGGCAGCGCCCAGATCACCCCCAGCGCCAGGTAGACGAGGAGTTCCACCAGGATCGGCGGCCGCCCGAGCCACGTCATCACGCTCGACGCCAGGACGATCCAGACCGGCAGGCCGATCAGCAGGATCGCCAGCGACCAGCGCCGCTTGGCCTTGTGGGACAGCGCCACGGTTCAGTTCCGGAACGGGTCGGTCACGAGGATCGTGTCCTCGCGCTTCGGGCTCGTCGACAGGAGCGCGACGGGACAGCCGATCAGCTCCTCGACCCGGCGGACATACTTGATCGCGCCCGCCGGCAGGTCGGCCCAGCTGCGCGCCCCTTCGGTCGATTCGGACCAGCCCTCGATCTCCTCGTAGACGGGGGTGCAGCGCGACTGCGATTCGGACGCGGTCGGCAGGTAGTCGAGCCGCTCCCCGTCCAGGTCGTAGCCCACGCAGATCTTCAGCCGCTCGAACCCGTCCAGCACGTCGAGCTTGGTCAGCGCGATCCCGGTCATCCCCGACGTGGCGCAGGTCTGCCGGACGAGGCAGGCGTCGAACCAGCCGCAGCGCCGCTTGCGGCCCGTGGTGGTGCCGAATTCATGCCCCCGCTCGCCCAGCCGCTCGCCGTCCGCGTCGTCGAGCTCGGTGGGGAAGGGGCCCTCGCCCACCCGGGTCGTGTAGGCCTTGACGATGCCCAGGGTGAAGTTGACGGCATCGGGTCCAAGACCCGATCCGGTGGCGGCCTGTCCGGCGATCACGTTGGACGAGGTGACGTAAGGGTAGGTGCCGAAATCGATGTCCAGAAGCGCCCCCTGCGCGCCCTCGAAGAGGATGCGCCGGCCGGCCCGCTTGGCCGCGTCCAGCTCGCGCCAGACCGGTTTCGCATAGGGCAGGATCTTCGGCGCGACCTCCTGCAGGTCGCGGATCAGCGCCTCGCCCTCGATCTCCTCCAGGCCCAGCCCGCGGCGGACCGCGTTGTGGTGGACGAGCGCGCGGTCGACCCTCAGGCGCAGCGTCTCCGCGTCGGCCAGGTCGGCCACCCGGATCACCCGCCGCCCGACCTTGTCCTCGTAGGCCGGTCCGATGCCGCGCCCCGTCGTGCCGATCTTGGCCACCGAGTTCTGGCTCTCCCGCGCACGGTCCAGTTCGCCGTGGAACGGCAGGATCAGCGGCGTGTTCTCGGCGATCATCAGCGTCTCGGGCGTGATCTCGACGCCCTGCGCGCGGATCGTCTCGATCTCCTTCAGCAGGTGCCAGGGATCGAGCACGACGCCGTTGCCGATCACCGACAGCTTGCCGCGCCGCACCACGCCGGAGGGCAGGGCATGCAGCTTGTAGGTGACGCCGTCGATGACCAGCGTGTGGCCGGCATTGTGACCGCCCTGAAAGCGGACGATGACATCGGCGCGCTCGCTCAGCCAGTCGACGATCTTGCCCTTGCCCTCGTCGCCCCACTGGGCGCCGATCACCGCGACATTGGCCATCCCTGTCTCCCTCTCGGAACCGGCCTTCCGTGTAACCGCGGGGGCAGGCGGGCGAAAGCGGGAATGTCCGCCCGGGCGATCAGCGCAGCCGGTCGTCCAGCCGTTCGAGCATCGCCACGCATTCCTCCATCTGCGCGCGCGACACGAACTCGTCGGGCTTGTGGGCCTGGTCGATCGATCCCGGCCCGCAGACCACGGCGGAGCATCCGATGGACTGGAACAGGCCCGCCTCGGTGCCGAACGGCACCGTCCCGGCGCGGTTGTCGCCGGTCAGCGCCTGCGCGATCTCGCGCGCCTCGTTGTCGGTGACGGGTTCCAGCCCCTCCACGTCGCCGATGGTCGTCGTCTCGATCCCGGCCTCGGCGTGGACGGCGCGCATCTTCGGCAGCAGCACGTCGTTGCAATAGTCGCGCATCGTGCGGACCGCGTGGTCCTTGTCGGCGGCGTTGACGGGCCGCAGCTCCCAATCGACATTGGCGAGCCGCGCGATCACGTTGCGCGCCACGCCGCCGTCGATGCGCCCCACCTGGACGGTGGAATGCGGCGGGTCGAAGCGGCTCCCCGCCGGGGCGCGGCCCTTCAGGTCCTCGCGCAGCTCCAGCAGGCGCATCATGAAGCGCGCCGCGTATTCCGTGGCCGAGACGCCGCGCTCGGGCGCCGAGCCGTGCCCCTCCACCCCGTGGAAGGTGGTGGTGTATTCGCAGCAGCCCTTGTGCCCCTCGATGATGCGCATCATCGTCGGCTCGCCGATGATCGCGGCGGCGGGGCGCAGGCCGTCCTCCCTGAGGATGCGGACCAGGTCCTGGGCGCCCAGGCAGCCCACCTCCTCGTCATGGGTGAAGGCGAAATGCAGCGGCCGCGACAGCGTGCCCTCGGCATAGAGCGGCGCGGTGGCGAGCGCGCAGGCGATGAACCCCTTCATGTCGCACGCCCCGCGCGCATAGAGCAGGCCGTCCTCCTCCCTGAGCGCGAACGGGTCCGACGTCCAGTCCGCCGGGTCGGCGGGGACCACGTCGCTGTGGCCCGACAGGACGATCCCGCCATCCCCCTCGGGGCCGATCGTCGCGAACAGGTTGGCCTTGTGCCAGTCCTCGGCCTCCAGCACCCGCACCCGCGCGCCCAGATCCTCGAGCATCCGGGCGGCATAGGCGATGAGGTCCCGGTTCGGCTCCGAGGACACGGTGGGAAAGGCGACGAGGTCGCGCAGGATCGCGACCGCCGCGTCGGTGCGGCTCATGGCTTGACCACCAGCTTCCGGGGATAGTCGCACAGGCATTCCGCCGGGCCGTTCTCGCGGATCACGATGCTCTCGGTGATCTCGAGCCCCCAATCCTCCATCCAGAGCGCGGGCATGAAGTGGAACGTCATGCCCGGCTTCAGCTCGGTGCGGTCGCGCTCGCGGATCGACACGGTATGCTCGCCCCAATCGGGCGGATAGGACAGGCCCACGGCATAGCCCACGCGGCCGTCGCGCTCGATCCCGTTCGCGCGCAGCACCGCCTTCAGGGCGCGGGCGATGTCGCCGGCGACGTTGCCGGGACGCGCGGCGTCGAGCCCCGCCTCGATCCCCTCCACCAGCGCCTTTTCGGTGTCCAGCACCTCCTGCGGCGGCGTGCCCAGATAGACCGTCCGGCAGAACGGCGCGTGGTAGCGGCGGTGGCAGCCCGCCAGCTCGAAGAACGTGGCCTCTCCCGTCTGCAGCTGTCGGCCGTCCCAGGTCAGGTGCGCGGCCGAGGCGTCGGGTCCCGACGGCAGCAGCGGCACGATCGCCGGATAATCGCCCCAGGCCTCCTCGGTGCCCATGATCGCGTCGCGATAGATCTCGGCCACCAGCTCGTTCTTGGCCATGCCGGGCTCGATCCGCTCCATAATCCCGCGGATCATCTTGGACGAGATCGCGCCGGCCTTGAACATCACGTCCAGTTCCTCGTCCGACTTCACGAGGCGCTGCCAGTTCACCGTGTTGGTCGCGTCGAGGAAGGTGGCGTCGGGCATCTCCTCCCACAGCACCTCCATCGCCTTGGCGGTGAAGTAGTAGTTCTCCTTCTCGACGCCGATCCGCGCCGTCTCCAGGCCGAATTCCTTCATCAGGTCGGCCAGCGTCTGCATCGGGTGCAGGTCGTCGGCCTGGATGTAGTCGTCGGTGTAGTCGCGGATGTTCTCGCGCGCCATCCACACGGTCCGCCGCGCGCCGAAGCCGTCCATCCGCCGGCCCCACCAGACCGGGTCCTGGTCGGGCAGGATCACCACGCCCTGGTGAACGTAGAAGGACCAGCCGTCATAGCCGGTCAGCCAGTTCATGTTCGAGGGGTTGGTGACGAAGAGCGCGTCGAGGCCCTCGGCATGCATCGCCTCGCGGGCAAGGCGCAGGCGGCGGGCGAACTCGGCGTCGGTGAAGCTTTGGACCATGCGTTCCTCCAAGGGGGGCTGGGCGAGGGGAAGGCCAAATCGGCACGCGGGTCAAGAGGTGGCCCGTCCCCGCCGGCCGTCCAGTCTTGGCGCGGCGCGGCGGCGGCGTTATGGCTGGCGCGAGGACGGATCGAGGGACAGGCCGATGATGCCGCGCACGCACCGACCGGGACCGGAGGCCCGCCCGTGATCGCGCTCGACGCCCGCGACCTCGCGATCCTCGCCGCCTTGTCCGAGGACGGGCGCATGTCCAAGACCGCGCTCGCCGAACGCGTCGGCCTCTCGCCCACGCCGGCCTGGAACCGGCTCAAGCGGCTCGAGGATGCCGGCCTGATCGAAAGCTACCACGCCCGCGTCGACCTCAAGAAGGTGGCCCCCCACGTCACCGTCTTCCTCGCCGCCGAGCTGCGCGACCACACCGCCGAGCGGATGCGGGCCTTCGAGCGCGCGGTCCAGGATTACGACGAGATCACCGCCGTCTGGGGGCTGGGGGGGGGCTTCGATTACCTGCTCCAGATCGTCACGCGGGACATCGACGCCTATCAGCGCCTGGTCGACGACATGCTCGACAGCCGCATGGGGCTGGCGCGCTACTACACCTACATCGTGACGAAGGCGGTCAAGGGGCCCGCCCCCCCGCCCTTCGAGCTTCTGGCCCGCGGCGACACCTGATCGAGAGGAATCCTCTCCGCGGCCGCGATCGCCGAGAGGGTTTGCCTCGCCGCGGGGCCGGAAACGGACCCGCCCTCTGCCCGGACCGGGGCAGGATGGCCGCGATCCAGACAACCGAGGTGCATGCCATGACCCAGACCGAATTGTCGGCCTGCCGCGCGATCGAGGACAAGCGCCTCGTCCGCCTGTTCTCCTACATCGCCGGCAAGTGGACCGGCGCGACCAGCGGCGAGACCTTCGCCGTGACCGACCCCGCGACCGGCGACCGGCTCGGCGACGTGGCGAGCCTCTCGGCCGAGGACAGCGCGGCGGCCGTGGACGCCGCCCACGCGGCCTTTCCCGGCTGGTCCTACCGCCTGCCGCAGGAGCGCTCGGCGATCCTGCGCCGCTGGTTCGACCTGATGATCGAACACAAGGAGGACCTGGCGCGGATCATGGTCCTCGAACAGGGCAAGCCCGTCTCCGAGGCGCGGGGCGAGATCGAGTACGCCGCGTCCTTCGTCGAATACTACGCCGAGGAGGCCAAGCGCCCGAATGTCGAGGGCGTCACCTCGCACATGCACGACGCCGAGGTGGAACTGTGGCTGGAGCCCATGGGCGTGGCCGCGCTGATCACGCCCTGGAACTTCCCCTCCGCCATGCTGACGCGCAAGGCCGCCGCCGCCATCGCCGCCGGCTGCACTGTCGTCTCCCATCCGAGCCACGAGACGCCGTTCTCCGCGCTCGCGCTCGCCGAGCTGGCCGAGCGCGCCGGGATCCCCGCGGGCGTCTTCAACGTGGTCACCGGCCGCGCCTCCACCGTCGTGCCGCCCTGGACCGCCGACAGCCGCGTCCGGGCCCTGAGCTTCACCGGCTCGACCGAGGTCGGGCGCCTCCTCTACCGCGACAGCGCCCAGACGGTGAAGAAGCTGGTGATGGAGCTCGGCGGCCACGCCCCCGTCATCGTGTTCCCGAACTGCGACCTCGACGAGGCCGTGGCCGAGACGATCAAGGCCAAGTTCGCGACCTCGGGCCAGGACTGCCTCGGCGCCAACCGCATCTACGTCCACCGCGACGTCTACGACGCCTTCTGCGAGAAGTTCACCGAGGCCGCGAAGGCGCTGACCGTCGGCACCGGCATGGACGATCCCGATATCGGCCCGCTGATGAACGAGAAGGCGGTGGCCAAGCAGGAGGAGCATGTCGCCGACGCGCTCGAAAAGGGCGCCACCCTCCTCTGCGGCGGCGAGCGGATGGATCTCGGGCCGCTCTTCTACGCGCCCACGGTCCTCAAGGACGTAACCGACGAGGCCCTGATCATGGCCGAGGAGACGTTCGGCCCGGTCGCCCCCATCACCCCCTTCGACACCGAGGAGGAGGTGATTGCGCGCGCCAACGCCACCGAGTACGGGCTGGTGGCCTATCTGCACTCGCTCGATCCGCGCCGGATCTACCGGGTCAGCCGGGCCCTGCAATTCGGGATGGTGGCGGTGAACCGCACCAAGGTCACCGGCCCCCCGATCCCCTTCGGCGGCGTCAAGCAGTCGGGCCTGGGGCGCGAGGGCGCGAGGCTCGGCATGCAGGAATTTATGGAAATTAAATATGTTTGCCGAGACTGGGCCTGAGCGTCGGAAAGGACAAGACCAATGAACCAGCTACTGAGGAACGACAAGCTCGACCAGTGGGACCGGGAGACCTTCCTGCACCCTTCCACGCACCTGGCCCAGCACGCGCGCGGCGAATCGACCGCCCGCATCATCAAGACCGCCGAGGGCGTCCATATCGAGGACCGGGAGGGCCAGCGCTGGCTCGACGGCTTCGCCGGGCTCTACTGCGTCAACGTGGGCTACGGCCGCCGCGAGATCGCCGAGGCGATCGCGAAACAGGCGCATGAGCTGGCCTATTACCACGCCTATGTGGGCCACGGCACCGAGGCCTCGATCACCCTGTCGAAGATGATCATGGACCGCGCGCCCGGTCACATGTCCAAGGTCTATTACGGCCTGGGCGGATCGGACGCGAACGAGACCAACATCAAGCTCGTCTGGTACTACAACAACGTGCGCGGGCGCCCGGAGAAGAAGAAGATCATCTCGCGCTGGCGGGGCTATCACGGCTCGGGGATCATGACCGGCTCGCTCACCGGCCTGCCGCTCTTCCACGAGAAGTTCGACCTGCCGATGGCGCCGATCATGCACACGACCGCGCCCTACTATTACCGGCGCGAGAACGCCGACCAGTCCGAGGCGGAGTTCGTCGCCCAGTGCGCGCAGGACCTCGAGGAGATGATCGAGCGCGAGGGCGCCGACACCATCGCCGCCTTCTGGGCCGAGCCGCTGCTCGGCACCGGCGGCATCGTGCCCCCGCCCGCGGGCTACTGGGAGGCGATCCAGCCGATCCTGGAGAAGCACGACATCCTGCTCGTCGCCGACGAGGTCGTGACCGGCTTCGGGCGCCTCGGCACCATGTTCGGCTCCGAGCATTACGGCCTGAAGCCCGACCTCATCACCATCGCCAAGGGGCTGACCTCGGCCTACGCGCCGCTCTCGGGCTCCATCGTCAGCGAGAAGATGTGGAAAGTGCTGGAGCAGGGCACCGACGAGTTCGGGCCTCTGGGCCATGGCTGGACCTATTCCGCCCACCCGATCGGGGCCGCCGCCGGCGTCGCCAACCTGCAGCTCATCGACGACCTGAAGCTGGTGCAGAACGCGGGCGAGGTCGGCACCTATCTCAACGAACGGATGCAGGACGCGCTGGGCGACCACCCGCATGTCGGCGAGGTCCGGGGCGAGGGGATGCTCTGTGCCGTGGAATTCGTCGAGGACAAGGAGCGGCGCAAGTTCTACGACCCGTCGAAGAAGATCGGCGCCAAGGTCGTGGGCGAGCTGGCCAAGCACCACGTCATCGGCCGCGCCATGCCGGGCGGCGACATCCTGGGCTTCGCCCCGCCGTTCAGCCTCAACCGCGAGGAGGCCGACCGCATCGTCGATGCCACCGTCAAGGCGGTCGCCGCCGCCGGGCTCTGAGAAGGCGGGCGGCCGGGGGGCTATTCCCCCGGCCGGCTCATCTGGAACAGCTCGGTCACCGCGGCATAGTCGCGGTAGCCGAGCCGCGCCACGGGGTGGAAGCTCAACACGTCGAACCGTCCGTCCACCAGATGTTCGTCGCGGATGCGGATGCCCGTCACCTCGCCGATCACCATCAGGTTCGCCTTGCCCGCCAGCTCGACGATCTGCGTCATCCGGCATTCGAGCACCGCGGGCGCGGCGGCGACGTAGGAGCAGTCGATGGTCTCGCACGGCTTCCGCTCGAGTTCCGCCAGGTCGAACTCGTCCGTGCCCCGCTCATAGGCGCCCGAACTGTCGTTCATCGGCTCGGCCAGCGCGCGCGAGACGATGTTGCAGCAGAACACCCCCATCTCGCGGATGTTGGCCACGCTGTCCTTGGTCCCGTCCCGGTCCGGCTTCGCGCTGGTGGAGGAGAAGATCACCTGCGGCGGCGTGTAGGCCACCGCGTTGAAGAACGAATAGGGCGCGAGGTTCTCGGACCCGTCCGATCCGCGGGTGGAGATCCAGCCTATGGGTCGCGGCGCGACGATGGCGGCGAAGGGGTTGTGGGGCAGGCCGTGGCCGTCTTCGGGGCGATAGAACATCTCGGATCTCCTGCGAGAGCTGGTATGCGGGCGTTGACGGGGCCGTCCCGCCGATGTCGTGACGCCGGGCCGGCGCGTGTCCGGCCCGTATCCGGCGCGAAGCCGGCAAGGGACGGGCGTTCGGCGGACAGAGGTCCGGCGCCGGATTCCGGGGCGGCGGACCGCCACCCGCACCGACGGTCCCACCCGTTTGCCGACGATCTAGGGCCGTGCTACGCGGCGCGCCAGTCGCGAGGGGACGGATCGCATGCTGGTGGAGGAACGGCCCGAAGATCACTGGCAGGTCGAACAACTTTTCGACCTGAGCTTCGCGCCCGGACGCGAGCTCCTGTCCTCCTACCGCCTGCGCGAAGGGGTCCCCCCGATCGCGCCCCTGTGCCTCGTCTCCAGGGAGGACGGGATCGTCGGCGGCGCCATCCGCTACTGGCCGGTGCGGGTGGGCGGCGCGGCGAGCCTCCTCCTCGGCCCGGTGGCCGTCCACCCCACGCGGCAGGGCGAGGGGCTGGGCGCCTATCTCATCCAGTCGAGCCTGGACCGGGCCGCCGCGCTGGGCCATGTCCGCACCATGCTGGTGGGCGACGCCCCCTATTACGGGCGGTTCGGCTTCTCCCGCCTCGACGGGGTGGAGATGCCGCCCCCCACCAACCCGGACCGCGTCCTCGGCCTCGCCCTGGCACCCGGTGCCTGGGACGGCCTCTCCGGCCTGGTCACGCGGGCCTTGGAACCCCCGCACGCATCACCATTTGAAGGGTCATGACAACCGAACCCATCCCCAGCGATCAGCTCGCTCCCGAGATCGAGGCCGAGCTCGACAGGCTCGCGCTCCGTTTCCGCCAGGCCGACGGCGTCGGCATGCAGGTCCTCAGCCTCGTCGGCGGGCAGGCCGAGGATCTGCTGGGCCGCCTGCCCATGACCGTCCGGGACGGGCTGGACCGGGCCACCCGCCGCGCGCTCGAAGTGGCCTTCGATGCCGCGCGCTACAGCCGGGGGCGGTGGCGCGACCGGCCCGACTGGCTCAACACCGTGGCGACGAGCACGATGGGGGCGATGGGCGGCGTCGGGGGCTTGCCCACGGCCCTGGCCGAATTGCCGGTGACGACGACGGTGCTCCTGCGCGCGATCCAGGGGATCGCCGCCGATCAGGGCTTCGATCCCGAAGATCCGGTCGTGCGGGCGCATTGCCTGCAGATCTTCGCGGCGGCGGGCCCGCTGGCGCGCGACGACGGCACCGACATGGCGTTCCTCTCCGCGCGCATCACGCTGACCGGGACGGCGATCCACGGGATCATCGCCCGCATCGCCCCGCGGCTGGCCACCGTCCTGGGCCAGAAGCTCGCCGCCCAGACCGTGCCGCTGATCGGCGCGGCGGCGGGGGCGGCGACGAATTACGCCTTCACGAGCTACTACCAGGAGATGGCCCGCGTCTATTTCGGCCTGCGCGCCTTGGCCCGCGACAGCGGCGTCGATGTCGAGGTGCTGCTGACCGAGTTCCGCCTGCGCGTGTCGCCGCCCAAGATGGTGCGCTGAGCCTCAGCCGCGGCTGACGCTGTCGGTCAGCCACTGGTTCATCGCCTCGCGGACGCTCTGCACGTCGCCGCGGCGGGCCTCGTCGATGGTCGCGCGCGCCTCTTCGAGGTCCACGCGGCGCAGCAGGTGCTTGACCGGGCCGATCGAGGCCGGCCGCATCGACAGCGACCGCAGCCCGATGGCCGCGAAGCACAGCGCCTCGAGCGGTCGGCCGGCATCCTCTCCGCAGAAGCTGACGGGCGTCCCGGTTTCGGCGCATCGGTCGATGATCATCGACAGCAGGTTCAGAAAGCTCACGTTGAGCGTGTCGTAGCGCCGCCGGACCCGCTCGTTCTCGCGGTCGGCGGCGAAGAAGAACATCTTCAGGTCGTTGCCGCCGATGGAGACGAAATCCGCCTCCTCGTAGAAGGCGCGGGGGCAGAACGCCATCGACGGCGTCTCGACCATGGCGCCGACGCGGACCTCGGTCGGAAGGTCGTGGCCGAGCACCCGCTCGCGCTCGATCTCGTCGTCGACCATGGCGCGGGCGCAGCGGAACTCGTCGAGCTGGACGATGAACGGGAACATGACCCAGAGCGGGCGGTTCGCGGCCGCGCGGATCAGTGCCTGAAGCTGCATCCTCATCACGCCCTTGCGGTCGAGCCCGACCCGGATCGCGCGCCATCCCAGCGCCGGGTTCGGCTCCTCGGGGCGCTTCATGTAGGGCAGGATCTTGTCCGACCCGATATCGAGCGTCCGGAAGACGACGGGCTTGCCGTGCGCGGCGTCCATCACCCGGCCGTAGAGGCGGGCGAGTTCGCCCCGCCGGGGCATGGAGCGGTTGGCCAGGAACTGCAATTCGGTCCGGAACAGGCCCACGCCCTCGGCCCCCGAGCCGTCGAGCGAGGGCAGGTCGGCGATCAGGCCGGCATTCATCGTCAGCGTCACGCGCGCACCGCAGAGCGTCTCGGCCGGCAGGCCCCGCAGGTCGCGGTAGCGTTCCTGGGCCTTCGCCTGCATCGCGATCTTGTCGCGGAAGGCGTTGACGATGTTGTCCTCGGGGCGCAGGTGGACGACGCCGTTCTCGCCGTCGACGAGCACGTGATCGCCGTTCAGCGCCTCGGTGGTGATGTTCTCGGCATGGATGACGAGGGGGATCGCCAGCGCCCGGGCGACCACCGCGGCGTGGCTGCCGACCGAGCCCTGTTCGAGGATGATCCCCTTCAGGGACCGGCCGTAATCGAGAAGGTCCCCGGGGCCGATGCTGCGCGCCACCAGGATCGGGTCCGGGGGCATCTCCGCGCCGGTCTCGGTCCCCTGTCCGGTCAGCAGGCGCAACAGGCGCCGCGACAGGTCGTCGAGATCGTGCATCCGCTCGCGGATATAGACGTCCGGCGCGCTCTGGAGCCGCGTCCGGGCATTCGACTGCTCCTTCTCCACCGCCGCCTCGGCCGAGAGGCCGCGGTCGATATCCTCGCACATGCGGCGCATCCAGCCCTGCGAGCGGGCGAACATGCGATAGGTTTCGAGCACCTCGCGCTGGTCCTTGTCGGCGGTCATCCCGGCGCCGTTCATCATGTCGTCGACCGAGACGCGCAGATCCTCGATCGCCGCGGTCAGGCGGGCCTTCTCCCGCTCGGGGTCCTCGGCGATCGGGTTCGTGACCACGACGCGGGGTTCGTGCAGCCAGACATGGCCTTCCGCCGTGCCCTCCTGGCCGGCCGTGCCGCGGAAGAGCACGGGGTGCTGGTGGCGGGCGGACAGCGCCGCCCCCTCGCCGACGAAGGCGCCGAGCTCGGTCATCTCGGCCAGGACCATGGCGACGACCTCGAGCGCGTAGATCTCGTCCTCGGTGTATTCGCGCGCTTCCTTGGACTGGACGACGAGCACGCCCAGCTTCTCGCCCAGGCGCTGGATCGGCACGCCGAGCAGGGAGGAATACGCCTCCTCGCCGGTTTCGGGCATGTACCTGAAGCCGCGCATCGAGGGCGCGTCGGCAGCGTTGATGTACTTGCCCGTCCGCGCGACGCGGCCCACCAGCCCCTCGCCGAGGCGCAGCCGCGTCTGGTGGACGGCCTCGGGCTTCAACCCCTCGGTCGCACAGAGCTCCAGCGTCTCGGCATCGCGGAAGAGATAGATGGAGCAGACTTCGGTCACCATGGAATCGGCGATGATGGACGTGATGTGGTCGAGCCGCTCTTGCCCCTCGCTCTCCTCAGCCAGGGCATCCCTGAGGCGCCGGAGGAGCTTGCGGCTCTCGCTGTCGCTGGACTGCTGCATGGGTCTCTTCCGCCGATCCTGTTCCGGTCCGCCGCGACGCGCCCGGGGCGGGACCACGCCGGAGCATAACCGCCATCCCGACCGGGACGGAACCGCTTTTCGGGAAAAGGCCGCGGCGCCGCTCTGCCGGCGATCGTTGCGCGCGAGTGGCGATTCCCGTCCCGCGCATTAACTCGCTGCGGGGACGCGCAGACCGCAACGACCGCGACCGCGATACGACGGGACCGGCTTGCGAAACAATGTTGCGCCGGATAGACCGGATCGACCGGTTCGCAGGCAGACGAGAGGGGGACGGATGAAATTCGGTGTCGTCAAGGAAAGCCAGGACTCGGAAGCGCGGGTCGCGCTGACGCCGGCCTCGGCGCAGCAGATCCAGAAGCTCGGCCATGAATGCCTGATGGAGGCCGGTGCGGGGATGCGCGCCGATTTCACGGACGACGCCTATCGCGAGGCGGGGGTCGAGATCGTCGACACGGCGGACGCGGTCTTCGAACAGGCCGACGTGATCGCCAAGGTCCGCCCGCCCACCGAGACGGAGGTCGAGAAGCTGCGCGAGGGGCAGACGCTCATCAGCTTCTTCTATCCGGCGGAGAACGAGGCGCTGATGAAGAAGGCGGCCGACAAGGGCGCCACGCTCATGGCGATGGACATGGTGCCGCGCATCTCGCGCGCGCAGAAGCTCGACGCGCTGTCCTCCATGGCCAACATCGCCGGCTACCGCGCCGTGATCGAGGCGGCGAACAATTTCGGCCGCTTCATGACCGGCCAGGTAACCGCCGCCGGCAAGGTGCCGCCGGCCCAGGTCCTGGTGGTCGGGACCGGGGTCGCGGGCCTGGCCGCGATCGGCGCGGCGACCTCGCTCGGGGCCGTCGTCAAGGCCTTCGACGTGCGCCCCGAAACCGCCGAACAGGTCGAATCCATGGGCGCGGAGTTCCTGTTCCTCGATTTCGAGGACAGTTCCGACGGGTCGGGCGAGGGCGGCTATGCCAAGCCGTCGAGCCCCGAGTTCCGGGAAAAGCAGCTGGAGCTGTTCCGCGCGCAGGCGCCCGAGATCGACATCGTCATCACCACGGCGCTGATCCCGAACCGCGAGGCGCCGGAACTCTGGACCGAGGACATGGTCCAGGCGATGAAGCCCGGATCGGTGATCGTCGATCTCGCCGCCGAGAAGGGCGGCAATTGCAAGATGACGCGCAAGGACGAGAAGTTCGTCACCGAGAACGGCGTGACGATCATCGGCTATACCGACTTCCCCTCGCGGATGGCCAAGCAATCGTCCAGCCTCTACGCCACCAACATCCGCCACATGCTGGCCGACCTGACGCCCGAGAAGGACGGCAAGCTCGACCACGACATGGAGGACCGGGTGATCCGCGATTCCACCATCGCCCATGGCGGCGAGGTGACGTGGCCGCCGCCCAAGCGAGAGGACCCCTCTCCCAAGCAGACGCAGAAGAAGAGCGAGAAGCCGAAGGAGAAGACCGCCGAGGAAAAGCGCCAGGAGGAATTCGACGCTTTCAAGCGCGAGACGCGCCAGCAGGTGGGCCTCCTGGCGCTGGGCGCCATCGTCATGCTGGCGATCGGCACCGTCGCGCCGCCCTCGCTGATGAGCCACCTCATCGTCTTCGCGCTGGCCTGCTTCGTCGGCTTCCAGGTGATCTGGGGCGTGGCGCACAGCCTTCATACCCCGCTCATGGCGGTGACGAACGCGGTGTCGGGGATCATCATCCTGGGCGCGCTCCTTCAGGTCGGGGCGGGCAACTGGCTGGTCGTGATCCTGTCCTTCGTGGCCATCGCCATCGCATCCATCAACATCGTGGGCGGGTTCCTGGTGACGCGCCGCATGCTGTCGATGTTCGTGAAGTCCTAAGGGAGGCACAGAGATGTTCTTCGAAGAAGGCCTCCAGGCGGCCGCCTATATCATCGCGGCCATATTGTTCATCCTCAGCCTCGGCGGGCTGAAGGACCAGGAAACGGCCAAGCGCTCGATCTGGTACGGGATCGCGGGCATGGCCCTCGCCGTCGCGGCGACCGTCTTCGGGCCGGGGGTGCAGAACATCCTCGTCCTGCTCGTGGCGATCGCCATCGGGGCGGGGCTCGGCATCTACATCGCCGGGCAGGTCCAGATGACCGAGATGCCGCAGCTCGTCGCGGCGCTGCACTCGTTCGTGGGCCTCGCGGCGGTGCTGATCGGCCTGAACGCCGAGCTGATGCTGGGATCGGTGCTGGCGATGAAGGAGGCGGGGACGAGCCTCGCCGAGGCGGACCTGACCGGGTTCGGGGAGACGCTCTGGCACAAGAACGCCGCCGAGATCACCATCCTGCGGGTGGAGAGCTTCCTCGGCATCTTCATCGGCGCGGTCACGTTCACCGGCTCCATCGTCGCCTTCGGCAAGCTGTCGGGCAAGATGGACGGCAAGCCGTCGCAACTGCCGGGCGGGCACCTGTTGAACGCGGCCGCGGCGGCGCTCTGCATCGTGCTGGGCATCCTCTATTTCGGCGGCGCGGGGATCTGGACGATCCTGCTCATGGCGCTGGTCGCGGGCTTCATCGGCTATCACCTGATCAACGGGATCGGCGGGGCCGACATGCCCGTGGTGGTGTCGATGCTGAACTCCTATTCCGGCTGGGCCGCGGCCGCGATCGGCTTCACGCTGTCGAACGACCTGCTGATCGTCACCGGGGCGCTCGTCGGCTCGTCGGGCGCGATCCTGAGCTACATCATGTGCAAGGGGATGAACCGCTCCTTCGTCAGCGTGATCCTGGGCGGCTTCGGCGGACAGCAGCAATCGGGCGGCCAGGAGATCGAGGGCGAGCAATCCCCGATCCAGGCCGACGAGGTGACCGAGCTGCTGGAGGAGGCCGACAGCGTCGTCATCGCGCCGGGCTACGGCATGGCGGTCGCGCAGGCCCAGCAGGCGGTCAGCGAATTGACGCAGAAGCTGCGCTCCAAGGGCAAGACCGTGCGCTTCGCCATCCATCCGGTCGCGGGCCGGATGCCGGGGCACATGAACGTGCTCCTGGCCGAGGCGAAAGTGCCCTACGACCTCGTCCTGGAACTGGAGGAGATCAACGACGACTTCTCCGAGACGGACGTGGTGATCATCATCGGGGCGAACGACATCGTGAACCCGTCTGCCCAGGAAGACCCGAACTCGCCCATCGCCGGGATGCCCGTCCTCCATGTCTGGGAGGCGCGGCACGTGATCGTCTCCAAGCGCGGCCAGGGCACCGGCTATTCCGGGATCGAGAACCCGCTCTTCTTCAGGGAGAACACGCGGATGTATTACGGCGACGCCAAGGAATCGGTCAACGCGCTGCTGCAGAAGCTTTAGGCCGGACGCCGGACGGCCGCGCCCTGTAGGGAGCGCGGCCGGGTGACCCGAGGGTCCGCCGCGGCGGGCCCTCGTCGTTTCAAGGCCCCGCTTGCGCCGTCAGGCCCGGGTGCCGGCGAACCGGGCGGCCCATTCCTCGCGCTCCGCATCGGTGATCTTGGCGAAGAGGTTGTCGGGCACGGCGAAGGGGTGGCCGGCGGGCAGGCGCTCCAGCGCCGCGGCGATGTCGCCGGGCCAGTCGGCGTCGGTGCCGAGCGCGTCGCGCATCGCCGCCGCCGCGTCGGGGACGAACGGGGCCGACAGGATACCGTAGAGCCGGACCAGGTTCAGCGACAGGCGGATGATCGCGGCCGCCCGGTCGGGGTCCTCCTTGAAGGCGGCCCAGGGCGCGGCGGATTGCAGGTATTCGTTGCCCACCGCCCAGATCGCGCGCAGCTCGGCCGCGGCCTTGCGGATCTCGATCGCGTCCATGTGCGCCTCGAAGGCGCGCACGCGGCGCTCCAGATCGGCCGTCACGGCCGCCTCGGCGGGGCCGTAGGCGCCGCCCGCGGGCACCTCCTCGCCGAATTTCGAGCGGCAGAACTTGGTCACGCGGCTGACGAAATTGCCCAGAACGTCGGCCAGGTCGCGGTTGGAGGCGGCCTGGAACGTCTCCCACGTGAACTCCGCGTCGCTGCCCTCGGGGGCGTTCCTCAGCAGGTACCAGCGCCAGTAATCGGCCGGCAGGATTTCCAGCGCCTGGTCCATGAAGACGCCGCGGCCCTGGCTGGTGGAGAATTGCCCGCCCTGGTAGTTCAGGTAGTTGAACGACTTGATGTAGTCGACGAGCTTCCAATCCTCGCCGGTGGAATTGGCGCCCATGATCGTGACGGGGAAGGACAGGGTGTGGAAGGGCACGTTGTCCTTGCCCATGAACTGGACGTAGCGCACGTCGTCCGCGCCGTGCTCGGTGCGCCACCAGCGCTGCCAGTCGGCCTCGCTCCGGCCCGTGGCGTCGGCCCATTCCCGGGCGCAGGCGATGTATTCGATCGGCGCGTCGAACCACACGTAGAAGACCTTGCCCTCCATGCCGGGCCAGTCCGCGTCGCCCTTCTTCACCGGCACGCCCCAGTCGAGATCGCGGGTGATGCCGCGGTCGCGCAGCCCCTCGTCGAGCCATTTGAGCGCGATGGAGGTGGTGAGCGCGGGCCAGTCGGCGCGCGTGGTGATCCAGTCGCGCAGCCGGTCGGCCATGGCGGATTGGCGCAGGTAGAGGTGCTTGGTCTCGCGCGGCTCCAGCTCGGTGGAGCCCGAGATCGCGGAGCGCGGGTCGATCAGGTCGGTGGGGTCGAGCGGCTTGGTGCAATTCTCGCACTGGTCGCCCCGGGCCTTGTCGTAGCCGCAATTCGGGCAGGTGCCCTCGATGTAGCGGTCGGGCAGGAAGCGGCCGTCGACGGCGGAGTAGATCTGCGTCTCGGACCGTTCCTCGATCAGTCCGGCCGCGTCCAGGCGGCCGGCGAAATGCTGGGTCAGGGCCCGGTTCTGGGGCGAGGAGGACCGGCCGAACCGGTCGAAGGACAGGCGGAACCCGTCGGAGAGGTCCTTCTGCACCTGCCACATCTCGGCGCAGTATTCCGCGACGGGCTTGCCGGCCTTGGCGGCGGCCAGTTCGGCCGGGGTGCCGTGCTCGTCGGTGGCGCAGAGGAACAGCACCTCGTCGCCGCGCCCGCGCCGGTAGCGGGCATAGAGGTCGGCCGGCAACTGGCTGCCCACCAGGTTCCCCAGATGCTTGACCCCGTTGATATAGGGGATCGCCGAGGTGATCAGCACGCGGTCCATGTGACTGGGCCCTTTCCTCTTGTCCGTGTCGCGGCCTCTTAGACCGAGCCACCGGCGAGTTCCAGCCGCGCGTGGGGCAGCGCCAGGTCGCTCCACCATTCCGCCGGGGGGCGGTCGCGGGCCCGGAGCAGGGCCACGCGCCAGCCGGGGGCGCCGGACCGCGCGGCCGGGCGGGCGGACCAGCGCGTCTCGATCCCGGGGGCGGCCCCCTCGGGGGTGAGGATCAGGGCGATGGGCGGGCGGCGGGCCTGCGCCCCGCCGGCTTCGGCGGCCAGGTGCAGGCGCCGCACGGCGGTCAGTCCCGGCGGCGCCTCCAGGTCGGCGACGACGAGCGGCACCGCGCCGGACCGCAGCACCTGCTCGGCCGCCCAGAGCAGGTCGCGCGTCCTCTGCGGGGACACGTGCAGCAGCCGGCCCGGATCGAGCCAGGGCACCATGCCCGCCGGGCAGGGCCGGACGGCCGTCCGCTCGGGCGCGATCCAGACCACGGGACCGGCCGCCGCCGTGGCGACCCGGAGGGCGAGATGCCGCCGGGCGCCACCGCAGATCTCGTGCGTCCGGCCGGGGGCGATCTCCATCCCCGGGATCACCGGAAGGAGGGGGCGGGCGGTCCGCGACCGGTGCGGCGGCCGAAGCTGGGCGGCAAGGGGCGTCATGCGCCCCAGGGTACAGAGTTCCTATTTTGTTCTCAATACGGGATGGCCGGGGCCGCAACGAAAACGCCCGGCCGCAGGGGCCGGGCGTGGATCGCGGGTTCCGTCGCCGGATCAGTTCTGGGCGTAGAACTCGATGACCAGGTTCGGTTCCATCTGGACCGGGTAGGGCACGTCGCCCAGGGCCGGCGTCCGCGTGAAGGTCGCGGTCATCTTGGAATGGTCCACGTCGAGATAGTCGGGCACGTCGCGCTCGGGCAGCTGCACGGCCTCCAGCACGCTGACGAGCTGCTTGGATTTCTGCCGCACCTCGATCACGTCGCCTTCCCTGACCTGGTAGGACGGAATGTTGACGCGCTTGCCGTTCACCGTCACGTGGCCGTGGTTCACGAATTGCCGCGCCGCCCAGACGGTCGCCACGAACTTGGCGCGGTAGACCACGGCGTCGAGGCGCCGCTCCAGCAGGCCGATCAGGATCTCGCCGGTATCGCCGCGGCGCCGCTCGGCCTCGGCGTAGATGCGGCGGAACTGGCGCTCGGTCATGTCGCCGTAATAGCCCTTCAGCTTCTGCTTGGCGCGCAGCTGCAGGCCGAAATCGGACATCTTGCCCTTGCGGCGCTGGCCGTGCTCGCCGGGGCCGTATTCGCGGCGGTTCACCGGGGATTTCGGGCGGCCCCAGATGTTCTCGCCCATGCGGCGGTCGATCTTGTACTTGGCAGAGGTGCGTTTGGTCACCGTCTGATCTCCTTCGCGATGTGGAAGGGCGTTGTCCTTTGCCGCGGGGCTCTGTCCCCGCAGCCGACAGGCATCCCCTTGCGGGGGCCACCAACACCAATGACGGGCGCCTTACAGCGATCGCCGAGACGCTGTCAACCGGCCGCGTCGCTTGCTTGGCGGCATCGCCCGGGAGGGTTAGGAGGAGGCCGGCAAGGATGGAGGATCGGTGATGGACATCCACCGCACGAAGTCGGACATGCGCGCCACCCGGGCCGGGCTGGCGCGCGACGGCGCCACGATCGGGCTGGTGCCGACGATGGGGTTCCTGCATGGCGGCCACATGGCGCTGGTGGAGCGGGCGCGGGCGGAATGCGACCGGGTGGTGGTGTCGATCTTCGTCAACCCGACGCAGTTCGGGCCGGGCGAGGATTACGAGGCCTATCCGCGCGACACCGACCGGGACCTCGCCATGCTGCGCGACGCCGGCGTCGACGCGGTCTTCCTGCCCGACGCGGCGGAGATCTATCCCGAGGACGCCGAGACGGTGGTGGAGCCCGCGCGGCTGTCGCGCATCCTGATCGGGCGCCTTCGGCCTGGCCATTTCGCGGGCGTGGCGACCATCGTGACCAAGCTGTTCAACATCGTGGGGCCGGATGCCGCCTTCTTCGGGGAGAAGGATTACCAGCAGCTTCGCGTCATCCGGCGCGTGGCGCGCGATCTCGACATGCCGGTGCGGGTCGAAGGGGTGGAGATCGTGCGCGAGGCGGACGGCCTGGCCATGTCGTCCCGCAATGTCCGCCTGAGCGAGGATCACCGGCGGGCCGCGCCCGTCCTTCACGCCGCGCTGGAGGTCGGGCGCGCCGCGATCGAGGCGGGGGAGGGGGTCACGGCGGCCGGCGAGCGCGTCCGGCGCCGCCTGGAGGAGGCCCGGGACGCCCAGGTGCAATCGGTCGATCTGCGCGATGCCGCGACGCTGCAGCCCCTGCGCGGCACGCCGGACCGCGCGGTCGTGATGCTGCTGGCCGTGCGTTTCGGCGACGTGCTACTCATCGACAACATGGTCGCGATCCCCAAGGAGGCCGCATGAGCACCGAGAAACCCGTCCGCCGCGTCACCGTTCCGCAGATCGCGGGGCGCAAGGGCGGCGCGCCGATCGTTTCGCTCACTTCCTATCACGCCCATACCGCGGCCATCGTGGACCGCCATGCCGACTTCATCCTGGTGGGGGACAGTCTGGGCATGGTCATGCACGGCATGGAGACGACGCTCGGCGTCTCGATGGAGCTGATGATCATGCACGGCCGGGCGGTGGTGCGGGGGACGCGGCGCGCGCTGATCGTCGTCGACATGCCCTTCGGCAGCTACGAGGAGAGCCCCGGCATCGCGTTCCGCAACGCCGCGCGGATCATGAAGGAGACCCAGTGCGGCGCGGTGAAGCTCGAAGGGGGCGCGCGCATGGCCGAGACGATCCGCTTCCTGACCGAGCGGGGCGTGCCGGTCATGGCGCATATCGGCCTGACCCCGCAATCGAGCCACGTGATGGGCGGCTTCAAGACCCAGGGGCGCGACAGCGACACCTGGGACGCGCATGTGGAGGATGCCCGCGCGGTGGCCGGGGCCGGCGCCTTCGCGGTGGTCGTCGAGGGGGTGGTCGAGCCGCTGGCCCGGCGGATCACCGAGGCGGTGGAGATCCCGACGATCGGGATCGGCGCCTCGCCGGATTGCGACGGGCAGATCCTGGTCCTGGAGGACATGCTGGGCCTGGGCGAGCGTCCGCCCCGGTTCGTCAAGGTCTATGGCCGCCTGGGGGAGGAGATCGAGCGCGCGGTCTCCACCTATGCCGATGAGGTCCGGGCGCGGAACTTTCCCGGCGAGGATCACGTCTATCGGCAGGAATGAGGGCCACGGCCCCCGGGGGAATCGCGCAGGGAGCGAATCCCGACAGATTCGGTAAACGATCCGCAATTCGGCGGAGGACCGTATCCCGATCCGCCGAAATGTCGCGGTGCGATAGGGAAATGAATTCCGCTAATGTTTTCCGGGTCGAAAAACCGACTGCGCTATCGCTAAGATTGTTTCTAAAAAATTTATAAGTCTTTGGTCGCACCTCGTTTTCCTTGCGATTGACCCCCTTCGCAGGGAAACATCGCTTCGACGAATTTTATTTGATTGGTCTCTAGTCATGGCGCATACGACCCCGTTTTCAGAGCTCGCGGCCATGTTTCGCATGTGCGAGGCGCAGCTGAAGGCGGCGCTCCGACATGACGGCTCGACACGCCTGCACGCGGCCCTGTTCCGAAAATCCGACGACCTGCTCGCGCGGATCGATCGCCATCGGCCCGCCAGCCGCAACGAGGTGGACGAGATGCTCGACTTCTTCGCGCGCCGGCGGGTGGACGGCGCCATCGGCGCCTCGGAGGCGTTCAACCGCGTGGCCGAGTTGCTGGCGCTGAAGGACACGCTGCCGGCGCTGCGCGCGCCGACCTTCCGGCTGCGGCCGCAGACCGACAGCCTGCCGGAGACGAGCGACATCGACGACCTGGCGCGGTTCGTCACCCGCAGTTCCGCGCGGCTTTCCGCGATCGGGGCCGACAACCGCTATCTCGCCGTCAGCGGGCCGGCCGCCGATTTCAACCGCACCACCCCCGGCAAGATGCTGGGCAAGCACGTGATGGAGGTGATCGGCTGCGGGCACCGCCAGAACCGGGAGCGGCAGCGGCTGGATCTCGCCATGGCGGGGCGACCGCAGGACTATACCTATGTCGACCGCGACGCCCAGTCCGTGCCGCAGCATGTCCGGGTGCGCCTGCGCCGGGTCGAGAACGCCGCCGGGCTGGCCTATGCCGTGCTCTGCTCGATCACGGATATCGACCGGCCCGGCGCCTGACCGTCACAGGTCGGCCGGCACCACCTGGTCCGGCGGGCGATGGCCGTCGGCGAAGGTCTTGATGTTGATGATCACCTTCTCGCCCATCTCTTGCCGCCCCTCGACGGTCGCCGATCCCATGTGGGGCAGAAGGACGACGTTCGGCAGCGCGCGCAGCTTCGGATGGATCTCGGTCCCGTGTTCGAACACGTCGAGCCCGGCCCCGGCGATCCGCCCCTGTTCGAGGGCGCGGGCGAGGGCGTTCTCGTCGATGACCTCCCCGCGGGAGGTGTTCACCACCACCGCGCTGGCCTTCATCAGCGCGATGCGGCGGGCGTTGAGGAGGTGGAAGGTGGAGGGCGTGTGCGGGCAGTTCACGCTGATCACGTCCATCCTGGTGATCATGTGGTCCAGGCTGTCGTGGTAGGTGGCGCCGAGCGCCTCGGCGACCTGCGGCCGGACCGGGCGGCGGTTGTGGTAATGGACCTCCATCCCGAAGGCCCGCGCCCGCCGCGCCACCGCCTGGCCGATCCGCCCCATCCCCAGGATGCCGATCCGCCGCCCGGCGATGCGGCCGCCCAGGAACGCGGTCGGGGACCAGCCGGCCCAGTCGCCGGCCTGCATCGTCGCCAGCCCCTCGGGCAGGCGGCGGGTCACCGCCAGGATCAGGGCCATGCTCATGTCGGCGGTGTCGTCCACCGTGACCCCGGAGGTGTTCGAGACCAGGATGCCCCGCTGCCGCGCCGTGGCCACGTCGATATTGTCGACGCCGGCCCCGAACTGGGCGATCAGCTTCAACCGCTCGCCGGCCCGGGCGAGCAGCTGCGCGTCGATCCGGTCGGTGATGCTCGGCACGAGGACATCCGCCCGCCCGACCGCATCGATCAGTTCGTCGCGCGACATCGGCGCGTCGCTGTCGCGCAGCTCGGCGTCGAACAGCTCGCCCAGCCGCGCCTCGACAGCGGCGGGCAGGCGTCGCGTGACGACAACACTCAGGCGATCGGCCGGCATCGGATCCTCCTTGGACAGTTTTCTTCGGGCGCGGTTTGGCGCAGGTTGACGGGGAATGGGGCACGGTACAAGCCGATGTCCCGAAGGCCCGCGGCAGACGGGCCGCGCGGGCAACGGACGGGCATATGGCAAGATCGACGATAGTTCTGGCACTGGCTCTCGCGGTGGGCCTGGGCGGTGCGGCGGCACCCGCGGCCGAGACCGTTCGCGGCGAGGTGACGAACCTGCCGCTGCCGCGCTTCGTGTCGCTCAAATCCTCGACCGGGAACGTGCGGCGCGGCCCGTCCCTGGGGCACCGCATCGACTGGGTCTATCGGCGCCGGGACCTGCCGTTGAAGGTGACGGCCGAATACGGCCACTGGCGCCGGGTCGAGGATCGCGACGGGCAGGGGGGGTGGATGCATTACGCCCTCCTGTCGGGTACGCGCACGGTGCTGGTCGAGGCCGACGAGGTGGCGCTCAGGCGCTCCCCCGACCCCGATGCCGGGGTCCTGGCGAAGGCCCGGCGCGGCGTCGTCGCGCGGGTGGAGGAATGCCGGCCAGATTGGTGCCGCCTGCGCAAGGACGGATATCGCGGCTGGGCCGAGAAGCGGGCGCTCTGGGGCGTCGCCGCCGACGAGGTCATCGACTAGCGCGCGCCCGCGCGGCGGCATCGCGCCCTCAGCCCAGCAGCCTCCGGGCGATGACCTGGGCCTGGATCTCGGCCGCGCCCTCGAAGATGTTGAGGATCCGCGCGTCGCACAGGATGCGGCTGATCGGGTATTCCATCGCGAAGCCGTTGCCGCCATGGATCTGCAACCCGTTATCGGCCGCCGACCAGGCGACCCGCGCGCCCAGGAGCTTGGCCATTCCCGCCTCCAGGTCGCACCGGCGGCCGTTATCCTTCTGCGCGGCGGAGAAATAGGTGAGCTGGCGCGCGGCCATGATCTCCACCGCCATGAGGGCGAGCTTGCCCGAGACGCGGGGGAAGTCGATCAGCGGCTTGCCGAACTGCTTGCGGTCCTGGGCGTAGCGCATCGCGGCATCGAGCGCGGATTGCGCGACGCCGATGGCGCGGGCGGCGGTCTGGATGCGCGCGCTCTCGAACGTCTCCATCAGCTGCTTGAAGCCGCGCCCCTCCTCGCCGCCGAGAAGGTTCTCGCCCTTCACCGCGAAGCCGTCGAAGGCCAGTTCGTATTCCTTCATGCCGCGATAGCCCAGGACCTCGATCTCGCCGCCGGTGATCCCGTCGTCGGGAAAGGGCGCGTCATCGGTGCCGGGGGTCTTCTCGGCCAGAAACATCGACAACCCGGAATAGTCCGTCGTCGACGGATCGGTGCGGGCCAGCAGCGTCATCACATGCGCGCGCGAGGCATGCGTGATCCATGTCTTGTTGCCGGTGACCGACCAATCGTCGCCGTCCCGGACGGCGCGGGTCCGCAGCGCCCCGAGGTCGGAGCCGGTATTTGGCTCGGTGAAGACGGCGGTGGGCAGGATCTCGCCGCTGGCGATCTTGGGCAGCCACCGCGCCTTCTGCGCCTCGGTGCCGCCGCACAGGATCAGCTCGGCGGCGATCTCGGACCGGGTGCCGAGGGAGCCGACGCCGATATAGCCGCGGCTCAACTCCTCCGAGACGACGCACATCGCCGCCTTCGACAGGCCGAACCCGCCGTATTCCTCGGGGATGGTGAGCCCGAACACGCCCAGCCCGGACATCTCCGAGATCACGTCCATCGGGATCAGCGCGTCGTCCAGATGCCAGCCATGGGCGTGGGGCTCCACCTTGTCGACGGCGAAGCGGCGGAACTGCTCGCGCACCATCTCCAATTCGTCGTCGAGCCCGGAGCGACCGACCGTGATCTCGGCCGCGCGTTCCTGCATCAGCGCGACGAGGCGGCTCCGGGCGGCCTGGGTGTTGCCGCGCGCGATGAGCGCCCGGGTCGCCTCGCAGCCGAGGGCGTCCGGATCGAGCCCCAGATCCCGCAGGCGGACGACCTCCGTCTGGCTCATGGGGATGCCGCCCGCGACCTGGGCGAGATATTCGCCGAACGCGATCTGGTGCAACAGCTGCTCGATCTCGCCGAACTGCCCGTCCCGGTCGAGCCGCTCGGCCCAGGATTGCAATTGCCGCAGCGCCTCGGCATAGGTGGCCAGCCAGGCGAGGCCGTGGGCCGCGTGCTGGTTCGCCTCCACCGCCGCCGCCGAGATCCGCCCCTCCGACAGGACCGCCCCGCGCAGCGCCGCCACGGCCTGGTCCTGCAGCGCCTCGACCGCCGGAACCGCCCGCGCGGTCAGCGCCAGAAGGTCGTCCATGACCTGCGTGGCGGGGCGGGTCGTCGTCAGATCCTGTCCGTCATGGGGCATGGAGGGCTCCTTTGCTGCGTCTGCGAAGGGTGGCCTATCGCCTGTGGCGCAGGGCCGCAAGATGATTTCACGAACAGGGGCGGCCTTGTACGAATATGGCGCAGGCGATCCGGGCTGGCGCCGCGCGCAGAGTGGGATATGGCATCGGGCATGGGATTCGAGTCGCTCACGCCGGAATTGCTGGCCGCCGCCTGCGGGGTGGCGCTCGTCGCCGGGTTCGTGAAGGGCGCGGTGGGCTTCGCAATGCCCCTGATCCTGATTTCGGGCCTGTCCCTGATGCTGGAGCCGCGCCTGGCGATCGCGGGGCTGGTGATCCCGACCTTCGCGTCGAACCTGCTGCTGGTCGCGCGGGCCGGCCGGGCGGAGGCGATTTCCGCCGCGGTCGATTTCCGCCTGTTCGTCGCGGCGGTGTGCGTGATGGTCTTCGTCGTGGCGCAGGCGCTGGCGGCGATTCCCGCGCGGACGATCTATCTGGCCGTGGGCGTCCCGGTGCTTCTCCTGGCCCTGGTGCAGCTGGCGGGACTGCGCTTCACCGTCCCGCCGCGGCGGCGGCGGGTCTGCGACCTCGCCATCGGGGCGCTCGCCGGCACGACCGGCGGGATCGGCGGGATCTGGGGGCCGCCGACGGTGCTCTACCTGATGGCGCTGGAGGTCGGCCGCGAGCGGCAGCTGGCGGTGCAGGGCGTGGTCTATTTCACCGGATCGGTGATGCTGGTGGCCGGCCATGCCGCGTCGGGCCTTCTGAACCGCGACACGGTGCCGTTCTCGCTCATGCTGCTGGTGCCGGCGGGACTGGGCATGTGGATGGGGTTCCGCTTCGGCGACCGGCTCGATCCGGTATGGTTGCGGCGCCTGACGCTCGCGGTCCTGACGGTGGCGGCGGTCAACCTGATCCGCCGCGGCCTGTGGGGGTGACGGGGGCGCAACGGCGCGCCCCCGCCGGTCGATCCGGTCCGGATCAGTTGCCGCCGACCTGGACCTCCCGGTCATCGGGAAGCGCGGCGGATTCGTCGAACTCGAAATCCTGCATCTGCTGGATCTGCTGATCGGTTAGCTGGTTCAGCATCAGCTGCTCGCCGTTGACCGTCACGTCCGACAGGTTCACCGGGACCTGGGTGTCGCCGATGCCGAGGAAGCCGCCCGAGGACACGACGAGCGCCGGGGCGCCGTTGCGCTCGATCACCGCGTCGGGGGTGCCGAGATTGTCGCCCTCGCCGGTCACGATCTCCATCTCCATGAGGTCGGCGACGGCCATGGCCTGGCCGGCCAGCGCGGAGCCGGCATCCTGTTGCGCTTCCTCTCCGCCCGGTTGCGCCTCGGGCTGACCCCCGGCCTGGTCGCTGGGCTGCTCCTCGGACTGGGCCTGGGATTGCTCCTCGGACTGGCCTTGGGATTGCCCTTGGTCGCCGCCCTGGGATTGCTGACCGCCGGACTGCTCCGACTGCGATTCGGCGGATTGCCCCCCGGATCCGGAGGATTGCGCCTCGGGCTGCGCGGCCTGGGCCTGGTCGCCGGACTGGGCCTGGTCGCCCGATTGCTGCTGGGCGCGGCGCTGCTCGCGCTCCTCGGCGGTTTCGTAGGTCACGCTCGCCTCGCCGCCTTGCGACACCTCCACCGTGGGTTGCTCGGGCATCGACACCGTGATCTCCGGATCGCCGCCCTGGTAGGTCAGGCTCGGTTCCGCCCGGGACACGTCGATCTGCGGCTCGCCCTCCGGCTGGCCGATCTCGACATTGGGTTCGGCAGTGCTGGTGGTCACGTTGCCGCCGGCATCCAAACCGGAGCCGGACGCGGCCTGGCCGCCGCCCGAACCGTCCGATCCGCCCGCCTGCGCGGCCGGCTCGCCGCTCTCGTCGCCGACCAGAAGGTCGACCGTCGGCTCGGCCTGGGTCACGCTGACGCTCGGTTCGCCCTGCTGCACCTCGACCTGGGGATCGTCGGTGGAGACATCGACCTGCGGATCGGCGGCCAGGATATAGACCTTGGGCGCCGGGATCTCGACCCGGACCACGATCTCGGGGATCTCGACCGACACCGAGGGCCGGGCCTGCTCGACCTCGATCTCGGGGGCCTGTTCCTGGACCGAGACCTGCGGTTGGGCCGGCATGACGGTGACGCTGGGGGCCGGAACTTCGACCGAGACCTCGGGATCGGGCACCGAGGCCTGGGCGCGGATCGGGATGTCCTCGCTCGCCGTCGTGTCGGCGGCGGCCTCCGCGCTGTCCGATTGCGCCTCGCCGGATGCCTGGTCGGACGTTTGATCGGACGCTTGATCGGAGGGCGCCTGCGCGTCGCCGGAGGCCTGCTCGGATGCGGGCTGCTCGGCGGGCTGCGCCTGCGGCTCGCCCGATTGCTGCGCCTCCTGGCCGGAGGATTGCTCCGGGTCCGAGGCTGGCTGATCCTGCTCCCCTGCGGGCGCGTCGGAGGCGCTCTGCTCCTCGGCGGGCGGGGCCTGATCGGCCGGCGCGGCGCCGGACTCCCGTGCCTGGTCGCTCCCGGAGGATGCGCCCTCTTCCGGCGCGGTCTGCTCGCCCTCGGCGGAGGGCTGCGCCTCCTCCGACCCGCCGTCGCTCGCGGGTTGCTCGCCGCCCTCGGGGGCCGCGCCCCCGAGCTGCTCGGCGAAGGAGGAACAATCCTCGGCCACGTCGTCGTTGATCGCGGTGACCAGCGCCTGCGGCTCGACCGCCTCGATCGGCTGTTCGGCCGCCTGGATCGCCTCGCCGAGCGATTGGCATTCCTGGCTCTTCTCGGCCAGCCGCTCGGGGTCGATCTCGATCGTCTGCGCCACGGCCGCGGCGGCCAGCGGCAGGGTGAGGGCAGTGGACAGCAAGAGCGTCCGTGTCGTCGCGGTCAGCTTCATCGGCTAGGTTCCCTGATCTTGTCGCGGGCGCGGGGGCCCCATGTGAAAGGCCGGGCTTCCCCCGAATGTTCCGGCCGTGCGACCGCGACCGGGGCCCCTCAGCCCAGGGCGATGGCCCGGACGTCGTCGTCGATATGGCCCTCGTACTGGGTGAAGTTCTCGGAGAACATGGCGACGAGCTTGGCGGCCTGGGCGTCGTAGGCGGCCGGGTCGTCCCAGGTCCGGCGCGGGTTCAGCAACAGGTCGGGCACCCCCGGCACCGAAACCGGCACGTCGAAGCCGAAATTCGGGTCCTTGCGGAACTTCGCCCGGTCGAGCGAGCCGTCGAGCGCCGCGGCCAGGAGCGCGCGCGTCGACTTGATCGGCATCCGCGACCCCTCGCCGAAGGCGCCGCCCGTCCAGCCGGTATTGACCAGCCAGCAGGTCGCCCCGTGCTTGGCGATCTTGCTCTTGAGCAGCTCGCCGTAGATCTCGGGACGGCGCGGCATGAACGGGGCCCCGAAGCAGGTGGAGAAGGTCGGCTGCGGCTCGGTCACGCCCCGTTCGGTGCCGGCCACCTTGGCGGTGAAGCCCGACAGGAAGTGGTACATCGCCTGCGCCGGGCTGAGGCGGGCGATCGGGGGCAGCACCCCGAAGGCGTCGCAGGTCAGCATGATGATGTTCTTGGGGTGGCCGCCCAAGGCCGTGTCCGACGCGTTGGAGATGTAGTCCAGCGGGTAGGCGCAGCGCATGTTGGCGGTCAGGCTGTCGTCGTCGTAGTCGAGCGCCCGCGTGGTCTCGTCGTAGACCATGTTCTCCACGACCGTGGCGAAGCGGTGGGTGGTGGCGTAGATCTCGGGCTCGGCGGCGGGATCGAGCCCGATCGTCTTGGCATAGCAGCCGCCCTCGAAATTGAACGTGCCGCGCTCAGACCAGCCGTGCTCGTCGTCGCCGATCAGGACCCGGGCCGGATCGGCCGACAGCGTGGTCTTGCCGGTGCCCGACAGGCCGAAGAAGACCGCCGTGTCGACCGGGTTGCCCGGCGCGTGGTTGGCCGAGCAATGCATCGGCATGATGCCCTTCTCCGGCAGGAGGTAGTTCAGGACCGTGAAGACCGACTTCTTGTTCTCGCCCGCGTATTCCGTGCCGCCGATGAGGATCAGCCGCTCGTCGAAGTTCAGCGCGATCACCGTCTCGGATCGGCAACCGTGGCGGTCGGGGTCGGCCGCGAAGCTGGGGCAGTTCACGATGGTGAAGTCGGGCGTGAACGCGTCCAGCGCGGCCCGGTCCGGCCGGCGCAGGAGATGGCGGATGAAGAGGGAATGCCAGGCGAGTTCCGTCACCACCCGCACGTCGAGCCGCTGCGCGGGATCCGCGCCGCCATACAGGTCCTGAACGAAATAGTCGCCGCCCTCCATGTGGGCGTACATGTCGCGCTTGAGCCGCTCGAAGGCGTCGGGTTCCATGGGCGGGTTGTTCTCCCACCAGATCGTGTCCTCGACCGACGGGGTCCGGACCACGAACTTGTCCTGCGGCGAGCGCCCGGTATGCTTGCCGGTGTTGACCAGCAGGGCCCCGCCCTGGCCCAGCCGGCCCTCGCCGCGGGTCAGCGACGCCTCGACGAGTTGCGGCTCGGTGAGGTTGTAATGCACCGAACCGAGGCCCGTGATGCCCTGCGAGTCCAGGGGGCGATCGGGGTTGACGCGTCCTTCGGTCATGTCGGTCCAGTCCTCTCCGCTTACTCGTATGGCCCGGACGCCGGAACGCCCGGGTGGGCGACGCGCCTTGGTATCACGCCGCGATCCCCAGGGCCTAGGCCGGTTAGCGCAATCGATTCGATTTTAACGCAACCAGATGGCGGAAGGCTGGCGAATTTAAGGCCGGGGAAACGAATTTGCGGTTGTTTCTGCCCTAATGACGGATGTGCTCCGCGACCGTTGCGCTCCGGTAAAACGAAACAAGGCCGGAGCGCGGCAGAGCCCCGCGCAGAAACAAGGACGGGACCATGTCGAGAATTGCCCTGGTCGACGACGACCGCAACATCCTCACCTCCGTGGCCATGACCCTGGAGGCGGAGGGGTTCGAGGTCGAGACCTACAGCGACGGCCAGCAGGCCTTCGACGCCTTCGGGCGGCGGATGCCGGACATGGCGGTGTTCGACATCAAGATGCCGCGCATGGACGGGATGGACCTTCTGCAGCGGGTCCGCCAGCGCACCGCGATGCCGGTGATCTTCCTCACCTCGAAGGACGAGGAGGTGGACGAGGTACTGGGGCTGCGAATGGGCGCGGACGATTACGTCAAGAAGCCGTTCTCGCAGCGGCTGCTGGTGGAACGCATCCGCGCGCTGCTGCGCCGCCAGGACGTGCTGTCCGGCGAGGAACCCTCGGCCGTGGAATCGAGCCAGGTGATGGTGCGCGGGGATCTGAGCATGGACCCCGCCCGCCACGCGGTGTCGTGGAAGGGGCGCCCGGTGTCGCTGACGGTGACGGAGTTCCTGCTGCTGCAATCGCTCGCCCAGCGCGCCGGCTTCGTCAAGAGCCGCGACCAGCTGATGGACGTGGCCTATGACGACCAGGTCTATGTCGACGACCGCACGATCGACAGCCATATCAAGCGGCTCCGCAAGAAGATGCGCGCCGTCGATCCCGACTTCTCGGCGATCGAGACGCTTTACGGCATCGGCTACCGCTACAACGAGGAGTGAGGCCATGTCCGCCTCCTCGGAGACCGGGACCGCGGCGCCGGCGCGGCTCGCCCCGGGGGGCGGCGTCGCGCGGCCCCGGGCGGCGATCCTCTTCCACGGATCGCCCCTCGCGCGCCGGATCGTCGCCCTCAACCTGGTCGCCATCCTGCTCCTGGTCGCGGGCATGGCGGCGCTGAACCCGTTCCGCGATACGCTCGTCCTGCAGCGCGAGACCGCGCTCGTCTCCGAGGCCGAACTCGTGGCGGATGTCTTCGAGGCGGCGCTGTCCGGGCGGGACGGGGCGGAGATCGGCGCCGGCATCGATCCGGCGGCCACCATCGCGGCCCTCGACCTCGCGGGGGCGTCCGAGGTGTTCGTGTTCGACAGGTCCGGCCGACTGATGGCCACGTCCCGGGGGGTGTCGCAGGCCAAGGCGGGCGAGATCTCGGGGCTGGGCGCGCGCCCGCGCCGCTCGCTGGCCGCCGACCTGGTCGACCGGGCGTCGGAATTCCTGGCCCGCATCCGCCCCGCCGCGCCCGCGGGCGACACGCGCCGGCTGGCCGACCGGCTGCTGGCCGAGGGCCTGCGCGGCGCCACGCATGTCGAGACGGCCCTCGTGCGCGACGGCGCGGCGGTCTTCGCGGTCGCCACGCCGATCCGGCACGAGGGCCGGGTGGCGGGCGTCGTGGCGATGACCTCGGGCGCGGGCGAGATCGACGCGCTGCTGCGCGCGCAGCTCGGCCAGTTGATGGAGCTGGCGGCGGTGGCCGTCGTCGTGTCGATCGGGCTGAGCCTGGTCCTGGCCTCGGCGATCGCCACCCCGCTGGCGCAGCTTTCGGCCGCCGCCGAGACGGGGCGGATGCGCGAGGCGGGGCGGGTGCGGACCGGGCGCATCCGCATCCCCGACATGACCGCGCGCCCCGACGAGATCGGCCGGCTGTCCGGCGCCCTTCGCGGCATGGTCTCCACGCTCTACGACCGGATCGACGCCAACGAGCAGTTCGCGGCGGACGTGACGCACGAGATCCGCAATCCGCTCGCCTCCCTCCGCTCGGCGGCGGGGGCGCTGCGCGTGGTGGGGGACGCGGAGCGGCGCGCGCGGCTCCTCGACGTGATCGACCACGACGTGCGCCGCCTCGACCGGCTGGTGACCGACATCTCGGACGCGTCGCGGCTCGATAGCGATCTCGTCCGCGAGGAGGAGGAACCCTTCGACCTCGGGGCGCTCCTGGGCAACCTCTCCGCGCATCTGGGCGCGGAGGCCCGCGGACGGGGCATCGACCTTGCGGCCGACCTTCCGGCCGGGCCGCTCCGCGTCGGTGGGCTCGAGAGCCGGCTGGCGCAGGTCTTCGTGAACCTCATCGGCAACGCGGTGTCGTTCTGCCCGCCGGGCGGCAGGATCGACCTGCGGGCCCGGCGCCACGGCGACCGCGTGCGTGTCACGGTCACGGATACCGGGCCGGGCATACCGGACGCGGCCCTCTCCCGGATCTTCGAGCGGTTCTATTCGGAGCGGCCCGAGGGGCAGTTCGGCAACAATTCCGGCCTGGGCCTCGCCATCTCCAAGCAGATCGTGGAGGCGCATGGCGGCGCGATCTGGGCCGAAAACATCACACCGCCGGGAGCGGGGCCGGCCGCCGATCCAATCGGCGCGCGCTTCGTGGTAGACCTGCCGGCATGATCGCCCGCCCCGCAACCGTTCATGCCAGCGCCGTGGCCGTCCGGGGGCGCGGCGTCCTGGTGCGGGGGCGGGCGGGGAGCGGCAAATCGGCCCTGGCGCTCGCGCTGCTGGCGCGGGGCGCGGCGCTCGTCTCGGACGACCGCACGCGGCTCGCGCGGCGGGGCGACCGGGTCCTGGCCTGGGCGCCGCGCAGCATCCTGGGCCTCGTGGAGGCGCGGGGCGTGGGGCTGCTGGCGGCCGATCCCGCGCCGCCGACGGCGCTCTGGGCGGTGGTGGACCTCGACGAGCTGGAACCCGACCGGCTGCCGGTGTTGCACGAGTGCGACATTCTCGGGCGTCGCCTCCCCCTCGTAAAGGGAGCCGGTAATCTCAATTTAGCGGATAGTATCATCCAATGGGCAAGGACAGGCCGCAGGATCGCCCCATGACCCGCCAGGACCGCAGACAGCTTCACGCCGTGCTCGTCACCGGGCCGTCCGGGGCCGGCCGCACCACCGCGCTCCGCGCCCTGGAGGATATGGGGTTCGAGGCGATCGACAACCTGCCGCTGTCGCTGATCGACCGCCTGCTGGGCGAGGGGGGGACGGGGCCCGTGGCGCTGGGCGTCGACGCGCGCAACCGCGACTTTTCCACCGACGCGGTCCTGCACCTCGCCGACCGGCTCGCCGCCGACCCGGCGGTGGATCTGGACCTGCTCTACCTCGATGCCCGGCCCGAGATCCTCGTCAACCGCTTCTCCGAGACCCGGCGGCGCCACCCGCTGGCCGGCACCGACACGCCCGACGCCGGCATCCGGCGCGAGATCGAGCTTCTGGGGGCGGTGCGCGACCGCGCCGGCATCCTGATCGACACGTCGGACCTGTCGCCCCACGGCCTGCGGGACGAGGTCGGGCGCCTGTTCGGGCGGGAGGGCGGCCAGGGTCTGGCGGTGTCGGTGCAATCCTTCTCCTACAAGCGCGGCCTGCCGCTGGGGGCGGACATCGTCCTGGACGTGCGGTTCCTGCGAAACCCGCACTGGGAGCCCGATTTGCGCCGCCGGACGGGCCGGGACCCGGAGGTGGCGGCCTATGTCGCGGGGGACGACCGCTTCGCCGGGGCGCGCGACCGGATGGTCGACCTGATCCTGTCGCTGCTGCCGGCCTTCGCCGAGGAGGGCAAGGCCTACCTCACGGTGGCGTTCGGGTGTACCGGAGGGCAACACAGGTCGGTCGCCGTTGCGGAACATGTCGCGAAGGCCCTTGCAGATCAGGGTTGGCGGGTGTCAACTCGCCACAGGGAGCTTGAGCGGCGCTCCGCTGCAGCGCCGACGACGAGCGGGGGTACTGCGCCGTGATCGGCATCGTCATCGTGGCCCATGGGGGCCTTGCCCGCGAATTTCTCGCGGCGGTCGAACACGTCGTCGGCCGCCAGGCGGGAATCCGTGCCGTCTCGATAGAGGCCGAATGCGACAGGGCGATGAAACAGGCCGAGATCTGCGCGGCGGCCGATGCCGTCGACGACGGGGCGGGGGTGATCGTGGCGACCGACATGTTCGGCGGCTCGCCCTCCAATCTCAGCCTGCGGGCCTGCTCGCCCGACGATCGCCGCATCGTCTATGGCGCGAACCTGCCGCTGCTGATCAAGCTGGCGAAGTCGCGCCACCTTCCCATCGCCGAGGCGGTCACCTCCAGCCTGATGGCCGGGCGCAAGTATCTGGACACGATGTCGAAGCCCGCCCCCGACCTGAAGATCGCGAGCGGGCAGCACTGAACCGATGCCGACCCGCAAGCTGAGGATCGTCAACGAGAAGGGGCTTCATGCCCGCGCCTCGGCCAAGCTGGTCGAGGTGGCCGAACGGCACGACGCGCGCGCCGTGATCCGCCACGACGGCGAAACCGCGTCGGGCGACAGCATCATGGGGCTCTTGATGCTCGCTGCCCATCGCGGGTCGATCATCGAGGTGGAAACCACCGGGCCCGATGCGGACGCGCTCGCCGACGCGATCGAGGCGCTGGTCGCGGAGCGATTCGGCGAGGGCATGTAGGCACAGCCTAAGGTGGAACGAAGCGCCTGGCCGCAGGTTGGCGTGCGACAGGGAGAAACGCGCATGTTCGACTGGATTTCCGAGGTGATCGACAAGATGGGCTATGCGGGCATCGCGCTGCTCATGTTCGCGGAGAACGTGTTTCCGCCGATCCCCTCAGAGCTGATCATGCCGCTCGCGGGGTTCAACGCCGCCCGGGGGGCCATGAACTTCTGGGGCGTGCTGGCGGCCGGCATCGTCGGCTCGCTGGCCGGCGCGGTCCTGTGGTACTGGATCGGCCGCAAGTTGAAGGCGCGGCGCATCCGCCACCTGGCCGCGCGCCACGGGCGCTGGCTGACCGTCAGTCCAGACGAGTTCGACCGTGCGCAGGGCTGGTTCGACCGCCACGGTGGAATGGCGGTGTTCGTCGGGCGCCTGATCCCCACGATCCGGACCTTCATCTCGGTTCCCGCGGGGCTGCTGCCCATGCCGCTCGGGATCTTCCTGGCCTATACCACGGCGGGGACCACGATCTGGACGACCTTCCTGACCGCAGCGGGGTACTTCCTCGAAAGCCAGTACGAGCGCGTTCAGGCGTGGCTGAACCCCGTCTCGACGGCCGTGGTGGTCGGGATCGTCGCGCTCTATGCCTGGCGGGTGGCCACCTACCGGCGGCGGGTGCCCGAACCGGAGATCGATCAGCGCGTCGGCACGGGCTCGTCGCCGCGGTAATCGTAGAAGCCGCGGCCCGTCTTGCGGCCCAGCCAGCCGGCCTCGACATACTTGGTCAGAAGCGGGCAGGGGCGGTATTTGGTATCGGCCAGCCCGTCATGGAGCACGTTCATGATCGCGAGGCAGGTATCGAGCCCGATGAAGTCGGCCAGTTCCAGCGGCCCCATCGGATGGTTCGTCCCGAGCCGCATCGCCTTGTCGATGGAGGACACGTTGCCCACCCCCTCGTAGAGGACGTAGACCGCCTCGTTGATCATCGGCATCAGGATGCGGTTGACGATGAAGGCGGGGAAATCCTCGGCCGTGGAGGCGGTCTTGCCCAGCTTCTCGACCACGTCGAGCAGGGCCTTGAAGGTGTCCTCGTCGGTGGCGATGCCGCGGATCAACTCCACGAGGCTCATCACCGGGACCGGGTTCATGAAATGGAAGCCCATGAACTTCTCGGGCCGGTCGGTCTTGGAGGCGAGCCGCGTGATGGAGATCGACGACGTGTTGGAGGTGAGGATCGTCTCGGGCTTCAGGGAGGGGACGAGTTCCTCGAAGATCGCGTCCTTGACCGCCTCGCGCTCGGTCGCGGCCTCGATCACCAGGTCGGTCTGGCCCAGATCGGCGAGCGTGCCGGTGGTGCGGATCCGGCCCAGCGCGTCGTCGCGCGCCTCGCCCGAGATCTTCTCGCGCGAGACCTGGCGGTCCATGTTCTTCCGGATGTTCTCGATCGCGCCGTCCAGGGCCTCGGCGTTCACGTCATTGAGCAGGACATCGTAACCCGCCAGCGCGCAGACATGGGCGATCCCCGCGCCCATCTGCCCCGCCCCGATCACGCCGATGGTCTTGATGTCCATGCCGTCCTCTCGTCCGTTCCGTGACGCGCGACCCTAGTCGGCGCGGGCTTCGCGATGCAAGGCGGGATGCGCCCCCGGCGGGGCGCGCGATCGGGCGGGCCGATCCGTCCCGGGACCGGCCCGCCCGATCGCCGCTGTCAGACCTTTTTGGTCAGTTCCGGCACCAGTTCGAACAGGTCGCCCACCAGGCCGTAATCGGCCACCTGGAAGATCGGCGCCTCCTCGTCCTTGTTGATGGCGACGATGATCTTGCTGTCCTTCATCCCCGCTAGGTGCTGGATCGCCCCCGAGATGCCGCAGGCGATGTAGAGGTCGGGCGCCACCACCTTGCCGGTCTGGCCCACCTGCCAGTCGTTCGGGGCATAGCCCGAATCGACCGCGGCGCGGCTGGCGCCGATCGCGGCGCCGAGCTTGTCGGCCAGGTCCTCGATGATCTTGAAGTTCTCCTCCGAGCCGATGCCGCGGCCGCCCGAGACGACGATGCTGGCGCTCGTCAGGTCGGGCCGGTCGCTCGCCGCGACGTGGTCCTCGACCCATTCGCTGAGGCCCGGGGCCTCGCCGGCATCGACGGTCTCCACCGGCGCGTCGCCGCCCGTCGGGGCCGCGTCGAAGGTCGACGTGCGGATCGACAGGACCTTCTTGGCGTCCTTCGACTTCACGGTCTGGACGGCGTTGCCGGCATAGACCGGACGCTCGAACGTGTCGGCGTCGACCACGCCCGATACGTCGGTGATCACCATCACGTCCAGAAGGGCCGCGACGCGGGGCAGGATGTTCTTGGCGTCCGTCGTCGCCGGGGCGGCGATGTGGTCGTAGGCCTCGGCGAGGCCCACGATCAGCGCCGCCGTCGGCTCGGCCAGGCGATGGCCGTAGAGCGCGTCCTCGGCCACCAGCACCTTGGCCACGCCCTCGATCGTCGCGGCCTCCTTCGCCGCATCCGCGGCATGGGCGCCAGCGCAGAGCACCGTGACATCGCCGAGCGACGCGACCGCCGACACCGCCTTGGCGGTCGCGTCCATCGACAGCGTTCCGTCGTTCACCTCGGCCAGAAGCAGAACCGCCATCAGATCACTCCCTCTTCGTTCTTCAGCTTGTCGACCAGCTCGTCGACCGAGCCCACGATGATCCCCGCCTCGCGCTCGGGCGGCTCGGTGGTCTTGACCACCTCCAGCCGCGGCGACACGTCGACGCCGTAATCCGCGGGCGTCTTCTCCTCCAGCGGCTTCTTCTTGGCCTTCATGATGTTCGGAAGCGAGGCGTAGCGCGGCTCGTTCAGGCGCAGGTCCACCGAGACCACGGCCGGCATCTTGACCTTGATCGACTGCATGCCGCCATCGACCTCGCGCTTGACGGTGGCGTGCTCGCCCTCGATCTCGATCTTGGAGGCGAAGGTCGCCTGGCTCCAGCCGAGCAGCGCCGACAGCATCTGGCCGGTGGCGTTCATGTCGTTGTCGATGGCCTGCTTGCCGCAGATCACCAGGCCGGGCTTCTCCTCGTCGACCACCGCCTTCAGCAGCTTGGCGACGGCGAGCGGCTCGATGTCCTGGTGCACGTCGTCTGCGGCGACGATCAGGATCGCCCGGTCGGCGCCCATGGCCAGCGCGGTCCGCAGCGTCTCCTGGCTCTGCTTCACGCCGATCGACACGGCGACGACCTCGTCCACCGTGCCGGCCTCCTTCAACCGGATCGCCTCTTCGCAGGCGATCTCGTCGAAGGGGTTCATGCTCATCTTGACGTTGGCGAGGTCCACCCCGCTGCCGTCGCCCTTCACGCGCACCTTCACGTTGTAGTCGATCACGCGCTTGACCGGGACCAGTGCCTTCATCGCTGTGCCTCCTCGATTGTCTCCCCCGCCGTAGCGCAGCCGGCGCCGGGGCGACAGGTCCAAACGCGGCGTCACGCGGGGCCGCCGCGCCCCTTTAACGCTATCGGTTGGCGCCGGGCGTCCACAGGATGTCGCCGGCGCCGTCGTCGTTGGCGATCCGGGCGGCGCAGAAGCACCAATCCGACAGCCGGTTGAGGTAGGTCATCGCGGCGGCGTTCACCTCCTCGCCCCGCGCCAGCGCCTGGGCGTGGCGCTCGGCCCGGCGGCTGACCGTTCGGCACAGGTGCAGATGCGCGGCGAGCGGCGTTCCCCCCGGCAGGATGAACGAACGCAACGGGGCGAGGCGGCCGTTCATCTCGTCGATCTCCGCCTCGAGCCGCGCGGTCTGCGACGGGACCATGCGGAGCGGGGGATGCGCCGCCTCGGCGTCGCGCCCGATGTCGGGGTTGCACAGATCCGCGCCCAGATCGAACAGGTCGTTCTGGATCCGCGCGATCCGGTCGGCTAGGTCCCCCGTCGCGTGCATCCGCGCCAGGCCGAAGGTCGCGTTGGCCTCGTCCACCGTGCCATAGGCCTCGACCCTCGGATCGGCCTTCGGGACCCGCGCGCCGTTGCCGAGCGCGGTGTCGCCCCCGTCGCCCGTTCGGGTATAGATCTTGGACAGCACGACCATGTTCAGCCCCCCATGCGGCGGAAGAAGACGAAGACCAGAATCAGCACGATCGCCACGGCCTGCGCGTAGATGCGCCACCGCATGAACCGGTTCGACCGCTTCGAGGCGTCCTCGCCCTCGCGGCCGAATCCCGCGATCCCCATCAGCAGGATCACGGCGACGCCGAGGCAGGCGACGAGGACGAGAAGGAAGAGCGGGTCTGCGAACATGCGGGGAAACCGGTGCGAATCGAACTGGCCCGCTACCTAGCCTGTGCGCGGGCGAATGCGAACCGCCGGCTCAGCCCGCCGGGGACAGGAACCGGTCGAAGATCCAGGCGGTCAACCCGGTCTCGGCGACGTGGATGCGCGCCCAGCCGGAGGGCAGCGTCTCCAGCACCTCGACCCGCTGGTCGCGCACGACCTGGTCGAGGACCCGGTTCGCGGTCGAGGGGCCGGCGCGCAGGTTCACCCGGTCGGCGTTGACGCGCAGGAGGTCGGCGCGGCCGTCCTCGCTCTCGGTCCCGTCCTCGGCCTCGCCCTCGGTCCGGGATGCGGGGGCGGGGGTGCGGCTGTCCTCCGCCACGGCGTTCCAGAGCACCGCCTCCGCCATCGCGCCGGAGCGGTCGGACCGCGCCTCGGCGGCCAGCGCGCGCGCGATCGCGCCGGCCTCGTCGTCGAGGGCCAGCTGGCGGCGCAAGGCGGGCTCCGCCTCCGCGGCGCCGGCCTGCGCCTGGGCGGCGCCGGGCGGGGCGGGGTCGAGATCGCCGGGATCGGTCCCCGCGATGGACAGCGTGACGCCGATGCCGGCAAGAAGAATGAGCGTCAGACGAATCATTTGAACCAATCCCGGAACGGCAATGTGCATATATCCGCCTGAACGCAAAAGATTGCGAAAGGTTCTCTTGACGCGGGGTTTTGCCGTTTACCGGCCCGGTTCCGGGCGGTATCTGCCTCAGGATGAGTGATGACGGAGACAATGACGTTCCGGGGGCCGAACTGTCGGAATCCCTGGGACGGGCGATCGGCGACAGGTACCTGACCTACGCGCTGTCCACGATCATGAACCGCGCGTTGCCCGATGCGCGCGACGGGCTGAAGCCCGTGCATCGCCGGATCCTGTACGCCATGCGGGAATTGCGGCTGGGATCGGGCGGCGGGTTCCGCAAGTCGGCCAAGATCGCGGGCGACGTGATGGGCAACTACCATCCCCATGGCGATGCGGCGATCTACGATTCCATGGCCCGGTTGGCGCAGTGGTTCTCGGTCCGCTATCCGCTGGTCGACGGCCAGGGCAATTTCGGCAATATCGACGGCGACAACCCCGCCGCGCCCCGCTACACCGAGGCGCGCATGACCGCGGCCTCCGAGGCCCTGCTCGACGGGCTGGACGAGGACGCGGTCGATTTCCGGGCGAATTACGACGGCACCCTGTCCGAGCCCGAAGTCCTGCCGGCGGCCTTTCCCAACCTGCTGGCGAACGGGTCGTCGGGCATCGCGGTCGGCATGGCGACCAACATCCCGCCCCACAACATGGCCGAGCTGATCGACGCCTGCCTGCACCTGATCCGCGCGCCCGACGCGCGCGACGACACCCTCCTCGGCCACGTGAAGGGGCCCGACTTTCCCACCGGCGGCGTCATCGTCGAAAGCCCCGAGAGCATGGCCGAGGCCTATCGCACGGGGCGCGGCGGCTTTCGCCTGCGGGCCAGCTGGCACACCGAGGAGCTGGGGCGCGGCCAGTGGCAGATCGTGGTGACCGAGATCCCCTACCAGGTGCAGAAATCCAAGCTGGTGGAGCGGATCGCCGACCTGATCCAGTCCCGCAAGCTGCCAATCCTGGCCGATATCCGCGACGAGAGCGCCGAGGATGTCCGCATGGTGCTGGAGCCGCGCAACCGCAACGTCGATCCCGAGCTGCTGATGGGCACCCTCTTCAAGCAATCGGACCTGGAGACGCGGTTCGCGCTCAACATGAACGTGCTGATCGACGGCCGCACGCCCCGCGTCTGCTCGCTGAAGGAGGTGCTGCGCGCGTTCCTCGACCACCGGCGCGAGGGGCTGTTGCGCCGCAAGAGGCACCGCCTGGGCAAGATCGACCATCGCCTGGAGGTGCTCGAGGGCTTCATCCTCGCGTTCCTGAACCTCGACCGGGTGATCGAGATCATCCGTTACGATGCCGGTCCCAAGCCGGCGCTGATGCGCCAGGACTGGTCCGACGTGCCGCCCCGGGCCGAGGACGAGGCGTCCTATGCCTCTCCGCCCGAGGGGCCGGGGGAGCTGTCGGACGTGCAGGCGGAAGCGATCCTGAACATGCGGCTTCGCGCCCTGCGCCGCCTGGAGGAGATGGAGCTGCGCCGCGAGCGCGACGCCCTGCGCGAGGAGCGCGCGGGGATCGAGGCGCTGCTGGGCGACGCCGACCGGCAATGGGCGGCCATCTCGGAAGAGTTGAAGGAGACGAAGCGGCGATTCGGCAAGGCCCATCCGCGCGGCGGGCGGCTGACGCGCTTCGCCGCCGCGGGCGAGGTCCCCGACGTCCCGATCGAGGCGATGATCGACCGCGAGCCGGTGACCGTCGTCTGTTCCGGGATGGGCTGGATCCGCTCGATGAAGGGGCATATCGACCTCGACACCGAGCTGAAGTTCAAGGAGGGCGACGGGCCGGCCTTCGTCTTTCACGCCGAGACGACGGACCGCCTGCTGCTCATCGGATCGACGGGGCGGTTCTTCACCCTGCCGGTCGCCAACCTGCCCGGCGGGCGCGGCATGGGCGAGCCGGTGCGCCTGATGGTCGACCTGCCCAACGACGCGGCCATCGTCGCGCTCCGCGTGCATCGCCCCGGGGGGCGGCTGCTGGTGGCCTCGGATGCCGGCGACGGCTTCCTGCTGTCGGAGGACGAGGCCGTGGCGCAGACCCGCGCGGGCAAGCAGGTCCTGAACGTGCGCGGCCCGTCGGTGGCCTTGCTCGCCCGTCCCGTGGCGCCTGGGGACGACCATGTCGCCGCCGTGGGCGAGAACCGCAAGATGCTGGTCTTTCCGCTCGACGAGCTGCCGGAGATGGCCCGCGGCAAGGGGGTGCGGCTGCAGAAGTACAAGGATGGCGGCCTGAGCGACGCGATCACCTTCCCCCTCGCGGGGGGGCTGTCGTGGCAGGACCCGGCTGGCCGGACGCGCACCGTCGGGGCGGCGGAGCTGTCCGACTGGGTGGCGCGGCGGGCGGGCGCGGGGCGCATGGCGCCGCGCGGCTTTCCCCGCGACAACCGCTTTCCCTGACGCGGCCTTTCGGCCACGCCCGCGCGCCGCGCGCCGCCGCGGCGTGGCCGGCGCGCGATCCCTCCGCTATCGGGGTCGGGCGCCTTCCAGGAGATGCCGCCGATGACCCCGAACCCCGCCGTCGCCCTGCTGGGCCTCGTCCTCCTCTCCGCCTGCGGGGCGGGGCCGGGCGCCGACCGGCCGCGGGATCTGGGCGATTTCCGGCTGGGCTACGACATCGTCCAGGCCAACGACGTGCAGCAGGGCCCGTTCTCCCGCCGGGCTTCGGCCGAGGAGCTGAGCGGCGCGCTCCAGGCGGCGGTGGACGAGCGGCTGGGCCGCTACGACGGCGACGGGCTCTATCACGTGGGGATCGCGATCGGCGGCTACGTGCTGGCGCAGCCGGGGCTGCCGGTGGTCTATACGCCGAAATCGGTGCTGATGTTCGACGTGAACGTCTACGACAACGCGACGCGCGCGCGCCTGAACGACGCGCCCGAACGGATCACCGCCTTCGAGGGGATCCGCAACCTGACGCCCGTCGTGGGCTCTGGCCTGGTGCGGTCGCGGGAGGAGCAGATCGCCAACCTCGCCGCCGAGGGCGCCCGCCTGGTCGAGGCCTGGCTGGCGCGGCATCCCGAATGGTTCGTCCCCGAGCCCGGGCGGCCCCGGGTGGCGTTCGACCGCGGCGCGGGGCGGGCCAGGGCCGCGGCGGCGATCGCGGCGGGCCGGGGCCCGGACAGCTAAGGCTTGCCATTCCGGGGTGCCCCCGATAGAGAGCGCGCGTTGATGAACCGGGCCTGCCCACGCAGGTGCTTTGGCCCCCAGACGAACGAGGCTGAGACGCCATGGCGAAGGCGAAATTCGAACGTAACAAGCCGCACGTGAACATCGGGACGATCGGTCACGTGGACCACGGCAAGACGACGCTGACGGCGGCGATCACGAAGTATTTCGGCGATTTCCGGGCGTATGACCAGATCGACGGGGCGCCGGAGGAGAAGGCGCGGGGGATCACGATCTCGACGGCGCACGTGGAATACGAGACCGAGGCGCGGCACTACGCGCATGTCGACTGCCCGGGCCACGCCGACTACGTGAAGAACATGATCACGGGCGCGGCGCAGATGGACGGCGCGATCCTGGTGGTGAACGCGGCCGACGGCCCGATGCCGCAGACGCGCGAGCACATCCTGCTGGGCCGCCAGGTGGGCATCCCGGCGCTGGTCGTGTACATGAACAAGGTCGACCAGGTGGATGACGAGGAGCTCCTGGAGCTCGTCGAGATGGAGGTGCGCGAGCTTCTGTCCTCCTACGAATATCCGGGCGACGACAT
>CANKVU010000008.1 GCA_947487205.1 uncultured Paracoccaceae bacterium | reverse complement strand
TGGACCTGGGCGGTGGCGGCGGGGATCTTCGTGCTGCTGGCCTGGCTGTCGACGGCGCCGCTGCGCGCCCCGGTGGCGGAGGCGGCGGCCCTGCCGCGGGGCGCGGAGCGGTTCGCCGCCGCGCCCGGCTTCGCGGCGGTGGCGCAGACCGTGGCGGGGCGCTGCGCCATGTGCCACGCCCGCGAGCCGGCCTGGGACGGCATCCGCCGGGCGCCGAGGGGCGTGGTGCTGGAGACGCCCGCCGACGTGGCGCGGGAGGCGCGGCGGATCTACCTGCAGGCGGGCGTCACCCACGCCATGCCGCCCGGCAATGTCAGCCACATGACCCCCGCGGAGCGCGCCGCCATCGCCACCTGGTACCGCGCCGCCGGAGGCTGACGGCGGGCGGTCATTCGGCCGGTGTGGGACCTTCCCATCTCCGAGAAGCCCGACTAAGATAGTCGGAAACAGTTCGGAGATATCCATGACCCAGACCGTCCGCGTGCCGGCGGAGACGCTGGATCTACCCGTCCGCCAGCCAGCGCTGATCTCGATCCTGCGACTTGCGGCGCTGCAATGTCGCACCGCGCCAAGGGCATCGGTCACCGGCTGCGCCCTGCTCGACCCGGCCGCGACGGCCGCGGATCATGCGGCAGCGCTTGCGCTCTGCCTGCCGCAGATGCTGTTGCGCCGTCCAGTCGTGCACCGGCCCGGGACGCGGCGACGCTCCTTCGACGAGGACTGGCTTGTCGCCCTGGCGCGGGCCCTTGCCTCGGGGGATCGGGCGAGTGCACGTTTCCTCGCCCGCCGGCGGGCGCGGCCCGAGGCGGTGCCGTACCTCGCCCTTCTCCTGGGCGGACTGACCGAGCGACTTTACGACTGAGGTCGACCCGCTAGATTGCCGGCCAAGAGCGAGGCTAGCCTACGCCAGCCAGCCATCCGCGCATAAAAAATAGGAGAGAAGACATGGCCGAAACCGCATCCGATCTCTCGCCCGACGCCAGCACGGAAATCGCCGCCGCCCTGAACCAGGCGCTGGCCGAGACCGTGGTGGCCACCATGGTGGCGCAGAACTATCACTGGAACGTCACGGGAATGGCGTTCGGGCCGCTCCACGAGCTGTTCCAGACCATCTACGAGGATCATTTCACCGGGCAGGACGACCTTGCCGAACGGGTCCGCGCCATCGGGGAGACCGCCGAGGGCAAGCTCGCCACGCACTTGGAACGGTCCAAGGTGCAGGAAGGAGACGAGAGCGCTGTGGACAAGGAGATGATCCGCCACCTCGCAGAGGCTCAGGAGACGATCGGCGCCACCCTGGCGGGATTGTCCGAAGTCGCGGCCAAGCACGGCGACATCCGGACCGAGGATCTGGCCATCGAGCGCGGCCGCGTCCACGACAAGTTCTCGTGGATGCTCCGCGCCCATCTTCGCTGACCACTATCCGGCGTCCCGCACCACCGGCGGGACGCCGGTGCCTTTCTTGAGGCAACGCTTGAGATAGGCCGGACGCCAGTGCGAATACCGCCCCATCACGCTCTGCTGGGCAAGGATTAGCGCCAGGAAAGCTTCGGCGCCTTTCGGGGATTTCTGCTTCTTGGCGATCTTCTTTTGCGCCTTCGTCATTGAGCAACCGATGCAATGCTTGCCGGCCGGACCGGGCCGGTCGAATTTGCACACGCCGATGCAGGCGCTTTGGGTCTTGGCCATGCCGCCTCCTTGCGGTCGGGATTCCGCAGACCCTGACCAGAGCGGTCGGGAATGGCAAGGGCGGGTGTCGCGGGGGTTGTCAAGAGATTGCGATTGGCGTATCGGCCTATGCGTCGAAGGGGCGGAACGAACCCGAACGCGGGCAGGGCCGGTCATCGCCGGCCCTTTTCTCGTACCGGGCCGCTCGACTGGCCAATCCACCGAGAGACCCGGGGAGACAACCTCGCGGCCGGAATACCGAACCGAAGGAAATCGCAAGCCACATGGCTCAGAACACATCCATGGAGGAGTTCGAAGCCCTCCTGAACGAAAGCTTCGAAATCGACACGCCCGAAGAGGGCTCTGTCGTCCGGGGTCGGGTCCTCGCCGTTGAGGCTGGACAGGCCATCATCGATGTCGGCTACAAGATGGAAGGCCGCGTCGATCTCAAGGAATTCGCCCAGCCCGGCGAAGCCCCCGAAATCAACGTCGGCGACGATGTCGAGGTCTATCTGCGGCAGGTCGAGAATGCCCGCGGCGAGGCCGTGATCAGCCACGAGATGGCCCGGCGCGAGGCCGCGTGGGATCGTCTGGAGAAGGCGTATGCCGACGAGAATCGCGTCGAGGGCGCGATCTTCGGTCGCGTGAAGGGCGGTTTCACCGTCGATCTGGGCGGTGCGGTGGCCTTCCTGCCGGGCTCCCAAGTCGACGTGCGCCCGGTGCGCGATGCAGGGCCGCTCATGGGCCTCAAGCAGCCGTTCCAGATCCTGAAGATGGATCGCCGCCGCGGCAATATCGTCGTTTCGCGCCGCGCGATCCTGGAAGAGAGCCGGGCCGAACAGCGTGCCGAGGTCATCGCCAACCTCGAAGAGGGCCAGGCCGTGGACGGCGTGGTCAAGAACATCACCGAATATGGTGCCTTCGTGGATCTGGGCGGTGTCGACGGCCTGCTCCACGTCACCGACATGGCGTGGCGCCGGGTGAACCACCCCTCCGAGATCGTGACCATCGGCGAGACCATCAAGGTCCAGGTGATCAAGATCAACAAGGAGACGCACCGTATCTCCCTCGGCATGAAGCAGCTGCAGGACGATCCGTGGGATACGGTCGAGGCCAAGTTCCCGCTTGGCTCCGTCCATGCCGGCCGCGTGACCAACATCACCGATTACGGCGCCTTCGTGGAGCTGGAACCCGGGATCGAGGGGCTCGTCCACGTCTCGGAGATGTCCTGGACGAAGAAGAACGTCCACCCGGGCAAGATCGTGTCGACCTCCCAGGAGGTCGAGGTGATGGTGCTGGAGATCGACAGCCAGAAGCGGCGCGTGTCGCTCGGGCTCAAGCAGACCATGCGCAACCCGTGGGAGGTCTTCGCCGAGACCCATCCCGAGGGCACTCGTGTCGAGGGCGAGATCAAGAACATCACCGAATTCGGTCTGTTCGTCGGTCTCGAGCACGATATCGACGGCATGGTGCACCTTTCGGACATCTCGTGGGACGAGCGCGGCGAGGAGGCGATCCAGCGCTTCCACAAGGGCGACGTGGTCCAGGCCGTGGTGACCGAGACCGACGTGGAGAAGGAGCGCATTTCACTCTCGATGAAGGCGCTCGACGACACCTTCACCGAAGTCGTCGGCGGCGTGAAGCGGGGCTCGATCATCACCGTCGAGGTCACCGTGATCGAGGATGGCGGCATCGAGGTGGAATACGAGGGCATGAAATCCTTCATCCGCCGCTCCGACCTCAGCCGCGACCGGTCCGAACAGCGGCCCGAGCGGTTTCAGGTCGGCGACAAGGTTGACGTGCGCGTCACCAATGTCGACCAGAAGTCGCGCCGCCTTGGCCTGTCGATCAAGGCACGCGAGATCGCGGAGGAAAAGGAAGCCGTGCAGCAATACGGCTCTTCGGACTCGGGCGCCTCGCTGGGCGACATCCTCGGCGCCGCTCTGAACCGCGACGACGAGTGATCTTCTTCCGCCCCCTGCGGGGGCGAGCGATACAGGGACCCGCCGCGCCACCGCGCGGCGGGTCTTTTCACGCGCAGCCTTCGCGGCGCTTGCTGCCCGCCCGCGGCGGGAATAGATGGGCGGGAAACCGACCATTGTGACGGGAACCCGCGCCCATGCCCTCGCTGAACGACATCCGATCCACCTTCCTCGACTATTTCGCCCGTCACGGGCACGAGGTGGTTGCGTCGTCGCCCTTGGTGCCGCGGAACGATCCAACCCTGATGTTCACCGCCGCCGGCATGGTGCAGTTCAAGAACCTGTTCACCGGCGTCGAGACGCGGGACTACACGCGCGCCGTCACGGCACAGAAATGCGTCCGCGCGGGCGGCAAGCACAACGATCTCGACAACGTCGGCTATACCGCGCGGCACCACACCTTCTTCGAGATGCTGGGCAACTTCTCGTTCGGCGACTATTTCAAGGAAGACGCCATCGCGCTGGCCTGGGGCCTGCTGACGAAGGAATTCGGCATCGACCCCGACCGCCTTCTGGTCACTGTCTACCACACGGACGAGGAGGCCGTGCGGATCTGGAAGGAGGTCGCGGACCTTCCCGACGAGCGCATCATCCGGATCGCCACGGACGACAATTTCTGGTCCGCCGGTCCCACCGGCCCCTGCGGTCCGTGCACCGAGATCTTCTACGATCACGGGCCGGAGATCTGGGGTGGTCCGCCGGGCAGCCCGGACGAGGACGGCGACCGATTCATCGAGATCTGGAACCTCGTCTTCATGCAATACGAGCAATTCGCGGACGGCACGCGCCGCGACCTCGACGCGCAATCCATCGACACCGGCATGGGGCTGGAGCGGATCGGGGCGCTGCTGCAGGGCAAGCACGACAATTACGACACCGACCTGTTCCGCGCCCTGATCGAGGCCAGCGCCCAGGCCACCGGCACCGATCCCGACGGGCCGTGCAACGTCCATCACCGGGTAATCGCCGATCACCTGAGATCGACGTCGTTTCTGATGGCCGACGGCGTGCTGCCGTCCAACGAGGGCCGCGGTTACGTCCTGCGCCGCATCATGCGGCGGGCGATGCGGCATGCCCACCTGCTGGGCGCGGCGGATCCGGTCATGCATCGCCTGGTGCCGGAACTCGTCCGTCAGATGGGACAGGCATACCCTGAATTGGGCCACGCGCAGCGCGTGATCGAAGAGACATTGCTGACGGAGGAGAGCCGTTTTCGCCAGACGCTCGATCGCGGCCTGCGAATGCTCGACGAGGAACTCGCGAGGCTGCCGGAGGGCGCGGACCTTCCGGGGGAGACAGCGTTCAAGCTCTACGATACATACGGCTTTCCCCTCGACCTCACGCAGGACGCGTTGCGCGAGAAGGGGCGCGGGGTAAACACCGAGGCGTTCGACAGCGCCATGGACGAGCAGAAGGCCAAGGCCCGTGCCAGCTGGGTCGGATCGGGTGAGCAGGCGGATGCCGCGATCTGGTTCGACGTGGCCGACAAGCATGGGATCACGGAATTCCTGGGCTACACCGACCTGGCGGCAGAAGCGGAGATCCTGGCCGTCGTCGAGGGGACGGCCCGCGTGGCCGAAGCGGGGAAGGGGGCCGAAGTTCAGGTCGTGCTGAACCAGACGCCCTTCTATGCCGAGGCCGGCGGGCAGGTCGGCGATACCGGGACGATAGAGGCCGGCGAGGCGGCCATCCGGGTCACCGATTGTCGCAAAGTGGCCGGCGTCTTCATCCATTTCGGGACCGTGGAGCGCGGCACGCTACGCGAGGGCGCAGCCGCGCGTCTCGTCGTGGATGCCGAGCGGCGCCAGTCCATCCGGGCGAATCATTCGGCCACCCACCTTCTGAACGAGGCGTTGCGCGAGGTTCTGGGAGAACACGTCGCACAGCGCGGATCGTTGAACGCGCCCGATCGTCTGCGATTCGATTTCAGCCATCCGAAGGCCCTGACGGCGGCGGAATTCTCGGCAACGCAGGACCGGATCAATCATTTCATACGGCAGAATTCGGCTGTCGAGACGCGGATCATGGATCCCGATACGGCGCGCGAACTGGGCGCGCAGGCACTTTTCGGCGAGAAGTATGGGGACGAGGTCCGGGTCGTGTCCATGGGAGTGGCGGAAACGGGCAGGGGCCCCGATCGCACGACCTGGTCGATCGAATTGTGCGGCGGGACCCATGTCGCGCGGACGGGCGAGATCGGCCTTTGCGTCCTGATTTCGGACAGCGCCTCGTCCGCCGGGGTGCGCCGGGTCGAGGCGTTGACCGGGCAGGCTGCGCTGGACCACCTCGCCGGCGAGGCGCGCAGAGCGTCGGATGCGGCCGCCATCTTGAGGGCGAGCCCCGCCGATCTTGCCGATCGGGTTCGCCAATTGGCAGACGATCGCCGCCGCCTCGAAACTGAGGTGGCGCAGCTGCGCCGGGATCTGGCGCTGGGTGGTACGGCGAGCGAGGGGGGCGACGCGCGCGATGTTGCCGGCGTGCCGTTCCTGGCCCAGGTTCTGCAAGGGGTGACGGGCAAGGATCTGCCCGCCCTGATCGACGCGCAAAAGGGGCGGCTGAGATCCGGTGCGGTGCTGCTGATCGCGGATACCGGCGACAAGGCCGCGGTGGCGGCAGGCGTCACCGACGACCTGACAGGCCGCGTTTCGGCGGTTGATCTGGTTCGTGCGGCGGTGGGCGAGCTTGGCGGCAAGGGTGGCGGCGGGCGCGCCGACATGGCCCAGGGCGGTGCCAAGGATGCCTCCAACGCCGCGGCGGCCATCGCGGCAGCCGAACTCGTCCTGAAGGAGCAATAGGATGCCCGCGCTCTGGATTGCCCGCGTCACCGTGACCGACGAGGAAGCCTACAGCCGCTATGCGTCCGGGGCGACCGACGCCATCGCGGCACATGGGGGGACGTTCTTGGCCAGGGGCGGCCGCCATGTGACGATGGAGGGGCCCGACCGGCCCCGCAACGTGGTGGTCCGGTTCCCGAGCGTCGAGCTGGCTGAGGCGTGCTACAACTCGGATACCTACCAGCGGGCCCTGACCCATGCCCGGGACGCCGCCGAGCGGGACCTTGTCATCGTCGAAATTACGGAGCCGGAATGAGGCGCCGCACATAGCCCGGCAGGGCGAAAGCAGCCTGGTGAATGTCGGCGTTGTAGTATTCGCCGTCGATGCCCGCCGCCGCGAGGCGCCGCGCGACGGTCTCGCCGTCGGTGTGGCGGGCCTGGCCATCCGTGCCCCAGCCGAAGGCCATGAACCCTCCCTGGTAGGTGGGGACCGGGGCGACGAAGGCCGTGGCATCGCGGAAAAGCTCGCGGAAGGCCCGCATCGTTCCCGCCAGTTCGTCGCCTTGCATGAACGGCACGCCATTCTGAGTCACGAGGATTCCATCTGCCCGCAGCGCCCGTTTCGCGTGGCCGTAGAAATGGTCGGAAAAGAGGACCTCGCCGGGCCCGACGGGATCGGTCGAATCAACGATGATGACGTCGAAGGCTCCGGCATGATCCCTGACGAATTCTGCCCCGTCGGCGATCTGCAGGTCGAGTCGCGGATCGTCGAAGGCTCCTTGAGAGACCATGGGCAGGTATTCCCGGGAGAACTCGACGACCCCGGCGTCGATTTCGACCATGGTGACAGTCTCGACCGGGTGGCGGAGCGCCTCCTTCGCCATGCCGCCGTCGCCGCCGCCGATGATCAGGACCCGCTTCGCCGCCCCGTGCGCGATCATCGGCACGTGGGTCAGCATCTCGTGGTAGATGAAGTTGTCGCGTTCGGTCACCTGCACCACCCCGTCGAGCGTCAGGACGCGGCCGAAGGTCGGATTCTCGAAAACGACGATCCGTTGATGAGCGCTTTGGTTGTCGAAAAGAACCTTGCCGATCCGCAACGCCTGATTGAGATCGGCGTGCAGACGTTCGACGCTCCACCCGGACGTGTCGCTCATCGTCATTCTCCAGTCAGGGGAAAGGTTCCGGCCGGCTCCCATGGCCCGCCGCGATAGTGCCAGAGCAGGAGCCGGTCGAACAAACCCTGCCACGGTGTGAAGCCTGCGCGCAATGCCGCCTGGGTTTTGCGGGCGGTGTCGCGGTCGACCTTGTTCTGAACAGTGACATGCAGCCGCCGCGGCCTGTCGTCGCCAGGGGTCAGAATGTCCAACCACCTCTGCCGTAGGCGGGTCTGCAATTCGCGGGCGGACGGGCAGGCGACCTCGATCGCGGCGCCGCCCCCGAAATCAACGATCCCCGTCGCCTCGAATGTCAGGACGGGAACCGTCGAAGCTTCCGCGGCCAAGTCCGCGAGAAGGCGCAAGTGTGCGTGGTCCGCAAGCTGCTGGAACAGGGTGACGTGCACCGGAATGAAATTTCGGGCAGGGGGGAAATGGCGTTCGCGTTCCGCGGCCAGGCGAGCAAAGCTGCGGCTGTCGAATCCGAGCGTGAGGATCATTGCCATGAGTGATCCTCCGCCCGGATCAGCGATCTTCCCCGTGCCTGCCGACCCCCAGATCCGCTGCGGAGCGCCGCAGCGTCTGATCGCCGGGCGGCATCAGGCGGCCTCGGCCTCCTCCACCACGCCATCGCCGCGCAGCAGTTCCTTGACCCGAACGTCGGCCGTGGCGAATGCCTTCTTCAGCACGTCGACGGCAAGCCATGGCCGCGCTTCGCCGCACATGAACACGTCGAACGCACCATAGCCGATCTCAGGCCACGTATGGACCGAAATATGGCTCTCGGCCAGCACGGCGACGCCGGACACGCCCTGGGGCGAGAACTTGTGCGTGTGGATATGCAGCAGCGTCGCGCCGCACGTCTCGACGCAGTCGCGGAAGGCCTGCTGAATGCGACCTTCGTCGTCGAGGCCATGCCCGTCGACAACCTCGATTATGAGATGACGGCCGGCAAATACACGTCCGTCCTCCCGGATGAAGTGATCATCGCGATCTTCGGCAAAGATATCGCGTGCGGTGGAATCTTCCGCTTGGGCGCCTGTCTCCAGACCGATCCCCAGTTGGAAGAGGTTGGTTCCGTCCATGGGACCCCCCCTTTCAGCCAGTAGATTGATGTGGTGGGTCCTTAGCGCCCCCCCAGGTCGTATCGAATACCGTCGCCTGAAGTTGGGATCGTCCCCGTCGTAGAGGCCGACCTAATGGGCATGTCCCCACGGCGCAAGAGTAATCTCGGGCCGCCCGACGGATTTCCGGTCAATGCTCCGGATGCCGCCCGTCACGGCCCGGCACAGCATGAACGGCGATCGCCGGCAGGAGCCCTCCAGAGCGCCACGGGAGGGACAGCGTCAATCCAAGCGAGTTCGTTTGGGGTAATATATTACCATAATTACAAGAAACTGATATATATAGATTAATCCATTCAGGTCGGCGTTGACCCTGCCGATAGACTGAATAAAAGGGCGCAGTCCAATTTCCGAACGGGTGAACGCCCGCGAGACAGAACAGGATACGAGATGAAAACCTTCACCGCTACACCGGCGGATATCGACAAGAAGTGGATCGTGATCGACGCCGAGGGCGTCGTTCTTGGCCGCCTCGCGTCGATCGTCGCCACGCGCCTGCGCGGAAAGCACAAGCCGTCCTTCACGCCGTCCATGGACATGGGCGACAACGTCATCGTCGTGAATGCCGACAAGGTCCAGCTGACCGGCCGCAAGCTGCAGAAGCCGAATTACTGGCACACGGGGTTCCCGGGCGGCATCAAGTCGCGCACCACGGGCGAGATCCTCGAAGGCGCCCATCCCGAACGTGTGGTGATGCAGGCCGTCAAGCGGATGCTGCCGAGCGGTCCGCTGGCCCGCCAGCAGATGACCAACCTGCGCGTCTATGCCGGGTCCGAGCATCCGCACGATGCCCAGCAACCCGAAGTTCTGGATGTGAAGTCCATGAACAAGAAGAACACCCGGGAGGCCTATGATGGCTGAGCAAGCGACGACCCTCGAAGAGCTGAACCAGGCCGTTGCGGGCAGCGAGGCCGAGGCTCGCGCCCCGCGTGAACCTGTCCGTGACGAGTTGGGCCGCTCCTATGCCACCGGACGGCGCAAAGACGCGACGGCGCGGGTCTGGATCAAGCCCGGTTCCGGCAAGGTGACCGTGAACGGCAAGGACGTGAACACGTATTTTGCGCGCCCGGTGCTGCAGATGATCCTCAAGCAGCCGTTCACCGTGGCCAATGTCGAAGGCCAGTTCGACGTCATGGCGACCGTGAAAGGCGGGGGCTTGTCGGGCCAAGCCGGTGCGGTGAAGCATGGCGTCAGCCAGGCCCTGCAGCTGTACGATCCGACCCTCCGCGGTCCGCTGAAGGCGGCCGGTTTCCTGACCCGCGACAGCCGCGTGGTCGAGCGCAAGAAGTACGGCCGCGCCAAGGCGCGCAAGAGCTTCCAGTTCTCCAAGCGCTGATCCGCACGATCTGCAATGCGAAAGGCCCCGCCGGACAGATCCGGCGGGGCCTTTTTCCATGGCGTCCTCGCGGCGGTCAGACGGGGGTCGGATTTGTGCCGTTGCGCTCGTTGCCGGCCCCCTTGCGCGGGGCGGATTTCACGTTCGCGGCGCGGCGGTTGCCGGGGCGACCGGCATTCTGATCGATGAAGTCGAGCACCAGCGGACGGATGTTGGTGCGCCACGACCGACCGGCGAAGATGCCGTAATGGCCGGCGCCCGGTTCCAGGTGCACCGATTTCTTCTGTTCGGGCAGGTTCGGCAGCAGGTCCAGCGCGGCAAGGCACTGCCCGGGCGCCGAGATGTCGTCGTTCTCGCCCTCGACGATCATGGTCGCGATCGAATCGATCGCGGTGATATCCACGGGCTTGCCCTCGATCGTGAACGCGTTTTCGGCGATCTCGCGACGCTTGAAGATCCGATCCACCGTGGAGAGGTAGAATTCCGCCGGCATGTCCATGACCGCCAGGTATTCGTCATAGAACTTGTTGTGGCGGTCGTGGTCCGAGGCGCCGCCCTTGGCCGTGCGGATGATCTGCTCGGAGAAGGCCGATACGTGCGTCTCAAGGTTCATCGAGATGAACGATCCGAGTTGCAGGAGGCCCGGATAGACCAACCGTCCGGCGCCGGCATACTTGAAGCCCACGCGCTGGATCGCCATCCGCTCCAGTTGGCCCATGGTGACGCGGGCGCCGAAATCCGTCACATCCGTGGGTTCGGCGTCGGGATCGACGGGGCCGCCGATCAGCGTCATCGATTTCGGCTGGCTTTCTGGCTCGTGCTCGGAAAGCCATGCCGCCGCCGCCAGGGTCAGCGGTACCGGCTGGCAGACCGCCACGACATTGGTTTCGGGACCAAGCTCGCGCAGGAAGCCGATCAGGTACTGGGTGTAGTCCTCGACGTCGAACTTGCCCTCGGAGACGGGAATGTCGCGGGCATTGTGCCAATCGGTGACCCATACTTCGCAATCGGGCAGCAGCGATTGCACCGTGGAGCGGACGAGTGTCGCGTAATGCCCCGACATGGGCGCGACCAGAAGCACGCGGCGTTCCTTTTCGGGACGCCCCTGCACCCGGAACCGGGTCAAGGCGCCGAAGGGCCGGTCGAGCACGGTTTCGACCTGAACGACGTGGTCGCGGCCGTCTTCGGCCACGACGGAATCGATGCCCCAGTCCGGCCGGGCAACCATCCGGTCGAAGGCCCGTTCCGTAACGTCACCCCAAGCCGCTATCATCTGGAACGCCGGGTTCGCGACGAGCCCGTGAACGGGGTAGGAGCCGAAGGCCTGCGCCGATGCCCCGAGCCACTGGTTGGTGACGCGGAGGGTCTCCATCATGTCATAGGCGAATGTGGTGTGCATTGCAGGTCGTTCCTTCAGCCCGGTCGGGTTTTCTTCACGGCCCGCCCTGCTAGAATCGTGGGTACCCGCGGGAGGGCGGGGTCGCATGCTGATGCAGCATGCGGGCGCTGCCCCGCAGCAATAGGGGTTGGGAGGTGGCCATGGCAATGAAAGATGACGCAAATGCGACGAAAGTTGCTGAATATTCGGAGCAGATGACAACAAACCTTGCCCGATTGGAGGAATTGTCCGCCCGCCTTGCGACCGTCCTGAGCCGCAAAAGGGTGGTTCCGCCCTCGCTGCAGGGGCCGGGCCAGGACCTGTATATCAAGGCCGGCACGGCGATGATGCGCGAGATGATGGAGAACCCGACCAAGATCATGCAGACGCAGATCGACTACTGGGGCAAAACCCTGACCCATTACGTCGAGGCGCAGCAGAAGCTGATGCGCGGGGACCTGACCCCACCTGAGGACGATTCGTCCGATCCACGATTCTCGGCCGAGACGTGGAAGACGCACCCGATGTTCAACTACCTCAAGCAGCAGTATCTTCTGAATGCGGAGTTGGTCCAGAACGCGGTGGCCGACATCGAGGGGCTGGATGCCGGCGACAAGCGCCGGCTGCAATATTTCAGCCAGCAGATCGTGGACATGATGAGTCCCTCGAATTTCCTCGGTACCAATCCCGAAGCCCTGGCGCGCGCCGTCGAGACGGAGGGCGAAAGCCTGGTGAAGGGGATGGAGAACCTTGTGCGGGATCTCGAGCGCAACGACGGCGAACTGGTCGTGAGCCTCGCGGATCCCGAGGCGTTCGAGGTCGGAGGCAACCTTGCGACCACCCCTGGCAAGGTGGTCCACCGCAACCGCATGATGGAACTGATCCAGTATGCGCCGACGACCGAGAAGGTCCGTTCCACGCCGTTGATCATCTTTCCACCGTGGATCAACAAGTTCTACATCCTCGACCTGCGCGAAAAGAACAGCCTGATCCGGTGGATCGTCGATCAGGGCTATACCCTGTTCGTCGTGAGCTGGAAGAATCCGGACGCGTCCTATGCCGATGTCGGAATGGACGAATACGTGGAGGAGGCGTTCCTCGAGACGATCGAGCGCGTCAAGACGATCACCAAGCAGAAGAAGGTCAACGCGGTCGGCTATTGCATCGCCGGTACGACCCTTTCGATGACGCTGGGGCTGATGAAGAAGCGGGGCGACACCTCGGTGAAGTCCGCGACGTTCTTCACCACCCTGACGGACTTTTCCGACAAGGGAGAGGTCGGCGTGTTCCTCGACGAGGATTTCGTCGGCGGGATCGAGGCCGAGGCCAAGCGTCATGGCTACCTCGACAGTTTCTACATGAGCCGGACGTTCAGCTTCATGCGGTCGAACGACCTCGTCTATCGTCCAGCGGTGCGCAATTACATGATGGGAGAGACGCCGCCCGCGTTCGACCTGCTCTACTGGAACGGGGACGGCACCAACCTTCCGCGCGACATGGCGGTCGAGTACCTCCGTGGACTATGCCAGGAGAACAAGCTTGCGAACGAGGGGTTCGAGATCTGCGGCGAGACGGTGACGCTCGAGGATGTGGATGTCCCGCTGATGGCCATTGCCTGCGAAACCGACCATATCGCGGCATGGCGCTCGTCGTTTCGCGGGATCCAGAAAATGGGATCCTCGGACAAGACCTTCGTCCTGAGCGAGTCGGGCCATATCGCGGGGGTGGTCAATCCACCGTCGAAGCAGAAATACGGCCATTACACCAATGGTGATTGGTCTGGATCGCCCGAGGATTGGCAATCCGCGGCGGAGTTCCACACGGGCACGTGGTGGATGCGCTGGGAGGAATGGCTGAGGGGGCATTCCGGTCGCCTTGTCAACGCCCGGGAGCCGGGGGAGGGAGAGGGCGCCGAACCGCTGGCGGACGCTCCCGGGACATATGTCGTCGAGGAGCCGACCTGAGATCTTGGCCACGGGACGCCTTCGGTCGCGAATCTGTGCCTGACCGGAACTGAAATGATCCCCGAGATTCGGTCGGGCGCCCAAACAACGGGCAAGACAGCAGGTGGGCTGCACTGCGCCGGAGAGGGGAGGCATCACGCTGCCGGAGGACGGGAAAACTTCCGTCGCAAGCCAGTCGGAGTGTCGCGAAGATGGCGGTCGGGCTTCGCTGCGGTGCAGAATATCCCTTGCATTGCCGCGGTGCAGCGACTACTTTTTAGGGTATTGACATCATCGGGGCGGCGCATCCCGGCCCGAACCGCACTGCGAAGGAGCGAGTTATGGCGACCAAGACCGGAACCGATTACACCAAGATGATGCAGGAAATGATGTCGGCGTTCCCGACCGACATGTCCTCCTATCAGGATGCCTTCAAATCTTATGCCTCCTTCGGCGAACGGATGTCGAAAGTGGCCATCGAGGCTGCCGAGAAGTCGACGGAGATCTCGACGAAGTGGACCAAGGACACCCTGTCCCGCATGAACGACGCCGCGGTGGTCCGTGACGAACCGTCCGATTACGGCAAGGCGATGAGCGACTTCGCGTCGACCCAGGCGGAGATGACGGCCGAGACCATGGCCCAGTTCGCCGAAGTCGCGAAGAAGGTCCAGATGGACACCGTCGAGCTGATGCTCGCCGCTGGCAAGGACATGTCCGAGGATTTCACCGCCGCCGCCAACAAAGCGTCCGGCGAGGCTGCTTCGGCGGCGAAGAAGGCGACCTCCGGCGCTTCGAAATAACGGGCAGCAGGGCGCTCGGCCGGCTGCTGGACGGTATGACGGGGCGAGCTTCGGCTCGCCCTTTCTTTTCGGAATACGCGGCTTTACGCTGGTCTGCAGGATCCAGTGCAGGAGATGGGCCATGGCAGACGAGCAAAAGCCGCTCCTCATCAAGCGGTACGCGAGCCGTCGGCTCTACAATACCGAGACAAGCGACTACGTCACGCTCGAGGATATCGCCGGTTTCATCCGCTCGGGGCGCGACGTGAAGATCGTCGACCTCAAGTCCGGTGACGAGCTGACCCGCCAATACCTCCTTCAGATCGTTGCGGAACACGAATCCCGCGGCGAGAGCGTGTTGCCGATCGAGGTGCTGACCGATCTGGTGCGATCGTATACCACGCAGGCGGGTTCGATCGTTCCCCAGTTCCTGAAGATGAGCTTCGACATGCTTCGGGAAAGCCAGTCCAAGATGATGGGCGCGGCGATCAACCCGATGTCCGCCATGCCCGGCTACGAGGCCATGCAGGCGCAGCAGAAAGCGTTCATCAAGGCGATGACCGGCGGCTGGGCAGGATCGTCCGGACCGGAACGCGACGATCGGGCCGTGGAGGACACGCCCGAGACGGTGCCGGCAGTTCCGGACAAGTCCGAGCTCGAGGAAATCCGCAAACAGCTGGCGGACATGCAGGAAGCACTGAAGAAGATGAACGGCTGAACTGCCCGGGCGTGTCCGTTCGCCCACGGGCGCGCGGGGCCGCCCGGTGCGACTGGACCTTGCCGTGTGCGCGGGGCATCCTGCGGCCGAAACGCCCATCGGAGATCTTCCATGAATCCCACGCCCTGGCACTTCTGGCCGATCGTCACCATCGCCTTCGTCTGGCACTTGTTCGGGGTGATGGACTACACGGCGATCCAGTACGATTTCCGGCCATGGTACAACATCATGGGGGATCGGCAGCAATCCTTCGTCGCGTCGATGCCGAATTGGGTCGACGGAACCTGGGCGGTTTCAGCCTGGGTTGGCCTGATCGGCGTCGTGCTGATGGCGTTTCGCGCCGGCTTCTCGCCCCTGGTCTTGTCCATCTCGATGATCGCGACCGTGATCCTGACCGTGTGGCTGACCATCTTCGCCGACCCCTCGGCCCTCGCTTTGGCGGGATGGGTGCCGACATTGGGATTGTGGATCGCGGCCCTGTTCACGGTCCTTCTGTGGTTCTATGCGCGCGACCTCCACAAGCATGGGGTCATCGACTGAAGTAGGGGACCCGATCGCTGCCGATGATCGCGGCCGATCGGCGCTCGGCGAGTTCCGCTTCCATCGCCGGAATCATCTGGCCCGCGACCCAGTCGAAGCCTGCGATCCAGGCTTCGACCTCCGCTTGGACGAGGCCGCCAGGAATCTGGGTCCGGAGCGCGTGGACGAGCGCATCCCGCAGGAAGGGGAAGTGTTCGGGCCGCGCGCCGTAGGCCACGTGGCGGATCGCCATGTTCCGCAGCGGCCCGCTCAACGATTCGCCACGATGGGATTCGCGGACCAGCGTCGCGATCATGTCGTTCAGCTTGTCCTGCTGCGGACCCATTTCGCGCGGGAAGATACGACGCAGGTCCGGCGCCCGGAGGAAGAGATCCGCATAAAAACACTTTGCGATGTTCGCCTTCGCCATGAAGGCGCGGGCGAAACTCCTGCGGATGAGGGCGATCTCCAGCGATGTCATTGTCGTCCCGGATGCGGTTCAGGCCCTCAGCCTACGAGCGGCGCATTGAAGCGACCTTAACGGCCCCGGGCCGTGCGCGCCCGCGATCTCACTGGGCCGCGCCCACCATCGGGCCGCCCATCAGATATGCACGGACGATCCGTCTGCCCGCGTGTTCAGCAAATTGCCCGGCGACGCACCCGCGCGAGCAACGTCAATATTCCTCCCCGACCCGGCCTGGGGCCTAGGGTCCGGGCGCCGGTCCTGATGCCGGTCATCCGTGGCGGATCGAGGACCTCCTCCATCCACCGCGGCATCGGCCCCGGCGCACCGGGCGCATCCAGGAAGGGAGAAACGTCATGCACTTTACGAAGATATTCCCGGCAGCCGCACTTGCCGCGCTGGCCGGACCCGGCTTCGCGCAGGACGCCGCGTGCCCGATCAAGGTGGGGGTTCTCCATTCGCTATCGGGCACGATGGCGATCTCCGAGACGACACTGAAGGACACCGTGCTGATGCTCATCGAGCAGCAGAACGAAAAGGGCGGCCTCCTCGGGTGCCAGCTCGAGGCGGTGGTTGTCGATCCCGCGTCGGACTGGCCGCTCTTCGCCGAGAAGGCGCGCGAACTTCTGACCGTGCAGGACGTGGACGTGATCTTCGGCTCCTGGACCTCGGCCAGTCGCAAGGCCGTTCTGCCGGTCTTGGAAGAGTTGAACGGGCTGATGTTCTATCCCGTGCAATACGAGGGCGAGGAAAGTTCGAGGAATGTCTTCTACACAGGGGCGGCGCCGAACCAGCAGGCGATTCCGGCGGTCGATTATTTCCTGAACGAACTCGGGGTGGAGAAGTTCGCGCTCCTCGGGACCGACTACGTCTATCCGCGCACCACGAACCGGATCCTGGAGCAATACCTGACGGATCGCGGGGTCGCGAAGGAGGACATCTTCGTCAATTACACGCCCTTCGGCCAATCGGACTGGTCGTCGATCGTGGCCGACGTGAAGGCGCTCAGCGCCCAGGGCAAACAGGTCGGCGTCATCTCGACGATCAACGGCGATGCCAATGTCGGGTTCTACAAGGAGCTGGCGGCACAGAATATCGACGCGATCGACATTCCGGTCGTCGCGTTCTCGGTGGGCGAGGAAGAGCTGTCGGGGCTCGATACATCGAACCTCGTCGGGCACCTCGCTGCGTGGAACTACTTCATGTCGGCCGATACGGACGCCAACGACACGTTCATCGACGCCTGGCACGCATATATCGGCGACGAGGCGCGTGTGACGAACGACCCGATGGAGGCCCATTACATCGGCTTCAACATGTGGGTAAATGCGGTCGAGAAGGCAGGGACCACCGATGTCGACCCCGTGCGCGAAGCGATGTGGGGTCAGGAATTCCCCAATCTGACCGGCGGCACGGCCGTCATGGGCACGAACCACCACCTCTCGAAGCCGGTTCTCATCGGCGAGATCACCGGGGAGGGCCAGTTCGACATCCTTGAGCAGACCGAGCCCGTGCCCGGGGATGCCTGGACGGATTACCTGCCCGATTCCGCCGTGCTGACGGCCGATTGGCAGAAGCTCGATTGCAGCATGTACAACACCGAAACCGAAACCTGCGTACAGCAGCAGTCGAACTACTGACGGGTCGCCGGGCCGGAGGCGTCCGCCTCCGGCCTTCGCCCATGGGAGATCCGCCATGTTCCGACGTCTCATTCTCGCGCTGGTGATCGCTGCCGGACCGCTCACCGCGCAGGACGGCCCCGCGCCCATTCAGGAGCTCCTCCAGGAACAGGGGGCGCTGATCGCCGAAAGCTCCCGCCGCACCATCGGTCCGGCCATCGACGCGCTCGCCGCCTCGGGCCTCCCAGAGGCGCGCCAGGTTCTGGAGCGCTGGCAGGAGCGCGAACTCTACCGCGAGGAGGAAACCGGCCGCTTCGCCTTCGGCGTGGAGGTGGATCGCGACACGCTGCGCCTTGTCGAGATCGCGACGGGGCGGGACATCGGCGAGGTCTCAGGCGACGGGTGGGAGGAAATGCGCCCCAATGCCGGGATTCGCGGCCTGATTGCCGCCGCGCTGGTTCGCTTCCAGCTCTCGGATCCAGACCCAGCCACCCGCCGCGAAGCGCTCCGCGCCATCGAACGCGGCCCCGAGGAAAGCCACCTCGCCGTCCTGCGCGACGCCCTTCCTCAAGAGAACCTGCCGGCGCTTCGATCCCAGGGCGAACGGCTGGAGCGGCTGCTGACGGTCCGCTTCGGCTCGACGGTGGAGGAACGGGTGGCTGCCATCGAAAGTTTCGCGGGCGATACCTCGGTCGACGTTCGCGCAGCGCTGAACCCGCTGGTCGCAACGCGCCTGAGCGTCTCGGAGGGCGTTCCGGAGGGCGACGACATCGCGCGCGTCGTGCGCCCCGGATCCGAGGCCCTGCCGCGAACCTCCGCCTACGAGCTGCTCGTGGACGAAGGGCTGGCGCCTATGCGGCTGACGCGGTCGGCCAAGCGCGATGCCCTCGTGGCCAATATCGAGAACGGGTTTGTCGGGGGGTACCGGGTTGCGGAACTCGGAACCGAGGACGCCCGGAACGCCGCCTACCGGGAGCTCGTCGCGGAAGGGTCTGCCGAATCCGCGATTCCGGAGGAAGAAATCGACCGCATCCTCGACAGGTTCGGCTTCGCCGAACGATATGTCGCAAGCCCCGCACCGGTGGCGCTTGCGGCGAAGAGAATCCTCGACGGGCTCGATGCGCGCCTCGGAATGATGCGGCTGGCCGACCTCGCGCTGGACGGTCTGTCGCTGGCGTCCATCTATTTCCTCGCCGCGATCGGGCTCGCCGTCACCTTCGGGGTGATGGGGGTGATCAACATGGCCCATGGTGAATTCATCATGATGGGCGCCTATACCGCCTATCTCGTCCAGCGCGTCGTGGCCGACTACGCTTGGTCGCTGGTCGTCGCGCTGCCCCTCGCTTTCGCGGTGACCTTCGCCGCGGGCGTGGCGCTCGAACGCCTTGTGATCCGGCACCTCTATCATCGGCCGCTGGAAACGCTCCTTGCGACTTTCGGCATTTCCATCGCGCTCCAGCAGCTGGCAAAGAACGTCTTCGGGACCCAGGCGCGACCGCTTACCGCTCCGGGCTGGCTCGACGGGTCGCTGGTCTTCAACGACGTGGTCGCGATCAGCTACATCCGTATCGCGATCCTGGTTTTGGCTCTCGTCTTTCTGGCCCTGTTCCTCGTGCTGATGAAACACACGCGACTTGGGCTCGAAGTCCGTGCCGTCACCCAGAGTCCGCGGATGGCGGGGGCGGTGGGGATCAATCCCGACCGCATCAACATGCTTACCTTCGGACTGGGATCCGGGATCGCCGGGATCGCCGGCGTGGCTATCGGCCTCTACGCCCAGGTCACGTCGGAAATGGGTCAGGCCTACATCGTGCAATCCTTCATGACCGTGGTCGTGGGCGGGGTGGGCAACATCTGGGGCACACTTCTCGGCGCCACTCTGGTGGGCTTCCTGCAGAAGGGAATCGAATGGGCGAATCCGTCCAACACGCTGGCCGCGCAGACATGGATGATCCTGTTCATCATCCTTTTCATCCAGGTCCGACCGCGCGGCATCGTTGCCCTGCGGGGCCGCGCGGCGGAGGCCTGATCGAATGCGCCGGCTCTTTCCATCCTGTTCGGCCTGGTGCCCCGCGCCGTGCACGCTCGGGCCGTGCTGCGAGGGGGACTGAATGACCGATGCGACACCGACCGCGACCGGCAGGCGGCCGTTCGCCCTCCGCCACCCGTCGGTGATAGTGGTCGTCGCGGCGCTCGCGCTCTTCACATGCGTCGTGACGCTCCTGTCCGAAGCCTACGGGACCGGGGCGATCTCCACCAGTTTCGTGAAGACGCTCGGCAAGACGCTATGCCTGTGCCTCGCCGCACTCGCGATGGACCTGGTCTGGGGCTATTGCGGTATCCTGTCTCTCGGTCACATGGCGTTCTTCGGCCTCGGGGGCTACGCGATCGGCATGTGGCTGATGTATGCGCGCACGCATCTCATCGTCGTGGGAAGCCTGAGCGGACAGGCGCTGCCGGCCACGCCCGAGGAGATCCGCGACGGCATCGCCGCGCAGATCTTCGGCGTCGTCGGGGGGGCGGATTTCCCCGCGATCTGGTCGGTGGCGCATTCCTTGCCGCTCCAGCTTGCCGCGGTGGTCCTGGTTCCGGGTCTTCTTGCCCTCGTCTTCGGCTGGCTGGCCTTCCGAAGCCGCGTCACGGGTGTGTACCTGTCGATTTTGACGCAGGCGATGACCTTGGCGCTCTCTCTCTACCTCTTCCAGAACGACAGCGGATTGCGGGGCAACAACGGGCTTTCGGGCCTTCAGAACTTGCCCGGCACGAGCCAGCCACAATCCGTCACCTCGATGTGGTTCTTCTGGGCGTCCGCTCTTGCGCTGGGTCTGGGTTACGTCCTCTGCGCGTGGATCGTGTCGGGCAAGTTCGGATCGGTCATCCGCGCCGTCCGGGACGACGAGACGCGGGTGCGGTTCCTCGGCTACCCGGTGGAGGGCTTCAAGCTCTTCGTCTTTACCCTGACGGCAGTGATCTGCGGCATCGCGGGCGCGCTCTACTACCCCCAGGCCGGTATCATCAACCCTGCAGAAATGGCGCCGATCGCATCGATCTACCTTGCGGTCTGGGTGGCGATCGGCGGGCGCGGGCGGCTTTACGGGGCCGTGATCGGGGCGGCCGTGGTCGCGCTTCTGTCGACCTGGTTCACCGGCGGGCAGGCGCCGGACCTGCCCCTTGGCATCTACACGGTCAGGTGGATCGACTGGTGGACGGTGTTTCTGGGTTTGGGGTTCGTCCTGATCACGCTCTACGCGCCCGATGGTCTGGGCGGTCTCGTCGACCGGATCGTGCGGGTCCGGCGGTCCGACAGGGACGGGGCCGAACTCTCATCCGGGCCGGGCGCCCGTGCAATCCGAAAGGCCGGGCGATGAGCGCGCTTCTGGAGGTGTCCGGGGTCTCGGTCTCTTTCGATGGGTTCCGCGCCATCGACAATCTGTCCTTCTCGATCGGCCATGCCGAATTGCGGGCGGTCATCGGGCCGAACGGAGCGGGCAAGACGACCTTCATGGATATCGTCACCGGCAAGACCAGGCCCGATACCGGCACCGTCCGCTGGGGCAGGACGGGGCGGTCGCTTCTCAGAATGTCCGAGGCGCGGATCGCGCGGGAAGGGGTGGGGCGGAAATTCCAGCGTCCGACGGTCTTCGAGGATCAGACCGTGGCCGACAACCTGATGCTCGCGCTCCGAAAGGATCGCGGTCCTCTGGCGGTTCTCGTCTTCCGGCCGACGGCAGAGGACCGCGATCGCGTCGCCGGACTGGCGGGGGAAATCGGTCTGCGCGCCGCCCTAGACCGCCGGGCGGGAGACCTTTCCCACGGGCAGAAGCAATGGCTGGAAATTGGCATGCTGCTGGCGCAGGAGCCGCGCCTGCTTCTGGTGGACGAGCCGGCGGCGGGCATGACGCTGGCCGAGCGGGAACACACGACCGAGCTTCTGAAGGAGGCGGCGAAGAGCCGCGCCGTCGTCGTGGTCGAGCACGACATGGATTTCGTGCGCCGGCTCGATTGCAAGGTCACGGTACTGCACGAGGGATCGGTCCTGGCCGAAGGCAGCATCGATCACGTGACGAGGGATGACAGGGTGATCGAGGTGTATCTTGGTCGATGAGATCCTGAAAGTGCGGGGGCTGACGCTGCATTACGGCGGCAGCCGGATCCTGAAGGGCGTCGACCTCTCCGCCGCCAGGGGGGAGGTCACCTGCATCATGGGCACGAACGGGGTGGGCAAGACTTCCCTCCTGAAGGCGATATCGGGGGTCCATCCGCGCTCGGGCGGGACCTACGAGCTGGACGGGGAGGAGATCACCCGGGCCCCGGCCCATGATCTGGCCCGCCGGGGGGTGGCACTCGTCCCCCAGGGGCGCGACATCTTTCCCCTTCTGACGGTCCGCGAGAATCTGGAAACCGGGTTCTCCTGCCTTCCGCGATCCGAGCGGCGCGTTCCGGAGGAGATCTTCGACCTGTTTCCAATCCTGAGGGAGTTCCTCCACCGCCGCGGCGGTGATCTTTCGGGCGGCCAACAGCAGCAACTTGCCATCGCACGCGCGTTGGTCACACGGCCCCGCCTCCTGCTTCTCGACGAGCCGACGGAGGGAATCCAGCCGTCGATCATACAGGAGATCGGACGCGTGATCGCCCATCTGCGCGACCGGGCCGAGATGGCGATCATCCTGGTCGAACAATATTTCGACTTCGCCTATGACCTCGGGGACCGCTTCCATGTCCTGGAGCGCGGCGCGATCAAGGTCGAAGGCCGGAAGGGAGAAATCGGCCGCGACGAACTTCTGGGGGCGATGTCCGTCTAGGTGGAATCTTTGAAGACGCGGGCAAAAACCGCTTTTCATCCGGTCGGAGCTTCGCTACACCCCCGCCACCCGGCCGGAGAGTTCATGCGGTCGTGGCGGAATGGTAGACGCGCAGCGTTGAGGTCGCTGTGGGGTAACACCCGTGGAGGTTCAAGTCCTCTCGACCGCACCACTCCCCGGCCGGGTCAACCTCGTCCCCCATCGCAGTTCGGCACTTACCGGCGCAATGTCTAGCACGACAATGTTGTTTGCTGGCCAGGAATCGTTTCCCGAACTGGCGCGAAAAGCAGCCCGTCGCAACACGTCGGCGCGATCCGAACCTCAGTTTTCGTGATTTGGTGTAACGCCAACTTGCAATGAGCGTCCTGCTTTGCTTGTCTGCACGGCAATGACCGCGGAAAGCGCGGCGAACAACGGGGAGATGCCGGTGCTCGACACTCAGGCCGGTCACGCGTTCGTGGAATTCGATCGTGTGCAAAAGAGCTACGACGGCGAGACACTCGTCGTGAAGGATCTCAACCTTTCCATCGGGAAGGGAGAGTTCCTGACCATGCTCGGACCCTCGGGGTCGGGCAAGACGACTTGCCTGATGATGCTGGCCGGTTTCGAAAGCGCGACGCATGGCGAGATTCGCCTGGATGGGCGGGAGATCAACAACATCCCGCCGCACAAGCGCGGGATCGGCATGGTGTTCCAGAATTACGCCCTGTTCCCGCACATGACAGTGGCGGAAAATCTCGCATTTCCGCTCGAAGTCCGCAGGATCGGCAAGGCCGACCGCGAGCAGAAGATCGCCCGCGCGCTCGACATGGTGCAGATGGGCGATTTCGGGGGGCGCCGTCCCGCGCAATTGTCGGGTGGGCAACAACAGCGTATCGCGCTGGCCCGCGCCCTGGTGTTCGAGCCTGAACTGGTGCTGATGGACGAACCACTCGGCGCGCTCGACAAGCAGCTCCGCGAAACCCTGCAATTCGAAATCACGCGGCTTGCCCACGATCTTGGGATCACCGTGGTCTACGTCACCCATGATCAGACCGAGGCGCTGACCATGTCGGATCGCGTGGCGGTGTTCGACGACGGCCGGATCCAGCAGCTTGCCGCCCCCGACATCCTCTACGAGCGGCCGGAGAACAGCTTCGTCGCCCAGTTCATCGGCGAGAACAACACCCTTCGGGGAGTCGTCACGCGCCTTGACCGGGAGACCTGCGTCGTGCGTCTCGACGGGACCGGCGAGGAGATCGACGCGCTTCCCGTCAATGTCAGCGGCGAGGGCGACCGCACGCTGGTATCGATCCGTCCCGAACGGGTGGAACTCGATCCCGCTCTCGGCCCCGGCGCGCATACGCTGGAGGCCGAAGTGCTGGAGTTCGTCTATATGGGGGATGTCTTTCGCACCCGCCTGAGCGTCGCCGGGCGAGAGGATTTCGTCGTCAAGACACGCAATCGTGCCGATCAGCGACGGCTTGCCCCCGGCGAGAAGGTGAAGATCGGGTGGCTTCCCCAGGATTGCCGGGCGCTCGATCCAAGGTGACGAGCGTTTCACCGATCCCGCCCGATGCCCGCGGGTGGGGTGTCCAGCATAACGGGCAGCAACAAGGAGTGGCTTTCGTGATGAGACTGAACGGATTTCTGATGGGTACCGCGGTACTGTCGCTCACGGCGGCCGGCGCCGTCGCACAGGATGGGCAGACGCCCGAAAGCCCGGTCGCCGGCCAACCCATGGCGAACGAGATGACGATCGTATCCTGGGGGGGCGCATACCAGGAAAGCCAGCTGAAGGCGTATGTGGAACCTTATCTCGAGATGCACCCCGAGGTGAGCGTCACCTGGGACGAGAGTTCTGCCGAAGCGGTCGCGGGCATGCGCGCGCAGGCCGAGGCCAACAACATCACCTGGGACCTCGTGGACGTGACGGCGGCCGATGCGATGCGTCTGTGCGACGAGGGCCTCGCCATGGAGGTGGACATAAACGAGATCGCCGCCCCCGCGCCCGACGGCACCGAGGCGGAAGAGGATTTCGGCGAGGACATGCTGGTCAGCGACTGCTTCATCCCGCAGATCGCCTACTCTTACACGTTCGGCTATCGGACCGGCGTCGAAGAGTGGAACGGGGAAACGCCGGACGACATCTGCGATGTCTTCGACCTTGAAACCTTTCCGGGCCGTCGAAGCCTGGAGAAGCGCCCGCACAACAACATGGAATGGGCGCTGATGTGCGACGGCGTTCCCCAGGACGAAATCTACGACGTGCTCGAGACGACGGAAGGACAGGACCGGGCGCTGGCGAAGCTCGACACGATCAAGGATCAGACGGTCTGGTGGACCTCGGGGGCCGACACGCCGCAATTGCTCGCCGATGGCGAAGTCGTCTTCGGATCCACCTACAACGGACGCCTGTTCAGCCTGATCGCCGAACAGGACCAGCCGGTCGAGATGATGTGGGACGCCCAGTCCTATGACCTAGACGGGTGGGTGATCCCGGCCGGGCTGGACGAGGAGACCCTGAACCGCGTCAAGGACTTCCTGTGGTTCGCCACCGATACCCAGCGGCTTGCGGACCAGGCGAAGTATATCAGCTACGGCCCCGCGCGCGACAGCTCCGCTCCGCTTGTCGGCCAGCATGCCGAACTCGGGATCGAAATGGCGCCGCACATGCCCACCAATCCGGAGAATTCCGAGAACTCGTTCGTCCAGAATTACGAATGGTGGGCGGATTACCGCGATGACCTGGATGCCAAGTTCCAGGCCTGGCTGGCCCAGTAAGCGAACCGCGGAAGGCGGGCCCCGGCCCGCCTTTCCTCCGACGACGTTCGCGCGCATGCCGCGAGACACGAGAAGGGGATCGAGCATCATGCCCAAGGGATACATCATCGGACATATCAAGGTGACGGATCCCGACGGGTACCCGGAATACGTGCGTCGCGATACGCCGATCCTCGAACGTCACGGCGCGCGCTTCATCGTGCGCGGCGGTCGCTCGGAGACGCCGGAGGGTGTCGATATGGGCCGCCACGTCGTGATAGAATTCGACAGCTACGAGGCCGCGAAGGCCGCTTACGAGGATCCCGAGTATCAGGATGCCGCCCGGATTCGCCGGGCCTGTGCCGAAAGCACGATGATCCTGGTCGAAGGCACGGAGTGAAAGTGGCGTTTCAGCTGAGGGACGGGGTGCGATGAGCGACGCGGTACACGGACCCGATCAGGTCACCGGCGCCACACCGGACAATGTCATTCGCAACGCCGACCGCGCCGCGCGTTCCGACGACGGCCCCGTTCTTGCGGCGGACGGCAGGCCGCTGAAGCAGTCGCTGAACCGCGCGCTCAGAACCCAGAAGCTGCGGGCGCTGGCCTTGATCGCGCCGCTTCTGCTCTTCATCATCGTGACGTTCATCGCGCCGATCGCGGACATGCTGTTTCGCTCGGTCGAGAACGAGATCGTCTCGGAGACATTGCCCCGTACGATCGTCGCGCTGGAGGGCTGGGATGGGGGTGGCGCACCCGACGAAGAGGTGTACCGCGCCCTGGCGGCCGATCTGGTCGTCGCCTCCGAATTGAAGAACCATACCCGGGTCGGCTCCCGCCTCAATTACGAGACCACGGGCATCTCGTCGCTGTTCCGCCAGACCGGTCGCGACGTGGACGAAATCGGTGAGATCCACGCCGATCAGTTCATCGAGCTTGACCCCGCATGGGAGGAGCCCGCGACATGGGTTGCCCTGATGGGGGACGAAGGCTGGATCGAACGGCAGGCCGACTGGAAGGACCGCAAGGACGCCGCAGAGGCAGAGCAGGAGGCTGCCGAAACGCGCGTGGAGCGCCGGGCGCTCGACTTCACCGAGCCGGAACCCCGCTTCCGCCTCTCGGAAACCGCGCAACAGGCATTGCCCCGAACTGCCCGCATATATGCCCAGTTCGCCCAGGTGATCCAGGCCGAGGAAAGCGATTCGCCGACCGAGGAAGAGCCTTGGAACATCGTCTATCAGGCGCTCTACGAAGATCTGTCGGCAGGGCAGGGGCAGGGCTACGAGGGACGGCTGTCAGAACTCGTGTCCGAGGCCCGGGACGCCGTGACTGGTTTCGAGGACCAGGATATCAAGACGTACTTCATCGAGGAGATCGACGAGGATTGGGCAGACCCGAAAATATGGGGCACGATCGACGCGTTCTCCGACCGCTATACGGCGGGTTACTTCCTCTCCGCCATCGACATGCAACTGACCCCCCAGGGGATCGAGCCACAGCCTGAAGGACAGCAGATCTACGGCCTGCTGTTCCAGCGAACGATGTTCATGTCCCTGACGATCATGTTCAGCTGCATTTTGTTGGGATACCCGGTGGCGTTCCTGCTGTCGAACCTCCCGCTCAGGACCTCGAACCTGCTGATGATCCTGGTTCTCCTGCCGTTCTGGACGTCCCTTCTTGTTCGTACCAGCGCGTGGAAGGTACTGCTTCAGGAACAAGGCGTGATCAACGACATCCTCGTGTGGATCGGTCTTGTCGGGGATGGCAATCGGCTCCAACTCATCAACAACCAGACCGGCACGATCATCGCCATGACGCACATCCTGCTCCCGTTCATGATCCTGCCGCTCTATTCCGTGATGAAGACCATTCCGCCGCAATACGTAAGGGCCGCCCGGTCCCTCGGGGCAACGCCCTGGACCGCATTCTGGCGGGTCTACTTCCCGCAATCCGTTCCGGGGATCGGAGCGGGCTGCATTCTCGTCTTCATCCTGTCGATCGGCTACTACATCACGCCGGAGCTGGTCGGCGGGACGACGGGCACCTTCATTTCGAACCGGATCGCATACCACATCTCCAGTTCGCTGAACTGGGGATTGGCCGCGGCGCTGGGCTCCATCCTGCTCGCGCTCGTCCTGGTGCTCTACTACCTCTATGACCGGATCGTCGGCATCGACAATGTGAGCCTCGGCTAGGGAGACGACGATGAGCTTGCCATCCTATGCGTCGCCGGGGGAGCGATTATGGTACTACGGGTTCCGGGTGATTTGCGGACTGATCTTCTTCTTCCTGATCGCGCCGATCCTCATCATCATCCCGCTCTCCTTCAACGCCGAGAACTTCTTCACCTTCACGCCGGGAATGCTGGCGCTCGAGGCGGAAGCCTATTCGCTGAAGCATTATCGCGATTTCCTGACCAACGATTCGTGGCAGCAGGCGCTGTGGAACTCGGTCAAGATCGCGCCCCTCGCCACGCTCCTGTCAGTGGCGTTCGGGACGCTGGCGGCCGTGGGACTGAGCCAGCCCCACGTGCCGTTCCGCCGTGCGATCATGGCGATGCTGATCTCGCCGATGATCGTACCGCTGATCATCTCAGCCGCGGGAATGTATTTCTTCTATAGCAGGATCGGCCTGCAGGGCAGCTATATCGGGGTGGTTCTGGCGCATGCGGCGCTCGGCGTTCCCTTCGTCATCATCACCGTCACGGCGACGCTCGTGGGGTTCGACCGGTCGCTGACACGGGCTTCGGCCAATCTGGGGGCGGGGCCCATGAGGACCTTCTTCAAGGTGCAGATGCCGCTGATCCTGCCGGGGGTCGTATCGGGCGGGCTCTTTGCATTCATCACCTCGTTCGACGAGGTTGTGATCGTCCTCTTCGTCGGCAGCGCGGCGCAGAAGACCTTGCCATGGCAGATGTTCATCGGGCTCAGGGAACAGATCAGCCCGACGATCCTCGCGGTGGCGACGATCCTGGTGACGATCTCGATCCTGCTGCTCACGACGGTCGAAATGCTGCGGCGGCGATCGGAGAAGATGCGTGGCATGTCTCCCGGCTAGGGGAGGATCTGAAGCCAGCCGGAAACGCTCAGGATCGAAACCCCCGTTCCGATCAGGACGCCTGAGGCGGCGGATCGTTTGGCCACGCCGTACATGTTCGCGAAGATGTACGTATTGACCCCCGGTGCCATGGCGCCTGTCAGAACGCTTGCCCTGATCTGGTCCACGTCGAGGCCCAGCCCCTGGGCAGTCACCCAGGCGATTCCCGGATGGACGATGAGCGACGCGACGCAGATGAGGCCGATGATGCGCGTTTCACCCTCGATCCGGTACTGGAAGAGTATCCCCCCCAATCCGAAAAGCGCGGCCGGCAAGGCCGCGCGGATCATCAGGTCCAGTGCATCGGAGACGACGTGCGGCAATTCGAGCCCGGTCAGGTTCGCGACGAAGCCGAGCGCGATCCCGATCACGAGGGAATTGTGGAACATGGCCCGCGACACCCTGCGCGGCAACCCGGAGAGGCGTTCCCCCCTGGCCCGGACCAGCTCCATCGCCGAGACGCCGAGCAGGTAGCAGAATGGCGCGTGGACCGCGATGATCGCATAGTTGAAGCGCAAGGCGTCCGCACCGAAGGCCCGTTCCGCGATGGGCAGGCCGAGGAGAACCGAGTTGGAGAACAGACCGCAAAATCCGATCGCGACGGCATCTTCCCATGGCCGGCCGAAGGCGCGGGCGCCGACGAGGCCGATGACGAACCCCGACGCGGCTCCGGAATAGAAGCTGAGCAGGAGGGGCCACGAGAATTCCGCGCCCAGGTCCATGGTGGCGATCGCCTCGAAGAGAAGGCATGGGATCGCGAAGCTCTGGGTGAAGGACATGAGCCCCTGTACCCCGGAGGCGCTGAACAGGCCGCGCCACGTCGCGAGGTAGCCCGCACCCATCACGAGGAAGACCGGCAGCACGACGTCGAGCAGCGCGCTCACTGTGCGTCCAGCGTCAATACCATCATGTCATGGGCCGGATCGACATGGTCGGGCGTCTCGTCCCGCACCGCGTCGTAGTCCAGGTCGTTGTGCATGTTGGTCAGCACCGCCCTCGCGGGACGCGCCCTGCCGATCCAGTCCAGAGTTTGCTGGAGATGGGAGTGGCTGGGATGCGGATCGCGGCGCAAGGCGTCCACCACCCAGATATCCACGCCATCGACCGCGGACCAGGCCTCGTCTGTCATCCTGCCGACATCGGGCAGGTATGCGAGGCCGCCGATGCGGTAGCCCAGGGCATCGATGTCGCCGTGATGCACGCTGAAGGGGTGCAACCGGATCGAACCGCCGGCCCCGTCGATCGTGACCGGCCCGCGGAGCCGGTTCATCTCGAGAATCGGGGGGTAGGAAGATCCTTCTGGCGTCTCGAAGACGTACCTGAACCGGGAGACGATATCGTCGGCCGTGGAATCGTCGGCCCAGACCCTTACCCGCTGGCGCATGTTGATGACGACCATCCTGAGATCGTCCAGACCGTGACAGTGATCGGCGTGGGAATGGGTGTAGACGACCCCATCAAGCGTTCCGATCCCGGCGTCCAGAAGCTGATCCCGCAGATCGGGAGACGTGTCGATGAGCACCCGGGTGGTGCCGGCGGGTCCGTCACGTTCGACGAGCATGGAGCAGCGGCGGCGGCGATTCCTGGGATTCTTCGGATCGCAAGCGCCCCAATGGCCGCCGATGCGTGGAACGCCGCCGGAAGAACCACAGCCCAAGATCGTGAAGCGGTAGCCGCTCATGCCACCACCTTGCTGAAGAGGCGTTCGAAGTTCGCCTCGGTCAGGGCGGCGAAGTCGTCATACGTCATTCCCACCGCCTCGGCGCCGACGGAGGCGGTGTGAATCGTGTAGGCGGGCTCGTTCCGCTTGCCGCGATGTGGCGGCGGGGCGAGATAGGGGCTGTCGGTTTCCACCAGAAGCCGGTCCCGCGGCGCCGCGGCGAAGATCTGGCGCAGCTCGGTGGATTTCCGGAATGCCGCGATTCCCGACATCGACAGGTAGAAGCCGAGGTCGAGGGCACGTTGTGCCAGTTTCGCGCTGGACGAGAAGCAATGCATGACGCAAGAATACGTCCCTTTCGCGTGTTCCTCTTCCAGAATGCGAGCAATATCGTCGTCGGCATCACGCGCATGGATGATGAGCGGAAGGCCGGTTTCCCGCGCCGCCTGTATGTGGATCCTCAGGGAGCGCTGCTGAACCTCTTTCGTTTCAGCGGTATAGTGATAATCCAGTCCCGTCTCCCCGATGGCGACAAATTTGGGGTGGCGGGCAAGCGCGACGAGTTCCTCGACCGTGGCCAGGGGAACCTCTGCCGCGCTCATCGGATGGGTGCCGGCGGCCCAATAGACGGGGGGGTGGTCCTCGGCGATGGTGCGAACGCGGCCGGCATTCTCGAGCTTGGTGCAGATTGTCACCATACGGTGCACGCCAGCGCGAAGGGCGCGCGCGACAACCTCGGCGCGCGCTTCGTCGAAATCCGGAAAGTCCAGATGGCAATGGCTGTCGGTGATCGCTGGCATATCCTAGCCGTCGAGGATCCGGCGGCCCGTCTGATTGATCTTGAGGCCGGTATCTAGGACCAGCGCGGAAGGGTCAAGGTTGACCGCCCGGCCATGCCGGATGCGCGCAGAGGTCGCTTGCTGCAATTCCGCCCACGCGCGTCCCGCCCTGGCATCGGGAGCGAGCCGGGACAGGATTTGCGCCTCTCCGGGCGTGGCCTCGGCGTCGGGCGGGGCCCCGGCTCCCTGGCGCGCGAGACGGGAGAGGAAGAGGTCGACAAGGCGGGCCACGGCATCAAGTCGCGACCGACCTGCCGCGCCCCCCAATCCCGCCGCCAGCCCGAGAAGCCGCGCCCGATTCATGTTCGGTATCTCGCCGGCGAGCGTAGCGAGATCGGCATACAATTCCGGGCCGTCCTGTTGGAGGAGGCGGGCGGCTTCGCCGACCGACCCCCCCGCCAATTGGGCCAGCGTGGTCGGTTCGATCCGGGGATCCAGCCCCGCGGCCTTGATCGCATCGGCCAGATCGTCACCGGAAAGGGGGTGGCAGCTCAATCGACGGCACCGCGACCGGATCGTGGGCAGCAGCCGGGCAGGGGCATGGGCAACGATGAGGAAGGTGGTGCGCGGCGGCGGTTCCTCCAAGAGCTTGAGGAGCGCATTCGCCGCCTGGACGTTGAGGTCGTCGGCAGCGTCCACCACGACGACGCGTGGGCCTCCGTCCGAGGCCGATAGGTGCAGGAAATCGCGCACGCCGCGTGCCACGTCCACCGTGATGTCACGCCGCTCCGTGCCCGTCTCCGGGTTTCGGGTCGGGCGCAGGAGATACAGGCCGGGATCGGACAGGGCCGCCACGCGTGCGACCACCGGATGGTCGCGATCGATGTCGAGTGTGCGGGAGGGATCGGCCGCCGTGCCGTCTGCCAACAGAAACCGGGCCATCCGCCAGGCAAGCGTGGCCTTGCCGATGCCGCGCGGCCCGGTGATCAGCCAGGCGTGATGCAGCCGACCGCGGGCCGCTGCATTCAGAAATTCGGCTTGCGCCGTATCCTGACCGAAAATGGCCGAGGCATGCCGGGGATGCGGGGTTCCCTCGACCCGGTCGGGTTCGTAGGCGTCGTCCGATCCGTTCACGGGAGGGCCCGGAGGACCGAGGCGGCCACGGCGTCTTCGGGTGCGTCGCCGTCGATCATAACGATACGATGAGGATTTTCGCGCGCGAGGTCACGGAAACCCAGCTGCATTCGTTCGGCGATCTCCAGCCCAAAGCGTTCGAACCGATCCTCGGCATCATGGCGAGCCAGCACACGATGGAGGCTCAGGCGCGGAGGGATGTCGATCAGGAAAGTGCGGTCGGGTTCCAACGCGATCGTCGTCGAGTGAAGAAGGTCGACGAGGGGCCGCAAATCACCCCGCGTGATCCCCTGGTAGACGCGCGTGGAATCGGCGAACCGGTCGCATACCACAATCGCCCCGCGCTCAAGGGCAGGGCGTATCAACCGTTCCACATGGTCGCGGCGCGCGGCGGTGAAGAGGAGGAGTTCCGTTTCGGCAGACCACCGATCAGGATCGCCCTCGACAAGGAGGGTGCGAATTTCCTCAGCGCCGGGTGAGCCGCCCGGTTCCCGTGTCAGAACCACATCGCGTCCGCCTTGGCGCAGATGCTCCGCAAGACGCCGCGCCTGGGTCGACTTTCCGGAACCGTCGATCCCTTCGAAGGTGAGAAAAACCCCCCGTGTCACTCGATCGCCGCTTCGGCTCCGCCGCGGGCCCGGTCGACGGCCATGCCCATCAGGGTTGTCGCTGCAAGCTTCATGCGCGGAACGATGCCCCCTTCGCCCACTGCCTCGGCCGCCACCAGGGGGATTTTGCGGTCCGGCAGTCCGTCCATCGAGATAACAAGCGTACCGACCTCTTCGCCGTTGGCGATGGGGGCCTGTAACGGTGTGACGTAGCGCGCCTCGGCGGCGATCCCGTCCTGCTCCATCGCCGGCACGAGAAGGCTTACGTCGCGCCCGGCGACCAAGTCGACGCGTGCGCGGTCGCCGAGCCAAATGTCGGCTGTCGTTACACGCTCGCCTTCCTCCAAGAGGGTCTTCTGTACGAACTGACGGAAGGCCCAGGATACGAGGCGTTCCGCCTCATCTGCGCGCGCGCGTTGGCTGTCTAGACCGCTGATGACGAAAACGATACGCCTGTCCCCCTGACTGGCCGAACCGACGAGGCCGTATCCGGCCTCTTGTGTATGGCCGGTCTTCAGCCCGTCGGCCCCAATTCCCATGCCGAGAAGGGGGTTGCGATTGAAACGGTTGTCAGGCGCGCGGTTGTCGAACGCGAATTCCTTCTGGGCAAAGTAACCGTAGTAATCGGGGAATTCGGTGATCAGTCGGGTGGCCAGAATGCCGAGGTCCCTTGCAGACATGCGATGGTCGGGATGCGGCCAACCGCTCGCATTGGCGAAGGTCGATTGCGTCATCCCGAGATCACGTGCCCGTTCGGTCATCAATTGGGCAAAGGACAATTCGGATCCCGCCAATCCTTCGGCGACCACGACGCAGGCGTCGTTGCCCGACATGACGATGATGCCCTGGATCAGCTGCTCGACCGTGGGCCTGTCGCGCTCGTTGAGAAACATCGTGGACCCGCCCATCTCGCGGGCATTGGTGCTGACGCCAAAGCGGGTGTCCATCTCGACGCGCCCATCGCGCAGGGCCTCGAACAGCATGTTGAGGGTCATGAGCTTGGACATCGACGCCGGCGGAAGGGGAACATCGGCTTGCTTGTCCATGAGCACGGTGTCCGTCGTCACGTCGTAGACATACGCCGCCCGGGCCTGCGTCTCGAAAGCATGACCGGGTAGGGCCAATGAAAGGGTGAGGAAAGTCGCGGCGAGACGGATGATCATCATGGTCGTGATCCCTCGTGAATTACAGCGTGGCCCGAGTGGATGGTGGCGCGAGACAGACGGGAGCGTTCCGGGCAGCAATCAGGGCGATACGGTGCAAGATGCACGTATCAGGTCCTGCGGGGCGACCGCCCACTGAACAGGCGATTGGTTCCAGGAGCGTCGGTCGTCCGAGGCGGCGGGCTGACGAGCGATCGGCGCGTGATTCGAAGCGTTCGAATGACGCGCCAAGCCGCCCGCGTGCTGCCAAATGCAACCTTGAATTGTAGCGGAGTAGATCCTCGGTCTGTAGCCGAAAGGGATTCCTAGCCTTCCCCTGCCGTTCATCGGTCATCTCGTTCCGTTCCGGTGAATGCACTCACCCTATACGCAACTTCCGTGAGAGGGGAAGCCCGCCGCGATCCCGCGACGGGCGAAGTTCAGCGATTCTCGACGTCCACGTAGTCGCGGGCGGTCTGGCCCAAATACAGCTGGCGCGGGCGCCCGATCCGGTGCTGGGGATCCGAGATCTGTTCCTTCCACTGGCTAATCCAGCCAACCGTCCGCGCGAGGGCGAAGATCGGCGTGAACATCGATTGCGGAAAACCCATCGCATCGAGAATGATGCCGGAGTAGAAGTCGACGTTGGGGAAGAGCTTCTTCTCGACGAAATAGTCGTCTTCGAGCGCGATCCGCTCCAGCTCCTTTGCCGTTTGCAGGGTGGGATTGTCTTCGATCCCGAGAAGATCGAGCACTTCGTCCGCCGATTGCTTCATGACCTTGGCGCGAGGATCGTGATTCTTGTAGACGCGGTGCCCGAAGCCCATCAGGCGGAACGGATCGTTCTTGTCCTTGGCCCGCTCGATATATTCGGGGATCTGGTCGGGGGTCCCGATTTCCCGCAGCATTTCCAGGCAGGCCTGGTTCGCGCCGCCATGAGCGGGCCCCCAGAGGCACGCAATTCCCGCGGCGATACACGCGAACGGATTGGCCCCCGAGGACGACGCCAGGCGCACCGTCGAGGTGGAGGCGTTCTGCTCGTGGTCGGCATGCAGCGTGAAGATCCGGTCCATCGCGCGCGAAAGGATCGGATTCACGACGTAATCCTCGGCGGGAACGGAGAAGCACATCCGCAGGAAGTTCGAGGCGTAGTCGAGATCGTTCCGGGGATACACGAAGGGTTGACCGACCGAATACTTGAACGCCCAGGCGGCGATCGTCGGCATCTTGGCGATCAGGCGGATCGAGGCGACTTCTCGCTGCCACGGATCGGAGATATCCGTCGAATCGTGATAGAAGGCCGACATGGCGCCAACCACGCCAACCATGACCGCCATCGGATGCGCATCGCGGCGGAAACCACGGAAGAAATATACCATCTGCTCGTGCAGCATCGTGTGGTTGGTCACGCGATGCTCGAAATCCTCGAGCTGGTCGGCTGTGGGCAGATCTCCGTAGAGGAGCAGGTAGCACACCTCGAGAAAATGCGATTTCTGCGCCAGCTGGTCGATCGGATAGCCGCGATGCAGCAATTCGCCCTTGTCGCCGTCGATGAAGGTGATCGTGGAATCACACGCGGCGGTCGAGGTGAAGCCCGGGTCGTAGGTGAACACCCCGGCTTCTGCGTAAAGCTTCCGCACGTCGATCACATCCGGGCCGGCTGTCGGGGAATGCATCGGCAGTTCGAAGTCCTTGCCATCGAAACTGAGTTTAGCGGTCCTATCATCGGCCATGCTGCATGATCCCTTCCTAAGTGGTTGACCGGGAGCGAACCGGCCCGATCTCAAATTTCTTCTCTCGCGTCCCCGACCGCATCCGAGATCCGGGCGAGAGACTCGTCTCGGCCAAGAACGATCATCATGTCGAAGACACTGGGGGTAGCTGCGCGTCCGGCGAGTGCGGCACGGAGGGGAGCGGCAACCTTGCCAAACCCGAGGCCACGATCCTCGGCAATCCGGGCGGCCGCAGCCTCCAGCGCGTCCCGCGTCCAGTTAGCATTGTGCAGGTGCGGCGTCAAACCCGCAAGGATCCGGCGCCCCTCTTCGTCAAGTGCCTTGGCCGCCTTCGGCTCCACCGCGATCGGACGGCTGGCCAACGCGAAATGGGCCTTCTCCACCAGATCGGGGAGCTTCTTTGCCCGGTCCTTCACGATGGGCAGAGCTTTGGCCAGGGCGTCACGATCACCGGGTGCGAGGGCCGGCAAACCGGCCGCGTCGCGCCATGACGAGATCGCCCCCAACAGGTCCTCGTCCGACATCCGGGCGATATGTTGGCCGGAGACGTGATCCAGTTTCTTGAAATCCAGCCGAGCGGGGGACCGGCCAATTCCGTCGAGACCGAACCAACCGATCGCCTCGTCGGTGGAGAAAACCTCGTCGTTGCCATGGCTCCAGCCGAGGCGCGCGAGGTAGTTGCGCATTGCCGGGGCAGGATACCCCATGGCGACGTAATCCTCGACCCCGAGCGCGCCGTGACGCTTCGACAGCTTCTTGCCGTCCTCGCCGTGGATCAGTGGGATATGCGCCATCGCCGGTGCTTCCCAGCCCATCGCCGCGTAGACGAGATTCTGACGCGCGGCATTGTTCAGGTGGTCGTCGCCGCGGATCACGTGCGTCACGCCCATGTCGTGATCGTCCACCACCACGGCAAGCATGTATGTGGGCGACCCGTCGGATCGCAGGACGACCATGTCGTCCAGTTGGTCGTTCCGGAACCGGATCTGCCCCTGAACCGCGTCGTCGATCCTCGTCTCCCCGTCGAGGGGAGCCTTGACCCGGATGACATGCGGCGCGTCGGGATGGGTCGCCGGGTCCGCGTCGCGCCACGGCGAGCGGAAGAGCGTCGACCGCCCCTCGACCCGCGCGGTTTCCCGGAACGCCTCGATCTCTTCCTGGGTAGCGAAGCACTTGTAGGCCGTTCCGGCCCCCAGCATCTGGTGGGCGACCTCGGCATGACGATCGGCGCGGCCGGCCTGGCTGACCGCGTCGCCGTCCCAGTCCAGCCCGAGCCAGGACAGTCCGGAAAGGATCGCGTCGGTCGCCTGCTGGGTCGAGCGGGCGCGATCCGTATCCTCGATCCGAAGGAGAAAGCGCCCCCCCTGGTTTCGCGCGAAGAGCCAGTTGAAAAGCGCCGTCCGCGCGCCGCCAATGTGAAGAAATCCCGTGGGAGACGGCGCGAATCGCGTCACGACGGAGGCGGCGTTTACCATGCAGTAACCATTCTCGGAGGATCTTCGCCCGGGGTTTAATCAATCGTTTCCGGGAGAACAAGGGTGGCGGACTGGCGGTCCCGGCTCATGCTAGACGGGCAACGCGGTGCGCTGTTCCCGTGGACGCCCGTATGCCTCGGGATCGGGATCGGGATCTACTTCGGCTTACCGACGGAACCCACAGGCCTTGCCTGGACGGGGCTCGTCGTGGCGCTGATCCTGGGGGGGGCGGCACTCTCGGCGGGGCTGTGGCGATGGCCGCCGGCCGTCGGGATCGTTCTGGTGGGACTGGGCCTTGGGCTCGGCGGGCTTCGCAACTGGCAGGTGACGGCACCGGTGCTCGATTTCCGCTATTACGGCGCCGTCGAGGGCCGGATCGTCGAGATCGACAAATCAGCAAGCGAAATGCCCCGGCTTACGCTCGATGACGTGGTGCTGGAACGCATGGATCCCGACGAAACGCCAGGGCGGGTGCGGCTCTCCCTCCACGGGCGGCAGGCATGGCTCGACCCGCAGCCCGGACAGCGCATCCTCGTCACCGCCCACCTGTCGCCGCCCGAGGGGCCGGTGGAGCCCGGCGGATTCGACTTCCAGCGCATGGCCTGGTTCGAGCGGCTTGGCGCGGTCGGCTATGCGCGCACGCCGGCGCTCGTCCTTGCGCCGTCCGGCCGGGCGCTTCCCGTGAACCGGCTTCGTGCCAACATCGCCGGGTATGTCCGAGAGCATCTTCCGGGGGAAACCGGTGCGATCGCCGTGGCCCTGACCACCGGGGACAGATCGGGGCTCTCGCCCGATACGCTGCAGGACCTCCGCGATTCCAATCTCGCGCATTTGCTGGCGATCTCGGGACTTCACATGGGAATTCTGACCGGCGTCGTTTTCGGCGCCCTTCGGATCGCTCTGGCGGCCGTTCCGGCCGCTTCCCTCAATTGGCCGGCGAAGTCGATCGCCGCCGTGGGCGCCATCGCCGGAGGAGCATTCTACCTAGCCCTGTCGGGGGGGAATGTCGCCACGCAGCGGGCCTTCATCATGGCCGCCGTGGTCCTCATGGCTGTCATTCTCGGGCGCCGCGCCATGACTCTGCGTTCTGTCGCGATCGCGGCCCTCATCGTGCTGATGCTGATGCCCGAGGCTATCTACGGCCCCGGTTTCCAGATGTCCTTCGCCGCGACGACGGCGCTCGTATGGGTTTTTCGCCTCCTTCGCGACAGGGTTGGGCCGGGGCGAAGCGGGCCGGTCCGCTTCGCCCTGTCGCTAGTCCTGTCCTCGGCGATCGCGGGCGCGGCGACGGCGCCCTTCGCCGCGGCACATTTCAACCAGATTTCTCAGTACGGACTCCTAGCAAACGTCCTGTCCGTCCCGTTCATGGGGACGGTCTTGATGCCCGCGGCGGTGCTCGCCGCGGCGCTGGCGCCGCTTGGCCTGTCCTGGGTCGGACTTGCGGCAATGGACCCGGCGATCCGGTGGATCCTGGCCGTGGCAGACTGGATTGCCGGCCTGTCGGGTGCGGTCACGCCTGTGCCGAGCCCCGGCGCAGCCACCCTCCCGCTCATTGCACTCGGCGCCCTGTGGGTGATCCTGTGGCGCGGCCGTTGGGCCGCGGCCGGTGCCGTTCCCGTGGCCCTCGCCTTCGGACTTTGGGTAGGTACGACGCGGCCCGATGCACTGGTAGATGCGACCGGTACGCTGGTGGGGGTTATGGGACCCGAGGGGCGGGCATTGTCGAAGCCGCGCGGAGCCGGCTTCGCAGCGCGTGTCTGGCTGGAGAACGATGGCGACGAAGTCGATCAGGCCGCGGCCGCCGAACGGCCCGGCCTCGATCGCAGCGGGGCGGCGATCCGGGGTGCGGTGGGAGGTGTCGATATCTGGCATGTCTTCGGCCGGGACGGGACGGCCAGAGCGGAGGCCCTGTGCACGTCCGGCGCAGTGGTCGTCACGACCGCAGAGGCCCAGAACGTCGGGGGCTGCCTGATGCTCGACGAGACCGCGCTGCGAAAAACCGGCGCCGTCGCCTTCCATGCCACGGGAGACGGCGTGCGTGTCACCACCTCTGCCGCAACGGCAGGGGACCGTCCCTGGACCCGGGGAGCGATGGCCGAAATCCCGCTCGTTGTGCCCCGCCATCCGCTGATCGCGCAGTCGCGCGACGAGTGATCGATACGGACCGTGCCGGAACCAGATGCGACACCGACTGTCGGAAACGCCCCCGAGCGTACGCTGGCGCGTACCGACCGCGGCGCTGTCAAAAAACCGGCCTTCAGTAGGTCCGGATCAGTCCCGCCAGCTTGCCCTGAACCTCGACCTGATCGGTGCGGAACACCCGCGATTCGTAGGCAGGGTTTGCCGCCTCGAGCGCGATGGAGCGGCCCATCCGTCGAAACCTTTTTAGCGTGGCCTCGTACCCTTCTACCACCGCAACGACGATGTCGCCGTTCTCCGCCACCGATGTCTCGCGGATCACGACGATGTCGCCGTCGTTGATTCCGGCTTCGACCATCGAATCGCCGCGGACCTCCAGCGCGAAATGGTCCCCCTGGCCGGTCAGCATCTGAGCCGGTACGGCCACGTTGTGCGAGACCTGAGAGATGGCTTCGATCGGAACGCCTGCCGCGATCCGACCACGAACCGGCAACTCCATCGCGTCGACCCGGAGGGGAGCGGCATCGGCGGCCGGCGCGTCGGAGCGATCACCGTCGATGACGTCCGGCTCGAACTTCTGGCCGGATTGGTTCAAGGAGTCCGGGAGCTTGACGATCTCAATCGCGCGCGCCCTGTGTGCCAGTCGACGAATGAAGCCACGCTCCTCGAGGGCGGTAATCAAGCGATGAATCCCGGATTTCGACCGGAGATCCAGCGCGTCCTTCATTTCGTCGAAAGATGGCGTTACCCCGTCCCGCTGCATTCTCCGGCTGATGAAGGCCAGCAGTTCCAGTTGTTTGCGGGTAAGCATGTTTGCGCCTCGGAATGCCATGTTTCGGTTATGTTCTAGTCGCGTTCCCTCTACGTGTCAACATTTGGCCCGTCCGGCACCCCCGGCCTGCCAGCCCTTGTGCAGGAAATCGTCAGGCGAGAAGGATGCAGTCGATATCCGCGCCGGCATGGCGCACCGGATCCCCGGGGCGGCGGACCACCAGGGCGTCGGCATCGGCGAAGATCGCAAGACGGGAACTGTCCTGGCTGTCGAAGACATGCGCCCGCTGGCCGTCGAGTCGCGCGCGCATGTAATGTTCCCGCGGTCCATTGGCCGCAAGCGCATGGGCGAGAATGCGTCGCTCGCGCGGGGCGGCGGCAGGGGCAAGTCCCGCCTGGACGCGCATCGCGGGCAGAACGAAGAGGAGGCCGCACACCATGGCCGAAACGGGATTGCCCGGCAGGCCGATCAGGGGAGTTCCCGATATCCGCCCCGCCATCAGCGGCTTTCCGGGCCGCATGGCGACTTTGTAGAAGGTCCGGTCGAGGCCCTCGTGGCGGGCCACCAGATCATGGTCCCCGACGGAGGCACCGCCAATCGTGACGATCATGTCGGCTCCCCGGGCCGCGCCGAAGGCGGCGGAAAGCGAGGCATCGGTATCGGCGGCGATCGGCAGGAGCCGTGAAACTCCGCCGGCGCGTTCGATCATCGCGGCAAGCCCGATATGGTTCGAGGCGACGATCTGGTCCGCATTCGGGACCTCGCCGGGCATGACCAGTTCGTCCCCGGTCGCAATTATCGCGATCTCGGGGCGGCGATGGACGGAAACGCGGTCATGCCCCATTGCGGCGATCAGCGCGATGTCCGAGGGGCGAAGCGGCCGGGACGGTGCGAAATCGTCCCCCGCTGCGAAATCGAGGCCGGCGGGGCGAATGTACGTTTGTCCATCAGGCTCCGTCCCGACCGTGATCGTGTCACCGTCGCGCGTGACGTCTTCCTGGATAAGCACGCGGGTCCCGCCCTGGGGTACGGGTGCGCCGGTGAAGATGCGGACGGCTTGGTCCTCCGCGATGGTGCCCGTGAAGCCGTGCCCTGCGGCGCTCTCGCCGATCACACGGTAGCGGCGCCCGGGTCGCGGGGCGGGATCGGCCACGGCGTAGCCGTCCATCGCGGAGGACGGAAACGGCGGCTGGTCGCGAAGCGCCGTGATGCGGCCCGAGGCCACGCGACCGACCGCGGATCTGAGAGCCACGGATTCAGCGCCGAGCGGCGAGACGAGGTCGAAAACGTTGTCGAGCGCCTCCGCGACGGAGATCACGGGGCGGCCTCGTACCGGCCGGACTTGCCGCCATCCTTGTAAAGGAGGCGGATGCCACCGATCTCCATGTCCTTCTGCGCGGACTTCACCATGTCATAGACCGTCAGGCATGCGGTTGCGACGGCGGTGAGCGCCTCCATCTCTACGCCAGTCTGGCCGGTCGTCCGGACATGCGCGGTGACGCGAAGTCCGGGAAGGTCGGGATCGGCATCGACGTCGATGGCGACGCGGGTCAGGGGAAGGGGGTGGCAGAGCGGGATCAGATCCGAGGTGCGCTTGGCGCCCATGATACCCGCGAGCCGTGCCACCCCGGGCACGTCGCCCTTTTTCGCTCGGTTCTCGACGATCATGGCGAGCGTTTCCGGCGCCATGCGGACATGCCCGGTGGCCCGTGCGTCCCGCACGGTGGCGGCCTTTTCGGAAACGTCCACCATGTGGGCATTGCCGGATTCGTCGAAATGGGTCAGCGGCATTCAGAACCCCGAGGCGGTCAATGGGTCGGCGAGCAGGTGGCGCGTCGCCTCGGCCACGTCCGGCTGCCGCATCAGGCTTTCGCCGATCAGGAATTTCCGGGTGCCGTAGCGGGCGAGTTCGGCCAGATCGTCGGGCGTGGAGAGGCCGCTCTCGGCGACGATGGTGCGGTCGGCCGAGGCGATCCGGGCGAGGCGCTTGGTCACGTCAAGGTTCGTCTCGAAGGTGTGGAGGTCGCGATTGTTGATTCCGATGAGGGTCGAGCGCAAGGCCATCGCGCGCTCGAGCTCCTCCTCGTCATGAACCTCGATCAGGACATCCATGTTCCAATGCCGGGCGGCATCCTCCAGCTCTGCTGCCTGTCCGTCCTCCAGGGTCGCCATGATCAGAAGGATGCAATCCGCCCCGATTGCGCGGGATTCGGCGACTTGCCACGGATCGTACAGGAAATCCTTCCTGAGGACCGGGAGGTCGCAAGCCTCGCGGGCGGTCTCTAGAAAACGCTCGTGGCCCTGGAAGGAGGGGGCGTCGGTCAGCACCGAAAGGCAGGCGGCGCCGCCCTCCTCATAGGCGGCGGCCAGGATTGCAGGATCGAAATCCTGCCGTATGAGGCCCTTTGAGGGGCTGGCCTTCTTTATCTCAGCAATGAGCCCGTAGCCCTCGCGCGCCGCCGCCTGAAGGCTGCCGGAGAAATCGCGCGTCTTGGGAGCGGAGCGCGCCGCATTCTCGATTTCGGCCTGGGCGCGGTGCGCCTTGCGTTCGGCGACTTCCTCCAGCTTGTAGGCCTTGATACGGTCGAGAATGGTGGCCATCAGCCCTCCAGCGCAATGATTGCATGTCGCTTCCTGCCGGCCGAAAGCTTCAGCGGCAGCGCTTCGGCCACGACGACCAATCCCGGATCGGTGATCGTGGCATCGTCCATGCGCGCGCCGCCCTCGGCGATCAGGCGCTTGGCGTCCTTGCCGGATTTCGCGAGGCCCGAGCGAACGATAAGCTGCACGATGGATACCCCTTCCGCCGCTTCGGAGCGGGGCAGGGTGAGGGTGGGAAGGTCCTCGCCGACCCCCCCCTTCTCGAAAACCTCGCGGGCGGTGGCATGCGCTGCCTCGGCGGCCTTGCGTCCGTGGCAGAGCCCGGTCACCTCGTTGGCCAGAATGATCTTGGCCTCGTTGATTTCCGACCCTTCGAGCGCCCCCAGTCGCGCGCATTCCTCAACCGGCAATTCCGTATAGAGCTTGGCGAAACGCTCCACGTCGGCATCGGTCGTATTGCGCCAGAACTGCCAGAATTCGTAAGGGCTCAACATTTCGGAATTGAGCCAGATCGCCCCGCCCGAGGATTTGCCCATCTTCCGACCGTCGGAGGTGGTCAGCAGGGGCGTGGTGAGGCCGTAGATCTCGTTCTCGGCCACGCGCCGGGTGAGGTCGATGCCGTTGACGATGTTGCCCCATTGATCGGACCCGCCCATCTGCAACAGGCACCCATACCGGCGGTTCAGCTCCAGGAAATCGTAGGCCTGAAGGATCATGTAGTTGAATTCGAGGAAGGAGAGCGATTGTTCGCGGTCGATGCGGGACTTGACGCTTTCGAACGAGAGCATGCGGTTGACGGAGAAGTGGCGCCCGATGTCGCGCAGGAATTCCAGATAATTCAGACCGTCGAGCCATTCCGCGTTGTCAAGCATCAGCGCGTCCGAGGTGCCCGATCCGTAAGTCAGGTACTTCGCGAAGACGCCCTTCATCCCGGCGATATTGGCAGCGATCTGGTCGGGACCCAGAAGCGGCCGCTCATCCGAGCGGAACGAGGGATCGCCCACCTTGGTGGTTCCGCCGCCCATCAGGGTCAGGGGCTTGTGACCCGTCTTCTGCAACCAGCGCAGCATCATGATGTTCAGTAGATGACCCACGTGCAGGGACTGCGCCGTGGCGTCATAGCCGATATAGGCGGGAACCGTTCCGGCAAGGAGGGCGGCGTCCAGCCCCTCCAGATCCGTGCAGCCGGCGACGAAGCCGCGTTCGATCATCACGTGGAGAAACTGCGATTTCGGCTGGTAGCTCATCGGCAAATGCGTCCATTCTCGGCCCGAGCCCGCTATAACGGCGGGACCGGCGAGAGGAAAGCCATGTTGCGGGAGGCGGTGGAAACAGGACCGATCTGGGCTCTGGGAACGATGTCCGGCACGTCGCTCGACGGTATCGACGCGGCAATGATCCGGACGGACGGAGCCGAGATCTTCGAGTTCGGGCGGTCCGCGTACAGACCCTATGGCGAGGATGAACGCGACGTGCTCCGCGCAGCGCTGGGCCGATGGACCGGGCACGCCGAGGCCGCGGCCGTGATCGACGCCGCTCATCTGGAACTGCTGACCGGGATGCCCGAGGCGGCGGTGGTGGGGTTTCACGGCCAGACCACCGCGCACGATCCGGCCGCACGGCGCACCTGCCAGATCGGCGACGGGCGCAAGCTGGCGCATGCCCTGGGCTGCCCCGTCGTCTGGGACTTTCGTTCCGCGGATGTCGCGGAAGGCGGACAGGGGGCGCCGCTGGTCCCGTTCTACCATCATGCGGTCATGCGGCGACTGGGGGGAGCGAGGCCGGTGGCGATCCTCAATCTCGGGGGGGTCGGGAACCTGACCTGGGTCGATCCGCGCATTCCCGACCCGGCGGGGCCGGGAGCATGCCTTGCATTCGATACCGGACCCGCGAACGCGCCTCTCAACGACCTGATGCGGACACGGTTTGCCGCGGAACGTGACGATTGCGGAGCGTTGGGCGCAGCCGGCACAGCCGACCGGACCGTGATCGACCATCTTCTGGCGCAGGAGTATTTCCGGACCGCCCCGCCGAAGTCGCTCGATCGGGATGCTTTCGCCTGGCTTCAGGGGGTGGTCGCGGACCTTGGCGATGCCGATGCCGCGGCGACCCTGACCCGTGCCGTCGCCGAAACCGTCGCGGCGGGCCTGACACATTGTCCGTCACCGCCCGCCGAACTGCTGGTGACGGGGGGCGGACGGCACAACGCGACGATGATGCGAATGTTGTCGGACGCCGCCCGACTTCCGGTCCGCGCCGTCGAGACGGTAGGCCTGGACGGGGACATGCTGGAGGCTCAGGCCTTTGCCTATCTCGCCGTGCGGGTGGTGCGGGGATGGCCCATCACCGCGCCCGGGACCACGGGCGCGAAGGGCCCGCTCACTGGCGGGAAGCTGGCCGATCCGCGGCGACCGGAAACCCGGGCCGCGTCGGGGTCAAAGGGGTGATCCCCTGATTCCCGTCCGGACGCATTGTGCCGGAGCGATCATCGCGTCTTGCCCGTCTCGGCGATGGCAGGATCTGCGGCCATTCAGGTCAGGGTTGGACCCGTCCCGCCAGGCGGGCCGCTGTACGGCCCCGGGGTGGCGATCCTGAGAGGCGGGGAGACGGTCGCGTTGCGCCTCGAGGGCGCGGCGTTTAAGCGAAGGCGGAATGCGGTATGGAGGGCGGCGCATGACGCTGGCATTGGTCTTTCCGGGGCAGGGTGCCCAGTCGATCGGAATGGGGCACGATCTGGCGGAGGTCTACCCGGCGGCCAAGGCCGTCTTCGACGAGGTTGACGACGCGCTCGGGGAGCCCCTGTCGCAGACGATCTGGTCGGGAGAAGCCGAGACCCTGATGCTGACGGCGAACGCCCAGCCGGCCCTCATGGCGACCTCGCTCGCCGCGATCCGTGCCCTCGAGGCGGAGGGAGTGGATATCACGCGGGCCGATTTTCTTGCCGGGCATTCACTCGGAGAATATTCGGCGCTGGCTGCGGCGGGGGCCTTGTCGATCAGCGATGCGGCACGGCTCCTGCGACTGCGCGGGCGGGCCATGCAGGATGCCGTTCCCCTCGGGGAGGGTGCGATGGCGGCGCTCCTGGGGCTCGATTTCGAGCGGGCAGCTGCCATCGCGACCGAGGCAGCACAGGGCGAGGTCTGCCAGGCGGCGAACGACAACGATCCGGCACAGGTGGTGATCTCCGGCCACAAGGCGGCGGTGGAGAGAGCGGTGGAGTTGGCCAAGGACGCCGGAGCGAAGCGGGCCGTCATGCTGCCCGTCTCGGCCCCGTTCCACTGTGAATTGATGAAACCCGCGGCGGACCGCATGTCCGAAGCGCTGTCCGATGTTCCTATCGCGGCGCCATCCGTTCCCGTCGTCGCAAACGTCACGGCCGAACCGGTCTGTGATCCGGACCGGATCCGCGACCTTCTGGTCGCGCAGGTCACGGGGTCGGTGCGCTGGCGGGAGAGCGTCTTGCGCATGGCGCAGGACGGGGTCGACGAGATCTGGGAGGTCGGCGCCGGAAAGGCGCTGTCCGGCATGATCCGTCGCATCGACCGCTCGATCACGACATTGGCGATCGGCGACGCCGAACAGGTCCGCACGGCCGCAGGAAAGGGAGACTGAAGATGTTCGATCTGGACGGGAAATGCGCGCTTGTCACGGGGGCATCGGGCGGGATCGGTGGCGCGGTCGCCCGCTTGCTGCACGGTGCCGGCGCTCAGGTGGCGCTTTCGGGAACGCGGGAGGCGCCCCTTGCGGATCTGGCCCGGGAACTCGGCGAGGGCGCTCATGTCGTGATGTGCGACCTGTCGGACCGTTCGGAGGTCAAGGACCTGCCCCGGCGCGCGAGCGAGGCGATGGGATCGCTCGATATTCTGGTAAACAACGCGGGTCTTACCCGTGATCAGTTGCTGATGCGAATGTCGGACGAGGACTGGCAGAGCGTCCTCGACGTGAACCTGACCGCGGCGATGAAGCTCAGCCAGGCGAGCCTCCGCGCCATGATGAAGCGCCGCTGGGGCCGCATCGTCAATATCTCCTCCATCGTGGGCACGACCGGCAATCCCGGGCAGGCGAACTATGCCGCCGCGAAGGCCGGACTGGCAGGCTTCGGCAAGTCGCTTGCCCACGAGGTCGCGTCGCGAGGCGTGACCGTCAACACCGTGGCACCCGGCTTCATCGAAACGGCGATGACCGAGAAACTTACCGAGGATCAGAAGGCGGGGATCCTGAGCCAGGTTCCCCTGGGCCGCATGGGCAAACCCGACGAGATCGCGGCGGCGGTGCTCTATCTTGCCAGCCCAGAGGCGGCCTATGTCACCGGTGCAACCTTGCACGTGAACGGCGGCATGGCCATGATCTGAACCGGCGGGCGAAACCGTTTGCCATGGTTTGACGGTATGCTATAGGCGGCCCACCATTTCGGAGCCATTCGCACAGGATTGGCCGGGACGAGACTTGCCCCCGTGGGCGGACAGTGAGCGGGATATCCCGAAAGAGAAGGATGAGACATGAGCGACGGCGATATCGAAGAGCGCGTCAGGAAGAAGGTAGTCGAGCATCTCGGCGTCGAGGAGGAGAAGGTGACCCGGAACGCCTCCTTCATTGACGATCTCGGCGCGGACAGCCTCGATACGGTCGAACTGGTCATGGCATTCGAAGAGGAATTCGGGATCGAGATCCCGGATGATGCCGCCGAAAAGATCCAGACGTTCGGCGATGCCGTGGATTACATCAAGGAAGCGACCTGAACGGTCTTGCGATCCAACCTCTTTCTGTCGGGCGCGATCCTTGCGGATCGCGCCCGACTTGTTTTGCGGTTCGCGTGAACGTCCAGACGCAGCTCGGTTCGTCGCTGGGTTTCCCGGAGGGGCGGCATCGGCAGGCCTGATCAGCAAGCGATGCCCTCGGATTTCCGTCCTCAGACGATTCCCGGCAGGGATACGGTTGACGGACATGCGGGGCGGGCGGATCGCCGGGTCTTTCAACCTTGGGACACGGCGTGTATCAGGCTTGGGCACGATAGATAGCAGGGCGGTACGGTATGCGGCGCGTAGTCATTTCCGGGATGGGCATGGTCACTCCGCTGGCCTGCGGTGTCGACGAGACGTGGAACCGCTTGCTTGAGGGACGTTCGGGCGCGGGAACCATTCGGAGTTTCGATGCATCGAAACTCGCGACGACCTATGCCTGCGAGGTTCCCGAGGGCGATGGCTCGGACGGGACGTTCAACGCCGATGACTGGCTGGAACCGAAGGAACAGCGCAAGGTCGACAGATTCATCCAGCTCGGCATGGCAGCGGCCGACCAGGCCATTGCGGATGCCGGCCTCGACGCTCGGGGAAGCGCGGATGCGGAGCGGATCGGGGTGATGATCGGGTCCGGGATAGGCGGGCTTCAATCGATCGCCGAGACCGCGGTGATGATCCACGAGAAGGGGCCCCGTCGCGTTTCGCCGTTCTTCATTCCGGGGTCGCTGATCAATCTCATAAGCGGGCAGGTCTCCATCAAGTACGGCTACAAGGGTCCGAACCATGCGGTCGTGACGGCTTGTTCGACCGGGGCGCACGCAATCGGCGACGCGTCGCGCCTGATCCAGTTGGGGGATGCGGATGTGATGGTCGCGGGCGGGTCGGAAAGTGCGATCTGCGAGGTCGGGATCGCCGGTTTCAATGCCTGCAAGGCCCTTTCGACCAAGTTCAAGGACGATCCCCAGAAAGCAAGTCGCCCCTGGGATTCCGAACGCGACGGATTCGTCATGGGCGAGGGGGCCGGCGTCGTCGTTCTCGAGGAATACGAACGCGCCAAGGCGCGAGGCGCCACGATCTATGCCGAGATCATCGGCTACGGGTTGTCGGGTGACGCCCATCACATCACCGCCCCGGCACCGAACCACGAGGGCGCGGAGCGCGCGATGCGAGCCGCGGTGTCCCGCGCCGGAATTGATGCGGGCGAGATCGACTATGTGAACGCGCACGGAACGTCCACGATGGCCGATACGATCGAGATGGGTGCAGTACAGCGCCTTCTGGGCGATCGGGCAGGCGCGGCCACGATGTCATCCACGAAGTCGGCGATCGGGCATCTGCTCGGCGCGGCGGGCGCGGTCGAGGCGATCTTCTCGGCATTGGCGATCCGCGATCAGGTCGCACCGCCGACGTTGAACCTGAAGAACCCCCCGGAGGATGCGATCATCGATCTGGCGCCGATGAAGAAGGTCGATCGCCGGATCGACGTGGCGTTGTCGAACTCATTCGGCTTCGGCGGGACCAACGCGGCTCTCATCCTCCGCCGGGTCGACGGCTGATGTGGCGGCATGTCGCCTCCAACGGTTTGACGTTGCTGATCGTCGGACTGGTGATGTTGGCGAGCGTGATCGGCTGGGGAATTCACGCCTATACTTCCACGGGGCCGCTCGCGCAGGCCATGTGCCTGCGGGTCGAACCCGGATCGTCCATCCGCGGTGTTTCCGAGAACCTTGCCGCCCAGGAGGCCGTCTCGTCGGCCCAGATCTTTCGTATCGGCGCGGACTATACCGACAGGTCGGAGGCGCTGAAGGCCGGTAGCTTTCTCATCCCCGAGAACGCCTCGATGGAGGAGATCGTCGATATCGTCACGCGCGGAGGGCAAAGCACCTGTGGCACCGAAATCGTCTACAGGATCGGGGTGAACGCGAAGGAGATCGAGATTCGCGAACTGGACCCGTCGACCGGGCAGTTCGCCGTCGGCGTCGAGTTCGACCCCGCCGTCGCCGAGGTGCCGGATCTCTACCGCGATGCGCGCGACCTGTCCGATACCCGCTACCGCATCGCGGTGGCCGAGGGTGTGACGAGTTGGCAGATCGTCGACGCACTACGGGCCGCCGATTTTCTCGAAGGCGAGGTTTCGGAGGTTCCGCCCGAAGGCCGCCTTGCTCCCGACAGCTACGAGCTGTCATCGGGTGCGAGCCGCTCGGACATCCTTTCCCGGATGGAGACGCGGCAGGAGGAACGTCTAGCCGCCGCCTGGGAGGAGCGAGATGACGACCTCCCCTACGATACGCCAGAGGAGGCGCTCGTGATGGCCTCCATCGTCGAGAAGGAGACGGGGGTCCCCGAGGAGCGGGAGGTTGTAGCGAGCGTCTTCGTCAACCGGCTGAAGCAGGGCATGCGCCTTCAGACCGATCCGACGGTGATCTATGGCATCACCGGGGGTGAGGGCGTCCTGGGGCGCGGCCTTAGGCGGAGCGAGCTCGATGCCGAGACGCCTTACAATACCTATGTCATCGACGGATTGCCCCCGACGCCGATTGCCAACCCGGGTGTCGATGCGATTACGGCCGCCATGTCACCTGCGGCGACGGATTATCTTTACTTCGTCGCGGATGGAAGCGGCGGGCACGCCTTCGCTGAGACCCTCGCCGAGCACAACGAGAACGTGGCGCGTTGGCGGGAAATCGAGGCGAACAACGCGGGGCAGTGATGCCGGTAGGCCTCCAGCGCGGTTCGGATTCGGATTTTACTTCATGATCCGGCCAGCGATCATGCCTGTATACCTTTGTGCCGGGGAGTGTCGAAGGCGCGGTCAAGACGCGGCATTGTAATCGCAGTACGTTTGCACTGTAGAGATTGGGGCCCGCGCGAACGCCGTGCCGAACGATTGCGCGGCTGCAGAAGGCACCCATCGAGGCGTTCGCGCCCTGCCACGCTGGGCCTCAGTTCGGTCTTTGCACTGGACCATTCGCGGATCCCGGCGTGAAACTATCCTCCGACAGGATCTCACGAGCGCGCGACGTATCACTTGGGCAATCCCGCCCAGTTAGGCGGGGCAGCAAGCCATGCAAGAGGTCCAGCGGGTGCCCCTGCTAGGGCTTGCAGGGGTCCAAGAAGATGCGATTGCCGTTCTCTCCGCCACGCACGCGGATATTTGGTTCGGCCGTGCCGCCCATGGGAAGCAAACTAAGCTGCATCATCTGCCGGCGCGAAATCTCTTACGCCGGGGCGCCTCGGTGGCGCGCAATGCATCTCGGTGGCGGGTGCTCATTTGGCAAGCGTTCGGTGGGCAAGGGTAGATGTAACGCGACGCCCGCAGCCTGTGAGAAGGGCTGGATACGGGAATTCCCGTTTACCGGCACTGCGATGTGAGCAGCGACGAGGACGGGGATGTATGGGCGACGATCCCGCAAACGAGGACGAGGAAGATCTTGCCCGGGAGATGGTGGCTGCCGCGGAGCAGCATTTCCGCGGGGTGATGAGAGCCCTCGTCGATATTCGCCGGCAACTCGAAGCGGGAGATACCGGGATGCCGGAGTCCGAGGTTCGACGGGCCCTGGTTGGAGTTCACAGGGCAGTTCAGGTGGTATTCGACGAGAGGAAGAAGCTGGATGAGATCAGGCGGTCGCATTCCGGAACGGCCTGCACCCATGCCGTTGACCTCCGGCAAGCCGAAGAGGAAGTCCGCGGCCGCCTGGATCGCCTCCGCACCGCGTTCCACGGAGACGAAGTTCCTTGAAACGCTGAGCGGGTCTGCCCTGGCGGCGCTCCCGTACCTGTTCCGCTTCTGGGCGTTGGACCACCAGGTGCCACCCGCGGGGGATTGGCGGACATGGGTGATCATGGGCGGCAGGGGAGCGGGCAAGACACGCGCGGGAAGCGAATGGGTCCGGACCATGGTGGAGGGCCCATGCCCCCTGGATCCGGGGCGCGCGCGTCGTCTTGCCTTGGTCGGCGAGACCTATGATCAGGCGCGCGACGTGATGGTTTTCGGGGATTCGGGAATCCTCGCCTGTTCGCCGCCTGATCGTGTTCCGACCTGGGAAGCGGGACGTCGTCGGCTGCGCTGGCAGAACGGAGCGGTCGCGCAGGTGTTCTCCGCGCAGGATCCGGAAGCATTGCGCGGGCCGCAATTCGACGCGGCATGGGCCGACGAACTCGGCAAATGGCGCCGTGGCGAAGAGGCCTGGGACATGTTGCAGTTTTGCCTGCGGCTGGGAACGGCACCCCGATCCTGCGTCACCACGACTCCGCGCAACGTGCCCGTTTTGAAGCGGATTCTGGCAAGTTCATCGACCGTCCTGACCACCGCTCCGACATCCGCGAACCGTGCGAACCTAGCCCCGTCCTTCCTGGCGGAAGTGACGGAGCGCTATGCCAATACCCGGCTCGGCGCTCAGGAGATCGATGGCCGTCTGCTGGAGGACGTGGAGGGCGCGCTGTGGAGCGCGGACCTGCTGGCCCGATGCCGGATGGGGGAAGTGCCGGAATTGGGCCGCGTGGTGGTCGCCGTGGACCCGCCCGTCTCGGGCGGGCCGCGGTCCGACATGTGCGGGATCGTGGTCGCCGGTGCCGATCCCGGTCGCTCTCGGTACGTCGTCTTGGAGGATGCGAGCGTGGCGGGTGCGACGCCCGTCGGGTGGGCCCACGCCGCGATCTCCGCCTTCGAGCGTCATGCAGCCGACAGGATCGTCGCCGAAGTCAATCAGGGCGGTGATCTGGTCGAGGCGTTGCTGAGGCAAATCGACCGTTCGGTACCTTACAGAGGCGTTCACGCCTCCCGGGGCAAGGTCTCCAGAGCGGAACCGGTGGCGGCTCTCTACGAGCAGGGGCGGGTTTTGCACTTGGACGGGTTGTCCGCGCTGGAGGATCAGATGGCGCTGATGTCTGTCCGGGGCTTCCAAGGCGAGGGGTCGCCCGATCGGGTCGACGCCCTGGTCTGGGCGCTGAGCGAATTGATGAACACGCCCCGCAGACCGGGTGTGCGAAGCCTGTGAGGCGGAAGAGGAGCGGCGAATGTTTCAGTTCCTGAAACGAGCGAATTCCGAGGAGACGAAAGCGAGCGCCGTCGGCGGCCTGTCGGCCCCCGCCATCGCCTATAGCGGCTCCGGCCGCGTAGCGTGGAGTGGGCGTGACACGACATCGCTGACGCGCAACGGCTTTCTCGGGAACCCGGTCGTCTTCCGTTCGGTCAAGATGATCGCGGAGGCGGCCGCTACCCTGCCCCTGATCCTGGAGGCAGAGGGCGGTCGGATGGACACACATCCCGTCCTCGACCTGATGGCACGGCCGAACGGCGGGCAGGGACAGGCCGAACTGCTCGAATCTCTCTACGGCCAGATCCTCCTGACGGGTAACGGGTATGTTGAGGCCGTGGGTGCAGGCGGGTTGCCCTTCGAACTGCACGTGCTCCGGTCGGAACGGATGGCGGTGGTTCCCGGGGCGGATGGCTGGCCCGTGGCCTACGTGTACACCGTCGGCGGGCGCGAGCACCGGTTCTCGCTTTCGGAGGGGCTCTCGCCGATCTGTCACGTCAAAAGCTTTCACCCCCAGGATGACCATTACGGCCTGTCACCGATCCATGCCGCCGCTTCGGCGATGGACGTGCACAATTCAGCCTCGCGTTGGTCCAAGGCGCTTCTGGACAACGCGGCGCGGCCGTCCGGAGCGATCGTGTTTCACGGTGGCGATGGGATGTTGAGCCCCGAACAGTACGATCGTCTGGTCGTGGAACTCGAAACCCATCACCAGGGGGCGCGGAACGCCGGGCGTCCCATGTTGTTGGAGGGGGGGCTGGACTGGAAGCCGATGGGCTTCTCCCCGTCGGACATGGAGTTCCAGAAGACCAAGGAGGCCGCCGCACGGGAGATCGCCCTGGCCTTCGGCGTGCCGCCCATGCTGCTCGGGATTCCTGGCGATGCGACCTATGCGAATTACGCCGAGGCCAACAGGGCATTCTATCGCCTGACGGTGCTGCCCCTGGCCAACCGTGTCGCCGCCGCGCTCGCCCACTGGCTGGGCGCATTCGACTCCGCGCCCCTGTCGATGCGGATCGACCTCGATCAGGTCCCGGCGCTCGTCGCGGAACGGGACGCCCAGTGGGCCCGCGTGGCCGATGCCGATTTCCTGACGGATGCCGAGAAGCGGTCGCTTCTGGGGCTTCCCGTCGCCGAGGATTGAAAGGGTACAGCGATGGAACTCGAAACCAAGTACTGCGCCGGGGACGGCGACGTCACGCTGACGGCGGGCCATGTGATCGAGGGCTATGCCTCGCTTTTCGGGTCGACGGACCAGGGCGGCGATGTCGTCGAGAAGGGTGCCTATTTGCGCTGGCTGGGCGATCTCACACGCCGGGGCGGACGGGTGGCGATGCTGTGGCAGCATGACCCGAACACCCCGATCGGGGTCTGGGACGAGGTCCGGGAGGACGACCGCGGCCTTTATGTGCGGGGCCGCCTGATCCTGGAAACCGCGCGGGGGGCCGAGGCCGCGGCGTTGGTATCGGCCGGCGCCATCGACGGACTCTCGATCGGGTATCGCACCCGCAAGGCTGGCCGCGACGGGCAGGGACGACGCCTCTTGCAGGACGTGGAACTCTGGGAGGTGTCGCTTGTGACTTTTCCGATGCTTCCAGAGGCGCGGGTCGGTGCCAAGGGCGGGGATGCGCCCTGGCGCGCGCTGGCCGAGGCGCTGCGGAGCGCGAGCCGCGAGCTGGCTGACGGCTGAGGCCGGATAACAGGAACCACCATCGAGGACAGCGAAATGACCACGACCGAGACCAAGGCTCGGGCGGACGGGGATGCCATGCCCACCGCCGCCGACGAGGTGAAATCCGCGATGAGCGATTTCATGAGGGAGCTCGGCTCCTTCAAGCAGGACATGGCCCGCAAGCTGCAGAAACAGGAAGAGCGAGTGACAATGCTGGATCGTAAATCGCGCGCCGCGCCCCGCCCCGCCCTTGCGACCGCCTCGGAAACCGAGGTTCCCCACCGCAAGGCCTTCGGTGACTACGTTCGCTCGGGCGACGATGATGGGCTGCGGGGGCTGGTGCTCGAGGGCAAGGCGCTCTCCACCACGGTGGCCGGGGACGGCGGCTACTTGGTCGATCCCAAGACATCCGAGAGCGTGCAGTCGGTCCTGCGTTCCACCGCGTCCCTGCGCCGGGTCGCGAACGTCGTCAACGTCGAGGCGACATCGTACGACGTGCTGATCGACACGACCGAGATGGGCGCGGGCTGGGCCAGCGAGAACGGCGCCGTCACCGAAACGGCCACGTCCCAGATCGACCGGATCACGATCCCGCTTCATGAATTGTCGGCCCTGCCGAAAGCGTCACAGCGGCTTCTCGATGACGCGGCTTTCGACATCGAAGGCTGGCTTGCACAGCGCATTGCCGAGAGCTTCGCGCGGGCGGAAGCGGCGGCCTTCATCCTCGGCGATGGCAGTCAGAAACCCCGGGGCTTCCTCGATCACACGGCGGTACCGGACGCGGACTGGACCTGGGGAACGCTCGGCTACGTCGCGACGGGCGTCGACGGGGAAATCGGGACCGCCGATGCGATCATCGACGTGGTCTATGCGCTGGGCGCCCAGTACCGGGCCAATGCGAGCTTCGTGATGAACTCGCGCACGACCGGGATGGTCCGCCGGATGAAGGATGCCGACGGACGCTTCCTATGGTCCGACGGACTCGCGGCGGGCGAGCCGGCAAGGCTTCTGGGGTATCCGGTCCTGGTGGCCGAGGACATGCCCGACATCTCGGACGGCGCGGACGCGATCGCGTTCGGCGATTTCGGGGCAGGTTACACGATTGCCGAGCGTCCGGACCTGCGAATTCTCCGCGATCCCTTCAGCGCCAAGCCGCATGTCCTCTTCTACGCCACGAAGCGGGTCGGCGGCGACGTAAGCGACTTTGCCGCGATCAAGCTGCTGCGTTTCGCCGCCGCCTGATTCCGTCGTCCGGCCGCTGGCCGGACCGAAGCGAACGATGCGGGCCGGAGGATCCGGCCCGCAGCCCGGCAGAGGAGCGCGCGTATGTATCTGGTCGAGACAACACCCATCGGAAAGGACAGGCTGCCCCTGGCCGACCTGCGCGGTCATTTGCGCCTGGGTACCGGATTCTCCGACGACACGGTTCAGGACGATCTGCTCGAGCGCATCCTGCGGGGCGCCCTGACCGAGGTCGAGACCCTGACGGCCAAGGCCTTGCTGCACCGCGAATTCGTCTTGCGCCTCGATGCCTGGACCGGAACCGCCCACCATCTTCTTCCTAGGGCGCCGGTGACGGGCATCGGCGGTGTGTCGATCGCATACCGGGACGGCACGCGGGAATTGGTCTCGCGGGACCGCTACCGTATGCGTCGCGATCCGGTTCGCCCGGCCCTGGTGTCGAGCGGCTATCTGATGCCTTCCATTCCGACGGGCGGCGAAGCGGAAGTGGTCTTCACCGCGGGCTTCGGCCAGGCATGGTCGGAGGTGCCGCAGGATCTAGCCCTTGCCGTCGTGTCGCTTGCCAGTGCCCGCTACGAGGACCGGCAGGGCGATCGCGGCCTGCCGGACGGGGTCCGCGCGCTCCTGTCGCCCTATCGTCCGATCCGGCTGGCGAGGTCGGTCTGATGGGACGGTTGAACCTTACCCGGCCGCTTGTGCTGGAGGAACGGGTCCTGGTCCCGGACGGGGCTGGCGGCCTCGACGAGACGTGGGTCACCCGCGGTACCGTCTGGGCGGATCTCAGGCCACGGTCTTCGGGACTGACGGAAGGAGAGGCCGCGACGCTCAGCCGCTCGTTGTGGACCGCGACGGTTCGGGCGGCCCCCTTCGGCGCCCCGTCCCGCCCCGTGGAAGGCAACCGCTTCAGCGAGGGCGAGCGCCGTTTCGCGATCCTGGCCGTTCAGGAAACCGATCCGACGGCCCGCTGGCTTTCGTGCCGCATCGAGGAGGAGCGTGCCACATGACCTATTCCGTTTCCGCCGCGCTGCAGAAGGCGGTCTATCGGCGCCTTGCGGACGATGCGGCTCTGGCCGCGATCGCGGGGTCGGCGATCTTCGATGGGGTGCCGCCGGGTGAAATGCCCGCCCTGTACGTTTCCATCGGGGAAGAACGTGTCCTGGACCGATCCGATTACGGCGAACGGGGGGCGATCCACGACTTCGAGATCGCCGTGGTCAGCGACGATGCGGGGTTCGCCGACGCGAAGGAGGCGGCGGGCGCCGTTTCCGACGCGCTGTTGTCAGCGCCCCTCGTGCTTGGACGAGGTCGCTGCGACGGACTGTGGTTCCGGCAGGCCCAGGCGCGGAGGATGCGCCGCACCGGCACGAGACGGATCGACCTGCGCTTCCGCGCGCGTGTCTTCGACGAAACCTGAGGAAGGGAGACAGCGATATGGCTGCCCAATACGGCAAGGATCTCTTGATCAAGGTCGATCTGGACGGCGCGGGCCTCTTCGAGACCGTGGCCGGACTTCGTGCCTCGCGCATTTCGTTTAACGCCGAGACGGTCGATGCGACCAATCTCGACAGTGCGGGCTGGCGGGAGCTGCTTGGCGGAGCGGGTGTCCGCAGCGCTTCGGTATCTGGGTCGGGCGTCTTCAAGGACGCCGCCACGGACGAGCGCGCGCGCCAGATCTTCTTCGACGGGGAAACCCCGGATTTCCGCGTGATCATCCCCGATTTCGGCGTCGTCGAAGGCCCATTCCAGATCACCGCCATCGAATATGCCGGGGCCCATGACGGCGAGGCGACATACGAGCTGAGCCTTGCATCGGCGGGCGCCCTCACCTTCGCGGCCCTGTCATGACAAATCCCTGGAGCGGAGAAGTGGCGCTGACGGTGAATGGCACCGCGTATGATGCGAAACTGACGCTTGGCGCCCTCGTCGAGGTGGAAGCCGAGCTGGAGGAAAAATCGCTTGTCGAGCTCGTGGAGCGGTTCGAAACCGGACATTTTTCGGCCCGGGACGTGGTCGCTCTTCTCGCGGCGGGCCTGCGGGCAGCGGGCTGGTCGGGCACGAGCAGGGATCTGCTCGCCTCGGAGATCGCGGGAGGGCCCATGGAGGCGACCCGCGTGGCGGGGGCCTTGCTCTCCCGGGCCTTCGAACTGCCGGGATGAGCCGGATCGCCTGGCCAGCCCTGATGCGCGCAGGGCTGCGCGAATTGGGGCTGCGCCCGGCGGAATTCTGGGCGCTGACACCGGCCGAACTGATGGTGATGCTCGGGCGTGGCGGAGGCGCCGGTCAGCTGGATCGCGCCGGATTCGAGGCGCTCCGCGCGGCCTTCCCGGACGATGATGACGAGAAGAGGAACCGGAATGTCTGAGATGGACACATTCGAGGAGTATGTCGCCGCCTTTGAACAGGGGGTCGGCGGCGCCAAGGCAATCCTGTCCGAGTTCACGTCGGAGATGCGATCGATGCAGTCGACCGTGAGCGAGACCAAAGGTCATGTCTCCGACCTGTCGTCGAGCCTGTCGAAGAGCTTCCGCTCCGGACTGGAAGGCGTGGTCTTCGGGGGCAAGCGCCTTTCCGACGCGCTGAAGGGGGCGGCTCAATCCACGATCGGGTCCGCCTACCGGGCGGCGGTTGCCCCAGTGACCAAGCAGGCGGGGGCGGCATTTTCCGGCGGTATCCAGAGCGTGGTGCAGGGATTGCTGCCCTTCGCCGGGGGGGGCGCATTTGCCGGCGGACGACCGATATCGGCGGCGCGCGTCACGCCTTTCGCCAGCGGGGGGGTCGTGGACAGGGCCACCACGTTTCCGATGCGCGGTGGCACCGGCTTGATGGGGGAAGCCGGGCCCGAGGCTATCCTGCCGCTCTCTCGTGGGGCGGACGGCCGGCTCGGCGTGCGCTCGGGCGGCGGACCGGCACCGGTGCAGGTGGTGATGAACATCTCCTCCCCGGATGCCGAAAGCTTCCGCCGGTCCGAGACGCAGATCGCGGCGCGGCTCGGGCGCGCGCTCTCGCGTGGATCTAGAAACCGCTGAGGAGGCATGGTCATGGATTTTCACGACGTGAGGTTTCCCGCCAAGCTCAGCTTCGGAGCCACCGGTGGGCCTGAACGACGCACGGAGATCGTCACGCTCTCGAACGGGTTCGAGGAGCGGAACACGCCATGGCAGCATTCCCGGCGCCGCTATGACGCGGGTGTCGGATTGCGATCCCTGTCCGACCTGGAGACGCTGATCGCGTTCTTCGAGGAGCGGCGAGGGCAGCTTCACGCCTTCCGGTGGAAGGATTGGGCCGATTTCAGGTCCGGGCTCTTCGGACACCCAGTCGGGTGCCTCGACCAGGTGATCGGAACGGGTGACGGGGAAACCCGGACGTTCCAACTGGCAAAGACGTACGGAACCGGCCCGACCGCGTATCGGCGCCCGATCACGAAACCCGTCGTCGACAGCATCGTCGTCGGACGTGCCGGTGAGGAAATCGCGCCGGGCGCCGGTGTGGAGGTTGATCCCGCCACGGGCGAAATCGTGTTCGACGCCGCTCCGGCGGTCGGGGCACTCGTCACCGCGGGTTTCGAATTCGATGTTCCCGCCAGGTTCGACATGGACCGCATCGACGTGTCGATCGACACGTTCAACGCCGGCCAGGCTCCGAACATCCCCGTTATCGAGGTGCGGCTGTGACCCCGGTTCCCCAGACGCTGCAAGATCATCTGGCCACCGGCACGACCACCCTCTGCCGTTGCTGGAGGATCACCCGCACCGATGGACGCATCTTCGCGTTCACGGATCATGACCAGCCGATGACGTTCGACGGTACCGCCTTCGTTCCGACGGATGCCTTGTCAGCGCGTGCGTTGGAACAGACGACCGGCCTTGCCGTCGACAACAGCGAAGCGATGGGCGCGATCTCGGATGCCGGGCTGAGCGAGGCGGAGATCCTTGCCGGCCGGTTCGACGGCGCGAGGGTGGTCATCTGGCGGGTGAACTGGGCCGATCCCGCCCAACGCGTGTTGCAGTTCCGCGGGCGGATCGGCGAGATCGAACGTGCGGGCGGGGCGTTCAGGGCGGAGTTGCGGGGACTGACCGAAGCCCTGAACCTGCCGCAGGGTCGGTTGTACCAGAAGCCGTGTCGGGCGATCCTGGGTGACGCCGAATGCAGCGTGGACCTGACCCTGCCGGCCTACCGGGCGGAATTCGCGCTGAGCGCCGCGCCCGAGGGCACGATCCTTTACGGCCCCGCTCTCGATCACGGGGCGGGATGGTTCGACCGTGGCACGTTGACCGTGATGGATGGCCCGGCGAAAGGGTTGAACAGGGTGATCAAGGCGGACCGCCCGGCAAACGGGTCGCGGCGGATCGAACTATGGGATTCGATGCCGGGCGGGGTGACGGCAGGCACGCGCCTCGTTCTGCAAGCGGGCTGCGACAAGACCGTGGGCACCTGCCGCCGCAAGTTCGACAACGTCGTGAATTTCCGGGGTTTCCCGTTCCTTCCCGGTGAGGACTGGTTGACCGCCTATCCCCGGCGGGGGAACGGCGCGTGAGCCGGGCGGCGGACATCGCCCGCGACTGGATCGGCACGCCCTATGTCCACCAGGCGAGCCGCCGGGGCGCGGGATGCGATTGCCTCGGTCTGATCCGGGGCGTGTGGCGCGACCTGTTCGGACGGGAGCCGGTGGTTCCGCCGCCCTACACGCGGGACTGGGCGGAATCGGGCGGGCGTGAAACGCTGCTGGAGGCGGCGCGGACGTTCCTGGTCGAACGGGATGCGCAGGATGCCGTGCCGGGCCGGGTTCTTCTGTTCCGGATGCGCGAGGGCGGTGTTGCCAAGCACCTGGGCATCGTCACCGTTCCCGGGCCGGCGCCGCGGTTCGTTCACGCCTATAGCGGCCGGGCGGTTTGCGAAACGTCGCTCAGCCGGCCCTGGCATCGCCGCGTGGTCGCGGCCTTCGACTTTCCCGAGGAGATAACGTAATGGCGACGATCGTTCTCGCCGCGGCCGGCGGCGCGTTGGGCGCATCCGCCACCGGCGGAGTACTCGGCCTCAGCACCGCGGTGGTCGGCCGGGCAGTCGGTGCAACGGTGGGCCGCATGGTCGACAGTGCGGTACTCGGCAACGTTCTGGGCGGCGGCTCACAGCCCGTAGAGCACGGACGGATGGACCGCCTGCGGCTCACATCGGCCGGCGAGGGCACGGCGATCGCGCAGCTCTACGGGCAGATGCGCCTGCCGGCTCACGTGATCTGGTCGTCGCCGTTCCAGGAACACGCGACGGAGACGGAGCAGGAGATCGGCGGCGGAGGCGGTGCCGGGAAGGGAACCGCCCCCTCGGCCGCGGCTGTCACCACGCGCGAATACACGTATACGATCTCGCTCGCCCTTGGCCTGTGCGAGGGACCCATCGCGCGCGTGGGCCGGGTATGGGCGGACGGACAGGAGATCGATCGCCACAAGCTGGACCTCAGAACCTATCGCGGAACCGGGGATCAACTGCCCGATCCGCTGATCGAGGCCGAGCAAGGCACGGGCCGCGTTCCGGCGTTTCGCGGCCTGGCGTATGTGGTCATCGAGAATCTCGATCTGACGCCTTACGGAAATAGGGTACCGCAATTCAGCTTCGAGGTGATCCGCAACCACTGGCCGGGTGACCGGCGCGACTTGGCACAGCATGTCCCGGGTGTCGCGCTGATACCGGGAACGGGGGAATACGCCCTGGCCACGACGCCGGTGCGCTACGAGGACGAACCGGGGGTATCGCGGTACGCCAATGCGCATTCCCGCATCGCGAGCACGGACTTCAGCGCGGCGCTGGCGATCCAGACGGGGGAACTCCGCAGATGCGGCGCGACATCGCTGGTCGTGTCATGGTTCGGGGGCGATCTGCGTTGCGCGGAATGTCGTGTCGAGCCGAAGATCGAAGACAGTCGGTCGGACGGTGTCGAAATGCCCTGGCGATCGGGCGGCATCGACCGAGGTTCGGCTCGCGAGGTGCCGAGGATCGACGGGCATCCGGTTTATGGCGGGACGCCCGCCGACCAGAGCGTGGTCGAGGCGATCCGCGCCCTGTCGGGGGCGGGACAGGACGTGATGTTCTATCCCTTCATCTTGATGGACCAGTTGGCCGATTCCGACCTGCCGGACCCTTATGGAGGGGCCTCCCAACTGCCGCTGCCATGGCGAGGTCGGATCACCACGTCGCGCGCCCCCGGAGTACCGGGATCCCCCGACGGGACGGGGACCGCCGACGACGAGGTCGCGGCTTTCATGGGGGCCGCGCGGCCGCAGGATTTTACCGTCCGCTGGAGCGACCGGGGGCCGGACGGCCGACACTTGCGATCCGAACAGGTCGTGATCGACTATACCGGCCCTGCCGAATGGTCCTACCGACGCTTCATCCTGCATTACGCGCATCTCTGCGCGGCGGCGGGCGGGCTCGAAAGTTTCTGCGTGGGCTCGGAACTGCGTGGGCTTACCTGGATCCGGGGTGCCCGTGGTTTTCCCGTGGTGGAGGCACTGCGCGACCTGGCCCGTGATGTCCGGGGAATTCTGGGCCCGAACGTCAAGGTGAGCTATGCGGCGGACTGGTCCGAATATTTCGGGTACCATCCCGCGGACGGGTCAGGCGATGTCTACTTCCATCTCGACCGGTTATGGGCTGATCGGGACATCGATTTCGTCGGCATCGACAATTACATGCCGCTATCCGATTGGCGCGAGCGCGCGGACGAAGCGGACGCCGCGTGGAAGTCGGTGCACAACCTCGATTACCTCAAGGCCAACATCCTGGGCGGCGAGGGCTACGACTGGTTCTATCCCGATCGTGAAGCCCGGGATCGGCAGAACCGGGTAGCCATCACGGACGGACACGGATCGCCCTGGGTTTACCGCTACAAGGACATTCGGTCCTGGTGGTCGGAACATCATGTGGAGCGGCGGAGCGGCGTTCCTGAGGGGCAGCCGACAGAATGGGTTCCACAATCCAAGCCGATCCGTTTCACGGAGCTCGGCTGCGCGGCGATCGACAAGGGGACCAATCAGCCCAACAAGTTTCTCGACCCCAAATCCTCCGAATCCGCCCGGCCCTTCTATTCGACGGGGCAGCGAGACGACCATATCCAGGTCCAGTATCTGCGCGCGCATTCCGAGTTCTGGTCCGAGGCCGAAAACAATCCCGCCTCTTCCGTTTACGGGGGGCCCATGCTCGATATGGCGCACGCTTACGTCTGGACGTGGGACGCGCGCCCCTATCCCCAATTCCCCGGATTGTCGTCGGTCTGGAGCGACGGTCCGAACCATTACCGGGGCCATTGGCTGAGCGGCCGCACGGGGAGCCGCACGCTGGCCTCCGTGGTGCAGGAAATATGCCACCGCTCCGGTGTGACGGAGATCGATGTGGAAGGCCTAGAAGGTGTCGTGCGCGGCTATGCGGTCGCGGAGGTGACGGATGCGCGCTCGGCCCTTCAACCGCTGATCCTCGCGCATGGGTTCGACGTCGTGGAGCGGAACGGGACGCTGGTCTTCCGCATGCGGAAAGGTCAGGTCGACGGGGCCGTGCGCAGCGAGGAGGTCGTTCAGAATCCCGAGCAATCGGGGGACGTACTCACGATCCGTGCGCCGGAGGCCGATTGTCGCGACCGCGTATCCGTCGGATATTTCGGGCTCGACGAGAATTTCGAGGCCGCGACGAGCGAGGCCGTCTTTCCCCAGGGGCGAAGCGACGTGATCGCGCGGACCGAGCTTCCCCTTGTCCTGCTAGAGGAGGAGGGACGGCGAATTGCGGAGCGGTGGCTGGCCGAAAGCCGGGTGGCGCAAGACCGAATCCGTTTCGGCCTGCCGCCGTCGCGCCTTGGCATCGGGGCGGGGGACGTGGTCGAGGCGCATGGCGGCTTCTATCGCGTCGATCGTTCCGAGCAGGCCGAGTTCCAGCAGATAGAGGCGGTGCGGATCGAGCCGGGCATCTATGGCCAGAGCGACGTGGTGATCGATCCCGAAGCGTCCGGTGTCACGGGGGACTTCACGGATCCCTCGCCTGCCGGTCCGCCTCTGACCGTGTTCCTGGACCTTCCGTCCCTGACTGGCGAAGAGGGCGATGCTACGCCGTGGGTCGCCGCATCCGCCCGGCCTTGGCCGGCTTCGGGCGTGGCGGTCTATTCTTCGGTAACGGGGGACGGGTACCGGCTGAATACCCTTCTTCCGACCGCCTCCCGCCTCGGGACGACCGAAACGGAGCTGGAGGCAGGACCTGTCGGGATATGGGATCGGGGCGCCGCGCTGCGGGTGCGCTTGATGTCGGGCGCCTGCGCTTCGGTCGCTGACGAGGCGATTCTTGCCGGTGCGAATGCCTTGGCGATCGGGTCCGGGACGGACGATCAATGGGAGATCATCCAGTTTCGCAACGCGACGCTTGTCGGCAATCGCACCTGGGATCTGACCATGCGATTGCGGGGCCAGCTGGGCACGGACGGCGTCATGCCGCCGCGCTGGCCCGTTGGAAGCCGCGTGGTCATCCTCGACCGATCCCTGCGGCGGCTCGATCAGCAGGCGAGCCTGCGCGGGGTTGCACGGCATTTCCGCCACGGCCCGGCGGGCGATCCCTACACGGCGCCGTCCTATGCGGACGAGACGCGCACCTTTCAGGGCGTGGGCTTGCGTCCCTATGCCCCGGTCCATCTCAACCAAAGGATGGAGGGTGACGACCTTCTTGTTTCCTGGATCAGACGGACCCGGACGATGGGCGATGCGTGGGAAGGTCTCGATGTGCCGTTGGGGGAGGAGCGGGAGCTCTATCGTGTGCGGATCCTGCGGGCCGGTCAGGTTGTGCGGGAGGAAATGACCTCGGAGCCCCGTTGGCGGTATGCCGCGGCGGCGCGGGCGGAGGACGGGACCGGCCCCGCCACCTTGGACGTGGCGCAGGTCTCGCTTACCTTCGGACCGGGGCCGACGCGGCGGCTCGACCTGATGGTGGCATGAGAGTGCGCTTTTGTCTCCGACGGCTCCGCCCTATATGATCAGCCCAACGCGAGCTGCAGGCGGAGTCCCCTCTCATGAGCGTCACCTTAAGCCATGTCTCCAGCGTCGATCCGGTCTGGTCCCGGATCCGCGAGGAGAGCGAACAGGCGACCCGGAACGAGCCGCTGATGGGTGGGTTGTTCCATGTGTCGGTCCTGCACCACGATTCCATCGAGAAGGCGTTGAGTTACCGGCTGTCGCTGAAACTCGCATCGGGCGAGATGCCCGAACAGATCCTGCGCGAGATTGCGGACGAGGCCTATGCCGACGACGGCCGGTTGGGCGAGGCGGCCAGGGCCGATCTTGTCGCGACCTACGAGCGTGATCCGGTCTGCCACCGCTTCGTTCAGCCGCTCCTGTTCTTCAAAGGCTATCAGGCGGTGCAGGCATACCGCGTTGCGCATTGGTTGTGGGAGCGGGGAAGGCACGACCTTGCCTATTTCATCCAGATGCGCACCTCCGAGGTCTTCGGGGTCGATATCCATCCAGCGGCGCGGGTGGGCAAGGGGATCATGATCGACCACGCCCATTCGATCGTGATCGGCGAGACGGCCCGCGTCGGCGACAACGTTTCCATGCTGCATTCGGTGACGCTTGGCGGAACCGGAAAGGAGGACGACGATCGCCACCCCAAGATCGGGGACGGTGTCCTAATCGGTGCCGGGGCGAAGGTTCTCGGCGCGATCCGGGTCGGAAACTGCTCCCGCATCGCGGCCGGATCTGTCGTTCTGGAAGAGGTTCCCCCGATGAAGACCGTGGCCGGGGTGCCGGCCAGGATCGTGGGCGAGGCGGGATGCGCGCAACCTTCGGTGACGATGGATCACCTGTTCGGCGGGCAAAAGGTATCGGACCTCTAGCGAAAGACGACCTCGTCGGCCCGAACGAACCCGAGCACGTCGCGCGCCTGCTCGTCGAGAAGGTCGAGGTCGAGATAGGCGTCCGACAGGCGTCTGGTCTTATTGGTGTATTCGGCGACATCGGCGCGCAGCACGGCGAGATCCGCCTCCAGGTCGGCCGCTTCTGCATCGATTTCCATCCGGTGCAGAAGGCCGTAATTTCCCTGAATGCTCGCGAAGGTAAAGTAGAGACCGAGCATGCAGGTCACCGCAATATAGAGCGCGAAGCCGTATCCGAGGCGGGTCCCCGACTGGGTCATGAGGTTTCTTCCGTCCGCTGGGATCACACCGTGACAGAATGACGATGGCGGGCCGGAACGCAAATCCGGCCCCGCCTGCGGGCGGCGATCCTCCGCCGGGTGTGGCCTATTCGTTGCCCTTGTAGATGGCGATCAGCTTGTCGAACATCGCCATCGCGTCCGACCGCTCGCGCTGGAAGGAATTGCGGCCGATGATCGATCCGTTGCCGCCGCCGTCGCGGATCGCCCGCGCGTCCTCGTAGATCGAATCCTCGCCCTTCTTCGCGCCGCCGGAAAAGATCACGATCCGGCGACCGTCGAAGGCGGACCGCATGCATTCCTTCACCCGGGCGGCCTGGGTCGAGATGTCGATCCCCTGCTCCTCGAAGACCTTGCGTGCCTCGGGCACTTCCAGGTGGTCGCTCGACAGCTTGATCTTGATCACGTGCGCTCCGAGGAGGGCCGCGATCTGCGCGGCATATCCCGCAACGTCGATTGCCGTTTCACCGTCCTTGGACACGGCCTCGCCGCGCGGATAGGACCAGATCACCGTGGGCAATCCGACCGACGCGGCCTCGCGGCGCATCTCGACGATTTCCTCGTACATCCCGATCTGCGCGTCCGAGCCGGGATAGATCGTGAAGCCGATCGCGGAACAGCCCAGCCGCAGCGCGTCCTCGATCGTCGCCGTCACGGCCTGGTCCTTGCCTGCCGTCGAGGAGGTCAGGGAATTCGCGGAATTCGCCTTGAGGATGGTTGGGATCTGACCGGCGAAGGTATCGGCCCCGGCCTCGAGCATCCCGAGCGGCGCCGCGTAGGCATTGAGGCCCGCGTCGATCGCCAATTGATAGTGGTAGTGTGGATCGTACCCGGCCGGGTTTGGCGCGAACGAGCGCGCAGGGCCGTGTTCGAACCCCTGGTCCACAGGCAAAATGATCATCTTGCCCGTCCCCTTGAGGCGGCCGTGCATCAGCATCTGGCACAGCTTGCCCTTCACGCCGGGGGTTTCGCCTTCGTAGTTGGAAAGGATCTGCTGGACCTTACGCGATGCTTTCATCACTCGCTCCTTGTTGGTCTTTTACGTCTCGCGGCATTGGTTACGGATCGCCCGGCCCGGTGGCAATCTCTTTGGCGCTAACGCCGCGACATCAAGGTATGGGTCAGGGGCAGAAGGACCCCGTGCGGCACGACGTGCGACAGCGCGGCAAGCGCCTTGTTGGACCAGCCGGGAACGACCACGCGGCGCCCCCTTTCCATCGCCCGCCACCCGATGGCCGCGACCTCGTCGGCCGTGGGCTTGGAGGCAAGCTTCAGAAGGGGGATGTCGTCCATTCCGGCCGCCGCGGAGAAGTCGCTTTCGGTGGGGCCGGGGCAGAGGGCCGTGACCGTGACGCCGGTGCCCTTCGCTTCCTGCGCCGCCGCCTCGGAGAGGGACAGCAGGTACGCCTTGGTGGCATGGTAGACGGCCATTCCGGGCCCCGGCATGAATGCCGAGACGGATGAGACGTTGAGGATCCGGCCCCCGCCTTTCCGGGGCATCTCCGTCAGCGCCAGTTTCATCAGCGTCGTGGCGGCCAGCAGGTTGACGCGGATCGACTGTTCCTCGCGCGCCCAGGTCCCGTCCGAAGTCACCGGCCCGTTCGACCCCAGCCCGGCATTGTTAACGAGCCGGGTGACCGTCCCCGCTTCCGCCCAAACGCGCGCCGCCTCGCCGTCTGAGGAGAGGTCGGCCGGGATGGCGTGGACGCGGACGCCATGGCTTCGCTGCAATTCCACGGCCAGCGCCGCCAGGTTCTCCGCGCCCCGCGCGGAGATGACAAGGTCATGTCCCTTGGCGGCGGCGATACGGGCAAGCGCCGCGCCGATCCCGCGCGACGCCCCCGTGACCAGCGTGACGCTCACGCCTCCAGCGCCGCGACACCCGGCAGCGTCTTGCCCTCCATCCATTCCAGGAAGGCCCCCCCGGCGGACGAGACATAGGTGAAATCCCTTGCGGCACTCGCCCGGTTCAGGGCCGAGACGGTATCGCCACCGCCGGCGACCGACACGAGTTGACCGTCCCTGGTGAGCCGCGCGGCCTCCTGGGCGGCGGCATTCGTGGCTTCGTCGAACGGCTTGATCTCGAAGGCGCCGAGCGGACCGTTCCAGATCAGCGTATGGCAGGACGAAATCGCCTTGATGATCCGCTGCACGCTCTCCGGCCCGGTATCGAGGATCATCATCTCCTCCGGGCAGTCTTCGACGGGCACAACACGATTTTCCGCCCCGGCCTCGAACGCCGCGGCCACGACGACATCCTCGGGGAGGAGGATCTCGCACCCCGCCTCGTCTGCGCTCGACAGGATCTCGCGTGCGGTACCGGTCATGTCGTGCTCGGCGAGGCTCTTGCCCACGTCGATGCCCTTCGCGGCCAGGAAGGTATTGGCCATGCCGCCGCCGATCACCAGGTGGTTCACCTTCCGAACGAGGTTCGACAGCAGCTCGAGCTTCGTGGAAACCTTGGCGCCTCCCACCACCGCCATCAGCGGGCGTTCGGGATTGCCGAGTGCGGTCTCGAGGGCCTTCAGCTCCTCGGCCATCAAGCGCCCCGCGCAGGCGGGCAGGCGGCGTGCCAGTCCCTCGGTCGAGGCATGCGCCCGGTGCGCCGCCGAGAACGCGTCGTTGCAGTACACATCGCCCAGTTCGGCCATCTGATCGGCCAGCGTGCCGTCGTTCTTCTCCTCCCCGGGGTGAAAGCGGGTATTCTCGAGCAGGGTGACTTCGCCTTCGCGAATGGCGGCCGCCGCTTCGTCGCCGACGCAGTCGGACCCGAAGCGGATGGACCGGCCCAAGGCCGACTCAAGGGCCGGGATCACCTGGCGCAATGACATCTCCGGCACGCTCTCGCCCTTCGGCCGGCCGAAATGGGCCAGGAGGATCGGCGTGCCACCCTTCTCCAAGATGTCCCGAACCGTCGGGACGATCCGGTCGATCCGGGTCGAATCGGTCACCGCGCCGTTCTCGACCGGTACGTTCAGGTCGACCCTCGTGAGGACGCGCTTGCCGTCCAGGTACATGTCGTCAAGCGATTTCCAGCCCATGATCGGCTCCTCGTCAGTTCGGGTTCGTTCATCGCGCGATCGCGATCCTCACGCAAGCGAGGCGGCCTTTCCCTCGGGCGCATGCCCGCCTAGGGTCCGCGCGCAGCGTAGTCGAGGAGGCAGTACATGGCCGAGATCACGGATCCCGAGAACACGATCATCATGGCATTGAAGGATGGCCGCGTCGTCATCGAACTCATGCCCAAGATCGCACCCGAGCACACAGAGCGGATGAAGGTCCTGGCGCGCGAAGGCGCCTACGACAACGTCGTCTTCCATCGGGTCATCGACGGGTTCATGGCCCAGACCGGAGATGTCGAGAACGGCAATGCCGATGCGGGGATCGACCTGCGGCGGGCCGGGACGGGGGGGTCGTCCTATCCCGACCTGAAGGCGGAATTCTCCAAGATCCCGCATGACCGGGGCACGATTGGCGCGGCCCGGAGCCAGAATCCCCATTCGGCCAACTCCCAGTTCTTCATCAACTTTTCGGACAATCATTTCCTCAATGGGCAGTACACGGTCTATGGCCGCGTGATCGAGGGAATGGAACATGTCGACGCGATCACGCGCGGCGAACCGCCCGAAAGCCCCGACCGGATGCTCAGCGTGAAGGTGGCCGCCGATGCTTAGGCTCGCTCTCCTCCTGTCCCTTGTCGCCGCACCGGCGCTCGCGACCGGGCTCGATATCAAAGTCGAAGGTGAGGTCGAAGGGACGGTTCACATCGACCTCTACGAGGATACGGCCCCGGCCCATGTCGAGCGCCTTACCACCCTGGCGGAGCGGGGGGCCTACGATGACGTGGTGTTCCACCGGGTCATCGACGGGTTCATGGCGCAGACCGGTGACGTGCAATACGGTGCCGCCGACGGAGATCTTTCCCGCGCGGGATTCGGAGGCTCGGACCTGCCGGACGTGGAGGCGGAGTTCTCGGACCGGCCGTTCGAACGGGGCACCGTCGGCATGGCCCGGTCAGGGGATCCCGACAGCGCCAACTCGCAGTTCTTCATCATGTTCGACGCCGCCCCGCATCTCGACGGGGATTACACGGTCGTGGGCGAAGTGACCGAAGGCATGGACGTCGTCGATCGGATCAAGCGTGGCGTCGCCCCCTCCGGCGAAGTCGAGGGCGAGCCAGATGTCATGCGATCGGTGACCGTGACCGAGTGACGGCAGGGCCCGCCCGGACGTACCCGGGCGGGCTCAGGTTCCGCAGAACGTCGCCGTGATCTCTTCCCCGGGCGCGGGGGGCAAGGAAAAGACCGGATCGTCGTCGAACGGATGCGTCGTGGCCCGCTGCAGGGCACGGAACGGGGCCAAGTCGCCATCGAGCGCCGCGCTAATGACGGCCTCGACATGATGGTTGCGGGGAATGACCGCGGGGTTGGACCGTGCCATCGCCGCACGCTGATCCGCTTCTGAAACCGATTCCCGCCGCCGCCGCTCCATCCACGACGACATCCAGGCGTCGAATGCCGGGCGACCCGTGATCCAGTCGCCGGCCGTGCCGTCGACAAGGCCCCGGAACACCCTGGTGAAATCCGCCCGGTCACGGGCCATGATGGTGAGCAGGGCCTCTACCAGATCCCCGTCCCCCGGGCCGGGTTCGAGAAGGCCCAGCTTTGCCCGGAACACGTCCCGCCAGGCATCCTGGAACCGGGGTGCGAATTCGTTGACCAGCCTTGTCGCCCGTTCGACCGCCGGCGCCTCTTCACCCATCAAGGGCAGGATCGACGTCGCGAACTGGGCGAGGTTCCAGACCGCGATCTCGGGCTGACGCCCATAGGCATAGCGCCCGAACCGGTCGATGGAGGAATAGACCGTGTCGGGATGATAGCCATCCATGAAGGCGCAGGGACCGTAATCTATCGTTTCCCCCGCGATCGACATATTGTCGGTGTTCATGACCCCGTGGATGAAGCCGAGCCCCATCCACCTTGCGATCAGTCTGGCCTGGGCCGTCACCACGCGGTCGAGCAGGTCGAATGCATCCGTGGCACCGGGGTAATGCCGTGCCATGACATGCGCGGCCAAGGCGGCCAGGCCCTCGATATCCTGACGCGCATATAGGTACTGGAACGTTCCGACGCGCACATGGCTGGAGGCGACCCGCGTCAGGACGGCGCCGGGCAGGGGGGCCTCGCGCAGGACGGTTTCGCCCGTAGCCACCGCGGCCAGGGCGCGGGTGGTGGGCACAGCCATCGCATGCATCGCCTCGCTCACGATGTATTCCCGCAGCACCGGACCGAGCCATGCCCGACCATCGCCCGAGCGGCTGTAGGGGGTGCGCCCCGCGCCCTTCAACTGGATGTCGACCCGCCGGCCGTCCGGGGCGACCAGTTCCCCCAGGAGCACCGCCCGTCCGTCGCCCAGTTGCGGAACCCAGCCGCCGAACTGGTGTCCGGCATAGGCTTGGGCAATTGGGGTCGCACCCGCGGGCACGGAATTCCCGGCCAGCGCGGCGAGCCCGTCATCGGATTTCAGCATCGCGGGATCGAGCGCCAGATCGCGGGCCAGATCCTCGTTCAGCGCGAGCAGTTCGGGCGCCCCGACCGGGGTCGGAGCCTGGGCCGAAAAGAGGCGTGCCGGCAGGCTGGCATACGTGTTCTCGAGAGGCAGTGTCAGGGGCATGGGTCCTCCTTGTGCAGGAACAAATAGGGAGCGACGGCGCCGATTTCAGCCCGGGCCATCTTGCCTCTCGACCCGCGCAGCCAATGCTGCCATGGCCGTGGCGCCGCTCGCGACGGTGCCGGAGCGGGCAGTTTGGGTGTCGTTCGAATTGGGTGGTGCGCTCAAGCGGGCGCGCGCGGTCATTCGCTACAGGAGGCAGGCACATGATTTCGGTTCTCGGCAGCGCTTGGGCGCTGTTCCTCGGAATGGGGCTCCTCATGGTCGGAAACGGCATGCAGGGGACGCTGCTCGGTGTCCGGGGCGAGATCGAGGGGTTCTCGACATTCGAGATGTCGCTCGTGATGTCGGCCTATTTCGTCGGCTTCCTGGGCGGATCGCGCCTGGCGCCCGAAATGATCCGCCGGGTCGGCCATGTGCGGGTCTTCGCGGCGCTGGCATCGTTCATCTCGGCAATCCTGATCCTTTTCCCGACGATCACCGATCCCACGGCCTGGATGCTGCTCCGGGTCCTGATCGGGTTCTGCTTCTCGGGCGTCTACGTCACCGCGGAAAGCTGGCTGAACAACGCGACCACCTCGACCAATCGGGGGCAGGCCCTCTCGATCTACATGATCGTGCAGATGGGCGGGATCGTGGCCGCGCAGGCCCTCGTCGTGACCGGGGATCCGTCCGGTTTCATCCTCTTCATCGTCCCGTCGGTCCTGGTGTCGATGTCCTTCGCGCCGATCCTGCTGTCGATCTCGCCGACGCCGCCATTCGCGACGACGAAGCCGATGAGCCTCGCCCGGCTTTACCGCTCCTCGCCGCTGGGATGCGTCGGGATGCTGTTGAGCGGCGGCATGTACGCGGCGCAGTTCGGGATGGCGTCGGTCTATGCGACGCAGGCAGGACTGTCCGTCCCTCAGGTGGGCTCGTTCGTGGGGGCGATCTTCCTCGGCGGTCTCCTGCTGCAATATCCCGTCGGGTGGTTGTCCGACCGGATCGACCGGCGCCGCCTGATCCTCGGTTGCTGCTCCATCGGCGCGATCACCTGCGCGGCGGGGGCCCTTCTGCCGCCGGATCCGCTGACGGTGATGGTGGTCGGCTTTCTCATGGGGGGGATGATCAATCCGCTCTACGCGCTGCTCATCGCCTATACGAACGATTATCTCGAATACGAGGACATGTCCGCGGCGAGCGGGGGGCTCCTGTTCATCAACGGCCTCGGCGCGATCGCCGGTCCGATCCTGATCGGCGCCCTCATGACGGCGATCGGCCCCAGGGGATTCTGGGTCTTCGTCGCCACCCTGCTTGCGCTGCTCACGGCCTACGCGGCCTGGCGGATGACGCGGCGCGCATCCCCTGACGAGGTCGGCTCCTATCTCGCCGTGACTCCCAGCGTGTCGAGCGTGGGTCTGTCCGCCGGTCAGGAATGGGCCGCGGAACAGGACGACGGCGAAGAGGAATAGGCACCCAGACCGCAAATTTTCTTGCTGCGCCCAGGCGATTCTGCGACCATTTCCGCAGGGAGAAGGAAGGGATACGGAACATGTCGACACCGGAGGAGGTGCTGGCGTTCTGGCTGGACGAGGTCGGACCGGCCGGGTGGTACAAGGCGGAGGACGCGCTGGACGAAGAGATCCGTGACCGGTTCGTCGCCCTCTGGGAACGCGCAGCCGAGGGGGGGCTGTCCCTGTGGTTGACCTATCCGACCGGAACCCTGGCCTATATCGTGTTGCTTGATCAATTCTCGCGCAACATGTGGCGGGGCGAGGCGCGCAGTTTCGCGTTGGATGCCGCCGCGCTCGCCGCGGCAAAGACGGCGATTTCGCGCGGATGGGATCTCCGCGTCGATCCTCCGGCGCGGCAATTCTTCTATCTGCCCCTGATGCATTCGGAGAACCTGTGCGATCAGGATCGCTGCGTGCGCCTATTCCATTCCCGGATGCCCGATGCCACCGACAACCTCCTCCATGCCCGCGCGCACCGTGAGGTGATCCGACGCTTCGGCCGCTTTCCGCATCGCAATGCGGCGCTTGACCGAGAGACCCCCTCGGAGGAAGCCGCGTTCCTGGCCGATGGGGGATATGGCCGCACGGTGGCAGAGGTGCGCGACGCGGCCTGACGGAACCTCGTCCGTCATCCTCCGTTCGACTTTAAACGAGGGAGACGCCGTATGAGAAGCATCTGGTTCGCAGCCGCGATATTCGTGGCGGGGTTGGCGATCATCGTCCTGCGCCCGCTCTTTCTGGCCGATGGTGACGGTGTGGGCGTGTATTCCGACGGAACTGGAATCCTGACATGGATCGGCTGGCTGCTTCTGGTGGTCGGCGGCGTCATGACCGCGCTCAGCCTGTTCCGCTCGCGCCGCAACAACCGGTCCTGAACCGACAACCGCAGACCGTGGTATCTGGGACGTGAAAGTGCCGCGGCGGATCGTCGCCGCGGCAGCTCTTCAAGCGGTCTTGCGGCGAACGCCCCGTGCCAGACCGAGCGCCGCCAGCCCGGTCAGGAGAAGGGGGATGCCCGCCGGCAGCGGAACCGGCGACGGCCCCATATTCGTCTCGGCCGCGAAGCTCCGATACTGGCCGCGCAGCGGGTCGCCGAACAGGGACGCGGCCCCGGTGGCGAGATCGATGGTATAGAGGCCCGCGGAGCCGCCCCCCGACAGCAACGCGACGGCGAGATTGTCGCCTTCGAACTCGGACAGGATGTCGAAGCCGCCGTTCCGATTGAAGTCGAACACTTCGCCATCGACGGTGATCGGTGCGACCGTGCTTAGGGTGCCGGCATTGTTGGCCAGCGTCACCAGCGAGTTGGTGTCCGCGTCGAGCGCGAATTGCAGCGTTTCGCCGGATGTCATGCCGTCCACCGCGTTGGTGTAGGCATTGGCGAAGATGGCCGGGTTGGCGCCTTCGTTCACGTCACCCGCGCCATACATGAGGTCGGTGAACTGAAGGAGCGTGTTCGCGCGGTCGTCGGGGAAGTCTCCGGGAAAGAACACGACATTCTCGTCGCGGGTCGAGACGGCGCGGGCCGCATCGATCTGGTTGTTGAAGTCGAAACCGACGCTTGAGCCCCGGGTCAAGCCGACGCCATCGCCTGGCGTCGCGCCGGTATTCGTCAGAAGCCCCGTCATCGGATCGATGGTGAAGACCGCGTCCGGAGCCTCGGCACTTCCCACCCGGTAGCCATAGAGCTGGCCGGTCACGGGGCGATACGCGATCGCGTCGAGCCGCCCCGACAGGCCGACGGTCGTTCCCCGAGATGCCATGCCCAGATCGTCGAAGATCGTAAGGCCGGTGCCGTCATTCCGCAGGGCGTAACCCGTGCTTCCGGCCAGGTTTGCGGCCGACGCGCCGAGCGTGGAGGCCCCCAGTATCGCAGTGGTGATAAACGCAAATCTCATCCTGTCTCATCCTTCAAAGGGATCCGTAACAATCGCCCGCGGCCACGCCGCGTGGGGGTAATTCTATGTCTAATAATTTGAAATCAAATAAGAATATTTGTGCCTTGGGGTGCAACTTTCTCCCCCGACCGAACGTGGTTAATCGATTGTTCTGACCGTTGGGCAGCCGCCTTGAACGGAGTGCCGGCAGGGTCTACCTACTGCGCCGTGCAACGTCGGTGCGCCGAACGGAGCCGCGATCCAATCCCGGGAATGCCATGGCCGAGCTGAAGAAGATCGAGGTGCGCGGCGCGCGCGAGCACAACCTCAAGAATATCGACGTGGATATTCCCCGCGATCAGCTTGTGGTGATCACCGGCCTGTCGGGATCGGGAAAGTCGTCGCTCGCCTTCGACACGATCTATGCGGAAGGCCAGCGGCGATACGTCGAGAGCCTGTCCGCCTATGCCAGGCAGTTCCTCGACATGATGGAGAAACCCGATGTCGACCAGATCACCGGCCTCTCCCCTGCGATCTCCATAGAGCAGAAGACCACGTCGAAGAATCCCCGCTCGACCGTCGGAACGGTGACGGAGATCTACGACTATCTGCGCCTGCTGTTCGCCCGGGCAGGCACCCCCTACAGCCCCGCTACCGGCAAGCCGATCGAGGCCCAGCAGGTCCAGGACATGGTCGATGCGGTGATGGCCATGGAGGAGGGGACGCGCGGATACTTGCTGGCCCCGATGATCCGCGACCGCAAGGGAGAGTACCGCAAGGAATTCCTCGACCTCCGCAAGCAGGGGTTCCAGCGCGTGAAGGTCGACGGCGCTTTTCACGAGCTCGACGATCCCCCGACGCTCGACAAGAAGTACCGGCACGACATCGACGTCGTCGTCGACCGGATCGTGGTGCGCGAAGGACTGGAAACGCGGCTCGCCGACTCGTTCCGGACCGCCCTCGATCTCGCCAACGGCATCGCGGTGCTCGAGACCGCGCCTCGGGACGGGGAAGGGGAGGTGGAGCGGATCACCTTCTCCGAGAATTTCGCCTGCCCCGTATCGGGTTTCACGATCCCCGAGATCGAGCCCCGTCTCTTTTCGTTCAACGCCCCCTTCGGGGCCTGTCCCGCCTGCGACGGACTGGGTGTTGAACTGTTCTTCGACGAACGCCTGGTCGTGCCGGACCAGAACCTGAAGGTCGGCGACGGGGCGATCGCCCCGTGGCGAAAGGGCAAGAGCCCCTATTTCACCCAGACCATCCAGTCGATGGCGAAGCATTACGGCTTCTCCTCCGCGACGAAATGGGTGGATTTGCCGGACGAGGTAAAGGCGGTCTTCCTGTTCGGGTCCGGCAAGGACGAGATCAAGTTCCGCTACGACGAGGGCGGTCGGGTCTACGAGGTGTCGCGACCGTTCGAGGGTGTGATCCCCAACATGGAGCGCCGGTACCGTGAAACGGATTCCTCCTGGGTTCGGGAAGAGTTCGAGCGCTATCAGAACAACCGCCCGTGCCGGGTCTGCGACGGGTACCGCCTTCGCCCCGAGGCCCTCGCGGTAAAGATCGGCGATCTCCACGTCGGTGAGGTGGTCGAGAAGTCGATCCGCGAAGCGCTCGCCTGGTGCGAGCGGGTTCCGGACAGCCTTTCGCAGCAAAAGAACGAGATAGCCCGGGCCATTCTCAAGGAGATCCGCGAGCGGCTGGGATTTCTCAACAATGTCGGGCTCGAATACCTGACCCTCAGCCGTAATGCCGGCACGCTGTCCGGAGGAGAAAGTCAGCGGATCCGTCTGGCCAGCCAAATCGGATCGGGTCTGACTGGTGTTCTCTATGTGCTTGACGAGCCGTCGATCGGTCTGCACCAGCGCGATAACGACAGGCTCCTGACCACGCTCAAGAACCTGCGCGATCAGGGCAATACGGTGATCGTCGTCGAGCATGACGAAGAGGCGATCCGTGAAGCGGATTACGTTCTCGACATTGGCCCTGGGGCCGGCGTTCATGGCGGCCATGTCATCGCATCCGGAACCCCGCACGAGGTGATGGAGACGCCCGACAGCGTGACCGGCGATTACCTGGCCGGCCGGCGCGAGATCTCCGTTCCCGCTCAGCGCCGCAAGGGAAACAAGAAGGCCGTGACGGTGGTGAACGCCCATGGCAACAACCTGCATGACCTGACCGTCGATTTTCCGCTGGGAAGGTTCGTCTGCGTCACGGGGGTGTCGGGCGGGGGGAAATCCACGCTCACCATCGAAACGCTGTTCAAGTCCGCGGCGATGCGCTTGAACGGCGCGCGCCATACTCCCGCGCCCTGCGAAACGATCAAGGGGTTGCAGCATCTCGACAAGGTCATCGATATCGATCAAAGGCCGATCGGCCGGACGCCCCGGTCGAACCCGGCGACCTATACCGGTGCGTTCACGCCGATCCGCGACTGGTTCGCGGGCCTCCCCGAGGCAAAGGCACGTGGATACAAGCCGGGGCGCTTCAGCTTCAACGTCAAGGGCGGGCGCTGCGAGGCGTGCCAGGGCGACGGGCTCATCAAGATCGAAATGCACTTCCTACCGGACGTCTATGTTACCTGCGAGACCTGTGGCGGCGCGCGTTACAACCGGGAGACGCTGGAAGTCCAGTGGAAGGGGAAGTCGATCGCGGACGTGCTCGACATGACCGTCGAAGACGCGCAGGCCTTCTTCCAGGCGGTGCCTTCCATCCGCGAGAAGATGGACGCGCTGATGCGGGTCGGGCTCGGCTACGTCAAGGTGGGCCAGCAGGCCACGACTCTGTCGGGCGGCGAGGCGCAGCGCGTGAAACTGTCCAAGGAGCTGGCCCGCCGGTCCACCGGCCGGACCCTCTACATCCTCGACGAACCGACGACGGGTTTGCACTTCGAGGACGTGAAGAAGCTTCTCGAAGTCCTCCACGAACTGGTCGAGCAGGGGAACAGTGTGGTCGTGATCGAGCACAATCTCGACGTGATCAAGACGGCAGACTGGATCATCGACATCGGCCCGGAGGGTGGCGATGGCGGCGGAACGCTGGTCGCCACGGGAACGCCGGAAGACGTCTCTCAAGTCGAAGCCTCGCATACGGGGCGATATCTGCGATCGATGCTGTCCCCAGGGAAGGTCGCGGCCGAGTGATGCGGCGGACCCGGATGCCCGCCCCGCGCTTCGGATGACGGGGTGATCTCATGCCGCGAGGAGGGGCCGTGATCGCGCGTAGAGCGGGACCTAACGCAAAATTACGGTCGCGATGGGAATCACCTCCTGGATCACCCGGCTTTTTCGGTTGATCCGGTAAACGAATTCATCGGTCCGCACGTAAAGTTCGGCCTCGCGGAGGCGGGGGAGGTCGATGCCTGGATAGGAATCCTGCGTCTCACGCGCTTCCGGCATTATCTCGCCCACATGAAACTGGGGGATTTGCTTGCGTTGGACGGGAAAGCGTATCCCCGCCGCATCGTCCTCTGCCTGCGCGACGGCGCGGTTGTCGGATAAGGCGTGAGATCGAGCCTCGCCGCCGGGGCGTTCGACGCGCACCGCTGCCCCGGCCTGCGTCGCGACGAGCAGGCAGGTGCATCCCGCTCCGGCAAGGATCGCGTTCCACACGGGATGTATCGGTCTGTCACGGCCCATGGCCGCGCAACAGGACCCGGCGTATCCAGTTCCGTCACTCCGCCACTTCGAGCCACACAGGAACGTGATCCGAGGGTTTTTCCCCGCCGCGCATCGTCGTCTCGATCCAGCATCCCTCAAGGCGATCGGCCGCGCGGGGAACAAGAAGGTGGTGATCGATCCGGATGCCGTCGTCCCGCTCCCACGCCCCGGCCTGATAATCCCAGAAGGAATAATGCCCCGAACCCGGCGTGCGGACACGGAATGCGTCGGTCAGTCCCAGATGGACCAGTCTGCGAAACGCGGACCGGGTCGGGGCAAGGGCAAGGGCGTCCCGTCGCCAGGCGTCGGGCCGGGCGGCGTCCCGGTCCTCGGGAATCACGTTATAATCCCCGCAGAAGATCGCGGCGCTTTCGCTCCGCAGGAGCGCTTCGACCCGAGCCTGCAGCCGTTCCATCCAGGCGAGCTTGTAATCGTATTTCGGGCCCGGCGTCGGATTGCCGTTCGGAAGGTAGAGGCAGCAGATGCGGATCGGGCGCGTGGTCGGGATGGTGGCCTCTATCCATCTTGCCTGCGCGTCGTCCTCGTCGCCGGGGAGCCCTCGGCTGATGTCGACGAGCGGCGTGCGGGACAAGATGGCGACTCCGTTGAAGCCCTTCTGGCCATGCACCGCCACCTCGTATCCGAGGTCCGAGATTTCACGCGACGGGAAGCCGGCATCGACCGACTTGATTTCCTGCAGGCAGGCCACATCGGGCGCGGTATCCCGCAACCATTCCAGCAATACGGGCAGCCGGGCCTTGATCCCGTTGATGTTGAATGTCGCGATGCGCATTGATGGTCCCTCGACTGGTTGCGCGCCAGGCTACCCGGCCGGTGGTGGCCGTGCCACCTCTGGTTCGGCCGGATCGACAGAATGCGTTGCCCGCTCGGCCGCAGATCCCGTCCACGGTCGCGACGACTTCGAGGGGAAATCGGCGCCTCAGGAATCGTGCGAATCAAGGTAGAAAACCCAATGTTAGGTCACGAAGCCAGTCGCGACCGGGAGAGGCATGATCCTTCTCCCTTGCCGCCCCGCGTCCACTACATGGCAAAACTCGTGCCGCATCCGCAGCTCGACGCGGCGTTGGGATTCTCGATCGTGAACCGCGCGCCGATCAGTTCTTCGGTGAAGTCGATCGTCGCGCCCGCCAGAAAGGGGAGGGACATCTGATCGACCAGCACCCGTTCCCCGTTCCGCTCTATCACGAGGTCGTCCTGTTCCGCCGTATCGAGGCGGATGTCGTACTGGAAGCCCGAGCAGCCCCCGCCCTCTACGGCGACGCGCAGGGCGTGCCCTTCGGCGGCGGCGCCGATCTCGGCCAGCCTTGCGAAGGCGCGATCAGTCACGTTGGGTGGCAGGTTCATGGTTTGATCCGCCTGTATCCTGGGATTGTCCGGAATATATGGGTGGCGCTCCACGACAGCAAGGAGGAGGTTCCGTGCCGCTATCCGCCGCCCGCTTCGCGTCGCGCCCCGACGAAAGCCGCGGCCGTCTGTATCCGGAGGATCTGAGCACGTTCCGGTCCTGCTTTCAGCGCGACCGCGACAGGATCATCCATGCCTCGGCCTTCCGTCGATTGAAGCACAAGACACAGGTCTTCGTCGAACACGAAGGCGATTATTTCCGGACCCGTCTGACCCATTCGATCGAGGTCGCGCAGGTCGCCCGCACGATCGCCGGCGTCCTGGGGCTGAACGAGGATCTGACGGAGGCCGTGGCCCTGGCCCATGATCTGGGCCATCCGCCCTTCGGCCATACCGGCGAAGAGGCGTTGCAGGATCTCATGGCCCCGTTCGGCGATTTCGACCACAACGCCCAGGCGATCCGGATCGTCACTTCGCTTGAGCGCCATTATGCGGAATTCGACGGACTGAACCTCACCTGGGAAACACTGGAGGGGATCGCCAAGCACAATGGCCCGGTCTCCGCGCCGGTCCCCTACGCATTGGCGGATTACGTGGCGCGGCACGATCTGGAACTGGGCACCCATGCAAGTGCCGAGGCGCAGGTCGCAGCCCTCGCCGATGACGTTGCGTATAACAGTCACGACCTGCACGACGGGCTTCGGGCCGAACTCTTCTCCACCGATGAACTGGCCAAGCTGCCGCTTCTCGAAGGGTGCTTTGCCCGGGTGGACGCGCTGTATCCGGGGCTCAACTATTACCGTCGCCGCCACGAGGCCCTGCGCCGTTTCTTCGGCCTCCTGGTGGAGGACGTGATCGCCGAGGCGCAGAAGACGCTTGCCGACATGGACCCGAAGAGCGCCGATGACGTGCGCCATGCAGGGCGACCCATCATCCGTTTCTCGGATTCCGTGCGGGTGGACCTTCAGGTCATTCGCGATTTCCTGTTCCACCGCATGTACCGCGCCCCGGCCGTGATCGAGATGCGGGCCAAGGTGACGCGGATCGTCAGGGATCTCTTTCCGCTCTTCATGTCCCGGCCCGATCTGTTGCCGAAGCAATGGCGCAAGGACGTGAGGGCGGCGAGGGACGAGACGACCCTAGCCCGGATCGTGCTCGACTATATCGCGGGGATGACCGACCGTTTCGCCATCGAGGAGCATCGCCGCCTCTTCGGTGGTGACCTTGCCGACGCGATCTGACCTTCAGGGGGTCAGGATGACACCTTCGTTGGGCAGAAGGCTGTCGACCCGCCCGAGGTCGCGACCAGGGATGGTGGAGAGGCGCGCGGCACCCGGGATCGCGAGCGCCTGCTCCCGCGCGGTGAAGTTCAGCACCACGCAGATGCGCCGCCCGGCATGTTTCCTCGCATAGGAAAGGGTCCCCGCATCCGCGTGAAGACGTTCGTAGGTGCCCAGCGACAAGGCGGGTTCGTCCCGCCGCAATGCGATCAGGGCCCGCACTAGGGACAACATCGATGCGGGATCGGCCTCCTGCGCCGTCGCCGACGCGACGGATGATAGCGGCAGGAACGGCTCGCCAGCGGTGAAGCCGCGGCCGGCGGCATCGTCTTCCCACGGGATCGGGATGCGCACCGGATCGCGCCCCAGCCCGGTGCCGGGATTGTTGATCGCCCAAGGGTCCTGCAGCAGATGTTCGGGGACCGCCTCGTTGACCATGCCCAGCTCGTCGCCCTGCCACATGGTCGGCGTTCCGCGCAGGGTAAGCAGGAGCATCTGCGCCACCCGCGCCTGATCCGGGCCGACCCGCGTCGCGATCCGGTCCCGGTCGTGGTTGCCGAGCACCCAGCTGGGCCAGCCGCCCGGCGGGATCATCCGCTCGTAGCGGTCGATATAGGCCGCGATGTGCAGCGGGTCCCAGGGGGCGGAGATCAGCTCGAAATTGAACGGAAGCTGAAAACCGTCCAGGGCGTCACCGTAATAGAGCATCACCTCGTCGAGCGTGCCGTAGGCTTCGCCCACCAGCAGACGTCCGCCGTGATCGTCCGCCAGATCCCGCATCCGCCGCACGAGCGGGAATACGTCGGGCTGATGCGAGGAATAGGTGCGAAAGAGGGAACGCGCCGGTCCTTCCTCTTCCGACCAGTCCGGATTCGCGGGGTTGTCGCGCAAGAGGTGATCCGGCGCCAGGTGCTCGACCGCATCGACGCGGAACCCGTCGACGCCCCGTGCGTACCAGACCCGCATCGCGTCGAGCATCGCGTTCTGGACATCGGGGTTGCGCCAGTTCAGCGCCGGCTGCTCCCGGGCATAGATGTGCAGGTAATATTGCCGCGTGGCCTCGTCCCACGTCCAGGCAGGACCGCCGAACTCGCTGATCCAGTTGTTGGGCGGGCCGCCTTCGGGGAGGGCGTCGCGCCAGACATACCAGTCGCGATGCGCCGCGCTTCGCGAGCTGCGGCTGTCACGGAACCAGGCGTGCGCATCCGAAGTATGGGATGGTACAAAGTCGAGAAGCACTTTCAGCCCGAGATCGTGCGCCTCGGCGATCAGCGCGGCGAAATCCTCGAGCGTGCCGAAGAGCGGCTCCACGACCGTGAAATCGGTGATATCATAGCCCCCATCCTTCATTGGCGAGGGGTAGATGGGCGAGATCCAGATCGCATCCACTCCCAACCGCGCCACATACGGCAACCGACTGCGAATGCCGTTCAGATCCCCCATTCCCGTACCCGTGCTATCCTGGAAGGAGCGGGGATAGACCTGGTAGATGATGGCGCCTTGCCACCAAGGCGCGGTTTCGGCGTCGCTCATGAAAACCCCTGTATGTCCGGTCGCTTCGTGCGCTAGCAAAGCCATGGCAGGCCGGCAATCGGCTTAAGTTTTGGCTTTCCGGTGCACGGGCATAGATCCTGCCGATATTCGGCGACAAGGAGACGCCTTGATGGCGACGGAAACGGTTGCGGGAATGGCGATGGACCCGGTAGCGGCGGTGGCAATGGTGGGTGCACTGGGCGTCGGCTCCCAATGGCTCGCCTGGAAGTTCAGGATGCCCGCCATCGTCCTGATGCTGGCGGCGGGCCTCGTCGTCGGCCCCGTCGCGGGGATCTTCGAGCCCGGACGCGATATCGGGCAATTCTACCTGCCGCTCATCTCCATCGCGGTCGCGATCATCCTGTTTGAAGGCGGGCTCACGCTCAACTTCCATACGCTCCGAGACGCGGCCGAGGGGGTGAAGCGGCTGGTCTTCATCGGCGCGCCGCTGGGCTGGTTCCTGTCGGCCGTGGCGTTGCGGTACGGCGCAGGGCTGAGCTGGGAGAGTTCGGCTGTCTTCGGCGGCATCATGATCGTGACGGGCCCGACAGTGATCGCGCCGCTCCTGCGTTCCGCCCGCCTGGCCCGCCGTCCGGCGGCGCTCCTCCAATGGGAGGCGATCCTGAACGACCCCGTCGGGGCGCTAGCCGCGGTGCTCGCGCTCGAAGTGGTGCTGGTCCTGCATACCGCGGAGCAGATCGGCTCCGCTTTCCTGTCGCTGATCTTTGGCATCGCGGTGGCGACCGCGCTGGGGGCCGTGGGGGGGTACCTGCTGTCCTGGGCGTTTAGCCGCGCCAAGGTGCCGGAATACATGAAGGTGCCGGTCCTGTTCACCATGGTGCTCGCAGTATTCGCGGTGGCCGACGCGAACCTGCACGAATCGGGTCTGCTGGCCGTCACCGTGATGGGCGTCGTCATCGCCAACGCCAACCTCGCCTCCTTCGAGGAATTGCGTCGCTTCAAGGAACACGCGACGATCCTCCTCGTCTCGGGGGTCTTCATCCTCCTCGCGGCGTCGCTCGATTTCTCCGCGCTGTCGCAGCTGACCTGGCGCGCCTGGGTTTTCGTGCTGGTCGTTCTCTCGGTCGTGCGCCCCCTGACCGTCTTCGCGGCGCTCCTCTTCACCAAGCTGCCCACGAGGGAGAAGATCCTCGTCGCGACCACCGGTCCCCGCGGTGTCGTCCTAGTCGCGGTGGCCGGTCTGTTCGGCGAGCGTCTGGTCGCGATCGGGATCGAGGACGGCGCGCTCATCGGTCCGCTGGCCTTTGTCCTCGTGGCCGCGTCGGTCGTGGTCCACGGCTTCACCCTGGCCCCGGTCGCGCGCTTCCTGAGCGTCGTGGCGGCCGATACTCCCGGTGTGATCCTGGTGGGCGGCAGCTACTGGACCACGGGACTGGCCGAGACCCTGAAACAGGCGAAGATCCCGGTTCTCATCACCGACCCGAACCGCGGGCACCTGCGGCATGCCCGCGAACTCGGCATCGACACCTTCTTCGGCGACATCCTGTCCGAGGGTGCAGAGGTGCGGATCGAGCTGAACGGCTACAAGATCGTCGTCGCGGCGACGGACAACGACGCCTACAATACCCTCGTCGCCACGGATCTCGGCCCGGAATTCGGGCGCGAGAACGTCTACCAACTCGCGCGGGAGCAGGCGGCGACGAAGCGCCATACGCTGCCCTCCACGCTCGGCGGGCGCAGGTTCGCGGACGAGGCGACCTATAACGAGCTCAATCGCCTGATGTGGCAGGGATGGGTCTTTCGCGTGACCCGCTTGACCGAGGAATACACGATGCGGAACTGGCGCGATCGCCGCCCCGAGGCAAAGCTCCTTGCCTATATCGACACGGGCGGAGAGATCCATTTCGTCTCCGGCGACGGGGAGGTGTCGGCGACGCCGGGCATGCGCCTTCTCTCCATGCTGCCGCCGGAGGAGGACGAGAAGGCGGCCTGAGCCGCGCGTTGACGGCCCCTCGGGAGGCGACTAGACCCCCCGGGATCTTGTCACAGGGCGGTATGTCATGAACATCTTCACCGACATGCGGGGCCGCGTCCTCGCGGCTTTGGCGGACCTCGAGGCGGCGGGCGACCTTCCCGCCGGTCTCGACACCGGCAACGTCTCGGTGGAGCCGCCCCGCGATCCCGCTCACGGCGACATGGCGACCAACGCCGCGATGGTCCTGGCCAAGCCTGCCGGCCGGAAGCCGCGCGAGATCGCCGAGGCGCTGGCCCTCCGCCTCGGCGACGCGCCGGAAGTCGAGAGCGCGACCGTGGCCGGGCCCGGCTTTCTGAACCTGCGCCTTTCCGCGGCCGTCTGGTCCGACCTCGTGGCGCATGTCCGCAACGCGGACGGCTACGGACGCTCCGGATTTGGCGGAGGCCAGAAGGTCAACGTCGAGTACGTCTCCGCCAATCCCACGGGGCCGCTCCATGTGGGGCATGTCCGAGGCGCGGTCTTCGGCGACGCCCTTGCGAGCCTGCTCGACTATACCGGCCATACGGTGACGCGGGAATATTACATCAACGACGGTGGCGCCCAGGTCGACGTGCTGGCGCGGTCCGTCTACCTTCGCTACCTGCAGGCGCACGGCCGGGAGGTCGAATTCGCCGAAGGCACCTATCCGGGCGACTACCTCATCGCCGTCGGAGAAGCCCTGAAGGCAAAGGTCGGGGACGCGTATCTCGACATGCCGGAGGAGGCATGGTTGCAGGATGTCCGAACCTTCTCGACCGATGCGATGATGGTGCTGATCCGGCAGGACCTCGCGGCGCTCGGTGTCGAGATGGACGTGTTCTTCTCGGAACGCTCCCTGTACGGCACCGGCCGGATCGAGCAGGCGATCGCGCGCCTGCGGGAGCGGGAGCTCATCTACAAGGGCACGCTCGAGCCGCCGAAGGGCAAGCTGCCCGAGGATTGGGAGCCGCGCGAGCAGACCCTCTTCCGCTCCACCGCGCACGGGGACGATGTCGACCGCCCGATCATGAAGTCGGACGGCGCCTGGACCTATTTCGCGCCCGACATCGCCTATCACTGGGACAAGATCGATCGCGGGTTCGACCAGTTGATCGATGTCTTCGGCGCCGATCACGGCGGCTACGTCAAGCGGATGAAGGCCGCCGTCAGCGCGCTGTCGAACGGGGAGGTGCCGCTCGACATCAAGCTGTGCCAGCTGGTGAAGCTGACCAAGGATGGCGAACCGTTCAAGATGTCCAAGCGGTCCGGCACATTCATCACGCTCCGCGACGTGGTGGACGAGGTGGGCGCCGACGTGACGCGCTTCGTCATGTTGACCCGCAAGAACGACGCCCCGCTCGATTTCGACTTCGACAGGGCCGTGGAGCAGTCCAAGGACAACCCGGTCTTCTACGTCCAGTATGCCCATGCGCGCATTCGTTCGGTCCTTCGCAAGGTGGCGGACCGGGGGATCGCGCCGGCGCCCGCCGCTATTTCCGAACCCTCGGAGGTCGATGTCGCCCGAAGGCTTGCCGAATGGCCGCGCGTCGTGGAGATCGCCGCCCGCACGCACGAGCCGCACCGCATCGCGTTCTACCTCTATGACTTGGCGCAATCCTTCCATGCTCTGTGGAACCGCGGGAACGACGACCCCTCCCTGCGCTTCTTGCAGGAGGGCGCACCGGACGCGACCGCGGCCAAGATTTCCCTGCCCCTCGCCGTAGCCGTTGTTATTTCGGCGGGATTGGGTATCCTCGGCGTAACCCCCGCCGAAGAGATGCGCTGAAGGAAGACCGCGCCCGGACGGGGGAGAGAGGCGGATCAGCGACAGGATGCGGGCGGCATACGTCCGTTGACGAGAGGCAGCGATGGCAGACTTCGTACACGACGACGGACCGGCGGACGATTCCCGGGGGTCCGCGACACGACGGATCGTCAACCTTGCCGGGGCGGCGGTCTCGACGGCCCTTGTTCTGGGGATGGGGGTCTGGGGCTACAAGCTCATGGTGCGCGATGTCAGCGGCATTCCGGTGATCGAGGCCATCGACGGTGCGTTCCGGACGCAGCCCGAGGAGCCCGGCGGTCTGCAGGCCCCGCATCAGGGCCTTCAGGTGAACGAGATCGCGGCTGGTGGTACCGCCGGCGAAACCGCAGAAGAGGTCCGCCTTGCGCCCGATCCGCAGGACCTGGCCTCCGAAGATGAGCCGATGGGAGAATTGACCCCGGCCGCCCCGCTCCCTGCCGAGGACGAGCTTGCATCCGTCCCCGCGCCCGGAAACGATCCCGACGTACCAGAGATCGCGGCGACCGATGCGGAGGAGGGCGAAGATCCCGCCCCGGCGCGCGGCACGGATCTGGCCGTGGCCGAGGCCATGGCCGCGCTCGGCGCCGGACCCGCGGGCGAAGTCGGCGATCCGGCTGCGCTGGCATCCCGACCCGCACCACGCCCTGACGAGGCTCCGACCGCTCCGGCCGCAGGGACTCCGTCCGTTGGCGCGGGAGAGGTCGAGATCGCAGCCTTGGCCGAGGGAACCCGTCTCGTTCAGCTGGGGGCATTCGAAAGCCCCGAGGTCGCGCGCGCCCATTGGCAAGATGTCGGTGCCCGCTTTGCCGACGCGTTCGCGGGCAAGCGCATGGTGCTCCAGGAAGCCATGTCCGGCGGGCAGCCGTTCTATCGCCTGAGGGCGGAGGGTTTCGAGAACTTGGCGGCGGCGGAAAGCTTCTGCGCCCGGCTTCTCTCCGGTCAGGCGGATTGCATCCCCGTCGCGGTCCGGTGAGCCGCGCTCTCGTATTCGGCTGCGCGCGCCTGCATCTCGCGCCGGACGAAGCCCGGTTCTTCTCCGAGGTCGATCCTTGGGGCTTCATTCTCTTCGGCCGGAACGTCGAGGGTGCCGATCAGCTTCGCCGGTTGACCGACGATCTGCGCGCCGCCGTCGGGTGGGACGCGCCGATCCTCGTCGATCAGGAGGGCGGACGTGTCCAGCGGCTGCGCCCGCCGACCTGGCGCGCTTGGCCACCGCCTCTCGATCACGTCCGGTCGGCGCGTGATCCGGTCCGGGCGATGTGGCTCAGAGCCCGGATTCAGGCCGACGAATTGCGGTCGGTGGGGATCGACGTGAATTGCGCCCCGACCGCGGATGTGGCCCGCCCCGAGACCCATGCTTTCCTGCGGGATCGGTGCCTCGGCACCGATCCCGAGGCGGTGACGCGCCACGCCCGTGCCACGGCCGAGGGGTTTCTCGCCGGCGGGATCCTGCCGGTGGTCAAGCACATGCCGGGACACGGACGTGCGCGCGTCGACAGCCACGCGGATCTGCCGGTCGTCACCGCATCGCGGGACGAACTGGAGGACGATTTTGCACCATTCAGGGCACTGGCCGACCTGCCCCTGGGCATGACGGCGCATATCCAGTTCGCCGCGCTCGGTGGGCGGCCCGCGACACAGGACCCGGCCTTGATCGGATTGCTCCGTGAGGAGATCGGCTTCGACGGCTTGCTTCTGACCGACGATATCTCGATGGAGGCGCTGGGCGGAACCATCGGAGGGCGGGCAGGCCTTGCGATCGCCGCGGGCTGCGACGTGGTCCTGCATTGCAACGGAAAGCGCGACGAGATGGAGGAATGTGCCTCCGCCGTCGGGGCGTTGACGCAGGCGGCGCGCTTGCGTGCGACCGCGGCGCTCGACCGGCGCCGGGCGCCCGAGCCGGCCGACATGTCGGCATTGGATGCCGAGCTCGCGCATTTGACCCGGGTCGAGCATGGCTGATGCCGTGTCCCCCGCGGAGCCGGATGTCGCGGAGCGCATGGCCGCCGAAGCGCTCATTGTCGATGTCGACGGGTTCGAGGGCCCCCTCGATCTTCTTCTGACCCTGTCCCGGACGCAGAAGGTCGATCTGCGGCAGATCTCCGTTCTGGCGCTCGCCCGCCAATATCTCGACTTCGTGGACCGGGCGAAGGTCCTCCGCATCGAACTGGCGGCCGATTACCTCGTCATGGCGGCTTGGCTCGCCTTCCTGAAATCGCGCCTCCTGCTTCCTCCGGACCCCGAGGAGGACGGACCTTCGGGCGAGGAAATGGCGGCGCATCTCGCCTTCCAGCTCGAACGGCTGGAGGCGATGCGCAATGCCGCCGCGCAGCTCATGGCCCGGGATCGAAAGGGGCGCGACTTTTTCGCTCGGGGGCTGCCGGAGCAGGTCGAGCGGAGGCGCCGGGTCCGCCACACCGCCGGCTTGATGGACCTGATGCAAGCCTATGCGCGGATCCGCACCCGGGACGAGTTCCGCCCCTATGCGATGGACCGTGATCGCGTCATGACGATGGAAGAAGCGCTCGAGCGGATGCGCGAACTCATCGGGTACGCCGGCAGTTGGACCGATCTGTCCACGTGGATGCCCGACGGGTGGACCGGTGATCCGGTCCTGCGCCGCTCGGCCACGGCGAGCCACTTCGCCGCCTCGCTGGAACTGGTGAAAGCCGGATGGATCGAGATCCGGCAGGGCGAGAGCTTCGCCCCGATCGAGGTGCGGCGCCGCAATGGCTGATCCCCTCGACCGGCCATTGTTCGACGCCCCGGACCCTTACCAGCAGGAGCGCATGGTCGAGGCCATCCTGTTCGCCTCGGCCGCACCCGTCACCGTCGCGGACCTGCAGGCGCGCATGCCCCATGGTTGTGATGCGGCCGAGGCTCTGGATTCGCTTCGGCGCCGGTACGAAGGGCGGGGGGTGCGGGTTGTCCGGGTCGGCGATGCCTGGGCCATCCGGACCGCCGCGGATCTGGGTTTCCTGATGAGCCGTGAGACGGTGGAAACGCGGAAGCTGTCCCGGGCCGCGATCGAGACGCTGGCCATCGTCGCGTATCATCAGCCCTGCACCCGCGCCGAGATCGAGGAAATCCGCGGCGTCGCCGTCAGCCGCGGAACCCTGGACCAGCTTCTTGAACTGGAGTGGATCCGGTTTGGCCGCCGGCGCGAGACCCCCGGCCGACCGGTCACCTTCGTGGTCACGCAAGAGTTCCTCGACCATTTCGGGCTGGAGAATGCCCGCGATCTCCCCGGTCTGAAGGATCTGCGCGCCGCGGGGCTTCTGGAAAATCGCCCCGCGCCCGGTCGGGAACCGGAAGAGGCGGCCGCGGAGGATCAGGGCGAAATGTTCGAGGACGAGGCCTGAGCCGCGGCGATCCGTTGCAGCGTGTCCTCAATTCCACTCCATCCGCGCGGACGCCAACCCAAAGCGCGAATTCTGTCGGTATTCATCTCGCTGACTGCCGATCCGTCGGCGCGATCGGGAAGCGGCGCGTCGATCCCCGTGATCCGAGCGTAGGCTGCAAGAAGGTCACGCCGATCGAGGACGAGGTCGGACAGGTTGTAGGCGTGATGCCCGGTGGGCAGACGGTCCAGGATCAGGCGAACCGCCGAGGCGAGGTCGGCCCCGTGCAGCTCGGTCCCGACGCGCGGCGCGACGTGCTGACCCGCCTCGAACGCGGCGAAGAGGTCCCGCCACTTGTGATCGCGCCCCGGAGGGGGTGGACCATAGATCCCGGTCGCCCGGAGGCTGATGCCGCCCGTTGCCGTGACGGCCGCTTCGACTTCGGCTTTCATCCGACCGTAGAGCGTGTCCGGGCGCGGGGTCATTTCCTCGGACAGAGGCGTGCCTTTCGGGTAATCGCCGTAAACCGCGCGGCTCGACAGGAAGATGACCGCCCGGCCCTCGGCGGCCTCCACCAGGCGAAGCGACCCGTCCCGGTTCAGCTGCAGGAAGCCGGTCGCATCGTCGCCTTCGCCGCCGCGGTATTTCCCGGCCAGGTGGGAGAAGGCGGCATGAATGATCGCGTCGATCCCCGCCAGGTTCGGTGCCTGCCCGAGCGACCAGTCCCGATGCTCCAGCCCGATGGAAGAGGGGCGCCTGCCGAACGTCACCACGCCGTGCCCGCCGCGCACGAGGCCGCGGGCAATCGGGTGCCCCGCAAGCCCCGTGGCCCCGGTCAGCCCGACGCGCACGGGCCCGGAAGGGAGGAGAGGTCGGGCGTCCGGCCGTCCGCGAAGTCGTGCCAGAGGTCGATCAGGGGGGCCAGGCGGTCCCGCTTCGGGTGCGGGTCGGCCCAAGGCTTCTCGTACTGGAAATGAAGGACGTGGATCGCGTCCCAATTCCATAGCCGCGGCAGGTTGAACCACGCATATTGCAGCATGTTCATCGTGACCGGCAAGCCGTGCCATTCGGGGAAGTATTCCTGCAAGAAGGTCTGGTCGGTCCGCCTCCAGAAAGCGCCCGGACGGTCGAGGCGGGCGAGCATCGCGTCGAACGTGGCCGGGTGGGGGCGCGCGGTGAAGACGCCGGAATTCATTCTGTGGAAGTCTTCCAGCCCTTCGTAGACGTTGGGTGCCGCGCAGAACTCCGGATACTCGAATAGGCGATCAATGTTCCTGAGGACGAGGGTATCGGCGTCGAGGAACACCACCTTGTCGTAATCGAGCTGCCAAAGGCGCAGCTTGGCGAAGTTGTCGAGCGGGGTGTGAAAGTCCGGCTTCGTTCCCTTCGTGAAGGGCGCCACACCGTGCAATTCCCGTTTCGCATGCGCGGCGTCGAAGGCCGCCGACGTGGGCAAAAGCGCGACCTCCACCAGCCGCGCGCCAAGCGATGCGAGCGGCGCCAGGGTCTCGTCCGCGACACCGCCTGTATGCATCACCACGCATGCGGCATCCGTCCCCGACACGGCGAGCGAGCGTAGCAGCGCTTCGGCCCCGCGGGCGAAATCCGCGTTGGTGACAAGGGTGACGTAGGCCTTTCCCGGCATCTTCGGGATGGCCTCAGGACGCCGACTTCAGCGCTTTGCCCTCGGGGTCGCGATCTATCTTGGCGCCCAACTCCTTCGTCCAGGCTGAAACGGCGGGCACCCGCGAGCGATCGATGCGATGGGCGTAGCGCCTGGCCACGTCGACCACCTCTTCCAGTAGCCCTTCGGCCAGCGTTGTGGGGTCGAGCCCGAGGGACAGGAACTGGTCGTTCCGCACTACCAGGTCGTTCTCCGCCGCCTCCTTGCGCGGATTGGGCAGATAGGCGACTTTTGCCCCGGTCAGCTTCGCCACCAGTTCGGCTAGGTCCCGCACGCGGTGCGTCTCGGTCATCTGGTTGAAGATCCGCACCCGATCGCCGGTCTTCGGCGCGTCGCCGAGCGCCAAGTCGATGCAGCGCACCGAATCCTGGATATGGATGAACGCTCGGGTCTGTCCGCCCGTACCGTGAACCGTGAGGGGATGGTCGATCGCGGCCTGGATCAGGAAGCGGTTCAGAACCGTGCCATAATCGCCGTCGTAGTCGAACCGATTGACCAGCTGATCGTGCAGGCGCGTCTCGGTCGTATGGGTGCCCCAGACGATTCCCTGATGCAGGTCGGTGATCCGCAGGCCGTCGTTCTGGGCATAGAACTGGAACAGGATCTGATCGAGGCTCTTGGTCATGTGATAGACCGAGCCCGGCCGCGTCGGGTACAGGATTTCCTGCCCCTTCTTTCCATTCGGCGTCTCGATCTCGATATCGAGGTAGCCTTCCGGAATGGGGGCCCCGACGCTCGAATAGCCATAGACCCCCATCGTGCCGAGATGCACGAGATGCGCGTCGATCCCCGTTTCGACCAAAGCGGCAAGCAGATTGTGCGTGCCGTTCGTGTTGTTCTGAACGGTATAGACCTTGTGGCGGTCGCTTTTCATCGAATAGGGGGCGGCTCGCTGTTCCGCCAGGTGGACGATCGCGTCCGGCCTGTTCTCCGCCAGCCAGCCCTTCAGGCGTTCGTAATCCTGCGCAATGTCCAGTAGGTGAAAGCGGATCGCGCGGCCGGTGGTCTCGCGCCAGATCCGGCAGCGTTCCTGGATGGAATCCATCGGCGTGAGCGACTGGACGCCCAGCTCCGTGTCGATCCAGCGGCGAGACAGGTTGTCCACGACGTGAACCTCGTGACCTTGGGCGCTCAGATGCAGCGTCGTGGGCCAGCCGACGAAGCCGTCTCCTCCGAGAATGGCGATCTTCATGGGCAACGTCCTTTCCGGTCCTTGCATGGGGGCGGTCGATCACCCCGATATAACAGCCCCGCGACATCATACAGCCCGATGGCCCCTGCGCGCGAATCCCCGCCTAGCTGCGGAAATGCTTGGCGAGCTTCAAGCCCTGACCCTGATAATTCGAGGAGATCCCCCGCCCATAGAGGCGTTCGGGTACGTCCGTCATGCGTTCATAGATCAGCCGCCCGACGATCTGTCCGTGCTCCAGAACGAAGGGCGCCTCGTGGCACCGAACCTCGAGCACACCGCGCGCGCCCCGTCCGGCTGCGATGTCATGGCCGAACCCCGGATCGAAGAAGCCCGCGTAATGGACGCGGAACTCTCCGACCATGGCCAGATACGGCGCCATTTCCGCCGCATAGGCCGGCGGGATCGTCACCGCCTCGCGGCTGACGAGGATGTAGAACGCCCCCGGGTCCAGGATCAGCCGCCCGTCTCGGGCTCGGAGCTCCTCCCAGAACTCGCCGCTCGGATACGCGCCGATCCGATCCAGGTCGATCACGCCGGTATGGGGCTTTGCCCGATACCCGACGAGATCGCCCTCGGCAGGACGCAGATCGACCGAGAAGCCGAGGCCGCCATCGATGACCGGCGTGCCGTCCACCAGCCCCTCCGCCGCGTGAAGCCGCGAGAGTTCGGCGTCGTCCAGCGTCGCGGGCCCGTTGCGGAATCGCATCTGGTTCAGCCGCATTCCGGGTCGCACCAGGACAGAGAAGGAGCGCGGGCAGATCTCGGCATAGAGCGGCCCGTCATACCCTTCCGGGACACGGTCGAACTCCGTTCCGCCGTCGGTCACGACGCGGGTCAGCAGGTCGAGCCTCCCGGTGGAACTCTTGGCGTTCGCGACGGCCCTCAGACCGCGGGGGAGGTTCAATCGCTCCATCAGGGGAACAAGATAGACGCATCCCTTTTCCAGAACCGCCCCGGGTTGCAGGTCGATCCGGTGCATCGAAAGATCATGGAGCCGGTCGGCCACGCTGCAATCGCGACCGGTAAGGAACGAGGCACGAATTCGGTACGCCTCCACCCCCAGCCGTAGGTCGAGCGAGGCGGGCTGAACCTGCGCCGTCTCCACCGGGCTTGCGGCGGATATTCCGCCGGCCGAGATCAACGCCTCGATTTCCTGGAAAGGCAGGACGCCGATTGTCATCGGCGTGAATTGGTCGGGCTAGCAGGACTCGAACCTGCGACCTTCCGTCCCCCAGACGGACGCGCTACCAGGCTGCGCCATAGCCCGACTGACGCGCCTTCTATCGCACCACGCAGCGAGGGCAAGGCCCGTTTCGACGAATCGGGCGTCCGGGGGTCAGTCACGCGCGTCCATCGCCTGCAGAAGGGATCGGGCCCGGACGAGCGCGACTTCCGAGTTGTTCGCCGGGATGCCGCGGCGTTCCCAGAGCGGAGCCAGGATCGGAATCGGGGCGGCACAGGCCAAAGGGATCGCCCATGGCAGATCCGCGTCCGTTTCCAGGCCATCCGTTTCTATCGGTGCCGTCCGTTCGGGGCGGGCGGGAAGACGCGGATCCTCGCCGGATGACGGCTCATCGCTCGGGGCGATGCCGGCATCTTGCGGATCGTCGTCCCCGAATGATCCGACCTCCTCGACAAGGGTCAGGTGCGGGCGGTCCGCGGCAGGCTTCGCGATTTCCCGAGGCGCATCCGTTTCGCCCTCGTCCCGCACGGGCTTCGGCCACGGGGCGAGGTCGAGCGGCTGCGACTTGGCGGCGACGTGCCGCACGCCCTGTTCACGCAGAAGCTTCTGCACGCCGCGTATGGTCAGACCGTCCTCGTGCAGAAGCTGCTTGATCCCGCCCAGCAATTCCATGTCCGTGGGGCGATAATAGCGCCGCCCGCCGGCGCGCTTGACCGGCTTGAGCTGGGCAAACCGGGATTCCCAGAACCGCAGCACATGCGCCGGCGTATCCAGCCACTCGGCCACCTCTCGGATGGTACGGAACGCGTCCGGGGATTTGGCCATTTCAACCCTTGTTTCCCTCGGCCACGCGGTCGCGCATCAGGTGCGAGGGGCGAAAGCTCAGGACCCGTCGCGGATGGATGGGCACTTCTTCGCCGGTCTTCGGGTTCCGACCCACCCGTGCGGCCTTCGAGCGGACCGAGAAGGTTCCGAAGGACGAGATCTTCACGCTCTCGCCCCGGGCCAAGGTATCGGACATGTATTGCAGCACGGATTCCACTAGCTGCGCCGACTCGTTGCGGCTCAGCCCCACTTCCCGATGAACGGACTCGCTGAGGTCCATGCGCGTGAGCGTCTTTGCCATCGCCGATCCCCCCGGATGCGTCGTGTTAACACGATGGGCATGCGCGGAAAGAAAGTCAATCTCAACGCCTTAAATCGATCAACCGAGATGTGAGGTGAAGTCGCTCACCAGCGCAGGACGACCGCGCCCCAGGCTAGGCCGCCGCCGATCGCCTCGGTGACGAGGAGGTCCCCGGTCTTGATCTGTCCGCGCGCCTTGCCCACCGACAGGGCGAGCGGAATGGACGCGGCGGAGGTGTTGCCGTGATCTTGGACCGTCACCACCACGCGATCGAGGCCCATCCCCATCTTCAAGGCCGTGGCTCGGATGATCCGCAGGTTCGCCTGGTGGGGAACGATCCAGTCAACATCGTCGCTCGCCAGGCCGGCCATGTCCAGTGCGCGATGAGCGGTGCTCGCCAGCTTGTCGACCGCATGCCGGAATACCTCCTTGCCCTCCATCCGGAGATGCCCGGTCGACTGGGTGGACACACCCCCGTCGACATAGAGGATTTCGCGATGGCGGCCGTCGGAGTTGAGGTCGGACGACAGGATGCCCCGATCCTCGGTGCTGCCGGTCCCGTCCGCGGCCTCGAGCACCAGCGCCCCGGCGCCGTCGCCGAACAGGACGCAGGTCGACCGGTCCGACCAATCCATGATCCGGCTGAACGTCTCGGCGCCGATCACGAGGATGCGTTTGGCCTGGCCCGAGAGGATAAGCGCGTTCGCCGTCGTCAGGGCGAAGACGAAACCGGCGCAGACCGCCTGGACATCGAAGGCGAACCCCCCCGTCATCCCCAGTTTGGCCTGCACCATCGTGGCGGCAGAGGGAAAGGTCAGGTCGGGCGTCGAGGTGGCGACGATGATCGCGTCGATGTCGCCCGCCTCGAAACCGGCATCCGCAAGAGCGGCGGAAGCGGCGGCAACGGCCAGGTCCGAGGTGGATTCGCCCTCGGCGGCGAAATGGCGGCGTTCGATCCCCGAACGCGAGCGAATCCATTCGTCGGACGTGTCGAGCGTGCGCTCGAATTCCGCGTTTTCGACGACCCGTTGGGGCAGGTAATGGCCGACCCCGGCAACACGGGCGCGGGTGACGTTCATGCCGTGATCTCTCCATCCGCGCGAGGCCGGTCCGTATAGAGATCGGATGTCGATGCGACCCTGGCGGCCAGCCGGGCATTGAAGTCGCTCTTCGCCAGCTTGAACGCCAGCTTGAGCGCCGCCGACACGCCGGTGGCGTCTGCGGACCCGTGGCTCTTGACCACCGTCCCGTTCAGCCCGAGGAAGACGCCCCCGTTCACACGCCGTGGGTCGATACGTTTCTGCAGCCTCTTCATGGACGTGAGCGCCAGGACCGCCGCCACCCGCGACAGGACCGAGTATCGGAAGGCCTCCTTCAGGAAATCCCGGATCAGCGCGGCGGTGCCTTCGCCGGTCTTGAGCGCGATATTCCCGGTGAAGCCGTCCGTGACGATCACGTCCACCCGATCGGACGGTATGTCGCCGCCTTCGACGAAGCCCACGAAATCGAAATCGCCTTGGCCGGAGGCGTCCCGGATCAGGTCGTGGGCCTCCTTCATCTCGGCGCGGCCCTTGTGTTCTTCAGTGCCGTTGTTCAGCAGTCCGATGCGGGGTCGCGCCAGCTCTTGGCCGTTGCGGGCATAGGAGCAGCCCATCAGGGCATATTGCAGAAGGTCCCGCGGCTCGGCCTTGATGTCGGCCCCCACGTCCAGCATCACGTTGAACCCGTTCGGGTTGCGCGACGGCCAGAGGCAGGCGATCGCCGGCCGGTGCACGTTGGGCAACTTCTTCAGCCGCATGATGGACAGGAGCATCAGCGCGCCGGTATTGCCGCAGCTTACCGCAACTTCCGCCTCGCCATTCCGCACCGCCTCGACGCAGGACCACATCGACGTGGCCTGTCCGTTGCGCAGGACATTCGAGGGCTTGTCGGCCATCTGCACCGTTTCGGCGCAGTCACGGATCTCGACCACGTCGGACAGCTTGCGCTTCTCGACCAGCCCCCCCAGCTCGTGAGCGGGGCCGTGCAGGATAAACCGGATCTGGGGATTCTTGCGCGCGGAAATGGCCATGCCGGCGATCACGGCCGCCGGGCCCTGATCGCCGCCCATCGCGTCCACGGACAGGACGATCCGGCCTACGCAATCGTCGGCCTCCGTCGCAAATCTGTGGATGGCCTCCGTCATCGCAGGATCCCGTGCGCCCTCAGGCGGCGTCGTCGTCGAGATCGACCTCGTCCGTTTGCGCGACGATCTCGCGCTCGGCATAATGTCCGCAGGCACCGCAGACGTGATGCGGGCGCTTCAGCTCGCCGCAATTCTGGCACTCGTTCGGGTTTGCGGCGGTCAGCGCGTCGTGGGCGCGGCGCATGTTGCGGCGCGACTTGGTGACCTTGTTCTGCGGGACGGCCATGATCGGTCCTTCGTCTGTCTTGGGGCGGGGCCCGTGGGTCGGGGCCGAAGAGCCCCCGTCAATGCGGAATGAGGCCGCGCAATACGCTTTCGCGCGCCCGGTTTCAAGACCGGAACCTCGTCGTATCGCGAGGTAATCGATCGGGCCGCATCCGCAAGGGGCGGCCTGTCGTCGGGCGGCCAGACCCTGCGTCACCGGCCCGGGTCGCGGGCGTCGGTCAGGCGAGGCGCTCAGCCCGCGATGGGCCTGCGCCGCCTCCCATCCGCGGCGGATGCCGGCGCCGCGTCACATGCGCGTCATCGGAGCGTGTTTTACAACCCGCAAGGTCGGCCCACAACTCCTTGGGCTTGCCGTGGCGAGGGTGCCAGATATAGTTGGACGGGAGTGCGGGGCGGATCCTCCGCCCTGTTTCTCGCGGAGAATGCAGGGCAGGGATCGTTTGACCATGGGCGGTGATTTCAGGACGAGCTTCGTCCGCGAACCGAACTCTCTCCGGCACCATCCGGCGCTGGTCCTGAACGCCGATTACCGACCTCTCTCCTATTATCCGCTCTCGCTCTGGCCATGGCAGGAGGCGGTCAAGGCGGCCTATCTCGACCGGGTTCAGATCGTGGCCGAGTACGACATGCTCGTCCGCAGTCCGACGACGCAGATCAGGATCCCGTCGGTCGTCGTGCTGAAGGATTTCGTCAAACCCCAGAAGCGCGTGGCATTCACGCGCTTCAATCTTTTCCTGCGGGACGAATTCCGCTGCCAGTATTGCGGCTCGACGGGCGATCTGACCTTCGATCACGTGGTTCCGCGCGCGCGGGGCGGCCGGACGAGCTGGGAAAACGTGGTCGCGGCCTGCGCGCGGTGCAACCTGTCCAAGGGATCGAAGTCGCTGAAACATTCCGGGTTGAGCCTCCGCAAGGCGCCGCGCTGCCCGGGTGCGGAAGAGCTCAAGAATGTCGGCCGCCGCTTTCCGCCCAACCACCTGCACGACACGTGGCTCGATTTCCTCTACTGGGATGCCGAACTGGAGGCGTGAGCGCGCCTTGGCGGACCGCCGCCATTCGTTAGCGCCCACATCCGGGGCTTGACCGCGGCAGCCCGGCGCGCAAGTCATCGGCGCAAGCGGGAAACGGAGCGTCTGCCATGGTCTCACGGGTCATCCCTGTCGACACGTTCGACCTCACCATCTTCGGCGGCACCGGCGATCTCGCCCGGCGCAAGATCCTGCCGGGCCTTTATCGGCGCTATCGGGCGGGGCAGATGCCCGAGGGATCGCGGATCGTCGGCGCCGCGCGGTCCGACATGGATACCGATACCTATCGCGCCGAGGTGCGCGAGGCGTTGCGGGAATTCATCCAGCCGGCCAAGCTCGACCGCGACGATGTCGAGGGGTTCCTGGGATGCCTGCATTACGTCGCCATCGACGCCACGGGCGAAAAGGGCTGGCAGGAACTCCGCGAACTCATGCGCCCGGATCGGGTGCGGGCGTTCTATTTCTCGGTGGCCCCGGCGCTGTTCGGCGCGATTGCCGAACGGCTGCACCATCACCGCATCGCCGATGCCGATAGCCGGATCGTCGTCGAGAAGCCCTTCGGGCGCGATCTAGCTTCCGCGCAGGAGTTGAACCGGACGCTTGCCGAGCATTTCGACGAGACGCAGATCTACAGGATCGACCATTACCTCGGAAAGGAAACGGTCCAGAACCTGATGGCGCTCCGCTTCGGCAACGTCCTGTTCGAGCCGCTGTGGAACAGCCAGTACGTCGACCATATCCAGATCACGGTTTCGGAGACGGTCGGCGTAGGAGGCAGGGGCGGATACTACGACAAGTCCGGCGCGATGCGCGACATGGTCCAGAACCACCTGATGCAGTTGCTGTGCCTGATCGCGATGGAGCCCCCGTCACAGTTCGAGCCCGACGCCGTGCGCGACGAGAAGCTGAAGGTCATCCGGGCGCTTGATCCGGTCCGGCCCGACGACATCGTGCGTGGTCAGTACGAGGCCGGGGGCAACGTTCCCTCCTATCAGGACGATGTGGAGGATCCCGACACGCGCACCGAAAGCTTCATCGCGATGAAGATCCACGTCTCGAACTGGCGATGGGCGGGAACGCCCTTCTATATCCGCACCGGCAAGAGGCTGCGGGCGCGGCAATCCGAGATCGCCGTCGTCTTCAAGGATGCGCCGCATTCGATCTTCGGCGCCGAGGCCGGTCGTCACCGCAACATCCTGACGATCCGGCTGCAGCCGAACGAGGGGATGACCCTCGTCACCACCATCAAGGAGCCGGGGCTCGGGGGCATGCGGCTGATCGACGTGCCGCTCGACATGACCTTCGCCGACGCGCTCGGTGCCGAGAACGAGGTGACCGACGCCTACGAACGTCTGGTGATGGACGTGATCCGGGGGAACCAGACCCTCTTCATGCGCGGTGACGAGGTGGAGGCCGCATGGGGCTGGACCGACCCGATCATCCAGAGCTGGTCGGTCCGCGACGACCGGCCCTTCCGATACGAGCCGGGATCTTCGGGGCCGGAGGAATCCTCGATGCTCCTCCATCGCGAGACCCGGCGCTGGCGCGAGATCCGGGAATGACGGCCTCCCCGCCCCCCCCGGGCCGATGCCGGAGGGCAGGCGCCCGCGACCCGGCCTAGCTGCCGCCTGCGCATCCCCTGGCCTGCGGCCACGAGGATGCCCGGACCGCCGGCCACGGCCTGGCGGCACAGAGCGACCGGCCGGATCGAGGGGGAGGGTGGAAGCCCGTGCGGCTATCCCATGGCGGCGCGACCGGCTGACCGGCGCGGCCGACGCCCTAGATCGCAGGATGACACGCGGAGGACGGCATGGAACTGATCGAATATCCCGACGCCGAGATGATGATGATGCAACTGGCCGACAAGCTGGCGAGCGAAATATCCAATTGCCTGGCAGCCCATGATCACGTCTCCCTCGCCGTCCCGGGCGGCACCACACCCGGACCTATCTTCGACACGTTGTCGGGGGCGGATCTGCGCTGGGACATGGTACATGTCGTTCTGACCGACGAACGCATGGTGCCGTCCGACCACGAGCGGTCGAACGAACGCCTTCTGCGCGTCCGGTTGCTGACCGACAAGGCGGCGAATGCCCGTTTCATCCGCATCGTCCCCGGCCCTGGCGTTTCACTGGAAGATATCGGCGCCCGGCTGGCGCCGGAATTGCCGCTTTCGATCCTCCTTCTGGGAATGGGCGAAGACATGCATTGCGCGTCGCTCTTTCCCGGCTCTCCGCAATTGTCCGACGCCCTCGCGCAGAAGGCCCCGCCGGTGATGGAGGTCGACGCCCCCGAGGGGTTGGAGCCGAGGGTGACGCTGACCGGGCCGGTCCTGCGCGGGGCGCTTTCGACCCATGTCGTCATCACCGGATCGGCGAAGCGCGCGGCGCTCGAACGCGCACGCAGGTCGAAGCCCGAGGAGGCGCCGATCGCCACCGTCCTCGGCGATGCCACCGTACACTGGGCCGAGGAGTGAAACCGATGTGGGACAAGCTGGCCGAGCGGGCCGAAGAGGTCGCGGATCGTCCCCTGCTCGACCTGATGGGGCCCGAGCGCGCGCGCGACTTCTCGGTCGAGGCCCTGGGAATGCTGTTCGACTACGCCAAGACGAACATCGACAATTCGACCCGCGACATGCTCCTCGGGATGGCGGAGGCCGCGGAACTTCCGGCCCGCCGCGACGCGATGTTCGCCGGGCGGAAGATCAACGAGACCGAGGGGCGCGCGGTCCTGCACACCGCGCTGCGCAACCTCGACGGCCATCCGGTCACGGTCGACGGTCAGGACGTCATGCCCGAGGTTCTCGACACCCTGGCCCGGATGGAGGAGTTCGCTCAATCGGTGCGCGACGGGGGCTTCGCCGGTCAGGGCGGGGCGATCATGGACGTGGTCAATATCGGCATCGGCGGATCCGATCTCGGCCCGGCGATGGCGTACCAGGCCCTCGGGCCCTATGCCGACGGCCCCCGGTGCCACTTCGTCTCGAACGTCGACGGGGCGCATGTCCACGACATCCTCGCCCCGCTCGATCCGGCCACGACGCTCGTCATCGTCGCCTCCAAGACCTTCACCACGATCGAGACGATGACGAACGCCGAAACCGCCAAGGCCTGGATGGCCGAGAAGGTGCCGGACCCGGCCGCGCAATTCGCGGCCCTCTCGACCGCGGCCGATCGGACGGCCGCCTTCGGCATCGACGAGGCCCGTGTCTTCGGCTTCGCGGATTGGGTCGGCGGGCGTTATTCGATGTGGGGGCCGATCGGGCTTTCGCTCATGATCGCCGTCGGCCCGGCGGATTTCCGGGCGGTCCTGAAGGGCGCGGCCGAGATGGACGACCATTTCCGCACCGCCGACCCGCTTCGCAACATGCCGGTGATGCTCGCCCTCGTTGGCATCTGGCACAATCAGGGCTGCGGCTACGCGACCCGCGCCGTCCTGCCCTACGAGCAGAGGCTCGCGCGCCTGCCGGCCTATCTCCAGCAATTGGAAATGGAATCGAACGGTAAGCGCGTGGATATGGAGGGGGCGGATCTGCCCACCCATTCGGGCCCCGTCGTCTGGGGAGAGCCGGGCACGAACGGCCAGCATGCGTTCTATCAGCTGATCCATCAGGGCACCCGGGTGGTTCCGTGCGAGTTCATGGTCGGCCGCGAGGGGCACGAGCCGGAACTCGCGCATCAGCACCGCCTCCTGATCGCCAATTGCGTCGCGCAGGCCGAGGCGCTTCTGCGCGGTCGCAGCTTCGAGGAGGCAAGGGCGAGCGTCGCGGACGCGTTCGACGGCGCCGAACTGGATCGCCAGGCCCGCCACCGGGTTTTTCCCGGCAACCGGCCCTCGACCATGCTCGTCTACGATCGGCTGACGCCCCGCGTCCTGGGCCAGATCGTGGCCCTCTACGAACACAGGGTCTTCGTCGAGGGGGCGATACTGGGCATCAATTCCTTCGATCAATGGGGCGTCGAACTTGGCAAGGAACTCGCCAAGGCCCTCGACCCGGTGTTGTCCGGGAAGGCTGGGGTCGAGGGCAAAGATGCCTCCACCGCCCGCCTCGTCGGCTGGATACGACGCGACCCCGACTGAGCGACGGGGAGAGCACGCCCCCGGGCGGGAGCAGGGCGCCCCATACCGCCCCATCCCGCCCGCCCGACGCGGGACGCGTATCGCGCGCGGGGTCCCGGTGGGACCATCCGGCTTGCACCTTGACGCCGCCGGGCTTACGTCTCTGGCGCCCCGGCAGGAGAGGACCCGCATGGCCATCGAAGCGCGCGAAATCGAGTCCCTGATCCGAGAGACGTTCCCGGACGCGAAGATCACCATCACCGATCTCGCGGGGGACGGGAACCATTATGCCGCCGAGGTCGTGGACGAAAGCTTCCGGGGGCTGAATCGCGTGCAGCAGCAGCGCGCCGTCTATTCCGCGCTCAAGGGCAAGATGGACGGTCCCACCGGCGACCTGCACGCCCTGGCGCTGACCACACGCGCGCCCTGATCAGCCATCGGGAGGCCGACGGTGCCGGCACCGCGCGACGAACCTGCAGATTGACGAGGGAATGCGGCACGACGCGCGTTCCCCGCGAGGACAAACACGGAAGGTGAAGAGATGAGCGCCGAAGATCAGATCAAGGATACGGTCACCAAGAACGACGTGGTCCTGTTCATGAAGGGGACGAAGTCGATGCCGCAATGCGGCTTCTCCAGCCGCGTCGCGGGCGTGCTGAACTTCATGGGAGTCGATTATGCGGACGTGAACGTACTTGCGGACGAAGGACTCCGTCAGGGAATCAAGGATTACTCGGATTGGCCGACCATCCCTCAGCTCTACGTCAAGGGCGAATTCGTGGGCGGGTGCGACATCATCACGGAGATGACGCTCTCCGGTGAGCTCGATCAGCTCTTCGAGAAGGAGGGCGTGGCCTACGACAAGGCCGCCGCCGAGAAGATCCGCGAAGCGAACGCCTGATCCCGGGCACGTGACCCGAGGGGCGGCGCGTCACTCCGTGGCGTCCGCCCCCTCGACCCGATCGGCCAATGCCTCCGAGCGCTCGGCAAGGGCCCGCAGCCGCACGGCGAAATCTTCCGGCAGGGATTCGGCGCCGGTCCGGTCGCGCGAAGCGTCCACATCGCGGGCGAGTTCGGCGATCCGCGCCTCCGCCATGTCGAGCCGTTCCTGCAACCCGGCCGTGGTGTCGGCGAGCATCAGGCCCGCCATCAGCAACGTGCGCGTCTCCGGCTGCCGGCCCAGCTGGTCGTGCAGCTTCTGCGCTTCCGAATCGAGCAACCCCGCCGCGAGGTGGAGGAAGGATTCTTCGCCGTCCCGGCAGGCGACCTCGTAGTCGCGCCCGCCGATGGTGATCGTCTGTTCAGCCATTCCCGGAATCCCCGCTCCGCTCGTCCGACAAAAGCGCGATGATCGCCTCCAGCTCCGCGCGATCGCTGGCGCGTACCGCGGTGAGGGCGGCGATCTCGGTTTCCATCGCGCTGTTCACCGCCTCCCCGCCGCCGGCGTCCCGGCGCAGCGCCTCGCAAGTCCCGCGAAGCGCGTCGGCCGCGGCCCGCAGGCGCGCCCGGTCCTCCTCCATCGTGGCGATCTCGGCCCGCATGCCGGCGCCTTCGCGCTCCAGTTCCGCGATCCGCGCGGCGTGCGCCTCGCCATCCGCGCGCAGCCGCTCCTCAAGATCGCGGTTCACGGCGCGCTCCGCCTCGAGCGCTTCGGCGAGCGCCTCGGCGTCGCCACCTTGCGCGTCCGAGCGGGGCCCGATCCGGTCGAGTCCGGTGGCGATCCGCGACAGCGCTGCCTCCAGTCGCCTTTCAACCTCGTCGATGTCCTGCATCCCTGTCCCTAGAGCATAGGCGCCGGTCGGCGTGATTCGCACGACCGGGGACAGTAAACCGCAACTGTCACGTTAATTCAGCCCCCCAATCGCATCTGAATCGGCTCCCGCACGCGGCCCGATCTTGCGCTCGGACCCCGTCTTGGTATCACCCACGCGACCCCGCCGACATGCCAAAGGATCCCGTCTTATGGATATCGCTGCCCTTCGCGACCGCCACCCCGACCACTGGATGCGCGCGACCGCGATCCGGATGCTGGCGATGGACGCGGTCGCCGCGGCCAATTCGGGCCATTCCGGGATGCCCATGGGCATGGCCGACATCGCCACGGTCCTGTGGTCGCGGCATCTGAAGTTCGACGCCGCCGCGCCCGGATGGCCGGATCGCGACCGTTTCGTGATCTCGAACGGGCACGGCTCGATGCTCCTCTACGCGCTGCTGCACCTTACCGGCGTTCCCGGCATGACGATGGAGGAGATCCGCAATTTCCGCCAGTGGGGGGCCAAGACCGCCGGCCACCCCGAACACGAATATGCCAACGGGATCGAGGTGACGACCGGGCCGCTGGGCCAGGGGCTGGCCACCTCCGTGGGCATGGCCATCGCCGAGGAGGCGCTGCGCGCCCGGTTCGGCCCCGGGATCGTGGACCATCACACGTGGGTCTTCGCCGGGGACGGCTGCCTCATGGAGGGGGTGAGCCACGAGGCCATCGCACTCGCCGGCCACCAGAAGCTGTCGAAACTGGTCGTCTTCTTCGACGACAATGGCATTTCCATCGACGGCAAGGTGTCGCTGACCGACAGCACCGATCAACTCAAGCGGTTCGAGGCCGCAGGCTGGCATGTCCAGTCCGTCGACGGCCACGACCCCGAAGAGATCGACACCGCGATCGCCGCGGCGAAGAAGGCCGATCGGCCGTCGATGATCGCCTGCCGCACCCATATCGCGCTGGGCTCGGCCGCGCAGGATACCGGCAAGGGACACGGTGCTCTGACCGACGAGCAGCTCATCTCCGACACCCGCGCCGCCTATGGGTGGAACAGCGGGCCGTTCGACATTCCCGGCGACGTGGCGAAATGGTGGCAGGACGTGGGCGCCCGGGGCGCTCAGGTGCGGTCGGAATGGCAGGGCCGGGTGGATGCGCTCGGCCAGTCGAAGAAGCGGCAGTTCGACGCCGCCATGGCGCGCGACTTGCCAAGCAAGTTCACCTCTACCCTGCGCGCACTGAAGAAGAAGATCTCGGACGAGGCGCCGAAGCTCGCGACCCGCAAGTCGTCGGAGATGGTACTCGAGGCCGTGAACCCGATCGTGCCCGAGACCCTGGGCGGATCGGCCGACCTCACCGGCTCGAACAATACCCTGACCGAAGGGCTCGGTGTCTTCTCGCCCGACAACCGCAAGGGGCGCTACGTCCATTACGGGATCCGCGAGCACGGCATGGCCGCGGCGATGAACGGCATGGCCCTGCACGGGGGCATCCGGCCCTATGGCGGGACCTTCATGGTGTTCACCGATTATGCCCGCCCGGCAATCCGCCTGTCGGCACTGATGGGGGCGCCCGTCACCTATGTCATGACGCACGATTCCATCGGCCTTGGCGAGGACGGGCCGACCCACCAGCCGGTAGAGCATCTGGCCATGCTTCGCGCGACCCCGAACCTTCAGGTCTTCCGCCCGTGCGACACCGTGGAGACCGCCGAGGCATGGGAGATCGCGTTGCGGACCATGGACCGCCCCACGGTCCTTGCCCTGACCCGGCAGGGCCTGCCGACGCTGCGGACCCGCCACAAGACGAAGAACCTCAGCGAACAGGGCGCCTATGTCCTGGCCGAGGCGGACGCCAAGCGACAGGCCGTGCTCATGGCCACCGGCTCCGAGGTGTCCCTGGCCATGGCCGCGAAGGACATCCTGGAGGCTGAGGGGATCGGCACGCGGGTAGTTTCCATGCCCTGCTTCGAACTCTTCGCCGAGCAGGACGAGAGCTATCGCCGCCGCGTCCTGCCGGCAGCCGCCGTGCGCGTGGGGATCGAGGCCGCGGCGCGCCAGGGCTGGGATCGCTGGCTTCTGGGCGAACGCGGCCGCGAGGCCAAGGCGGGCTTCGTCGGCATGGACAGCTTCGGCGCCTCCGCCCCCGCCGAGGTTCTGTTCGAAAAGTTCGGGATCACTGCCGACGCGGTCGTCGAGAAGGTGAAGTCGCTCCTGTGACGCGTGGCGCGGCGCCCCTCAGCGGGCGCCGTGACGCCGGGCGTGCAGCGCCCGTAACTGACGGGCCAGATCCCCGACCGGCCCCGACACCGGGATCCCCGGCGCCACGTCGCCGATCGCCAGCGGCCTGACCGGAAGGGGAGGCGCGCCGAACTCCGCCAGCCAGCCCACCAGCTGTTCGGCCGAACTTGCATAAACGATCGGCCCCAGCCCGACCCAGGCATGGGCCGCGGAGCACATCGGGCAATGCTCTCCCGAAGTATAAACGGTCAGGTGGCGGCGCGCTGCAGGCTCGACATTCGCAGCAGCCCAGCGCGCCAACGCAAATTCGGGATGGCGCGTCGCGTCGCCGCCGCCGGTCTCGTTCCGCTCCTCGCGCAGGATCGTCCCGTCGGCAGCGACCAGGATCGACCCGAACGGGTCGCCGCCGCGGTCAAGGGCCTCCTCGGCCAGCGTGATGCAGCGCTCCAGATACCGCACGGCGTCCTTCATCCCAGCGCCCGCTCGAAGCTCGACCGGTGGATCTCGACCAGCTCCGCGAGCGGCGCGGACTTGGTGCCGAGCGTCACCATATCTCCGCCGAAGCGGCCCACATGGCGGATCGGCACGCCCTCGCGCCCGGCCAGGATCATCAGCTCTTCGGCGGCGTCGAAGCCGCAGGCGATCAGGTAGCGTCCCTGATCCTCGCCGAAGAGGCTCGCGGTCTTCTTCTTCTTGTCGATGGTCACGCCGATCCCCGCCGCGGCCGCCATCTCGAAGGCGGCGAGCGCCAGCCCCCCGTCCGACAGGTCGGTGGCGGCATGGATCCGGTCGCGGTTCTGAAGCACGAAGCGGCCGTTGCGCCGTTCCGCCTTCAGGTCAACCGGCGGCGGCGGGCCGTCGTGGCGATCGAACGCCACCGACAGAAGGGCGGATCGGCCCAGATGCCCCTTGGTCTCGCCCACGATCAGCGCCAGGTCGCCCTCATGGGGGGTGGCGGAAATAATCTCGGCGGTATCGTCGATGAGCCCCACCGCCCCGATCGTCGGCGTAGGCAGGATGCCGGCCCCGTCGGTTTCGTTGTAGAGCGAGACGTTGCCCGACACGATCGGCATGTCGAGCGCCGCGCAGGCGGCCGCGATGCCCTTGATGGCGCCCACGAACTGCCCCATGATCGCCGGCTTTTCGGGGTTGCCGAAATTCATGTTGTCGGTCGCCGCCAGGGGGCGCGCGCCGACCGCCACGAGGTTGCGGTACGCCTCCGCCACCGCTTGCTTTCCGCCTTCCTTCGGATCGGCCACCACGTAGCGGGGCGTGACATCGGCCGTGAAGGCCAGCGCCTTCCGCGTTCCATGGACCCTGACGATACCCGCGCCCTGTCCGGGGGTACGCAACGTATCGGCGCCCACCTGGGTGTCGTATTGCTCCCAGATCCAGTGTCGCGAGGCGTGCGAGGGGTGGGAGATCAGCGCTTTCAACCCCTCGATCGCGTCGATCTTCGGGGCCGCCTCCAACGGGGCCGGCGGGGGCGTCGGCTCCCACGGGCGGTCGTATTCGGGCGCGGCCCCGGACAGCGTTGACAGCGGCAGGTTCGCCTTTTCCACACCGTCATGGACCACGATGAACCGATCCTCGGCGATGGTCCGGCCGACCACGGCGAAATCGAGGTCCCATTTCTCGAAGACCGCGCGCGCCACCGCCTCCCTTTCGGGGTCGAGGACCATCAGCATCCGTTCCTGGCTTTCGGACAGCATCATCTCGTAAGCCGTCATGCCGGGTTCGCGCTGCGGCACGGCGTCGAGGTCGAGCCATACCCCCAATCCGCCCTTGTCGCCCATTTCCACCGCCGAACAGGTCAGGCCCGCGGCCCCCATGTCCTGGATCGAGATGACCGCGCCGGTCTCCATCAATTCCAGGCAGGCCTCCATCAGCCGCTTCTCGGTGAACGGATCGCCGACCTGCACCGTCGGGCGCTTGTCCTCAATCGTGTCGTCGAACTCGGCGCTGGCCATGGTCGCCCCGCCCACGCCGTCGCGCCCGGTCTTGGCGCCGAGATAGACCACCGGCATCCCGACGCCCGAGGCCGCCGAATAGAAGATCCTGTCGCTCCGCGCGATCCCGGCGGCAAAGGCGTTGACCAGGCAATTACCGTTGTAGGACGGGTCGAAGCGCACCTCGCCGCCGACGTTCGGAACGCCGAACGCGTTGGCGTACCCGCCGATCCCCTCGACGACGCCGTGAACAAGGCGTTTCGTCTTTGGATGATCCACCGCGCCGAAGCTCAGCGAATCCATGGCGGCGACGGGCCGCGCCCCCATGGTGAAGACATCGCGCAGGATGCCGCCCATTCCCGTGGCCGCCCCCTGGTAGGGCTCGATGTAAGAGGGGTGGTTGTGGCTCTCCATCTTGAAGACCACGGCCTGGCCGTCGCCGATATCGACCACGCCCGCATTTTCCCCGGGGCCGCAGATAACCTGCGGACCCGTGGTCGGCAGGGTGCGAAGCCATTTCTTCGACGACTTGTAGGAGCAATGCTCGTTCCACATGGCCGAGAAGATGCCCAGTTCGGTGAAACCGGGGGCGCGCCCGAGGATCTCGAGGATGCGGGCATACTCGTCCGGCTTCAGGCCGTGGGCGGCGATCAGGTCGTCGGTGATGGCGGGGTCGGACACGGGAACGCGGGCCTCCTGTCGTGAGTGGCGCCCGCTGTCTAGTCCGTCTGGCCTCGATGGGAAAGCGGCCCGCATGCCCGGGCGCGTTACCCGCCTGAGGAATGTCGCGGCATGACGCCGAAATTGCGGGCATGCGCCCATGCCGCTCCAGGGAATGCGTTATCGGTCCTTGCCATGACGACCGGCTGCCCCGAAACAGGGATCGGACGCGGCCCGAGAAAAAAAGGCCGGGCACTAAGGCCCGGCCAGTCCAACAGGGAGGTTAGGCGGCAGACCTCGGTCAACGCCGCCTGATCCGCCATCTAGTCCGCTGCACTTTGTCGTTCAAGCTGATGCCTCCGTGCGCCGCGCAGAACCGCTATGCGCCAAGCGCATGTCGGCGGATCTCCGCCAGCGGCTTCCCCTTGGCCGTCTCGTTCAGTTCCGCCAGCACGAAGTCGCGGAACGCCGAGATCCGCTGCGAATGGCGCAGCTCTTCGGGATAGGCCAGATAGACCGGGATCTGCGCCGATTCCACATCCGGCAGCACCCGTTCCATGTCCGGAAAATCGACGAGCAGGTAATCTGGAAGGACGCCGATCCCCAGCCCGCTCAGCACACCCTGGAGCACGCCGAAGTAATTGTTCACCGTCAGGGTCGAGGGGATGCCGACGGCGTGCAGGCTCTCGATCAGGGTTTGGCCCGAGGAGACCTGGTGCGCGGTCACTGCCTGGCTGATCAGGCGGTGGTTCGCCAGATCCTGCAGCGTTTCCGGCCGCCCCGCCGCGTCCAGGTAGGAGGGCAGGGCGTAGAGCCGCATCCGCACCGTGTTCAGCCGCTTGCGGACCAGATCGGCCTGGGAGGGCTCCTTCATGCGGATCGCGACATCCGCCTCCCGCATCGGCAGGTCGAGCACGCGCTCTTCCAGCATCAGGTCGATCTTCAGGTTGGGATATTGGGCATAGAGCTTCTCCAGTCGCGGGACCAGCCACATCGTGCCGAAGCCCGTCGTGGTCGTGACGCGCAACTCGCCGAACACCTCGTCGCGGCTGTCGCGGATGCGGGCCGCCGCGGTGTCGAGCCTGCGGTTCATCGAATTCGTCGCGTCGTGGAGCAGTTCGCCCTGCTCGGTCAGTATCAATCCCCGGGCATGCCGGTGGAACAGCACGGTCTCCAGGCTCTCCTCCAGCGCGCGGATCTGGCGGCTCACGGCGGACTGGCTCAGATGGAGGGCCTCTCCGGCCGCCGTGAGCGATCCCGCTTCTGCGACGGCATGGAACACTCTCAACTTGTCCCAGTCCATGGGGGGTCCTTCCGAATATTGCTGCACCTGCAGCATAGATTGGGGCGTATGCTGCACACGCAAAGTGCGCAGGCCGCAAGTTTTGTGAATTGTAGCCGGAATGTGGCCCGATTAGCTTAAAATTCGGTTGGAGGAGTACAAAATGTCACGCCAAGATGTAAAACTTTCGGACAGGTACGACCTTGGCGCGACCCCGGTCTTGCTCAATGGGACCCAGGCGCTCGTCCGACTGATGCTGATGCAGAAGGCGCGCGACCGGGCCGCGGGGTTGAACACCGCGGGCTACGTTACCGGCTATCGCGGCTCTCCTCTCGGGGCGGTCGATCTCAACATGGGCCGGGCGTCGGACTTGCTGTCCCGGAACGACATCCTGTTCCAGCCCGGCCTGAACGAAGACCTGGCCGCCACCGCGATCTGGGGCGCGCAGCAGGCGGGGCTGCGGGGCGACGGCCGCTTCGACGGGGTGTTCTCGCTCTGGTACGGCAAGGGGCCGGGGGTGGACCGGTCGGGCGACGTGATGCGCCATGCCAACATGGCCGGGTCGGCCCGCTTCGGCGGCGCGATCATGGCCATGGGGGACGATCATACGGGCGAAAGCTCTACCACCTGCCACCAATCCGACTGGGCCATGGTGGACGCCTACATGCCGGTCCTGTCGCCCGCGGGCGTCCAGGAGATCCTCGATTTCGGCCTCTACGGGTTCGCGCTGTCGCGCTTTGCCGGCATATGGGCCGGGCTGAAGCTGATGAAGGACACGGTGGAGGTCACCTCCGTGGTCGACGGCCGGCCAGACCGCATGTCCTTCGTGGACCCTGCCTTCCCGATGCCGGAGGGAGGGCTGAACATCCGGCTCGGCGATCACTGGGTCGCGCAGGAGGCCCGGATGATCGACCACAAGCGTTTCGCGGCCGAGGCGTTCTCCAGGGCCAACGGCATGGACAGGCGCGTCTGGGGCAGGCCGGGGGCGAAAATCGGCTTCGTCGCGGCCGGCAAGAACTGGCTGGACCTGGTCCACGCCCTATCGCTTTTGGGCATCGACGCCGACCGGGCGCAGGATCTCGGCCTCACGACCTACAAGGTCGGGCAGACCTTCCCGCTAGACATGACCGGCTTTCACGACTGGGCCGAGGGGCTCGACCTGATCGTCGTCGTCGAGGAAAAGCGCAAGCTGATCGAGGTCCAGATCAAGGAGGCGATCTTCGACGATCGCCGGGGCCGGCGCGTATACGGCTGGTACAAGGGCGGCGCGGGCGGCAGGCACCGCGACGAGCTTTTCCCGACGCGGATGAGCCTCGACCCGGTGTTCATCGCCGAGCGCCTCGGCAGCATCCTGAGCGAGGAGGGGCGTGGCAGCGACGACCTGAGCGCGCGGCTGTCGCGGCTATCCGAAGCCCGCCGCGCCGACGAGGTCGAGGAGATCGCCGTCCGCACACCTTACTTCTGCGCCGGTTGCCCGCACAACACCTCCACCATCTTGCCCGAAGGCTCGCGCGCCTATGCGGGGATCGGCTGTCACATCATGGCCATGTGGATGGATCGGGACACGTCGAACTATACCCACATGGGCGCCGAGGGGGCGAACTGGATCGGCGAGGCGCCGTTCTCCACCACCCCCCACGTCTTCCAGAACCTGGGCGACGGCACGTACAACCATTCCGGCATCTTGGCGATCCGCGCCGCGCTCGCCGCCGGCACGAGCATCACCTACAAGATCCTCTACAACGACGCCGTCGCCATGACAGGCGGGCAGCCGAACGAGGGCGGCCTGCATCCCGACCGTATCGCCCGCGAACTCGCCGCGATGGGGGTGGAGAAGATCGACGTGGTCTTCGATCCCAAGGAAGAGCCGGCCCGGGCGGGATTTCCCGCGGGTATAGGCTGGTACCCGCGCGACGACCTGCCCGCCGTGATGGAGGAATGCCGTCGCAGCCCCGGTGTCTCGGCGATCATCTTCGTGCAGACCTGTGCCGCCGAAAAGCGCCGGCGGCGCAAGCGGGCCATGTTTCCCGACCCCGACCGCCGCGTCTTCATCGACCCCGAGATCTGCGAGGGCTGCGGCGATTGCGGGGTGCAGTCGAACTGCGTCGCCATCGTGCCGGTGGAGACGGAGCTCGGCCGCAAGCGCGCGATCGACCAGTCGCAGTGCAACAAGGATTATTCCTGCCTCAAGGGATTTTGCCCGTCCTTCGTCACCGTCTCCGGGGCCGAGATCCGGAATGAGGCCACGGCTCGGATCGACGTGCGCGTGCTGCCCGAACCGGCCCTGCCAACGATCGACGGCACCTGGAACATCGTCGTCACCGGAGTCGGGGGAACCGGCGTCGTCACGCTCGGGGCCCTTCTCGCCATGGCCGCGCATCTCGACGGGCGCGGCGCCGGCATGATGGAGATGGCCGGCCTTGCCCAGAAAGGCGGCGCGGTCCATGTCCATTGCCGGATCGCCGCGCGGCCCGGCGACATTTCCGCCATCCGCGTCGCCCCCGGAGAGGCCGACGCGGTAATCGGCGGCGACCTTGTCGTCAGCGCTGGGGCGAAGGCCCTGGGCTTGATGTTCCCGGGCCGGACCGGGGCGGTGATCAATTCGCATGAGATCGTGACCGGCGCGTTCACCCGCGATCCGGGCTTCCGCATTCCCGCCGGGGACCTGTCCGCCGCCCTCGGCCGCAGGCTCGGCGACCGGCTGCACAGCTTCGACGCCACCGATCTGGCCGGTGCGGCAATGGGCGACACCATCTTCTCGAACATGATCGTCCTGGGGGCCGCCTGGCAGGCGGGGCTCCTGCCGGTCTCGGGCGAGTCACTGGAACGGGCGATCGCGCTCAACGGCGCCGCGGTGGACGCCAACCTGCGTGCCTTCGAAATCGGGCGCTGGGCGCATCTCAACCCCGACGCGGTCGGCAGGGCGACCGGCCGCGGGGTCGTGGACATGCCCCGCTCCCCCAAGGAGAAGATTGCCTTCCGGGAACGCCACCTCCTCGCATATCAGGGCCGCCGCCTGGCCCGCCGCTATCGCACCAGGATCGATGCGATCGCCGACGCCGATCTGCGCCTGGCCGTGGCGGAAGGGTATCACAAGGTTCTTGCCTACAAGGACGAATACGAGGTGGCGCGGCTTCTGGCCGGCACAAGGGGCAAGGTGGCGAAGGTGTTTGGCGGCGCGCCGGTGCTGACTTACCATCTGGCGCCGCCGGCTTTCGGCGCGAAGGATGGAGCCCGCCCCGCCAAACGATCCTTCGGCGCCTGGATCGAACCTCTCTATCCACTCTTGGCGCGCGGCCGCGTACTGCGCGGCACCTGGATCGACCCGTTCGGCCGGACCGCCGAGCGCCGCATGGAACGCGCCCTCATCCGCCAGTACGAAGGGGACATCGACGAGATCCTGTCCGCCGCGGACCGCAATCGCGAGGCCGCCCTCGCCCTTGCGCGGCTCCCCCTCGAAATCCGCGGCTTCGGCCCCGTGAAGCAGGAAAATGCGCGCAAGGCCGAGCGTCGCCGCCTCGATCTTCTGGATGCGCTCCGCCGCCCCGGCCGCGCCGCGGACCACGCGGCCGAATAGGCCCGCGCGGCGACGCCGATCATGGACTTTCCCGCAGGCAGCGCCTATGGCGTTTGCCCGCATCCCCGCGATGCGTCGGTGAAAACGGGATCAATGACATGGCGGTCGGCGTCTTCGATAGCGGCCTTGGCGGTTTGACGGTTCTGCGCGCATTGGAACGACGCCTGCCGGAGGTGCCGTTCGTCTATTTCGCCGATTCCGCGCACGCTCCCTACGGCGTACGGACCGCCGACGACATCTACGAGCTGACCTGTGCCGCGGTGGAGCGCCTGTGGGCCGAGGGGTGCGACCTTGTGATCCTGGCTTGCAACACGGCCTCCGCGGCCGCCCTGCGCCGCATGCAGGAAAGCTGGCTGCCCCGGGACAAGAGGGTGCTCGGTGTCTTCGTCCCGTTGATCGAGGCGCTGACCGAACGGCGATGGGGCGACAATTCCCCGCCCCGCGAGGTGAAGGTCAAGCATGTGGCGCTCTTCGCCACGCCCGCGACCGTCTCGTCCAGGGCCTTCCAGAGGGAGTTGGCGTTCCGTGCCATCGGCGTCGATGTGGAGGCGCAGGCCTGCGGCGGCGTCGTGGACGCGATCGAGGAGGGCGACATGATCCTGGCGGAGGCGCTCGTGCGCTCCCATGTCGATGCGCTGCGGCGCAAGATGCCGACCCCGGAGGCCGCGATCCTGGGCTGTACCCATTATCCCCTGCTCGAAGAAATCTTCCAGGACGCGCTCGGCCCGCAGGTCGATGTCTACAGCCAGGCCGAACTCGTCGCCGAGAGCTTGGCCGACTACCTCGATCGCCACCCCGGCATGGCCGGACATGGCGCGGCCCGGTTCCTCACCACCGGGGATCCGCGCCGCGTCTCCGGTCACGCCACGCAGGTCCTGCGCCGTCCGATTTCCTTCCAGCAAGCCTGAGGGCAGGAGGCAGAATGAGCAAGAATGTCGCCATCCTGGGCGCCAGCGGATACACGGGCGCGGAACTCGTCCGCCTGATCGCGACCCATCCCGATCTCCGGATCGCCGCCCTGTCGGGCGAGCGCAAGGCCGGCCAGCGCATGGCCGAGGTCTTTCCGCATCTGCGCCATCTCGACCTCCCCGCATTGCAACGGATCGACGAGATCGACCTCGCCGGCATCGATCTCGTCTTCTGCGCCCTGCCGCATGCGACCAGCCAGGAGGTGATCTCGGCGCTCCCGCCGGATCTGAAGGTGGTGGACCTCTCCGCCGATTTCCGCCTCCGCGCGGCGGCCGATTACGAGAAATGGTACGGCCGCCCGCACTCCGCCGCCGCCATCCAGCGGGAGGCCGTCTACGGGCTGACCGAGTTCTACCGCGAGGATATCGGTGGTGCGCGTCTGGTGGCGGGGACGGGATGCAACGCCGCCACCGGGCAATACGCCCTCCGCCCACTGATCGAGGCCGGAGAGATCGATCTCGACGAGATCATCATGGACCTGAAATGCGGCGTGTCCGGCGCCGGGCGCGCGCTCAAGGAGAACCTCCTGCACGCCGAGTTGAGCGAAGGTTTCCATGCCTACGCGGCCGGCGGAATTCACCGCCACCTGGGCGAGTTCGACCAGGAATTCTCGGACCTCGCCGGCCGCAAGGTGGAGGTCCAGTTCACCCCGCATCTCGTGCCGGCCAACCGCGGCATCCTCGCGACCGTTTACGTGCGGGGCGATGCCCGGGCGATCCACCGCACCTTGTCGCGGCGATACGAGCGTGAGCCGTTCCTCCTGACCCTGCCATTCGGCGAGGCCCCCTCCACGCGCCATGTGCGGGGCTCCAATTACTGCCATCTGGGCGTGGTCGCCGACCGCCGCGAAGGTCGCGCCATCGTCCTCGCGGCACTCGATAACTTGACCAAGGGATCGTCCGGACAGGCTGTGCAGAACGCCAACCTGATGCTAGGCCTCGACGAGACCGCGGGGTTGATGCTGGCTCCCGTCTTCCCATGAGGTTCCAGTGCGGGGACTGAAGAAGAAACGCAGGATGCAGGTGATCGCCCTGACCGTGGTTGCCCTCGCCGCCTCCACGGCGCTGATCGGGTATGCGATGCGGGACGGGATCAGCTTCTTTCGTTCGCCCAGCCAGGTCGCCGCGGCCCCGCCCGCGCCGTCCGAGGTGTTCCGGATCGGCGGCCTGGTGGAGGCCGGGACCCTCGTCAGAGGGCAGGGCGAGACGATCACCTTCAACGTCACCGACGGGGGCGCCAGCGTGGCGGTCGCCTATACCGGCGTGCTGCCGGATCTCTTCGGCGAGGGAGAGGGGATGGTCGGCACCGGCCGGTTTGTCGACGGGACCTTCCGCGCAACCGAAATTCTCGCCAAACACGACGAATCCTACATGCCCAAGGAAGTCATCGACAGCCTGAAGGAGCAGGGGACCTACAAGGCCCCGGACGCAGAGATGTCGATGAATTAAACTATCTTTCCGAGCTTCTACCTGTGCCCAGCGCAGGGGAGCTTCAAGGATGTCACGCACCGACCCTCCGATCGAAACCGATTGCCCGGCACAGACGGCGTCCGGCGCGGCGGCCCTTGGCCCGCCGCCAGGGGACATCGGATCACTGCCCGGCCTGCTCGGCTGCACCGTCCGGAACGCGCAGGGGCGGCACGGCGCCACGGCGATCCGCCTTCTCCAGGGCGTGCTCGCGGATATGGGATTGCCGGTCGCTGCGGATGGTCTGACTGGACCCCAGACCCACGAGGCGGCTAACGCCGCGTGGCTATCCGGCCCCCAGCATCTGGTCGATTGCTACGGCCTGGCCCTGCGGGCCCATCTCTACCGGGCCGCCTCCGCCGATCCGGTCCTGCGGCCGATGGTTGCGGGGCATGACGGAGGGAAGGGACCGTGGATCAGGGAGGCGGAGGCGTCGATTTCCCCGTCCTACCGGCTGTCCACCGCCGAACACGCCGACCGGATCGCATCATGGCCGTAGGTCGAACTCTCGTCAGGACCGGGAGGGTGGGCTGATGGGACCGGAGTTGTTTTTTCAGATTCTCGGCGACCACGGTCCGTGGGCATTGCTCGTCTTCTACCTCCTCTGGCGTGACGCCCAGAAAGATGCCGCGACACGGGAGGCGCTGAACAAGAACACGGCGGTCCTGATCGAACTCGCCACCCTCCTGCGGAGCCAGATCGGCGGCTTCGGCGGCGGCGGGCGATAGCGGTCCCATGACCCCGGGGGGTATCCCCATGGCCGGCCTGCGCGGCACGGCAGCATGCGGCATCTCGTGCGCCGATCGCGGCCCGACCTTGAGCGGAATGGCGCGCCGCGCGGTGTCCCGGCCCGCGGGTTGGTGACACAACCCCGTGCACCCCATTGGCGGACGCCCTGACCCGCGCTATGCCGGGTTCATGATCATCGAGCTTGGCCATTTCGCCCTGATCCTCGCCCTTCTGATGGCGGTCCTGCAGACGGTTCTGCCCCTTGTCGGTGCCGCCAAGGGCTGGCGGGGCTTCATGGCGGCGGCGGAACCGGCGGCGACATCGCAGTTCCTGTTCCTCCTCTTCTCCTTCGCGGTTCTGACCTGGGGATTCGTGACCTCGGACTTCTCTCTCCGGCTGGTGACGATGAATTCCCACACCGCGAAACCGCTGATCTACAAGATCAGCGGCGTGTGGGGAAACCACGAGGGCTCGATGCTCCTGTGGTGCCTGATCCTGGCGCTCTACGCGGCGCTGGCAGCGTGGTTCGGCGGCAATCTGAGCGAAACGCTGCGGGCCCGGGTGCTCGGCGTCCAGGGCGCAATCAGCGTGGCCTTCCTCGGCTTCCTGATCTTTACCTCGAACCCGTTCACGCGGCTGGAGATCCCGCCCCTCAACGGCGAGGACCTGAACCCGCTCCTTCAGGATCCCGGTCTCGCCTTCCATCCGCCGTTCCTCTACCTGGGCTATGTCGGTCTCTCGATGGCCTTCTCCTTCGCCGTCGCGGCCCTGATCGAGGGGCGGGTGGACGCGGCTTGGGGCCGATGGGTGCGGCCATGGACGCTGGTCGCCTGGATGTTCCTGACCGTCGGCATCGCGCTGGGATCGTGGTGGGCCTATTACGAACTCGGCTGGGGCGGTTTCTGGTTCTGGGATCCGGTTGAGAATGCGAGCTTCATGCCCTGGCTGATCGCCGCGGCCCTGCTCCATTCCGCGATCGTGGTGGAAAAGCGTGAGAGCCTGAAATCCTGGACGATCCTGCTGTCGATCCTCGCCTTCGGCTTCTCGCTGATCGGGGCGTTCATCGTCCGGTCCGGCGTCCTGACGAGCGTCCATGCCTTTGCCAACGATCCCGAGCGGGGCGTATACCTTCTGGCGATCACGGGCGTGTTCATGGGGGGCGCGCTCACCCTCTACGCCGCCCGGGCGAGCGCGCTCGAGGCCAAGGGCGTATTCTCCCTCACCAGCCGGGAATCCGCGCTCGTCGCCAACAACATCCTGCTCGCCGTGGCGGCCTTCGTCGTCTTCGTGGGGACGGTCTGGCCGTTGCTGGCGGAAATGGCGTTCGGGCGGAAACTTTCCGTGGGCGCCCCGTTCTTCGACGCCGCCTTCACGCCCTTCATGGTGGCCCTGGCCGCGCTCCTGCCGATCGGCGCGACGATGCCGTGGAAACGCGCCCGGATGGCCCGTGTGGTCCAGCCCCTGCGCGGGGCGCTGGCGCTGTCGATCGCGCTCGGCGCCCTGACCTGGACGGACCAGACCGGCCAGTCGATCCTGGCTCCCGTCGGCGCCGTGCTTGCGTCCTGGGTGGTTCTGGGCGCGCTCGTGGATCTGCGTCAGCGGGCCGGGCGGGGAGACCTTTCGACGAAGGCCCGGCGACTGGCGCGGCTGCCGCGCGCGGATTGGGGCAAGGCGGTCGCCCATGCGGGGTTCGGCATCACCATCTTCGGTGTCGCGGCGCTGACCGCCTGGCAGACCGAGGACATCCGCGTGGCGCAGGTCGGCGAGACCTTCGCCTTCGGCCCGTACGAGATCACGCTCGCCGACGTGGAGCGGTTCGACGGGCCGAACTACGACACGACCATGGCCCGGATGGAGGTGGCCCGCGACGGCAACCCCGTCGCGACCCTCTTTCCCGAGAAGCGCTTCTATCCCGTGGCCCGGATGCCCACGACCGAGGCGGCCATCGACAACGGGATCCTGCGCGACCTCTATCTCGTCATCGGCGATCCGCAGGACGACGGCGGCTGGGCGATCCGCAGCTACATCAAGCCCTTCGCCAACTGGGTCTGGGCCGGGTGCATCGTGATGGCGCTGGGCGGCGCGCTCAGCCTCTCGGATCGTCGCCACCGGGTCGCGGCCGGTGCGGCCAGCGGCGCGGCGGCCGCGGTGCCGGCGGAATGAAGGCGCTCCTCCTCGCGCTGTCGGTGCTGTTCGCGGCGCCGGCCTGGGCCGTCCAGCCCGACGAGATCCTTGCCGATCCGGTGCTGGAACAGCGCGCACGCGATTTGTCCGCCGGGTTGCGCTGCCTCGTCTGCCGGAACGAGAACATCGACGAATCCAACGCCGACCTTGCCCGCGACCTGCGCCTGGCCGTTCGCGAGCGGCTGGTCGCGGGCGACAGCGATCCCGAGGTCATCGAGTACCTGGTCGACCGATATGGCGAGTACGTCCTCCTTCGTCCCAGGGCCAACGGCGCCAACCTGATCCTGTGGCTCGCCGGCCCCGCGATGCTCGTCGCCGGCATCGGCGTCGCGGCCGTCGCCTTCTCCCGGCGCCGCGGCGCGACACGGCGCGATGCCGCTCTCAGTCCCGAGGAACAGGCCCGACTCGACGCGATCCTGCGGGAGTGACGGCGCGTCCGGCCTTCCGCCCGCCACGAATCTTTGCCACCCTCCGCCCCGCGGCAGGAGGCGTCGATCGATGAAATACGAAACCATCCGCTACGTCGTGCGTGACGATGTCTGCGTGATCACGCTGGATCGCAGCGATCGGCGCAACGCGCTGAACGGCCAGATGCGGGCCGAACTCCTCCACGCGGTGAAGGCCGCGGGGCAGGAGGCGCGGGTCCTCGTCATGACCGGGGCCGGGGACGCGTTCTGCAGCGGGCAGGACCTGTCGGATGGGGCGACCGCCGCCGATATCGACCTGGAGCGCGTGCTTCGGGACGAATACGTGCCTCTCCTCAAGGCGATCACGGACAGTCCCGTTCCCACAATCGCCGCGGTTGGCGGCGCCGCGGCCGGAGCGGGGGCCAACCTCGCCTTGTGTGCCGACGTGGTGATCGCGGCCGAACGCGCGGTCTTCCTTCAAGCCTTCACCCGGATCGGCCTCATTCCGGACGCGGGCGGTACCTACTGGCTGCCGCGGCAGGTGGGGCTCGCCAGGGCCATGGGCGCGGCGCTTTTTGCCGAACCGGTCTCCGCCCGGCAGGCGGCGGAATGGGGCATGATATGGGAAGCGGTTCCGGATGCCGAATTCGATGCCCATTGGCGCGCCCGCGCCGTGAAACTGGCCGCCGGTCCGACCGAGGCGTACCGCGGCGTCAAGGATACGCTGCGCCGCAGCTTCGCGAACGATCTCGACGCCCAGCTCGCGCTGGAGGCTCAGGTACAGGGCCGGTTGGGCCGGACGCGCGATTTCCGCGAGGGCGTGATCGCCTTTTTGGAAAAGCGGCCGGCCCGCTACGAGGGACGGTGAGCGGTCAGCCGACCTCCTCGACCGTCACGACCTGACGCTTCATCGTCGCCCAGCCGTAACTCGTCATGAAGGCGATATCGGCCGCGTCGCGGCCGACGCCGACGATGGCGATCCGATCCGGCGCGGCCATGCCGCTCGGATCGACCAGGTGCCAGCGCCCGCCCAGCCACACCTGCGCCACGGCATGGAAATCCTGCGGCCGCACGTCGGGGCCGTAGCAGCTGACCATGCGCGCCGGCACGCCCATCGCGCGTGCGAGCGTGATCAGGACATGGGCGAAGTCGCGGCAAATTCCCCGCCTCTGGACGAACGTCTCGAGCGCGGTCGTGCTCGGCCCCGACGCGCCCGGGGAATAGATGAAGCTCGACTCGATCCAGTCCGACATCTCGCGGATGGCGGCGCCGCCGCTGACATGGCCGAACTCCGCCGCGACGAAACTCTGGAACTCGTCGGAGGGGCAATAGCGCGACGCCATCAGATACCGGACCGCCTCGTGCGGCAGCGTATGGACGAGATCGGCAGGCATACGAGAGATGTCCTCGCGCGATCGCGTGATTTCCACCTCGGCGCTGTACCGGCAACTCAGGCGGTCATCGCAGGACAGCCAGACCCGCGTGCCGATCGCATCTTCGGAGCTGATCCGGGCAAGATAGGTGGTCGATCCGGCGTCGAACGTCTCGGAGAGCACCGTCTGTTCCGGCAGGGTGGCGGTTTCGATCTGGAGGAGGATATCGGTACGGGTTTCGAGCGCGTAATCGAGCTCGGCCTGGATCTTCAATTTCATGGACGGCCTTTCGGATGCGGGTCGGGGCGGTGAACAGCGTCTGTGCGTCAGCGGACGATCCATCGCGGGAACGCGCGAGCGTCTCGCCCGGTTCTGCTCGTGTTCGAATTCCAGGAGATATCCATGACAGATCCGTCGCGCCTGTTCACCCCCGTCATGCTTGGGGCGCTGGACTTGCCCAACCGCGTGCTCATGGCGCCGCTGACGCGCAACCGCGCACATTCCGACGGCACGCCGTGGAAGACCGCGCAGACCTATTACGCCCAGCGGGCCTCGGCCGGGCTGATCATCAGCGAGGCGACCCAGGTCACGCCGCGCGGCAAGGGGTATCTCGACACGCCCGGCATCCATTCCGACGATCATGTCGCCGCCTGGCGCAAGATCACCGATGCCGTCCATGCGCGGGGCGGCCGCATCTTCCTGCAGCTCTGGCATGTCGGCCGGATCAGCCACGTTTCGCTCCTGCCCGAGGGGGAGACGCCGCAGGCGCCCTCGGCCATCCGCGCCGACCAGAAGACCTTCACCGCCGACGGGTTCACCGATTGCTCCGAACCGCACGAGATGACGCACGAGGAGATCCGAGAGGCCGTCGAGGCGTTCCGCCAGGGCGCCGAGCGCGCGCGCGACGCTGGGTTCGACGGGGTCGAGATCCATTCCGCGAACGGCTACCTTCTCGACCAGTTCCTGCAGGACAAGACCAACCGCCGCGACGACCAATACGGCGGCCCGGTGGAGAACCGCCTGCGCTTCGTGCAGGAGGTCATCGACGCCGTCGCGACGGTATGGCCGCGCGAGCGGATCGGCATCCGCCTTTCTCCGCTCGGGCAGGCCAACGACATCGACGACAGTGATCGCGAGACGCTGTTCACGGCCGTCTACAGCATGATCTCGGAGGCGCGGCTGGCCTATCTCCACGTGGTGGAGGAATTCTACGGCACCGACACAACCGATGCCGAAATCGACCTGCTGAAGCGCCTGCGCGCCGGTTACGAGGGTGTCTACATCTCCAATGGCGGCTTCACGGCCGACCGCGCCGTCGAGACGCTGGCGTCGGGTCATTGCGACGCGGTCGCGTTCGGGCGGCCCTTCATCGCCAATCCCGACCTGCCGGAACGTTTCCGGGTCGGCGCCGACCTCAACCCGCAGGACCCCGATACGTTCTACGGCGGCGACGAAACCGGCTACATCGATTATCCGTTCCTGCCCGACGAACGGACGATCTGACCGGAACTCGTGCGCCCGGGCATGTGGTCCGGGCGCACTGGCGCGCGGCGGGGCGGCGTCGGCGGCGTTGCCCGCCCGGTACGGATATGGCAAGGCAGTGGGAACACGACTTGCCAGGGTTCCATCCTCCGATGACCGAGTATGCCAAGCGTCGACGTATCATGGTCGACACCCAGGTCCGCCCGTCGGACGTCACCCTGTTCCCGATCATCGAAGCCATGCTGTCGATCCCGCGGGAAAGGTTCGTTCCGACCCGCCTTCGCGAGGCGGCCTATCTGGGGGAGAACCTGCCCATCGGCCCCGGTCGGGTGATCCTCGAGCCGCGCACCCTGGGCAAGATGCTGAACATCCTGGCCGTGGGTCCGCAGGACCTGGTGCTCGATCTGGGCCCCGGCTTCGGCTATTCCACGGCGGTGCTCGCGCATCTGGCACAGGCGGTGGTCGCGGTGGAGCCCGACGAGCCCCTGGTCTCCGAGGCAGAGGCCGCCCTCGCCGATGTGGGCATCGATAATGCCGCCGTTCAGCTCGGCGACATGGCGGACGGCGCGCCGGAACACGGCCCCTATGATGCGATTGCCCTCCAAGGCGCGATCGAGCGGTTGCCCGACGCCATCGCGGACCAGCTGGCCGAGGGCGGGCGCATCGCCTGCATCTTCTGGGAGGACGGTCTCGGAACGTGCAAGCTCGGTATCAAGGCGGACGGCCGCATTAACTGGCGGTTCGCCTTCAACGCATCAGCGCCGGTCCTGCCCGGCTTCGAGAAGAAGGCGGAATTCTCCCTATGATCTGGCGCAATGGTGTCCTGGCCGCGGTCGCGGCTCTTTCGCTTGGCGTGTCGGCGCTTCCGGCCCGCGCCGAGACCCTCGCTGACGCGCTGGTGCTGGCCTACCGGCATTCCGGCCTCCTGGAGCAGAACCGCGCCGTTCTGCGGGCGGCCGACGAGGACGTGGCGCAGGCGATCTCGCAGCTTCGCCCCATCATCGAATACTCGGTCCAGGCCCAGAGGTCCTACGTCTTTCCGAACAATACGCCCGGCCGGACCAATCCCGCGACGGGGCGGAGCATCGTTGGGATCTCCGACGATTACGAGGATACGGCCAGCATCGGGATCAGCGCCAGCCTGCTGCTCTATGACGGGGGGCAGACCCGCCTTGGCATCGACGTCGCCCGGGAGACGGTTCTGGCGACGCGCCAATCCCTGATTCAGGTCGAACAGCAGGTCCTGTTCGACGCGGTCTCGGCGTATCTGGCGGTGCGCGAGGCCCAGGCTTTCGTCAACCTTCGGCGCTCGAACGTCGATCTCCTGACGGCGGAACTCGACGCCTCCCAGGAACGGTTCGACGTGGGCGAGGTGACGCGGACGGACGTGGCGCTGGCCGAGAGCCAGCTCGCCGCGGCCCGTTCGCTTCTCTCCTCCGCCCTGGGCGATAGGGAGATCGCGCAGGCGCAGTATGTCCGCGCGGTGGGGCAGGAGCCGGGCGACCTCGCCCCGGTCGACGGGCAGCCCGCGACGGCGCCCAGCCTTGCGGCCGCGCAATCCGTGGCGCGCCAATCGCATCCGACTGTGTTGCGGGAAATGCGCGGCGTTACCATCGCCGGATTGAACGTGCTCCGCGCCGAGGCAGCCCGGCGGCCGCAGGTCTCGGGCAGCGTGAGCGCGCAGGTCGACCAGGACTATACCGAAAACGCCACGATCGGCTTGCAGATGACGGGCCCGATCTACCAGGGCGGGGCGTTGTCCTCCGCGATCCGCCAGGCCCTCGCGCGGCGCGACGAATCCCGCGCCAACCTTCATGTCACCGTCGACGACGTGCTCGAATCCGTCGCGCAGGCCTGGGCGCAACGGGCGGTGGCCGTGGCCCGGATCGAAGCCGGCCAGCTTGAGGTGCGGGCGGCGCGCATCGCCTTTAACGGCCTGCAGGAGGAAGTCAGCCTGGGCGCGCGCACCACCCTCGACGTGCTGGACGCCGAGCAAGATCTTTCCGACGCCCGCGCGAACCTCATTTCCGCACAGATCGCAGAGATCCGGTCGGCCTACCAAATCCTCTTCGCGATGGGATTGCTGACGGTCGAACATCTGGGGCTGGGCGTCACGACATATGATCCCGACGCCTATTACCGGGCGGTCAAGGACGCCCCGTCCACCACGCGGATCTCTCCGCAGGGCCGCAAGCTCGACAAGCTCCTCGAATCGATCGGGCGCTGAACGGAGATCGGTTGCACGGTGTCCGCGACGGGGCTAGCCTCGCCGCCGATGCAAGTGGGAGGATCTCCGTGCCCGGTCCGGCAAACGACGACGAGGCCCTGCAGGATCGCGATCGGCTGATGTTGACCGGTGACCGCCGGGTGGCGAACGGTCCTTTGCGGCTGGCGGACCCACGGTTCCGAAGCAACCCCTCCGGGGACTTGGATGGTCGCATCGCGGCACTGAAGGCCGCGATCGATCGCGGCCGCTCGATCGCCCACGACCACGATCGGGACGAATCCGGCGCCCCCGACCGCGATCCGCCGCCCGCGCATGGCGCGCGGCCGAGCGAGATGGAAAGCGATGTAGGGGATGCCGTCGCCCGCGCCGTCAGGGACGAATTGGCCGGACCCGAAGTCCAAGAGATCCTGCGTCAGATCGTTCGCCGCGAGGTCGCCCGCGCCATGACGGCACGGCGGCGCGGCTAGGACCGGCCGCCATGGCATGGCACGGCGGTCGGCCAGTCCTTTGAGTTGTGAGTAAGCGTGCGCTTCAGGCGGCTTCGGCCTGGGCGGCGTTGCGACGCTCGCTCTCTTCGCGGCTGAGCGCGACCGAGGTCCGCACGCCCTTGCTCACGAATTCCATCAATCCCGATACGACGCGTTCGTTCGGGTCGATCCCGGCACAGGTCAACACCTCGCGCCCGTCGCGCGAACGGGCCCAGCGGGCGATCTGATCGGGGCCGTTCCCGTATTTCTTGTCGTCGGCGATCGCATCGTCCAGAGCTGCCAGCACCACGGCGGCGAAAAGCTTGCGCGCCCGGTTGCCCTGCTCATGGTTGAATGCGGTTCCATCAACGAAGTCTGCCATTCGTCGTTCCTTGTTCTTGCTCTTGGCGGTGGACGTGACGCCCCTTATGGACTCTCGAAGCCGTCCGAAGGGCTGAATTCTCGGAATATCACCTATGCGCGCAGGGCATGGCATGATGGGATTTGAGACGACATCGCGCGTGTTGCGTGTGCGCCGAGGGACAGATATAGGGCTCGACAATCTCTCATCAAGCGGTCGTCACGGTCCCGACACATGCCCAAGATCAACGGAAACGAAATCCGCCCCGGCAACGTGCTGGAGCATAACGGCGGCCTCTGGGCCGCAACCAAGGTCGATCACGTCAAGCCCGGCAAGGGCGGCGCGTTCGCGCAGGTCGAGATGCGCAACCTGCGGAACGGCTCCAAGCTGAACGAGCGGTTCCGGTCCGCCGACAAGGTGGAGCGCGTGCGCCTGGAACAGAAGGATCAGCAATTCCTTTACGAGCAGGACGGAATGCTCGTCTTCATGGATGCCGAGACGTTCGAACAGGTCGAACTTCCGGCCGAGATCCTGGGTGAGCGGCGTCCGTTCCTGCAGGACGGCATGACGATCCAGATCGAGTATTACGAGAACGAGGCCCTGAACGCGACCCTGCCGCAAAAGGTGACCTGCACCATCGTCGAGACGGAACCGGTGGTGAAGGGCCAGACCGCGGCCAACTCGTTCAAGCCGGCGGTTCTCGACAACGGCGTCCGGATCATGGTCCCCCCGTTCGTCGGCCAGGACGAAGAGATCGTCGTGGACACGGCGGCTATGGAGTATTCCGAGCGCGCCTAGGCGCCCGCCGCGTCCAGCAGGCGGTCGACCATCCCGCGATACCCAGGCCCGAACAGCCGCAGGTGGACCAGCGCCGGCCACAATTGGTAGATCGGGCGCCGATCCTCCCACCCGGCGGCCAAGCGCCCGTACCCGTCCCAGAACGCGGCCGGCGGGTGGCCGAAGAGGGTCAGCATCGCCAGGTCAACCTCGGCGTCGCCATGATAGCAGGCCGGATCGATAAGTCCCGAGAAGGCGCCGTCGAAGACGACGTTGCCCGACCACAAATCGCCATGAAGAAGGCTGGCCGGCGGCCGGGCGGGCAGCCGTCCGGCCAGGTCGCGCGCAAGCCGCTCCAGCCGCCGCGCGATGTCCGGCGAAAGCGCCTCCGGCCACGCCAGAAGGCGCCGTTCCGCCCAGAATTGCGCCCAATTCCCCGATGGCGCGGCCGGGCAGGGAACGCCACCGAACGCATGGTCCTGGCACCAGCCGTATCGGTCGGCCGTGGCACCGTGCAGTTCCGCCACCGCCGCGCCGGCCTCGGCATATCCCGTGCGCGTTCCGGGCCGCCCCTCCGCCAGCCGCGTCATCACCAGCAGGTCGTCTTCAATCAGGATCACCTCGGGGGCGGGGCATCCGGTACGGGCGATCGCCTCCAGCATCCGTGCCTCGGCGCGGAGCCGTCCCCCAAATTTCGCGACCAGAGTCCGGCCGTCCGAGGTGGTGATCCCATAAACCTGCGACAGGTCCCCGCCCGAAAGGGCGCCCATCTTCGCAATCGGTTCCCCGAGCGCGGAGTCGAGACGTTCGCGCAAGCGTTCCATGGTGGGGCAACGCAGTCCCCTTGGAACGGTTCACGCTCCGCCCGATGCCCCTACGGCACGGCCGGACCGTCCCAGCTGATCGTCGCCGGGCCCGCATTCATGGCCCGGCCCGCGCGGTCGAAGCGGAGCCAGGCGAGTCCGCGGCCGCCCGATTGGGTAAAGAGCGTGCCGACCGCCTTTGCGCCCGCCTCGACCGGCGTGCCGACCGGAGCCTCCCCCTCCACCTCGACGGTGACGAGGCCCTTCTTCAACTCGGTCTTGTGCTTCATCCGCGCGGTCACTTCCTGCCCGACATAGCAACCCTTGCGGAAATCGACGCCGTTCAGCCGATCGAACCCCATCTCGAGCGGATAGCAGGCGTCCGGGACCAGTTCCACGTTCGATTCCGGTACGGTCAGGCGGACCCGCAGCGCGTCCCAGTCCGTGCCGTCCTCAGTGCCCTCCGCATCGATCCGCCGCCAGCCGAGGTCGGGATGGCGCGGATCGGGCAGGGCGCCCTCCGGTGCCGCGCCGGTTCCGCGCGACACCGTCAGATCCGTCTCCTCGATGACGACCTTGCGGCGCAGCCGATAAAGCGTCAGCCGCTGCAAGAGGCCGGGGGCAAGATCCGCGTCGACATCGACCAGCAGCCGCTCGCCGTCATGGGCGACGAAGAAATCCACGAGGTATTTCCCCTGGGGCGTCAGCAATGCCGCCCAGCTCAGGCGTCCGGGCTGGCGGATGTCGTTCGTGACCAGGTCTTGCAGGAAATCGATCCGGTCGGGGCCGGTCAGGGACAGAACGGTTCGCGCCATGGGAGGCTCCTTTCTGGGGCTCGAAGGGCGACGTGGACCCGGGCCCGCCCGCCGTCAAGGTCGGCGTTGACGGCCGCGCGAAGCCGGCGTACCGGCACACGGATGAGCCTCGCCCACGGTCGCCCCTACCTTGCCATTCCGGGTCCCTCGGTCATGCCCGACCGGGTGATCCGCGCGATGATGCGCCCCGCCCCCAACATCTACGAAGGCGACTTGCTGGACCTGACCGGCGGCCTCGTCCGCGACCTGTCGGCGGTGGCCGGAACCACCGCGCCGGCGGCGATCTATATCGCCAACGGGCATGGCATCTGGGAAGCGGCGCTGGCCAATATCCTGGCGCCCGGCGATCGCGTGCTCGTCCCCGCGACGGGCCGGTTCGGCCACGGCTGGGCGGAGGTGGCCCGCGCCCTCGGGGCCGAGGTGGAGGTGCTGGATTTCGGCGGTCGCGCGCCCCTCGATCCGACCCGGGTGGAACGGGACCTGGCGGCCGATGCCCACCACCGGATCCGCGCGGTCCTGACGGTCCATGTCGATACCGCGACGGGCATCCGGTCCGAACTCGGCGCCCTGCGGGAGGTGCTCGACGGGCTGGGCCATCCTGCCCTCCTGATGGCCGATTGCATCGCGAGCTTCGGCTGCGAGACATTCCAGATGGACCGCCTTGGCGTCGACGTGACCCTCGCGGCGAGCCAGAAGGGCCTGATGACCCCGCCGGGGCTCGGGTTCCTCTGGGTGGGGGAACGGGCGGAGGCCGCGCGGAGCCGGCTCGACCGCGTCAGCCCCTACTGGGACTGGACGCCGCGGATCAGGCCCCAAGGGTTCTACCAGCATTTCGGCGGCACGGCGCCCACGCACCATCTCTATGCCCTGCGGGCCGCCCTGGACATGATCGCCGAGGAGGGGCTCGCGGCGATCTGGCAGCGCCATGAGACGCTGGCCCGCGCCGTCTGGGCCGCGGCCGAGATCTGGGGCGCGGATGGTGCGCTGAGGGTCAACGCCCCCGAAGGATGCCGCAGCCACGCGGTCACGGCGCTGCGCCTCGGCGGGGGCGACGGGGAACGGCTGCGCCGCTGGTGTGCCGATGAGGGGGGCGTGACCCTCGGGATCGGCCTGGGCATGGATGTCCCCGAGGACCATTTCCGGATCGGCCACATGGGGCACGTGAATGCCCACATGGTGCTGGGGGCGCTCGGCGTGATCGAGGCGGGTCTGGCGGCGTTGCGGATCCCTCACCGGCCCGGCGGCGCGATGGCCGCGGCACGGGTCTGCGCCGGGCTCTAACGGATCTCCGCCAGCACCTCCGGCAGCGCCGTGGCAAGAAGCTCCATCTCCTCGGCCCGCCCGCACGACACGCGCAGGCAGCGATCGAGCGGGGGGACGCCCGGCATCCGCACGAAGATGCCCCGCGCCATCAGCCCCTCCACCGCGGCGCGGGTCCGTGCGCCGTCGCCGCCGAGGTCGATAGCCACGAAGTTGGTGGCGCTCGGCAGCGCCGACAGGCCGTTCTCCGCCGCGATGGAAATCAGCCGGTCCCGGCTCCGGGCGATCCACGCGCGCACCTGCGCGAGGTAGGCGTGATCGCCCAAGGCGGCGACAGCGCCGGCCTGCGCGATGCGGGAAACGCCGAAATGGTCGCGGACCTTGTCGAACGCCGCGATCAGGGGCGCCGGGCCGAGGGCATAACCGATGCGGGCCCCGGCCAGCCCATGCGCCTTGGAGAAGGTCCGCATGCGGATCATGCGGGGGTCGTCGGCCACCAGCGGCGGCGCGACGGGCCGATCTGTGCAGTCGACATAGGCCTCGTCGAGGACGAGCACGCTGCCGTCGGGAACCGCGGCGATCATCGCCGCGATCCGGTCGGGATCGTGCCACGTGCCCATCGGGTTGTCGGGGTTGGAGATGTAGATGAGCTTGGCACCCACCTCGGCCCCGCGTGCCAGGAGCGCATCTGGATCCTCGTGATCGCCCCGGTAGGGAACCTTGTGCAGCACGCCGCCATGCCCGGCGACGTGGTAGGCGAAGGTCGGGTAGGCGCCCGCCGAGGTCACGACCGGATCGCCCGGGGCGACCGTCAAGCGCACCAGCGAACCCAGAAGCCCGTCGATGCCGGAGCCCACGACGATGTGTTCCATACCCGTCCCGCACGCCGCCGCCAGGGCGCGTCGCAGGTCGAAGCTCTGCGCGTCGGGATATTTCCACGCCTCCCCGGCGGCGGCGCGCATGGCGGCGATCGCGTGCGGGGACGGGCCGAACACGCTTTCGTTGGCACCGATGCGGGCGCGGATCGTCATGTCCCGGTCGCGCTGATGCTGCTCGGGGCCGACGAACGGCACCGTAGCGGGAAGCGACGCGGCCAGCGGGGTCAGGCGCGGATCGGCCATCAGATCTCCGCCAGCCGGGCCTGCGCGGCCCGCAGGCGCTCTCTCTCGTCCGTCTTCTCGGACAGGAGCGTCTCCGTCTCGGCGATCACCTCGGCGGGCGCGCTCTGGCGGAACTTCGGGTTCCCGAGCCGCCCTTCGAGGCCGGAAATGTCCTTGCCGATCTTCGCCAGAGCCTTGTCGATCCGCGCCTTCTCGGCCGTCACGTCGATCAGATCGGCGAGCGGCAGGGCGAAGGTTCCGCCCGGAACGGGGATCGTCATCGCGCCCTTCGGCGGCTCCGCGACCTCGTCGAGGCTGTCGATGCGGGCGAGCCGCCGGATCAGGGCCTCGTTGCGCTGCCAGGCCGACCGCCCCGGATCGTCGAGATCCACCAGCAGAAGCGGGGCCTGCAGGGCGGCGGGAACGTTCATCTCGCCGCGAACCGAACGGATCTGCTCGATCAGGGCGATGACCCAGGACATCTCCCGATCGGCGGCGTCGTCGACCAGATCGCGCGTGCCCTCCTCGGGCCAGGCGGCGTGGATCAGCATGGCGCGCCGATCCCCCCACAGCTCCTCCGTGACGAACGGCATGAACGGATGCAGAAGGACCAGGCAGCGATCGAGCACATAGGCCATGACGCCGCGGGTTTCCTCGACCACGCCCTCGTCATCGGCGGCGAAGAGCGGTTTCGCCAGTTCGAGATACCAGTCGCAGACGCGCCCCCACACGAAGGCATAGAGCGTGTTCGCCGCGTCGTTGAAGCGGTACTCCTCGAGTGCGGCGTGGACCGTGTCGCGGGTGCGGCCAAGCTCGCCCAGGATCCACAGGTTGGCGGTCTGCGTGATGTCGGCCTCCGGCCGCAGCCGGGTCGGCTTTCCGTCGGCCGAGAACCCGACGCCGTTCATCTCGGCGAAGCGGAACGCGTTCCACAACTTGGTGCCGAAATTGCGGTATCCTGCCACCCGGTCCTTCGACAGTTTCAGGTCCCGTCCCATCGCCGCCATTGAGGCGAGCGTGAACCGGACCGCGTCGGCGCCGTATTCGTCGATCAGGGTCAGGGGGTCGATGACGTTGCCGAGCGATTTCGACATCTTGCGCCCCTTCTCGTCGCGGACGAGCGCATGGACGTAGACGGTGTGGAACGGCTTTTCGCCCACCATGGCGTATTGCATCATCATCATCCGGGCGACCCAGAAGAAGATGATGTCGAACCCGGTGATCAGGACCGAGGTGGGGAAATATTTCGCCAGCGCCGCGTTGCCGGCGTCAACCGCCGGATCGCCGGTCCAGCCCAGCGTCCCGAGCGGCCAGAGACCGGAGGAGAACCAGGTGTCGAGGACATCGGCATCCTGCCAGACGGGATAGACGAGGGTGGTCGGATCCTGGCTCAGGTTGTACTCGGCCAGCGACCGGGCGAAGGCGTGGATCGCCTCCTCGCGGCACTCGACCTCGATGACGCGGGCGGCATGGAGCGGGTGCGGCAGCCCGGCCAGAGCGTCGCGGAAGCGGTCCGTCACGCCATCGAATGCCTCCCCCGCCCGGTGGATCGCGCCGTAATGGACCAGGTGGTCGCGGGTCAGGAGCGCCAGAAGCTCGACCTCGTCCAGCGCCTCGTTGCCCTCGTCGTCGTGAAAGCTCGACGTGTGCAGGTCGAGCCCGTACCACACCGGGATCCGGTGGCCCCACCACAGCTGGCGCGAGATGCACCAGGGCTCGATGTTCTCCAGCCAATGGAAATAGACGCGCGCGTCGCGGTCGGGCAGGATCCGGGTGCCGTCGAGCGAACCGGGCGCGCGGTCGCGCCCCTTGCGGACGGCGTCGATGGCCGGGCCCACGATGCGGTCGGCATCCACGAACCACTGGTCGGTCAGCATCGGCTCGATCACCACCTTCGAGCGGTCGCCGAATGGCTGCATGATCGCCTTTTCCTCGACCAGCGGGACCAGCTGCTCGTCGCGGGCCTCGCCGCCTTCCTCGGGCGCGGCGGGCCTGGCCGCCCGGCGCCCCAAGCGCGGGTCCGTCGGCGGGACCATGACCGCCAGGCCTTCGGCGGTGATGTCGTCGACGATCTTCCTGCGGGCCTCGAAGCGGTCGAGCCCGCGATAGGCGTCGGGGACCAGGTTGATCCGGGCGGCGTCGCGCGGCGCCTCCTCCTCGCCCCGGGCGATCTGTCCCGCCCAATCGGCGGCTTCGTCATAGGGCAGGCCGTCGGTCCGCATCCGGCCTCGCGTGTCCATCAGCGCATAGAGCGGGATGCCGGCCCGGGTGGCGACGCCGTAATCGTTGAAATCGTGGGCGCCGGTGATCTTGACCGCGCCGGAGCCGAATTCGGGGTCGGGATACTCGTCCGTGATGATCGGAATGTGGCGGCGGCGCTCCTTCGGCCCCACCGGGATCTCGCAGAGCTTGCCGACCAGGGGCGCGTAGCGCGCGTCCGACGGGTGGACCGCGATGGCGCCGTCGCCGAGCATCGTCTCGGGTCGCGTGGTCGCGATGGAGATGTAGTCGCGCTCTTCCTCGAAGAGCACGGTCCCATCGGCGTCGCGCTCCACGTAGCTATAGGTCTCGCCGTCCGCGAGCGGATAACGGAAATGCCACATGTGGCCCTGCGTCTCGACGCTCTCGACCTCCAGGTCCGAGATCGCGGTCTCGAAATGCGGGTCCCAGTTCACCAGCCGCTTGCCGCGATAGATCACCCCGTCCTCGTAGAGCTTGACGAAGGTGCGGATGACGGCCGCGTGGAAATCCTGCTGTCCCTCCTGCGCGTCGGGGTCGCCCGGCGCGCCGGCCATGGTGAAGGCCTCCCGGCTCCAGTCGGCGGACGCGCCGAGGCGCTTGAGCTGCCCGATGATGGTGCCGCGCGACTTCTTCTTCTGCGCCCACACGCGATCGAGGAAGGCCGCCCGGCCCATCTCGGTGCGGGTCGGCTCGCCGTTGGCGGCCATCTCGCGCTCGGTCACCATCTGCGTGGCGATGCCGGCATGGTCGGTGCCGGGCTGCCAGAGCACGTCACAGCCCTGCATCCGCTTCCATCGCACCAGGATGTCCTGCAACGTGTTGTTGAAGGCGTGGCCCATGTGCAGCGACCCCGTCACGTTCGGCGGCGGGATCATGATAGAGAAGGTCTCGGCGCCGGGACGGGCATTGGCGCCCGCGGCGAAGGCGCCCGCGCGTTCCCAGGCGTCGTAGATCCGCGGCTCGGCCGCGCGCGCGTCGAAGGTCTTCTCCATCGCCATGGGTCGGTCATCCTCTGATCGGTCGGCCGAGGAGATAGCCAAACGCGCCCGCGAGGGAAAGCCGGCAATCCCGGCTTCAGGCCCCCCGGCGAAGCCCGCCCAGACGCTGGGAGACGGAGATCATCGCGCTGGCGACCGGACCCGGCGTCTGCAGCCAGTGCGACAGGTCGCGCCCCGTCATCCGCCCGAGTTCCGCCGTGTCGGCGGCATAGTCGCGCTTGAGTTGCCGGCGCACCCGGGGCGAAAGACGCGGCAGGGTGACCCAGTCTCCGCCGAGCTTCTTGGCCTTCTTCTCCTTGTAGTGGAGCTTGGCGCCGACGATCTCCGGGTCGAGGTCGTTCTCCACCCCCAGATGGTCGAAGATCGACTGCATGAAGGCCACCGGATCGCGCTGCAGGTCGTCATAGAAGAAGACGCCCATGTTCGGAAAGATCGCCCGCCAATGGGCGAGGATGCGGGCATAGAACCCGAAACTGTGCGCGTTGAAGCGGTTCGTGACCTCGTCGATGACCGGGGTGTAGGGGATCTTCTCGCGCATCATGTGATGGGTCATCGCGGATTCGTAGCGATCGATCGGATCGCGGAGGATGACGATGATCCGGGGGTCCTCCAGCGTGTCGGCGATGTTCCGCGCAGGGTCGGTCCGGCGGTACCGCACGTCGAAATAGGCCGGCGTCGATTCGAAGACGTAGGTGGCCTCGCCCGCCTCCTCGAAGTTCCGGGCGTAATCCTCCAGCCGGGCGCGGTAATTGGCGTGATTGAAGCCGCTCAGCTCCTTGTTCTCGGAGCCGAAGAAATGGCGCGACTTCTTGAGGTTGTGGTGCAACCACGTCGTGCCGGCCTTCTGCGCGCCGACGATAAGCATGTTGGGAAGGGTGGCCATGTTATGGTCCCGCCTTTGGAAGGAGAAGTGCGGCCCCTCCCTAACGGGTTCGACGACCCGTCGATACAGCGAAGGCGCGGGAGGCGTCGCCATCGGCGTCGGGGCGCGCGGCCCCGGTCCCGGGGTCAGTGATCGGGCAGGGCCATGATCAGGCAGGTCGTCGACCCGGTCGCATAGAGGCGCCCGTCATCGAGGCCCCGGATCTCCCCCGAGGCGAGCGCGGTCCTGCGGCCGCCATGGGAGACGGTCCCGGTGGCGCGGATCGGGGTGTCGCAGGCCAGCGATCGGCAGATGTTCACCTTGTATTCGAGCGTGGTGTAGGTCGATCCCAACGGGACCTTGGTCATCACCGCGCAGGCCATCGCGCTGTCGAGCAGCGTCCCGTACCAGCCGCCGTGGACGCCCCCCATCGGGTTCAGATGCGCGAAGCGCGGCGTGCCCGTGAAGGTGACGCGGCCCTCCTCCACCTCCTCGATCTCGTAGTTCAGGGTCTGCGCGATCGGCGGCCCGGGCAGGTCGCCGGACAGCATCGCCTGCACGAATTCGAGGCCCGAGAAGTCCTGCATCCGCTCGAGGTCGGGCAGTTCGGCGGCGGACGTGGCGTGTGTCATGCGAATTTCCTCTCTCCCCTGGAGCGGCACCATGGCGCGGGTCGCGGAGCTTGGCCAGAGGGATCAGGTGGACAGCCACCGTGCCTCGTTGGCGTCGATGGCGGCCACACGCTCTTCCGTCCGGGGATGGCTCAGAAGCCAGGCGGGCGTGCCCCCGGCGCCCCCCGACAGGCGGCCTAGCTTCTCGAGCAGTGCCTTCTGCGGCGCGGTGCCGATCCCGGCGCGGATCAGCAGCGCCGAGGCATAGGCGTCGGCCTCGTATTCGTCCTGTCGCGAGAGCCGGGCCGAGATCAGGCGGCCGAGCACGTTCGCGATCAGCACCCCCACGCCCGGTATTAGCCGTCCCAGGATCATGGCCGCGGCGGTCCGGATCGCGTTCTGCCCCGAAAAGTCGATCATGCGCCGCTTGGCGTGGCCGAGCGCGACATGGCCCAGTTCGTGGGCGATGACGCTCGCCATCTCTTCGGCGCTCACCTCGCCGGCGCGGTATCGCTCGTAGAAGCCCCGAGTGATGAAGATCCGACCGTCGGGAGCGGCAAGCCCATTCACGGGGTCGATCTCGTAGACATGAACGCGGATGCGGTCGATCTCGAGCGCGCGCGCCATCCGGTCGCACAGGCCGCGCAGCCGCGTATCGGCCAATTCGGTCGATTTCGCGTCTAGCTCTTTCGCCGTGCGCCAGACCGAGACGCGGTACATGACCAGCGCCCAGCCGATCGCCAGCAGGATCGGGGTGAGTTTCAGCATCCTCCCGATATGGGGCGGAACGCCGACCGGGGAAAGATGGCGGGTCGCCGCCCCCGCCCGATGCGGGGGCGGCGGGAGGGCGATCAGGCCAGCTTGGCGTCGAGCGTGATCGCGGGCGCGGCCAGAGCCTTCGACACCGGGCAGCCCTCCTTCGCGGCGGTGGCCGCCTTCTGGAAGGTCTCCTCGTCGGCGCCGGGGACCTTGGCCGTCATGTCGAGATGGATCGACTTGATGGCGAAGCCGTCGCCTTCCTTCTCGAGGCTGACATCGGCCTTGGTGTCGATCGTTTCGGCGGTCAGGTCGTGCTGGCCGAGGATCATCGAGAACGCCATCGAGAAGCAGGCCGCGTGCGCGGCGCCGATCAGTTCTTCGGGGTTGGTGTTGGTGCCGTCCTCGAACCGCGACTTGAAGCCGTAGGGCTGGTCCTTGAGGACGCCCGTGCCGGTCGAAACGGTGCCTTTGCCGTCCTGCAGGCCGCCTTCCCAATGTGCGGAACCGGTATGCTTGGGCATGGTGATCTCCCTTCCTCGTGTCGATGGGTGGTGCGGCCCTGAAACGCCGCGCCGGTTGGGTCGTTCCGCCCCGGGAGGCGGTCGCGTGAATTTTCCACGCGATTATATCGCGAACGATAGGTTCGCGCGCCGCCCGGTCAAGCTTGCGGGCGCCGCGCGGCGGCCATAATCTCCGCCCCATGACCGAGATCGAGGGACCCTGCCTGACGCCCGAAGACATGCTGTGCTTCGACGTCTACGCGCTGGGGCAGTCGTTCGGACGCCTCTACAAGCCGCTTCTCGATCCGCTCGGGCTGACCTACCCGCAATATCTCGTGATGATCGTCCTCTGGACGGGGCAGGAGAATACGGTCGGACGGATCGGGGAGCGGCTGGGGCTCGAAACCTCGACCGTGACGCCGCTGCTGAAGCGCCTGGAGGCCGCGGGCCTCGTCACGCGGCGGCGCTCGGAAATAGACGAGCGGCGGGTGGAGGTGGGCCTCACCCCCCGCGGCCGCGCGCTGCGGGCCGAGGCGCTTCATATCCCCGCCTGCGTCGAGGGCGCGACCGGCCTCGACCCAAACGAGATCCGCGCCCTGCGCGACAAGCTCATCGGCCTGCGCCGGGCCTTCGGCCAGGACTAGGAGCTCCGCGAATGGCCCATTCGTTCCGCACCGCCGCCGAGATCCTGTTCGGCCGTGGCGTCTCGGCCGGGCTCGGGGCGCGGGTCGGTCGGTTCGCAGAGCGCGTGATCCTCTTTCACGGCGCCACCGCGGTGCGCGCCGAATGGCTGGCAAACGAGCTGGACGCGGCCGGGATCGCCGTGGCGCGCGTCGCCGTCGCGGCCGAGCCGGACGTGGCCCTGGTCGAGGCGGCCACGATTGCGGCGCGCGACCACGGTGCCGGGGCGGTCGTGGCCCTGGGCGGCGGCGCCGTGATCGACGCCGGCAAGGCCGTCGCGGCGCTGGCCCCCGCGCCGGGGGGGCTGATGGCGCATCTGGAGATCGTGGGGGCCGGCCGCCCGCTGGAGGCCGCGCCGCTGCCCTTCGTGGCGGTGCCCACGACGGCGGGAACCGGGGCCGAGGTGACGGCCAACGCCGTGATCTCGGTCCCCCAGGCGCGCCGCAAGGTCTCGTTGCGCGACGACCGGATGCTGGCGGACCTCGCCGTCGTGGACCCCGCCCTGACCGATGGCTGCCCGGGCAGGGTAACGCTCGCCTCGGGCCTCGACGCGGTGACGCAGGTGATCGAACCCTACCTGTCCTCCCGGGCCAACCGGCTGACGGATGCGCTCGCCCGCGACGCGATCCCCGCCGGGCTCGCGGCCCTGGCCCGCCTGATGACGCAAGAGGACCCCGACGCGCGGGACACGATGTCCCATGTCAGTCTCGCCGGGGGCCTGTGCCTGGCCAATGCCGGGCTAGGCGCCGTGCACGGTCTGGCCGGCCCGGTCGGCGGCGTCTCGGGCGCACCGCACGGGGCCGTATGCGGGGCGTTGCTGCCCCATGTTCTGGCGGCGAATGCCGCGGCGGGCGCGGATCCGGCAAGGATCGCCGAGCTGCGCGGCTTGATCGCCGCGGCGGTAGGACCGGACCTGGCGGGCTGGGCGCGCGACCACGGTCTGCCAGGGCTCGGCGAGATGGGCCTCGCGCGCGCCGACATCGCCGCCGTCGCGGAGGCGGCTGAGGGGTCGTCCTCGATGCGCTCCAATCCCGTCCGCCTCGACCGGGCCGCGCTGGTCCGCTGCCTCGAGGCGGCGTACTGACGGCCGGTCGGCTGGCGGATCCGTCACGGGGGGCGCTCTCCTTGCGGCTGTCGGCGGCCATGCATAAGAGTCATGCGACTTCGATAGGCAGGCAAAACGAAAGGGCCGGTCCATGCGCGACCCCTACGAGCATTACATGAACAACCTCGTCCCCATGGTCGTCGAGCAGACCTCGCGGGGAGAGCGGGCCTACGACATCTTCTCGCGCCTGCTGAAGGAGCGGATCATCTTTCTCTCGGGCCCCGTCCATGACGGGATGTCGAGCCTCGTCGTGGCGCAGCTTCTGCATCTCGAGGCCGAGAACCCCAAGAAGGAGATCTCGATGTACATCAACTCGCCCGGCGGGGTGGTGACGAGCGGGCTCTCGATCTACGACACGATGCAGTACATCCGGCCCAAGGTGTCGACGCTCGTCGTCGGACAGGCGGCGTCGATGGGCTCCCTGCTGCTGACGGCGGGTGCGCCCGGCATGCGCTTCTCGCTGCCCAACAGCCGGATCATGGTCCACCAGCCCTCGGGCGGATACCAGGGCCAGGCGACGGACATCATGATCCACGCCCAGGAGACCCAGAAGCTGAAGGACCGGCTGAACCAGATCTACGTCAAGCATACCGGGCAGGACCTGCAGACCGTTCACGACGCGCTCGAGCGGGACCGCTTCATGTCGCCCGAGGAGGCGCAGGAATGGGGCCTGATCGACGAGATCGTCGAGGACCGGAAGGCGACCGACGAAACGTCGTCCTGACGAGTCCGGAACCAAGCCCGAGCCGCCCGGTTTTTGCGATTGCGGGTGTGCCGGGCGTGGCCTAGGCTTGGACGGCACCAAGCTCGACGCGCGAGAAGAGGGGCGAATGCCCCCGAAGGACTAGGCATGGCGAACAATTCCGGCGACAGCAAGAACACGCTTTATTGCTCCTTCTGCGGCAAGAGCCAGCACGAGGTACGCAAGCTGATCGCGGGCCCGACGGTGTTCATCTGCGACGAATGCGTCGAACTCTGCATGGACATCATCCGCGAGGAGACGAAATCCTCGGGCCTGAAATCCACGGACGGGGTGCCCACCCCCAAGGAGATCTGCGAGGTTCTGGACGATTACGTGATCGGCCAGCGGATCGCCAAGCGGGTCCTGTCGGTGGCGGTGCACAACCACTACAAGCGGCTCAACAATGCCGGCAAGTCCGAGATCGAGCTGAACAAGTCGAACATCCTGCTGATCGGTCCCACGGGCTGCGGCAAGACGCTGCTGGCGCAGACGCTGGCGCGGATTCTCGACGTGCCCTTCACGATGGCGGATGCCACCACGCTGACCGAGGCCGGTTACGTGGGCGAGGACGTGGAGAACATCATCCTCAAGCTCCTGCAGGCCAGCGAGTACAACGTGGAGCGGGCGCAGCGCGGCATCGTCTACATCGACGAGGTCGACAAGATCACGCGCAAGTCCGACAACCCGTCCATAACCCGCGACGTGTCCGGCGAGGGCGTGCAGCAGGCGCTCCTGAAGATCATGGAAGGCACGGTGGCGAGCGTGCCGCCGCAGGGCGGGCGCAAGCACCCGCAGCAGGAATTCCTGCAGGTGGACACGACGAACATCCTCTTCATCTGCGGCGGTGCCTTCGCCGGGCTGGAGAAGATCATCGCGCAGCGTGGCAAGGGGTCGGCGATCGGGTTCGGTGCCGACGTGAAGTCCGGTGACGAAAAGGGCGTGGGCGAACAATTGTCCTCGCTCGAGCCCGAGGATCTGCTGAAATTCGGCCTGATCCCCGAATTCGTCGGCCGCCTGCCCGTGATCGCGACGCTGGAGGATCTCGACGAGGAGGCTCTGGTCACCATCCTGACCCAGCCGAAGAATGCCCTCGTCAAGCAGTACCAGCGCCTGTTCGAGCTGGAGGACGTGGAACTGACCTTCACCGACGACGCGCTGAAGGCGATCGCCAAGCGCGCCATCGAGCGCAAGACCGGCGCGCGGGGCCTGCGCTCGATCATGGAGGACATCCTGCTCGACACGATGTTCGACCTGCCCGGCAAGGAAGGCGTCGAGGAGGTCGTGGTCAACGACGAGGCCGTGGCCATGGGCGCCGCGCCGCTGACGATCTACGCCGACCAGAAGGAATCCGCGAGCGCCGGCTGAGGCTCGGGCGCGCGCGCCGATGGCTCCGAACGCGTCCGGTCGAGCTTGATCGTTCGACCTGCGCGAAGGATATCGCGACGGCTGCCCGCCCGCCGGGGCGGGCTTGGCCAGCTCTGGACGGGCGGGGCGCATTGCGTCATATCGGGCGCGGAACGGAGGATGCAGGGCATGAGCAAACTGAGACGGGTTCTGCAGGCGGTGACCTGGTGGCACGGGGCGACGCTGAACACGCTGCTCCATACATGGCGTCACGGCGAGCGGGTCGGCGATGATGCATCCGGGAACGTCTATTACCAGACCAAGGACGGGAAGCGCCGCTGGGTGATCTACTCGGGCGAGGCGGAGGCCAGCCGCGTGGGGCCCGAATGGCACGGCTGGTTGCACTACACCTGGAAGGAGCCGCCCACCGAACGCCCGATCAAGGTGCAGGAGTGGCAGAAGCCACACCTTCCCAACATGACCGGCACGCCCGGTGCCTATGCCCCGGCAGGTTCGATCCGGCGCGCCGAAACCAAGCCCCGCACTGATTACGAGGCATGGAGCCCGGAATGATCCGCGCCGCCGTGCTCGCGCTCGTGTTCGCCGTTCCGGCAGCCGCGCAGCAGCAGATCCCCGGCACCGAGGACCTGTTTGACGGGGAAGAGACCGGTGACCTCATGCGCGAGGATTGGGAGAACGGGATCCTCGTTCCGCTCAACCGGGATCGCGACATCACGCGCGAGGAAAACGAGCGCGTCCTGCCGGGCAACATCGCCGTCCTCCGGGGGCTCGACCGGCTCACCGGGGTTGTCCGCGACATCGAACTGCGGGTCGGCCAGACCCGCGGCATGGGCCGGTTGCAGGTGCAATTGGCGGAATGCAGGTTCCCCGAGGCGAACCCGTCGGGCGATGCCTATGCCTACCTCACCATTCGCGACGACGACGCGGAGCGGCCGGATTTCGCGGGCTGGATGGTGGCCTCGTCCCCGGCGCTGAACCCGCTCGACCATCCCCGCTACGATGTCTGGGTCATTCGCTGCAGCACCTGATCGGCGGGCGGCGCGGGGCCATCGTCGAACCGGGCAATATGTCGGGTCGCCCCGGCCAGGCGTCGGTGATAATCGTGGCGGCTGACCTCGATCACGCCGAGCGATGCCAGGTGATCAGTGACGAACTGCGTGTCGAAAAGCGTGAACCCGCCCTGCCGGAGCCGGTCGACGAGGTATAACAGCCCGATCTTCGACGCGTCCGTCGCCCGCGAGAACATCGATTCACCGAAAAACGCGGCGCCGATCGCCACCCCGTAGACGCCGCCCACTAGATCCCGGCCCTCCCACACCTCCACCGAATGGGCCTGCCGGGCAAGGTGCAGGAGGGTGTAAAGGGACGCGATCTCGCCGTTGATCCAGGTCTCGGGCCGGCCCGCGCAACCGGCGACCACGCCGGCGAAATCCCTGTCGAAAGTCACGCGGTACGTCTCGCGCCGAACCTGCCGGCGCAGCGACCGCGACACGTGGAACCCGTCGAGCGGCAGGATGCCGCGCCATCGTGGATCGACCCAGTAGATTTCAGCCGAATCCCGCGATTCGGCCATGGGAAAGATGCCCTTTGCATAGGCCGCGAGGACAAGGTCCGGCGTCAGGGCAGGCCTGGTCACTCCAGGTTCCGGGCCAGCCATTCTTCGAGCCAGTGGATCGTGTAATCGCCGCTGATCACCGCGTCCGTTCCGAGCAGCTCGTGGAACAGCGGCAACGTGGTGTCGACCCCGTCGACGATCAACTCCCCCAGGGCGCGATCGAGCCGCGCCAGCGCCTCGGGGCGGTCGCGTCCGTGCACGATCAGCTTGCCGATCAGCGAATCATAGAAGGGCGGGATCCGGTAGCCGTCATAGAGCGCCGAATCCATCCGCACGCCCAGCCCGCCGGGAGCGTGGTACTGGGTGATGCGCCCCGGCGAGGGGGAGAACGTCGGCAGCTTCTCGGCATTGATCCGCACCTCGATGGCATGACCCCGCGGGACCAGTTCCTCCTGCGAGAAGCTCAGCGGCTCGCCCGCCGCGACGCGGATCTGCTCGCGCACGAGGTCGACGCCATAGACCGCCTCCGTCACCGGATGCTCCACCTGAAGACGGGTATTCATCTCGATGAAATAGAATTGCCCGCCCTCGAAGAGGAACTCGATCGTGCCGGCCCCCGCATAGCCGATCCGCGCGACCGCGTCGGCGCAGGTGCGGCCGATCTCCTCGCGTTGCTCCGGCGTAATGACCGGGCCGGGGGCCTCTTCGAGGATCTTCTGGTGGCGCCGCTGCAACGAGCAGTCGCGCTCGCCCAGATGGACCGCGCCGCCGCGCCCGTCGCCGAAGACCTGCACCTCGATATGACGCGGGGCGCCGAGGTACTTTTCCAGGTACACCTCGTCATTGCCGAAGGCGGCCTTCGCCTCGGCCCGGGCGGTCTGGAACGCCCGCTCCAGATCGCCCTCCGTCCGGGCGAGCTTCATTCCCCGCCCGCCGCCGCCGGCCGTGGCCTTGACGATCAGGGGATAGCCGATCTCCGCGCCCAGGCGCCGCGCGGCGGCCGCGTCGGCGACCCCGCCCTCCGATCCCGGGACGCAGGGCACGCCCAGGGCCTTCATCGTCTCCTTGGCGGTGATCTTGTCGCCCATGATCCGGATATGCTCGGCCCTCGGCCCGATGAAGGTCAGCTCGTGATCCTCGACGATCTGCACGAACTGGGCGTTCTCGCTCAGAAATCCGTAGCCGGGGTGGATCGCCTGCGCGCCGGTCACCTCGCAGGCGGAGATGATGGCCGGAAAGTTGAGGTAGGATTGGGCGGCCGCGGGGGGGCCGATGCAGACGGATTCGTCCGCCATGCGGACATGCATCGCATCGGCATCGGCGGTCGAATGGACGGCGACGGTGCCGATTCCCATCTCGCGCGCGGCGCGGATGACCCGCAGGGCGATCTCTCCGCGATTGGCGACCAGGATCTTGTCGAACATGATCCGCCTCAGCCCAGAACGACGAGCGGGGCGCCGTATTCGACGGGCGCGCCGTCCTCGACCAGGATCCGGGTGACCTTGCCGCCCCGCGGCGCGGGGATGTGGTTCATCGTCTTCATCGCCTCGACGATCATCAGGGTCTGCCCCTCGCTGACCTGGTCGCCGATCGACACGAAGGCGGCGGAGCCGGGTTCAGGCGCCAGGTACACGGTGCCGACCATCGGCGATGTCACCGCGCCCGGCTCGGATGCGGGGTCGGTCGTCTCCGCCGGGGCCTGCGTCTCGGCGCCGCCGGTCGGGGCCGAGGGCTCCGCCGGCCGGGGATGCGCCCCGGCGGCTGGCGCCGGCGGCGCGGCCACCATGCGCGAGACCCGCACATCGAGGCTATCATCCTCGGCATAATCGCGTTTCACGCGGAGTTCGGTCAGATCGTTCTCTCTCAGCAATTCCGCGAGCGCCTGGATGAAGGCCACGTCCTTGTCGTGCGATCTGTCGCTCATTCCGTCCTCGTCGCGTTGCCCGTGTCCCCGGATCTGGGGCGCAATTCAGGCTCGTCTATAGGACAGTGCCGCACGGGGCGAAAGGCGAAGACGCGCGCGGGGCCCTTCAGGCCCTGAGATCGACCGTCCCGGTCCCGTTGCGGGCAAGCGCGGCCTCGGCCATGCCCGGACCTGGGCGCGCCGCGGGACCGGGCCATCGGCGATCCTCCCACACGCGTTCCAGGAACGTGACCTTGAAGGTCGGCCTGGGCCCGTAGGGCGCTGCACGGTCGATCGCGGGGGGCGCGTCGGGGACGCTCCCGGGGCGATCCGCGCTCGGCGGAAGGGCGAAGGCGCGGGCGAGGGCGACCGGCCCGGCGATGGTCTGGCTTTCAATCATCCTTGGCTCCGTCGTTTAAGGGCCCGTTAAGTTTTTCCGTCGGTGCGTAAACGGGTCGTTAAGGCGCGGCCGGACAATTCGGAGAATGCGGAATATCGCGGCTGCTTGACCTGCCGGGCGGCTCTGGTAGCGTCGCGCCGGTCCAGATATGGGGGAAGGCGAGTGCGCTACCTGGCATGCGGAATGATCCTGACGGTGGGCCTGTCCGGCTGCATCTTCTCGGAATACGACGAGGACGGACGGCTGCGGAACATTTCCCCCGAGGCGATGCGCGCGCTGCCCGACGGGATCGATCCCGCTTTCCTCGTGCGCGACGACGCGGGCTGCTACGGCGTGGTACTCGAAGCCGAGGGGCCGGGCGTTCCGCTCCGCAATGATCTGGGCCAGCAGGTCTGCGATGCCTGACGCGCCGGCGGATGCCGAAAGGCGCCGCGCGGTCGCTCCGGTCCCGTGCTATCGGTCGGACAGCTTGCCCGATCCGCGCCTGTGGCGCGCCCGGGACCCGCGCCACGTCTCCGTCCTCCGCGTGCCGCCGCGCGATGCCCGGGCGCTCCGGGTCCCCGCGGGCCACGTCCTGCGCATCCGCTGCGTCGAGGGTCCACAGGTCGGCGATCTGAACCTCTTCGCGGCCGACGACCTGTCCGAGCGGTTCTATTCCGGCAAGACCCGCGCCCTGCATGGCAGCCACGTGACCACCGGCGACCGGCTATGGTCGGGGTTTCCCCATCTCAGGCCCCTAGCGACGATCGTCCGCGATACCCTCGACTGGTACGGGACCGATCCGTTCGGGGGGCGCGTCCACGACGTGATCGGGACCAGGTGCGATCCCTATACCGCGCACCTGCTCTCGGGGCGAGATTATCACCGCACGTGCCATTCGAACCTGACCCGCGCGCTGGCCGAGGCGACGGGCCTCGATCCGGCACGGGCCGAGGCGCATGTCCACGACGTGCTCAACGTCTTCATGTGCACGGGCTTCGACGGCGCGGGCCGCTACTTCATGAAGGCAAGCCCGGTCCGGCCCGGCGATCACCTGGACCTACTGGCCGAGATCGACCTTCTGGCTGTGCTGAGCGCGTGCCCGGGCGGGGATTGCGGGGCCGAGCATTCCTCCGACGCGGCCCCCTGCCACCCGCTCGAGATGGAGATCCTGGCCACGGGCGCAGCCCCGGCCGAGCCGCCGCCGCGATCGTCCTACGACCGCAGCCACGGGCTCTAGCTGGGATCGGCTGCGGCCCGGACCGCTGCGGGCAGGGCAGCCCACCATTCTGCATAGGAACTGTTCCAGGGGGCCATTCGTCCCTCGTCGGGTGCGCCGTCATCCCACCAGACGGGGCCGCGTTCCCCCAGCCGGTGTTTCGCCTGATCGACCTTGGCGCGGGCCGCGCGGATGTCGGTGTCGGTTTCGGCCTGGCCGACGGCCCGGCGGGCCCGCATCAACTCCTTGACCGCGGCGCGCCGGTCGCTATCGGAGAGGGCAGGATCGGTACATCGCCACAGGCGCCCCCGGGCGACGAAATACCGCCCGTCCGGCGTGACGGGATGATCGCGCGCCATTCAGATGGCGTTGTATTCGGCAAGCCCGTCAACTGCCTCGTCGGACAGGGTGGTCCGCAAGCGAAAGGTCTCGTCGTCCTTCCTCTGGATCTGCACCTCGTCCAGGGGGATCAGCACGGTGCGGCGCGGCTCCCCGAAGGTGCCGTCGATGGCCATGACGATCTTGTCGGCCTCGTCCTCGACGATCAGCACGTCGGTGACCGTCCCGATCCTGTCGCCCTGCCGGCCGAGGATCTTGCTGCCGGCGAGGGCCTCGGCGCTCAGGCCGTCGATCTCGATGTCGCGAAAGTTTTCCGGGCCGGTCTCTATCCCGAACGTCTCGGCGATGGCGCTCTGTTCGGCGCCGTCCCCGGCATCGTCCTGCGCCGAGAGCGGGGCCGCCGCGAGGCCGCTCGCGATGGCGATGGCCAGAAGGGGTCTGACAGGCATGGGAACCTCCGTGTCTGGTTCCTCTCCCAACGGGCGGCGCCCGGGTCGCGTTCCCGCGCCCGCCCCGTCACGGGGCGTAGGGGGGCAGTGCGGCCAGTTCCGCCTGGGTGAGGGCCACGACGATGCGCGTGTCGCCGAGCGCTTCCGACCGGCCGACCAGAACCGCATCGAGGGGGACGGCGACCGGGTGGTCGAGCGTGCCCAGGACGCCGCCCACCGACAGTACGATCCCCACCACGGTCTCGCCCTCGCTCACGACGCCCCGCAGGTCGCCCACCCGGTTGCCGGTGAAATCGACGACGCGCGCCCGGGTCAGAAGCTCCGCCGTGACCTCCTCGGGCGGCACCAGCGGATAGGCTTCGCTGTCCGCGATCTCGGCCGGATCGAGGCGTCCCGACAGCGGGCTTGCCTCCTTGAACGGCGCGTCTTCGACGGGGATCGTTACCTGGGCCAGGGCGGGCAGGGGAAGCATGGCAAGGATCAGGGCTGTTCGGAACATCTGCATCTCCTTTCGAGGGGCAAAGCGGCGGGCCGGTACCCCCGTTCCCGGACGCGACAAAAAGGCCCGCCGGAACGATCCGGCGGGCCCTCTGCATTCAGCGATGCGGCCGCATCACTTGTTCTGCCGGTTGGCGATCAGGTCGTCGACCACCTCGGGTTCCGCCAGGGTGGACGTATCGCCCAGCTGGTCGTGCTCGTTCGAGGCGACCTTGCGCAGGATGCGGCGCATGATCTTGCCCGACCGGGTCTTGGGCAGGCCCGGGGCCCACTGGATGAAGTCGGGCTTGGCGATGGGGCCGATCTCGCTGCGGACGTGGTCCGACAATTCCTTGCGCAGCTCCTCGGATTGCTCGTAGCCGTCCATGAGCGACACGTAGCAATAGATCGCCTGACCCTTCACCTCGTGGGGGACGCCCACCACCGCAGCCTCGCTGACCGCGTCGTGAGAGACCAGCGCGGATTCGACCTCCGCCGTGCCCATCCGGTGCCCGGATACGTTGATCACGTCGTCCACGCGGCCGGTGATCCAGTAATACCCGTCCTCGTCGCGGCGGCAGCCGTCCTCGGTGAAGTAGTAGCCCTTGTATTGCTGGAAGTAGGTATTCATGAACCGCTCGTGATCGCCATAGACGGTCCGCATCTGGCTGGGCCAGCTATCGGCGATGGCCAGGACGCCCTCGACGCCGTTGCCCTCCTGCACCTTGCCCGTCTCGGGCTCCAGCACGACGGGCTTCACCCCGAAGAACGGCTTCGTGGCCGAGCCGGGCTTCGTCGCCACGGCGCCGGGCAGCGGGGTCAGCATGTGGCCGCCCGTCTCGGTCTGCCACCAGGTGTCGACGATGGGGCATTTCGACTTGCCTACGACCTCGTTGTACCAGGCCCAGGCCTCGGGGTTGATGGGCTCTCCCACCGTGCCCAGGACCTTGAGCGACGACAGGTCGTACTTGGTGACGAACTCGTCGCCCTTGGCCATCAGCGCCCGGATCGCTGTCGGCGCGGTGTAGAACTGCGCCACCTTGTGGTCCTGGCAGATCTTCCAGCAGCGCCCCGCGTCGGGATAGGTCGGCACGCCCTCGAACATGATGGTGGTCGCGCCGTTCGCCAGCGGGCCATAGACGATGTAGCTGTGCCCGGTCACCCAGCCGATATCGGCGGTGCACCAATAGACGTCGCCCTCATGGTAATCGAACGTGTATTCGTGGGTCATCGAGGTATAGACGATATAGCCGCCCTGGCTGTGCACCACGCCCTTGGGCTTCCCGGTCGATCCCGACGTGTAGAGGATGAAGAGCGGATCTTCCGCGTTCATCTCCTCGGGCTGGCAATCGTCCGAGGCGTTTTCTTCCATCTCGTGCAGCCAGTGATCGCGGCCCTCGCTCCAGGCGACCTCGTTGCCCGCGCGCTTGACCACGAGAAGCTTCGCGTCGTGCTCGACCTTCTTGAAGGCCTTGTCGGCATTGGCCTTGAGGTCGGTGATCTTGCCGCCCCGGGGGCTGCCGTCGGCGGTGATCACGACCTTTGCCTCGCAGCCGTTCACCCGCTGCGCCAGCGCATCGGGCGAGAAGCCGGCAAAGACGACGGAATGGATCGCGCCGATCCGCGCGCAGGCCAGCATCGCATAGGCCGCCTGCGGGATCATCGGCAGGTAGATCACCACCCGGTCGCCCTTGCCCACGCCCATTTCCTTGAGGACGTTGGCGAACTTGTTCACGTGGCTGGCCAGCTGCTTGTACGTGATGTGCTGGTCGGAGCCGTCGTCCTCGTCCGGGACCCAGATGATCGCCGTCTGGTCGCCGCGATCCTTCAAGTGCCGGTCGACGCAATTCGCGGCGACGTTCAGCGTGCCGTCCTCGAACCAGCGGATGTCGACATTGCCGTATTCGAAGGTCGTGTTCTTGATCTTCGAGGGTTCCTTGATCCAGTCGATGCGCCTGGCATGCTCGGCCCAGAAACCTTCCGGGTCGTCGATGGATCGGCGGTACATCTCCTCGTAGCGGTCCGCGTCGACATGGGCGTTGCGCACGAAATCTTCCGTCGGCGGATGCTTCTTGTTCGCGTCAGCGTCCAGCATTGCAAATTCCTCCTCCGTTATCCTCCCCCGGCACGTAGTGTCCTTCGCCGTTTTGGCGAGACATCGTGTCGCCAGGGGGCGGGAGCGCAAAGGGGAGGGGGGCATCCTGCCCCCTGGGGAGTGCGCGCACGGACTCCGGCGGCCGCGCGTCAGGCGGGGCCGGAGCAGGCGCCGATCCGCCGCCCGGCAAAGTCCGGATGATCCGGCGAGTAAGTCACCTCCTCCGCGCCCGTCACCGCCAGAAGCTCCAGCGGATGGCCACCCGACCGGCTGCCGCGGACGACGGCCACGTCCTTCAGGCACTGGTGGTCCGCCCCGCGATAGAGCGTGGGCCCGGTGCCGAGGCCGTCGAAGGCGTGGTCGGCGAGCGCCTCGATCACGGCGCAGGGCGCCGTCGACCCGGCGCGGGACACCGCGTCGGCGTAAAGGATCGTCTGCGCGTAACAGGTCTGCGCCGCCTGTCCCGGCACCCGCCCATGGGCGGCCTCGAAGGCGCGCACGAAGGCTTGGGTTCCCGCGAACCGGGGGCCGAGATCCCGTTCGAGCGCCGGGTGCCAGTTCTGTGTGCCCACGACCCCGTCGATGTCGGCCCCCGCCCGCCGCGCTACGAGGTCCGAATGCAGCGGCACCACGATCTCGAGCCCCCGGTCGCGCAGCCGCGCCCGCGCGGCCGCCCCGAGCGCCAGCAGCAGCGACCCGCCATAGAGGTTCAGGATCAGGACATCGCCCCCGCCGCGGGTGGCCTGGTCGAGCGCCGCGTCGAAATCCGCGGTCTCGGGCGGCACGGGGATGGCGCGGATTGTCTCCCAGCCGATCGCTTCGGTCACCGCGCGCATCGCCCGCTGCTGCGACCGGCCCCATTCGTTGTCGACGCTCAGATGCGCCGCCATCCGCGCGCTTCCGTGAAGCCGCGCCAGCACCGGGGCCAGGGCCAGCGCGGACATGTGCGCGTTGACGAAGTGGCGGAACCCGTGGGCGTTGCGATCCCGGCCCGTGGGCGCGTTCGCGTGGCTGACCCCGGCCATGAAGATCACCCCCGCCTCGGCGGCCAGTCCCTGCAGGGCGACAGCCGCCCCCGAGGACGAGCCACCGAGGATCGCGGTCGCGCCGTCCCGCGCGATCATGCCGCGCGCTGCCTCGAGCGCCCGCGCCGCGGAGGTGCGCGTGTCGGCTGCCACCCGCGCGACCCGCCGCCCCAGGACGCCGTTCCCCGCGAGGCCCGAGGGAGAGAGGGTCGCGAGCATGCCGCCGTCGCCGGCCCCGTTCAGATGCCCGATCGCGAGATCGATCGCCTCGAGCTGCTCGCGCCCCTCCTCGGCATAGGGCCCGGTCAGGGACAGCGCGAGGCCGATCGTGAGCGGGCGCCCGGCCGCCAGACCTCGCGCGGGGACGAGGAACGGCGCGGCAAGGCCGACGGACAGGACCCGCCGGCGGGTCAGGGTAACTGGGGCCATGTTCGCCTCCGATCGCGGCGCCCGCGGGCGGGCGGAACCGCTGCCGGGCATCATGCGCCCATGGACGTTGACGCGGCGTGAACGCGCGGCGAACGGAAAGTCCGGTCCCCTCGGCGCGCCTAAAGCCTTTCGTAACCGCGCCCCGTCAAGGGTGGCATCGACCGAACCGACCCGAGTGCCATGACCGACCAGCCCACCCTGCGCCGCAAGATCGGCGCGACATCCGCGCCCACCGCCCCCGCGCTCACGGCGGAGCGGCTATGGACCCGCGCCATGTCGCACGGCTTCAGCCGCGGGCTCGGCGCCGAGGTCCGCGTCTCGGGGGCGGTGCAGGCGCCGATCATGCCCGACGACGTTCCCGCCCTGATCGGCGAGGGGGCGATCGTCCTGCTACTCGACGGGCCGTCGGGATACGGCATCGCCCTGATCGAGCCGCCGGTGACGGCGGCAGTGATCGAGCAGCAGACGCTGGGCCGGATCAGGCCCCGCGCGATGCGCGCCCGTCCCCCGACCGCGACCGACGCGGCGATGCTGGCCGATCCGCTGGACCGGATCTTCAAGCTGCACGAGGCGATGGCCGCCGAGATGCCGGCGCCGCGGCCGATGGCGGGCATGCGCTTCGCCACCCGCCTGACGGAGCCGCACGAGGTGCGGCTGAACCTCGCTGATGCCTGCCACGACCATTGGCGCATCGATCTCGGCTTCGGCGCGGGCGGCGTGCGCTCGGGCGCGATCCACCTGATCCTGCCCCGCCTCGCCGAATCGGTCGCCGAAGAGATGCAGGCCCCCGGGGGCGCCGCCTGGTCGCAGCGGTTCGAGGCCCGGCTCCTGGGCAGCGAGATCCCGCTTTCGGCCGAACTCGGGCGCGTGACGCTGACCGCCGAGGAGATCCGCGCGTTGAAGCCCGGGGATCTGGTGCCCCTGTCCGCGCGCACCATCGGCCGGGTCCGGCTGGTCGGCGCCCGGCAGAGCGGCGTGTTGATCGGCCGGCTGGGCCAGACCGGGGGCACCAAGGCCGTGCGGATCGAGGGCCCGCCCGAGGAGCCCTTCGTGGCGGTCGCGGAATAGAGCGTGCGTCAGCCCTGACGGGTCATGGCCTCGATCGCGGGGCGCAGCGGCGTCAGGTCGTAGCCCGCGCCGGCGCCGGCGGCGATGATATCGTCCGTCGGCATCCGCGCGGCCTGTCCCAGCGCCCAGACATGGGCCGAGCGCGTACCCGACCGGCAATAGGCGAAGACCGGCCCCCCGGCATCCTCGATCGCCGAGTGCTGGTCGGCCACGAGCTCGGCCGACATCGAGGCGTGATCGACCGGCAGGGATACGAAATCGAGGCCCTGGGCCGCGCAGGCGGCGCGGATGGCCTCGGAGCGTTCGTCCCCCGCCACCTCGGCATCGGGGCGGTTGCAGATGACGCGGACGAAGCCGGCCTCCTTCAACGTGGCGACGTCCTCGGGGCGGATCTGCGGGCTGACCGCGAAGCGCGGCGTGATGCGGCGAATGTCCATGCCCGCCGTTCTAGGCGTCGCGGGTCGGCCTGCCAAGGCCGTCCTCACCCGAGGAACAGGCCCGTGATGACCATGACGAGCCCCAGGCTCGACAGCAGCAGCGCCCCGAGGTTCCAGACCACCAGGCGCTGCAGCCGCGCGCGCAGGTCGGCGTCCGACAGGCCCGACCGCTTCGCGCCGATGGCCGCGACGATGCAATAGGCAAGCCCGGCGACACCCAGGATCGACAGGGCCGTTCCCGACCAGATCAGCGCGTCCATGTCCCCTCCGTCCGCCATTCCGGCGCCCGCGCATAGGCGATCGCGCTCCGGCCGGCAAGCGTCTTGCCTCGCCCGCGCTCCGGCCCTAGAGGTCGGCGCCCGAACGGCCACCCAGGAACGAGGCAGATCCGATGTCCGATGCATCCGCCCCCGACGACAGCTACTCCGTCACCGCCGAGGAGCTGCGCCAGTTCGTAGAGCGCTTCGAACGGCTGGAGGAGGAGAAGAAGGAGATCGCCGACCAGCAGAAGGAGGTGATGGCCGAGGCCAAGGGACGCGGCTACGACACCAAGGTGCTGCGCAAGATCGTCGCGCTGCGCAAGCGCGACCGCGACGACGTGGCCGAGGAAGAGGCCGTGCTGAAGATGTACAAGAACGCGCTCGGCATGGCCTGATCGCCGCGGCCCGGCCATCCGCGCCGTCGCTGGACAGGATCGGGCGATCTGCTAGGACCCCCCCATGGTCGAGCGAAATACTCGGATAGAGCACGCGATGCCGGTCCGCCCGGACCGATGGTCGGTGGGTGCGGCGGTGATCGCGGCGCTGGTCTTGCTGCCGGTCGCCACGGTGGCGTGGCTGGCGCTCACGCCGTCCCAGCCGATCTGGGGACATCTCGTCTCGACCACGTTGCCGCGCTACCTGGGCAATTCGCTGCTCCTGTCGGGCGCGGTGGGCCTGGTTTCGGCGGTGGTCGGGACGGTGGCTGCGTGGCTCGTGGTCATGTACCGTTTCCCCGGCGCGCGATGGCTCGAATGGGCGCTGCTCCTGCCCCTGGCGATCCCGGCCTATGTCGGCGCCTACGCGCTGACCGATTTCCTGGAATATGCCGGTCCGGTCCAGACCGGTCTGCGCGCCGTGATGGGCTGGGACAGCGCGCGGGACTACGCCTTTCCCCAGATCCGCTCCCGCGGGGCGGCGATCGCGGTGATCTCGGCAGCGCTCTACCCCTACGTGTATTTGCTGGCGCGCGCGGCGTTCCGCGAATTGTCCACGCAGAGCTTCGACGTGGCGCAGGCTCTGGGCGCGGGGCCGGTCGCGCGGTTCCTGCGCGTCGGCCTGCCGCTGGCCCGGCCGGCGATCGCCGCCGGCACCGCCATCGTGATGATGGAGACGATCAACGATTTCGGCGTCGTGGAATATTTCGGCGTGCAGACGCTGACCACGGGCATCTTCACGGTCTGGCTCGAGCAGGGGAATGCCGGGGGCGCGGCGCAGATCGCCTGCGTCATCCTGGCCCTCGTCCTCGTGCTCGTGACGCTGGAGAAGCTCTCGCGCCGGCGTGCGCGGTTCTACGCGCTGAGCCGGTCCGAGCGGCGTCCGGTCCGGCAGCCCCTCCGGGGCGCGGCCGGCTGGGCGGCCTGCGCCACCTGCGCGCTGCCCTTCGCCGTCGGGTTCCTCCTGCCGACGGGGGTGATCGCCTCCCACGCCTTCGGCAGCGGGGACCGGTGGCTCGATCCCGGCCTCGGGCTGGCGCTCTGGCACACGATCTCGACCGGCAGCGCGGCGGCCGCCCTGACGGTGCTGGCGGCGATGTTCCTCGTCTACGGGGTGCGGCTGTCGGGCCGGGCGCTACCCCGCCTGGTGATGCCGGTGACCTGCATCGGCTACGCCGCGCCGGGGGCCGTCCTCGGTGTGGGTCTGCTCCTGCCGCTTGCCTGGGCGGACAACCGGTTCGCGGATGTTTGGGCGGGGCTCACGGGCGTCGATCCGGGCCTCCTGATGACGGGCTCGGCGGCGGCGATCGTGCTGGCCTACGCGGTGCGCTTCTTCGCCATCGCGCAAGGCGCCGTGGACGCGGCGATGGGCCGGGTCTCGCCCAGCCTGCCGATGGCGGCGCGGGCGCTGGGGCGGACGGCGGGGGGGGCGCTTGCGTCGGTCTACCTGCCGATGATCCGCGGCTCGCTGGGCACCGCCCTCCTCCTCGTCTTCGTCGATTGCGTGAAGGAGCTTCCGGCGACGCTTCTTCTCCGGCCGTTCAACTACAACACGCTCGCGACCCGGGTCTACGAACAGGCCTCGCTGGAGCGGATCGGGGACGCGGCACCGGCCGCGCTTCTCGTGACGGGCGTGGGGATACTGGCGGTCGGTGTCCTGGCGCGCGCCAATCGCTGACGCATCTTTCGCCGCGCCCCGATCCGCGGTAAGACGACCCGGCCGTGCCCGTATAGCTCAGCTGGTAGAGCAACTGATTTGTAATCAGTAGGCCCCGGGTTCGAATCCTGGTGCGGGCACCACACATTCCCTGAAGTTGTTTCTACGCCTCGGCTTGGCTTTGTTGCGCAAAGGTGGAGCGAGGGATTCATCTCGTGAATCCAGCGCAGTAGCTGGTCGGCATGAGCAGATCGATCCCGCCATGCTACAAGACCAAGACCTGACCGGCCCACAACGAAGCGCTGAAGCAGCGTGGGTCCCTGACGATCTGGTTCGATCCCGACATGGTCTGGGCGCCGCCGCCGACCGGCAAGCGAGGCCGGCAGCCACAGTATGGCGATGCCGCGATCCGGACGTGCCTGACGATGAAAGTCCTCTTCGGCATGGCCCTGAGGCAGACGACGGGGTTCGTTGAAAGCCTCCTACGGCTGGTCGGCCTTGACTGGGCGGTACCTGATTTCAGCACGTTGAGCCGGCGCCAGAAGACCTTGGCTGTTCGCATCCCCTACCGCGGCTCGCAGGGGCCGCTGAACCTGCTCATCGACAATGTGGCATCGACCGCCATCGGTCCGACGACGATGCCGAATGGCATCAAGGCAAAGGGCGAAGGCGAGTGGCATGCGCGAAAGCATGGTGGCGCGAGACGCCGTCTGTGGCGCAAGATCCACATCGGCGTCGATGAACAAACGCTGGAGATCCGCGCCGTCGAGGTCACCGGGAGCAACATCGGTGACGCGCCCATGCTGCATGAGCTTCTCGACCAGATCCCCGCAGATGTGGAGATCGGCTCTGTCACCGCGGATGGCGCCTACGACACGCGCAAGTGCCACGATGCCGTCGCAGACCGTGGCGCCCATGCCGTCATACCGCCCAGGAAAAACGCCAAGCCCTGGAAGCCGTCAACTGCGGGCACCATCGCCAGAAACGAGGCTCTCCGCACATCGAGATACCTCGGCCGCGCCATCTGGCGAACGTGGAGCGGATACCACCGCCGAAGCCGCGCCGAGACGAAGATGCATTGCGTGAAGCTGCTGGGGCAGAGCCTCATCGCGCGCGACTTCGATCGCCAGGTCGCAGAACTCCAGATCCGCGCCGCCGTCCTGAACGGCTACACCACGCTCGGCATACCTGTCACTGAGCCCGTGGGATAAGTGCGCCCGGGGAAAGGGGAAGTCCGGGCTTCACCCTCTTTGCGCAGCAAAGCCAGGCCGATGCTCAACCGTCCGCCAACTCCATGGAGTGATTTCCCCGAGGAGACTGCTTCTTTCCCTGCGGTGGACGTCAGACGCTGACAGGCTCGAAGCGGTCCTTCCTGGTCCTGAACCCGAATGCCCGCCGTGGGCTGTGTCCGGACCTCATGGGCGCGAAACACGAATGTCCTCCTTGGGCCGATCGCGATCCGCGTTGTCGTCGAGCCTCGAAACCAAATCGTTCCGTGCGTTGACCTGCGCTCACTTCACCAAGGGGGCGCCGAGGGCGGCCGCCATTCGCGCGATGGCGGCGATCTGGGGTGCATCCCTGGTGAGATAATCGTCGCCTGCGTAGCCCCACCAGTCCCAGCATCCGTTGGGGTTGCCGCCGAACCAGTTCCACCACGGCGAGGGGATCCGCTCTGCCTGCGGGTAGAGCACGACGATGCGGTTCGCTTCCGCCCAAGCGTTGTAGCCCGTCAGGCGGGCGTAGTCCGCGCCGATCACCTCGCGGCCCTGTCGGCAGCCGTGCAGCGCGATGTGCAGACGGCAGAGAGCACCGGCTGCGCAGGGTTCGGGAACGTAGACGAAGGCGGTCTCGTCCATGCCCGCCGCGCCCTGGAGATATCGCTCCTGATCGAACCGGAGGAGTCCGCCGTCGCGAGGCTCGGCCGCCGGCGCGAGTTCCCCGTAGAGCTGGATGAGAATGGCGCCGGCCTGATCGTAGTCGCAATCGATCAGGAAGTCCGGACCGGTGTCGGCGCAATCGAGATTGCCACGCTCGGTGACGAAGCCGTGGCCGGCCGCCACCTCGGTCTCGTACACGACCTGGCCCTCTGGCACCCCGAGCGCGGCGTAGCTTCGCCTCAGGGCGTCCATCGAGGCCCGCGCGACCGTATCGTCGGCTTCGCCGTGGAAGAGGTAGAGCCGGTCCCCCGCCAGATGCGCGAGGTCGTCGATGCGCCCCTCCGCCGCGAGGGTTCGCATCTCCTCCAGCGCGTCCTCCGCGTCTGGCGCGCCAAGGAAGGCGTTCATGCACACCCGCAGCGCTCGGTAAACGCTGCCGTCGGCACAGCCGTACGGACCGCCGGCGACGACACCCACGCCAGCGATGCGCTCCGAGAACGCCACCTGGAGCTGGACCGCCATGAAGCCGCCGCTCGAGAGGCCGGAGACGGTGGTGGCAGCGGGATCCAGGTCGAGGGCGGGGAGGGGGTCGGCCCAGGCCACGGGCGACAACAGGGTCGAGATCGCCGCCGCGTGGACAAGAGGGGACATGCAACAACCTCCAGAGATGACATGGGGGGACCAAGGATCATCCTTGCGATCGGCCCGTACCACAATCCTGCGCCGTCCGTCTCCCGGTCAGGCATGACCCGGGGCGCAGCGGCTCGACAAGCGCGGGGAAGCTGAGACGCCCCCACAGCGACACGCTCAAATACTATCCGGAGGCATGCTGGTAAAAATTGGCAGGCGGAATGTCTGCCCCGAGCCCGAACGGTCGAGCGCAAAGACTTTCGGGAATGTCGGCTTCCCGCCGGCGATCCGAAGCCGTAACATTCTGGCATCGCCGCCAGAAAGCGAAAGCCGCGGAGCTGGAAGGCGGCCCAGGCTCACCGTCATGGGTTTCTCTTGCACTCGGCTCGGTGAATACCTGACCCTGTGAACCGATCGATCCGAAACAAAAGGAGAGTTTCATGTTCAGGTCTATGGCCATCGGAACGCTGTGCATCCTGGCAAGCGGTGCCGCGGCGCAGGAAGGGGACGAGTGCCCTATTTCCGATTACGCGGCCGGACTGCGCTACCAGCAGCAATCGGCTGAGGTCGCGGCCCTTCAGATCCAAGGCTACAACGTCGCACGTATGCGCCTCGACGCCATTCTGGAGGACGCCGGAGATCCGTCAGGACTCGCGGTCGTCTTCGATCTCGACGAGACGGTAATCGACAACACGCCGCTTCTCGCTCGCGACCTCGCCAATTGCCATCAATACGACGACTGGGACACCTGGCGTCATTGGGAGCGTGAAGGGGAGCCCGCTCTGATCCCGGGTGCCCGGGAGTTTCTCGACTACGTCGACGAGCAAGGGGTGACGATCAGCTATATCTCCGACCGAACCGACGATCAGAAGCGCGCCACGATCGCCACGCTGGAAGATCTGGATCTGCCGCAGGTGAGCGAGCAATCCGTCCAGCTTCTCGGACCACCGAAGGAAGAAAGGCGCTCCAACGTTTCCGCCGACCATGAAATCGTGATGCTGCTCGGAGACTCGCTGCCCGACTTCGAGGCGATCTTCGATGTCGACTCCCTGTCCGAGCAGCGGGACGCCGTCATGGCGAACGCGGAGGAGTTTGGGAGCAAGTGGATCGTCTTCCCCAACGCCGCCTACGGCGCCTGGACGGATGCAGAATTGGACGCGTGGGACGCTGAGACCGTGACCGAAGAATACTGAGGCGGGGGTGATCCGCCGTCGCGTGCGCTGCAGTGAAGGGCCTCCGGCACGGGTGGTCGGTAGCCCCGCGACGAGCGGGGCCTGGCGGTATTGTCGTGGATGCGCCATGCCTCGATCCCGACGTGGAATTCCGCCAGCGAGGAGACGCTCTCGCCGTTCGGCAGCTCGGCGCGGAGCTTCGCGTCGAAGCTCTCGCCATGGCCCTGCCTCGGGAAAACGGTCCACCGGACCGTTTTCCGGCCCTCGACAATCCCAGGGGGCTCCCCGGTTCGAGAGACGCCGGTCTCGCGCCGACCGCCGCAATCCAGTCCCGCACGGCCTTGGCGATGAATTCCGGACCGTCGTCCGAGCGAACATGGCCAGGCACACCCCGTGAGGCCTGAACAGGCCGGTCGGGACATCGATCACGGCGGTCGCGTTCAGCTTGCGGTCGATCCGGATGGCACGCGCCATCGGCCTCGGATTGCCGGCGGGCGATGACGCGTCATTCCCGGGTGGGCTCGTCGACGATATCGAGCAATCGGAACTCCCGCCCCTCTTGCGTCCGGCTCTCGACGCAGTCGCGAGGTGCAGACGTGGTTCGGCCGCGCGGGGCGAAGACGGATGCAGGACCCGTCATCGAGCCGGCGCCGCCCGTTCTTCGGGTGTCTCGCGGGCAGCTTCGGCTTCGTCGGGGCAAGCGCCCCACCGGGGCCTTTCCTCCGACCTCCCGGCGCCAGGTCCGCGCGACCCGCGTCCCGTTCACGGACCATCCGGCCTCGCGAAGACGGACCGCGATCCGGCGGTGGCCGGAACGCCCGTCCCGGCGGGCGAGCGCGACGAGGTCCGC
>CANKVU010000007.1 GCA_947487205.1 uncultured Paracoccaceae bacterium | reverse complement strand
ACGACGTGGTTCAGCCCCAGCTTCTTCACCGCGTCGGCGACCCGGCCCGGCTCGAACACGTCGAGCGCCTCGGGCCGTCCGGTGGCCACGTTGCAGAAGGTGCAGCCGCGCGTGCAGATCTCGCCCATGATCATCATCGTGGCATGGCCCTGCGACCAGCATTCGCCCACGTTCGGGCAGCCCGCCTCCTCGCAGACCGTGGTCAGGCCGTGCTCGCGCATGATCTCGCGCGTGGCGCGGTAGCCCGCCCCAGAGGGCGCCCGCACCCGGATCCAGTCGGGCTTCGCCAGCCGCGGCGTCGCGGGGCGGTGCGCCTTCTCGGGGTGGCGCTCGGCGGGGATCTTCAGATCGCGCGGCATGGGCGGACCTCCTTTTATGGCGACATAAGCGGCGAGGCGCGTCTTGTCCACGCGGCCCGGCTCATATGGCGAAGACGATATCCATGCCGAAGCCGGCCTCGTGCTCCAGGAAGGTCTTCTCGCCGCCAAGGCTCTCCACCGCGCTGTCGATGATCGACAGCCCGAGGCCGCCTTCGGGCGGCGCCGATCCGACGCCCACCCCGTCGTCGCGGCAGGTCATCCGGAACTGCCCCGGATGCTCCTGCCGGCCCGTCAGCTCGATCCGCCCGCCTCGGCCGTCGGGGAAGGCGTGCTTGAAGCTGTTGGTCGCGAATTCGTTGACGATGATCGCCAGCGACCCGGCATGGCCGGCCGAGATGTTCACGTCGTCCATCGAAAGGGAGATCGCCACGTTCTCGGGGGCGGATGCGCGGATCAGGTGGGTGACCGATTCAAGGAAGGCCCGCAGCGCGAGCTTGCGCTCGTTGCCGGCGCGGTACAGTTCGGAGTTCAATGCCGCGATGGTGTCGATGCGGCGGCTGACGACCTCCAGGGCGTCGCGCGCCTCGTCCGACGTGACGCGGCGCGCCTGCAGCCGCGTCAACGAGGACACCGATTGCAGCGAGTTCTTCACCCGATGATCGACTTCCCGGCGCATCACGTCGGCGCGACGCAACAACCTGCGCAGGTCGAGCTGCGCCATGACCTGACGTGACAGGACGGACAACAGCTTGCGTTGCCCGTCAGTCAGCCGCCGCGGCCGGATGTCGGCCACGCTCAACGTGCCGATCACCCGCCCCTGCGGGGTGAGGAGCGGCGCGGCCGCGTAGAAGCGGATGCCCTCCGCCTCCTGACATGCAGCGGCGGTCTCGAGGCGCGGATCTCTGTGGGTGTCTTCGATGACGACCACCCCCTCGGGCGCGTCGGCGGCGATGACGCGGGCGCAGATCGTGTCCTCCAGCGGCAGTTCCGACCGCTCGGTGCCGGCGCGGACGACGAACCACTGGAACTGCTCGTCGATCAGAGAAACGTTGCCCATCGGCATGTCGCAGATGGCCACTGCCAGATCGACGATCTCGCGCAGCGACGCGAGATCGGTATCCCGAGTGAGTCCGTAGGATCGGAGCGCCGCCCGGCGCGCGCGACGATTGTCTTGACTGAGCATGCCCGAGATTCCGTGCGGTTCGAGGTAAGTAAACAGGAATGGCCCCTCCCCGCCACCCCTGCCCGGGAGGGCTTCCAATTCCGGCCGGGTACCTTTAGATGATTTCTAAGAACAGTTCTAATACTGAAAGGGACGCCCTCATGTCCGATAAGCCTCGTCTGACGACCACCGCCGGCGCGCCGGTCTCCTCGAACCAGTTTTCCCAGACGGCCGGGCCGCGCGGCCCGATCCTTCTGCAGGATTACCAGCTGATCGAGAAGCTGGCGCACCAGAACCGCGAGCGCATCCCCGAACGCGTCGTCCATGCCAAGGGCTGGGGCGCCCTGGGCGAGTTTACCGTCACCCAGGATATCAGCCGCTATTCTTGCGCTAAGCTCTTCTCCGAGGTCGGCAAGACGACCGAGGTGCTGGCCCGCTGGTCGACCGTGGCCGGAGAGCAGGGTGCGGCGGATGCCGAACGCGACGTGCGTGGCTTCTCCCTCAAGTTCTACACCGAGGAAGGCAACTGGGACATGGTGGGCAACAACACGCCCATCTTCTTCGTCCGCGACGCCTTCAAGTTCCCCGACTTCATCCGCACCCAGAAGCGGCACCCCAAGACGAACCTGCGCTCGCCCGAAGCGATGTTCGATTTCTGGTCGGCGCAGCCGGAATCGGTGCATCAGGTCACCATCCTGATGTCGGATCGTGGCCTGCCCGTAAGCCCGATGCACATGAACGGGTACGGCTCTCACACCTTCTCGATGTGGAACGCGCAGGGCGAGCGGTTCTGGGTGAAGTTCCACTTCAAGACCCAGCAGGGCCACAAGCACCATACCAATTCCGAGGCCGAGAAGATCATCGGCTCGACGCGCGAGAGCTACCAGGAGGAGCTGTACAACGCGATCGAGGAGGGCCGCTTCCCGAAATGGACGATGTACATCCAGGTCATGCCCGAGGAGGACGCGACGAAGCAGGACTTCAATCCGTTCGACCTGACGAAGGTCTGGCCGCATGGTGATTTCCCGCTGATCGAGGTCGGCGAGCTGACCATGAACCGCAATCCGGAAAACTATTTCCAGATGGTGGAAAACGCGGCCTATTCGCCGTCGAACGTTGTTCCCGGCATCGGCTTCAGCCCCGACAAGATGCTGCAGGCGCGGGTGTTCTCCTATGCCGACGCACACCGCTACCGGCTCGGCACGCATTACGAGATGCTGCCCGCGAACGCCGCGAAGTCGACAGCCAACGTGAACCATTATCACAAGGATGGTTCCATGCGCTTTTTCACGAACGATTTCGGCAATCCCGATGCGTATTACGAGCCCAACCAGTACGGCGGGCCGGTCGCCGACTGGTCGGTGAAGGAGCCGCCGATGAAGATCGACGGCGATGCGGATCGCTACGTGGTCGAGGACGCGGACGCCGATTACGTCCAGCCCCGAAAGCTCTTCGAGATGTTCTCGGACGAGCAGAAGGAGCGTCTCTTTGCTAATTACGCCGCGGCGATGGGTCCCTGCAGCGATGCCGTCAAGGAGCGCTGGTATGCGGTTCTCGAACGTGTTCATCCCGATTATGCCGCCGGTGTTCGCCGTGCAAACGCGGAGCTCGACACCGACGTGAACGCGGTCCCCATCACCGAAGAGACGGCGACCGAAGACGCCGAGTGACGGCGAACCACGCGCGTCGCGATGCGGCCGGCCCCTCGGGCCGGCCGCTGTGCTGACAGGTACTCAACCGATCAATCCGCCGCCCGCGCCTTCGCGATCCGCGAAATGCCGCGCCAGCCGCTGCAGGGCGATCCGGAGCACGATTTTCCCCGACCGCGCCGCCCAGCCCATTTGCTTCTCGACAGTTTCGAGCCCTTCCAGCCGGCAGCAGACCCGCAGCGTGACGTCGCCGAGGCCGGGCCCCAGTTCCGCCAACGCCATGGATAGCCGCGCCGCGGCTCCGGCTGCGCCCCGAGCGCACGGATCGCCCTCGGGCTCCCGGGTCAGAAGCGCGTCCCAACCCCCTTCGGGTTCCCCGCCCATGACCGCGATCTCGTACTCCTCGCGCAACCTCTCTCCCGCGCGCAGCATCTCGGGCGTCAGGAATGCCGTCCCATCCTTGTCGCGCCGCCGCGCCAGCACGAGGATCGGCGTCTCTGCGACGCCGTATCGGGCGCGATGATCCGGCTCGGCGTCCTCCGTCGCCACGGTACTGACGGCCGCGTCGCGCGACAGGATCTCCCTCAGGGCCGCCCGGCCGGCGCCGGTGATCCGGTAACGCGCCACCCTCCCGGCGGCGCTCACGGCGATCCAGTCGCGCAGCGCCATGGCCTCGGCGATCTCGCGGTCGAGCGTGCCGGTACGGATGGTCTGGCCGTCCTTGGCCTCCCGCACGACCACGGCCTTCTCCATCCCGTCGGCCACCGCAAGGCAGGCGCCGGGCTCGGCCAGGCGACGCAGGATGCGCCGCGCCTCCGATTCCAGTCGTTCGGTGCACAATGGCGGCGCCGGTTTCTTTGCGGTCAATGTCATGCTGTCCAGATCCTCGCGCTTTACCGGGGTCGCTGCCCCGGTGCGCTGCCGTTCGAGACGGTGCAGCGCATGGTCGACGAGAGGGTCGTCGCGGCGCAATTCGAACCGCCGGACCTGGCGCAGCACGGTCGAGGCATGACACCCCGCGTCCCGGGCCAAGGACCGGATCGACCGACCTTGCATGACGTGCGCCAGATAGGTTTCCACATTGTCGGGAACCCAGCCCGGTAATTCGTCACGTGGCAAAGCGGCCATTCCGACTTCCTCTCTTTTGCATGCGGGTCGAATTTTTCCACCGTCTTTAAACAACTTTTAGTTGTTTATGTTAGCGGATTGTTAACGACCTCATCACCGGCCCAGATTTCCAGAAGTCTTCTTAAAGCATTGACCGATCAGCGTTCGCCAACATGGCTCGTCGCGCAACGGAACAACCATAGCGTGCAAATTCCGCCTGAAGCACCAGACGGAGTACCCCATGACGCTGCTCGATTCCCCGCTCGCCACGCTCTACCGCCCGCGACTCCTGATGAGCGCGGCCCGATTCGGATTGAGCGGATACGACCGGGAGGCGGTCCTGCCGCGCCTGTTCGGCGGTGACCTTCCCGCGCCGGGGCGCGGTTGCATCGACGTGCTGGTCGCGCGAGAGGCGGCGTGCGAGCGCGCCCGTCAGGGATGCGAGGCGACCTACTCCATCGCCGACCACGTGGAGTTGCTGACCGCCCTCGTTGCCGAGACGCGGCTCTATGTGGACACGCGCGTCCTCAGTTGAGCGTGTTGCCGATCTCGGCGGTCCGTCGGTCGATGTACTCGTCCAGCCGGCCGGCCGTCTCGGGGTCCAGGTGCGGCTGCTGGTAATCGCCGAGAAGCTTTTCGACCCGCGCCTCGGCGAGGGCGGCGGTATCGCGGCCGCCCTCTTCGGACCATGTCTCGTATGGTTTGTAATCGAGCAGCTGGCTGCGCCAGAACGCGGTCTTGAAATTCTCCTGGGTGTGGTTGCAGCCGAGGAAATGGCCCCCGGGCCCGACCTCCCGCAGGGCGTCCATCGCCTGCCCGGTCTGCGACATGTCCACCCCGTTGGCGAGCTGGTGAAGCCCGCCGAGCTGATCGGCATCCATGACGAACTTCTCGAACGAGGCGACCAGCCCCCCCTCCAGCCAGCCGCAGGCATGGAGCATGAAGTTCACGCCCGACAGAAGGCCCATCTGAAGGCTGTTCGCACTCTCGTAGCCCGCTTGCGCGTCCGGCAGCTTGGCCCCGGTGAACCCCCCGGCGGAGCGGAACGGCAGCCCGAGCCGGCGCATCAGCTGCCCCGCCCCATAGGTGATCTGCGACGCCTCCGGCGTGCCGAAGGTGGGCGCGCCCGAATTCATGTCGATGGATGTGACGAAGGCCCCGCCGATGACCGGCGCGCCCGGCCGCACCAGCTGAGAGTAGGCCACGCCCGTCATCACCTCGGCCAGGACCTGGGTCAGCGTGCCCGCGATCGTCACCGGCGCCATTGCGCCGCCGACCACGAAGGGCGAGACGATGCACGCCTGGTTCGCCGCCGCATAGACCTCGAGCGCGCCCATCATCGTCGCATCGAAGGTCAGGGGCGAATTGACGTTGATGAGCGAGGTGAGGACCGTGTTTTGGTCAACGAAATCCTCGCCGAAGAGGATGCGGCACATATCGACGGAATCGGCGGCGCGCGAGGGTTCGGTGACGCCCCCCATGAAGGGCTTGTCGGACAGGGTGATATGCGCCCGCAGCATCTCCAAATGGCGCCTGTTCACCGCGATGTCGGTCGGTTCGCACAGCGTTCCGCCCGAATGATGCACCCACTTCGACATGTAGCCGAGTTTCACGAAGGTGCGGAAATCCTCGATCGTCGCATAGCGGCGCCCGGCCACCCGATCGCGCACGAAGGGCGGGCCATAGACCGGCGCCAGTACGAGGTTGCGGCCGCCGATCTCCACCGAACGCTCCGGATTGCGGGCATGCTGGGTGAAGGTCGCGGGCGCGGTCCGGCAAAGCGACCGCGCCAGCCCCTTGGGGATCCGCACCCGCTCACCCTCGATGCTCGCCCCCGCCGCGCGCCAGCGCTCCAGCGCGCCCGGATTGTCGGGAAAGACGACGCCGATTTCTTCCAGCACCGTCTCGGCATTGTTCTCGATGATCTCCAGGGCCTCGTCGTTCAGAAGCTCGAAGTTCGGGATGTTGCGCTCGATGAAGCGCGCCGCCTCGATGCGGACCGCGCTGCGTTCGGCCCGCCTGGCCGCGCCGCCGCCCGTACCCCTGCTCCGCCGCCGGGTCGCCGTGTCGCTCATCGGTCCACTCCCTCTTTCTCGCCACCGACATAAGGGAGATCGACGCCGCCTGCGTCGTCGATTAGCGCCGCTTTGGGGGGAAAACCGACATCCCGCCCGAAGGGCGCGCCTTGCGCCGCGACCGCCGTGGCGCTATCGGCCCGGGCATGAGAGATGCCCCCCTCCTGCCCGGCCATCGGGACGCCCACCAGAAGCTGCTGATCGTGGATTTCGGCAGCCAGGTCACCCAGCTCATCGCGCGACGCCTGCGCGAGATCGGGGTCTATTGCGAGATCCACCCCTTCAACGCCGTCGACGACGCGTTCCTCGATGATTTCGCTCCCCGGGCGGTGATCCTGTCGGGCGGACCGGCGAGTGTGCCCGATGCCGGCAGTCCGCGCCCGCCGATGAAGGTCTTCGAACTGGGCGTGCCGGTCCTGGGAATCTGCTACGGCCAGCAGGTGATGATGCAGATGCTGGGCGGCGAGGTCGTACGCACGCCCGGGTCGGCCGAGTTCGGCCGCGCCTGGATCGAGCCGACGGAGGAGCGTCTGGAGCTGATGAAGGGCTGGTTCCAGGGCCACCGCGAACAGGTCTGGATGAGCCACGGCGACCACGTCTCGAAACTGGCGCCGGGATTTCGCCCCTTCGCGACCTCGCCGGGGGCCCCCTTCGCGGTCACGGCCGATCCCGGACGGCGGTTCTTCGCCGTCCAGTTCCACCCCGAGGTGCACCACACGCCGGGGGGGCCGGCGTTCTTCTCCAATTTCTGCGCGCTGGCGGGGTTCGACGGCGACTGGACGATGGGGGCCTATCGCGACCAGGCTGTCCAGGCGATCCGCGAGCAGGTGGGCGACGGCCGGGTGATCTGCGCCCTGTCGGGCGGCGTCGACAGCTCCGTGGCGGCGGTCCTTCTGCACGAGGCGGTGGGCGACCAGCTGACCTGCGTCTTTGTCGATCATGGGCTGCTGCGCAAGAACGAGGCCGAGGAGGTCGTGGGCATGTTCCGCGACCACATGAACCTTCCCGTGGTCCACGCCGACGAATCCGACCTTTTCCTGACCGCCCTCGACGGGGTCTCCGACCCCGAGCAGAAGCGCAAGATCATCGGCAAGCTGTTCATCGAGGTGTTCGAGAAGCACGCGAAGGAGATCGGCGGGGCGGAGTTCCTGGCCCAGGGGACGCTCTATCCGGACGTGATCGAATCGGTCAGCTTCGCCGGCGGGCCCTCGGTCACGATCAAGAGCCATCACAACGTCGGCGGCCTGCCCGAGAAGATGGGCATGACGCTGGTCGAACCCTTGCGCGAATTGTTCAAGGACGAGGTGCGGGCGCTCGGGCGCGAACTCGGCCTGCCCGACCGCTTCATCGGCCGTCACCCCTTCCCCGGGCCCGGCCTCGCGATCCGCTGCCCCGGAGAGATCACCCGCGACAAGCTTGCCACCCTGCGGGAGGCCGACGCGATCTTCATCGACCAGATCCGCCGCCATGGTCTTTATGACGCGATCTGGCAGGCCTTCGTCGCGATCCTGCCGGTGCGTACGGTGGGTGTGATGGGCGACGGGCGCACCTATGAATACGCCTGCGCGCTGCGGGCGGTGACGAGCGTGGACGGCATGACGGCCGACTACTACCCGTTCGAGCACGATTTCCTAGGCGAGACGGCGACGAGGATCATCAACAACGTGCGCGGGATCAACCGCGTGACATACGACATCACCTCCAAGCCGCCGGGAACGATCGAATGGGAATGACGCGGGGGCCGCGCTCCCGGCGGCGGGATTCGAGCGGGTCCGGGCCGGGCGGGGCATCGTCGCGGGCATGAGCCGGCATCCTGCCCCGTCCGGTGACGCCGAGGGCGCCGGACTGCGCCGGGCCGCGCTCTGGATGACCGGCGCCATCGCGTCGTTCTCGGCGATGGCCGTCGCGGGGCGCGAGGTCTCGATCGAGCTCGATACGTTCGAATTGATGGCCTACCGATCGCTCATCGGGGTCGGAATCGTGCTTGCCGCAGCCGGTGCCGCGGGAACGCTTCATCAGGCCCGCACCCACCGGATCGGGCTGCACCTTATCCGCAACGTTTTCCATTTCACCGGTCAGAACCTGTGGTTCTTCGCCATCGCGACGATCCCGCTGGCCCAGGTCTTCGCGCTGGAGTTCTCCTCGCCGATCTGGGTCGCGCTCGGTGCGCCGCTGATCCTGAACGAGCGGCTGAGCGCCCGCGGATTGGTGGCGGTCCTGATCGGCTTCGCGGGAATCCTAATCGTTTCCCGCCCGGGCACGGCGGCGATCGGACCGGGGCAGATCGCCGCCGCGCTGGCGGCCATCGGCTTCGCGGGATCGGCGCTTTTCACCCGCCGATTGACGAGAACGGACAGCATCACGTCGATCCTCTTCTGGCTGGCGGTGATGCAGGCAGCGATGGGACTGGCCCTTGCCGCGGCCGACGGAGAGATGGCCTGGCCATCCATGGCGATCTGGCCCTGGCTCTGCATCATCGGCGTGGCGGGACTGTCGGCGCATTTCTGTCTGACCACGGCGCTCTCGCTCGCCCCCGCGAGCCTCGTGATGCCGATGGACTTCCTCCGCCTGCCCGCCATCGCGCTCGTCGGGATGGCCCTTTATGCCGAGCCTCTCGATCCGTGGACGTTCCTTGGCGCGGCGGTGATCTTCGTCGGGAACTGGCTCAACCTCAGGCGGCGCCGACCTGTTACATAAACGCGACGCCGGTTCGGCAAAAAACCGCCGGACGCGGCACCCCCGTATTCGGGGACGGCGCAATCCGGCATCTGCTGGACGGAGTTCATGGTCAGTGGAGGACATAATGCGGACCAGACACTTCGCGGGCGTTGCGGTCCTGTCTCTCGTGCCGGCCTCGGCGCTGGCCCTTGGCCTGGACCGGTCGGGCCAGTCCGTAGACGTGCTCTTCGAGGACGGAAACTACTTCGAGTTGAGTTTCGGCCGGGCATTTCCGGATGTGGAAGGGACGGACATCCTGGGATCCGGCACGGGCGAAGTCGCCAACGCCGTCAGCCAGATCGGCGCCGGGGTGAAATATCAACTGACCGACAAGCTCTCGCTCGCCTTCATCGCGGGTGAACCCTACGGCGTCGACATCTACTACCCCTTGGACGGGTCTCCGCTCTTTGGCGACACGCTGGCGGATGTCGACAGCAGAGAGCTGATGGCGTTGGGCCGGTACGAAATCACCGACAACTTCTCCGTGCATGGCGGGCTTCGCTATACCCACCTGGAGGCCGATGTGCGGCTGTCCGGACTGGCCTACGGAGGGCTTGACGGCTATGCGGTGTCCTTCGACGAAGACGGCGATGTCAGCTTCGTCGCCGGCGTGGCCTACGAACGCCCCGAAATCGCGCTCAGGATCGCACTGACCTATTTCGCCGGGACCGAGCATGAGCTGGACACGACCGAGACCCTGAACGGTCTCGGCGTCGGCGAGATCCCCGCCGTGCTTCTCGGCCTTCCGATCAATCCGTTCACGACGGACTCGACCACCACGATCGACACGCCGGACGCGGTGAACCTCGACTTCCAGACCGGGCTCGACGAGCGCACGCTGCTCTTCGGGCAGATCCGGTACGCCTGGTACGGCGATGTGATCACGGCGCCCGCCTTCTACGACGCGGTCGATCAACCGGAATCCGAAGGAACGAGCCTGACCGAGATCGAGGACAATTACGCGATCACCCTGGGCGTCGGCCGCCGGCTGACCGACCGCCTCTCCGGCATCGTCTCCGTCGGCTGGGAACGGGAAGAGGACGACGATCTCGTCTCGCCGCTCGCGCCCACGAACGGGCAGACCTCGCTTGGGCTGGGAGCGAGCTATGCCGTCAACGACCGCGTCACGATCGCCGGCGGTCTGCGCTATGTCTGGCTGGGCGACGCGCAGCCCGAGACCGGCACCCCGGACGTGGCCCACGCGGAATTCGACGATAACCACACGATCGGTTTCGGAGTGCAGGTCGGCTACCGCTTCTGACAATTCGGCCCCGCGGATCGGTCGCGGGGCCGGCTGCCCCTGTCGCCTGACCCGACGGCGCGCTAGGACCTCCCCATGATCTACGACGGCCCAGAATCATGGCGGGGCGCGCGATCGAAGCGCGTAATGCTCTTCGGCATGTCCGGGCTCGGGAAGACCTACTTGTCCTCGATGCTCCGCGAGGCCGGGGGATGGTTCCACTACTCCGTCGATTACCGCATCGGTACGCGGTACATGGGTGAACACATCGCCGACAACTTCAAGCGCGAAGCCATGAAGGTGCCGCTGCTGCGCGAATTGCTGATGAGCGATTCCATCTATGTCGGATCAAACATCACCTTCGACAATCTCGCCCCGCTCTCGACCTATCTGGGCAAGCCCGGCGACCCCAATCGCGGCGGGCTTGATTTCCGCGAGTACATGCGCCGACAGGAATTGCACCGCGAGGCGGAGATCCTGGCCATGCGCGACACCGTGCGCTTCATCGACCGCGCGGAGGAGATCTACGGATATACGAACTTCGTCTGCGACACCTCTGGATCGATCTGCGAGGTGGTCAACCCCGAGGATCCGGACGACCCGCTGCTGGGCCTCCTGTCCGACCACCTCCTGCTCGTATGGATCGAAGGCTCAGAGGCCCATACCGAAGAGCTCGTCCGCCGGTTCGACCGGGCGCCGAAGCCGATGTACTACCAGCCCGCATTCCTCCGATCGGCGTGGGATGCGTATCTGCGCCAGACGGACGCGGCCCCCGACGCGGTCGATCCCGACGCCTTCGTGCGATGGACCTACGCCCGGGCACTCGCGCATCGCACGCCGCGCTATCGCGGCATGGCGCGACACGGCGTCACGATCTCGGCCGACGAGGTGGCGGAAGTGCGTCGCCCAGCCGATTTCCACGAACTTATCGCGGCCGCCCTCGACCGGCGCGGCTGACCCCGGGCGGGCGGGGATTGCCGTTCGCCGCGATCCCGCCTACCTCTCGGCCCCGCCCACGTGCCGGAGCGACCGGATGCCGATCAAGCTGCCCTCCGACCTGCCCGCCTTCGACGTCCTGCGCGGCGAGGGCGTCCACGTCATGGGCGAGGCCGAGGCGATGCGGCAGGACATCCGGCCGTTGAAGATCGGGCTCCTGAACCTCATGCCGAAGAAGATCCAGACCGAGAACCAGTTCGCCCGCCTGATCGGCGCAGGACCGCTGCAGATCGATTTTCGCCTGATCCGGATGACCGAACACCAGACCCGCAACACCGCTCCCAGCCACATGGAGGCGTTCTACCGCCCGTTCCGCGATGTCCGGCACGAGAAGTTCGACGGCCTCATCATCACCGGCGCCCCGATCGAGCATCTGCCCTTCCCCGAGGTGACCTACTGGGACGAACTGCAAGAGGTGTTCACCTGGACGCAGACCCATGTCCATTCCACCTTCGGCGTGTGTTGGGGGGGGATGGCAATGATCAACCATTTCCACGGCGTTCCCAAGCACCTGCTCCCCGCAAAGCTCTTCGGGTGCTACCGGCACTTCAATCTCGATCCCGCCTCGCCCTATCTGCGCGGCTTCTCGGACGATTGCGTGATCCCCGTCTCCCGCTGGACCGAAATGCGCCAGGAGGACATCGACCAGGCCCCGGCGCTGCGGACGTTATTGTCCTCGGACGCGGCCGGACCGGCGCTGGTCGACGACCCCGACCACCGGGCGCTCTATATCTTCAATCACTTCGAATACGACGACGACACGCTCAAGCAGGAATACGACCGCGATGTCGCCGCGGGCGTGCCGATCCACGTACCGGGCAATTACTACCCAGATGACGATCCCGGGAGGGTGCCGCTCAACCGGTGGCGCAGCCACGCCCACCTTCTATATGGCAACTGGATCAATCAGATATACCAGTCCACGCCCTATGAAATCGAGAACATCGGTCCTTAGCTCCGTCCTGCTGCTCGTCGCGGTCGCAGGGTGCGGTGCGATCGTCGACCAGCGTGTCGAGGGACGGACACGGCAGGCCATACAGGCTTATCCGCCGCAGGGCGACTTCGTGCTGATCGACGGACGCCGCGTGCATTATGTCCAGGCGGGGTCCGGTCCGGACGTGGTGCTGATCCACGGCGCGTCGGGAAACCTCCGAGATTTTACGATCGGCTTCTCCGGTCGGCTGACCGATCGGTACCGCGTCACGATCTTCGACCGGCCCGGCCTTGGATATACCGATGCGGACCCGGCTCTGGCCGGCCCCTTTGACGCCCGGGCTGAGGGACCGCAGGTCCAGGCCGACCTGCTCCACCGCGCGGCGGAGGAACTGGGCGTCGCGGACGAAATCGTGCTTGGCCATTCCTACGGCGGCGCGGTGGCCATGGCATGGGCGCTGAACCACGATCCCGCGGCTGCCGTGATCGTGTCGGGGGCCACCGAGCCGTGGCCCGGGGGGCTAGGGCCGCTCTATTCCCTGACCGGCACGTCGCTGGGCGGGGCCACGGTGGTGCCGCTGATCTCCGCCTTCGCACCGCAGGCCTTCGTCCGCCGTGCGGTGGCGATGGTCTTCGCGCCGCAGGAGCCGCCGCCGGGCTACGTCGAACGGGTCGGCGCCGCCCTCGCGCTGCGGGCCGAGGCCTTCCGGACCAATGCCCAGCAGGTCCGGACGCTGCGTTCGCACCTGGTGGAAATGGCGCGGCGGTATCCCGACCTCGATCTGCCGCTGGAGCTCGTCCACGGCACGGCGGACGACATCGTACCGATCGATGTCCATTCCGGTCCGCTTTCCAGGCAGGTTCCGGGCGCCCGTCTGACCCGGCTCGCTGGGATCGGACACATGCCCCACCATGCCGACCCCGAAGCCGTCGCGGCGGCGATCGACCGGGCCGCGGCGCGGGCCGGATTGCGCTGAGGGGAGCCGGCCCCTACCCTGACCTCTTCGCAGAAGGGAGATAGGCATGGAACTGCCGTTCGACGGCGCCATCAGCCGGTTCGCCAGCACCGCGCCGCCCGAAATCAGGGAGGCTGTCGCCGCGAACAGCCCCGGCGGGATCGTCACGCCCGACTATCCCTATGAGAAACGGTTGGACCGCAAATCCTACGATGAGACGCTTCACGCCCTCCAGCACCAGCTGGTACGGCTGCAATCGGACGTGGCGGCGCGCGGCAAGCGCCTGGTGGTCCTGTTCGAGGGCCGCGACGCGGCCGGCAAGGGCGGCGCCATCAAGCGGTTCCGCGAGAACATGAATCCCCGCGTCGCCCGTATCGTCGCATTGCCCGCCCCGAGCGGTCGCGAGCGGGGACAGTGGTACTTCCAGCGCTACGCGGCGCAGCTCCCCGCGGCGGGGGAAATCGCGTTTTTCGACCGCTCCTGGTACAATCGGGGCGTCGTCGAACCCGTTTTCGGGTTCTGCACGCCGCAGGAACGGGCGCTGTTCTTCGACCAGGTTCCGTATTTCGAGCGGATGCTCGTCCGCGACGGTATCCACCTGGTCAAGATCTGGCTGACGATCGGACGCGCCGAACAATTGCGACGGTTTCTTGCCCGGGAACGGGACCCCCTCAAGCAATGGAAGCTGAGCCGCGTGGATGTCGAGGGTCTGGCGCGGTGGGATGCCTACACGGCCGCGATCGGCGAGACCTTCGAGCGATCCCACACGGCCGACGCCCCCTGGTGGGTAATCCGGGCCGACGACAAGCGCCGGGCCCGTATTGCGGCCATCCACGCCGTCCTCGGCGGGCTCGACTATGCCGGCAAGGATCCCGCCATCGCGACCGCACCGGACCCGCGGATCGCCGGTGGCCCGGAGATCTGGGCGGGGCCCAATGCCTAAACGTGGCTATCACCACGGCGATCTCGCCCGGGCGCTCGTCGATGCTGCGCTGGACCTGATCGAGGCCCGGGGACCGACCGGCTTCACATTGTCGGAAGCCGCGAAGGCGGCGGGCGTCACCCCGGCGGCGGTCTATCGCCATTTCGCCGGGCGCGAGGATCTGATCGCCGAATGCGCGCGACAGGGATACGAGATCTTCGCGGACCTCATGGAACACGCATTCGAGCGTGGGCAGCCTTCGGCCCTCCGCAGCTTCGAGGAGGCGGGCCGAGCCTACCTCGCCTTCGCACGAAAGCATCCCGGCCATTACGTCGCGATGTTTGAATCGGGGCTTTCGATACAGCGCGATCCGCGCCTCCTTGCGGTGGCCAACCGGGCCAACGCCGTGCTGGAACGCGCGGCAGAGGCGCTGTCGGCCCATATCCCGCCCGAGCGCCGTCCCCCGGCGCGCATGTTTTCGGCCCATGTCTGGGCGATGAGCCACGGGGTCGTGGAACTTTTCGCCCGCAATTCCCCGGGCACGAACGTCCCGTTCCCGCCCGAGGATCTGCTGGAAACCGGGATCGGCATCTACCTGCGCGGGCTCGGCCTCATCCCACCCGACGACATGCGGTGAGGTCCGGGTTCCGCGGAGTTTGCCCGGGATCCTCACTTCGAACTTCGGCCGGCAGGGAAGCGTCCGTTCGGCGCAGGCCACTTGTGGGCGTCGGTCCTGAACGGAAAAGGGGATCGGCCGCGGCGGGCCGATCCCAAAGTCTCGTGCGATCTCCGCCGACCCGCGGGCCGGCGGATTCATTCGTCAATGGGCGGTGGCGCTCCCGGCCCCGCGCGGGATGCGCACGTTCTCGATCATCGCCTTCACCTCGTCCGGGGTGTCGGCGGTGCGCCCCGAGACCACGAAAGCCACGATGAAGTTCAGCGCCGCACCGATGCAGCCGATGGCCGTCGACTGGATGCCGAACAGGGAGCCCTCGATTGTGTCGGGGAACGATTCCGTCCCGGGGATGAAGAACCACCCCTTGTGGAGGAAGATGTAGCCGACCGTGAAGACAAGGCCGGTCACCATTCCCGATACGGCGCCAACATTGTTGATGCGACGCGAGAACACGCCCATCACCAGCACCGGGAAGATCGTTGCTGCGGCGATTCCGAAGGCCAGCGCGACCGTCTGCGCCGCGAAGCCCGGCGGGTTGAGCCCCAGCCACGTCGCGACCGCGACGGCCACCGCCATCGAACCGCGTGCCCACCAGAGCTCGGCCGCTTCCGAGATGTTGGGGTTCACCGACCGCTTGACCAGGTCGTGGCTCACGGCCGAGGAGATCGCCATCAGGAGACCCGCCGCGGTGGAAAGCGCCGCCGCCATGCCACCGGCGGCCACCAGTGCGATGACCCATCCCGGAAGCTGGGCGATCTCGGGGTTCGCCAGCACCAGAATGTCCGGGTTGAAGAGCACCAGTTCGTTGCCCTGCAACTCGGTCGTTCCGAGCGCGTCGATCGGTTGGCCCTCGTCGTTGTAGTATTGCAGTCGTCCGTCGCCGTTCTTGTCCTCGATACCGAGCAGGCCGGTGGTCTGCCAGTTCTCGAACCAGACGGGCAGTTCCTCGATCTGAGCCGCCTCGGCGTTCTGGGTGCCATTGGGCCAGATCGTGTCCATGATGTTCAGTCGCGCCATGGCACCCACCGCCGGGGCGGTCAGATACACGATCGCGATGAACACCAGCGCCCACCCCGCCGACAGCCGTGCGTCCGAGACCTTCGGCACGGTGAAGAAGCGGATGATGACGTGCGGCAGGCCCGCGGTACCGATCATCAGCGTGAGCGTGAAGAGAAACATGTTGATCACGGCCGAGGGGGTGCCGTCCTGCGCGGTGTAGGACGAGAAACCCAGATCGGCGAGCGTCTGGTTCAACGTCGTCAGAAGCGGCTCGCCGGACCCTTCGTAGGTCGAGAAGAGCCCCAGGCCCGGGATCGGGTTGCCCGTCAGTTGCAGCGAGATGAAGATCGCCGGAACAGTGTAGGCAAAGACCAGGACGACATACTGCGCCACCTGCGTGTAGGTGATCCCCTTCATGCCGCCCAGAACGGCATAGAAGAAGACGACCGCCGCCCCGATGAAGAGCCCGGTCGAGTTCGACACCTGCAGGAACCGCGAGAACGCCACGCCCACCCCGGTCATCTGCCCGATCACGTAGGTCAGGGAGGCGACGATCAGGCACAGCACCGCCACCAAGCGGGCCGAGCGGCTGTAATAGCGGTCGCCGATGAACTCGGGCACGGTGAAGCTGCCGAACTTGCGCAGATAGGGCGCCAAAAGCAGAGCGAGCAGCACGTAGCCCCCCGTCCACCCCATCAGATACGCCGAGGCAGCATAGCCCGAAAAGGCGATCAGGCCCGCCATGGAGATGAACGAGGCCGCCGACATCCAGTCAGCGGCTGTCGCCATCCCGTTGGTCACCGGATGGATGCCGCGCCCGGCGGCGTAGAATTCGGATGTCGATCCGGCACGCGCCCACACGGCGATCGCCATGTAGAGCACGAAAGATCCGCCGATGAAGAGCAGGTTGAGATAATACTGGTCCATTTCTCAGTCCTCCTCGACGCCGTATTCGCGGTCGATCTTGTTCATGCGCCAAGCGTAGAAGAAGATCAGCACCAGAAAGACCAGGATCGATCCCTGCTGCGCGAACCAGAAGCCGAGGTCGGTTCCGCCGACCGCGATGCCTGACAGCAGCGGCCGCAGCAGGATCGCGAAGCCGAAGCTGACCAGTGCCCAGACGATCAAGCATCCGATGATCGTCCTGACATTTGCCTTCCAGTATCCCGACGCGTCGCTGGGACGCCGTCCGGTTCCGTCACTCATGTCTTCCTCCCCGTTTCGAGTCGCGCGTCTCCCTGCGCACCTTCGCCATACTGCCCGTGTAGGACCGGCCGCTGTCCAGTGGCACGGTAAGGAAATTCCGAGGTATAGGACGAAGGTCGCAGTGACGGGCGCTTGATCCGGAAACGGTCCCGACCGATCGGTGGCCCGCATTCCGCGATGCGGACCAGGCGAGGCGCGGGTCGCCCCATTGGAGAATGGGCCACGATCACCCGCGGGCGGGGGCTATGCCGCGCCACCTGACCTGTTTTCGGCTTCGCGGGTGCCATGTCGGACTCCCGCTTGGGTCCCGATTCATGCAGGGCCGTCGCCCTATGGGGCGATCCGCCTCAAGACCGCCTCGGTGAAGGCCCGGGTTCCGAGCTGCCCGCCCAGATCGACCGTGCGGGTTTCGGGCGCGGCCAGGCACGCGGACACCGCCGCCTCGAGCCGCGCCGCGGCCTCGGCCAGGCGCGGATCGTCGCGCCGCGCGGACAGCCAGCGCAGCAACATCGCCGCCGACAGGATCAGCGAGGTGGGGTTGGCGCGGTCCTGCCCGGCGATGTCGGGCGCCGATCCGTGCTGCGCCTGGGCGACGGCGTGATCGCCGCCCCGGTTCAGGGACGCGGCGAGGCCGAGGCCCCCGGCCATCTCGCTGGCCTGGTCGGAGAGGATGTCGCCGTACATGTTCGTCGTCACGATCACGTCGAAGGCCGAAGGGTCGCGCACCAAGAGCGCCGCCATCGCGTCGACGAGGCGCTCCTCGTACGGGATCTCGGGGTACAGGGCGGCGACGGCGCGACATTCCTCCAGGAACAGTCCGTCCGACAATCTCAGGACATTCGCCTTGTGGACCGCCGTCACCTTTCCGCCGCGCTCTGCCGCCAGCTCGAAGCCGGCCTCGGCGATCCGGCGCGAGGCCTGGCGCGTCACGTTGCGGACCGCGAGCGCCACGTCGGGATCCGGCATGAACTCCCCGCTTCCGGCGAACATGTTGCGGTCGGCATAGAAGCCCTGGGTGTTCTCGCGCACGATGACGAGGTCGAACGCCCCAGATCCCAGCCGGCCCGGAACGCCCGGAACAGTACGGGCGGGGCGGATATTGGCATAGAGGTCGAGCCGCCGGCGCAGTTCTCCGGACGGGTTCAGCCCGCCCGCCTCCCGCGCGGGGTAATCGTTGTGCGACACCGGGCCGAGCAGGACACCGTCCGCCGCGCGCGCCCGGTCGAAGACCTCCTGCGGAAACGTCGTCCCCGACGCCTCCAGCGCGGCGAAGCCGATATCTCTGGTTTCGGCCTCCAGCATCGGCCCCCCCACCCCGAGCGCGGCGTCCAGAAGGCGAAGCGTCGCCGCGACGATTTCGGGTCCGATACCGTCTCCGGGCAGGGCGAGAAGGGTCAGGCGGTCCATGGATCCTCCGGGGATTGGGAGCGGATGGTTTCGGCCTTCCTTTGCGCAAGGTCGCGCGCCGGGTGCAAGGCACGAACGCCCCGTCTCCTCAGGCGGCGGGCAGTGTCAGCACGAAGCGCGCCCCCGACCCTCCCGGGTCGAGGACCAGCGAGCCGCCACAGCTTTCCGCGATCCGGCGCGCGATGGCCAATCCCAGGCCGGATCCGCGGTGTCCGTCCTCGGCGCCGCGATGGAAACGGTCGAAGATGCGCCCGGCACGGCCGGGCGCGATCCCCGGCCCGTCATCGGCCACGACGAGCCGCACCGCCCCTGTCCCGCGTTCCACCGCGACGCGCAGCGTGCCGCCCGGCCCCAGCCCATAGAGGCAGGCATTGTCGAGCAGGTTCTCCACCGCCTCTTCCAGCAGGCCGGCCGGGGCGCGTACCATCAGCGGGTCGGGCGGTGCGTCGTATTCCACGTCCGCCCCCGCCGCGATCGCCCGCGGCGCCACGCGCGCGGCGGCGTCGGCGGCAAGCCCCGTCAGGTCCACCGGTGCGGCGGCCCCGGCCCCCGCCCGCCCTTCGAGAGTTTCGAGGCTGAGAAGCTGCGAGGTCAGGCGCCGCACCCGGATCATCGCACCCTGCGCCTCCTCCACGATTTCCCGCCGTTCGGCATCGCTTTCCGCCGTCCGCGCCACGTCGAGAAGCGCAGCCACGCCGGCGATCGGATTGCGAAGCTGGTGCGCGGCGTCCGAGATGAACACGTCGCGCCGCCCGATCGCGTCCCGTACCTCGCCGATCAATCCGTTCAGCGCGTCGCGGAGCGGCGCGATCTCTCGCGGGACGGGGTGATCGATCGGCGACAGGTCGCGCGGCGTGCGGCGCAGCACCGAGGCCGAGAGCCGCGCCAGGGGGCGCAGGCCGACATCGATCCCGTAGAGCACGCTGATCGCCACCACCACAAGGACATTGGCCAGGATCACCACCGTCTGACCCAGAAGGCGGATGGCGAGGTCGGACCGCCCCGTCACGGTCTGCCAGACCTCGACGGTGGTCCACCCGTCGAACTGGTCGTCGGACACGAATTCGCGCAACACGACCCCACGCACGGGATCGCCGAAATACGTCCCGTCATAGAACACCGTGACCCCGGTCCGCAGCGCCGCGTCGCGCGCGGGCGATCCCTCGGGCCCAGCGGAATAGCCGGTGACGAAGCCGCCCCCGGGCGCGATAACCCGGTAGTAGATCGGGTCGCCCAGCGCATCGATCAGCCGCGACAGAAGCTCCTCGGCCAGCACGTCCCCCTCGCTCAACAGCACATCGCGCGAGATCGTCAGCGCCACCACCTCGAGCGTGTTGTCGTAGAGCCGGTTCGACATCTCCCGCGCCATGATGAACCGCACCGCCGAGGCACAGAGGGCGGTCGCCAACAGGGCGAGCAGGATGGTGCGGAAGAGCCGCGCGCGCAGCGACGTGGTGGTTCCCGGCCTCATGCAACCGGGCCCGGATCCAGCATGTAGCCCAGCCCCCGGATCGTGCGGATGGCTATCCCGGGTCCCAGCTTGCGACGCAGCCGCGACACGGCAAGCTCGACGGCGTTCTCGTCCACGTCGGCGCCGTGGCCATAGAGGTCGACCGCGATCCGGGCCTTCGACACGACCGTGCCGACCTGGGCGAGGAGCAACTCGAAGAGCGCCCGTTCGCGCGGCGACAGGTCTACCGCCCGGCCGTGGACGCGCAGGCTCTGCGCGCTGCGGTCGTAAACGATCGGGCCGGCCCGTTCCACCTGCGGCACGAGCCGGTCGCGGCGCCGCGCAAGGGCACGGATCCGGGCCAGGAGCTCCTCCATCAGGAACGGTTTTACCACATAATCGTCAGCCCCGGCATCGAGCCCCTCGACCCGGTCGCTGCCCTGCGTGCGCGCCGTCAGGAGAAGAACCGGAATCTCCTGGCCCCGGCGACGCATGCCCCGCAGGATCGCGATCCCGTCGAGGCGCGGCAGGTTGATGTCCAGGATCGCCAGATCGGCCCCCGCGCCGGCAAGGTGCTCGTCCGCGTCGAGCCCGTCGGCGAAGGCTTCGGCCACGTGGCCCGCATGCCGTAGGGCGCGAACCAGCGCGCTGGAAAGTCCCTCGTTGTCCTCTGCGATGACGATCCGCATCCCGCCCTCCCGGTCGGGACCTGTGTGCCGCCTTTTTCGGCGGCCCGCAAACCGTGGCGCGGCCCCCGGCCGGCCGTCACGTTCGTCCGTACCCGTCCTGGATGGCGCCCGGACGGGTACGGAGCTCCGGGTCGATCCGGGCCGCGGGCGCCGCCGGCAGGGAACCCTGACCGGTTCGCGATGCCGCATCGATGCCACCGGCCGGGGCAATCGCGCATGACGCGTCGCCATCTTGGGCACGCGCCGGCACGAGGCTCGGCCCGGGATGGGCAGCGGGGCTGTCGGGCGACACGCGGGCCAGGCGCTGCGCAGGAACCATGCGCCGGGGCTGGCTTGATGCCTCCGGGCCCCCGACCTCGCGCATCAGGCGGTCCAGATACGCGAGCCGCTCGGTCCGGGACGGGATCCGCCGCAGGCGGGCGACACAGGCCCTGAGGGCCGGCAGGTCGCGCTCTGCCTCCAGCGAGGTCATGGCGGGCCCGGGTCCGCCGATGCCGACATGGCGGGCAAGCATCGCGGCGAACGGCACCAGCGCGGTGTCGAGCCTGACCTGTCCCGGCCGCAGGCGTTCGGCGATCGCCGTGGCCATTCCCCCGGGCGCCCGCCCTTCGGCGCGGGACGAGGCCTTCACCCGTGCCGGCACCCGGACCGGCACGTGCCCGGCACGCAGGACTCTCTGCATCAGGTCGCGGTCCTCGCCGCGCGGCAGAGGGCGATACCCGCCGATCGCCGCATAGACATCGGCGCGGATACCCAGATTGGCGCCGCCGGCGGTGTTGATCCCGATGCCGCGTCCCGGCCCGGCCGCCACCAAGTTCTCGAACGCCATCGACAGGGCGGTATATTCCGCCTCGATCCGAAGGCAGGCGCGATAGCTTTCGGGCGGATCGCCACCTTCGAATGGGGTGGGGTCGATGCGCCCCAACGCGGCCGGAGCCCTCGAAAGGGCGCGCGCCATCTTCCTCGCCCAGCCTGAATGCGCGACGCAATCGGCGTCGGTGGACAGCAGCGCACGCACCGAGGGGCCATGCCGCAAGGCCAGCGCATGGCCGATCCGCCGCGCCTGTCCCACGCCGCCTCGCAGAATCTCGACGTCGGCCAGAACCAGACACGTCCGCTCCGCCAGCGCGATGTCCAGGGCATGTTCGGCGCTGCCGTCGGTCGTGTTGTTGACGCACAGGACCACCGCCACCCCGCCCGGCACCTCCTGGGCGGCGAGGCTTCGCAGGCAGTCACCGATCCGGTCGACCTCGTTGCAGGCCGGCACCACGATGGCCGTGGTCGCGGCGGCGACCCCGGCCGGATCGAGCACGCGGATCCCGCACCCTGTCACGCCGTACCCGCCGCGACATCGATCCGGTATTCGGCCGTCCCGGAGACCATCGCGAAGCTCCGCCGGCTGGCAGCGCGGTAGAGGGCAAAGGCCTCTTCGCCCTGGAGCGGATTGCCGCTCGGACCACGCCAGCTGACGCAGATGACGTCCGCGCCCGGCCAGCGACCGTCGATCTGGGCCGCCAGGTCCGCGATGCTTCCGGCGTCAAGGAAATACAGGATCTCCGACAGGACGATCAGATCATGCGGACCGCCGGGCAGCGGGGCTGGCAGGAAAGCCCGGGTGAAGATCGCCCGCGGCACGGCCAAGCGCGCCGCGACCAGCGCGCGCTCCACCGCGTCGACGCCGTGATAGGCCGCGCATCGCGGAGCCAACCGGCGGGCCAGCTCGCCATTGCCGCAGCCGATCTCGAGCCCCGAGACGTAGCGGGGGCGCGGAAGGGCGTTGCACGTGGCCAAGAATTTCGCCTTCTCATAAGCGCTCGTCTGGAAATTCCACGGATCATCCGTCCCGGCATAAAGGCCATGCAGGTGCTCGGATCCCACCCTGCTCATGCTTCCCCGCCCTCGAAGAACATCTCGTCGCATTCGGTGAACATCGTCAGGAAATCGGGGGGGCAGACGAACCCGTCGGGATCGTCGTGGATGAGGCACCCCATCTGGCTGGCATGGGCCGCGACGGCGCGCCGCTTGCGGTCCCGCATCCCGGCCGTGGCAAACCGGTATTCCCGCTGCGCGCCCAGATCGTTGCGAAACGCGGGAGCCGCCCAGCGCGACCAGATCGGATAGAACAGGCACCGCATCGACGCGAGGCGCGCGGCGCGGCGGCCGATCTCGGCCGTAGCCACGTGGTCGCAATGGGGATCGGTCGGCGCACTGACAAAGATGGTGGCCGCGCCCCGCGCGGTGGCGATGACGGCAATCTGCGCTGCAATCGCGTCGTACCGCGCCGTGATTCGCCCCAGCCCCGCGTCGGGCAGGCCAAGCCGGGTGATGTCCCCCGGGCTGCCGCCGAGTTCGGCCACCGCCGCGTCGAGCTCGAGGGCCCGTCGGGCCGCCAGCCGAGGCGGCGGATAATCGGCGGAGCGCGGATGGGAGGCCGCGCCGTCCGTCATGCAAACCACATGCGCCCCGCGATCGGCAAACGCCGCCGCAAGGAGTCCGCCGCAGCCCAGAGATTCGTCGTCTGGATGGGGGGCGAGCACCATGATCGGACGCTCCCGCGACAATTGCCCGTAATCGACCGGTCGCGGATCACGCATCGAGCCACTCCGAAAGCCCGGACCCGCCCAGGAACGCCCGCCCGGTCTGGACGCAAAAGGCGTCCCGGGCCGCCTGGCGCAGATAGCATGCAAGGTCGCGCGCCGCCCGGCCGACCGGATCCGCGGTGGCGAACATCGACAAGCCCACCGACCGCTCGACCGCGGCGATGGCATCCTGGCCCAGATCCTCGGTCAGCAGGCGCGCCGAAACCGACAGGATCGCCGCCCGCTCGGGATCGGCGCGTCCCTCCGGGCCCGATGCGACGGCGCCGGCCCGCTGGATTGCCGGCCACGCCGCGACCGCCCGGCCCGCGACGGGGGCGAGGCGCAGAAGCTGGGCGTCGTTATCCAGGCGGCCGCGCGCCCGCAGAACGGCACCCGCCCGGTCGAGCAGGCCCACCACCGCCCCGAGCGTGACGGCCGCGATGCGCCAGGTGCCACCCACGAAATGCGGCTCCTGTGTATAGATTCCCGCCGTACCGATCCGCTCGGCGGCAAGGCCACTGCAATCGAACTGTCCCGACCGGCTGTCCTGCATCCCGACCATGTCCCAATCTCCGGGATCCTGGCGCGCGGGATCCGTGGCATCGACAAGGAACATGACCTGGCCCTCCGGCGCCGACCCCGGAACCACCGCGCGGCTGACGGCCCCGAGGCCGGAGGCATAGCGTTTCGCGCCGTTGAGAACATCTTCGTCGACCTCGACCGGGGGCGTGGCATCCGCGCCCCAGACGCCGAACAAGTGCCCCTCGGCGGCATCGCGCAGGCATCGCTCGCGCAGCGGCGCGTCGGCATGATGATGGATCAGGGTCAGCGCGTTGACATGGCCCTCGAGCAGACGGGCGAGGGACAGGTCGATCGTCGCAACCTCGCGCAGCAACCAGCCCGGATCCGCGAGCTGATCGGGGCCAAGGCACCCCGATCGTGCCAGAAGGCAGTGCGGCGGGGCTCCCGCATCGATCGCGACCGCGCGGACGAACCGCTCGAACGCGCCGCGCGCATCGGACGGGGCCGGACGCCCCCGGGTCGTGACATTGGTGTAGGGGGAAACGGGAACCACGCGGACCTCCAGTCCGACCGACAATCGTTAACCGTGGTCAACACCGCCACGAAACCGGGGGTTCCGCTGCCGGCGCGGGCCGCATCGGGGGGCATCGACTCCCCCCTCCGCACCGCGCCTCTCCGATCCCGTTTGCCGGTATCATTGCGGCTCTGCGCCCATGCGGTGGATGCGTGCCAGAACGCTTTCGGGAACGAGGCCCGTCAGCATGGTGATCGCCCGATTGTGGAGCCCGGGAACCACGCCGCGCTGCCCGGCCATGACGGCCCGGTATCCTTGCTCGGCCACGGTCACGGGGTCGTCCTTCTCCCGCTCGGCGATCGGCGCCTCCGTCAAATCGTTCCCCTCACGGTGGAAGATCGGCGTCTCCGTCGGCCCCGGCATCAGGCAGGTCAAAGTGACGGGACTGTCCCGCCATTCGTCCTGCAACGCATAGGACAGGCTGTTCAGATAGGCCTTGGTGGCGTCATATACGGCATCGTAGGGCCCAGGGACGTAGCCCCCGATCGACCCGGTCACGAGGATGCGCCCCGATCCCCGCGCATGCATCCGCCGGCCGATCCGGTGCAGGACGGATGTCGATTGCAGGATGTTGAGATCGATGAGCCGCTTCACGTCCGACCAGTCCTGATCGGCGAAGGCATGGCCAAGCGCGCGACCCGCATTGGCGCAGAAAAGGTCGATGTCGCGTCCCTCCAGCGCCCCGAACAGCGCCTCGACCCCGTCCCGGCCCGACAGGTCGAGGATCAGGGCCTCCACCTCGGCCCCGAGAGATCGCAGTTTCTCGGCGGCGACGTGGATCTCCTCCTCGTCGGCGCAGATGACAAGGTCATGGCCGTCCTGCGCCGCGATCCGCGCAAGCTGGTAGCCGAGGCCGGTCGAAGCCCCGGTCACGACGGCGAGTTTCTCAGCCATTCGACTGTTCCTCCGGTTTGGCCATGCCGCGGTGAAGCCGGGCCAAGACGCTCTCGGGCACGATCCCGCTCACCGCGTTCTGGATACGCGTCATGAACGAGCCCGACACGCCCGAACGGCCGGCCTTCATGGCCTCGAAGCCACGCCGGGCCACGTCGGCGGGGTCTTCCTTCGACCCGCTCTCACCCACCGGCGTGTCCTCCATGTCGGCGCGGTGGAAGAACTCGGTCTCCACCGGTCCCGGCAGGAGGCAGGTCACCGTGACGCCGCTGTCCTTCAACTCCTCGCGGATGCCCCAGCTCAGCGTGTCGACGTAGGCCTTGGTGGCGTTGTAGACGGCCTGGTAGCTGCCGGGCAGGTTGCCGGCGAGCGATCCGGTGATCAGGATACGCCCCTGCCCGCGCCGCGCCATGTCCCGCGCGGCGCGCTGCACGACGGCCGTGGTGCCGGTGACGTTGAGGTGGATCACCTCCTCGATCCGGTCCCACTCCTGGTCGAGAAAGGCGTCGCCCAGGCCCCTGCCCGCGTTGGCCATCATGTAGTCGACAGGTCGGTCGCCGATCTCCTGCCAAAGCTGCTCCACCCCGCTGGCGGTGGACAGGTCCGCCCGGACCGCTCGGGCGCTTCCGCCAGAGGCGCGCAGGGACTGCGCCGCCTCCTCGATCTCTGGCTCGTCGGCCGCGACGATCACGTCGCAGCCGTCCGCGACGGCCAGCCGTGCCAGCTCGCGCCCGATTCCTGTGGAGGCGCCGGTGACCACGGCAAGATGCGTCTGTGCCATCAGTTCACCTGCGTGCCGGGCTTCAGCACGACCTTGGTCCAGTCGTTCTGGTTGTAGCGGAAATTTTGGTACCCGGTCGGTGCCTGTTCGAGCGGCAGGCGGTGAGAGATCATGAACTGGGTATCGAGATCCCCGTCGCCGATGCGCTGCAGCAGGTCGGGCAGATAGCGCTGCACATGGGTCTGCCCGGACCGGACCTGCACCCCCTTCTCCATCAGCGCGCCCAGCGGGAACTTGTCGAGCATGCCGCCATAGACACCGGGGATCGAGACGGTGCCGCCCTTTCGTACGCACAGAATCGCCTCGCGCAGGGCATGGGCGCTGTCGGCGCCGATGCCGACGTTTTGCTTGATGTTGTCCATCACCGTGTCGGGCGCGAAGCCATGGCTCTCCATGCCCACGGCGTCGATCACCGCGTCGGGGCCGAGCCCGCCCGACATCTCGGTCAGCGCCTCGAGCACGTTCGTCCGCTTGAAGTCGATGACCTCCGCGCCGAGCTTGCCGGCGAGGGCCAGCCGGTTGGGGAACTCGTCGATGGCGATCACGCGCCCCGCGCCCATCGCGAGCGCCGATTGCACGGCGAACAGGCCCACAGGCCCGCAGCCCCAGACCGCGACGGTGTCGCCGTCCTTGATGTCGGCGTTCTCCGCGCCCTGCCATCCGGTCGGCAGGATGTCGGACAGGAACAGGACGTCGTCGTCTTCCATCCCGTCGGGGATCACGATCGGCCCCACGTCCGAGAAGGGGACGCGGACATATTCCGCCTGCCCGCCCGGATAGCCGCCGGTCAGGTGCGAATAGCCGAAGAGCGAGGATACCGAATGGCCATAGAGCGCCTCGGTCATGTCCTGCTTCTCGGCGGGATTGGTGTTGTCGCAGGCCGAATAGAGCTTGCTCTTGCAGAAGAAGCAGCTCCCGCAGGAGATGGTGAAGGGCACGACGACGCGTTGCCCCTTCTTCAGGGTGCTCCCCGGCCCGACATCGACCACCCGGCCCATGAATTCGTGGCCGAGGATATCACCCGAAAGCATGCCGGGGATCACCCCGTCGTAAAGGTGCAGGTCGGAACCGCAGATCGCGGTGGAGGTGACTTCGATGATGGCATCGCGGGGATTCACGATCTCGGGGTCGGGAACCGTGTCCACCCGGACATCGTGACGGCCGTGCCAGGTCAATGCGCGCATGATGCGTCTCCTTTCAGGCCGCCGAACGGCGGTTGGCGTTGGTGGCGATCTCGCCCGTCTCCAGCAGCATCTTCAGCCGCTTCAGGTCGCGCCGCGCCTGCAGATGGGGTTCCGCCTGCAGCGCCTTGGCGACGAACCGGCCCAACTCTCCGCCCGGGGAAAGGTATTCGAGATCGAGCGTCACCTCGGTCCCGCGCCCGGCCGGCGCGTCGCGCAGGATGACGCGTCCGCGATGCTCGATCTGGGAGGCGTCGGTGGAGCGCCATTCGATCCGTTCGTCCCCCACCTCCTCGGTCACGGTGGTGAGGATCGTCACGTCCCGCTCGGCCGGCCCCCTGATCGTCCACCGGGTCACGCCGTCCTCGACGCTCACGTCGCGGACGTTTTCCATCACCCGGGCAAGGTTGCCGAAATCGCGCCAGAACGCATAGATCTCTGACCGGGGCCGGTCGATCGTTATCGTGCGGCCGGTGACGGTGGCGCGGCCCCGTTGACGCCGCGCGGCACGGACCGGCGCGTCGTCGGGCGGGCGGTAGGAGACGCGGTTGCGGCCGCGCACCTGGTAGAAGGTGATGGCCGCGACGCCCAGCAGGGCGCCGAGCCCTCCGGCCAGCCACAGCGTTGCGGGATCGCGGTTACGGAAGGACCGGTGAATGGGAAGATAATCTTTGTACATGGGCCACACTGAGTTTGAGACGGACACGTCGCCCGGCCCCGCGGGGGCCGGGGCAGCAGGCGTCATTCCTGCTCGGATTGCGCGCCGCTTGCCGGCTTCGCGCGGCCGAGATCGGGCTTCTGGCCCTGGGGCTCGACCTTCTCCCTGACCGAGAAGTCCGACCGCCCGTCGAGCGAGGGGCCGGAGGTCCAGCGCCCCTCGGGCGTCTTCTCGTCGAGCGAGGTGTTCAGGAAGTAGTAGCTGTGCTCGGTCGCCTCGTGGGCGCGCGGGGTCGAGTTCGGGATCGGGAGCTGCCCCTCCCAGCCGCCGAGCTCCTCGATCACGGCGAGCCATTGCTGCTGGTGCATCGTGTCGCGCGCGATGAGGAACGAGAGCATGTCCTTCATGCCCGCATCCTCGGTCATGTTGTAGAGCCGCGAGGCCAGCACCCGGCCGCCCGATTCCGCCGTGGCATTGGCCATCATGTCGGCCGCGAGGTTGCCGGTGGCGTAGACGTGGCTCATGTCGAAGGGCACGCCGTTGGCGTTCACCGGCATCGCCGAGAGCCCCGAGGACAGGATGTGGCGCGGGTTCGCGCCGCCGAGGATCGCGGCCACGACCGGATCCTCGGCCGCCGCCTCCTGCGCCGTGACCGGCGCCCCTTCGAGGTTCAGCGCCACGGCGTGGCCCAGGAACTCGATATGGCTCAGCTCCTCGGTCGCGGTCATCATCAGCATGTCGCGGTACTTGGCGTCGCCCCGCGCGCCCATCGCCTGGAAGAAGTACTGCATCGCGACCCGGATCTCGCCCTCGATGCCGCCGATCGCCTGCTGCAGATGCTTGGCGAAGACCGGATCGGGACGGTCGACCCGGACCTGGTACTGAAGTTCGGAAGAATGGTGGAACATTTGCTCAACTCGCTCACAGGAAGCACTGGGTAATGCGGGTCGCCCGAAGCGCCGGGGCCGAACCGGACCAAACCCGCCGTTGCAAGGTTAACTGAAGCCGTCATCGAAGAGTTCCTGACGGGTCCGCCCAGCTGGCGGACCACGCGTCGTCGCGGCTTGGCGACCCCGCCGGGGTCAATGTTGCCGATCGGGCGAAACTTTCATCCCCGACAGGTTTCCGACAGGTTAACCTGTTAACAGCGACGGGCCGTGCCGCGGCCTGGTCCCTGGCACGGGGCCGGGCCTGTCCGCGACAACGGCCTGCGCGAAACGATACGGGAGGATACCATGACCAACACGACATTCACGCGCCGCGCGGCGCTCGCCCTCGGTGCGGCCGCGTCCGCGCTCGCCCTGGCCGGTCCCGCCGCGGCTCAGGAGGTGAGCTTCGAGGGAGAGACCATCGAATGGCTGATCCCGTTCTCGGCCGGCGGCGGCTCCGATACCTGGGCGCGATTCCTCGCCCCGTTCCTGCAGGAGCATCTGCCCGGCAATCCCAGCGTGCAGGTCGTCAACGAGCCTGGCGGCGGATCCACCAAGGGCGCGAACCTGTTCGACGCCCGCGCGCGTCCCGACGGTCTGACCATCCTCGGCACCTCGGGCTCGACCCAGTTTCCCTACCTGCTCGGCGACCCGCGGGTGCGCTATGAATACGCCGACTGGAACGTGGTGATGGCCACGCCCACGGGCGGCGTCGTCTACACGACGCCCCAGACCGGCGTGGAAAGCGCCGACCAGATCGCCGACCTGATGGGTCAGGACCTGATCTATGCCAGCCAGGGCGCGACCTCGCTCGACCTGGTGCCGCTCCTCGGCTTCCGGCTGATGGGCCTCGACGTGCGCCACGTCTTCGGCTTCCAGGGCCGCGGCGACGGCCGGCTCGCCTTCGAGCGGGGCGAGGTCAACATCGACTACCAGACCTCCTCGGGCTATCTGCAGAACGTGCAGCCGCTGGTGGACGAGGGCAGCGCGGTGCCGCTCTTCTCCTGGGGCGCGCTCGACGACGACGGCAACATCGTCCGCGACCCGACCTTCCCGGACCTGCCCTCCTACGTCGAGGCCTACGAGACGATCAACGGCGAGGCGCCCTCGGGCGACGAGTTCGAGGCCTACAAGGCGTTCTTCGTGGCCGGGTTCCCCGCCCAGAAGATGGTGTTCCTGCCCGAGGGGACCGACCAGGCGATCATCGACGCCTACAAGCAGGCCTTCATCGACATCCAGGACGACCCCGAGTTCCAGGAGACGAAGGGCGCGACGATCGGCGATTACCAGCTCGCGACAGGCGACGCGGCGCAGAACCTCTATGAGCAGGGAACGCGTGTCCGGCCGGAAGTGCGCCAGTCCGTGGTCGACCTGCTGACCTCCGAATACGACGTTTCGCTGGACTGAGACGCGGCCGATCGGCACGGCTCCTCTCGCGGGGGGCCGTGCCTTCTCGATTCCGTCCGGCGCCGCCGGACGCGCCACATCCGCATAGGGGGGAACCATGCTGGAAGCGATGCTCGCAGCGCTGTCGGACCTGCTGACAGTACAACATCTCATCTACATGGTTGTCGGGGTAGTCATCGGCCTCTCGGTCGGCATCTTTCCCGGCCTGGGCGGCATCGCGGGGTTGTCGCTGCTCCTGCCCTTCATCTACGGCATGGACCCGACATCGGCGCTGGCGATGCTGATCGGCCTCGTGGCGGTCATTCCCACATCGGACACCTTCGCCTCGGTGCTGATGGGCATCCCCGGCTCATCTGCCAGTCAGGCGACGGTACTCGACGGGTTCCCGATGTCGCGGGACGGGCACGCCGCGCGCGCGCTCGCGGCGGCCTTCGCGTCGTCGCTCTTCGGCGGGCTCCTGGGCGCCGCGATCCTGACCGGTTTCGTGCTGATCGCGCGGCCGCTGATCCTTCTTTTCACCTCGGCCGAGCTCTTCATGCTGTCGGTCTTCGGCCTGTCGATGGTGGGCGTACTCGCGGGCCGCTCGCTCGCCAAGGGGCTCGGCGCCTGCGGCCTGGGGCTGGTCCTGGGATCGGTCGGCGGCGCGCCGGCCACGGGCGAGTTCCGCATGATCTTCAACACCGACTACCTCTACGACGGGGTGCCGCTGGTGATCGTGGGCCTCGGCCTCTTCGCCGTGCCCGAGATCGTGGACCTGCTGCGCCGCGACCAGGCGATCTCCTCCGACGGAGGCCTGGGGGCGGGCTGGTTCGACGGCCTGCACGATTGGTGGAAGAACATCTGGCTCAGCCTGCGCTGCGCGAGCCTCGGCACGATCATCGGCGCGATCCCCGGCCTCGGCGGGTCGGTGGTGGACTGGCTGGCCTACGGCCACGCCATGCAATCCGAAAAAAACACCGAGAATTTCGGCAAGGGCGACGTGCGCGGCGTGATCGCGCCCGAGAGCGCCAACAACGCCAAGGAGGGCGGCGGCCTGCTGCCGACGCTGATGTTCGGCATCCCGGGATCGGGATCGATGGCGGTGTTCCTCGGCGGCATGGTGCTGATCGGGATCGAGCCCGGCCCCTCGATGGTGACGACCAACCTCGATGTCACCTACACGATCATCTGGTCGCTGGCTCTGGCCAACGTCATCGGTGCGGGGCTCTGCATCGTGCTCTCCCAGCCCATTGCGCGGCTCACCACGATCCCCTTCCCCCAGCTCGCCCCGTTCATGATCGCGGTGATCAGCTTCGCCGCATTCCAGGCGACGCGCTCGCTCGCGGACCTCATCGCCCTCCTCGTGGTAGGCGTGATCGGCGTCTTCATGCGCCGCTTCGGCTGGCCGCGACCGGCGCTCCTCATCGGCTTCGTCCTCGCCGCCCAGTCCGAGACTTACCTCTACCAGGCGGTACAGTTCTACGGCTGGGAGTTCATCCTGCGCCCCGGCTGCCTGATCCTGCTCGCGTTCATCGCCGTCTCGGTCTGGTACGGGATGCGCAACCGGGTCGACGACAGCGCCGGCGACGAGCTGCGCGCGGATATCGACGACCTGCCCTCGGAGGGGATGGCGGGCCGCCGCACCCGTCTGCCGCAGATCCTCTTCGCGCTGTTCGCGGGCGCCATCTTCTTGGCGGCCTTCCTGGATTCGCTCCAGCATTCGTTCCTCGGGCGGATCTTCCCCATGGTGATGGCGCTGGCCGGGCTCGCGGCGGTGACGCTGCTGCTGGTCCAGCTCTGGACCAAGGGGAACCGGCACAATGTCTCCCAGGATACCGAGGTGATGGGCGAATACGCCAACGACCCCGAGGCCGGATCGCTCTGGGCGGGGATCCTGTGGATGGGGTTCCTCGTGGCCCTGTCGGCGTTGATCGGGTTCTTCGCGGCGATGGTGATCTTCTTTGTCGTCTTCCTGACCTTCCGGGCGCGGACGGCTCCGCTTCGCACGGTGCTTCTGACCGCCGGCGCGGCGGCCTTCGTGCTGATCCTCGCCAACGCGCTCAACCTACGTTTCCCCGAGGGGCTGCTGCAGGCCTATATCCGCCTGCCCTGGCCGTTCGGCTGATCGCGAGAGAAAGAGGCCATCTGATGAAGCAGACCGAAATCCCCTTCCACTTCCTGCGCGGCGGCACCTCGCGCGGCCCCTACATGCGCCGCGACGACCTGCCCGCGGACGAGGCCACGCTGGCCGAGGTGCTCGTCGCCGCGCTGGGCGCCGGCCACCCGCTCAACATCGACGGCATCGGCGGCGGCGCGGCGGTCACGACCAAGGTGGCGATGCTGTCGCGCTCGGACGACGATTGGGCCGAGATCGACTATTTCTTCGGCCAGGTCGCGGTGGAGGAGCGGCTCGTCGACTTCAAGCCGACGTGCGGCAACATCCTGTCGGGCGTGGGGCCCGCCGCAATCGAGATGGGTCTGATCGAGCCGCAGGGCGACGAGACCCGCATCCGCATCCGCGCCGTCAACAGTGGCGCCCGGGTCGAGGCGGTCGTCCGCACCCCCGGCGGCGCGGTGGAATACGAGGGCGACGCGGCCATCGACGGCGTGCCCGGCACCGCCGCCCCCGTCATGCTGAAGTTCCGCGACGTTGTCGGCAATGCGACCGGCGCACTGCTGCCGACCGGCAATCTGCGCGACGAGATCGACGGGATCGAGGTCACCTGCATCGACGTGGCGATGCCCATGGTGATCGCGCGCGCCGACGCCTTCGGCTTGACCGGCTACGAAAGTGCCGCCGAGCTCGACGCGGACCGCGACTTCTACGCCCGGATGGAGCCGATCCGGATCGAGGCCGGGAAGCGCATGGGGATGGGCGACGTGACGAAATCGGTGATGCCGAAATTCGGCCTCCTCGCCCCGGCCCGGGACGGGGGCACGCTGGCGGCGCGCTACTTCATGCCGTGGAAGGCGCATCCATCGATGGCGGTCACGGGCGCGCAATGCCTGGCCTCCTGCGCGCTGGTGCCCGGCACGGTATCCGACGGCCTTCTGGACCGGCCCGATCCGGGCGAGGCGCTCGTCACGATCGAGCACGCCTCCGGCCGGATCGACGTGACGGCCACCTACGGCCTCGAGGGCGGCGCGTTCCACCTGGAAAGCGCGGGCCTGTTGCGGACCGCGCGGCTCCTCGCCAAGGGGTCGCTGATGGTGCCGGGATCGGTCTGGTCGGGGTCCTGATCCCGGCGCGGCGCGGTCTGGATCAGAGCGTCCGGATCGGTCGTCCGGCCTGGAACGCCGCCACCGCCGCCACCGTCTCCTCGTAGAAGAGCCGCCAGGTCGCCTGCGTGACATAGCCCAGATGCGGCGTCAGCAGAAGCCGGTCACCGAACCGCGCCCGCGCCGTGCGCCAGGGATCGTCCCGGGCCAGCGGCTCGGCCTCGAACACGTCGATGGCGGCCGCGGCCGCGGGATCGCGCTCGAGCCACGCAAAGAGCGCTTCGCGGTCGAGCAACCCCGCGCGCGAGGTGTTCACGACCACCGCGCCCGCCGGCAGGGCGCCGAGCGCCTCCGCCCCGACGAGGCCTCGCGTGGTGTCGGACAGGACCATGTGGATGCTCAGCACGTCCGACCGGGCCGCAAGGGCGGCAAGGCCGGGCGCGAAGCCCACCCCGCCCGCCTCCGCCCTCTCGGGGGTGAGGTTCGGCGACCACGCCGCCACCTCCGCCCCGAAGGCATGGCACAGGGTCGTGACCTGGGTGCCGATATTGCCCAATCCCACCAGCCCCACCCGCAGGTCGGCAAGGTCGCGCCCCGGTGGGCCCTGGAACCCGCCGCCGGCCAGGCGCGCGGCCTCGGCGCCGATGCGGCGGCATTGGTTGAGGGCGAGCGCCAGGGTCAGTTCCGCCGTCGAGGTCTTGCGCGAGGGCGTCCCCGAGACGACGATGCCGCGCGCCCGCGCCGCCGCGACATCGATCGACAGGTTCCGCGCCCCGGTGGTCACGATCAACCGCAGCTCGGGGAGCGCATCGATCAGATCGGCGGGGAACGGCGTCCGCTCCCGCATCAGGCAGATCGCCTCGAACGGTTGCAGGGTCTCGGCCAGGCGGCCGGGCGGGATCGGATCGGTGAAGAACGTCACCTCGCCCAGCGCGTCCCACTCCGCCATGTCGCGGGCCACGCCCGCCCAGTCATCCAGAACCGCGATCCGCATCGTTCTTCTCCCATCTGAACAGGTGCCCGACGATGGGCGCCCCGACGATCACCACGACGATCCGCAGCACGTGATGCGTCACCACGAAGGCCAGGTCGGCCCCTGCCACGATCGTCAGCACCGCCATCTCCGCCTGCCCGCCCGGCGCGAAGGACAACAGCGCCTCGAGCGGGGGGGCCCATCCCATTGTCGCCGAGATCTCGGCGAAGGCCAGCGCGCAGAGCCCGATGATGACGCAGAAGACGAGCCCGGCCAGCACGTCGATCCGGAGTTCCCTCAGCGTCACGCCCATGTACTTCGCGCCGATCGACGTGCCGATGAAGAACTGCGCGGCCAGGATCGCCACCGCCGGCGGGCGGTTGTGCAGCAGGTCGCCCAGGCTGAACGCCGTGGCCAGGATCATCGGACCCAGGATCGACGCGCCGAACAGCCCGACCCGCACGCCCCCGCGCCAGCCCGCGATCGCGGCGACGGCCATCAGCACGAGTTCCCCCGCCGGCACGTCGAGCAGCGGCTTGCCCGGCGGCGCGTCCAGCGTCTGGTCGAACAGGTGCAGGATCAGGAACGGCACCAGCGTCACGATCAGCAGGACCCGCGTCGCGTGGATCAGCGACAGGGCCCGCATGTCGGCCCCTGCCTCCTCGCCGAAGATGACCATGTCCTGAAACCCGCCCGGCATCGCCGCGTAGAAGCTCGTCGGCCCGTCGAACCCGCAGATCCGGCGGAAGAACGGATATCCGATCAACCCGATCACCGCGATATAGGGCACGACCAGCGCAACCGAGAAGGCCATGCCCGGCAGCCGGGTCAGCAATTCGGGCGTGATCGCCGCGCCCACCGCGACGCCCAGGATCGTCCGCATGCCCGTTCCGAGCCGCCCCATGTCGCGCATTCGCACCCCCATGAGAGCCGCGGCCAGACAGGCGAAGAGCGGCCCCAGCAGGAATGGCAGCGGCAGCGACAGCAGGTGGAACACCCCTACCCCGACGGCCGCGATCGCCATGGTGACGAGCTGCCCGGCGCGCCGCCCCAGCTCAGGCATGCTGCGCCCCGAGCGCGCCGCGCCGCTCCCGGGCGTAGCGGGCGAGCGCCAGGTAGCGATAGATGCCGTGGACGAACTTGCCGTAGGGCGCGGTCAGGAAAAGTGTCATCACCACGCCCAGATGCACCGCCAGCAGGACCCCCATCGCCGGCGTGGCGCGCAGGACCAGCAGCAGGAGGCCGGTCAGGCCGGTCGCGAACAGCATGGCGATGAAGGCAGTATCCATGCCGAACCGGGTCTCGTCGCGCACGTCGCGGTATTGGCGGAGCTTGGCGCGCAGAAGGCCGAGCGTTCCGGCCACCAGGCCGATGCCCCCCACCGTTCCGAGCACCACCGGCAGGTCCCACCACGGATAGGGCGCCTCGCGGCCCAGCAGATAGTGATAGAGCGTCCCCGTCGAGGTCGAGGCGAAGCACAGGAGGAATCCGTAAAAGGTCAGGTGGTGCCAGAGCTTGCGGTTGTCGCTGGTCTGCTCGTCGGCGTTCATGCAGCCGTCGCCGCCGCCGTCGAGATAGGTCAGCGCGCCCGCGTCGTGGCCGGCGCGCGCATGGTCGATCCCCGCCTGCCCCGCACCGTCGCCCATGTCGCGGGCCGAGATGTCGCGCCAGAACGCGCGCGCGCCCATCGTGATCGCGAGGATCGCGAAGAGGAACGCCGGACCGAAGAGCGCGACCATCACGTTGTGCGGCATCAGCGCATAGAAGTTCTCGGGCGCGGTATGCGCCGAGAACATCTCCGCCCCGTTCCACAGGAACGTCCCGATCAGGAACAGCGTGACCAGGGCCGCGCAGGCAAGGCCGATCCACAGGCCGTTGCGGCGGAACACCGGTCGAAGCGCGGCGGGCCAGGCGTATTGCGCGTAGCTGTCGTTGCGGACCTCGGCCAACACCTTGGGCACGTTCACCGCGAATTCGTGCGGCGGCGCGAACTGGCAATCGTGATAGCACGCGGTGCAGTTGTGGCAGAGATTGGCAAGGTAGGTCAGATCCCCGTCGGCGAAGCTGCGGCGCATCTCCATCGCCGGAAAGACGGCGCAGAGCCCCTCGCAATAGCGGCAGGAATTGCAGACCGTCATCAGCCGGTCCGCCTCGGCGAGTGCGGCGGTCTTATGCTCCATGGCGCGCGGCCTCCTGTCCCGCGATGCGGCCGAATACGGCCCCGATGGTCATGCCGATCCCGGCGGCGTAGCCCTGTCCGAGCACGTTTCCGGCCATGATCTCGCCCGCGGCGAACATGTTGTCGGAGGGCGTGCCGTTGCCGTCGCCCGTCAGGATCCGCGCCTGGCTGTCGATCTTGACCCCGAGATAGGTGAAGGTGATGCCCGGCCGGACCGGATAGGCGTAGAAGGGCGGCGTCTCGATCTTCTGCGCCCAGTTGCTCTTGCCGATCGCCAGCCCCTCGGTGCGATTGCCGTCCGGCTCGGTGTGGTCGAACGGAAAGCCGCCGACGACGGCATCGTTGAACGCCGTCACCGTGGCCTCGAACTTCTCCGGGTCCAGTTCCAGCTTCTCGGCCAATTCGCGCAGGCTGGGCGCTTCCACGGGCGGGAACAGCGACGGCATGAACCGCTTGATGTTGGGCGCGTCGAAGACGACATAGGCTATCTGTCCGGGTTGCTCGGCCACGAGCCGCCCCCAGATGGCATAGCGCTTTGGCCAGATATCCTCGCCCTCGTCGTAGAACCGCTCGCAATCGCGGTTCATCACCACCCCGAACACCACGCAATCGAGACGCGTGATGATGCCGCCGTCGAATTTCGGCGCGCGGGCGTCGATGGCGACGGCGTGGCACTGGGTCGGATCGCCGATCTGCTGCATGCCCGCGTCGATCAGCATCCGCGTGACGGTGCCGCGATTATAGGGCGTACCGCGGATCAGGAAGTTGTCGGCCTTCTCTCCCCAGCCCTCCTTCAGCCATTCGATATTGGCCTCGAACCCGCCGCAGGCGGCGACGAAGGCGGCGGCCTCCACCCGCGTGTCCGCGTCGCCGTGGCGCACGGTCGCGGCGCGGAACGTCCGCCCCTCGATGTCGAGCGCCACCACCTCGGCGTCGTAGACGACGTGCACGCCCAGCCGCTCGGCCGTGGCATAGAGCGAATTCAGCATCGACCGCCCGCCGCCGAGGAAGAACGAGTTGGTGCGCCCCAGGCTCAGAGTGCCGCCGAGCGACGGCTGGAACCGCACCCCCTGCTCCTGGATCCAGTCCAGCATCGACTTCGACTCGGCGATCATGTGCCGCGACAACGCCTCGTCGGTATTGCCGCCCGTGACCCGCATCAGGTCGTCGAGGAACTCCTCCTCGATGTAGGGGCCGGTCAGCGTTTCGGTGGCGTGGTCGTGGGCGCAGCGCATGTTGCGCGTGTGGCGCGTGTTTCCCCCGCGATAGAACCGGGGCGCGGCCTCCACCACGAGGACCGAGCGGCCCGCGCGCCGGGCGGCGATCGCGGCGCAGAGGGCGGCGTTGCCGCCGCCGGCGACGAGCACGTCCCACGTGCCGTCCAGGGGGGATCGGGTATCTGGCATGGCGACTCCTTGGCTATGCCTTGTATACAAACGGATGCAGACCTGTACAAGGGTGGAAGCGGCTGGTACCCGATACCGGGACTCTCGCGGAGACGCCCCATGGAACCGCCCGATCTCAGCACGCTCCCGCCCTTGGCCGATGGCAGCAGCCGCGGCCAGGCGGTCTTCGCGGCGCTGCGTCTCGCGCTCCGCGAAGGTCACCTGCGCCCCGGCATGCGCCTGCGGGAAGAACAGGTCGCTGCCGCCTTCGCGGTCAGCCGCACACCGGTGCGGGAGGCGTTCTCCCGGCTTCTGGGGCGGTCGGTGCTCGAACATGCTGGCGGCCGCGGCGTCGTCGTTCGCAGCCTGCGCAGGTCCGAGGTGTTCGAACTCTACGCCATGCGCGAGGTGCTCGAAGGGGCCGCGGCCGCCCTTGCCGCGAGCCATGCCGGCCCGCCCGAGATCGCCGCGCTGGAGGCTCTGCACCACCGCTTCTCGAGCCTCGCCCCGGGTGCGGTGGACGAGGCCGTGCGCCTGAACCGCCAATTCCACGACCTGATCCGCGAGACGGCGCGCAACCGCTACCTCGACGCGGCGCTCGACGACCTCTCGGACGGGATCGCGCTCCTGGGAGAGACAACGTTGCGCGACCCGTCGCGTCACCACGCGGCCATCGCCGAGCACGGGGCGATGCTGGACGGGATCGGTGCGCGCGACGCCGCCGCGGCCGAGGGCGCGGCGCGCGCCCATATCCGCGCCGCCTTCCGTGCCCGCGAAGCGGCGGGCTGATCCCCACCCGTCAGGCGGCGTGCCGCGTCAGGAACCCGATGAGTTCCGCCGCCGTCTCCTCCGGCGCCTCCTCGGGCAGGAAATGGCCGCAGGGCAGCGCGCGTCCCTCGACCGTCTCGAAATGTTCGCTCCAGATTGCCGGCACGTCGTAGAGCCGCCCGACCACGCCCGGCCCGCCCCACAGCGCCTGGAACGGCACCGCCAGACGCCGGCCCAGGTCGGCCCGGTCGTGCTCCAGGTCGATCCCGGCCGAGGCGCGGTAATCCTCGCAGGTCGCATGGATCGCCGCAGCGTCGAAGGCCGCGACATATGCGGCCATCGCAGCAGGGTCGAACGCCGCAGCGCCGGCCCGCGACCAGGCCGCGATGCGCCCGCGCAGAAACCCCTCCGGATCGGCCGCGATCATCCGCTCGGGCAGCGGAGCGGGTTGGATGAGGAAGAACCAGTGCCAGTAGGCGGTCGCGAATTCCGTCCCCGCCGTCCGGTACATCAGCTCCGTCGGTGCGATGTCGAGCACCGACACCGCCGTCAGCCGGTCGGGCCAGTCCCGCGCCAGCCGGTGTGCCACGCGACCGCCCCGGTCATGCCCCGCCACGGCGAACCGGCGATGACCCAGCTGCGCCATCAGCGCCACCTGATCGGCGGCCATGGCACGCTTGGAATAGGACGCGTGGCCGGCGTCGCTGGGCGGCCGGTCCGATCCGCCATAGCCGCGCAGGTCCGACAGCACGACGCGGAACCCCGCCGACACGAGCCGCGGCGCGACGGCGTGCCAGCAGGCATGGGTCTGCGGATAGCCGTGCAGGAGCAGGACAGCCGGTCCCTCCCCCGCCGCGCGGACCCGCAGCGTCGGGCCGTCGGGCAGCGTCACGCGGTCGTCGGAGAATCCCGCGAACATCGGCGCGTCACAATTCGTCGGGCGCGTACCATGCGCCCATCCGCACCTCTGTCTCGGCGTCCGTCTCCGCCAGCAGTTCGGCGAAGCGCTCGGGGTCCTGCGTCCCCCCGTCCGCGCCCCGGTAATGATAGGGAAAGACGTAACTCGGCGCGAAGGCCGCCACCGCCTCGGCGGCCGCCTCGGCGGCCATGGTATAGGGCAGGTTCATGGGCACGAAGGCGACGAAGATTTCTTCCAGCGCGCGCATCTCCTCGGTGCCCTCGGTGTCGCCCGCCACGTAGAAGCGCCGTCCCCCGATCCCGAACACGTAGCCGTTGTCGCGGCCCGGCGGGTGGAAATCGAGCCGATCCTCCGAGGTGTTGTGGGCCGGGATCGCCTCGAAGTCGATGCCGAGCAGGTTCATCGTCTCGCCGTTGGCGATCCGCTGCGACACCGCCTGCAGTTCCGGCGACATCAGGTCGTAGGTGGCGTGGTTGGTCAGGATCTGCGTCTTGCCCGCGCTGATCGCCTGCAGGGTCTCGGGCTCGAAATGGTCGCCGTGCTCGTGGGTGATCAGGATCAGGTCGGGTTCGGGCAGGTCCTCGTACAGCGCCGGATCGCCCACCGGATCGACATAGATGACCGTGCGCGGCGCCTCGATGACGAAGCTCGCGTGATGGATCGGGTGCACGATGACGGGGCCGTCGGCCGTCTCGAAGCGGTGCGTCCCGTCCTCCTGCGCGACAAGGCCGGCCGGCAGGATCGTCGTGGTGCCGAGCGCCAGTCCGGAGGCGATGAAGGTGCGTCTGGTGGTCATGTCGGGTTCCCTGATGTGTCTTGCGGCCAGACCTAGGCCGGGGCCGCCCGAAATCACACCGGGGCGCCGCCCTGTGCGGCGTCGTCCGCCGCGTTTGCGCGGGCATATGCCGGACGCGCGGTCAGCCGTTCGGCGTAGGCGGCGAAACCGGGGCGCGGCGCCACCGTGCCGAACGACATGCCCCACACGATCTGGGAGCCCAGGTACACGTCCGCGGCCGAGAACGCCCCGGCCACGTAGTCGCGCTCCGTCAGCATTCCCGACAGCGTGTCCATCACCGCCTCCCAGGTGCCGTAGCCCAGCATCGCCGCGCGGTCGGGCGCCTCGAACCCCATCGCGCGGTTGGTGGCCGCCGCCTCCAGCGGCCCGGCGGCAAAGAACAACCAGCGGTAATACGCGGCCCGCGCGCCCATCGGCGGCGCCAGGCCCGCATCGGGGAACGCGTCGGCCAGATAGGCGCAGATCGCCGCCGCCTCCGTCACCACCACCCCGCCATGGTCGAGCGCGGGCACCTTGCCCATGGGGTTGATGGCCAGGTAGGCGGGCGCCTTCATCTCGGCCCCTTCAAGGTACCGCACGTCGTAGGGCGTGCCAACCTCCTCGAGCATCCATCGCACGATGCGGCCCCGTGACATCGGGTTCGTCCAGAGCGTCAGATCGGCCATCCCGGCGCCTCCCGCGTGTCACTCGCCGCCCAGCCTACACCGCGCCGGGTGGGAAACGCGTGACATTCTCGCGGAACGGACCGGGGGCGGCGACGTTCCGCCGCCGCCATGTCCCGTCACCTCGACGCCCTTCTCGACGATCTCGACGACCTCGACCGTTCCGGCGGCGAGGTGACGGTGGGCGGCGTCATCGACAAGGTCGGCGCGCGCGGGCACGGCGTCACGCTGCTCGTACCGGGCCTCGTCGGCGTCACGCCGCTCGGCGGGATTCCCGGCGTACCCACAATCATCGGCCTCGTCGTCGCGCTGCTGTCGATCCAGCTTCTGATCGGGCGCTCCGCGCTCTGGCTGCCGGGCGTCCTGTCGCGGCGCGGCGTGGCCTCGGGCCGGGTGTCCGACGCGGTGGCCCGGCTCCGCAAGCCCGCGAGCTGGATCGACCGGATCTTCGGCCGGCGGCTGGAGGCGCTGACCGGAACCGCCGCCGAACGGGTGGCGGCGGCCCTCTGCCTCGTTTTCGCCTGCCTCCTGCCGCCGCTGGAAGTGGTCCCGTTCGCGGCGCTGATCCCCTTCGCGGCGATCGCCCTTCTGGGTCTCGCGCTCACGTTGCAGGACGGGATCCTCATGCTGGTGGCCTTCGCGGCCAGCGGCGCGGCGCTCTACGGCATCTGGATCGCTTTGCCCTGGGTGGGATGACGCTCGGCTGCGCGCCGGCGCCCGTCCTCCGGTCGCGCGATCGCGTTCCCGACGGGGCGTGACATCGGAGTGACGGGGACTTAAACGGGCCTCGGTTCCAGCGCCCCCGGAGTCTGCACATGTTCCCCAGCCATCCTTTCGACGCCGACCACTGGCGTGACCGCGGCCTTGACGACGACAAGCTGCGCGAGGAATGCGGCGTGTTCGGCGTCACCGGCGTCGCCGACGCGGCGAATTTCGTGGCCCTCGGGCTTCACGCGCTGCAGCACCGGGGCCAGGAAGCCGGCGGCATCGTCAGCCACGATCCCGCCCATGGCTTCAACTCCGCGCGCCGGTTCGGATACGTGCGCGACAGCTTCACCAAGCAATCGCTGATGCGGACCCTGCCCGGGCCGCTCGCCATCGGCCACGTGCGCTACTCCACGACCGGTTCCAAGGGGAACACCCAGATCCGCGACGTGCAGCCCTTCTTCGGGGAGTTCTCCCTGGGCGGTGCGGCCATCGCGCATAACGGCAACATCGTGAACGCGCTCGAATTGCGCCGCGAACTGATCGACCGGGGCTCGATCTTCCAGTCGTCCTCCGATTCGGAATGCATCATCCACCTGATGGCGCGGAGCCTGCAGAAGAAGGTCCCCGACCGGATGCAGGACGCCCTCCGCCGGGTGGAGGGCGCCTTCTCCATCGTCGCGATGACCCGCACCAAGCTCATCGGCGTGCGCGATCCCCTTGGGGTGCGGCCGCTGGTGCTGGGCCGGCTCGGCGACGAGGGCTGGGTCCTGTCGTCCGAGACCTGCGCCCTCGACATCATCGGCGCCGAGTTCGTGCGCGAGGTCGAACCGGGCGAGATGGTGGTGATCGAGCATGGCGAGGTGCAGTCGCACCACCCCTTCGCGCCCCGCCGCCCCCGGTTCTGTATCTTCGAGCACGTCTATTTCTCGCGCCCCGATTCGATCCTCGGCGGCCGCTCCGTCTACGAGACGCGGCGCCAGATCGGCGTGGAACTGGCGCGCGAGGCCCCGGTGGAGGCCGACCTCGTCTGCCCGGTGCCCGATTCGGGTACGCCGGCGGCCATCGGCTATTCCCAGGAATCGGGCATCCCCTACGCCATGGGGATCATCCGCAACCAGTACATGGGCCGCACCTTCATCGAGCCGACCGAGCAGATCCGCAACATGGGCGTGCGGCTGAAGCTGAACGTGAACCGCGCGCTCATCCGCGGCAAGCGCATCGTGCTGGTGGACGATTCGGTGGTGCGCGGCACCACCTCCGTCAAGATCCGCGAGATGATGCTCGATGCCGGCGCGGCGGAGGTCCATTTCCGCATCGCCTCCCCGCCCACCGCATGGCCCTGCTTCTACGGCGTCGACACGCCCGAGCGCGAGAAGCTCCTCGCCGCGTCGATGACCGAGGAGCAGATGTGCGTCCACCTGGGCGTCGACAGCCTGCGCTTCATCAGCCTGCACGGCCTTTACCGCGCGGCGGGCGAGGCGGCGGGCCGCGACCCGGCCGAGCCGCAATATTGCGACGCGTGCTTCTCGGGGGATTACCCGATCGCCCCGACCGACCGGATGGACCAAGGGTTCCGGATGAAGGAGCCCGCCGCGTAACGGGCCCATCCCTGCGCGCCGTCCCCGACGGGGGCGTCCGCGCTCGCCGTCCCGGGCCGCCGGATTGCGCGCGCCTCGATTGGAGCGTAAGCGGGCCCGGCATCCATCCAAGGCCATGCCATGACCCAGATCGCCCTCGTCACCGGGGCTTCCCGCGGCCTCGGCGCCGCCGTCGCGGTGCATCTCGCCCCGACCCATCACGTCGTCGCCGTGGCGCGCACGACCGGCGCGCTCGAAGAGGTCGACGACCGGATCAAGGCGGCGGGCGGGCAGGCCACGCTGGCGCCGATGGACGTGACCGACCCCGACGCGATGGCGCATCTGTGCCGCGGCATCCACGACCGCTGGGGCCGCGTCGACCTCTGGTGCCACGCCGCCATCCATGCCGCCCCGCTGACCCCCGCGGGCCACCTGCAGCCGAAGGATTGGGAGCGCAGCGTCGCGGTCAACGCCACCGCGACGGCGACGCTGATCCGCATGGTCGAACCGCTCCTTCTGGCCGCTCCCGCCGGCCGGGCGATCTTCTTCGACGATCCCCGCGCGGGGCAGAAGTTCTTTGCCGGCTACGGCGCCACCAAGGCCGCCCAGATGGCGCTGGCGCGGTCCTGGGCGGCCGAGACCGCCGCGATCGGCCCGCGCGTGTCGATCCTGACCCCGGAGCCGATGCCCACCGCGACCCGGGCGCGGTTCTTTCCCGGCGAGGACCGCGCACCCCTCGCCGACCCGGCGGCCGAGGCGCGAAGGCTCCTGACGGGGATCTGAAATCGCGGCCGCAGGCTCGGCTCCGCGCCCGCGCCGCCTTGCCGCCTGCCGCGGTGTGACCTAGGAAGACCGGCGAAGCCACGGGGACGGCATGCGCATTCTGATCACCAACGACGACGGCATCACGGCGCCGGGGCTCGAGGTCCTGAGCGAGATCGCGCGCGCCGTGGGCGGGCCCGAGGCCGAGATCTGGACCGTCGCCCCCGCCTTCGAGCAATCCGGCGTCGGCCACTGCATCTCCTATGCGCGCCCGGCCATGGTGCAGAAGTTCGGTCCCCGCCGCTACGCGGTCGAAGGCTCGCCCGCCGATTGCGTGCTCGCCGCGCTCTACGACATCCTGCCCGGCCGGCCGGACCTCGTCCTGTCGGGCGTGAACCGCGGCAACAACGCGGCCGAGAACGTGATGTATTCCGGCACCGTCGGCGGCGCGATCGAGGCCGCGCTGCAGGATCTTCCGGCCATCGCGCTCAGCCAGTATTTCGGTCCGGACAATGCCGGCCTCGACGATCCGTTCGAGACCGCCCGTGCCGCCGGCGCCGAGACGGTCCGCCGCCTCCTGCACCGAGGGGAATGGGACGAGGCGCCCTATCGCCTTTTCTACAACGTGAACTTCCCTCCGTGCGCGGCCGCCGAGATGCGCGGCACGCGCGTCACCTCCCAGGGGCGGCGCAGCGATGCCGGGCACGGCATGACGCCCCATGTCTCGCCGTCGGGGCGGCGCTTCCTCTATGTCACGGGCGGTCCGCAACAGACCCCGACGGCGCCCGGAACCGACGCGGCCGCGACGCTCGACCGCCACGTCTCGGTCACGCCGATGCGCGCCGACCTGACGGCGCATGACCGGCTCGATGCGCTGCGCGAGGCGCTCGCATGACGGCATCCGACCCCGAGCGCCGGATGCAGTTCCTGTTCCAGCTGCGCTCGCGCGGGGTGACGGACCGCCGCGTGCTGGACGCGATGGAGCGGATCGACCGCGGCGATTTCGTGCGGGGCACCTTCGCCGATCGCGCCTACGAGGACATGCCGCTGCCGATCCATTGCGGGCAGACGATCTCCCAACCCTCCGTCGTGGGACTGATGACCCAGGCGCTGGCCGTCACCGCGCGCGACAAGGTCCTGGAGATCGGCGCCGGGTCCGGCTACCAGGCCGCGATCCTGAGCCAGCTCGCCCGGCGCGTCTATTCGGTGGAGCGGCATCGCCGCCTGGCCCTCAGCGCGCAATCGGCGATCGAGGCGCTGGGCATCGCCAACGTCACCGTCCTGGCCGCCGACGGAAGCCGCGGCCTGCCCGACCAGGCCCCCTTCGACCGGATTCTGGTGACGGCCGCGGCCGAGGATCCGCCGGGGCCCCTATTGGCGCAACTCCGGATCGGCGGTATCATGGTCCTTCCGGTAGGCCAGTCCGACCACGTGCAACGCCTGATCAAGGTCACGCGAACGGAGGACGGCTTCGACTACGACGAGCTCCGCGCCGTCCGCTTCGTTCCGCTGATCGAGGGGATGGGCGAGGAATGACCCCCGAGCGCCCGGCAAGAGGCGCCGGCACGAAAACGAGGACGAGCGGCATGGCGACCCTTTCCCGAGGCGCGATCCTGATTCCGACGATGCTGGCCCTGTCGGCCTGCGGACCCGACGGCGCCTTCGACATGGATCTTCGGGGCAATCTCGGAGAGGCATTCGACACGACCGGGGCGGTGTCCCAGCGCGTGGCCGCGCGCCCCCGGGCCGACAATCGCGGCGTGATCTCCTATCCGGGTTACCAGGTCGCCCTTGCGCGCCAGGACGACACCATCGCCGGCGTGGCGCAGCGCGTCGGCCTGCCCGCCGCGGAACTCGCCCGGTACAACGGCGTGCCGGCGGACGCGCCCCTGCGCTCGGGCGAGGTCGTCGCCCTGCCCCGGCGCGTGGCCGAACCCTCGCCCGCGACCGGCAGTCCGACCACCGGCCCGATCCGCCCGGCCGCGGAGATCTCGACCACCTCGCTCGAGGATCGCGCGACCGCCGCGATCGATCGGGCGCAGGACACCGCGCCCGCCTCCGGGTCCGAGCCGGTGCGGCACCGCGTCGAGCGGGGCGAGACGGCGTTCAGCATCGCCCGCCGCTATGGCGTGCCGGTCGAGGCGCTGGCAGAATGGAACAGCCTCGACGCCAACATGACGGTTCGGGAAGGGTCCTACCTCCTGATCCCTGTTGCCGGACCCGCCCAGGTGCCCGAGAGCCGGCCGGGCGAGGGCACCGCCGTTCCCCCGCCGCCCTCGGCCGCCGAGCCCTTGCCCGAGGAGGAGGCCACCCAGGCCCCGCCCGAGGACACCCCTGCCCCCGAGGGGATGGCAGCCCAGACCACCAGCGCCTCCGAGAGCGAATCCCGGCTCGCCTATCCGGTGGAGGGCAACGTGATCCGCGCCTTCAACAAGGGCGCGAACGAGGGGATCGACATCGCCGCCATACCCGGCACCCCGGTCAAGGCCGCCGCCGGGGGTACGGTGGCGGCGATTACCCGCGACACCGACCAGGTCCCGATCCTCGTCCTGCGCCATCCCGACGGGCTTCTGACCGTCTATGCCGGCGTCGCCAACGTGACCGTGCAGAAGGGGCAGACCGTATCGCGCGGGGAAACCATCGCCCGCATCCGGGACACCGATCCGTCCTTCCTGCATTTCGAGGTCCGCGAAGGTTTCGACAGCGTCGATCCCGCGGATTATCTGGATTGAGGAGGCGCCGCCGGCCACTGGCCACCGCCCGTGGTTCGGGCTAGACAGGCGACCGCACAGAGGAGGGAAAGGACGCAGCATGGCCAGCAAGCTCGACCACCTACGCGACATGACCGTGGTCGTCGCCGATACCGGCGATGTCGAGGCGGTCAGACGGCTCAAGCCGCAGGATTGCACCACGAATCCCTCTCTGGTGCTGAAGGCGGCGGGGTCGGAATATTTCGCGACCACCGTCGGGGACACGATCCGCGCCGAATCCGGGCGCGACCCCTCGGACGTGGCGCTGGCGCTGACCGTCGCGGTCGGTGCGGAACTGGCCGGGATCGTGCCGGGTCGGGTGTCGACCGAGGTCGATGCGCGACTCTCCTTCGACACCGCGGCGTCGATTGACCGGGCCAAGCGGATCGTCGCCGCCTACGAGGCGCGCGGCCTCGGCAAGGAGCGTATCCTGATCAAGCTCGCCTCCACCTGGGAGGGGATCCGTGCCGCCGAGGCGCTCCAGAAGGAGGGCATCGACTGCAACCTGACGCTGCTGTTCTCGATGGCGCAGGCAAAGGCCTGTGCCGATGCGGGCGCCTACCTGATCTCGCCCTTCGTCGGCCGGATCACCGACTGGTACAAGAAGGCCGAGGGCGTCGAGTCCTATGCCCCCGACGAAGATCCGGGCGTGAAATCTGTCCGCCGGATCTATGACCATTACAAGTCGAACGGGATCGACACCGTGGTCATGGGCGCCTCCTTTCGCACCGCCGCGCAGGTGGAGGCGCTGGCGGGCTGCGACCGTCTGACGATTTCGCCCGAACTCCTGCAGGAACTGGACGACGACGAGGGCGATCTGCCCCGCCGCCTGTCCCCCGCGGCGGCAAGCGGCACCGCGACGGCCGTCGACGAGCCGACCTTCCGCTGGGAGCTGAACGAGGACGCCATGGCCACCGAGAAGCTGGCCGAGGGCATCCGCAAGTTCCACGCCGACGCCGTGAAGCTGGAGGAGATGATCTCCCGCAAGGCGGCGGCCTGACGCTGCCGTGCCGCGGGGCCGGTCAGGCCTCGCGGCCCAGCCGCGCGCAGGCCGCGCGGTATTCCCGCCCCAGCCGGGCGCACAATTCCCCGGCCGGCAGGATGTCGTCGATCGCGGCGACGCCGTGCCCAGCCGACCAGATCGACTTCCACGCCTTGCGCTCCTCCCCCATGTCCATGCCCGCGTGATCGGGCGCGGCGTCGAGGTCGATGCCCGCCGCCTCCACCGAGGCGCGCATGAAGTTGGCGTTCACCCCCGAGATCTTCGGCGTGTAGACGATGTCGCCGGCCCTGGAGCCCAGGATCATGTCCTTGTTCTGGGGCGTGACGAGCGATTCCTCGGTCGCGATGAACCGCGTGCCCAGATAGGCGAGATCCGCGCCCATCGCGCGCGCGGCGGCGATCTGCGCCCCGTTGGAGATCCCCCCGGCCAGCACGATAGTCCCGTCGAAGAAGGACCGGATCTCGGGCAGGAAGCCGAACGGCGACAGCGTGCCGGCATGCCCGCCCGCGCCGGCGCAGACGGCGATCAGCCCGTCCACGCCGGCCGCCACCGCCTTCTCGGCATGGCGCGTCTTGATCACGTCGTGAAAGATCAGCCCGCCATAGGAATGGACCGCATCCACGACCTCCTTGACCGCGCCGAGCGACGTGATGACGAGCGGCACCTTGTGTTCGACGCAAAGCTTCAGGTCCGGCTCCACCCGCGGGTTGGTGCGGTGGACGATGAGGTTGACGCCATAGGGGGCGGGGTTATCGGCCTCGGCCAGCCGCGCCTCGATCTCGGTCAGCCACTCGCCGAACCCCTCGCTGCTCCGCCGGTTCAACGCCGGGAAGGTACCCAGCACCCCCGCGCGGCAGCATTCCACGACCAGATCTGGCCCCGATGTCAGGAACATCGGGGCTGCGATGGCGGGAACGCTCAGGTTTTCGAATGGCTGCATGGCCCCCTCCCGTCTTGCCCGGGCATCTAGCCCGGGCGGCGGCCGGTGGCCAAGCGGGACGCGGCGGAACTCAATCGTCCCAGTCCGGCGCCGTGCTGTCGGGCGAGATGATGCGGCCGTCAGGGCGCGACAGGCCGTCGATCCGCGCGATCTCGTCGTCCGACAGGCTGATCTCGGCGGCCGCGAGGTTCGGGGCCAGCCGCTCGTGCGTCGAGGTCTTGGGAATGGCCACGCCGCCCTTCGCCAGGATCCAGGCGACCGAGATCTGCGCGGGGTTCGCGTCGTGCTTCGCCGCGATCTCCTTCAGTGTGTCGTCCTCGAGCACCTGGCCGCGGGCCAGCGGCGAATAGGCCTCGAACGGAATGCCCATCCCCTCCATCGCGGCCATCAGCTTCGCCTGGGGGATGAAGGGGTGGTACTCCACTTGGTTGGTGGCGACCGGGTGCGACATGACGCTCGTCGCCTGCTCCAGGTGGGCGATGGTGAAGTTCGACACGCCCCCGAAACGGACATGGCCGGCATCGATCAGCGCGTCGAGCACCGGCAGCGTCTCGGTCAGCGGCACGTCCTTCGACGGCCAGTGCAGCAGCAGAAGGTCGACGTAATCGGTCCCGAGCTTCTTCAGCGATTCCTGCGCGGCACGCTTGAAATCCGCCGCGTCGTGGCGGTCGGGCAGGATCTTGGTGGTCAGGAACACCTGGTCGCGGGGCACGTCCGCATCGCGGATCCCCTGCCCGACCTCCTCCTCGTTGCCATAGGCCTGCGCGGTGTCGATGTGCCGGTACCCCTCGGCGAGGGCCGCGCGAACCAGGTCGGCGGTCTGTCCGCTCTCCATCTGGAACGTTCCGAGCCCCAGCGACGGGATTCTGGCGGTGCCGATTTCGGTGGCGGGCATGGATATCTCCTTGCGGGTGGGTCGGTCGGTAACGCGGCCCGTCGCCGCATGGGTTCCAGCGCTCCGGTCGCCATCAGCCGGCGCGAAGGCCCCGAACACCGCCTCCGGCGCGCGAAACGGGGGCGAAAACGGCATTTTCGACGCCAATCGGTGACTTTTCGTGCGGATCTGTTGCTGTGCCGAGCGCGGTTTCGGGCTAGAGTGGTTAACTAGAGTGGTTAAGACGACACAGAGGGAGCCGCAATGCCACGCGATACGACAATGCCACCGCCGGTGCTGCCGATTTCACCCTATCCGGATGCTGAGAAGGTCCTGCAGCGCCTGATCGCCGATGCCGACCTGTCCGCCGAGGACCGCAAGGAGATCAGCGACGCGGCGGTCACCCTGGTCAAGCGCATCCGCAAGAGCGGCGATCCGGGCCTGATGGAGGTGTTCCTGGCCGAATACGGCCTGTCGACCGACGAGGGCATCGCGCTCATGTGCTTGGCCGAGGCGCTGCTGCGTGTCCCCGACGCCGAGACCATGGACGAGCTGATCGAGGACAAGATCACGCCCGGCAAGTGGAACGAGCATCTGGGCCATTCCTCCTCGTCGCTCGTCAACGCCTCCACCTGGGGGCTGATGCTGACGGGCCGGGTCCTCGACGACAACGACAAGCGGCCGTTGAAGGCCCTGCGCGGCGCGATCCGCCGGCTGGGAGAACCGGTGATCCGCCAGGCGACCGGCCAGGCGATGAAGGCCATGGGGCGGCAATTCGTCTTGGGCGAAAGCATCGAGAAGGCGATGGAGCGTGCCCGCAAGCAGGAGGAGAAGGGCTATACCTACTCCTACGACATGCTGGGCGAGGCGGCGCGCACCTTCGAGGATGCCGAGCGGTACCGGAAATCCTACGACCACGCGATCGAGCAGATGGCGAAGCGCGCGACCAAGGGTGACATCGCGACCAATCCCGGCATCTCGGTCAAGTTCTCCGCCCTGCATCCGCGCTACGAGATGGCCCATCGCGACAGCGTGCTGGAGGAACTGACGCCGATCGTGGCCGACCTGGCCGCCAAGGCCGCCAAGCTCCAGATCGGGTTCAACGTCGACGCCGAGGAGCAGGACCGCCTGACCCTGTCGCTCGAGGTGATCGAGCGCGTCTTGGCCGACGAGCGGCTCGCGGGCTGGGACGGGTTCGGCTTCGTCATCCAGGCCTTCGGGCCGCGCAGCGAGGCGGCGCTCGACTGGATCGTCGCCACCGCCGAGCGGCTGGACCGCAGGCTGATGGTTCGCCTGGTCAAGGGCGCCTATTGGGACACCGAGATCAAGCTCGCCCAGCAGGACGGGATGGAGCGGTTCCCGGTCTTCACCCGCAAGCCCGCCTCGGACGTGAGCTTCATCGGCAATGCGCGGAAGCTCCTGCGTCACCGCGACCGGATCTATCCGCAATTCGCGACCCACAATGCCCATACCGTCGCGGCGGTGCTGCACATGGTGGGGCAGATGGGAGTGAAGAAGGAGGAATACGAGTTCCAGCGGCTCCACGGCATGGGCGAGACGCTCTATGACCTCTTGATGGAGGATCGCGGCATCCGCTGCCGGATCTATGCGCCCACGGGGCAGCATGTGGACCTGCTTGCCTATCTGGTGCGGCGGCTGCTGGAGAACGGGGCCAATTCGAGCTTCGTGAACCAGATCGTGGACGAGGAGGTGCCGCCGGAGAAGGTCGCGGCGGACCCGTTCGAGAAGCTCGACCGGACGCCGATGGTGACGCCGGGGACGGACATCTTCCTGCCGGTGCGGGAGAATTCGCGGGGCTGGGACCTGACGGCGCCGGATCACCTGGAGGAGATCGACACCGCGCGGGAGCCGTTCCGGACCCGGCCCTTCGAGTGCGGCCCGCGGATCGCCGGCGAGGCGCAGCCCGAGCGGGAGATCGAGGTTCGCAATCCCGCCGATCCCGAGGAGGTGGTGGGGCGGACGCGCCATGCCTCGACCGATGACGTGGAGACGGCGTTGACGGCGGCCAGGACCTGGACCGCCTCGGCCGAGGAACGGTCGGAGATCCTGAAGAAGGTCGCGCGGCACTACGAGGCGAATTTCGGGGAGATCTTCGCGGTGCTGGCGCGGGAGGCGGGCAAGACCCTGCCCGATGCGGTGGCGGAGCTGCGCGAGGCGGTGGACTTCCTGCTCTACTATGCCGAGGAGGCGAAGCGGCTGGAGAGCGAGCCCCTGGGGCGGTTCGTCTGCATCAGCCCCTGGAACTTCCCGCTCGCCATCTTCACCGGGCAGATCGCCGCGGCGCTGGCGGCCGGAAACGCAGTTCTGGCCAAGCCCGCCGAGCAGACGACGCTGATCGCGCATCTGGGCGCGCGGCTGATGCACGAGGCGGGCGTTCCGGCCGAGGTGCTGCAGCTGCTGCCGGGCGGCGGCGAGGTCGGCGCGGCGCTGACCTCGGACGCCCGCGTGGACGGGGTGGCCTTCACCGGATCGACCGAGACCGCGTCGAAGATCAAAGAGGCCATGGCCCAGAACTGCGCGCCGGGCGCACCGCTGATCGCGGAGACCGGGGGGCTGAACGCGATGATCGTGGATTCGACCGCCCTGCCCGAGCAGGCGGTCAGGGACCTGCTGCAGTCGGCGTTCCAGTCGGCGGGACAGCGATGCTCGGCCTGCCGGGTCGTCTATGTGCAGGAGGACATCGCGGACAAGTTCATCGAGATGCTGTCCGGCGCGATGGACGCCTTCTGCGTGGACGATCCCTGGATGCTCCATTCCGACAGCGGGCCGCTGATCGACGACGAGGCGCACGGGCCCATCGCGGAGTATGTCGCCAGGGCCAGGGACGAGGGGCGGCTCCTGCACCAGACCACGGCGCCGGATCGCGGGTCGTTCCTGGCGCCGGCGCTGATCCGGGTGAAGGGGATCGAGGCGATCGAGAGGGAGGTTTTCGGCCCCGTCCTTCACCTCGCCACCTTCAAGGCGACGAAGATCGACGACGTGATCGGGGCGATCAACGGGCGCGGATACGGGCTGACCTTCGGGTTGCACACGCGGATCGACGACCGGGTGCAATACATCACCGACCGGATCGAATGCGGCAACCTCTACGTCAACCGCAACCAGATCGGCGCCATCGTCGCCTCGCAGCCCTTCGGCGGCGAGAAGCTGTCGGGCACGGGGCCGAAGGCGGGCGGGCCGTTCTATGTCGAGCGGTTCCAGAAGCCCGTGCGCCCCGAGGAGGCGCCCGAGACGGTGTTCGACCTGCCCGGGCCGACGGGGGAATCGAACCGCCTGCACCTGGTGCCGCGCCCGGCGGTCCTGTGCCTCGGGCCGACCGACGACGACAAGGCGCGACAGAAGGCCGACGTGGAGCGCCTGGGCGGCACCGCCCGCTTGCCCTCGGGCGAGGTGGAGCTGTCCGCCGAGCCGGAATTCGGCTCCGCCATCTGGTGGGGCGACGAGGAGACGGCGCGGACCTACGCCAGGCAGCTGGCGAAGCGCGAGGGGCCGCTCCTCAGGCTCCAGACCGGTGCGGTGATTGTGTCGGACGTGATGCACGAGCGGCATCTCTGCATCGACACGACCGCCTCGGGCGGCAACGCGCAACTCCTGGCGCAGGTCGCGCGGGAGTGATCAGAGAGGTGGCCGCCGTCCTTCGGGGCGGCGGCTTTCGGTTTAATCAGTTCAATCCCTGCGCTAGATGCATTTAAAGATAAATAATTTCGTCGCAGTTTTTATTTATAAATACGAAATTCAGAATGTCTGACGATCACTACTTTCCCCAAACATATCTTAAGAGATGGTACGTCAATAAAAGCGAAATGCATTCCGTATTCGACAAGAAGACGAATGTCGTTCGTCGCCGATCTGCTAAAAGCATATGCTTTGCCGTAAATAATAGTTATAATGAAAACTTGGCTCCGGAACGACTAATAGAAAACCTTATTATCCCTATGGAGAATAAGCTCGCGGAAGCGATTTCAAAGATTGATAAAGGCGAAAAGATTACCCAAAGTATAAAGGCTGTTCTTGTCGATTTTTTTATTTTTGTACAATTTTACTCCCCTTCAGGAATGCGCTTAGCTGTAGCTAGAAACATAGCGAATATTGCTAAAACTATTTTCTACAATCAAGTGCCCAGCAACCCAAATCGAATAGGTGCAACCTACCCGGACGGCACCTATATTCCAATAGACTCCTATAGGGCAATAGACGATCTTCTAAAAAATCATCATTCGCTCGCAACTGACCGGGTGAAAAAAATATTTCAGGCGGAAGCAACCAGAAATTTTGATCAATGGCGGGATAATATTCAAAAAGAGGACTGGAGAATAGTACGACATACAGGGACATCGAAATTCATTACATCTGATCACCCTCGAGTTATAGTCAAAGTATCAGATGAATTTGGAGGATACCTTACACCACTTTCACCCAAGTCTGCAGTCATTCGTCCACTTGGAGGTGCAGGAAAAAATGACTCAGGCTCAATATCCTATTATGACGCCCCTAGAGATCGGAAATACACATCGGGAATAAACGAGCAAATAGCAAAAGCAGCCGAACGATTTGTTATAGGATGCGACCCATCACATCTAATCAAGGTGAGAGAGGAAAGTAGTAAGTTCCGCACGGCTCTTTGCGTTAGGTACCGAAGTGGTGTAGCTGAGCACTTCGAAGCCATTACAGACCAAAGAAAAACAGATTTCGGAGGATATTTAATTTTTGGGGATGGTACGGGCGATTAGTGTTATTCCATTATGGGCTGTGATTTCTCTTCCATCCAACGCATGACTCAATGCTATGCGCCCTTCTTGATCACCTCCATAACCTCCCCCCATTCCCGCTTGCTCAACCCGCTATTCTCCTGCGTCACCTCCACCCCGGCGACCATGCGTTTCACCACGGCCAGCGCGCCCTTCGACAGATGCACGCCGCCCAGGCGGTGCTCCTCGAAGGCGGCGAAGGCGAGGGGAACCCAGTCGCGCACCGCCTCGGCGATAGCGTCGGCATAGACGCGGATCTCGTATTGCGCGTGGGGGTCGGCGCGCAGGCGCAGGAAATGGAAGAGGTTGTGCAGATCCGTCTTCCAGTACCATTGCGTATAGACGTTCATGGGCAGGTTCATGCGGGCGAGTTCGCGTGCGAGGCCCTGCTGGCCCTCGGTGCCCAGCATCTCCTCGTAATGGTCGTAGGCGCGGTTCGCGTCGTCCCGCAGGTGGTCGAGGACGCGCTGCGCCTCCTCCCCCTCCAGGATCTCCCCCCGGCCCTGGTTGTTCTGGCTGGATTGCGCCGCGAGGTGCTCGGGCGCGGGGATGTAGAATTCCCGGTCGAGGACGGAGTAGCGGGCGGAATACTCGTTCACGTTCGCCGTGCGATGCCTGATCCATTGCCGCGCGACGAAGACGGGCAGCTTCACGTGCAGCTTGATCTCGCACATCTCGAACGGCGTCGAATGCCAGTGCCGCATCAGGTAGTTGATGAGGCCCGCGTCGTTCGAGACAGCCTTCGTCCCCCGCCCGTAGGAGACGCGCGCCGCCTGCACGATGGCCGCGTCGTCGCCCATGTAGTCGATGACGCGCACGAATCCGTGGTCGAGGCAGGGCCGCGCGGCATAAAGGTGCCGCTCCATGCCGGGCGCCGTGGCGCGCAGGGTCTCGCGGGGCTCGGCCCTCTGGGCGTCGATCTCGGCCTGTTGTTCCGGCGTCAGCGGCATGAGGCGGTCCTGTCCATGTGAGTCGGGGACAGTCCTAGCGGGGATCGCGCGGCGGTGGAACGACGGGGCCGACGTGGATACTCCCCCGGCGGCGCCTAGATCGCCCCGAAACCCCGAAACCGGAGGACCCGATGAGCATCGAATACCTGCACACGATGGTGAGATCCAAGGACCTGGAGAAGACGATGGCCTTCTTCGAGATGCTGGGCCTGGAAGAGCGCCAGCGCAAGGAGAGCGAGGAGGGGCGCTTCACCCTCGTCTTCATGGCGCCGCCCGAGCAGATGGACGGCCACAACGACGTGGAGATCACCTATAACTGGGACGGCGACGACAAGCTGCCCGACGACAGCCGCCATTTCGGCCACCTCGCCTATCGCGTCGACGACATCTACGCGCTCTGCGAGGAGCTGCAGTCGAACGGCGTGACCATCAACCGGCCGCCCCGCGACGGCCACATGGCCTTCGTGCGCTCGCCCGACAACATCTCGGTCGAATTGCTGCAGCGGGGCGACGCGAAGGAGCCGCAGGAGCCGTGGGCCAGCATGGAAAACACCGGCTCCTGGTAGGGCTGGCGCTCGCGGCGGGGCTGTCTTGCGGCCCCGCCGCGGCGGCGTGCCGCCTGGCGCTGGTGCTGGGGCTCGACGTGTCGGCCTCGGTCGACCCGTCCGAGGACGCGCTCCAGCAGCAGGGGCTGGCCGCGGCTTTGCGCTCCGCACCGGTCCGCCGCGCGGCATTGGCGGTGCCGGGCGACTGGGTCGCCCTGTCCGTCTTCGAATGGTCGGGCCGCTGGCAGCAGGCCACCCTGCTCGACTGGACCCCGCTGACCGACCAAGCCGCGATCGAGCGGGCCGCGGCGCGCATCGCGGGCTCGGCGCGCGGCACGGCGGACTTTCCCACCGCAGTGGGCTACGCCCTGGCCCATGCCCTCTCCCGGTTCGGGGCGGGGCCCGACTGCCTGTCCCGCACCCTCGATCTCTCGGGTGACGGCATCGGCAACGAGGGTTTCGGGCCCGCGCAGGCCTACGCGCATTTTCCCTTCGACGAGATCACGGTGAACGGCCTGCCGATCGCCGGCGCGGCGGAGGACGTGGTCGCCTTCTACCGCGACGAGGTGCTGCGCGGGCCCGGCGCCTTCGTCGAGATCGCGGACGGATTCGCGAATTTCGAGCGCGCCATGCGCCGCAAGCTCGAGCGCGAGATGGCGCCCGCCGCGATCGGCCGGCTCGAGTGACGCCCTGCCGGGCCGTTGTCCTGCATCAGCCCCTCGCCTACCGTCGCCCGCGACATTCAGGAGGAGGTTCCGATGCCAGACAAGACCTACGGGTTCGACACGCTGCAGATCCATGCCGGCGCCCGGCCCGACCCGGCGACGGGCGCGCGGCAGACGCCGATCTACCAATCCACGGCCTATGTCTTCCGCGACGCCGACCATGCCGCCGCGCTCTTCAACCTGCAGGAGGTCGGGTTCATCTATTCGCGGCTGACGAACCCCACCGTCGCCGTCCTGCAGGAACGGGTCGCGACGCTCGAGGGGGGCGTGGGCGCGGTCTGCACCGCCTCGGGGCACTCGGCGCAGATCCTGGCGCTGTTCCCGCTGATGGCGCCGGGGAAGAACATCGTCATCTCCACCCGGCTCTATGGCGGCACGGTCACGCAGATGACCCAGACCATCAAGCGGTTCGGCTGGTCGGCCAAGTTCGTGGATTTCGACGATCTCGACGCGGTGCGCGGGGCGGTGGACGACGACACGCGGGCGATCTTCTGCGAATCCGTGGCCAATCCGGGGGGCTACATCACCGACCTAGATGCGGTCGGAGAGATCGCGCGGGAGGTGGGCCTGCCGATGATCGTCGACAACACGACGGCCACGCCGTATCTCTGCCGGCCGATCGAGCACGGGGCGACGCTGGTCGTCCATTCGCTGACGAAGTTCCTGACCGGGAACGGCACCGTCACGGGCGGCTGCGTGGTCGATTCGGGCAATTTCGACTGGTCGGCCTCGGGCAAGTTCCCCTCGCTCGCCGATCCCGAGCCCGCCTATCACGGCCTCAAGTTCCACGAGACGTTCGGGCCGCTGGCCTTCACCTTCCACGGCATCGCCATCGGGCTGCGCGACCTCGGCATGACGCTGAACCCCCAGGCGGCGCATTACACGCTCATGGGGATCGAGACGCTGTCGCTGCGGATGGAACGGCACGTCGCCAACGCGGTGAAGGTCGCAAAGTGGCTTGAATCCGATCCGCGGGTCGACCGCGTGACCTATGCCGGGCTGGAGAGTTCGCCCTATTTCGACCGGGTGGCGCGGATCTGCCCCAGGGGGGCGAGCAGTCTCTTCACCTTCGCGGTGAAGGGCGGCTACGAAGCCTGCGTCAAGCTGATCGACGCCGTGGAACTCTTCAGCCACGTCGCGAACCTCGGCGACACGCGCAGCCTCATCATCCACTCCGCCTCGACCACCCATCGCCAGCTGGAGGAGAACCAGCAACGCGCCGCCGGCGCCGATCCGGAGGTGGTGCGGCTCTCGATCGGAATCGAGGACGCCGACGACCTGATCGCGGATCTCGATCAGGCGCTCGACCGGGCGACCGCCTGACCGGCGGGGCTCACTCCCCGAGCGCGTATGTCACCGTGACCCGGGCCGTGGCCTCGACCGTTCCCAGGGCCACGGGCATGTCCGACGCGGCGCTCATCCGCATCATCTCCGGCCCCGGTCCGCTGTCCTGCGCCTCGACGATCTCCAGGATCGGTCCCAGCGTGCGGCCGGCGGCAGTGCTCGCGATCTGCGCCTTGCGGAGCGCGTCGGCGACCGCGGCGGCCAGTGCCGCATCCTCCGTGGCCTGTGGCTCGGACAGCGTGAACGCGATCCCGTCGAGCCGGTTGGCGCCGTCGCCGACCGCCGCGTCGAGGATCTCGCCGATCGCGCCGATATCGCGCACGGTCACGGTCAGAAGGCTCTCGGCGCGGTAGCCGGCGATCTCGGGCGGCGCGCCGGGCCGGCTTTCGGCCTCCGCATAGACGGGCCCCAACTGCAACGAACCCGTCTGGATGTCGGCGGGGGCGATGCCCGCGCCCGTCAACCCGTCGAGGACCGGGCGCAGCGCCTCCGCCAGCGCCGCGGCGGCGGCGCCCGCCTCTTCGGCCTCGGCACCCACGCCAAGCCGGATTCGCGCCATGTCCGGCTCGACCGCGACGCGGCCCTCGCCCGTCACCGCCAGGGTGCCCGGGTCCTCCTGCGCCTGTGCCAGGACCGGCAGGGCCGCGACCAGCGCCGCGGCGATCGTCAATGCTCGCATCTCGTTCTCCTTGCAGTTCGGGCGGGCCGCCGGGCCGTCTTCCGGTCCCGGACCGCGCCCCCCCCGCGTTTTCTTCCCACGCGGGAAAACCTGCGCTAGGATGCGTCGAATTCGAAGGTTTCCGCTACTGCCCCTGCGCGGATGTGATAGACTTGTCGCCATGAACACACCGTATGTGCTCGACTTTTCCCGCGACGGCGTCCGTCTTCTGACAGGTTCGGGGACGGAAGCGGAGCCGATCGGAGAGGTCGGCCTCGACGATCCGCAATTCGGCGCCCGGCTCGACGACCTACGCCGCCGCGCCGACGGCCACGCCGACGGGCTTGTTCCCGCGACGCTCCTGATGCCGTCGGAGGAACTGCTCGTCACCGCGCTCGATGCCGTCGAGGGCGAGACAACGGTCCAGCGCGCGCACCGGGTGCGCCGGGCGCTCCAGGGCCTGTCCCCCGCGGCGGGCGCGGATCTCGCATCCGATTGGGCGCTCGGCCGGGATGGCAAGCTTCACGTCGCCGCGATCCGCAGCGCGACCCTGCGCGAGGCCGAGCGCTTCGCCCGCGCCCACGGGTTCGATCCGGTGCGTCTGTCGGCGCATGCGCCCAGCAAGGGCTTTCCGGGGCAGCCCGATTTCGGCGCCCCAGGCCGCGCCGCGCCGGACGAAGAGGCACCTCCCGCCCCGGCCGCCGCATCGGGGCCGGATTCGCGACCCGATCCCCGCGCGGTCGGCGGTGCCCGGCTCGGCCCGGCCCTGCGGATCGGCCCCGCCGCGGCCGCCCCGGCCGGCGGTCCGGTGCCGACCGGGACGCCGATCAGGCCCTCGCGGGACGAGATCGAGGCGGACGGTCTCCCAGACCTATCCGACGATCCCGAACCGGCGCGCTCCGCGCTCGCCCCCGCGATCCTGGGAGTGGCGGTCGCGATGGTGGTCGCCACCGGGGTCTGGGCGGCGTACTTCCTTGGCTTCGGCACGACCGAGCCCGACAGGATCGCCAGCCTGGCGGACCGCCAGCCACAAGCCGAGGAGGCCGCCACCGCCGAGCCCTTGGCGCCAACCGCACCGGACGCCCCCGTGGAGGCCACGGCCGCGCCCCCGGACTTCGGCCCGTCGCCGGGCACGACCGGAACCGCCCCGGGCGGCAGTCCGCCCCGTGCCGCCGATCTGCCGAACCCCGCGCTCGATACGGCCCCCGCCGCCGATTCGCCCGTCGGGCCCGATGCGGCCCCTGCCCCTGAGGCGGACGTGGCCATGTCCGATCCCGAAATCGTCCTTCCCGTGTCGCTCCTTTCCCCGCCGGGCGCGGTGGCCGGCGATCCGGGCGACACCGTGCCGGCCGAGCGGGCCGAATCCCCGGCGGCGCCGCGCGTGACGCAAGGGCGACCGGCGGTGGTTCCACCGCCCGCACCCAATCGTCCGACCGCCGCCCCCGCCATACCCGAGACTCCGGGGATCGGTGTCACCGCCGGCCCGCCGCCGCGCATTCCCCCGGCGCGCCCCCGGACCGGCGCCGCGGCGGACATCACCCCCGACCGGACGCAATCCCTTGCCGAGGCCACGGCCCGGGCCCTGTCAGGCACCGCCGACCTCGCGGGGGCCGACATTGCGGCGGGCCGCGTGCCCCCCCGCCCGCGTCCCCCGCGCGCGACGGCGCCCCCGTCCGAGGGCGCCGCGGCCACCGATGCCGTGGTGGCCGACGTAGTCGCCGCCCTTTCCGCCCGGGACGTGACGGCCCCGGTCCCGGGGGACGAGGCCACCCCCTCCGCCGGGGCTGAGGCGGCCTTCGCCATCGCCCGCTCGCTCCGCCCCGATTCCCGGCCCGGCGGATTGTCCGCCTCGGCCGGAGGCGAGGCTGACGCTCCGGTCCGCGTCGCGCGGGCGGAGCCGCCGGCCGCGCCGCCCGCGCCGCCGTCGAGCAGTGCGTCGGCGTCGGGCACGAGCGGTCAGGGAAAGCTGCAGCTGAACCAGATCAATCTCATCGGCGTCTACGGCACCCAGTCCAATCGCCGCGCCCTGGTGCGGCTGGCGAACGGACGCTTCGTGAAGGTCAAGATCGGCGACCGGATCGACGGCGGCCAGATCGGTGCGATCGGCAGCGACGAATTGCACTATACCAAGCGCGGCCAAACAGTGCGCCTGTCGATGCCGCGCGGCTAGGCGCTTCGTTCCGGGCCGCATTCCCGCGCTCCGGACCTCCGGGCCGCGCAAACGGGCAATCCCCGACGGAGACAGAATGGAAAGCTTCCTCTTCCAGGCCACCATCTACCTCTCCGCCGCCGTCATATCCGTGCCGATCGCGGCGCGCCTGGGGCTCGGATCGGTGCTGGGCTATCTGGCCGCCGGCATCCTGATCGGCCCGGTCTTCGGGCTGGTCGGTGCCGAAACCCGCGACCTGCAGCATTTCGCCGAATTCGGCGTCGTCATGATGCTGTTCCTGATCGGTCTTGAACTGGACCCGAAGGCGCTCTGGAACATGCGGCACCGGCTGGTGGGGCTGGGGGGGTCGCAGGTCCTGATCACCGCGGGCCTGGTGGCGGGGGTCGCCTATCTTCTGGGCCAGCCGACCAACCAGGCGATCGCGATCGGCATGATCTTCTCGCTCTCCTCCACAGCGATCGTGCTGCAGACGCTGGACGAGAAGCGCCTTATGCAGACGGCGGGCGGGCGGTCCTCGTTCTCGGTCCTGCTGACGCAGGACATCGCGGTGATCCCGATGCTGGCCCTGCTCCCGCTCCTCGGCAGCGGCATGGCGCCCAGCGGCGACGGCCACGGCGGTGGCGGCGGCGGCCATGGCGGGAACGAGGCTGGCCTCGTGGGGGGCGAGACCACGGCCGGCGACCACGCCGAGCGGGTGACGAACCTGATCGAGGCGCTGCCGAACTGGGGCATCACCCTGCTGACCCTGGCCGCCGTCGGCGCGATCGTCGTGGCCGGCGTCTTCGGCACGCGACCGGTCTTCCGCTATATCCACCGGGCGCGGCTGCGCGAACTCTACACCGCGCTGTCGCTCCTCATCGTCATCTCCATCGCCTACGTGATGTCGCTCGTCGGTCTGTCGCCGGCGCTGGGCGCGTTCCTCGCCGGCGTGGTGCTTGCCAATTCCGAATTCCGGCACGAGATCGAATCCGACATCGAACCGTTCAAGGGCCTGCTCCTGGGGCTGTTCTTCATCACCGTGGGCGCCGGCATCTCGTTTCCGCGCTTTTTCGAATCGCCCTTTCAGATCCTGTTCCTGACGCTGGCGCTGATGCTGGTGAAGGGCGCCGTCCTCTACGGCCTGGCGCAGGCATTCGACCTGGGGCGGCGGAACAGGTGGCTCTTCACGCTGGGGCTCGCGCAGGCGGGAGAGTTCGGCTTCGTCCTGACCTCCTTCTCCCTCCAGACCGGCGTGATCGGCCAGGACCTGAGCGAGATGATCCTCCTCGTGGTGGCCATGTCCATGCTCCTGACCCCGCTCTTCTTCATCCTTTGGGAGCAGATCAACAAGCGCGTCAGCGAGAGCATGGAGACGGCCCGGCCCCAGGCCGACGAGATCGACGAGCAGAGCCAGATCATCATCGCCGGCATCGGTCGGTTCGGGCAGGTGGTGAACCGGATGCTGCAGCTCGCCGGGTTCGAGACGATCGTGCTCGACCACGATCTCGACACGATCCAGCTGATGCGGAAGTTCGGCTTCAAGGGGTTCTTCGGCGATCCGACCCGTCCCGAACTCCTGCACGCGGCCGGTCTCGGCACCGCCAAGGTGCTGGTCGTGACCATGGACGACCCCAAGAACGTCACCAGCCTGGTGAAGTTCGCCCGAAAGGCCCGGCCCGACCTGCACATCATCGCCCGGGCCTACGATCGCAACCACGTCTACGAGCTCTACCGGGCGGGGGCCGACGACATCGTGCGGGAGGTCTTCGACAGCTCGCTGCGCGCGGGGCGCTACGTGCTCGAGAATATCGGCCTCAGCGAATTCGAGGCCGCCGAGCTGGAAAAGGCGTTCTTCAAGATCGACCGGTCGGCTCTGCGCGAGCTCGCCGATCTGTGGAAGCCCGGCGTCCCGATCTCCAAGAACGAGCCCTACATGGAACGCGCCCGTGCGCTCAACGCCGAGCTCGAAAGCGCGTTGTCGGCGAAATACGACGAGCTGCGCGGCCGCCGCGACGCGGATGACGAGGAGGAAGACGACGAGGACGACGCGAGCGGCGGCGACGAGGGTCCGCGAAAGGATGCCCGCGTCGCCTGAGCCTCACCCGGTCGCGAAAGCGGCGTCCTCCACCCGAAGCTGCACCCGCGCCCGGCCCTGCCAATGGTTGAGTTCCAGCCGGCCCGCCAGATGGAATCGGGCGCCGTTATGCCCCTCCAGCGCGGGGCCCAGCGGCCCGTCGAAGGCGCCGAAGACGATCGCGTCCAGCCGCGGCCCGCTGCCATCCGTCACGCTCAGCTTCAGGTGCGCGGCGCCCACCCGCTTGGCATGGGCGATCCGGCACGCCGCGAAGGCGAAGCGCGGCGCGGGCGCGCCCATCCCGTAGGGGCCCGCGCGTTCCAGCGTCTCGATCAGGTCCGGCGTCGCGCCCGACGGCATCAGGAGTCCCGACAGGACCAGGTCGCGCGCCTCTCCGGCGCCCGCGCCTTGGCGGGCCAGCAATTCGCCCAGCCGCTCCATCGCGGGCGCGATCCGGTCGGCGGCGACCGTCAGGCCTGCGGCCATGCGATGGCCACCGCCCCGCTCCAGCAATCCCTCGCGGGCAATGCGCTGCACCGCGGCGCCGAGGTCGACGCCCGCGATCGACCGCCCCGACCCCTTGCCCACACCGTTCTCGATCCCGATCACCACGGCGGGCCGGCCCGTCGCCTCCTTCAGCCGCGCCGCGACGATCCCCACGACGCCGGGGTGCCAGTTCTCGCCGGCGGCCCAGACCAGCGGGCCGTCCGCGCCCCGCGCCTCGGCCTGGGCCAGCGCGGCCTCCCGGACCGCGGCCTCGACCTCGCGTCGCTCGGTGTTCACCGCGTCGAGCCGTTCGGCCAGCGTCGCGGCCTCGCCCGGGCTCTGTGTGGCAAGCAGGCGCGCGCCCATGTCCGCCTGCCCGATGCGCCCACCGGCATTGATCCGCGGCCCCAGCACATAGCCCAGGTGATAGGCCGTCGGCGCCGTCGCAAGGCGCGAGACATCGGCGAGCGCGGCGAGCCCCGGCCGGCCGCGCCCGCGCATCACGTCCAGCCCGCGGCGCACCAGCGCGCGGTTCACCCCGACGAGCGGCGCCACGTCGGCCACCGTCGCGAGCGCCACCAGGTCGAGCATCCCCATCAGGTCGGGCCCGCTCACCCCCCGCCCCCGCAGCCGCCGATTCACCTCGACGAGGAGGAGGAAGACAACCGCGGCGGCGCAGAGATGGCCCAGATCGCCCGGCTCGTCCTGCCGGTTGGGGTTTACGACCGCCACCGCGTCGGGCAGCGTCTCGCCGCCCAAATGGTGGTCGAGGATCACCACCTGGGCCCCCGCCTCCACCGCCGCGGCCACCGGCGCGTGGGACACGGTGCCGCAATCGACGCAGACGATCAGCGCGTGGTCGCGCGCAAGGCGCGCCATCGCGGGGGCGTTGGGGCCATAGCCCTCGTCGATCCGGTCGGGAATATAGAGCGTCGCCTCCCGCCCCATGGCGCGGAACCACGTCAGCAGGAGCGCCGCCGAGGCGCCCCCGTCCACGTCGTAATCGCCGAAGACGGCGACCCGCTCGTGGCGGTCGAGCGCGCCGATGACCCGGTCCGCCGCCTCCCCCATGTCCTTCAGGGTCAGCGGATCGGGCAGCAGGTCCCGAATCGCCGGGGCAAGATAGGCCCCGGCCCCCTCGGGCGCGATGCCCGCGCGGCACAGGACGCGGGCCACGGCCTCGGGCAGCCCCGTCTCCTGCACCATGGCCTCGCAGAGGCGCTCCTGTTCGGGGTCCGGACCGACCCAGATGCGCCCGGTCAGGGACCGGTCGACACCGAGGAAGGCGCGGGAAGGCTCGTCGCGGGGCATGGCCCCGTCATCGCGCGAAAGCGCCCCCGGGCACAAGCCGTGCCGCGCTCAACCTCCGGCCCCCAGCACCGCGACCGCCTCCCACGGCAGCAGCGACAGCCGGCCCGCGACGGCGCTGCGCGGGTCCGCGGTATGGGACAGGCATTCCCCGGCGGTCGCGATCTCCTCGGGCACGTCGAAATCGACCGTGTCGCCGCTCAGGTTGGCGATCACGGCCAGGCGCTGCCCGTCCAGGTGACGGGCATAGGCCACCACCTGGGGGTGCTCCGGCGCGGCCCCCTCGAACCGGCCATGGCTGACGATCCGGTACGACCGGCGCAGCTCGATCAGTCGGCGGTAATGGGCGATGACCCCGTCGGGCGCGGCCCGGTCATCGTCGACGTTGATGGTGGCGTGGTTGGAATTGACCTCGATCCAGGGCGTGCCGCTGCTGAACCCGGCATGTTCGCCCGCGGTCCATTGCACCGGCGTGCGGGAATTGTCGCGCCCGTTCACGTTGGCGCCGGCGATGAATTCCTCGGCCGACACGCCCGCCGCGATCTCGGCCTCGAAGAGGCCCAGCGTCTCCAGGTCGCGGAACTGGTCCAGCCGGGAGAAGCGGATATTCGTCATCCCGATCTCCTCGCCCTGATAGACGAAGGGCGTCCCCTTCATCAGGTGCAGCATCGTCGCCAGGCACTTGGCCGACCGCACCCGGTATTCGCCGTCGTCGCCGTATTTCGAGACCTGCCGCGGCAGGTCATGATTGGTCAGGAAGAGGGAGTTCCAGCCATCCTCGGCCAGCGCCTCCTGCCAGCCGAACAGCTCTTCCTTGAACGCCACCAGGTCGAAGGGGCGCGGACGCCACTTGCCATGCTCGGGGTCCCATTGCCGGGTGATGTGGTTGAACTGGAAGACCATGTCGAGTTCCGCCCGGTCGCGCCCGCAATAGAGCGGCGCCGTCTCGCGGCTGACCGACCAGCTCTCTCCGATCGTCAGGATGTCGCGGTCCGATCGCGTCTCGCGGTGCATCTCCTGGAGGAAGTCGTGCAGGTCGGGCCCCTCCTCGAAGACGCCGGCATCCACGTCCTTGCCGATCAGGCTGATCACGTCCATGCGAAAGCCCGCGATGCCGCGGTCGTACCACCAGTTCATCATGTCGTAGATCGCCCGCCTGAGCGCGGGGTTCTGCCAGTTGAGGTCGGGCTGGTAGGGGGAGAAATAGCCCAGATAATAGCGCCCCACCGCCTCGCACCAGTTCCACGCCGATCCGCCGAAACAGGCCTGCACGTCCGAGGGCGGGCCGCCATCCGGCGCCGGGTCGCGCCACACGTACAGCTCGTGCTCCGGCGCGTCGCGCGAGGCGGAGGCGGCGCGGAACCATTCGTGCTCGTGGCTGGAATGGTTGACCACCAGGTCCATCACGATGCCGATGCCGCGATCCCGCGCCTCCGAGATCAGGCGGTCCATGTCGGTCAGCGTGCCGTATTCCGGCGCGATCGCGCGGTAATCCGAGATGTCGTAGCCCATGTCGTGCTGCGGCGAGGCATAGACGGGCGAAAGCCACACGAACCCGATGCCCAGATCGGCCAGATGCGGAAGTTTCGAGATGATGCCGGGGATGTCGCCGATCCCGTCGCCGTTCGAATCGCAGAAGCTGCGCGGCCAGATCTGGTATCCGACCGCGTTCTGCCACCAGGGCGCTTGCGTCGTCATCGGCGTCTCCTCTCGTGGTCTCGCCCCGGGACGTAGTGGCGTGTCGTGCGGATCAACGGGGGCGTCTTGACGGCATCGGCCCGCCGGGCCACGAGCGTCTCCATGCACGGCCCCCTCTGCATCCTCGCCACCCTGGCGCTCGGCCTGGCCGGGGCGGGCCTGGCCGCCATCGCCCAGATCCCCGCCGGGCCGCTCATCGGGGCGGCCCTGGCCACCGGCGCGGGCGCGGCCGCGGGCCTGCGTCTCGACCAGCCCGCCTGGCTCAGGAACCTGGGCTTCGCGATCATCGGCGTGACGCTCGGCGCCGGCATCCACCCGGGCTTCCTGAGCGACCTGCTCCACTGGGCCCCGAGCCTCGGCCTGCTGCTCGTGGCGCAGGTCGCGACCGTGCTGTCGGGCGCGGCCGTCCTGTCGCGCTATGTCGGCCTCGGTCGCGAGACGGCGCTTCTCGCGGCCAGCCCGGGCGGCATCTCCACCGTCATCGCGCTGGCGATCGAGGGGCGGGGCGACGCAACCCCGGTGCTGGTGCTGCAGGTCCTGCGAATCCTGGTCCTCGTGACCGTGACGCCGCCCCTCGCCTTCCTCGTCTCGGACCCGGTCGCGCCCCAAATCGCGCCACCGATGGGCTGGGCCGTGCTGGCCGCTCTCGTGGCCATCGCCTATCCGTGCGGCCTGTGGGGCGCGCGGCGCGGCTTGCCGGCGGCGACGCTCCTGCTCGCCATGGTCCTGTCGGGCACCGCGCACGGGCTCGACCTGCGCCATGGCCGCCCGCCCGCGCCGGCGATCTTCCTGGGCTTCGCCCTGGCCGGGATCGGCCTCGGCACGCGGCTGACCGGGCTCCGGCCGCGGGATCTGACGCGCTACGCGGGCGGCGCGGTGCTGCTGCTCGGCAACGCGATCGCGGTGTCGCTGGCCTTCGCGCTGGCCACGTCGGGGATCACGGGGATCGATCCGGGCGCGGTCTGGATCGCCTTCGCCCCCGGCGGCGTGGAGGCGATGGCCGCGATCGGGCTGGCGATGGGATACGACCCGGCCTTCATCGCAATCCATCACGTGGCGCGCATCCTGTTCCTAACGCTCTTCGTGCCGGTTCTGATGGCACGCGGCCGCTGAAACCGCGCGGGGCGTCACGCGCCGCGCGGCAGCCAGATCGCCTTCGTCCGCGTGCCCCGCTCCAAAAACCCGCGCCCCTGCCCGTCGGCGCCCATCCAGTCGCGCGCGCCCTCCGCCTCGATCCAAGTCGGCTTGAGGTTTCCGGCGCTCTCCGTCTCGATCATGGCGCCCGCCGGGCCGACATACCAGATCGCGTCCACCCGGTCGTGGCGCGCCAGCGTGCGCGCCAACGTGTCCCGGGGGCCCGGGACGACCTTGACCGTCCCGCCCGGCATCCCGGCCGTCCCGAACAGCCGGCACAGCTCCAGCGCGGGCGTCGGCGCGGCCCCCGAGGGCACGGCGACCACGCGGTTTCCCGCCGCCAGGGCCGGCAGCGCCAGGGAGACGAAGCCGAGGAGCGGCCGTTCGGCCGGACAGACAAGGCCCACGACGCCCAGCGGCTCGGGCATCACCAGCGCCTGGGCGCCGATCTCCGTGCTCACGGCGCGACCCGCGATCCGGTCGGCCCGCGCCGCGTACCAGGCGACGCGGCGGATCGCCGTCTCCAGCTCGGCCTCCGCCTCGACCGGGGGCGCTCCGGCCTCGGCCAGCCCCGCGATCAACTCCACCCGGCGGTCGGACATCTGCCCGGCCACGCGGCGCAGGATGTCCGCGCGGGAGGAACCGGACCGCAGGCTCCACCCCGCGGACGCGGCCGCCGCCTCAATGGCCGCGGGCAGGTCGGCAATCCCCCGCCCGTCTGCGGTCTGCGGGCGGTCGCCCGCCGCGTGCGTTCCCGCCACCACCGGGGCGCGCAGATAGGCGCGCATCCCGGTATCGCCGCCGGCGCGGCCCCACCCGCTGTCGCGGCAGCCGCCAAATTCCACGCCCGCATCCAGCGCGTCGGTGCAATTCAGCCACACGACCCCCGCCGCCATGCGCCCCGCCAGATCGAGCGACAGGTTCAGGTTCTCGGACCAGATCGCGGCGGCCAGGCCGTCGCAGGTGTTGTTGGCAAGGGCGATGGCCTCGTCCGGGGTGCGAAACGAGGTCACGGTGACCACGGGCGCACGCGGCCCCTCCGCCCATAACAGGCTCGCGGGGGCGGTCGCGGGGGCCAGGACCGGCGGATGAAACCATCCCTCCGGCGCCCGCCCCTCGGCGATCGTCGCGCCTTCGGCACGGGCGCGGGCCACCTGGTCGCGAATGCGATCGCGCCGCGCGGTGTCGATCACCGCGCCCATGTCGGTGTTGCGGTCGAGCGGATCGCCCACGATCACCCGCTCCATGCGCGCGGTCAGCCGCGCCACGACGCGGTCCTCGACGCCTTCCGCGACCAGGACCCGCACTCCCGCCCGGCCGATCCGCCCCTGCGAAAGCCAGGCCGCCTCCGCCACGCCCTCCAACGCCGCGTCGAGATCGGCGTCCTCGCAGACGATCACCCGCAGCGGGCCGCCCAATTCCAGCGCCAGGCCCATCCCGGTCCCGGCCGTCCGCCGCCGAACGTCCCGGCCCGCCTCGCGCGATCCGGCCAGTCCGATCCGGTTCACGCCCCCGCTCGCCGCCAGCGCGGCGCCGGTCTCCGCGTCGCCGGCCACGACGTTGACCAACCCCGCCGGAAGGCCCGCCTCGGCGCAAAGCTCGGCGAAGGCCAGCGTCGTGAGTGGCGCGCGCGGCGCGGGTTTCAGCACCACCGCGTTGCCCGCGGCGAGCGCCGGGGCGACCGTCCGGGCCAGCACCGTCATCGAGGCGTCCGCGGGCAGAAGCTCGGCACAGACGCCCCACGGCCCGAGGCCCGGAAAATCCTCGTCCAGGACCGCCGCGCGCCCGGCATGGTGGTCGAACTGGCGCACCATCAGCGGCAGGTCGAGGCGGCGCAGCTCGCGCAGCGGCGTGCCCGATTCCAGCGCCCCCAGCAGCGACAGAAGATCTGCGTTCCGCTCGACATGGCGCGCCAGCGCCGCCAGGTGACGCGCCCGGTCGTGCCCGTCGCGCGCCGCCCACTCCTTCTGCGCCCGCGCGGCCGCTTCCACCGCCGCCGCCACTTCCGCCGCCGTTCCGCGCGCGACCGTCGCCAGCTGCACATTGCTGGCCGGGTCGCGGATGGCCAGGGTCTCCGCCCCGGGGCGGGTGAAGGCGCCGGCGACGAAATGCCCGAATTGGGCGCCATGGCGATCCAGCCAGTCGCGGGCGGGGGCCGGGTCCACGCGGGCGGGGCCGTATTCCATCTGCTTCATGATCTCCGGGATGCCCATTCTGCCCTCACGATGCGGCCTGGCGGTGGGGCGCGCCGAAACGCCCGGTGACATGGTGGTCGAGCTGGCGCTCGATATCGCCCAGCATCGACGAGGCGCCGAAGCGGAACAGGTCGGGCTCCAGCCACGCCCGGCCCAGTTCCTCCATCATCAGCACCTGCCACAGGACGGCATCGGCCGCGGACTTGATGCCGCCGGCGGGCTTGAACCCGATCCGGTGCCCCGTCGCCGTGCCGTAATCGCGCAGCGCCCGGACCATGGTCAGCGACACCGGCAGCGTCGCGTTCACCGCCTCCTTGCCGGTCGAGGTCTTGATGAAGTCGGCGCCCGCCTGCATCGCCACCATCGCGGCGGCGTACACGCGGGTCAGCGTGCCCAGCTCCCCCGTGGCCAGGATCGCCTTCATGTGGGCGGCGCCGCAGGCGGCGCGCATCGCCGCGATCTCGGCGTGCAGCGCGGCCCAGTCGCCCCTGAGAGCGTGTTCGCGCGTGATGACGATGTCGATCTCCGCCGCGCCCTGCGCCACCGCCCATTCGATCTCCCGCAGGCGCAGGTCGAGCGGCATCAGGCCGGCGGGAAAACCGGTCGCGACCGAGGCGACCGGTATGCCCGACCCGTCGAGCGCCGCGACCGCGTGGGGAACCATCGTCGGATAGACGCAGACCGCGCCGACGCGGATGTGCAACCCGCCGATCCCCAGGGCCTCCACGATGCGGGGGGCGAGCGGCCGCCGCGCCTTGGCGCAGAGCCGGCCGATCCGCCCCGCCGTGTCGTCGCCCGACAGCGTCGTCAGATCCACGAGCCGCACCGCGTTGACGAGCCAGGCCGCCCGGTGCTCAGCCTCCACCGCGCGCGCTTGGCCGATCCGGTCCGCGCGGCGCGCGGCGGCGGGTCCGTTCACCCGCACGTCGCGGAACATCGATCCGTCGAGCGGCACGCCCGGATTGCGCGGCGCGGCCCCCGCGGAATGGCCGGTATCGGGCATCGCCTTCTCCCTCGTGGCCGCGCAAGGATCGGCGATCGGGCCGGCGATGTCGATGCCCCCGGTCGCGGGTCAGAGCCCGCCCAGCTCCTCCAGGTGGCGCGCCACGGCCTCCGCGCCCTCGCCGTGGCGCAGGCTGGCGAAGACCACGGGCAGGTCTTGCCGCATCCGCGCGGCGTCCCGCGCCATCACGTCGAGGGAGGCGCCCACATGGGGGGCAAGGTCCGTCTTGTTGATGACGAGCACGTCCGACCGGGTGATCGCCGGGCCGCCCTTGCGCGGAATCTCCTCGCCCGCGGCCACGTCGATGACATAGACGGTCACGTCCGCCAGTTCGGGGCTGAACGTCGCCGACAGGTTGTCGCCGCCCGATTCGATCAGCACCGCCTCCAGGTCCGGATGCCGGCCGCGCATCTCCTCCACCGCCGCCAGGTTGATGGAGGCATCCTCGCGGATCGCCGTGTGGGGGCAGCCGCCGGTCTCGACACCCATGACGCGGTCGCCGGGCAGGATCTGCATCCGCATCAGCGCCTCGGCATCCTCGCGGGTATAGATGTCGTTGGTGATCACCCCGATCGACCGCGCCGGGTGCCACAGCCGCGCGAGCGCCGCCGTGAGCGTCGTCTTGCCGGCACCGACGGGGCCGCCGATGCCGATCCTGAGGGGGCCGTTCGCGCTCATGTGCGGAATACCTTCACGGGGGCTGTCTCGTGTCTCATGGCCATGATGTCGGACAGGAACGCCGCCCCCGCAAGGGCGTCGAGCCCCTGCCCGGCGGCCCGGCCGGCGATGTCGCGGCAAAGCGGCGACAGCCCCGCCAGGATCGCCGTGGCGGCACTCTGCCCCACCGGGGCCAGCCGCTGCGCGGCCGAGACGAGGTTGCCGGCGAAGGCCTGCAGGTACATCGCGCAGCCAAGCCGCGCCGGAAGGCCCAGCGCGCGCGCCGCGCGGCCGACGGCCACGGGATAGGCCGCAGGCTCCCCGCCGACGCCCCAGACATGGCCGGTAACGCGGGCGAAGGCCGCGCCCTGGTCCAGCGTCTCGCGCAGGCGCGGGGCCGAGGCGGCGAAGGCGCGCGCGGCGGCGTCCGCCCCGCTCTCGCCCGCCCGCGCGGCGTGGAACAGCACCGCGTCGGGCCAGCCGGCGCCATGCGCCAGCACGTCGCGCAGCCAGTCGTCGAGCGTCGCCGCATCGCGGACGCGGCGCGTCCGCACGGCCTCCTCCAGCCCATGCGAATAGGCGAAGGCACCCACCGGATAGGCGGGCGACAACCAGTGCTGCAGGGTCAGCACGGCATCATCCATGGTCGTGGTGATGGTCGTGATCGCGGGAATGGCCGTGGGAATGATCGTGGCCGTGGGTGCGGCCGTGCCCGTAGGCGCCGCGCTCGGGCTCGAACGGCCCGCGCGTCTTGATCACATCCAGGCCCAGTCGGCCCAGCATGTCGGCCAGGATCGGGTCGGCCTGGATCAGCAGACGCTCCGCCTCGATCTGGCAGGGCGCGTGGCGGTTGCCGATATGCCACGCGGCGCGGGTCAGGTCGCCCCGGATCTCGAGCAGGTCCTCCGCCGCGGCGCGCACCTCCACGACGGCGCCGTCATCGAGAAGGAAGCCGTCCCCCGCCTCCATGGACACGGTCTGCGGCAGGTCCACCAGGAAGGGGCGCCCGGCATCGCTCGTCAGTCGCTTTCGGCGCAGGAACCGGCCGGCATAGTCGAGCGTCACGTGGTCGTGCGGCGCCCGGCCGCGGACCACCTCGCGCGCGCGGGGGGCGCTCATCGCGGCGCCCCCGCAGGTCCGGTCAGATCAGGAAGCGGTCGCGGAAGACGTGGCGAACGATGTCCTCGCGGCGCAGGCCCATGCGCGCCAGCTCGGCGTCGCTCTTGCCCTGCAGGCGCTGGATCTGGTCGGCGCGGCTTTGCAATTCCATGAAATGCGTCAGGCGCTCGCCGATCGAGCGAAGGATGCGACGGCCAAGGCCGGCCGGGCGGGTCGCGGTGAAGTCTGTGGTCGATGCCATTGGAAACCCTCATGTGTTCCGGTTTCCTCCCTTGGACCAACAGATAGATTGCTGCGCCGCGGCGCACCACCGCCGCCTCGACAGATCCGCCTTGCGTCACGCTCAACCCCTCAGAACAGGAAATACCGCTGCGCCATCGGCAGCACCTCCGCGGGCGCGCAGGTCAATAGCTCGCCGTCGGCGCGGACCTCGTAGGTCTCGGGATCCACCTCCATGACCGGCAGCGCGTCGTTCAGCACCAGGTCGCGCTTGCCGATCCCCCGCGTGCCCCGCACCGCGACCGTGTCCTTGGCCAGGCCCAGCCGCGTCCGCAGATCCCCGGCCGCGGCCGCCTGGCTGACGAAGGTGACGGCCGACCGTTCGACCGCCCGGCCCATGGCGCCGAACATCGGCCGGGAATAAACCGGCTGCGGCGTCGGAATGGAGGCGTTCGGATCGCCCATCTGGGCGACCGCGATCGACCCTCCGATCAGCACCATCGCGGGCTTCACCCCGAAGAAGGCCGGATCCCACAGCACCAAGTCGGCGCGCTTGCCCTCCTCCACCGACCCGATCTCATGCGCGATGCCATGGGCGATGGCGGGGTTGATCGTGTATTTCGCGATGTAGCGGCGGGCGCGCAGGTTGTCGTTGTCGCCAGTCTCGCCGGACAGGCGCCCACGCTGCTTCTTCATCTTGTCGGCGGTCTGCCAGGTGCGGATGATCACCTCGCCCACGCGGCCCATCGCCTGGCTGTCGGACGCGATGATCGAGAAGGCGCCCATGTCGTGCAGGATGTCCTCGGCGGCGATGGTCTCGCGCCGGATGCGGCTCTCGGCGAAGGCGATGTCCTCGGGGATCGACTTCGACAGGTGATGGCAGACCATCAGCATGTCGAGGTGCTCCTCCAGCGTGTTCACGGTGAAGGGACGCGTCGGGTTGGTCGAGGACGGGAGCACGTTCTCGTCGCCGCAGATCTTGATGATGTCGGGTGCGTGGCCGCCCCCCGCCCCCTCGGTGTGAAAGGCGTGGATCGTCCGCCCCCCGATCGCCGCGACGGTCGATTCGACGAACCCGCTCTCGTTCAGCGTGTCGGTATGGATCATCACCTGCACATCCATGTCGTCGGCCACCGACAGGCAGCAATCGATGGCCGCCGGGGTCGTTCCCCAATCCTCGTGCAACTTCAGCGCGCAGGCCCCGCCCTCGACCATCTCCACCAGCGCGTCGGGTCGCGAGGCGTTGCCCTTCCCGGCAAGGCCGATATTCATGGGCAGCCCGTCCACGGCCTGCAGCATCCGCGCGATGTGCCACGGCCCCGGCGTGCAGGTGGTGGCCAGCGTGCCGTGCGCGGGCCCCGTCCCCCCGCCCAGCATCGTGGTCACGCCCGAATGCAGGGCGTCGTCGATCTGCTGCGGGCAAATGAAGTGGATGTGGCTGTCGAACCCGCCGGCGGTCAGGATGCGGCCCTCTCCGGCGATGACCTCGGTGCCGGGGCCGACGATCACGTCGATGCCGGGCTGCGTGTCGGGGTTGCCCGCCTTGCCGATCGTGCGGATGCGCCCGTCCCGCAGCCCCACATCCGCCTTGTAGATGCCGCCCGCGTCCAGGATCACCGCGTTTGTGATCACGGTGTCCACTGCGCCTTCGGCGCGGCTGGCTTGCGACTGGCCCATCCCGTCGCGGATGACCTTGCCGCCGCCGAACTTGACCTCCTCGCCGTAGGGGCCGGTCAGGTCGCGCTCCACCTCGACGATCAGGTCGGTATCCGCTAGGCGGATCCAGTCGCCCGTGGTGGGCCCGAACATGTCGGCATGATCGCGGCGCGAAAGGGTTGCAGGCATCGTCGAACTCCCTTGTTCGGGGCCATGTGACGAGCCCCACCGGGAGGAGGCAAGGCCGACGCGTCGCGATCCGCGCCGGATGCCTGAATTTCGGGCGCTCGCGCCTAGCGGCGCCGCGAAAGCCGCTTCTCGTTCGCCCGAGTCTCCTTGCCGATCGGCTTGAGCCACGCGGCGACGACGCGGTCGGGGGACGCGCCCGTGACCATCGCCTGCCAGGCCGCCATCTGCGCCGTCGCGAAGGCGGGCGCCTTTTCCATGGTCATGCGCATCGTCTCGGTCGGCGCGACGGGCCACAGCCCGGCCATGCCCAGCGTGCGGTAGGCGATCACCGCCTGCGCCTCGGCCAGCATCTGCGCCGTTCCGATCATGTTAGTAACGTAGCCCTGACACAGCATACCTTGGCTTTCTCTATTTTGCACCCGCAGAAAATAACGTCGAATGCTTGGAAAGCAATGGCCCGGCCGGGCGGTGGTGGCGCGCGCCCTCCCCGGCGCGGGGCTCAGAGCGGCCCCATGACCTCCCCCCTGAAGCCGAAGATCCGCCGCGAACCGGCATAGGGGACGAGCTGGACCTCCCGCCGCTGCCCCGGCTCGAACCGCACCGCCGAGCCCGCGGGAATGTCGAGCCGCAGCCCCCGGGCCGCCGCCCGGTCGAAGTCGAGCGCCGGGTTCGCCTCGGCGAAATGGTAGTGGCTGCCGACCTGCACGGGGCGGTCGCCGGTATTGGCGACCATGATCGTCACCGCCTCCCGGTCGGCGTTCAGGGTGATGTCGCCCGCGGCGGGGAACACCTCCCCCGGGATCATCGCCGCCCCCAGAGGACGAGCGCGACCCCGGCCGCGGCCAGCACCCCCACGACGGCGAGCCATGCCCCGCCGTCATGGGGATGCAGGTGCGGGCCGTCATGGGCGAGCGCCGGCCCGGCTGTGACGAGAAGCGCGAGGATCGGTCGCATGGGGGATCTCCTATCGGATCGGGTTGTGGACGGTGACGAGCTTGGTTCCGTCGGGGAATGTGGCCTCCACCTGAACTTCGGCGATCATCTCCGGCACCCCGTCCATGCATTGGTCGCGCCGCACCACGGCCGCGCCCACCTCCATCATGTCGGCGACGGACCGGCCGTCGCGGGCGCCCTCGACCACCGCGTCGGTGATCAGCGCCACGGCCTCGGGGTGGTTCAGGCGCACGCCGCGCGCCAGGCGCCGGCGGGCGATCTCGGCCGCCATCGCGACCATCAGCTTGTCCTTTTCACGGGGCGTCAACTGCATCTCTCTTCAGATCCTCCAGACCGACGGCAGGGGGCGGCTGGACAGCCGCTCCAGAACGGGAACGAGGCTGCGGCGCAATTCGAACCCGTCGGGGGCCAGAGCGCGCAGCACGAGCAGGTCGGGCGCGGGGCAGGACGCCCCGGCCGCATCGGGCAGCAGGGCGCGGATCTGCGGCAGCGCGCCCTCCGCCCCCGGCGCGGCCAGGACCACGCTCGCCATGGCGCGCGCGCCCGCCGCCACCGCCGGCCGGTCGAGCAGCGCGCTCACGTCGCCCGACAGGTCCAGCCCGTCGAGATAGACCGGTCGCCCCGCGCGCCGCACCGCGATGCGGTCGCGAAAGGTCGCGCGGCGGAGTGACTCGCCCCGCGCCAGACGCCCGAACAGGACCGCCTCGCACATCAGGAACCTTGCCGCCGGCGCCAGTTCGACCTCCAGCCGCCGGTGAAGGCGGCAGCGGTCGAACAGGATCGTCTCCTGCGGCAGCCAGTGGAGCGACCCGACCACGTCGAGCCGGGTCTCGAATCGGGCCGGGCCGTCGGCCGCGGCGGCATAGGCCCGTTCGCAGGCCTGCGTGGTCAGCGTCAGGTGCGCGTCCGCGCCGACCTCGGCCCGCACGGCGAACCGGTCGCCGCCGGTGATGCCGCCGGCGGTGTTGACCAGAACCGCCTCCTGCGTGCCGCGGCGCGGGAACAGCGCCTTCATCGCGCCTTCCTGGCGCAGCGCCGTCAGCCCCCGGGCGCCCACGCCGAGGCGGACCTCGCCCCGCGACCGGGGCTGGGGCGGCATGGTGATCGGGGTGGCGTCCTGCATCGTGGCGCCATCAAGTCAGGTCGCGCAGATCGCCGCAACCCGCCTCGCCATGGCCGGGCGGACAGGGTAGCCTGCCCGCAGTGAGACGCACAGATATTCAGCAGCCGATGCCGATTCCGCCCCCCGATGCCCGCCCCGCGCCCCGCCGCGGCCCCGATCGCCCGGCCTTCCGCGGCCTCGCGACCCGCGCGATGTTCCCGCCCCGCTTGGCGGCGCCGCGCGCAGGAACCGCGGGGGCCGTGGCATGACGGGCGGGGATGCGGACACGCCGGCCCTGCGCCGCGCCGTCATCGACACCGCCCGCGCGATGGAGGCGAAGGGCCTGAACCAGGGCACCTCGGGCAACGTGTCGGTGCGCGCGGGGCCGGTCTTCCTGATCACCCCCTCGGGCATTCCCTACGACGCGATGGAGCCCGAGATGATCGCGCGGATGCCGCTCGCGGGCGGTCCCGCCGAGGGGCCGTGCCGCCCCTCGACCGAATGGCACCTCCATCGCGCGCTCCTGCGCGCCCGGCCCGCGGCCGGTGCGGTGATCCACGCCCACCCGGTTCATGCCACGGCGCTCGCCATGGCGCGGCGGGGCATCCCGGCCTGCCACTACATGGTCGCGGCCTTCGGCGGCGACGACGTTCCGCTGGCCCCCTACGCGACCTTCGGCACCGAGGCGCTGTCGGACGCCGTGGTCGCTGCCATGGCCGATCGCACCGCCTGCCTGATGGCCAATCACGGCGCGGTCGCGATCGCCGACGGGCTCGACCGGGCGCTCTGGCGCATGGAAGAGCTGGAAACCCTGGCACGCGGCTACATCCTGTCGCTGCAGGCCGGCGGACCGCACGTCCTCGGCCGGTCCGAGATGGAGGAAACGCTGGTGAAATTCGCCGATTACGGCCTGAGGCCCCTGCCATGATCCGCGCCGTGGCCGTGCTGCTGCTGTTCCAGCTGGGCGGCGAGGTCGCCGCCCGGGGCCTCGGCCTGCCGATTCCGGGTCCGGTGCTGGGCCTCGCGGCGATGTTCGCGGCCCTCGTGCTGCGCCCCGCCCTGCGCCCGCAGGTGGAGGCGACGGCGACCACGATCCTCAAGCACCTGTCCCTGCTCTTCGTGCCGGCGGGCGTGGGCGTCATCGCGCATCTCGACACGTTCGGGCGGGAGGGGCCGGCGCTCCTGGCCGCGCTCGTGGTCAGTACCACCGCCTCGATCCTGGCCGGCGTCTATGCCTTCCGCCTGGTGGCGCGGCTGACGGGGGCGGACGATGCGTGACGCGATCGACCTCTGGACCTACCTCGCGCAGGAGCCGCTGCTGTGGCTGACGCTGACGCTCGTGGCCTATCTCGCCGCCGACGCGGTGGGCGAGCGGCTGCGTCACCCGCTGGCCAATCCGGTGCTGATCTCGGTCATTCTCATCGGGGCGGTGCTCCTGGCGACCGGCACCCCCTATGCGCGCTATTTCGAGGGGGCGCAGTTCGTCCACTTCATGCTGGGCCCGGCAACCGTGGCGCTCGCCTTCCCGCTGCACGAGAACCTGCCGCGGCTGAAGCGGACGGCGCTGCCGATGCTCGCGGCGCTGGCCGCGGGATCGCTGACCGCGATCGGCACGGCGGTGGCGGTCGCCTGGGCGCTGGGCGTGCGCGGCGAGACGCTCCTTTCCGTGGCGCCGAAATCGGCGACCGCGCCCGTGGCGCTCGGCGTCTCCGAGCAGATCGGCGGCATCCCCAGCCTCACCGCCGTCCTGGTGATCATCACCGGCATCGTCGGCGCGGTGATCGCCACCCCGCTTCTGAACTTCTGCGGGCTGACGGATTGGCGCGCGCGCGGCTTCGCGGTGGGCGTCGCCGCGCACGGAATCGGCACCGCGCACGCGTTCCGCATCAATTCCACCGCCGGGGCCTTCTCCGGCATCGGCATGGGGCTCAACGCGCTGCTGACGGCGGTGCTGGCGCCGCTCCTGATCTCGCTCTTCGTCTGAGAGCCTACTCCGCCGCCTCCACCGGGGCGGCGGCCCGGACCCGCGCGGCGCAGAACTTGAATTCCGGGATCTTGCCATAAGGGTCGAGCTGCGGGTTCGTCAGCATGTTGGCCGCCGATTCGACGAAGCAGAACGGGATGAACACCATGTTGTCGGCGACCTCCCGGTCGGTTCGCAGGATCGCCTCGATCCGGCCGCGGCGGGTCTCGACGGTGACGGTCTGGCCCGGCGTCAGCCCCATCCGCTCGATCTGGCGGGGATGCATCGCCGCGATCCCTTCCGGCTCCAACTTATCCAGGACGCTCGCCGTCCGCGTCATCGCGCCGGTATGCCAATGCTCCAGGAGCCGCCCCGTGGTCAGGACCATCGGGAAGTCGGTGTCGGGCACCTCGTCGGGCGGCAGCAGATCCGCGGGCACGAGGCGGCCGCGCCCGTCCGCGGTCGGGAACCCCTCCTTGAAGATGACCCATTCCTCCGAATCGCCGGCCAGCGGATAGGTGACGCTGTCGCGCGCCTCGATCATCTCCCAGGTGATCCCGGCAAGCGACGGCATGACGCCCGCCATCTCGGCATAGACCTCCGCCGGGCCGTCATAGGACCAGTCGAGCCCGCAGCGGCGCCCCAGCTCGATCAGGATGTCGAGATCCTGGCGCGCCTGTCCCGGCAGCGCCATGGCCGGGCGGCCCATCTGCACCTGGCGGTTGGTGTTGGTATAGGTGCCCCGCTTTTCGGCATGGGACGAGGCGGGCAGGATCACGTCGGCGAAGTGGCACGTCTCGGTGAAGAAGATGTCCTGCACCACCAGGTGTTCCAGCTTGCCCAGCGCCGCGCGGGCATGGGTCTGGTCGGGGTCGGACATGGCCGGGTTCTCGCCCATGATGTACATGGCCTTCACGGCGCCGTCGTGGATCGCGTGCACGACCTCGACCACCGTCAGCCCCGCACTCTGGTCGAGGCTGCGCCCCCACAGATCCTCCATCCGCGCGCGCGCATCCGGGTCGTCGACGCGACGGTAATCGGGATAGCTCATGGGGATCAGCCCGGCATCCGAGGCCCCTTGGACGTTGTTCTGCCCCCTGAGCGGATGCAGGCCCGTCCCCTCGCGCCCGATATGGCCGGTGATCAGCGCCAGCGCGATCAGGCAACGCGAATTGTCGGTGCCGTGGACATGCTGGCTGATCCCCATGCCCCAGAAGATCATCGAGCGTTCCGACGTGGCATAGAGCCGGGCCACGTCGCGGATCGTGGCCGCGTCGATGCCCACCACGTCGGCCATCTTCTCGGGGGCGAAATCCGCGACCTTCGCGGCCAGCGCGTCGAACTCGGCCACGTGGGCCTGGACGTATTGCGCGTCGTAAAGCTTCTCCTCCACGATCACGTGGAGCATCGCGTTCAGGAGCGCCACGTCCGTCCCCGGCTGGAAGCGCAGCGCGTGGGTGGCATGGGTCATCAGGTCCTGGCCGCGCGGATCGCAGACCACGATCTTGGTGCCGTGCTTGGCCGCCCGCTTGAAATAGGTCGCGGCTACGGGGTGGTTCACCGTGGGCCGCGCCCCGATGACGATGACGCAATCGGCCTTGTGGGCGTCCATGAAGGGCGCCGACACCGCCCCCGAGCCCACCCCTTCGAGCAGCGCGGAGACCGAGGAGGCGTGGCAGAGCCGCGTGCAATGGTCGACGTTGTTGGTGCCGAACCCCGCGCGGATCAGCTTCTGGAAAAGGTAGGCCTCCTCGTTCGATCCCTTGGCCGATCCGAACCCGGCGACGGCCTGGCCGCCGTCGCGGTCGCGCACCTGCGTCAGCCCGGTCGCGGCGCGCGCCAGCGCCTCGTCCCAGGTGGCCTCGCGGAACTGCTCCATCGGGTCGCCGGTCAGCGTCAGGGGCTTGTCCGCCTCGTCGCGGCGCACCAGCGGCACCGTCAGGCGCCGCGGGTTCAGCGCATAATCGTAGCCGAAGCGCCCCTTGACGCAGAGGCGGTTCTCGTTCGACGGGCCGTCGCGTCCGTCGACGCGCACGATGCGCCCGTTCGCCACCGCCACCTTCGTCTGGCAGCCCACCCCGCAGAACGGGCAGACGCTGTCGACCTCCTCGATCGCCGCCTCGGGCACGCTGCGGGTCCGGTTGGCGGTGTCGAGCAGGGACTTCTCCATCAGCGCGCCGGTCGGGCAGGCCTGGACGCATTCCCCGCAGGTCACGCAGGTCGAGGCGCCCATCGGGTCGTGCTGGTCGAAGACCGGGATCGTGTGATGGCCGCGACCGGCCATGCCCATGACATCGTTCACCTGCACCTCGCGGCAGGCTCTCACGCACAGGTTGCAGGCGATGCAGGCATCGAGGTTGACGGCGATGGCAGGATTGGTGGCGTCGTGCTCGGGCTGATCCCTCCCGCCGAACTTCGACGGCAGGCGGTCGCCCGTCATGCGTTCCGCGATCCCCATGTCGCGCGCCCAGGTCCAGAACGGCGCTTCGCCGTCGGGGCCGTCCTGGGGCGCGCCCATGTCCGCGCCCAGAAGCTCGAACACCATCTCGCGCGACTTGCGCGCCCGGTCGCTGGCGGTGGAGACGACCATGCCGTCGGCCACCTGGCGCGCGCAGGAGGCGGCCAGAACCCGCTCGCCCTCGACCTCCACCATGCAGGCGCGGCAATTGCCGTCGGCCCGGTAGGCCGGCGCGTCCTTCCAGCACAGGTGCGGGATGGCGGTGCCATGGTCCCTGGCCGCCTGCCAGATCGTCTGGCCCTCGGGGACCTCGATCTCGATGCCGTCGAGGGTGATCGTCACGGTCCGGGACATGGGCTCTCCTCCCGCCGGGCGGGGATCGCGGAGGGGGCCAGCCCCCGCCGGCCTGCGGCCGTCCCCCCGGGGTATTTCGCAAAGGGTGAAGGACCGGGGCGGCGCATCACAGGTCGTCCCGGAAATAGGTCAGCAGGTGGTTGACCGGGTTCGGCGCCGCCTGCCCCAGCCCGCAGATCGAGGCGTCGCGCATGACCTGCTCGAGGTCGCGGAGCGTGGCCTCGTCCAGCGTGCCGCGGCGCAGGAGTTGCGCCATCTTCTCGGTGCCGCCGCGGCAGGGCGTGCATTGCCCGCAGCTCTCGTGCGCGAAGAAGTCGACGAGGTTCAGCACCACGTCGCGCATGCTGTCCCGGTCGCTGAAGACGACGACCGCGTGGGAGCCGACGAAGCCCTGCAACTCCGCCAGCCGGCCGCCGAAATCGAGCGGCAGGTCCCCTTCGGAGGCGGGCAGCAGCCCGCCAGAGGCACCGCCGGGCAGGAACGCCTTGAACGCGTGCCCCTCCGCCATCCCGCCGCAGGCGGCGATCAGCTCGTTCGCGGTGGAGCCGGCCGGGGCCTCGACCAGGCCCGGGCGTCGCACCCGGCCCGAGACGGACCAGGACCGCTGGCCGGGATGGTCGGGCTTGCCCAGGGCGCGGAACCACTCGATCCCGTGTTCCAGGATCGGCGGCACCCAGTGCAGCGTCTCGACGTTGTTGTTCAGCGTCGGGCGGCCGAAGAGCCCGGCCTGGCCGATCACCGGCGGGCGGAGGCGCGGCAGGCCGCGCTTGCCCTCGATCGATTCGACCATGGCGCTTTCCTCGCCGCAGATATAGGCGCCCGCGCCGCGGCGCAGTTCGACGAATCCCGGCGCGGCGATCCCGACGGCCTCCAGCGCGGCGATCTCGCGGCGCACGATCTCGGTGGCGGCGGGATATTCGGCCCGCATGTAGACGTAGATCCGCTCCGCCTCGACCACGTGGGCGCCGATCAGCGCCCCTTCGAGGAAGCGGTGCGGCGTGCGCTCCATGTGGTAGCGGTCCTTGAAGGTGCCGGGCTCGCCCTCGTCGGCATTGACGGTCATCAGCCGCGGGCCGGGGTTGCGGCGCACCAGCTTCCACTTGGTGCCAGTGACGAACCCCGCCCCGCCGAGGCCCTTGAGGCACGAATCCTCCAGCTCCGAGATCACGTCCTCGATGGCGAGGGCGCCGCTCCGCACCCGCGCGAGCTGGGTGTAGCCGCCCGCGTCGCGATAGGCCGCAAGGTCCTGGAAGGCGGGCAGCTCCACCCCGGTTTGTCCGCCCGCGGCCAGCGCGCACAGGCCCGCGGCCTCGGCATGCCCGACCTCGCGGTCGCCCACCCGGGCCGCCGGCGCCACGTCGCATCCGCCCATGCAAGGCGCCCGCAGGACGCGAATCCGGTCCGGCTCGGTGCTGGCGCGCATCTCCTCGATCAGGTCCTCGGCGCCCGCCATCATGCATGCGATGCCGTCGCAGACCCGGATCGTCACGGGCGGCGGCGGCGCCTCCCCCTCCTTCACCAGGTCGAAGAAGTCGTAGAACGACGCCACCTCGTAGACCTCGGCCTGCCCGATCCGCAGGCTGTGCGCCAGCGCGTGGAGGTGGGGCGCCGAGACATGGCCATACGCGTCCTGGAGCGCGTGGAGGTATTCGATCAGCCGGTCGCGCCGGGGGGCGGCGTCGATCAGGGCGCGCACCTCCATGAGGGCGGCGTCGTCGAGCATGCGCCCCCTGGTCGTGGCGACCGAGCGCCCCGCCCGCCTCCGGTCCGGCGTGAAGTCATCCATGATCGTCCTCCCTCGCGCCGCAGTCTAAAGCCCCGGTTCAGGGCGTCAGCCCCTCCGGAAGTCGCAATCCGTTGATGCGGCAGCAGGCGGTCACGGTATTGGCCAGAAGGCAGGCGATGGTCATCGGCCCGACCCCGCCGGGAACCGGCGTGATCGCGCCGGCCACCGCGACGGCGCTGTCGAAATCCACATCGCCCACCAGCCGGGTCTTGTCGCCCGCGCCGGGGACGCGGTTGATGCCCACGTCGATCACCGTCGCCCCGGGCTTCAGCCAGTCGCCCGGGATCATCCGCGGCCGCCCCGCGGCGGCCACGAGGATGTCGGCCCGCCCGATCACCCCGGCCAGGTCGACGGTGCGCGAATGGGCGAGGGTCACGGTGCAGTTCTCGGCCAGCAGCAATTGCGCCATGGGCTTGCCGACGATGTTCGACCGCCCCAGCACCACCGCGTCCAGCCCCGACATGTCGCCCAGGTGGTCGCGCAGCATCATCACGCAGCCAAGCGGCGTGCAGGGCACCATCGCCGCCTGCCCCGTCCCCAGACGGCCCACGTTCAGAACGTGGAATCCGTCCACGTCCTTGTCGGGCGAGATCGCGTCGATCACCTTGGCCGCGTCCATGTGGTCGGGCAGCGGCAGCTGTACCAGGATCCCGTGCACCCGCGGATCGTCGTTCAGCCGCCGGATCAGGTCCAGAAGCTCGCCCTCGGGCGTCTCCGCCGCGAGCAGGTGCTCGAATCCCTGCATGCCCGCCTCCGCCGTCTGCCGCCCCTTCGAGCGGACATAGACCTGGCTTGCCGGGTCCTCGCCCACCAGCACCACGGCCAGGCCCGGCACCAGGCCGTGGTCGTCGCGCAGGCGGCGCACGTGGTCGGCCACGCGCGAGCGGATGGTGGCCGCAAAGGCGCGACCGTCGAGGATCTTTGCTGTCATGGCGATGGACATCCCGGCGCAGGCTTAGAGGGTCGCGCCACGTCCCCCGGGGGTGAGGTCACGACAATTCGCGCCCTTATGACCACCTGAGGCGGATCGCGGCAACACGATTGCGCCGCTCCGGGGTCCCGGGACGACATCGGCCTGCGCCCTAGATCCCCTGCCGACGAAGCTGCGGAAGGACACAGAATGGCGCGACCCCGGATCCTGCTGACCCGAAAGTGGCCCTCGGCCTGCGAAGCGCGGCTCGTCGGCGATTACGACGCAACTCTCAACACCGGCGACACCGCGATGTCCGAGGACGAGCTCGCCGCCGCGATGGCCGACCAGGACGCGGTGCTCTGCACGGTGACAGACCGGCTGGGCGCCGGCGCTTTCGCGGACGCCCGGGCGCGGATCGTCGGCAATTTCGGCGTCGGCGTCGATCACATCGCGCTCGACGCGGCCCGGGACGCCGGCATCTGCGTGGTCAACACCCCCGGCGTGCTCACCGATGCCACCGCCGAGATCGCATTGACGCTGATCCTGATGACCGCCCGCCGCGCCGCCGAGGGCGAGCGCGAGGTGCGGCAGGGCCAGTGGGCCGGGTGGCGGCCCACCCACCTTCTGGGGCGGGGGCTGGCGGGCCGGACGCTCGGCATTGCCGGGATGGGGCGCATCGGGCGCGCCACCGCCGAGCGGGCGCGCGCCTTCGGCATGGAGATCGCGTGGTGGAACCGGTCGGACACCGACGCGCCCGGAACGCGCGCCGCCACCTTGCGCGACCTGATGGAGATGTCGGACATCGTCTCGCTCCACCTTCCCGGCACCGCCGAGACCCGGGGCCTCGTCGATTTCGACCACCTGGAGGCGCTGGGACCGGACGGGATCCTGGTCAACACCGCCCGCGGCACCGTCGTCGACGAGACCGCCCTGGTCGAGGCGCTGCGTCGCGGCACGATCGCCGCCGCCGGACTCGACGTCTTCGCGCGGGAGCCGGAGGTTCCCGCCGCGCTGCGCGAACTCGACAACGCCGTGATGCTCCCCCATCTGGGATCGGCCACCGAGGAGACGCGGGAGGCGATGGGGATGATGGTGGCCGACGCGCTCGACGATTTCTTCGCGGGGCGGGAGGTCGCCAACCGCGTCGCGTGACGGCGCCGCCCGGCCGCGCGCGAATCGGACGGGCGGCCGGCGGAACGATCCTCGAACGGTCGCGGACTCAGTAGATGTAGCGGATCTGGTCGGCCCAGTAGCGTTCCACCCGCCGCAGGGTCGCGTTGATGCCGTTGATCTGGTCGAAATCCAGCACGTCGCCCTCCTGCAGGCCCTGGGCGTGGCGCGCGAACAATTCCCCGACGGCGGCGTGGATCGCGCGTCCCTTCTCGGTCAGGCGGACGCGCACCGCGCGGCGGTCGATCTCGCAGCGCTTGTGATGCATGTAGCCCATCTCGACGAGCTTCTTGAGGTTGTAGGACACGTTCGAGCCTTGGTAATAGCCCCGGCTCTTCAGCTCGCCCGCCGTCACCTCGTTGTCGCCCACATTGAAGAGCAGCAGCGCCTGCACCGGGTTGATGTCGAGCACGCCGACCCGCTCGAACTCGTCCTTCAGCACGTCGAGCAGCAGGCGATGCAAGCGTTCGACCAGCGCGAGGCTGTCGAGGTATTCGCCGATGAAGCCGCGATCGGCCGCCGTGCCGGATTTCATGTGGATGGTCATCGCATTCTCCGCCGATAGATCGTTCTCGGCGAGAATGAATCGGAAAGATCTAAAAAATCGTCAAAGCTTTCGAGAGAGTGCGCGCGTTTCGGTAACCCGGGCGATATCTTCGATCATGGCCACATACCGTTCGGGGGCCGGCGCCTGCCCGCTGACCCAGCGATAGAGATCCTGATCGTTCTCGGAAAGGAGGGCGTCATAGAGTGCGACCCCCTCCGCATCTAGCTGGTCGAGCCGCATCTCGGCATAGCCCGACAGGATCAGGTCCATCTCCCGGATGCCCCGCCGCATCGAGCGCATCCGCAGCCGGCGCAGGGTCGTCGCGTCGGTCATTCCGCCGGCCACATCGCCCGCAGGCGCTTCTCGAGCCGGCCGAGGCGGTCCGAGCAGCGCGCGATATCGGCCTGAAGCTGGCGGATGTCGGTCAGGACCGCCGTCGCCTCCCGCGGCAGGTCGTCCGCGGCCGGGGCGTCCAGCCCGTCGCCCTCGCCGGTCAGAAGCCAGCGTAGCGAGACGTTGAGCAGGCCCGCCACCATCTGCAACCTGTTGGCCCTGGGCTCGGAAATGTCGTTCTCCCAGGCTTGCAGCGTCTTCAGCTTGACCCCCAGGCGACGCGCAAGATCCTCCTGGCTCAGGCCGACGGCCTGCCGGGCATCCGCGAGCCTGTCGCCGAAGGTGGCGGTGTCATTGGAATACCAGTCGTGATCCACGCTCTCGTCGGTCATTGTCCCTCCTCGCGCTTGCCGGTCGAAATCTAGCGGGATCGCGCCGCCTGACTACCGGACAGGCGACATTCGGGCGCTTCGCCGCGACACGCGGGCGGCGTACGCGGGCGCCGTACGCGGGTGGCACGCGCCCCGATCACGTGGCGAAACCGTTGCGCCGGCAGGAACATGGCCGTGCGCTCCACGGCACGGTCGATGTGACCCGGGGGACCGCTTGGCGGACCTTTCCCCGGCCCCCGTGGCGCGGCGATGTCGCAACTGGGGAAACGATGCGGTATAGGGGGCCGGATCGGTCGTCGCTTAGACGGAACTGGCGCCCGCGGCCGGCATTGGCCTGACACGATTATGACCGGAGATATTTGCGGCCCATGAGCCTGAGCAGAACCGAAGCGCGCGCCGTCGCCGCCCGCGCAGAGCCCTTTCGACGGATCGCCGTCATCGGCAGCGGATCGTGGGGCACGGCACTGGCGACGGTCGCCCGCCGCGCCGGACGCGAGGTGGTGATCTGGGGCCGGGACGAGGAGACGGTCGCGGCGATCCGGGACCGCCACGTGAATCCCAAATATCTGCCCGACGTGGCCCTGCCCGAGGGGATCGAGGCCACGACCGACCTCGACCTGGCCCTCGGCCGCGCCGACGCCGTCCTGGTGGTGACGCCGTCGAAGACCCTGCGCGAGGTCTGCGGCAGGATGCGCGCGCATCTGGCGCCCCGCACGCCCGTCGCCCTCTGTGCCAAGGGGATCGAGGCAAAGACCGGCCTCCTCCTGGGCGAGGTCGCGGCATCGGAACTTCCCGGCCATCCGATCGGCGCGCTGTCGGGGCCCACCTTCGCCAGGGAAACCGTGCTGGCACATCCGACCGCGGCCACCATCGCCTTCGACTTCTCGTACCGCGACCGGCTCGACCCGCATCTGAGCCCCGCGACCCGCCTGGCCGTGTCCATGAGTTCGGAAAGCTTCCGGCCCTATATCTCGGACGACCTCGTCGGCGTCGAGATCGGCGGCGCGGTGAAGAACGTGATCGCCATCGCCTGCGGGATGATGTCCGGGGCGGGCTTCGCCGAGAACACCCGCGCCGCGCTCATCACCCGTGGCATGGACGAGATGAAGACCCTGGCGGAGAACCTGGGCGGCCGCCGCGAGACCGTCACCGGGCTGTCCGGGGCGGGCGACCTGACGCTGACCTGCTCATCCACCACGTCGCGGAACATGTCGCTCGGCACCCAGCTCGGCCGCGGGCTGACGCGCGCGGAGTGCTTCGATGGCAAGGACGTGGTCGTCGAGGGCGAGGTGAACTCCGTCTCCGTCATCGACCTGGCGGACAAGATCGGGGTGACGCTTCCGATCTGCCAATCCGTCTACGACGTGTTGCAGAAGGGCGCGAGCATCGACAGCACGTTCCGCGATCTGTGGTCTCGCCCCATCGAGGCCGAGCCCAAGGGCATGGGCTACCTGTTCGAGCACCCATTCGGAGAAACCGCATGACCGACCGTCCCGCCCGCGACATCGGCAGCGCCAGGTTCGTTCTGGCGACCGATCTCGACGGCACGTTCCTTGGCGGGTCCGAGGAGGACCGCAAACGCCTCTACGACTGGATCGAGGAGAACCGCACGACGATCGGCCTGATCTTCGTCACCGGCCGCGATCCGCGATTCATCGTCGATCTGTGCGACAACGGGGTGCCCTGGCCGGAATATGTCGTCGGCGACGTGGGAACCACCATCGCCCGCGTCGAGGACCGCGAGATCAAGCCGATCGAGGCGCTGGAGGAGGAGATCGCCGCCGCCTGGGGCGATTCGGGCGACCGCGTGCGCGAGGCGCTGGCCGACACGCCGGGCCTGACCCTGCAACCGACGGAGTTCCGCTTTCGCGTGAGCTACGATCTCGACCCCGCAGCCTGCGAACGCAGCGCGCCCGAGACCGTGGAGGAGATGGGGCTCGACTGGCTCGTCTCGGACAACAAGTATTTCGATGTCCTGCCGCGGGGCGTGTCGAAGGGCCCTTCGATCAAGCGGCTGGTGAACCATCTTGGCATCCCGCCCGACGCGGTGCTGTGCGCCGGCGACACGCTGAACGACCTGTCCATGCTGGAATGCGGCCTGCCCGCGGTGGCGGTCGGCGGGTCGGAGGACGCCCTGCTCGACCGCGTGTCGCCGCTCGGCCACGTCTACGTCGCCGAAGCGCATGGCGCCGGCGGCATCCTGGAGGCGGTGCGGGAGCTCGATCTCCACCAGATGCCCGAAGACTGACCCGACCCGAAGGAGATCCCATGTCGTCCGACCTCGTGATCGTCTACCACCGCCAGCCCTACGAGGAGGTGGAGGAAAACGGCCAGATCGTCTTCAAGGAGAACAAGAGCCCCAACGGCATCGTGCCCACGCTGAAGAGCTTCTTCGGCCGCGTGGACAAGGGGGCTTGGGTGGCCTGGAAGCACGCCGACGATCCATCGAATCCCGACTTCGAGCGGGTGGTGGAGATCGAGGACAGCTACGGCAAGTACGCCGTCTCGCGCCTGCCGCTGACCGAGGACCAGGTGAAGTCGTTCTACCACGTCACCTCGAAGGAGGCGTTCTGGCCGATCCTCCATTCCTTCAAGGAGAAGTACAATTACGACCCCGTGGACTGGCCGACCTTCCGCGAGGTGAACTGGGCCTTCGCCGAGGCCGCCGCCGCCGAAGCCGCCGACAAGGCGGTGGTCTGGGTTCACGACTACAACCTGTGGCTGGTGCCGAAATACCTCCGCCAGCTCAGGCCCGACGTGCGGATCAGCTTCTTCCACCACACGCCCTTCCCCTCGGCGGACATGTTCAACGTCCTGCCCTGGCGGCGCGAGATCATGGAATCGCTCCTGTCCTGCGACGTGGTCGGCTTCCACATCCCGCGCTACGCGGCCAATTTCGTGGGTGTCGCCGAGAGCCTGTTCGACATCGAGACCGGCCCGCGCGAGGACGTGGACCACGATTTCATCAAGGAGTACGTGGCGCTCAGCGAGCGGCGCTATGCCCGCTACGTCAAGTATGACGGCCGCAAGGTGCAGGTCCTGGCATCGCCCGTGGGCGTCGACGTCGACTACATCGAAACCCGCGCCCAGAGCGAGGAGACGGTGGCCAAGGCGCGCGAGATCCGCTCGGACCTCGACGCCAAGCTGATCCTGTCGGTGGGGCGGACCGACTACACCAAGGGCGGGACCGACCAGCTCCTGAGCTTCGAGAGGGTCCTGGAGGACAATCCGGAGCTGCGCGGCAAGATCCGCCTCATGCATGTCTCGGTCAGCGCCAACCGCAACATGACCGTCTATGCCGACATCCAGAACGAGATCGAGCAGATCGTCGGGCGCATCAACGGACGCTTCGGGAAGCTGGAATGGACCCCCGTCACGCTGATCAGCCGGGCGATCCCGTTCGACGACCTGGTGGCCTATTACCGCGCGGCGGACGTGGCCTGGATCACGCCGCTGGCGGACGGCATGAACCTGGTGGCGAAGGAATTCGCCGCCTGCCGCAACGACAATCGCGGCGCGCTGGTCCTGTCCGAGTTCGCCGGCGCCTCGGTCGAGATGGGATCGGCCATCGTCGCCAACCCGTTCAGTCACCGCTCGATGGACCGGGCGATCCTGCAGGCCCTCGACATGTCCGAGGAGGAGCAGGAGGACCGGATGCGGAACATGCGCGAGACGATCAAGAAATACGACATCCGCGCCTGGGCCGAGGACCAGATGAAGGGCTTCTCGGGCGAGGAAGGCCCGCTCTGAGCGGCGCCTACTCCGCCGCGACCCGCCAGACGGCGTTGCCCACGTCATCCGCGACGAGGAGCGCGCCGTCGCGGGCCACCGCGACCCCGGCGGGGCGGCCGCGCGCGTTCCCGGCCCCGTCGAGGAAGCCCGTCAGGATGGTGCGTGGCGCGCCCCGGGGACCGTCTGGCCCGAAGGGGACGAAGACGACCTCGTAGCCGCTGGGCGGGCGGCGGTTCCACGATCCGTGCAGGCCGACGAAGACGCCGCGGCCCTGCCCCAACCGCGCGCCCTCGGAGAAGGCGAGCCCCAAGGGTGCCACATGCGCGCCCAGCGCGTAATCGGGCCGGGCGACGGGATCGTCGGGGCGCAGGGACTGGTCGACGCGCGGATCGGCGCGGTCGCCCCAATAGACGAACGGCCAGCCGAACCACGCCCCCCGGTCGATGCGGGCCAGGTAATCGGGCACGAGGTTGTCGCCCAGCTCGTCGCGCTCGTTCACCACCGCCCAGATCGCGCCGGTGGCCGGATCGGCGGCGAGCCCGACCGGGTTGCGCAGGCCCGCGGCATGGATCCGCGCCCGGCCGGTGGCGGGGTCCACCTCCCAGATCGCGGCGCGCCCCGCCTCGGCGGCCAGGCCGTTCTCGCCGTGGTCGCTGTTCGATCCGACCGAGACGTAGAGCCTGCCGCGATGCGCGAGCAGCCCCTTGGTCCAGTGATGGTTGATCGGCCCGGCGGGCAGCGCGACCACCACCTCCGGTTCGGCCGCGATCCGCGTGGCGCCGGGGGCATAGGGCACGCGCACCAGCGCGTCGGTGTCGGCCACGTAGAGAAATCCGTCCATCGTCGCCATGCCGAAGGGCGAGGTCAGCCCGTCGAGCAGCACCGTGCGGATCTCGGCGGTGCCGTCGCCGTCGGCGTCTCGCAGCAGGCTGATGCGGTCGGCCGAGGGCGCGCGCGCCCCGGCGATGCCCATGACGACCCGCATCGCCAGGTCGCGGGGCCCCTTCGGTGCGGCGGGCTGGGCGTTGCTTTCGGCCACCAGCACGTCGCCGTTCGGCAGAACGTGCAGCCAGCGCGGGTGGCGCAGGCCGGTGGCGAAGGGCGCGGCCCCCAGCCCGGCGGCCGCGACGGGGGTGGTGCCCTCGGGCCAGCCGGTGGCGGGGGCGATGTCGACGGTCGGCAAGAGGCCCTGCCGGGGCGCGGGCAGCTGCGGATCGGGTCCGATGACGGAGGAGATCGGCGCCTCGGCCCGGCCGCAGGACAGAAGGGCGAGGCTCGCCACGAGGAGAGCCGGGCGAAGGATCGACCGCGATCTCCGCCCGGGGGCGAATTTTCGGCGAAAATTCGATCCGCGCGGACCGGCGCGGACCGCACCACCCGGCTCCTCCGCCCGCGGGGGCGGATCGACGATCGTTTCACGCACCGGCACCTCCCTGCCCTCAACGCGGCGAGGATCGGCCAGGGCGGCGCTCAGCGCAAGCGCGGCGGATTGTCCGGGTCCGATCCCGGGGCGGCGGGCGCGGCGCGGCGCGCCTCGAACCGGGGCAGGTCGAAGCGCAGGCCGGTCCGCGCCAGCCGGGCGGCGATCGGATCGTGGGCGGCAAAGAAGGCCACGTCGAGGGCGCCGGCCTCCAGCCCCGAGAAGACGAGCGCCTCGCGCGCCGCGCGGGCGAGCGCGCCCTCGGCCCCCGGCGTCGCGTCGACGAAGGCCAGGAGGTGCCCCCGGGCGCCCGTGTCCCATGTCACGCCAGTGAGGTAGGCCATGCGCGCCAGTCCCCGGGCCGCGGCGAGCTTGGCGTCGAGCGCGGTCAGGAGGCGGTCGGGCAATGCGCCCGGCGGGGTCAATTCGGTGGGCCGCGCCTCCAGCTCGTCGGGGGCGTCGGACAGCGTCTCGGCCAGCCACGTCACCGCCTCGGGCGGCATGAGGTAGGAGGAGGGCGCGACGCCCGGATTGAGCGCGAGCCCCACCCCCTCGCCCGCCAGCATCGCGGCGAGGACCCGCCCCGACAGCGCGGCATAGGGCGCCGCCCCCTCGGCGAAGGCCGAGAGCCGCTCGACCCGGTCGAAGGCCAGCACGAAGCTGCCCTGGCTTGTCTCGAAGAGGCGCGGATCGAGCGCCGCGCCGCTCTCGGGTTCGCGTTGGAGCAGCAGGAACAACTCGGCCGAGGCGAGGCGGTCGTGGAAGGCGAGGCGCGCGCCATCGTCGCCGGGGGCCGTCGTCATCGCGGCATGGGCCTCGTCAAGCGGCGTCGTCATCGAGAACCTCCCTCACGCGGGCCTGCAATTCTGGGACGAGATCGGTTTCGAACCACGGGTTGCGTTTCAGCCACGCGGTATTGCGCCACGACGGATGGGGCAAGGGGAAGACCTCGGGCGCATGGTCGCGCCAGGCGGCCACGGTGTCGGTAACGTTCGTCCGGGTGCCCAGGTGCCATTTCTGGGCGTAACCGCCGATCAGGATTGTCAGGCGGATCGTGTCGAGTCCCTCGAGGATCGGCGCACGCCAGGTCTGCGCGCAGACCCGCGGCGGCGGCAGGTCCGAGCCCTTGGCATCGTATCCGGGAAAGCAGAAGGCCATCGGCACGATGGCGACCCGGCCGCGGTCGTAGAACGCGTCCTCGCCGATGCCCAGCCACGCGCGCAGGCGCTTGCCGGACTGGTCCCAGAACGGCGTGTTCGCCTCGTGCACGCGCAGGCCCGGGGCCTGGCTCGCGATCAGGATGCGGGCGCCGGGGCGGAACCACACCACGGGGTTGGGGCGGTGGGCGGTCCGGGTGGCGGCGAAGCGCTCGGCGCAGATCGTGCAGGCCGAGAGGCGGTCCATGAGCTCGTGCATGGGCGGGATCTAGGTGCCCCGACCCTCCGGGGGAAGGAGAAGCGAGGCGTCGCCGTAGCTGAAGAAGCGGTAGCGTTCCCGGATCGCATGGGCATAGACGGCGCGGATCTCGGCCACGCCGAGGAAGGCCGAGACGAGCATCATCAGGGTCGATTTCGGCAGGTGGAAATTGGTCATCAGGGCGTCCGCGATGCGGAAGCGGAACCCCGGGGTGATGAAGATGTCGGTCTCGCCGCGCCATTCCGCGATCTCTCCGGGCGCGGTGGCGGCGCTTTCGAGCAGCCGCAGGGCGGTGGTGCCCACCGGGACGACGCGGCCCCCGGCGCGCTTGGTGGCCATGATCTCGGCCGCGGCGGGGGCGCCGACCTCGCCCCATTCGGCGTGCATCCGGTGATCGGCGATATCGTCGACCTTCACCGGCAGGAACGTGCCCGCGCCCACATGGAGGGTGACATGGGTGGTGGCGATCCCCCGCCGGGCCAGCGCCGCCATCAGCGCGTCGTCGAAGTGGAGCGAGGCGGTGGGCGCGGCGACCGCGCCCGCGCGGCGGGCCCAGATTGTCTGGTAATCCTGCCGGTCGCGGTCGTCGGCGGGCCGCCGCGCGGCGATATAGGGCGGCAGCGGCATCGCGCCGGCCTGCTCCAGCGCGGCGTCGAAATCGGGGCCGTCGAGGTTGAAGCGCAGCCGTGCCGCGCCGTCGGCGCGCCCCTCGACGACCGCCGAGAGGTCGGCGGAGAAGTCGATCCGTTCGCCGTCGCGGACCTTGCGCAGCGGCTTGATGAGTGCGCTCCACGTCCCCTCGGCCCGCGGCTCCAGCAGGGTCGCCTCGATCCGCGCGCCCGCGCCGCCCGTGCGCCCGCGCCGCCCCGTCAGGCGGGCGGGAATGACCCGGGTGTCGTTCAGCACCAGACGGTCGCCGGGGGCGAGGTGGTCGGGCAGGTCGATGGCGCGGGCATCGGCGATCCCGGCCCCCCGCGCGACCAGCATCCGCGCCGAGGAGCGGGGCCGCGCGGGCCGCGTGGCGATCAGCGCCTCGGGCAGGTCGAAATCGAAATCGGAAAGCTTCATCGCGCGGAGGACCGTTCGGGGGGCGGGCGACGGAAGATGTCGCGGAACATGCCCGGCGTCAGGATCGACAGCGGGTTCACCGCCACCTGCGGGTCGGTGACGGGGCCGCGCAGGGTGAAGTTGACCCCGAAGAGCCCCTCGCCGCGGCGGGTGAATATCGATCCCACCCGGTTCAGCAGGTAGATCGGCGAGACCACGCCCTGCATGTCCATGTTCTTGTTCACCATGTCGTAGGCTCCGTCCATCGACAGGCCGAGGGACGCGCCCACGGCGGAGGAGCGATAGAGCGTGATCGCCCGTGGCGAAACCCGGAATTCGGCCGAGACCTCGTCGAAGGGGATGCCGTTGGCCTGCAGCTGCTCCAGAAGGCCCACGACCGAGATCGCCGACAGCAGCTCGGCGATGGCGGGCGCGTCGTCCAGCAGGATATCGGTGACGCGCACCTGCCCCTCGTAGGTGCCCTCCGCCCCGGTGGGGCGCAGCACGAGGTCGAGCGCCCCGCCCCGGACCCGCCGCACCAGCCCCGCGTCGCGCAGGATCGCGCCGGCATCGCTGGAGGTGACGCGGATCGCGGTGCCGCGCGCCTCGCCGGCGAGCTGTCCCGCCACCGCGACGCCGCCGTTGACCTGGCCGCGGAACGTGCCGCGGAGCGCGCCACCCGGGGCCAGGTCCACCGCCACGGGGCGGAGCGCGATCGTGTCGGTGAGCTGCAGCCGGTCGAGCGCCAGGCTGACCGGGCCGCGCGCGGCCCCGCCGCCGCCGCCGCCCCCGCCGCCGCCGAGTTCGGCGCGGCGCAGATCGATGGTGCCGCCCTGCACCCGGATCGCGGGCGGCTGGCCCGGCCCGCGGGCGGCGATCGTCACCCCGGCATCGAGCCAGTCGCCCAGGACCACCCGGTCGAGCCGCAGGGCCCGGAAGGCGGGGCCGGGCGCAAGCTCGATCCGGCCCGAGGCGTCGAGGCCGGGCGCATCGAGCCGCAGCCGGTCGATCCGCGGCGCCGCGCCCAGCCGGCCCGCGATCTCGAAGGTGCCGGTCTGCCCGGGGGGCTTCGACCAGTTCACCGCCGCGACCGACAGGCCGAGCCCCGCGAGATCCGAGGTCAGGGCAAAACGGGGCGGCGCCCCGCCGCCGAGATCCATCTCCAGCCGGCCGGTGCCCTGCCCCGAGACGAGGCCCGCGGGCAGCGAGATGCCGAAGGCCTCGAGCCCGGCGGGCGACAGGGCGACCTGCCCCTCGACCCGGCCCTGCCCGCTCTCCTCGCCCGAGAGCGATTGCCGCCAGGTGCCGTCGAAGGCCACGCCCGACAGTTCCGCCTGGCCCTCGGCCCGAAGGCGGCTCTTGTCGGCCGTCACCGTCAGCCGTTCGGCGGTCAGCCGACGGCCCGGCACCGCGGCCTCGGAGACGAGGTCCCGGAGCGTTCCGGTGGCCGCCACGTCGATGTCGTCGGCCGTGTTGCCCTGCTGCAGGACGAGGCCGATCCGGGTCGTCGCCGTCAGCCGGCCCTCGGCGATGTCGGGCGTGCGCCCCGCACGCGAAAGGAGGCGCAGGGGCTCGCGGTCGAGCAGCGCCAGGGTGGAGGAGAGCGGGCCGTCGCTCACGACGGAGATCTCGGCCGGGGCGGGCTTGGTGCGGGTGTCGGGGATGACGAAGGTGGTCCCCGCGAGGCTGACCGGGCCGCGTTCCCCGGCGGTCACGTCGCCGGACGAGACCGTGACCGCGAAGCGGTTGTCGTAGAGTTCGACGAAGCCCGCCCCGTCCGTCACCGCGGGCAGGAACGGGACCGGCTGCACCTCGGCCCCCTCGAAGGCGAGGCTCATCTGCAGCTCCGGCTTCTCCATCCCGGTGCGGTAGCGGATAGCGAGCGCGGGATCGACCGCCTCGCCCGCGGCGATGCGGTCGGCGACGAAGCTTCGCACGCCGGAGGCGATCGGGAGCGGCCAGAACCGCTGCACCCGATCGATCCCGACCCGCCCGGCGGTCAGGTCCAGGGCGACATCCCAGCCCGTACGCCCCGCCACCACGCGGCCCTTCGCCCGTAGCGTGCCTTCCGCGCCGCCATCGGGGCCCGGCAGGTCGATCCGGCCGACATCGAGGCGGAACGGATCGAGGGCGAGGCGCAGGTCGAGGGACCCTTCGGTCACCTCCACCGGCTCGGGGAAGAGTTCCGGCGCCCCCACCCTGAGGCTGCCGATGCGGAACTGGCCGATCAGGGCGCGCGGGATGCCGCGGACGGGATCGACGAGGTCGATATGGCCCGACAGCTCGGCCGTGCCGTCGGCGGCCCGCACGGTGACCGACGGGATCTCCACCCGGTTGCGGGCGGGATCGTAATCGATCCGCGCGGTGGCGGTGCGGAACGGGATCGGGCGCACCGCCGCGCGCGGCCGGAGCGTCCCCGCGCCGATCCTGAGCGATCCCGACAGGTTGGAGACGGCGCCGAGATCGTCGAGCGCGGCCCGCAGCGTGCCCGACAGGGGCGCATCGAGGACCGCGAGCGCGGCCAGCGCGGGGCTCTGCAGCGCCAGGTCCTGCGCGGCGATGCCCGAGAGGTCCGCAAGGAGCGTGGCGCGGGGCGTGTCGGCGGGACTGTCGAGCGTCACCCGCACCCGGCCCGTCCGGTCGGTCCCGTTGGAGATGCCGGCGGCGACGGTGAGCCCGGTCCCCGCGGCGGATCGCTCCAGCCCGGCGTGGAAATCGGTCAGCTGCCAGACCCGGGCGGTGCGCGCGTCCTCGAGCGAGATCGTGGCGTTGTCGAGCGTCACCTCCCGCACCCGGTCGAAGGGGGGGCGGTCCAGCGTCGATTCGGCGGCCGCCAGAAGTGCGGCGGGCCCCGCGAGCCGGACCCCGCCCGCGCCGCCGAAGCTCAGCTCGAAGCGCCCCTCGGCATCGCGGCGCAGCGTCAGCCGCGCCCCGTCGACGCGCAGCGCGCGGGGCGCGATCCGCCCGCCCAGGACCGCGCCGGGGTCGAGCGCCACGCCGACCCGGCCCAGGACCGCGATCTCCTGGCCATCGGCGTCGGACAGGTGCACCTCCTCGAGGGCGAGGCGGGGAACGGCCCGGGCATCGATCCAGACCGAGATCCGCCCCAGGTCGAGCGCCATGTCGGGCAGGCGCCGGTCGATCCGGGCCTCGATCCGGTCCACCAGCGCCGCCGGGAGGACCAGCCGCGAATCGGTCAGGGCGAAGACCGCCAGCGCGGCGAGGGCGATCGCCGCCGCCGCCGCCGCGCCGATCGCCGCGCGCAGCGCCCCGCGCCGCAGCCGCGCCCCCGTCCTGCCTGATCCTGCCATGCCGGCACCATGGCGAAAATCGCCGCCCGCCGCCACGGGTGGGGCTTGGTCCCTGCATCACATTCTCACGGGGTTGCCTTTCGCGCCCGGCCCGACACCTTTGCCGGGACCCGCACGAGAGGAGAGATTGATGGACCTGACCGGCCAGCCCGCCCCCGACTTCACCCTGCCGCGCGACGGCGGCGACAGCGTGACGCTGTCGCGGATCGACGGCGCGGTGGTGCTCTATTTCTATCCGCGCGCCGACACGCCCGGCTGCACGAAACAGGCGCGCTCCTTCACCGACATGGTCGACCAGTTCGCCGCGCAGGGGGTGACGATCCTCGGGATCTCGCGCGATCCGGTGGCCAAGCAGGACCGGTTCCGCGACAAGCATGGTCTGGAGATCGCGCTGCTGTCGGACGAGGCGGGCACGGTCTGCGAGGCCTACGGCGTGTGGGTCGAGAAGACGATGTACGGCAAGACCTCGATGGGGATCGAGCGGTCCACGTTCCTGATCGATCCCGAGAAGGTGGTGCGCGCCGAATGGCGCAAGGTGAAGGTCGACGGACACGCGGAGGCGGTCCTGCAGACCGTCCGCGAGGCCTTTCCCGGCGAGCCCACCGCCGCCGACAAGCCGCAGTGAGCGCATGCGGGACACGATCGCGGACCTCTACGAGGGCGAGGGGCGGCGCGGAAAGCTCTTTCGCGCCGCGATGTTCGTCTTCGACATCGCCACCATCGCCTATTTCCTGCTGACCGCCACGGCGACGCTGACCGCGGGCCTGCTCGCCGTCGACGCGGTCATCGGGCTGGTGGTGCTGGCCGACGTGGCCGCCCGTTTCCGGATCGCCGGGAACGGCTGGCGGTTCTTCCTGTCCTTCTCCACGCTGGCCGACCTCGTGGTCGTCGCCTCCGTCGCGGCGCCGCTGGTGGCGGGGTCGAACCTGGGGTTCCTGCGCGTCCTCCGGGTGATCCGGCTGGTGCGGACCTTTCGCGTGGCCGAACAGCTGGACGACCTGTTCGGCCGGGCCAACCTGAACACCCGCGTCTCGGTGGCGGCGCTGAACCTGTTGGCCTTCGTCTTCGTGGCCACGTCGATCGTGTGGGTCGTCGAGCACGACCGCAATCCCGAACTCGATACGCTGGTCGACGCGCTCTACTTCACCGTCACGACCCTGACCACGACCGGCTACGGCGACATCACGCTAGAGGACCGGACGGGGCGGATGCTCACGATCTTCATGATGGTGTTCGGCGTCGGCTTCTTCCTGCAGCTCCTTCAGGCGATCTATCGCCCGAACAAGGCGCAGGTGACCTGCACGCGCTGCGGTCTGAGGCTGCACGACCACGATGCCAGTCATTGCAAGCATTGCGGCAACACGATCTACATCGAGACCGAGGGCGAAACATGAGCGTGCGCCGGGCCTAGCGCTCGGTTAGCTTCAGCTCGATCCGCCGGTTGCGGGCCCGCGCCTCGGGCGTGCCGGAGGTGTCGACGGGCCGGAACTCCCCGAACCCGGTGGGGGCGAGGCGATCCTCGGGGAAGCCCAGCGCCTCGGACATGTAGCGCACGACCGACAGCGCGCGGGCCTGGCTCAATTCCCAATTGTCGTCATAGGGACCGTTGCGGCGCACCGGCACGTCGTCGGTATGGCCGTCGACGCGGATCACCCAGTCGATGCCCTCCGGGATCTCGGCGCGGACATCGTCAAGCAGCCGCGCCACCTGCGCCACCTGGCGCCGGCCCGCATCCGACAGCGTCGCCGAGCCCGAGGGGAACAGCACCTCGCTGTCGAAGACGAACCGGTCGCCGGCGATCTGGACCCCCTCGCGGTCGCCCAGGATGTCGCGCATCCGCCCGAAGAATTCCGAGCGGTAGCGCTCCAGCCGCTCGCGCTCGTCGGCCTCCAGCTCGGCGCGGCGGCGCTGTTCGGCGGCTTCGCGGGCAAGGGCGGCGTTGAGCTGCCGCCCGAGGGTCTCGATCTCGGCGGCGCTCTCGGTCTCGGCCTCCTCGGCCAGACCGAGCAGCGATTGCAGCGTGCCGACCTGGCGCCGGAGTTGCGCGACCTGCGCGTTGAGCGCGGCCATCGCCCGGGCCCCCTCCTCGGCCTCGGTGTCGCGCCGGGCCAGTTCCGAGCGCGCCTGCGCCAGGAGCGCGGCCTGTCGCTCGGCCGCGCCGGCCTCGGTCTCGGCGCGGCCGCGCGCCTGCCGTTCGAGGAGCAGCGCCTCGGCCAGCCGCGACCGCAGATCCGCCGCGGTGCCGCGGGAGGCGGCGAGCGCGCCGGCCTCCTCGCGCGCACGCGCCAGCGCGGCGGAAAGACGGTCGCGTTCGTCGGCCTCCCGCCCGGCCTCGGCGCGCAGCCGCGCGACCTCCGCCTCGGTGCGGGCCAGCTCCGCGCGCAGATCCTCCAGGTCGCCGCGGAACCCCGCCCGGGCGGCCTCGGCCGCGTCGAGGGCACGTGACAGCTCGGCCTGCTCCTGCATCGCGGCGTCTGCGCGGGCCTCGGCCGCCTGCAGGCGCGCCTCGGTCGCGGCAAGGGCATCGCGCGCCGCGTCGAGCCCCGCCGCGCCCTCCTCGGCCTCATTGGCCGCCGCCTCGGCCGCGCGGAGCGCCGCGCTCAGCCGCGCGGTCAGGTCGGCCTCGGCCTCGTCGGCGGCGGCGAGCAGGGTCAGCGTCTCTTCGGCGCGGCGGCGCGCCTCCTCGAGGTCGAGGGAGAGCGCGGTCAGTTCCGCCTGCGACCCCTCCAGCCGGGCGCGCAGATCCTCGGCCGCGGCGGCCTCCACGGCGCGGGCGGCCTCTTCCGCGTCGAGCGCGGTCCGCAGGTCGGCGATCTCGTCCGAGCGGGCGGCGGCCTCGTCGCGAAGGCGGGCGGTCAGCCCCTCGAGCGCCTCCCGCCGGGCGGCGGCGAGGCGCGCCTGCTCGGCCCCGGCATCGATCTCGTCCCGGGCGGCGGCGAGCTCCGAGAGCGCCGCCTCGCGCGCCTGCCCCAGATCGTCGGCCCGCGCCCGGGCCGCGTCCCGGGCGGCGATCAGGTCGGCCACCTGCGCCTCGAACCCGGCGATGCGGTCGGACTGGCCGTCGCGTTCCCGCTCCAGCGCGGCTTCCCGGTCGCGGGCCGACGACAGGCTGCCGCGCAGATCCGCGATCAGCGCCGCGCCGGCGTCGCGCTCGGCGACGAGCGTGTCGGCGCGGTCGCGGGCCTGTCCCAGCGCCTCGGTCAGATCGTCGACCTCGACGGCGAGGCTGTCGAGACGGGTCTGCTGGCCCGAGATCTCTTCGCGCAGGACGTATTGCACGACGATGAAGATCGACAGGACGAAGGTGACGACCATCAGAAGCGCCGTCACCGCATCGACGAAACCGGGCCAGATATTGGCCGTGACGCGGCCGGTCGCGCGGCGGGTCAGCGGCATGGCGTTCCCCCCTATTCCGTCCGGGCCCGCGACAGGGCGCGGGCGATCTGGCGCAGCTCCTGGCGCAGGTCCGCCATCGTCTCCTGGCGGCCGGCGGCGATCTCCTCCGAGAGGCGGAGCACCTGCACGTCGATCGAGCGCAGGCGCAGGCGGCTCTCGGAATCGAGGCCGCCGCCGGAGCCGTCCTCGAACGCGGCCACGAGGCGGTCCTGCCCCGCGGCCACGCGGTCGAGGGCGGCGGCGAGCGCCGGGCCGCCGCCGTCCTGCGCTGCGCCCTCGGCCATCTTCTCGACCAGGTGGAGAAGGCGGGCGTCGGCCTCGGTCCGGCGAGCCTCGGAGCGGGCGAAGATGTCCTCCAGCCGGTCGATCTGGCCGGACATGTGTTCGAGGACCGCGTTGGCGCCGGCCCCCTCGCCGCCGCCCTCGGCGTCGCTGGCATAGCCCAGCCGCGTGATCGAGCTCAGCCATTCCTCGAGCTCGCGGTAGAAGCGGTTCTGGCCGTGGCTGGCGAAGAGCTCCAGAAGGCCCACGACCAGCGATCCGGCGAGGCCCAGCAGCGACGAGGCGAAGGCCAGCCCCATGCCGCCGAGCTGCGCCTCGAGCCCGTCCATCAGCCGGGCGAAGATGGCGACGCCGTCCTCCCCCTCGCCCGGCGCGAGGGCGCGGATCGTGTCGACGATCGCGGGAACCGTGGTCGCCAGCCCGTAGAAGGTGCCGAGCAGGCCGAGGAAGATCAGCAGGTTGACGATGTAGCGCGTGATGTCGCGCGCCTCGTCGATCCGGGTGGCAACCGAATCGAGGATCGAGCGCGAGGACGGGGCGCTGATCTGGGCATGGCGCCCCCGCGAGCGCATCAGCGTGGCCAGTGGCGCGAGCAGGCGCGGCGCGGTCGACAGCCGGTGGTTCGGCGCCTCGTCGACGAAGCCGTTCAGCCACTCGACGGACTGGATGAGCTGCCATGTCTGCCAGAAGCAGGCGAGCACGCCGACGTGGAAGACGCCCGCGATGAAGGCGTTCAGGAGCGGGTGGGCGAGGAAGACCGGCGCCAGGCCCGGCCAGGCCAGAACGCTGCCGAGGCCGGTCAGGACCAGCACGATCACCATGGACACGATCTGCCGGACCGGCTGGGTGAACATCGGTCTTACGCCGCGCACGGCTGCGGATTGCATCTGGCTGCCCTGCCCTGCCTTGGTTTTCCGAAAGCCTAGAGAAACGGCGCCAGCGCGCCAAGGTGTCACGCGCCGTCGCCGCGAATGGACCTGACGCGTGTGGCCAGCCAGTCGAGATCGGGGTCGGAGATCCCCAGATCGGACAGGTGGGTCGAGGTGTTGTAGAGGTATTCGTCGTTCGGCCCGCGTCCCCCCGTCGCCCCCGCGATGATGCGTGCCTGCTCCTCGAGGCTGAGCGCGCCGCGGTACTGGTCGTGGTCCTGGTCGACCACGTAGGCCACGGCCTCCACCTGGCGTCCGTCGGCGAGGCCGAGGGGCAGCTGCCGTTCCAGATAGGCGGAGGAGACGAGTTCCCGCGCGCGCAGGCGGATCAGCGTCTCGCCCTCGTGCCCGGCCTCGACCCGCAGGGCGAGGCCGGTGCAGCTTGCCCCCTCCCGCGCGTCGAGCGCGAGGACGAGGCCCGGCAGATCCGGCGTGCCGCGGTGGTGGATCGAGCTCATGCAGAAGGTGCGGGCATAGCCGTCGAGCCGCGCCACCAGCCGTTCGGCGACCGGAAACTCGGGGTTCCAGACGAGCGAGCCGTAGCCGAAGACCCACATCGGACGTTGTGTCGCTGGCGGTTCCATGGCGGGGCCTATATCCCGGCGGCATCCGTTCGGAAAGGATGCCCATGCGAATTCTGATCGTCCTGGTCCTCGTCGCGGCGGCGGGGTGGTCGGCCTACTGGGTGGTCGGATCGCGGATGCTGCGCGCCGCCATCGACGACGGCATCGCCGCGATGGAGGAGAGCGGCGCCACGGTGGAGACCGGGGGCATCCGCGTCACCGGCTTTCCCAACCGGTTCGACACGATGATCGACGCGCCCCGGATCGCGCGCCCCGGGGGGACGCGCTGGGAGGCGCCGTTCCTGCAGGTCTTCGCGCTGAGCTACCGGCCGAACCAGATCATCGTCGCCTTCCCCGAGACCCAGACGCTGGAGACCGCGCGGGGCCCGGTCGCGATCCGCGCCGACCGGGCGCGGGCCTCGGCGCTCTTCCGGACCGACGCGGCCGGCACGCTCGATCACGCCAACCTGGTGGTCGAGGGCGCGCGGCTCGCCTGGGGAGGCCGCGAGGTCGCGCTGCGCCGGGTCCTGGCCGCGACGCGTGTCCCCGCCGGGGCTGGGGCCGAGCGGCAGAACATCGGCGTGACGCTCGACGACGTGGACCTGCCCGCCGGGCTGCTTCCGGGCCTGACGGGGGCGTCGCGCCTCGTGGACGGGGTGACGTTGAACGCGTTCCTCGATTTGTCGGCGCCGCTCACCCGCGCCGCGCTGGAGACGGGCGCCGTCGACCTGCGGCGGATCGAGGTCGAGCGGCTCGACCTCGACTGGGGCGGGGTCGCGCTCGACGCGGCCGGCGCGCTCGACGTGGGCGCGGACGGGACGCTGTCGGGGGCGCTGGAGGTCACGCTGACGAACTGGCGGCGGGCACTGGAGATCGTGGCGACCGCCGGCCTCGTCACCGCGGCGCAGCGCCAGATGGCGGAGCAGGGCTTCGCCGCGCTCGCCGCCATGTCGGGGCGCGACGACCGGCTGACGACCACGCTCGACCTGCGCGACGGGCGGGTATGGCTCGGCCCGGTGCCGCTCGGCCCCGCGCCGCGGCTCTGAGCCGCGCGGGCTCAGACGAATTGTTCGCGGATCAGCCGTTCCTGCAGGCCGTGGCCGGGATCGAAGAGGATCGAATGGCTGATCGAGGGGGCGCTCCGCACCTCCACCTTGAGGACATCGCGCACGGACTGGCCGTCGGAATCGGCCATGACCGGGCGCTTGTCGGGTTCGAGCACGTCGAATCGTACCGTCACCGTCTTGGGCAGCAGCGCCCCGCGCCAGCGCCGGGGACGGAAGGCCGACATCGCCGTCAGCGCCAGGACGTCCGCCCCGATCGGCAGGATCGGGCCGTGGGCGGAATAATTGTAGGCCGTCGACCCCGCCGGCGTCGCCACCAGCGCCCCGTCGCAGACCAGTTCCTCCATCCGCACGCGGCCGTCGACGCTGATCGACAGCTTCGCCGCCTGCGGCCCCTGCCGCAGGAGCGAGACCTCGTTGATCGCCAGGTGGCGCTCCTCCGAACCATCGGCGCGGGTGGCCGTCATCGCCAGCGGATTGATGTCCTCGCGCTCGGCGGCGACCAGCCGGTCCACCAGCCCCTCTTCGGCGTATTCGTTCATCAGGAAGCCGATGGTGCCGCAATTCATGCCGTAGACCGGCGCGTCGAGCTCCTGGGTGCGGTGCAGGGTGCGCAGCATGTGCCCGTCGCCGCCCAGCGCCACGATCACGTCGGCCTCCCGCTCGGGGACGTTGCCGTAGCGGCGGGCGAGGGCGGCGATCGCCTCCTGCGCCTGGGCGCTGCGGCTCGCCGCGAACGCGATCTTCTTGCTCATGCCCGAACCTCCCGCCGCGACGATTGCCCGCGCGGGACGCGAATGACAAGGGATGCGTCGGTCGCGCCCCTTCCCCGCCGGTGCGGCATGGGCTAAGGGGGGCCATCCCCTGCGAGAGGAGCTGTCCCATGAACGCGCCGCACCGCGACGAAGGCTTCTTCACCAAGAGCCTGTCCGAGATCGACCCCGACCTGGCCCAGGCCGTGACCGACGAGCTCGGCCGCCAACGCGACGAGATCGAGCTGATCGCGTCGGAGAACATCGTCAGCCGCGCCGTGCTCGAGGCGCAGGGGTCGGTCCTGACCAACAAGTATGCCGAGGGCTATCCGGGGCGGCGCTACTACGGCGGCTGCCAGTACGTGGACATCGCGGAGAATCTCGCGATCGACCGGGCGAAAGAGCTGTTCGGCTGCGGGTTCGCCAACGTGCAGCCCAATTCGGGCAGCCAGGCCAACCAGGGCGTGTTCCAGGCGCTGCTGCAGCCGGGCGACTGCATCCTGGGCATGAGCCTCGACGCCGGCGGGCACCTGACCCACGGGGCGAAGCCGAACCAGTCGGGCAAGTGGTTCAAGGCGGTCCAGTACGGCGTGAAGAAGGACGACCTGCTGCCCGATTACGACCAGGTCGCCGAACTCGCGCGCGAGCATAACCCCAAGATGATCATTGCCGGCGGCTCGGCCATCCCGCGCATCATCGACTTCGCCCGGATGCGCGAGATCGCCGACGCGGTCGGCGCCTACCTGCTGGTGGACATGGCGCATTTCGCGGGGCTGGTCGCGGCGGGCGAATACCCCTCGCCCTTCCCGCACGCGCACGTGGCCACGACGACCACGCACAAGACGCTGCGCGGCCCCCGTGGCGGGATGATCCTGACCGACGACGAGAGCATCGCCAAGAAGGTCAATTCGGCGATCTTCCCCGGCATCCAGGGCGGGCCGCTGATGCACGTGATCGCGGCCAAGGCCGTCGCCTTCAAGGAGGCGCTGGAGCCAGGGTTCAAGACCTATCAGCAGCAGGTGATCCGCAACGCCCGCGCGCTGGCCGACCAGCTGATGAAGGGCGGGCTCGACATCGTCACGGACGGGACCGACAGCCACCTGCTGCTCGTCGACCTGCGGCCCAAGGGCGTGAAGGGCAACGCCACCGAGACCGCTCTGGGCCGCGCGCACATCACCTGCAACAAGAACGGCATCCCCTTCGACGACGAGAAGCCGACGATCACCAGCGGCATCCGTCTGGGCACGCCCGCCGGGACCACGCGCGGCTTCGGCGAACCCGAGTTCCGCCAGATCGGCGACTGGATCACCGAGGTGGTGGACGGCCTCGCGGCGAACGGCGCGGAGGGCAACGAGGCGGTGGAGACCAAGGTGCGCGAGGAGGTCGGCGCGCTCTGCGCCCGGTTCCCGATCTATCCGGGGCGCTGATTGACCGCCCTCGTCCATAACGACCACGGCGGCGGCGACGGCCCGCCGCTGCTCATCGTCCACGGCCTCTTCGGGTCGGGGCGGAACTGGGGCGTGATCGCCAAGCGGCTGTCTGCGGACCGGCTGGTCCGGACCGTCGACATGCGCAACCACGGCGCCTCGCCGCAGACCGACAGCCACACCTATCCCGAGATGGCCGAGGACCTGTCCCGCGTCGTCGACGAGGGCTGGGACATCCTGGGCCATTCCATGGGCGGCAAGGCGGCGATGGCGCTGGCGCTGACCCGCCCCGAGAAGATCCGCCGCCTGGTCGTGGCCGACATCGCGCCCGTGACCTATGCCCACAGCCAGGGCCACCTGATCGACGCGATGAAGGCGCTCGACCTGTCGGGGATCGAGACCCGGCGCGACGCGGACGAGGCCCTGTCCCGGCACGTGGAGACGGCGGGCGTGCGCGCCTTCCTGCTCCAGAGCCTCGACATGCGCGAGAAGCGCTGGCTTCTGAACCTCGACGTGCTGGAACGCGACATGGATCGCATCATCGGCTGGCCGGACGACCTGTCCGGCCGGTTCGACCGCCCCGCCCTGTTCCTGTCGGGGGCCGAGAGCGATTACGTCACCGACGCCGCGCGGGAACCGATCCGCGACCTGTTCCCCAAAGCCCGTTTCGCCGCGATCCCGGGCGCCGGCCACTGGCTGCATGCCGAGAAGCCGCGCGAGACCGAGGCGGCGGTGCGCACCTTCCTCGACGCCGACACCGACGATTGACGCCCCTTCGCGCCGCATCCGCGGCACGCCGCCAACGCTGTCGTCGGGCGGGAACAGGGGCGCGGTCCGGGGGTTGAGGGGGCGTCGAAAAACAACGGAGACAGTGATGCCCACCACGATGAAACTCGCCGCCCTTCTCGGCCTCTTCGCGCTTTCGGCGTGCGAGACGATCGGCGGCGCCGGTCAGGATATCGAGAGCGCCGGCGAGGCGATCCAGTCCGAAAGCAATCAGGCCCAGTATTGAGGCCGGCCGCCGGGTGGCGTCACACCGCCACCCGGCACCCTCACAGGTCGTGGAAGCGGCGCGCCTGACGGGCCGTCCAGTTGACCGTCAGGCGCACGCCGCCATCTTCCGATACTTCATCCTCGACGACGCCCTGCTCGTAGAGCCAGGCGCGGCGCTTGCCCGCGGCGAACGGCAGGGTGATGCGCTTCTGCGTGCGCGCATCGTCGAGGCGCTCGTTCACCGCCGCCAGCAGCGCCTCCACCCCCTCGCCCGTCAGGGCCGACAATGTCTGCACCTCCGCCCGGCGGTCGGCCTGCCGGTTCAGGGCGGCGCGGTCCTCCTCGGGGAGGCGGTCGACCTTGTTCCAGACCTCGATCATCGGCACGTCGTCCCGCACGCCCAGGTCGGTCAGGATGCGGGTCACGTCCTCGGCCTGCTCGGCGGTGCCGGCATGGCTCACGTCGCGCACGTGCAGGATCAGATCGGCGGCCAGGACCTCCTCCAGGGTGGCGCGGAACGCGGCCACCAGCTGCGGCGGAAGATCGGAGATGAACCCGACCGTGTCCGACAGGATCACGCGCAGCCCGGCCGGCAGGTCGATCGCCCGCATCGTGGGGTCGAGCGTGGCGAAGAGCATGTCCTCCACCATCACATCGGCGCCGGTCAACCGGTTGAACAGCGTCGACTTTCCGGCATTGGTGTAGCCCACGAGCGCCACCACCGGGAACGGCACCTTGGCGCGCGCCGCCCGGTGCAATTCGCGCGTCCGGACGACCTTCTCGAGCTGCTTCTTCAGCCGGTTGAGCTGTTCGTCGATGGCGCGGCGGTCGGCCTCGATCTGGGTTTCGCCGGGGCCGCCGACGAAGCCGAGGCCGCCCCGCTGGCGCTCCAGGTGCGTCCAGGCCCGGACCAGGCGGGTCCGCTGGTAGCTCAGATGCGCCATCTCGACCTGCAGGACGCCCTCGCGCGTGCGGGCCCGGTCCGAGAAGATCTCGAGGATGAGGCCCGTGCGGTCGAGGAGCTTGGCGCCCCATTCCTTTTCGAGGTTGCGCTGCTGGACGGGGGTGACCGGGCCGTCGATGAGGACGAGGCCCACCTCCTCGGCGGCGATCCGCTCCTTCAGCTCGGCCATCTTGCCGGTGCCGAAGAGGTGCCCGGGATGGGCGCGCGGCAGCCGCACGACCTCGCCGCCGGCGACGGACAGGCCGGGCAGCGCATGGGCGAGCGCCATCGCCTCTTCGAGCGCGGGTTCGGGCGCGCGGCGGTCGCGGTCGGTCTGAATATCGGGGTGCAGGACCCAGGCGCGTGTCGTCATGACCCGCCAACGCGGGTCGAGGGGCGACGGGTCCGCCCGCTCACCCTTCGCCGTCGCCTTCGTAGAGCTGGATCGGCTGGGACGGCATGATGGTGGAGATCGCGCCCTTGAAGACGAGCTGGGATTGCCCGTCGCGACGCAGGAGCACGCAGAAATTGTCGAACCACGTGATGACCCCCTGGAGCTTGACGCCGTTGATCAGGAAGATCGTTACCGGTACCTTGGTCTTGCGGACGTGATTGAGAAATGTCTCCTGCAGATTCTGCTTTTCGCCGGCCATTTCCACCTGTCCCTGAAACAATGGTCGCGTTCTAAATCCCGCGAACGTGCCGCCGCAGGTGTCGTGGCGGCCAGTATGTCCCGCCGAAATACAGATGACCAGACCGAATCCGCCGCTAGTTGCGCCAGAAATCCCGGTTGAACAGGGCGATAAGGGCCAGTGCCTCCAGCCGGCCGATCACCATCACGGCCGCCAGGATCGCCTGCACCGGCATGCCGAGGTCGAGATAGGGGATCGGCGCCTCGCCCGCGACCTCGGCCAGCGGGCCGGTCGTCGACAGCGCCGCCACGGCCAGGATCACCGATTTCTCGAACGGCAGGCCGGTCAGCGACAGGGCGAGCATGGTCGCGGCGATGGTGATGGCGAAGAGCATGAAGAAGATCCAGGCCACGAAGGCGCCCTCGCGCCGGAGCCTGCGCCCCGCCGCGCCGGAGCCGCCGATCGAATTGGGATGCACGAGGCGCCCCATCTCGCGCGCGCCGTGCTTGTAGAGGGCGTAGATCCGCAGCAGCTTCACCCCGCCGGCGGTGGTGGCCACGCCGCCGCCCACGAGGCTGAGCCCGACGAGCAGGATGCCGGGCGTGGGCAGGCCAGACCAGAAGCGCGCATCCTCGTACCCCGCGCTTTCGAAGCCGGTGGTGGTGAGGAAGGACAGCGTCGTGAAGAACGCCCCCCAGAGCGCGCGGATCGCGGCGGGCACGTCCTCCTCGGCGTCGATCTCGATCGAGCCGAGGAAATGGCGCAGGAACAGGAAGCCCGGCACGAGCACCAGGAGCGTCAGCGACAGGCGGATCTCGGGGTCGCGCAGCAGCACCCCGCGTTCGCGCGTGATGAAGTCGTTGCGGAAGGTGAGCCGCGAGAGGGCAAAGACCAGGAAGATGCAGATCGGAACCTCGATCGCGATGGTGCCGGTCTGGAACCCGCCCGGCACGATGCCGGAGGTCGACATGGTGGACATGGCGAGGATCACCCCGGCGGTCGGTTCGGCACCGAGCATGACCAGGAGCAGCCACAGCAGCATCGTCAGGCCGCCGTAGATGGGCATCAGGCGGATGGCGTAGCGGCGCAGGCGCTCGCCCGGGCGGCCCGCGCGCCGTTCGCGCAGGGCGGCCCGCCCCGCGGCGGTGATGTCGGTCGCGATCACCTCGAAGCCGCCGAGGTTGAGCGGCGCCAGGATCGCCAGCGCCGAGACCCAGAACAAGAGCCCCCCCATCCACGCGACGAGCGCCCGCCACAGGTGGAGCGTGGGCGAGATGTTGTCGGGCTCGGGGAACAGCGAGGCGCCGGTGGTGGTGAGGGAACTGACCATCTCGAACCAGGCGGCGAAGAGCCCCATGTCGGGCACCGACTCGCGCATCGGGATCGCCAGCATCACCGGCAGCAGCAGGAGCGCGCCGACGAGGCCCAGAAGCTGCCCCCTGACGGCCCCGTCCCGCCCGCGATTGCCGAACGCCACCGCCAGCAGGACGAAGAGCACCGCGAAGACCAGCGCCGAGAACAGGAAGGACCGCGCGATCGCCCAATGGCCCAGATGCATGGCATGGATCGCGGGCACGACCATCGACACCGCGCCCAGCCCCTGCAGGATCAGGAGGAACGGCAGCCGTTGCAGCATGCGTTGCATCAGAAGAAGTCGATGGCGACCTGGAACAGCCGCTCCACCGCCGGCACGTCCGCCGCCAGCGCGAAGACGACGACCACGTCGCCCTCCTCGATCCGGGTGGTTCCGGTGGGGCGCACGATCCGGCCGCCCTTGGACAGCGCGCCGACCAGCGCGCCCTCGGGAAAATCGATCTCGCGGATCAGCTGGCCCGCGATGGAGGAGGTGGACAGGACCTGCGCCTCGATCACCTCGGCCTCGGCGTCGCCGATGGAATAGACCCCGCGCACCCGGCCGTGCCGGATATGGCGCAGGATCGAGCTGACGGTGGTGGCGCGCGGATTGATGAAGGCGTTGATCCCGAGCGGCCGCATCAGCGATTGCAGGGACGGATCGTTCACGAGGCAGATCGCCATGTCGCAGCCGGCCTGCTTGGCGCGGACGGCGGAAAGCAGGTTCGTCTTGTCGTCGTCGGTGACGCAGAGCACCGAATCGGCCTTGGCGATGGAGGCCTCCGACAGAAGCTCCATGCTCATGCCGTCGCCGTTCAGCACGATGGTCCGCTCGAGCGCGTCGGCGGCGCGTTCGGCCGCGCGCCGGTCCTTCTCGATCATCTTGACGCGCAGCTTCCACGGCGACGCCTCGAGCCGCCGCGCCACGGCCAGCCCCACATGGCCGCCACCGACCACCACGACCCGCTCCTGCCGGACCACCGCCTTGCCGAAGATGTCGAGCACCCGGTCGGCGTCGTCGCGGTGGGTCGAGACGTAGATGTCGTCGCCCGCGAAGAGCTGGTCGCCCGGCTCGGGCGCAAAGAGCTGGCCGCGGCGCCGCACGCCCACCACGATCGCCCGCAGGGTCGAGAACAGGTCGGTCAGCTGCCGCAGCGGCGTGTTGAGGACCGGGCAATCCTCGTCGAGCGACACGCCGAGCAGCAGCACCTGGCCGTCGAGGAACGTCTGGGTGTCGAAGGCGGCGGGCGCCGACAGGCGCCGCAGCGCCGCCTCGGCGACCTCCTTCTCGGGCGAGATCACCACGTCGATCGGCATGTGGTCGCGGCGGTAGAGGTCGGAATAGATCGCGTCCAGGTAGCTCTGCGAGCGCAGGCGCGCGATCTTGCGCGGCACCGCGAAGACCGAATGGGCCACCTGGCAGGTGACCATGTTGACCTCGTCGGAATGGGTGGCCGCGATCACCATCTCGGCGTCGCGGGCCCCGGCCCGGTCCAGCACGTCGGGGTGGGAGGCATGGCCGGCGATGCCCTGCACATCGAGCGTGTCCGTGGCCTGGCGGACCAGCTCGGTGTTGTTGTCGACCACGGTCACGTCGTTGCGCTCGCCCGACAGGTGCCGGGCGATCTGCCAGCCGACCTGTCCCGCGCCGCAAATGATGATCTTCACCCGAAACTCCTCCGCGGTCGGCGGTCGCGCGGTTCTGACACGCGGCGCCGAACGGTTCAAGGGCGGGGCCTAGCGGGCCAGGAACCGCCGCAGCGCCTGGTTGAAGAGGTCGGGGCGCTCGCGCATGGGCCAGTGGCCGGTGGGCAGGCACAGATATCGGCAATCGGGGATCCCCTCCCGCGCGCGCAGGAGGTGGCGCGCCGGGACCACCCGGTCGGCGCGCCCGGCCACCAGCAGCGTCGGCGCCGCGATGCGGCCCAGGTCGGGGCGCAGGTCGGTCTTTAGCCCGTAGCCGTCCATCTCGACCGCGAGGAAGGCGTCGAAGCTGCGCCGCCGCGCCTGCTGGGCCGCGACCCGGCGCAGCTCGGCCACCGCGTCGGCCGTCACCCGCCGCGGGTCGCCGTAATTGGCCATCAGCCCCAGCCGGGCGAGCGTCCGCGAGCCGGTCGCCGCGCGATAGGCCGCCGGCAGGAGCCCGGCGCGCAGCGCGGCATAGGCCAGGCCGTGATGCGGGGCGCGCGGCATCAGGCCGTAGGCGCAGACCGGGACCAGCCGGTTCACCCGGCCGGGATGGTGGATGGCGAGCCACAGCGCCATCCCGCCCCCCATCGACACCCCCGCCACGTCGGCGGCGTCGAGGCCGACCGCGTCCATGAACCGCGGCACCCATTCCGACAGCGCGGCGAAATCCGGCGCCCGCCCCAGATCGTCGCTGTCGCCGTAGCCGGGCAGGTCGGGCACGATGACCCTGTGGCGGTCGGACAGGCCCGCCACCGTCAGCCGCCAGGTCAGGTCCGAATGGTCGAACCCCGCGCCATGGAGGCACAGAAGCGGCGGCGCCTCGCGGGGGCCCGCGTCGAGATAGGCGATCCGCGCCCCGTCGACCGCGACGCGCGCGCCCGCCATCTCATTCCGCCGCGTGATCGGCCATCTGCCGGGAGCCCTGCCGCGGCGAGGTGACGACGCCCAGCGACTTCAGCTTGCGGTGAAGGGCCGAGCGTTCCATCCCCACGAAATTCGCCGTGCGGGAAATGTTGCCGCCGAAGCGGTTGATCTGGGTCAGCAGATACTCCTTCTCGAAGAGTTCGCGGGCATCGCGCAGCGGCAGCGTGGCCAGCGACCCGGACAGGACGACGCGGCCGGATTCGGGCTGCGGCTCCTCCTCTGAGCGGGGCAGCTCGGCGGCGCCGATCGGGCCCTTGCCATCGCCCAGGATCAGGGCGCGTTCCATCATGTTCTTCAGCTGGCGGACGTTGCCGGGCCAGGACATCGTCTGCAGGACCGCCCGCGCCTCGTCGCCAAGCGAGCGCAGCGGCAGGCCTTGCGTCTTGTTGAACATCGTCAGGAAGAAGGCCGCCAGTTCAGGGATGTCCTCGCGCCGGTCGTCGAGCGAGGGCACCTCCACCGGCACCACGGCGAGGCGATGGTAGAGCTCCTGCCGGAACAGGCCGTCGCGGGTCAGCTCGGTCAGGTCGCGGTTGGTCGAGGAGATCACGCGGATGTCGACGCGGATCTTCTCGGTCCCGCCGACGCGGGTGAAGGCCTGGTCGACGAGCACCCGCAGGATCTTGGTCTGCGTCCCCATGGGCATGTCCGCGACCTCGTCGAAGAAGAGGACGCCGCCATCGGCCTGTTCGAGGAGCCCCGGCTCCACCCCGCGCTCGCCCTCCCGGCCGAACAGGACCTCCTCCATGCGGTCGGGCTCGATCGCCGCGGCACCGACGGTGACGAAGGGGCAGTCGGAGCGGCCCGAATTGGCGTGGATGTACCGGGCGGCCAATTCCTTGCCCGACCCCGCGGGCCCGGTCAGCATCACCCGGCCGTTCGACTTCGTGACCTTGTCGAGGGCCGATTTCAGCGTCCGGAAGGCCGGCGAGGTGCCCACCAGCACCGGCGGCTCGGCGTCGCGGCGCCGCAGCTCCACGTTCTCGCGGCGCAGCCGCGAGGTCTCCATGGCGCGGCCGATGACGACCATCAGCTGGTCGATGTTGAACGGCTTCTCGATGTAGTCGTAGGCGCCCTGCTTGATCGCGGCGACCGCGATCTCGATGTTGCCGTGCCCCGAGATGATGATGACCGGCATCCCCGGATAGTCGCGCTTGGCGATCTTGAGGATGTCGATGCCGTCCATGTCGCTGTCCTTGAGCCAGATGTCGAGGATCATCAGGCTCGGCGGTTCCTTCTCCACCTCGGCCATGCATTCCGAGGAATTGCCGGCCTTGCGGCAGGAATAACCCTCGTCTTCGAGGATATCGGCCACGAGTTCGCGGATGTCGCGCTCGTCGTCCACGATCAGGATGTCGCCCATGTTGCTTCCGCCTCCTTGTTGATGTCGTCGTCGCCGGCCCCTCGCGGGGGCGGCAGCCTGATTTCCGCGCGGGCGCCGCGATGGGCGCCCGGTTCGAACGGGTCGGCGTCGGTCAGGATCAGCGATCCGCCGTGTTCCTCGATGATCTTGCGCACGATCGGCAGGCCGAGCCCGGTGCCCTCGGCGCGGGTGGTGACGTAGGGCTCGAAGAGGCGCGAGCGGTCCTCGGGCAGGCCGATGCCGTTATCCTCGACGACCACCAGGATCTCGTCCGGCGCGGGCGTCAGCCGCACCCGGACCCGCGCCGCGTAGTTCGCCGGTGGCCCCGCCTCCACGAGGCCCTCGGTCGCCTCGCCCGCGTTCTTGATCAGGTTCGTGAGCGCCTGTCCGATCATCGTCTCGTCGAGATCGGCGGGCACCGGGCGATCGGGCAGGTCGGCCTCGATCCGGGCCCCGTCCTGGCCGGATTGCTGGAGCAGGACCGCGTTGCGGACCACGGCCGCGAGGTCGTGGCGCCGCCGCTCGGGGGCGGGCATCCGCGCGAACTGGCTGAATTCGTCGACGATGCGGCGCAGGCCCTCGGTCTGGCGGATGATGACCTCGGTCATGCTCTGGAGCTTTTCGGGGTCGCTGACCTCGGGGCCGAACTTGCGGCGGATGCGCCCCGCCGAGAGCTGGATCGGCGTGAGCGGGTTCTTGATCTCGTGGGCGATGCGGCGGGCCACGTCGCCCCAGGCGGCCATCCGCTGCGCCGCCACCAGGTCCGAGACATCGTCGAAGGCGACCACGTAGCCCTCGAGGTCGCCGTCCTCGGAGCGGCGCACCGCCATGCGGACGAGGAGGCTTTCGAGCGATCCGCAGCGCGACACCGCGACCTCGCCCTGCACCGTCTCGTCCCGGGTCTCGACCAGTCGTTCGAAGAGCGGCGCGAACTCGGGCACGGCGTCCGCCAGCGCCACCGCCTGGCCCGCGCCCTCGTCGAGGCGCAGGAGCCGCTCGGCGGAGCGGTTGACGAAGGTGACCCGCCCGTCGGCATCGACGCCGACGACCCCCGCGGTGACGGAGGACAGGACGGAATCGAACAGCCGTCGCCGCTTCTCGATCTGGTCGTTGCGCTCCAGCAGCGCCTCGCGCTGGGCGCGAAGCTGGCGCGTCATCTGGTTGAAGAGCCGCCCCAGCATGGAGATCTCGTCGTCGCCCGGCTCCTCCTTCACCTGCACGTCGAGATCGCCGGCGCCCACCCGCTCGGCCGCGCCGGCGAGCCGGCCCACCGGCCGCGACAGCCGCTCGGCGAACCACAGGCCGAGGAAGATCGCCGCCAGCACCAGGATGAGCGCGAAGCCGAGATAGAGAAGCCCGAATTCGAACAGCAGCCGGCCGCGGTCGGATTCGAGCTGGTTGTAGAGCCGCACGCTGTCCTGCGTGTCGTCGAGCAGCGCCAGGAGCTCCCCGTCCACGTCGCGGCTGACCGACAGGAACCGGTCGCCGAGCCCGTCGAGCGCCACCAGCGCGCGGAACTCGTTGATGTCCCAATCCTCGATCACGACGGTCTGCCCGTCGCGCGCGGCGGCGATCGCGCCCTCGGGCGGCATCTCGTAGTCGAAGAGGTAGGAGCCCTCGCCGCGCGAGCGGATCTCTCCGTCGCCGTCGATGACGAAGGCCTCGCTCAAGCCCCTCTGGATCTGTGCCTGGCCCTGCCCGAGAAGCTGCCGGATCTCTCCGTCCGACAGGAGGAACGCCTCGCGCCGCGCGGCGGAGAGGTACTCGGCCAGCGCCTCGGCGTCGGTGGACAGGCTCTGGCGCTGCTCGTCCTCGTACGCCTCGGCGGCGGCGAGCGAGGCGCCGACCACCTGCCGCACCCGGTCGGAGAACCAACCCTCCAGCCCGAAATTGATCGTCAGCGCGGCGAAGATCGCGACCGTGATCGTCGGGATCATGGCGATGAGGGCGAAGACCCGCGTCAGCCGCAGGTGCAGCCGCGAGCCCGCCGATTGCGCGCGCCGCGCCGCCACCATCCGCACCAGCGCCATCGCGACGAGCGTGGCCAGGGCGATGACGTAGACGAGATCGGCGAGCAGGACGAGGCGCAGGGCGCGCGTCGAGGAGCCGGCATCGAGCGGACCGAGCACGAGATAGGTCGCCAGCGCCAGCACCGGCCCCAGCCCCACGACGCCGATGGTGGCTGCGTTCTGGACGCGCTTCTGCCGGCGCACGCGCGCCAGACGGTCCCACCTGAGCATCCGCGACGGATGCGCCATGGACGGCCCCCGATGATGTGTGGCAGGGACATTGTCCGCGCCGATTACCGCTCAGGCGTGGTTGATCGCGATCGGGATCTTCATGCCCCGCGGCCACGCTTCTGTTGCAGCATTACATCAACTTGCGCCGTCGTGTCACGCGAATATCGAGATCGGTGATTTTCTTCCTGAGCGTATTTCGGTTGATTCCCAACAGGTCGGCGCATTTCGCCTGGTTGCCGCCGGTGGCGTCCAGCGCGATCTCGATCAGCGGGGTCTCCACCTCCCGCAGGATCCGCTGATAGAGGCCGGGCGGCGGCAGCACGTTCCCGTGGAGGTCGAAATACCGCCGCAGGTGGCGCGCCACGGAGGCGGTCAGCCGGTCGCCGTTGCCGCCGTTGCGCAACGGCTCCATCGCGGGCTGGCTGCCCAGGATCGCCTCGGCCTCGTCGCGGCTGATCTCCCCCTCTCCGCCGGTCAGCATCAGGCGGCGCACCGTGTTCTCGAGCTGGCGGACATTGCCGGGCCAGGAATAGCGCCGCACGAGCGTCATGGCATCGTCCGAGAAGATCCGGGGCGCCAGCCCGTCGCGCTCGGCCCGGAGCATGAAATGCTCGGCCAGAAGGGGGATGTCCTCCACCCGTTCGCGCAACGAGGGCACCGACAGGGTGACGCCGGAGAGGCGGTAGAAGAGGTCCGAGCGGAACGTCCCCTCCTCCATCTTGCGGGCCAGGTCGCTCTGGCTGATGGCCATGATCCGCGGCGCGTCCTCGCCAAGCGTGTCGAGCATCCGCACGATCCGGGCCTGGGCCTCGGGATCGAGGTCGCCGACCTCGTCGAACAGGATCGTGCCGCCGCGCGCCCGGGCGAGGATCGTGCCCGGCCCGTCCGGTGCGGCCAGGTCGCTCGCCCCCGCCACCACGAGCGGCATCGACCGCCGGTCCGAGAAATCGTGCACCGCGCGGGCCACCAGCGACTTGCCGGTGCCCGACTCGCCCACGATCAGCACGGCGAGGTCGGTGTTCATCACCCGCGCCACCAGGCGGTAGAGTTCCTGCATCGCCGGCGTCCGTCCGACCAGCGGCAGGTCGCTCTGCGCCCCGCGCGGGGTCTCGCGCTCGGGCGGGGGGGCGGTGCGGCGCGGCGCCTCGAGCGCGCGGGCGGCGCGCTTCATCAGGTCCGGCAGGTCGAAGGGCTTGGGCAGGTAGTCGAAGGCGTCCTTCTCCGCCGCCTGGATCGCCGTCATGATGGTGTTCTGGGCCGAGATCACGATCACCGGCATGCCGGGGCGTCGCTGCCCGATCTCGGGCAGCGCCTCGAGCCCGTTGCCGTCGGGCATGATCACGTCGGAGATGACCAGGTCGCCCTTGCCCTCGTCGACCCAGCGCATCAGCGTCACCATCGAGGCGGTGGCATGCACCTTGCAGCCCGCGCGGGTCAGCGCCTGGGTCAGAACGGTGCGGATCGTGCGGTCGTCGTCGGCGACGAGAACGGTGCCGTCCATGGGATCACTCCGGTTCGGATGGGTCTGGGGCAACGGGCAGGGAGACGCGGAACACGGTGCGCCCGGGCCGGCTCTCGACCCCGATCAGCCCGCCATGCTCGCTCACGATCTTGGAGACGAGCGCGAGGCCGAGCCCGGTCCCGTTCTCGCGCCCCGAGACGAAGGGGTCGAAGGCCGCCTCGCCGATATCCGGCGGCAATCCCGGCCCGTCATCGACGATCTCCACCTGGAGGGGAACGGCCGATCCCGTGCCGTCCCGCCGGCGGACCCGGAGCGCGTGGTCGTAGAAGGTCCGCACCTTGATCGTGCCGCCCGAGGCCGGCGCGGCCTCGGCGGCGTTCTTCAGCAGGTTCTGGAACACCTGCTGCATCTGGTCGGCATCGACATGGGCGGGCGGCAGCGAGGGGTCGTATTCGTCCTTGATCCGCATATGCGCGGCAAAGCCCAGCGCCGCGCTTCGGCGGGTGCGGTCGAGCAGGTCGTGTAGGTTCACGGCCGCCCGCGCCGGCGGCCGCAGGTTGCCGAATTGCTCGACCTGGTCGACCAGGGCCACGATGCGCCGGGATTCGGCGACGATCAGGTCGGTCAGCTCGCGGTCCTCGGCATCGAGGTTCATCGACAGAAGCTGCGCTGCCCCGGTGATCCCGGCGAGCGGGTTCTTGATCTCGTGCGCCAGCATCTCGGCCATGCCGATCGCGGACCGGGCCGAGGACCGCGCCGCCCCGGCCTGGTGCAGCCGCCCGGCCAGCTGGCGCGGCGTCATCAGGCACAGGAGGAAGCCCGGCATCGCCGTCATCGGCGCGATCTGGATGTTGCAGGGCTCGGGCGGGCGATCGCCCGATCTCACGTCGACGATGTTGATGAACAGCGGCGCGCGGTTGGCCCGCACCCGCTGGAACGCGTCGTCGAGGGGCGCGTCGATGCGGACCCTTTGGAAGAACGGCCGCCCGCGCAGCGAGCGCGCCGAGGTCATCAGGAAATCCTCGGCCGCCGAGTTCACCTCCGAGATCGCGTCGCCCGGGTCGAGCAGGATCGCCGGCAGCGGCAGGGAGGCCCAGAGATGCTCGGGAAAGCTCATGCCGCGGCCCGGTCCGCGACCGCCAGGGCCAGGAGCGCGCGGACCCGCGCGGGGTCCTCGGCGGTCAGGAGCGGGCGGCGATGCGGCGAGCCCGGCGCCACCCGGTCGACATACCACCCCAGATGCTTGCGCACGATCCGGCCGCCCAGGTCCCGCCCGTAGAACCGCATCGCGGCATCCACGTGGCCCGCGACCAGGTCGATCAGCGCCTCGCCCGCGGGGGCCGCCGGCACCGGCCGGCCCGCCAGTTCGGCCGCGACCTGCCGCAGCAGCCAGGGACGGCCCTGAACGCCCCGCCCGATCATCACGCCCGCCGCGCCGGAGGCCGCGAGCGCGGCCCGGGCATCGCGCGCCGAACAGATGTCGCCGTTCGCGATCACCGGGACCGACACCGCCCGCACCACCTCGCCGATGGCCCGCCAATCGGCGCGACCCGTGTAGAACTGGCACCGGGTGCGGCCATGCACGGTGATCATCCGCACGCCCGCCGCCTCGGCGCGGCGCGCGATGGCAGGCGCGGTCAGCAGGTCCGCGTCCCAGCCGAGCCGCATCTTGAGCGTGACCGGGATCGACACCGCCCCGGCCACCGCCTCGATCAGCGACAGGGCATGGTCGGGATCTCGCATCAGCGCCGAGCCCGACAGGCCGTTGACCACCTTCTTGGCCGGGCAGCCCATGTTGATGTCGACGATCCGCGCCCCGGCGCCTTCGACCCGGCGCGCGGCCTCGGCCATCCAATGCGCCTCCCGGCCCGCGATCTGCACCGCCGAGCGGGCCCGCCCGATCCCCAGCCGGGCGCGCTCGCGCACGCCGGGCTTGCCCTGCACCATCTCCTGGCTCGCCACCATCTCGCTCACCACGAGGCCGGCGCCGAATCCCGAGACGATGTCGCGGAACGGAAGATCGGTGATTCCGGCCATCGGGGCGAGGAACACCGGGGGCGTCAGGTCGAGGTCGGCGAGGGCGGAGGTCACGGAATGGGTTGCCTAAACGATGGGCGTTTGCCCAAGCAGATACCGCCCCGCAGCGGGACAGGCAAACCGGAGCGGGCGAAAATCGCGCCCGAAACACGACCTGCACAAATCTAAGGCAGCGCCGCCGCACTCGCCAGTTTCATCCCACCGAAAAACGCGCGAATGTCCGCCTCGGGTACGGGGACGGCAATGAGCGATACCACATCCATCGCCGCGGTGATCGTCGCGGCTGGCCGGGGCTTGCGCGCCGGGGGCGGCCTGCCGAAGCAATGGCGGATGCTGGGCGGGCGGACCGTGGCCGCCCACGCGATCGCGGCGTTTCGCGAGCATCCGCGCATCGGCCTCGTGGCGCTGGTGCTCAACCCCGGCGACATGGACATGGCGCCGGGATGGGAGGCGCATCCGGACGTGATCGTGGTCCCGGGCGGGGCGACCCGATCGGAATCGGTGCGCGCCGGGCTCGACGGGCTGGCGGGGCGCGGCATCGACAAGGTGTTGATCCACGACGTGGCCCGCCCCCTGGTCGGCGCCGACGTGATCGGCCGCGTGATCGACGCACTCGCCACCTCCGCGGGCGCCGCGCCCGCGCTGCCCGTGGTCGACGCGCTGTGGGTGGGGACCGAGGCGGGCTATGTGGGCGGCACCCGCGACCGGCAGGCGCTCTGGCGGGCGCAGACCCCGCAGGGCTTCTCCTACGACGCGATCCGCAGCGCCCACCTTGCCGCCGCGCCGGGCGCGGCCGACGACGTGGCGGTGGCGCGCGCGGCCGGTCTGGACGTCCGGATCGTCGAGGGCGATGAAAGGAACCTCAAGATCACCGGCCCCGGCGACTTCGCCCGGGCCGAGGCACTTCTGGAGGACCGGATGGACATCCGCATCGGCAACGGCTTCGACGTCCACGCCTTCGGGCCCGGCGGGCATGTCACGCTGTGCGGCGTGACGATTCCCCATGCGCGCGGCCTCGTCGGGCATTCGGATGCCGACGTGGGCATGCACGCGGTCACGGACGCGATCTTCGGGGCGCTGGCGGACGGCGATATCGGGCGCCATTTCCCCCCGACCGACCCGCGCTGGAAGGGCGCGGCGTCGAAGGTATTCCTCCTCCATGCGGGCCGCCGCGCGCGGGAGCGGGGCTTCGAGGTCTCGAACGTCGACCTGACGCTGATCTGCGAACGGCCCAAGATCGGGCCCCATGCGGAGCGCATGATCGCGGAACTGGCCGCGATCCTGGGGATTGCCGGGGACAGGGTGTCCGTCAAGGCCACCACCTCCGAACGGCTGGGCTTCGCCGGACGGGAAGAGGGGATCGCCGCAATGGCAACCGTCGCATTGGTGAAGGCATGAGCCGCGTCATCGCCACCTTCTTCTTCTTCGGGCTGCTCAAGCCCGGTCCGGGCACCTGGGGGTCGCTGGCCGCCCTGCCCGCCTTCTTCGCGCTGCACGTGACGGGCGGGCCGCTGCTCTGCGTCGTGGCCATCGCGATCGCGCTCGCCGCGGGGTTCTGGGCCACGCGGATCGAGACCCGGCGCATGGGCGACCCCGATCCCGGCGAGATCGTGATCGACGAGGTCGCCGGGCAATGGCTGGCGCTGATGCCGCTGTCGCTCGGGGCGGCGCATGTGGGGGTGGGGATCGGCGCCCTGTGGCCGGGATGGATCGCGGCCTTCGCGCTGTTCCGGCTCTTCGACATCTGGAAGCCGGGGCCGGTGGGCTGGGTCGATGCCCGGGGCGACGCGGCGGGCGTGATGCTCGACGACATCGTGGCCGGGGCCTTCGCCGCCATCGGCGTGATCGTCCTCGCCGCCATCGCCCACGGGGTGTTGACATGAGCGCGGCGGCGGAGCTTCTGGCCGCCGCGCGCGCCGCCGGCGCGACACTGGCCACCGCCGAAAGCTGCACCGCCGGCCTGGTCGCGGCGGCGCTGACGGATCCGGCCGGCGCCTCGGACGTCTTCGACCGCGGCTTCGTGACCTATTCGAACGCCGCCAAGATCGAGGCGCTGGGCGTCGACCCGGCGCTGATCGACCGCCACGGCGCCGTCAGCGAGCCCGTGGCGCGGGCCATGGCCGACGGGGCGATCGCCCGGTCGAGTGCCACGTTCGGCGTCGCCGTGACCGGCATCGCCGGCCCGGGCGGCGGCACGGCGGCCAAGCCCGAGGGCCGCGTCTGCTTCGCCGTCGCGCGCCGCGGCGGGCCCACCCTGGTCGAGACGGTGGAGTTCGGCGCCCGCGGCCGCGCCGCCGTGCGGCAGGCGAGCGTCGCGCATGCGCTGGCGCTCCTGCGCCAGGCGGTCGGCGACGCGCCGAGCGGCTGAGTTCGGAAACCGCCCGGAATCCGGGCGCCGCTCCGATTAATTATCGGGCAGAGCCGCCCACCCCGCTCAGCCGTAGCGTTCCTTGGCGCGGCGCTCGAAGGCGCGGACGATGCGCTGCATGGCGTCGTTGAAGAACATCTGCGCCGCCGAGCCGAGGATACGGCTGCGGAACTCGAAATCGACGTGGAAATCGATCTCGCAACCGCCCCCCTCGGCATCGCGGAAGCGCCAGGTGGAGTTCATGTGGCGGAAGGGGCCGTTGAGGTATTCCGTGTCGATCCGCATGTCCTCCCGGTCGAGGGTGACGCGGCTCGAGAATCGCTCCCGGAACACCTTGAACGAGATCACGAGATCCGCCTGCAGGATCTCGCCCGTCTCGGTCTCCCTTCGGGAGGTGACGCGGGCCGCGGAGATCCACGGGATGAAATTCGGATAATCCCCGACATCCGCCACCAGATCGAACATCTGCTGGGCGGAATAGGGCAGCTTGCGGGTCTCATGATGCTTCGGCATATCTGTCCTGCGGTCGGGTCCCAAGGGAATTTCGACCCAAGTGGGGCCGAAATCAAGGGCAGGCACATGGGTGGACGTGACGCGGGGCCGTACCGGATCGACGAAATGATCCCGGCCGAGGCCATCGCCGAGCGGATCGGCGTCCTCGCCCGCGAGATCGAGGCGCATTTCGCGGGCACGCGCCAGCTCGTCGTCGTGGGCCTGCTGCGCGGGTCGTTCATCTTCATCGCCGATCTGGTCCGCGCGCTGGACCTGGTCGTCGAGGTCGATTTCCTCGAGGCGTCCTCGTACGGCAACGCCATGCAGTCGAGCCGCGAGGTCCGTATCCTCAAGGACCTGTCGAGCGGGATCGGCGGGCGCGACGTGCTGGTGGTCGAGGACATCGTCGATACCGGCCACACGCTGCACCACGTCCTGAAGCTGCTGCGCGCCCGCGCCCCGGCACGGCTCGAGACGATCGCGCTCCTCGACAAGCCCTCGCGCCGGGAGGTGGACATCCGCGCCACCTGGGTCGGGTTCGAGATCCCGGACGCCTTCGTGGTGGGCTACGGCATCGACTACGCGCAGCGCGACCGCAACCTGCCCTTCATCGGCCAGGTCGTCCGGCCGGAATAACGCGGGCGTGATTTGGGATTGCGGCGCGGGAATGCTTGCATCCCGCCATGGCAGCCACGAGGAGCCCCCATGAAACGATGTCTTGCCGCCGTGTCCCTGGCCGCCGTCGCGGCGACCGCGGCCCTCGCCCAGGAGGGTGACGACACGCCCGCCTCGGTGGAGGCGCGCCACGGGATCATGGAGAACTTCTCCTTCAACCTCTCGACCCTCGGCGCGATGGCCAAGGGCGAGGTCGCGTACGATGCCGCGATGGCCCAGGCCGCGGCGGACCGGCTGGTGATCCTGTCGGACCTGAACCAGGACGGATACTGGCCCGAGGGCACCTCCTCCGACGAGGTCGAGGCGTCGCGCGCCTTGCCCGCCATCTGGGAGAACATGGACGATTTCCGCTCGGCGTTCGGGGACCTGCACGAGGCGGCCCTGACGATGCAGGGCGTCGCCGGCGACGGCCAGGAGGCGATCGGCGCCGAAATGCGTGCGCTCGGCCAGTCCTGCGGCGGCTGCCACGACGATTACCGCATGTCCGACGATTGATGCGCGGGCTGCTCCTGTCCCTCGCCGTGCTTGCCGCGGCGGGGTGCGGTGCGGCCTGGTGGCTGACGCGGCCGCAGCCGATCGAGGCGGCGGCGATCCGGGGGATGACCGGCGATGCCGCACGGGGCGGCGATCTGTTCACCGTCGCGGGCTGCGCCTCGTGCCACGTCGCGCCGGACGCCGAGGAGGGCGAGGGCGATCCCGTCCTCGCGGGCGGTCAGGCCTTCGAGACGCAGTTCGGCACGTTCCACGCCCCCAACATCTCGTCCGGCCCGGCGGGGATCGGCGAATGGTCCGACGCCGAGCTGGTCTCGGCCATGGCGCGGGGGGTGGCGGCGGGGGGCGCGCATCTCTACCCCGCGCTGCCCTATACCTCGTACGAGAATGCGGACTTGCAGGATCTCGTCGATATCGCGGCGCATCTGCGGACCCTGCCCGGTTCGGACGCCGCATCGCGGCCGAACGAGCTGTCCTTTCCGTACAACATCCGCCGCGGTCTCGGGGCCTGGAAGCGGATATATGCCGGGCGCGGCTGGGTGCTGCAGGACCCCGCCGATCCCGGGATCGCGCGCGGCCGCTACCTGGTGGAGGCGCTGGCCCATTGCGGGCAATGCCACACGCCGCGCACGGCCCTGGGCGGAATGGACCGCGACCGCTGGTTGCAGGGCGCGGAGAATCCCGACGGCGACGGGCGCATCCCGGGTATCGCGCCCGGCCAGCTCGACTGGTCCGACGGCGACATCGCCGCCTATCTGACCACCGGGCTCACGCCGGATTACGACAGCGCGGGGGGCAACATGGTCAGCGTGATCGAAAACCTGAGCACCCTGCCCGACGCGGATATCGAGGCCATCGTCGCCTATCTGCGCGCGATCCCGGCCGCCGACGGGGGCTGAGGCGCCCACGGGGGCACGCCCGCGTCGCGCTCGGGGCACGGCGGGTGCGGAATATCGCCCCGGGCCACCGAAACATCTTGATTTGACGGGCGCGCCTCTTCATATGCGCGATCAAGACGCCAACGCACGCGCCTCTGGTCGCCGGACCCGATCCGCTCATGTAGCGACGGTAACGTCTCCCGTGAAACTACGGGGCCCTCGGCGCCCCCGGTCCCATTGGAGATGCCATGACCGCCTTTCTCCCCGACTTCGTCGGCCGTCCCCTCGCGCACTCGATCGAGGAGGTCGCCGCCACGCGGGCGTTCGATCGCCCCACGCTGGTGCTCGATCCCCGGATCGTCGCGGGCAATTACCGCGCGTTGCAGCTGGGCCTGGGCTCGGCCAGGATTCATTACGCGGTGAAGGCGAACCCGGCGCGCGAGATCATCGCGGCGCTGGTCGCCGAGGGATCGGGCTTCGACGCCGCCTCGCGCGGTGAAATCGAGCTCTGCCTCGGCCAGGGCGCGCGTCCCGAGGCGATCAGCTTCGGCAACACGATCAAGCGCGAGAGCGACATCGCCTTCGCGCACGGGGCCGGCATCACCCTCTTCGCCGCCGATGCCGAGGAGGAACTGGAGAAGATCGCCCGCGCCGCTCCCGGCGCGCGGGTCTACCTGCGGGTGATCGTCGAGCCCTCCGGCGCCGACTGGCCGCTGACGCGGAAATTCGGCTGCGCGCCGGCCCGCGCGGACGGACTTGCGGCCTATGCCCGCGCGCTGGGTCTCGATCCCGTGGGCCTCTCCTTCCATGTCGGCAGCCAGACCCGCTTCGCCGCGATGTGGTCCGACACCCTGGCCGAGGTGGCGCGGATCTGGCACCGGCTGCGCGATGCCGGCCATCCGATGCGGCTGCTCAATATCGGCGGCGGCTTTCCGGCCTTCTACGGCGAGGCGGTCGAGGGGCCGTCGGATTACGCCGCCGGCGTGATGGCCGAGGTGCGGCGCCTCTTCGGCGACGTGCCCGAGGTGATGGCCGAGCCGGGCCGCGGCATGGTCGCCGATGCCGGGATGATCGCCGCCGAGGTCCTGCTGGTCAGCCGCAAGGCCGAGACGGACCTGCATCGCTGGGTCTATCTCGATATCGGCCGCTTCTCCGGCCTGGCCGAGACGGAGGGAGAGGCGATCCGCTACCAGTTCCGCACCTGGCGCGACGGCGAGGAGAGCGGGCCCTGCATCCTGGCCGGCCCCTCCTGTGATTCGGTGGATGTCCTCTACGAGCGGCGCCCGGTCCAGTTGCCGCTGTCGCTGAAAGCCGGCGACCGCGTCGTGATCCGGAATTGCGGCGCCTATACCTCGACCTATTCGAGCGTCGGCTTCAACGGCTTTCCGCCGCTCGACGTGCTGGTGATCTGAGGCGGGATCATCGGGGGCAGGATCGCGGCGAAAACGCGCGTCGCGTCTTGCCTCTGGCGCCCGGTACGATATGGTCCGGGGCGACGCGGGTGTAGCTCAATGGCAGAGCAGAAGCTTCCCAAGCTTACGACGAGGGTTCGATTCCCTTCACCCGCTCCAGCCCATCCGACCGCCCTGCGGGCCTAACCGGCTTCGGCGACGGAGGGTTCGGCGGCCCGCGTGTCGCGGCCGCGATTCCCGCCCAGAAGTGCGACGCGCAGCGATACCAGGCCGATCGACCCGAAGGCACCGCCATAGAAGGCGCCGATCGTCGCGATCCAGCCCAGTTCCAGGGCGAAGAGCGCCGCGCCCCCCGACACGAGCCCACCGAGGATACCGGCAAAGACGACGACGATCACCATTTGGCTTCTCCCTTGCTCTCCCTTGAGTAGAAGTGCTGAAACTTTACACAAGATTAACGCGCCTGCCCTCGTCCCGTCACATTGCTGACACGGGCCCGTGGTCGGCCCGCAGGAGACCCGAGAGGCGCCGTCACCCATGTCCGACGACCGTTTCGACACGCACGAGGTCCTGAACCAGCCCTTGCCGGGACCGCCGGCCGATCCCTGGGCGGCCGATCCCGTCCTGCGGGGCCATGTCGCGGCCCGCGGCGCCGATGCGGGGCCGCTGGCCGCGTTCGGACGGGCGCTCGCCGCCGCCGACGCGGCGCGGCTCGGCGAGGCGGCGCGGCGCGCGCCGCCCGAGGCCGTGATCTTCGACCGCCACGGCCGCCGGAGGGACGAGGTCCGCTTCCACCCCGCCTATCACGCGCTGATGGCCCTGGGCCTGGAGCATGGCTACGCGTCCGGCCCCTGGCGCGGCGGCAGCCACGCCGCCCATGCCGCGATGGTGTACCTGACGAGCGGCGTGGAGCCGGGCGTCTGCTGCCCGATGACCATGACCTACGCTGCCGTTCCCGCCCTGGCGGACGCGCCCTGGGCGGCGGATTGGGTCCAGAAGCTGTCGACCCCCGCCTACGATTCCGCCATCGCCCCCCTGTCGCGCAAATCCGCCGTCACGCTCGGCATGGCGATGACCGAGAAGCAGGGCGGATCGGACCTGCGCGCGACCACCACCCGGGCGCAAGCCGACGGCCCGGACTGGCGGCTGACCGGGCACAAGTGGTTCTGCTCGGCGCCGATGTCGGACGGCTTCCTGACGCTGGCGCAGGCGCCGGCGGGATTGTCGTGCTTCCTCGTGCCGCGCTGGCTGGAGGACGGGACCCGCAACCCGATCCGGCTGATGCGGCTGAAGGACAAGCTGGGCAACCGGGCCAATGCTTCGGCCGAGATCGAGTATCACGGCGCCTTCGCCCGGCTGGTGGGGGCGCCGGGCGACGGTGTCCGGACGATCATCCGGATGGTGCACCACACCCGTCTCGACACCGCGATGGCGCCCGCGGGGCTGATGCGCGCCGCCCTGGTCGAGGCCGAATGGTGGTGCGCGGGACGCGCGGCCTTCGGCAGGCGGCTGATCGACCAGCCGCTGATGCGCGCCGTGCTCGCCGATCTGGCGCTCGACTGGGAGGGGGCGGTGGGGCTGGGCCTGCGGATCGCGGCCGCCGTCGACGCCGCCGACCCCCTGGCCCGGATCGGCGTGGCGTTGGCGAAGTACCTGTCGAACAAGCGCTGCCCGGTCGTCACGGCCGAGACGATGGAGGTGCTGGGCGGCATGGGCTATGTCGAGGAGACGCCGATGCCCATGCTCTACCGCGAGGCGCCGCTGAACGGGATCTGGGAGGGGTCGGGCAACGTCATCTGCCTCGACGTCCTGCGCGCCCTCGCCCGCGATCCCGAGGCCCGCGCCGCGCTGGAGGGCGCGCTTGACGCCGCGCGCGGCGCCGACCGCCGCTACGACGCGGCCCTGGCCGCATTCCGCGGACGCTGGCCGGACCTGCCCGACCCGGCCGAGGCCCGCGCCTATGCCGAGGCGGCGGCGCATCTCCTGACGGCGGCGACACTCTTCGCCGCCGCGCCCGTCCCGGTGGCCGAAAGCTATGTCGCGGGCCGGCTGGCCGCACGGGGCCTGACACCGGGGGCGGTGTCGGGCCTGGCCGTCCCCGACCTGATCGGCCGGCTCGGGGCGCGGGATTGATCGCATCTTGTCTGCCCGGCCGGGGCCTCCACATGAGCATCAGACGGCAGAACGGGGGTATCCGGGAATGAAGATGAAGAAGATCGCGAAGCAGATGGCGTTCGCCTTCGCCGCCGCGAAGGGCGTGCACATGTTCCAGCAGGCCGGCGGCATCCAGGGGATCCGCAAGAAGCTGTCCTCGGGCTCCGGGGGCACCCCTGGGCGGAGCGGCGGCATCGCGGGCATGCTGGCCGATCTGGGGATCGACGACCGCTCCGCGACGGGCAAGCCCAACATCGCCGGCCTCCTGGGCGGTCTGGCCGGCGCCTCCGCCGGCGCCGAGGGGACCCGGCGCATGCGCGGGCTGCTCGACACCACGCGGGAGACGCCCGAGGACACCCCGGAGGAGGAACAGGTCTCGGGCCTGATGGTGCGGGCGATGATCCAGGCCGCCCGCGCGGACGGCGAGATCGACGCCGAGGAGCGCGCCTCGCTGATGGAGGTGATCGGCGAGGCCGATGCCGAGGAGACCGCCTTCATCGAACGGCAGATGGCCGAACCGCTCGACCCCGAGGGGCTGGCCCGCGACACGCCCCGGGGACACGAGATCGAGGTCTATACCGCCTCGGTCGTGGCGATCGAGCCCGACAACCGCGCCGAGGCCGAGCATCTGGACCGCCTCGCCCGGGCGCTCGGCCTCGAGAAGGGGGTGGTCAACGAGATCCACGCCGCCCAGGGCAAGCCGCCGCTCTACACCCTGTGATGACGGCATACCTGACCTACGACGTCTTCACCGACGTGGCGTTCGGGGGCAACCCGCTGGCGGTCGTCCCCGACGCCTATACCCTTCCCGAGCGACTGCTTCAGCCGGTGGCGCGGGAATTCGGGTTCTCCGAGACGGTGTTCCTCTATCCCCCCGAGGACGGGGGGACGGCGAAGCTGCGGATCTTCACCCCGACGCGGGAGATCCCGTTCGCCGGCCATCCGGTGGTGGGATCGGCCGTCGCGCTGGCGGATCGCGGCGGCGGCGGGGCGATGGTGCTGGAAACCGGCGCCGGGCCGGTGCCGTGCTTCGCCGAGGGGGGCCGGGGCGGGTTCGTCCGGCAGGCCGAACTGCAGCGTCTGGGCGCGCCCGACCCCGCGCTCGTCGCCGATTGCCTGGGCCTGACGGCGGACGAGATCCGCACCGACACCCACGCCCCCGTCATCGCCTCGGCCGGTCTGCCCTTCGTGCTGGTCGAGCTTTGCTCGGCGCGCGACCTGTCCCGCGCGGCGCCGCGGATCGAGGCGTTCCGCACCGCCCAGGACCGCCATCCGCTGCCGTTCGACTTCGCCGTCTACTGCTATGTCCGCGAGGGCGACGACATCCGCGCGCGCATGTTCGCGCCCCTCGACGACATCCCCGAGGACCCGGCGACCGGCAGCGCCGCCGCCGCGCTCGGCCTGATGCTCGCGACCCTCGCGGGGCGCGAATGCCGCCTGGGCATCCGGCAGGGCGCCGAGATGGGGCGCCTCTCCACCATCGAGGTCATCGCCGACCAATCCTCGGTCACGATCACCGGCGCCGCCGTGCGCGTGATGGAGGGGCGCCTCAGCGATCTTGCGGGCGGCGGGCGGAGCGCCTAGAGGCCCGGCACGCATTCCGCACGGATCGGAGACGTCGCGTGGACACGGACAACCTGCGCGCCATCGCCCTGATGGTCGGCGCCATGGCGGCCTTCGCGGTGGAGGATTTCCTGGTCAAGACCATCGCCGCGGCGATGCCGACCGGGCAGATCATCTTCGTCCTCGCGGCCGGGGGCGCCGCGCTCTTCGCCGCGATCTGCCTGTGGCGGGGGACGCCGCTTCTGACCCGCGACATCGCGCATCCCTACGTGCTGATCCGCAACCTGGCGGAGGTGGGCGCGACGCTGTGCTACGTCTCGGCGCTGGCGCTCATCCCGCTGTCGCTGGTCTCGGCGATCCTGCAGGCGACGCCGATCTTCGTGACGATGGGCGCGGCGCTGTGGCTGCGCGAGCCGGTGGGCTGGCGGCGCTGGTCGGCGGTCCTGGTGGGACTGGCGGGCGTGCTCGTGATCCTGCGCCCCGGCCTCGACGCCTTCGAGCCGCTGGCGCTCCTGGCCGTCGCGGGCTCCGTGCAGCTTGCCATCCGCGATGTCGTCTCGCGCCGGATTCCGGCCGCGATCCGCTCCGAACAGCTCTCCCTCTGGGCCTATGCGTTCCTGGCCCCGGCCGCGGCGCTGCTCGCCTGGCTCACCACCGGCGCCGAGGCCGCGGCGCCCGCCGATTGGGGCATCCTCGCGCTCGCGGTGGGTGTCGGGGCGGGCGCCTACATGCTCCTGACGACCGCCACGCGGCTCGGCGACGTGACCGCGGTGATCCCGTTCCGCTATTCGCGCCTGATCTTCGCGCTGGTGCTCGGCATCGCCTTCCTCGGCGAGCGGCCCGACGCCGCCACCCTGGCGGGCGCGGCGATCGTGGTCGGAAGCGGGCTCTATGCCTGGCTGCGGGAGCGGCGCCGCGCCCTTTCCTCGGGCCGCGCGAGCGCATAGACCGGGGCACGACACCACGCCACCACCCGGGAGGGACACAATGAGCGCCATCATCGACATCGTCGGCCGCGAGATCCTCGACAGCCGCGGCAATCCCACGGTCGAAGTCGACGTGATCCTCGATACCGGCGTGATGGGACGGGCCGCCGTTCCCTCGGGCGCCTCGACCGGCCAGCACGAGGCGCACGAGCGCCGCGACGGCGACAAGGGGCGCTATCTGGGCAAGGGCGTGACCGAGGCGATCGGGGCGGTGAACGGCGAGATCGCCGAGGGCCTGATCGGCATGGACGCGACCGAACAGGAAGCCGTCGACGCCGCGATGATCGAGATGGACGGCACCGACAACAAGGGGCGGCTGGGCGCCAACGCGATCCTGGGCGTCAGCCTCGCCACCGCGAAGGCCGCGGCGGAGGCCACGATGCAACCCCTCTTCCGCTATGTGGGGGGGACGGCGGCGCGCACCCTGCCGGTGCCGATGATGAACATCGTCAATGGCGGCGAACACGCCGACAACCCGATCGACTTCCAGGAATTCATGATCATGCCCGTCTCGGCGCCCTCGATCCGCGAGGCCGTGCGGATGGGCGCCGAGGTGTTCCACACGCTGAAGAAGGAACTCTCCGCCGCCGGCCTGTCCACCGGCATCGGCGACGAGGGCGGCTTCGCCCCCGACATCAAGTCGACGCGCGACGCGATGGATTTCATCATGCGCTCGGTCGAGAAGGCCGGCTACACGCCGGGCGAGGACATCATGCTCGCGCTCGACTGCGCCTCGACCGAGTATTACGAGGGCGGCCGCTACGAGATGAAGGGCGAAGGCGCCTCGCTCAGCTCGGAGGAGAACGTCGACTACCTCGAGAAGCTCGTCGCCGATTATCCGATCCTGTCGATCGAGGACGGCTGCGCCGAGGACGATTGGGACGGCTGGAAGATCCTGACCGACCGCCTGGGCGACCGGGTGCAGCTCGTGGGCGACGACCTCTTCGTGACCAATCCGATCCGGCTCCGCGACGGGATCGACCGGGGCGTCGCCAATTCGATGCTGGTCAAGGTGAACCAGATCGGCACCCTGTCCGAGACGCTCAAGGCCGTGGAGATGGCGCATCGCGCGCGCTACACCAACGTGATGTCGCACCGCTCGGGCGAGACCGAGGACGCCACCATCGCCGACCTGGCGGTCGCCACCAATTGCGGGCAGATCAAGACCGGATCGCTGTCCCGCTCCGACCGGCTGGCGAAATACAACCAGCTGATCCGGATCGAGGAGATCCTGGGCGAGAGCGCGGTCTATGCAGGCAGGTCGATCCTGCGCTGACACGACACGCCCGGCCGGCCCGGTCATCCGGGCCGGCCCCTTCCGCCCGAGGTTTCCCATGTCCCCTGCCCTCGATGCCGGCGAATACCGCGTGCCCCAGGGCCACCTGGCCGTGGTGGTCACGCACCTGATCTGCCGCCACCCCCTGCCCGTCACCCCGCCGCCCGCCGGCATCACCCTGCAGGTGGAGAATTCCATCGCCCCCGGCACCTACCGGCGGCTCTTCCGCATGGTGGGGCGCGACTGGCTCTGGACCTCGCGGCTGATGCTGGAGGACGACGCCCTCGTCTCGGCGCTGCTCGACCCCGCCGTGGCGCTCTACACCGTCCGGTCCGGAGAGAGCACGCTCGGCATGGTGGAGCTGGACCTGAACGATTCGGGCATCCCCCGGATCGCGTTCTTCGGCCTGACGCCCGAAGCGGCGGGCCGCGGGCTCGGCCGCTGGCTCATGGCGCATTTCCAGGCGCTGCTCTTCGGCGGCGGGGCCGAGGCGATCCGGCTCGACACCTGCACGCTCGACAGCCCGCACGCGCTGCGCTTCTACATCGGCACGGGGTTCGAGGCCGAACGGCGCGAGATTCGGATCTTTCCCGATCCGCGCGCGCTCGGCCTCCTGGACGAGGACGCGGCCCCTTACGTGCCGCGCCTCTGAGGCGTCACTGCGACATCTCGAACGCGGACAGGTCGGTCAGCTGCTGCTCGTTCAGGCGCGTGATGATGGTGATGTCGTCGGACCCGTCCTCGGGCCGCAGCACGCGGATGTCGTCGAGCGGGATGAGCACCTCCTTCGACCCGATGCCGAGAAAGCCGCCGACATCCGTGGTGAGCCCCTGCATCTGGCCCTCCACGTTCAGGATCACGTCCTCCACGTCCCCGATCTCGCGCAGGCCGGCCACGACCGCGCTCAGCGGCTCGCCGCCCTGCCACACGCCTTCGTCGTACTGGCCCTCGAGCGAGACGATCTCGGCTTCTTCGAGCATCTCGGCGGTGATCATCTGGGATTGCTGCGACTGGTCGCCACCGCCGGACGGATCGCCGGCGCCGGACGCGTCGTCCTGCGCGGCGGCGGCCCCGGCCGAAAGGGCGGTCGCAAGGATTAGGGCAGTACGAAACATGGGGGAACCTCCGAAAACCGTGTCTGTGAGGCGAACAGGATGCACGGGCGGCGGTTCCCGAACGGGGCCGGGAATCCGCCCGGCGGCCCGGGCGCGTCGCCGCGACCGGCCGGGCCCGGGACGGGGCCGCGCCGCGATCGCGGCCTGCGGGCGGAACGAATGTCGGGCGGCCCGCCTATGCCCACAGGGACAACCTTTCCGGGGGTGCGGTAATGAGTGAGACGGAACGACGCTGGGGCGCGCACCCGGTGGACGGGGGATATTGGCGGATCGCGACCTGGGCTCCGTCCGCCGAGCGGGTCGAGCTGGTCCTGGGCGACCGGCCGCAGGACATGACGCGCGATGCCGAGGGCTGGCACACCGCCACCGTCGAGGCGGCGGCCGGCACCCCCTACGCGTTCCGTCTGGACGGGCGCACCTTCCCCGACCCGGCCTCGCGCCATCAGGACGGCGACGTGTTCTCCCCGTCCCTGCTCGTCGATCCGGCGGATCTGCCGCTCCGCCGGGACTGGCCCGGCCGGCCGTGGGAGACGGCGGTGATCCTCGAGATCCATGTCGGCACCTTTACGCGCGAGGGTACCTTCGACGCCGCGCGGGACCGCCTGCACGCGCTGGCCGACATGGGGATCACCGCGGTCGAGCTGATGCCGCTGGGGCAGTTCGCGGGCGATCGCGGTTGGGGCTACGACGTGGTCCTGCCCGACGCGATCCATCCCGCCTATGGCAGCCCCGCCGCCTTCGCCCGCTTCGTCCAGACCGCCCACGATTCAGGCCTGATGGTGCTGGTCGACGCCGTCTACAACCATTTCGGCCCCGAGGGGGCGGTGCTGCACGACCTCTGCCCGGATTTCTTCGATACCGCGCGCCAGACGCCCTGGGGGGCCGCCATCGACTTCTCCCGCCCCGAGGTGGTGCGCTACTTCCTCGACAACGCGACCATGTGGCTGCGCGATTACGGGGTGGACGGGCTGCGGCTCGACGCGGTGCACCAGATCGGCGATCCCGGCGACACCTCGTTCCTGACCGCGCTCGCCGATCACGTCGCGGCGCTGGACCTCGGCCGCCCCGTCCACCTGGTGACCGAGGACGAGCGCAACCTCGCCCATTACGTCGCCGGCGACGGCGTCCTGCGCGCGCAATGGAACGACGATTACCACCACGCCATCCACTGCCTGCTGACCGGCGAGGCGCAATCCTATTACGCGCCCTTCTCGGTCGATCCGTTCGGCGACCTCGTCACCGCGCTGCGCGAGGGGCAGGTCGACCAGGGGCAGGAGCGGCCGCGCAGCGACGAGCCGCGCGGCGAGTCGTCGGGGCACCTGCCGCCGGCCTGCTTCGTCAACGCCAACCAGACCCACGACCAGGTCGGCAACCGCGCGATGGGCGACCGGCTGATCGCCCTGACCGAGGCCGCCGCGATGCGGCCGGTCCACGCGATGCTGCTCCTGGCGCCCTTCGTGCCCATGCTCTTCATGGGCGAGGAGGTGGGCGCGCGGGCGCCGTTCCAGTTCTTCACCGATTTCGAGGGCGATCTCGCCGACGCGGTGCGGCAGGGGCGGCGGTCGGAATTCCCCGAATTCGCCGCCCAGAAGGAAGAGATCCCCGACCCCAACGCGCGCGCCACGTTCCGCGCCTCGCGCCCCTATGCCGACCCGGCCGAGGATGCCGGGGAATGGGCGGAGCTGACCCGGCATTGCCTGGCGCTGCGCCGCGACCACATCGTGCCCCGGCTGCAAAGCGGCTGGCGCGGCACCGAGGTGGAGCGCCTGTCGGACCGCTCGCTGTCCGCCCTCTGGCGGTTCGGCGACGGCACGGTGGAGATCGCCTTCACCATGGAGGGGCCGCCGCCCTCCCTCTCGCGCGGCCTGCGCGAGATCTTCTATCAGGCCGAGGAGACCGGCATCGGCCTGCGCGTCGGCATTGGAGAGCCCGAATGACCCAGATCGCCTCGTACCGCGTGCAGCTGCGCGACGGCACGGATTTCGCCGCGCTCGTGGAGCGGCTGGACCAGATCGCCGCGCTCGGCGTCAGCCACCTCTACCTGTCGCCGATCCTGACCGCGACGCCGGGATCGACCCATGGATACGACGTGACCGACCCCACGCGCATCGACGAAAGCCTGGGCGGGCGCGCCGGGTTCGAGGCGCTCTCCCGGGCGGCGCAGGCGCGCGGCCTCGCCGTGATCGTCGATATCGTCCCCAATCACATGGCCTTCACCCTGGACACCCCGTGGTTGCGCGACGTGCTGGCCCGGGGCCCGGAAAGTCCGCATGCCGGCATCTTCGACATCGACTGGAACGCGGGGCCCCTGGCGCTGCCCTGGCTGGAGGATTCCCTCGCCGACACCGCCGCGGCCGGGCATGTCTCGGTCGAGGACGGGCATCTCGTGGCCGGGACGCTGCGCCTGCCCCTCGACCCCGGCGGCGCGCCGCAGGCCGACCGCCGGCTGTCCGCCGACGAGGCGGTCGCGATCGCCGAGGAGCAGCACTGGCGCCTCCTGCCCTGGCGGCTCGAACGGGACTCGATCACGCATCGGCGCTTCTTCTCCGTCACCTCGCTGATCGGCGTGCGGGTCGAGGACCCCGCGGTGTTCGAGACGACCCATGCGACGCTCTTCGACCTGGCCGAAGAGGGGCTCATCCAGGGGTTGCGCGTCGACCATGTCGACGGGCTGGTCGATCCGGGCGGCTACCTGGAGCGCCTCTCCGCGCGCCTGCCCGGCCTTCCCGTCTGGGTCGAGAAGATCCTCGTCACCGGCGAGCGGCTGGCCGCATGGCCGGTCGCGGGGACGACCGGCTACGAGGCCTCCGCCGTGATCGACCGGATCCTGACGGACCCCGACGGATTCTCGCGGATCGACGCGCTCTGGCGGCAGGAAAGCGGCATTTCGGGGGATTTCCACGCCGAGGTCACGGCCGCCAAGCGCGAGGTGCTGACCGACGAACTGGCCGCCGAGCTGCGTCAGCTGCGCGGCCTCGCCGAAGGGCTCGCCGCCGAGGAGGCGCGCCCCACCGGCCCCGAGATCCTGCGCGAGGCGCTGAGCGAGCTGCTCGTCGCCTTCCCCCGCTATCGCTCCTATATCGGCGACGGCGGCGCGAGCGCCGAGGATGCCCGGATCTGGCGCGACAGCGCCGACCGTGCCGCGGCCGAGGTGCGGGACCGCGAGACGATCGACTGGATCGTGGACCGTATCCTGGCCGCCGAGAGCCCCGCCGCCCGCCGTCTCGCCGTGCGGCTTGAACAGGTGACCGGCGCCCTGATCGCCAAGGCGCACGAGGACACCGCCGGGTTCCGCTTCAACCGCTATCTCGTGGCGAACGAGGTCGGCGCGGATCCGGACCGGCCCACCACCGATCCCGGCGCGGTGGACGCACATGTACGGGATCGGGTCGCCCGCTTCCCCGGGGCGCTGACGCTCGGATCGTCGCACGACACGAAACGGGCGGAGGATACCCGCGCCCGCATCGCCGCCCTGACCCACGATCCCGACGCCGCCGCCGCGCTGTGGCACGGGGCGGCGGCGATCCCCGGCAGCGACCGGCTCGATCCCAACCGGCGCTTCTACGCCTTCCAGGTGGCGCTCGGGATCTGGGGGGCGCCCGAGGCGGCGGAAAGGGCCGCCGAGCATATGGTCAAGGCGCTGCGCGAGGGCAAGGAGATCACCTACTGGACCGCGCCGGACGAGGACCGCGAGGCGCGGATGCAGGATTGGGTGCGCGCCCTTCTGGCGCGCTGGGACGACGAGCGGCCCGAGGCGCTGTTGAGGCTCTGCCGGATCGGCGAGGGGCTGGCCCTGGCCGGGCTCGCGCTGCGCCTCGCATGGCCGGGCATGCCCGACATCTACCAGGGCGGCGAAGGGCCGCTCCTGCAATTGACGGATCCCGACAACCGGCGCGCGCCCGACTGGCTGGCGCTCGCCGCCCCGCCCGCGGAGGGGTTCCATGCCGACAAGACCGCGCTGACGCGGTCCGGCCTCGCCCTCCGGCGAACCGTTCCGGATCTCTTCGACGCGGGCGAAGCGACGTGGGACGGCACCGCGCTCTGCCGCTCGCGGGACGGCCGCGAGGCCCGGGTGGAGATCGGCCCCGACGCCCGGATCGAGGGGGCGATCTGGTCGTGGAGCGGCGAATGCCCGCCCTTCCGCGTCGCGCTCCACGGCCCCGGACGGCCCGGCTGAGGGAACCCCGGTCCGGCGGGGCGGTTATGCCGATGTCTGGGTTCTGATTTCGTTCGGTTCGTTTCATGCTGACAAGTCCCACCGGATCATGCCCCGCCGCCCGGGGCCGACGCGACCGCCTCCCCGGCGGGGTCCTTCCCATCCTTCTGGCAGGCGGTCGCGGCTCCCGGCTCCATGAACTGACCGACCGGCTGTGCAAGCCGGCGGTCCCGTTCATCGGCCGGACCCGCATCGTCGATTTCACCGTCTCGAACCTCCATACCTCGGGCTTTGGCGAGGTGCTCGTCGCCACGCAATATCGCGCCGCGCCGCTCGAGCGTCACCTGCGGGCCGCCTGGTCCGACCGGCTGGCGCTGAAGCTGCGCCACGCTCCCACCCTCACGGGGCGGCCCGAAGGGTCGCGCGGCACGGCCGACGCGCTGCGGGTGTTGCGCCGCGACATCGACGCGGTCGCGCCGCGCGCGGTGCTGGTGCTGGCCGCGGACCACATCTACCGCATGCGCTACGGCCCGATGATCGCCGCGCACATGGAAACCGGCGCGACGCTGACGGTCGCCGCCGACATGGTTCCGCGGCGGATGGCCAGCGCCTTCGGGGTGCTGGCCGCCGATCCCGGCGGTCGCGTCTCGCGATTCGTCGAGAAGCCCGACCATCCCCCCGCCAGCGCCCACGACCCCGACCGGTCGCTGGCCAGCATGGGGCTCTACGTGATCGACTGGGCCTGGCTGCGCGATTACCTCGACACCAACCCGGCGGCGATGGATTTCGGGCACGATGTCCTGCCCGATGCGGTGGCCGAGGGGCGCAGCTATGTTCACGTGCCGGGGCAATCGGGCCCGTTCTACTGGCGCGACGTGGGCACGCTGGACGCCCTGCGCGCCGCGGCGCTCGACTTCCTCGGCCCCGAGCCGCCCTTCCCCCTGCCCCGGCCGCATCCGCCCGTCCTCCCGCGCAACGGGATCCTCGACACCCTCGTCATGGACGGGGCGGTGGTGTCGCGCGGGGCGCTCCTGGCGGGGTGCGTCGTGGCCCCCGGCGCGGTCGTGACCTTCGGGCGCGCGATCGGCGTCGATGCCGCCCGCGACCGCGCGAATTTTCGGCGAACGGCTGCGGGAACGACGCTCGTGACCGCGGAAATGCTTGCTGCGGCGGACCCCGCGCGGGGATAGGACGTTGCCGGTCGGGCGTGGCATGTCCCGCCGCGCCGACCTGAGCAGGAGACTGAAACTTGACCTCTCTCACCTTCGACCGCGACGCGGCCTCGAACGCCCATCCGGGCGCGCATTTTGACGGGAAGGGGACGAACTTCGCGCTCTTCAGCGAGAATGCGGAGGCGGTCGAGTTGTGCCTCTTCGACGCCGACGACACCGAGACGCGCCTGAGGCTGCCCGACATGGAGGGCGGCATGTGGTACGGATACCTCCCCGGCATCCGCCCCGGGCAGCGCTACGGCTACCGCGTCCACGGGCCCTACGACCCCGAGAACGGGCACCGGTTCAATCCCAACAAGCTGCTGATCGACCCCTATGCCCGCCAGCTCGACGGGACGGTGACGTGGCACGATTCACTGTTCGGCTACGATGTCTCCACCGGCGACGACACGACGTTCGATCACCGCGACAGCGCCGCCTACGTGCCCAAATGCTATGTCACCGACCCGGCCTACGACTGGGACGCCGACCGGGCGCTCTATACGCCATGGCGCGACACCGTCATCTACGAGGCGCATGTCCGCGGCCTGACGATGCAGCATCCCGACGTGCCCGAGGACAGCCGCGGCACCTTCGCCGGCCTCGCCTCGCGGCCCGTCATCGACCACCTGCAGCGGATCGGCGCCACCGCGATCGAATTGCTGCCCGTCCACGCCTACCTCCAGGACAGCCACCTGATCGAGAAGGGGCTGAAGAATTACTGGGGCTACAACACCTTGAACTTTTTCGCCCCCGAGCGGCGCTACCTGCGCTCGGGCGAATGGGGAGAGATCAAGGACGCCATCGCGCGCTTCCACCAGGAAGGGATCGAGGTGATCCTGGACGTGGTCTACAACCACACCGCCGAAGGGTCCGAGCTCGGCCCCACCCTGTCGTTCCGCGGCATCGACAATGCCAGCTACTACCTGCACGGCGACGACATGCGCCATTGCTACGACACCACCGGGACGGGAAACACCCTGAACGTCGCGCATCCGATGGTGCTGCGGATGGTGCTCGACAGCCTGCGCCACTGGGTCCAGGAAATGCATGTCGACGGCTTCCGCTTCGACCTGGCCTCCACGCTCGGACGCGAGGCGACCGGGTTCGAGCGCGAGGGGTCCTTCTTCGCCGCGATCCGGCAGGATCCCGTCCTGGCCTCGGTCAAGCTGATCGCCGAGCCCTGGGATATCGGCGACGGCGGATACCAGGTCGGCGGCTTTCCCTGGCCCTTCCGCGAGTGGAACGACAAGTTCCGCGACGACACCCGCGCCTTCTGGGCGCGGCGCGGCGGCATGAAGGGCCGCCTGGCCGAGCGGTTGTGCGGATCACCGGTCCAGTTCGACCATTCGAACCGCCCCGCGACCTCCAGCGTCAATTTCATCGCCGCGCATGACGGCTTCACGCTGTGGGACGTGGTGTCCTACAACGAGAAGCACAACGCGGCCAATGGCGAGGACAACCGCGACGGCCACGACAACAACATCAGCGACAACATGGGCGTCGAGGGGCCGACCGAGGATGCCAAGGTGCTGGCCGCGCGGCTCCGGCGGGCGCGCGCCATGCTGTCCACCCTGATGCTGAGCCGCGGCGTGCCCATGCTCCTGGCCGGGGACGAGCTCGGCAACAGCCAGGGCGGCAACAACAACGCCTATTGCCAGGACAACGAGATCGGCTGGACGGATTGGGACACCGGACGGACCGACCTGTTGGACACGGTCTCGGAGCTGGGCGCGCTGCGGCGCCGCATCCCGATCCTGCGCGAACGCAACTTCGACACCGAGACGGTGGTGACGTGGCGCGGCCCTTCGGGCGAGGAGCTGTCGGCCGAGGAATGGGAGGATGACGACGCCCCCGTCGTCATGGATGTGCGCGCGGCGCAGGACCGCGTCCTGATCGTCGTCAATGGCGGCGACGATGCCGAGGTCACGCTGCCCAAGGGCAGCTGGGCGGTGGCCTTCGCCTCCGAGGCGGAGGTCGTCGCGCTCGACGGCCTTCGGCTGGACATGGGCTGGCAGACCGTCGCCGTGATCGAGCCCGCCTGACGCGGCCGCCGGGGGCAGGTCCAAGGGCCGGCCCCGCTCGGCGCGCCCCGGTCAGAGTCCGGCGAGATCGGCGAACATCTTGGCCGAGGTCGCCAGCAGGAACACCCCGAAGGACAGGCGCAGGGCGCGCCGCGGAATCCGGTGCGCCAGCGCGACGCCCACGCGGGCGAAGGTCATCGTCAGGGGGATGATGATTGCCGCCGCGAGCAGGTTGACATAGCCGAGCGACAGCGGCGGCAGGCCCGAATGCCCCCAGCCGGTGACGATATAGGTCGCCGCCCCCGGAAGGCCGATGATGAAGCCGATGGCGGCGGAGGTCCCGACGGCGCGGCGGATGTCGTAGCCCAGGAAGTTCAGCAGCGGCACGCAGATCGTGCCGCCGCCGATCCCCATCATCGCCGAGATCGCGCCCGCGATCACCCCCAGGACCGCCCAGACCGGGCGGGAGAAGTCGCGCGGGCTGTCGATGTCGCCGCCCTTGCGGATCATCATGTCGAGCGAGACGAGGAGCGCCACGGTCGCGAAGACCCCGATCATGACGAGGCCCGAGACGAGGCCGCCGAGGATCGCGCCGACGAGGACGCCCACCAGGATCGAGGGCCCCCAGAGCTTCAGGAGCGCGAAATCGATCGCCCCCTTGCGGTAATGCCCCCAGGCCGAACTGACGGAGGTGAAGACGATCGTGGCCAGCGACGTGCCGACCGCCACCTGCATGATCTGGGCCGGGTCCATGTCGGTAAGCGACAGCGCGACGTAAAGCGCGGGCACGATGACGATTCCGCCGCCCACCCCGAGCAGCCCGGCCAGGACACCCCCGAAGATCCCGGCCGCGACGGCCGGTCCGCCGATGGACCACAGAAGCCCGGTGTCGATGGCTGAAAACATCCCAGATCCCCGCGATTGGAACCCCGCCGCCTACGCCGCGCTGCGCCCCTTGGCAAGACACGTGGCGGGCGACAAGAGGCGCCGCGCGGGGGCTCCGACATGGGGATATGCGCCGACCGGGCGCGTGACGCGGTCGGGGGTGCGCGGCGGCGGCTGCGCCACCGCGCCGGTCACGCCGCCAACCCCGCCCCCTCCACGCCGACCGCGCAGACGCGGCCGCGCGCATTCACGCGCGGGCGCGCCGCGCCCCGGCTGCGGGCATCCCGACGCGCCGCGCCGGCGGGCGTGGTGCGATCAGAGGTTCGGCTGGTTGGCCGACAGGCCGACATGGCTGCCCATCGCCATCATGTCCGCCAGGAGCTTGGCGGCGTCGTCCACCGGGCCGGGATCGTTGTGCGAGGCTTCGACAGCCTTGCGCTGCTTCTCGGCCGCGTCCTCGACCATGCGGTCGAGGATGTCCTGGCTCATCTCGTCGCGGTGATAGCTCTCCTCGGCGAGGATCGAGATCCCGTCACCGGTGATCTGCGCGAAACCGCCGGTCACGACGAATTCCTCCGTGCCGCTCTCGCCCTCGACATGGACGACGCCGGGACGCAGCGTGGTGATGAGCGGCGCGTGGTTCGGCATCGCGGTCAGGTCGCCCTCGACACCGGGGATCTGCACCGCGCGTGCCTTCTGCGAGGCGACGCGGCGCTCGGGGCTGACGAGGTCGAACTGCATCATGTCGGCCATAACTGGGTCTCCGCAATGGAAGGGACCGCGGCCGGGCCGCGATCCCGGATGTCAGGATCGGCTCAGGCGCTTTCGCTCATCTGCTCGGCCTTGGCCTTCACGTCCTCGATGCCGCCGACCATGTAGAAGGCGCCCTCGGGCAGGTGATCGTACTCGCCCGCGACGACCGCCTTGAAGGACGACACCGTCTCTTCCAGCGGCACCTGCACGCCGTCCACGCCCGTGAACACCTTCGCCACGTCGAAGGGCTGGCTGAGGAAACGCTGGATCTTCCGCGCGCGGGACACGGTCAGCTTGTCGTCCTCGCTGAGCTCGTCCATGCCGAGGATCGCGATGATGTCCTGCAATTCCTTGTAGCGCTGCAGGATGCCCTGCACGTCGCGCGCCACCTGGTAATGCTCCTCGCCCACGACCTGCGGATCGAGCAGGCGCGAGGTGGAATCGAGCGGGTCCACCGCCGGATAGATGCCCTGCTCCGAGATCGAGCGCGACAGCACGGTCGTCGCGTCGAGGTGGGCGAAGGTGGTGGCCGGCGCCGGGTCGGTCAGGTCGTCCGCGGGCACGTAGACGGCCTGGATCGAGGTGATCGAGCCGTTGTTCGTGGAGGTGATCCGCTCCTGCATCTGGCCCATGTCGGTGGCCAGCGTCGGCTGGTAGCCCACGGCCGAGGGGATGCGGCCCAGAAGCGCCGACACCTCGGAGCCCGCCTGCGTGAAGCGGAAGATGTTGTCGACGAAGAACAGGATGTCGGAGCCGGACTGGTCGCGGAAATGCTCGGCGATCGACAGGCCCGACAGCGCGACGCGCATCCGCGCTCCCGGCGGCTCGTTCATCTGGCCGAAGACGAGCGCCACCTGGCTCTCTTCGAGGTTGTCGGGCTTGATGACGCCCGCCTCGATCATCTCGTGGAAGAGGTCGTTGCCCTCCCGCGTGCGCTCGCCCACGCCGGCGAAGACCGAATAGCCCGAATGCACCTTGGCGACGTTGTTGATCAGCTCCTGGATCAGCACCGTCTTGCCGACGCCGGCGCCGCCGAACAGGCCCACCTTGCCGCCCCGGGAATAGGGGGCGAGCAGGTCGATCACCTTGATGCCGGTGACGAGGATCTCGGACGAGGTCGCCTGCGCCGCGAATTCGGGCGCCGATTGGTGGATCGCGCGATATTCGTCGGTCTCGATCGGGGCGCCCTCGTCCACCGGCTCGCCGATGACGTTGAGGATCCGGCCGAGCGTCGCCTTGCCCACCGGCATGCGGATCGCGGCGCCGGTATCGGTGACTTCCTGGCCGCGGACGAGGCCCTCGGTCCCGTCCATGGCGATCGCGCGCACGGTGTTCTCGCCCAGGTGCTGCGCGACCTCCATCACGAGGCGGTTGCCGTGATTGTCCGTCTCCAGCGCATTCAGGATCTCGGGCAGGTGGGTGTCGAACTGGACGTCGACCACGGCGCCGATGACCTGGGTCACTTTGCCTTTCGCTTCAGCCATTCATGTCTCTCCGGTTCTGCGCGGGCACGGGGGCCCGGTCTGTTCAGTGGGCGCGGGGCCTCAGCCCTCGAGGGCTTCGGCGCCCGAGATGATCTCGATCAGCTCGTTGGTGATGACCGACTGGCGGGTCCGGTTGTATTGCCGGTTGAGGTCCTCGACCATGTCGTCGGCATTGCGGGTCGCGTTGTCCATCGCCGTCATCCGCGCGCCCTGTTCGGACGCGGAATTCTCCAGCAGGGCGGCGAAGATCTGCGTGGCGACCCCCTTGGGCAGAAGGTCGCGCAGGATCGCCTCCTCGGAGGGCTCGTATTCGTAGACCGTGTTGGCCCCCGCGCTGTCCTCGTCGTCCTCCGCGTCGAACTGGGCAGGGATGATCTGCTGTTCGGTGGGGATCTGCGTCATCGCGTTCTCGAACTCGCCGTAATAGATGTAGGCGGTGTCGAATTCGCCGGCATCGAAGCGGTCGAGCACGTTGCGCGCGATCTCCTGCGCGTCGCCGTAGCCCACCCGCTTCACCTCGGACATGTCGACATGGTCGATCATCATGTCGCCATAGGTCCGGCGCATCGCGGCCCGGCCCTTCTTGCCGACGGTGATGATCTTCACCGTCTTGCCCTCGTCCTGCAGCGCCCGGATCCGCGCGATCGCCTTCTTCGCGATATTCGCGTTGAAGCCGCCGCAGAGCCCCTTCTCGGAGGTCATCACGACCAGCAGGCAGGTCTGCTCCTGCCCCGTCCCCCGCAGCAGCGGGGGGGCGGTGTCGCTGTCGCCGACGCTCTTGGCGAGCTGCCCGACCACCTCGTCGAACTTGCGCGCATAGGGGCGCGCGTTCTCGGCCGCCTCCTGCGCGCGGCGCAGTTTCGCCGCCGCCACCATCTGCATGGCCTTGGTGATCTTGCGCGTCGACTTGACGGACGCGATCCGGTTCTTGAGGTCCTTCAGGTTGGCCATGTCGCCACCTCCTTCGCCTGGTCCGGGATCACTCGAAGTCCTTGGCGTATTCGTCGAGCACCTTCTTCAGACGGTCGGCCGCGTCGCCCTTGATCTTGGGATCCTCGTTGGTGATCCAGTCGAGCGTGTCGCTGTGCTTGCCCCGCAGGTGGTTGAGCAGGCCGTCCTCGAACCGGCGGATGTCGCCGATCGGAACCTCGTCGAGATAGCCCTGCGTGCCCGCGAAGATGACGCAGACGATCTCGGCGTTGGTCAGCGGCGAATATTGCGGCTGCTTCATCAACTCGGTCAGGCGCCGGCCGCGATTCAGCTGCCGCTGCGTCGCCGCGTCGAGGTCGGAGCCGAACTGGGCGAAGCTCTCCATCTCGCGGAACTGCGCCAGCTCCAGCTTCACCGGCCCGGCGACCGACTTCATCGCGTTGGTCTGCGCCGAGGAGCCGACGCGGCTGACCGACAGGCCGGTATTCACCGCGGGGCGCACGCCCTTGTAGAACAGGTCCGTCTCGAGGAAGATCTGCCCGTCGGTGATCGAGATCACGTTGGTCGGGATGAAGGCCGACACGTCGCCGCCCTGCGTCTCGATCAGCGGCAGCGCGGTCAGCGACCCGCCGCCATATTCCTCGTTCAGCTTGGCCGACCGCTCCAGCAGGCGCGAGTGCAGGTAGAACACGTCGCCCGGATAGGCTTCGCGGCCCGGCGGACGGCGCAGCAGCAGCGACATCTGGCGATAGGCCACGGCCTGCTTGGACAGGTCGTCATAGACGATCAGCGCGTGACGGCCGTTGTCGCGGAAATACTCCGCCATGGCGGTCGCGGTATAGGGCGCGAGGTACTGGATCGGCGCCGGCTCGGACGCGGTGGCCGAGACGACGGTGGAATATTCCATCGCCCCGGTCTCTTCCAGCTTCTTCACCAGCTGCGCCACGGTCGACCGCTTCTGCCCCACGGCGACGTAGATGCAGTAGAGCTTCTGGCTCTCGTCGTCGCCGGCGGCGTCGTTGTACGTCTTCTGGTTCAGGATCGCGTCGAGCGCCACGGCGGTCTTGCCGGTCTGGCGGTCGCCGATGATCAGCTCGCGCTGCCCGCGCCCGATCGGGATCATGGCGTCGATGGCCTTCAGGCCGGTCGCCATGGGCTCGTGCACGGATTTCCGCGGCATGATGCCGGGGGCCTTCACGTCGGCAACGCGGCGCTCGGCATAGTCGAGCTCGCCCTTGCCGTCGATCGGATTGCCCAGGCCGTCGACCACGCGGCCGAGCAGCGCATCGCCCACGCCCACATCCACGATGGAATTGGTGCGCTTGACGGTGTCGCCTTCCTTGATCTCGCGGTCGGTGCCGAAGATCACGACGCCCACATTGTCGGATTCGAGGTTCAGCGCCATTCCGACGATGCCGCCGGGGAACTCGACCATCTCGCCCGCCTGGACGTTGTCGAGCCCGTGGACACGGGCGATCCCGTCACCGACGGACAGCACCCGGCCGACTTCGGCGACCTCCGCCTCTTGCCCGAAATTCTTGATTTGGTCCTTCAGGACCGCGGAAATTTCGGAAGCTTGGATGCCCATTTATCCGACCTCTTTCATGCTGTTCTTCAGGGAGTCGAGCTTCGAGCGGATCGACGTGTCGATCATCTTGGAGCCGACCTTCACGACGAGGCCGCCGATCAGGCTCTCGTCCACGGACAGGTTGATGTTCACGTCTCGGCCGACGGACTCCTTCAACGCGCGGGCGAGCTTGTCGCGCTGCTCGTCGGACAGTTCCTGCGCCGCCGTCACCTCGGCGGTGACCTCGCCGCGTTCGCGGGCGATCATCTCGCGCAGCTGCCGGGCCAGTTCGCGCAGCACGAACAGGCGGCGCTTCTGCGCCATCAGGCGCAGCGTGTTGCCGGTGATGCGGTGCAGGCCCATCCTGTCGGCCAGCGCCCCGATCGCCTGCAGCTGCTCGTCGCGCGTGTAGACCGGCGAATGGATCAATTCCCGGAAGGCGTCGCTGTCGTTCAGCGCGGCCGTCAGGGTATCGGCGTCACTGGCGACCTGGTCCAGGGAATTGTCGTCTTTGGCCAGTTCGAAGATGGCCGTGGCATAGCGCTCGGCGATGCCAGATGAGATCGAAGCCGGTTCGGACACGTCCACCCTTTCGATGTTGCTCACACCCCGAAGCCCGCGCCGCGGCGACGCGAGGAACAGGGTGCCGGTTCTGAAGCCCCCCGCGCGGGGGCCATCGTCGAAATCGCGTGTCATCTAGCAGAGGGTTCACGAGGCCGCAACTGCGCCAGGGAGTGTTTGCGCCACACTCACGCCCGGGAACTGCTCTGCGCCGCAGCCCCCCCCGGCAGCGGGCGTCCCGCACCGCCCAGGACCCGCAGCGGATGGCGCTCCCGCACCCCGAGCCCCCCGGAGCGGGCCGGGATCTGCTTGACCGCCTCCACCATCAGCACCCCGCCGGCGAAGCGCCCGGTGATCGACCGGCCCGTCCGCTCCATCAGCTTGCCCGCCCGCATCCAGAACGGGCGTTCGGAGACCGGCTGGAACAGCGCCGCGGCATGGCCCTGCGGCACGAAATCGTAGGCCCGCAGCTGCGCCTCCAGCTGGGACAGGGAATAGGGCCGCCCGAAGCCGAACGGGGTGCGGTCGTTGCGGGCCCAGAGCCCGGCGCGGTTGGGAACGATGAAGAGCGCCCGCCCCCCCGGCCCCAGCGTGCGGTAGCATTCCTGCAAAAGCCGCCCCGGCGTCTCGGATGTCTCGAGCGCGTGGAGCAGGACCAGGCGGTCCACATGCCCGGTCTGCACCGGCCACAGCGTCTCCTCGCACAGGACCGACACGTTGTCCTCTCCGGCCGGCCAGGGCATGACGCCCTGGGCCCCCGGCATCAGGGCGATCGTGCGCCGTGCCTCGGCCCGGAACGGGCGCAGCAGCGGCACCGCGAATCCCATCCCCACGACCGTCTCGCCCGCGACCGAGGGCCAGAAGTCGCGGACCTGGTCGCGCACGGCCCGTTGCGCCGCCCGGCCCAGCCGCGTCCGATAGTAGAAGGCGCGCAGGTCCCGCACGTCGATATGCATTGCCGGAACTCCCGGTCGGCTTACCGTCCCCGTCCATGACCATACGCAATCGCGGGAAAATGCAATGAGCATCGAGATCGTCACCGTCGCCTGCCGCAGTGACAATTACGCGTTCCTCGTCCGCGCGGGCGAGCGCACCGCCCTGGTCGACGCGCCCGAGGCCGAGCCGATCGTCGCGGCGCTGTCCGAGCGGGGCTGGTCGCTGGACGAGGTCTGGATCACCCATCATCACGCCGACCACGTCGAGGGGCTGGCGGGGCTCAGATCCGCGCATCCCGGCCTCAGCGTCACCGGCGCCCGCCGCGACGCCCACCGCCTGCCGAAGCTCGACCGCGAGGTCGGCGACGGCGACGCCTTCCAGTTCCAGGGCCACGCGGTGAACGTGATGGACGCTTCCGGCCACACGGTGGGCCACGTCGCCTTCCACGTTCCCGACGCCGCCGCGGTCTTCACCGCCGACAGCCTGATGGCGCTCGGCTGCGGGCGCCTCTTCGAGGGCACGCCCGAGATGATGTGGACCACGCTGAGCGCGCTGACGAGCCTTCCCGACGACACGGTCGTCTATTCGGGTCACGAATACACCGCCGCGAATGCCCGCTTCGCCCTGACGATCGAGCCCGACAACGAGGCCCTGAAGCGCCGCGCCGCGGATATCGAGGCGGCGCGCGCCGAGGGGCGCTACACCGTGCCCTCCACCCTGTCCGAGGAGCGGGCGACCAACCCGTTCCTCCGGGCATCCTTGCGGCAGGTGAAGGAAGGTCTAGATATGAAAGGCGCCGACGATGTCACGGTCTTCGCCGAGATCAGGGCACGGAAGGACGCGTTCTGACGTGGACGATTATTTCGGCGAACCGGTCTCCCGCCCTCCCCATTCACGGAGTTTGTGACCGGCGGGGTCCAGAAATTGCTTGAAGCTCAGGCCGTGACACCCAAGCTTCATTCTTGAGAGGCCACGGTCGGGGGACTTGGACGCAAGTCCGCCCGCCAGAGATAAAGGAGCACGCCCGTGCCGTCGTTTTCCAATACGCTCGAGCAAGCGATTCACCAGGCGCTGGCGCTCGCCAACTCGCGCCGCCACGAATTGGCCACGCTCGAACACCTTCTCCTGGCCCTGACCGACGAGCCCGACGCCGCCAAGGTGATGAAGGCCTGTTCCGTCGATCTGGAAGAACTCAAGCAGACCCTTGTCGAGTTCATCGACGACGACCTCTCCACCCTCGTGACCGAGGTGGAGGGCAACGAGGCCGTCCCGACGGCCGCCTTCCAGCGCGTCATCCAGCGCGCCGCGATCCACGTCCAGAGCTCCGGCCGGACCGAGGTGACGGGCGCCAACGTGCTCGTCGCGATCTTCGCCGAACGGGAATCGAATGCCGCCTTCTTCCTGCAGGAGCAGGAGATGACGCGCTACGACGCGGTGAACTTCATCGCCCACGGGGTGGCGAAGGACCCCAGCCAGGCCGAGCCGCGCTCCGTGACCGGCACGCCCGAGACCGAGGAGGAGGACGTGGCCCAGGTCGAGGATGGAGAGGCGAAGGATTCGGCCCTCGCGAAGTATTGCGTCGACCTCAACGCCAAGAGCCAGAAGGGCGATGTCGATCCCCTGATAGGGCGCGAGCACGAGGTCGAGCGCTGCGTGCAGGTGCTGTGCCGGCGGCGCAAGAACAACCCGCTCCTCGTGGGCGATCCGGGCGTGGGCAAGACCGCCATCGCGGAAGGCCTCGCCAAGAAGATCGTCGAGGGTCAGACGCCCGAGGTCCTGTCCGGCACCACGATCTACTCGCTCGACATGGGCGCGCTCCTGGCCGGCACCCGCTATCGCGGCGATTTCGAGGAACGGCTCAAGGCCGTCATGCAGGAGATGGAGGACCACGAGGACGCCGTCCTCTTCATCGACGAGATCCACACCGTGATCGGCGCCGGTGCCACCTCGGGCGGCGCGATGGACGCCTCCAACCTGCTGAAGCCCGCGCTGCAGGGCGGCAAGCTGCGTTGCATGGGGAGCACCACCTACAAGGAGTTCCGCCAGCACTTCGAGAAGGACCGCGCGCTGTCGCGCCGGTTCCAGAAGATCGACGTGAACGAGCCCTCGGTCGATGACAGCGTGAAGATCCTGCAGGGCCTCAAGCCCTATTTCGAGCAGCATCACGAGATCCGCTACACCCACGACGCGATCAAGACCGCCGTCGAACTCTCGGCGCGCTACATCAACGACCGCAAGCTGCCCGACAAGGCCATCGACGTGATCGACGAGGCCGGCGCGGCGCAGCATCTCGTGGCGGAATCGAAGCGGCGCAAGACCATCGGCACCAAGGAGATCGAGGCCGTGGTGGCCAAGATCGCCCGCATCCCGCCCAAGAGCGTCTCCAAGGACGACGCGGCGGTTCTGAAGGACCTGGAGGGTACGCTGAAGCGCGTGGTCTTCGGTCAGGACAAGGCGATCGAGGCGCTGGCGGCGTCGATCAAGCTGGCACGCGCCGGCCTCAGGGAGCCCGAGAAGCCGATCGGCAACTACCTCTTCGCCGGCCCCACCGGCGTCGGCAAGACCGAGGTCGCCAAGCAGCTCTCCGACACATTGGGCGTGGAACTCCTGCGCTTCGACATGTCGGAATACATGGAGAAGCACGCCGTCTCGCGCCTGATCGGCGCGCCGCCGGGCTATGTCGGCTTCGACCAGGGTGGCATGCTCACCGACGGCGTCGACCAGCACCCCCATTGCGTGCTCCTGCTCGACGAGATCGAGAAGGCGCATCCGGACGTGTTCAACATCCTGCTGCAGGTGATGGACCACGGCAAGCTGACCGACCATAACGGCCGTGCGGTGGATTTCCGCAACGTGATCCTGATCATGACCTCGAACGCGGGCGCCACCGAACAGGCGAAGGAGGCGATCGGCTTCGGCCGCGACCGGCGCGAGGGCGAGGACACCGCCGCTATCGAGCGGACCTTCACGCCCGAGTTCCGCAACCGGCTGGACGCGGTCATCAGCTTCGGCGCCCTGCCGAAGGAGGTGATCCTGCGCGTGGTCGAGAAGTTCGTCCTCCAGCTCGAGGCGCAGCTCATGGACCGCAACGTCTCCATCGAGCTGACCATGGAGGCGGCCGAATGGCTGGCCGACAGGGGCTACGACGACAAGATGGGCGCACGGCCCCTGGGCCGGGTGATCCAGGAGCACATCAAGAAGCCGCTGGCCGAGGAGCTGCTCTTCGGCGAGCTCTCCAAGGGCGGCGTGGTGCAGGTCGGCGTCAAGGACGGCAAGATCGATCTCAGGATCAACCCGCCCGAGACGCGGCGGCTCAGCGCCAAGCGGCCGCCGCTCCTCACCGCCGAGTAAGCGGCCCCCGATCGACACGACAGCGCCCCCGCAGATCCCCTGCGGGGGCGCTTCGTTTTTGCCCCCCCTCTCCTCCCTTCGCGCGAAGGGCGGCGGTCCGCCGCCGGCGCCGGGCGCGGCCGGAACGGCAGGACCCGCCCCGCCGTTGGGCCCGGCAACATCGGAGATACGTCATGAGTTTGAAGCGGATACTCGGAACCATCCTCGCCAGCCGCATGGGCGCGCGCGGCCGGCGGCGCGGCCCCCTCGGGGCGGCCTCCCTGATGACCGGCCGGCGCCGGCGCAGCTCGCTCGGCGGCAAGGCGGGGCTCGCGGCCCTGGGATACATGGCCTACAAGGCCTACCAGGACAGCCAATCCTCCACCGCCGGGTCGGCCCGCGCCGGTGGCAGGGGCGCCGCCACCCAATCGGCGGGGTCGGGGGGCCTCGCCGGCATGGTTCAGGACGTGGTCAACCGCGTCACCGGCGGCCAGTCCACCCAATCCTCCGCCACCGGCGGTCCGGCCGCGCAACCCTCCGCCGACACGTCCCCCCCGGCGGACCACGACCTCGCCGAGGAGGCCAGCGCCGCCGAGCAAATGAGCGAGGAAACGGCGCTGCTCCTGATCCGCGCGATGATCACCGCCGCCTATTCCGACGGCGCGCTGTCGACCGCGGAGCGCGAGCGGATCGTGCGGGAGATCGACGAGGCCGGCGGCGACGCCGAGGATCGCCGCATCCTCGAAAGCGAGATCGCCAATCCCAAGCCGCTCGACGACCTGCTGGCCGAGGTGAACGATCAGGAAACGGCGGAGGAATTCTACCTCGCCTCCTGCGCGGCGATCGACACCGAGACCGCGGCCAACCGCGCCTATCTCGACGACCTGCGCCACCGCCTCGGCCTCACCGAGGAGCAGGCCGCCGAGATCGAGGAGCTGAACTGAGCCCTTGGATCGCCCGGGAGGCGCGCGGCCGCTCCGCGCCCGGGCGATCCGCCGACGCAGGGCCGCTGGACAGCCGCCGGGTCATGCGTCACTAGGGGCGTCGCGGCTTGCGGGCGTGGTGGAATCGGTAGACACGCGGGATTTAGGTTCCCGTGCCTTAACGGCGTGCGAGTTCAAGTCTCGCCGCCCGCACCATCCCCCCGAGGTCCGGGCGCCACGTTGCCCGGATCCGGCGCGAGTTCCGCGCCCCCGTGCCCGGCAAACAGGCGCCGCCCGGCGCATCCGCCTCCGCCTCGGACGATCCACCGATCCTCCGCGCGTTCCCGCGTGCAGAATCGCCTCGCAGCGGGCACCCTGCGGCGGTGTCAGCCACGCCCGAAGGAGACCCGCCCGTGAAGACCCCCATCGCCGCGCTCGCCGCAATCGTCCTCGCCGGGCCCGCCCCCGCCGCGGATTCCCCTCGGGAGGTCAAGGTCTTCGTGGCGTCGATGTTCGAGATCGGCGAGATGCAGGGCGACCGGGCCGGCGAGTTCCAGGAATGGTACGAGGATTACTTCGCCGAGGCCGAACCGCACGCGGTGCGGGGCGCGGCGAACCCGGTCTGGTGCAGCGACGACGGCATCTGCGGCTCGGTCCTCGGCATGGGCAAGGTCGCCTCCTCGGCGTCGATGATGGCGATCCTCCTCGATCCGTCCCTCGACTTCTCGAACGCCTATTTCCTGCTGACCGGGGTCGCCGGCACGCCCCCCGACAAGGGCACGATCGGCGCGGTCAGCTGGGCAACCTGGCTCGTCGATTACGACCTCGGCCATCGCTGGGCGGAGGACGAGGTGCCGGCGGGCGAGCCGCTCTTCATGCCGCGGGACGGCTACGAGGACATCCGCGTCTACGAGCTGAACGCCGACCTGGTCGAGCGGGCCGTCGAGATCGGCTCGGACGTGGAGCTAGCCGATTCGGAGGACGCGCGGACCTACCGCGAGCGCTATCCGCAAGAGACCGCCCGCCGCGCGCCCTTCCTCTTCACCGGCACGCACATGACCGGGGACACGTTCTTCCACGGGCCCGGCCTGTCGGCGCAGGCGCAGTACATGACCGAGCTCTACGGCGCGGACGATTACGTCATCACCGAGATGGAGGCCGCGGCCATCGCCCAGGTCATCGACCGCCTGCACGGGACCGACCGCGTCCTCAGCCTGCGCGGGGCGGTCAATTTCGACCAGGGCCACCCGGACGAGACGACGCTCGAACATCTCGACCCCGCGCCGGGCGAAACGGCCGGCGGCTTCGCCGAGACGATCTCCAACATCCACGCGGTCGGGTCGGCCTTCGTCGACGCGGTCGCCGCCGATTGGGACCAATGGCGCGACGGCGTGCCGGCGCGGTAATTCCCCGGGGCAAGGGCGGATCGCGCGGCGCCGGCGCTCACGCCGAGCGTTTCGCCGCCGCCGCCTCCCCGGCCTCCAGGGCCCGGAACGCCGCGAGCTCAGCCGTCGGGAGCGGCCGGCTGATCAGGTAGCCCTGGATCTGGTCGCATCCCTCGCGCCGGGCGAAGGCGTCCTGCCGCGGCGTCTCGACGCCCTCGATCGTGACCCGCATCCGCATCCGTCCCGCCAGCGCGACGATCGCCTGGACGATGGCCACGCTGGTGGGGTCCTCGGGGATCTGCCGCACGAAGGATTGGTCGATCTTCACCTTGTCGAACGGGAACCGCCGCAAGTGGCTCAACGACGAATACCCGGTCCCGAAATCGTCGAGCGCGATCCGGATGCCCAGCCTCTGCAGGTCGCGCAGGTTGCCGAAGGTCCGCGCGTCGTCGTGCAGCAGGGCGCTCTCGGTGATCTCCAGTTCGAGCCGCCGGGCCGGAAAGCCCGCCTCGTCGAGAATGCCCGTGATGTCCCGCACGAGATGCGGATCGCCCAGCTGGACGGGCGACAGGTTGACGGCCAGCGATGTCGCCTCCGGCCACCCGGCCGCCTCGATGCAGGCCTGGCGCAGGACCTGGGCCCCGATCGCGCCGATCAGCCCGATCTCCTCGGCCAGCGGGATGAAGATCGCGGGCGAGATCATCCCGCGCCGTGGATGGTTCCAGCGGGCCAGCGCCTCGGCACCGTCGAAGGATCCGGTCCGCGCGCAGGCCAGCGGCTGGAAATGGACCTCGAACCCGCCCTCCGTCACGGCCCGGCGCAGGTCGCGCTCCAGCTCGCCCCGATCGAGCGCATGCACCAGCATCTCCGGCTCGTAGGGGCAGATCCGCGCGCCGCCGGCAAGCTTCGCGCGAGACAGCGCCAGATCGGCGCTGAGGACCAGCGTATCGGCATCCGCGGCATTGCCCGTCGCGACCGCGACGCCGATGCTCGCGGTGATCTCCACCGTCTGGCCGCCGATCGCGAACGGCGCCTCCATCGCCCGCAGCACGCCGGTGGCGATCCCGGCCGGGTCGCCCCGCCCCATGCCCGTCAGGACCGTGAACTCGTCGCCCGCCAGGCGCGCCACCACGTCGTCCTCGCCCGCCATGGCCCGCAGCCGCCCGGCCACCTGGCGCAGGACCTCGTCCCCGTTGCGGTGCCCGAACGTGTCGTTGATCCTCTTGAACCGGTCGAGGTCGATCGCGAGGATCGCGAAGCGCCCGGCATCGGGACCGTGCGCGGCGGCCCGGCTCGCCAGCGCTTCCAGGAACCGGGCGCGGTTCGTCAGCCCGGTCAGCGGATCGCTGTAGGCCAGCCGCCGGATGGTGGCCTCGCTCTTCAGCCGCTCGCGCTGGTCGCGGAACGCATAGACGACCTGGTCGCGCGCGCCGACCCTGACCTCGCTGCGGAGCACCCGGACGGGGATCAGCTTGCCGCCCGGGGCGACCAGCTCGGCGTCGTATTCCTCGCGCTCCACCATCTCGGCGAGGCGCGCGCGGGGGATGAGCGCACCGATCCTCTCGCCGATCAGGGCGCCCTTCTCGGCACCCGCCATCCGCGCGAAGCTGTCGTTGACGATGACGATCGTATTCCCGTCGCACACCACCAGCCCCTCGACCGCCAGGTTCGACAACTCGCTCAGCCGCGCCCGGTCTCGGCGCAGCTGCGCCTGCGCCTTGAGCGTGAACCGAAGGCCCAGCACCGCCAGCGCGATCAGACCCAGGCACACGCCGGCCACGATCGGGGCGATCACCTTCGGCGCCACCGAGAAGGCCGGCAGCGCGACCCACGGATTGTAGGTCAGGCTCATGGCGGTCATGCCGCCGGCATGGATCACGGCGATCGATCCGAGCAGGAGCGGCGGCGCGAAGCGCCGCAGGCAGCGGTTGCGCCCGGCCACGACCATCGCCGCCCCCGACAGGAGCAGCCCGATCCCGACCGATCCGAGCGCCAGGCCCGGATCCCACGCCACGGTTCCCATCACCCGGTAGCTGAACTGGCCCAGGTAATGCAGGATCGCGATCGACAGGCCCAGCATCGCCCCCGCGACGAAGCGGCGCCGCGCGTCCCGCGTCCCGATCACCCGGGACATGCTCAGCCCGATCCCCAGGATCACCGTGACGAGCGAGAGGGCGGCGAGGGCCAGGTCGAACGCGGCCGGCATCCCGGGCCGATAGGCCAGCAGCGCCACCATGTGCGTCGCCCAGGCCGTGCAGCCGGCGGCCACGATGCTGACGACGGCCCAGCGGGCCTTGGCCGCCCCCTCCGACCGGCCGGCATGTTTCGACAGCGCGAAGGAGGCATAGACGCCGATCACGCAGATCGCGCAGGCCGCGAGCAGCAGGTTTCGATCGTGCTGCTGACTCAGACACGTGATGACCGCTTCCATGCGGGCCTCCTTTCCCGGACGGGCGGGGCCGCGCGGACCGCCGGACTTTCCATCGGGTCCGGGGATACGGTCGGAGGGGTTTGGAGAACGTTACCACGACTGGATTGGCGCCGGCGGGGGGACAATCGCCCCCCTGCGGGCGCCACAATCCACGCCGCATCGCCATTGCACGGCCGCCCCCCGATGCGGGGGCCTCATCCGGGGCGGGCCGCCGTCCCGCCCCCGGGCCGGCCGCTCAGTTCGCCGCGTCGGGGGTGGTCGCGGCGGGGATGTCGGTCTGGGAGGGCGTGGGATCGTCCGCGCCACCGGCGCCCCCATCCGAACCGGCCCCGCCAGATTCGGCCCCGCCCGAACCGGCATCATCCGGACCGGCCCCGCCCGAGCCGGACCCGCCCGAGGGCGCCTGGCCGCCATCGCTGCCCACCGGGTCGTCGATGGTGGAGCCGTCGGCGCTGGCCACCCGCCAGACGGTGTTCCCCGCATCGTCGGTCACCAGAAGCGCCCCGGTGCCGTCGATGGCGACGCCCACCGGACGGCCGCGGGCCTGGTCCCCGTCGAGGAAGCCGGTCACCACGTCCTGGGCCATCCCCGCGGGCGCGCCGTCCTCGAACGGGACGTAGATCACCTTGTAGCCGTTGAACCGGTCCCGGTTCCAGCTGCCGTGCTCGCCCACGAAGGCGCCCTGGGCATAGCGGTCCGGCATGGCCGTCCCGTAGGAGAAGGTCATCCCCAGCGCGGCGACGTGGCTCGACAGCGCGTAATCGGGCGCGATGGCGGCGTCGACCATGTCGGGACGCGGGGGATGGACGCGGCGATCCACGTGGTCGCCGTAATAGCTCCACGGCCAGCCGTAGAAGGCGCCGTCCTCGACGCTGGTCATGTAATCGGGGACGAGGTTCGGGCCGAGCTCGTCGCGTTCGTTGACCACCGTCCAGAGCTCTCCCGTCTCGGGGTGGAAGTTCAACCCGTTGGGGTTCCGCAACCCGGAGGCAAAGACCCGCGCGGCGCCCGTCTCGCGGTCGACCTGCCAGATCGCGGCGCGGCCCTTCTCCGCCTCGATGCCGTTCTCGACGATGTTCGAGTTCGACCCGACCGAGGCATAGAGGTACCGGCCATCGGGGCCGAGGGCGAGGTCCTTGGTCCAGTGATGGTTGATCGGCCCCCCGGGCAGCGGCGCCAGGACGGAGGGCGGATCCGTGATTTCGGTCGCCCCCAGCTCGTAGGGATAGGTCAGGATCGCGTCGGTCGCGGCCACGTAGAGCGTGCCGTCGGTCCAGGCCACGCCGAAGGGGCTGTCGAGGCCGCTCAGCAGGTCGTGACGCGCGTCCACCGTGCCGTCGCGGTCGGTGTCGCGCAGCAGCGTGACGATGTTGCTCTCGGGCTGCGCGCCGCCGCCGAATCCGTGCGCGTAGGCCATGATCCAGCCGCGGATGTAATCCTTGGGCCGGTCCTTGGGCTCGCCCTCGGGGCCGCGCGACTGCACCACCAGCACGTCGCCGTTCGGCAGCGTGTGGACGGTGCGCGGGTTGGCGAGGTCGGTGGCATAGGCCGTCACCTCCAACCCCTCGGGCACCACGGGGGTCTCTCCGTCCTGCCAGCCCACGACCTCGGCCAGCTTCATGTCGGGCCAGAGATTCACGAATTGGGGATCGGGCAGCACCGGGTCCGGGCCGATCTGGCTGGAGATGTCGAAATCGCCGGCCTCCTGGGCCGGCAGCGGCGCGGGGATCAGGACGAGGCCGCCGGCGGCGGCGCCAAGCATGAGGCCACCGGCGGCGGCGGCGGACATGCCGGCGAGCGGGAACGTACGGGCCATTGCAGAAAGCTCCTAGCGGCGGCTCGCCGTCCCGCCCAGAAGGCCGGAGACGAGCATGAGAAGGATGGTGAGGGCGGACAGGGCGAGGCCCCAGGGCACGACGCCGGTCCAGCCGTCGCCGGCATGGACGAGGGAATTGAGGAACGCCGCGACCAGGACGAGGACGTTGATCCCCGCCACGATCCAGGCGGGCCGCACCGGCCGCACGGCCTGGGCGACGATCCAGGCGAGGACGGCCAGCCCGCCGCCGACGAGCCCCGCGAAGAGGAGCCAGGCCGAGAAGTTCTTCCACATCAGGTTGGCCGTCGCCCAATAGGCGAGATCGCCGAGCAGCGTCAGGGTGAAGCAGGCGATCGGAAAGGCCGTGAACGCCGCCCGGAGCGGTGCCCCCCCGGCGGCATCGGGTGATCGTGTGGTGGACATATGCAACTCTCGCATGTGGAACGCGTACGCTTACCCTCCCCTACACTTTGCGCGGGACGTGGTTCCGAACATGCGAGCAGGAAGCTGCCGGAAAGCGGTTGCCGTGCCGGGGGTCAGGGAGCCGGGCCGCGGCCGGGGGTGCGGCGCCCGGCGGCGGGCCGCGATCCCCTCACCAATGCGGCGGGCGTTCCTCCCCGAGATAGATCGACCCCTCGCCCGCGTCGCGTCCCCGTTCCCGGTCGAGCAGCACCGCCACCTGACGTTCCAGCGTCTCGATCCGGCGGTCCTGCGCCACCACCACGTCGCTCAGTTCCTCGGTCTGGCGGATCAGATGCGCCAACCGTTCCTCGATCTCGTCCATGCCGGCCTCCGTCTTGCGCCGCCCCCCCCTTTGACCTAGACGAGCCGCGCATCCAAGCGGGTCCGTCATGGCAAAGCACAAGAAACAGCCCCGCCCGAAGGCCGCAGCGCCCAAGGGCTTTCGCGACTATTTCGGCGCCGAGGTCACGCGCCGCCAGTCGATGCTGGCCGAGATCGCGCGCATCTATCACCTCTACGGCTTCGACGCGCTGGAAACGAGCGCGGTCGAGACGGTGGAGGCGCTGGGCAAGTTCCTCCCCGACGTGGACCGCCCCAACGAAGGCGTCTTCGCCTGGGAGGAGGACGGCGACTGGCTGGCGCTCCGCTACGACATGACCGCGCCGCTGGCCCGCGTCGCCGCGCAGTACCGCCAGGATCTGCCCAGCCCCTATCGCCGCTACACGATGGGCCCGGTCTGGCGCAACGAGAAGCCGGGGCCGGGCCGCTTCCGCCAGTTCTACCAATGCGACGCCGACACGGTGGGCTCCGCCTCCATGGCCGCCGACGCCGAGGTCTGCGCCATGCTCGCCGACGTGCTGGAGGCGGTGGGGATCGCGCGCGGCGACTACGTCGTGCGGGTGAACAACCGCAAGGTCCTGAACGGCGTCATGGAAGTCGCCGGGATCGGCGGCCCCGAGCACGAGGCCGAGCGCGGCATCGTCCTGCGCGCCATCGACAAGATGGACCGCCTGGGCGAGGCGGGCGTCCGCGCGCTTCTGGGCGAGGGCCGCCGCGACGAGAGCGGCGACTTCACTAAGGGCGCCGGACTTGGAGAAAGCGAGATCAGCACGATTCTGAAGTTCGTTCACGGTAAGAGAGTTATAAGCGAGCAGCTCTCGGACGTAGCGGATCAGGATCGCGTTGATCCTCTTCCCCCGGATCGGGTGAATAATGTGGAAGCGGTTCGGTATCTGCGAAATCTAGTTTCGGGGTCCGAAGAAGGATTGGAAGGCGTCAAGGAGCTAGAAGAAATCGCCACGCTCCTCGACGCCCAGGGCTACGGCCCCGACCGCGTCGTCATCGACCCCTCCGTGGTCCGGGGCCTCGGCTATTACACCGGCCCGGTCTACGAGGCGGAGCTGATCGGCGATCTCGCGCGCTTCGGCTCGGTCGCGGGCGGCGGGCGCTACGATGACCTGGTGAAGCGCTTCACGGGGCAGGAAGTGCCGGCCACCGGCGTCTCGATCGGCGTCGACCGGCTGCTCGCCGCCCTGTCGGGACAGGAGCGGGACGCGGGTCACGGCGATGGTCCGGTCATCGTCACGATCATGGACCGGCAGAGGACCGGCGAGTACCAGACGATGGTCCGGCGGTTGCGGGATGCCGGAATCCGGGCCGAGCTCTATCTCGGCAACCCCAAGAATTTCGGCAACCAGCTCAAATACGCCGACAAGCGCGGCGCCCCCATCGCCGTGATCCAGGGCGAGGACGAGGCCGCCCGCGGCGTCGTCCAGATCAAGGACCTGAAGCTCGGCGCAAAGCTCGCCGCCAGCCTCAGCCACGAGGAATGGCGCGACCAGCCCGCGCAGTTCGAATGCGCCGTCGCGGACATGGTCGACGCGATCCGGAAGCGCCTCTCGTGACCGCAGGCGCCGACCGGGCGGCCGAACGCGCCGAGGCGGCGCGGCTACTGGGCCTGTTCCTCGATGCCGGGGCGCGGCCCGTGGAAACGGCGATCCTGCAGCCCGCCGAGACCCTGCTCGACCTTTACGGCGAGGATATCCGGGCGCGGGCCTTCACCACCCAGGGGCCGGAGGGCGAGGCGATGCTGCGCCCCGATTTCACCGTCCCGGTGGTGCAGATGCACATGGCGCAGGGCGGCGATCCGGCCCGCTACGCCTATGCCGGCGAGGTGTTCCGCCGCCAGCCGGCCGATGCGGACCGGCCGGCGGAATACGTCCAGGTCGGGTTCGAGCTGTTCGGCGGCGACCCCGCCGAGGCGGATGCCGAATGCTTCGCCCTGTTCCACCGGATGACGGCGCCCTTCTCGCCGCGGATCGTGACCGGGGACATCGGCATCCTGACCGCCGCGGTGCGCGGGCTGCGGACATCCGCCGCGCGCAAGACGGCCCTGCTGCGCCATGTCTGGCGGCCCCGGCGGTTCCGGGCCCTGCTCGACCGCTATTCCGGCAAGGCGGAGATGCCCGCCCACCGCCGCGCCTTGCTGACGGCCGCGGACCCCTTCGCCGAAGCGGGACCCGAGATCGGGCTGCGCGACCGTGGCGACGTGGCCGCCCGGATCGCGGCGCTGCGCGCCGACGCCGCCGAGCCGGCGATCGCGGCGACCGAGGTGCAGATCCTCGACGACATCCTGGGCATGCGCGCGGATGCCTGCGCGGCCCTGTCGCGGCTGCACGATCTTGCCGTCGACATGCCGGCCCTGTCGACGGCGGTGGACGGGCTGGACCGGCGGCTCGACGCGCTCGACCGGGCCGGAATCGCGCCGGGCGATTTGCCGTTCGAGGGCAGCCATGGCCGCTCGACCATGGAATATTACGACGGTTTCGTGTTCTCGATCTCCGTCCCGGGCCGGCCGGACCTGCCGCCGGTGGCGACCGGGGGACGCTACGACGCGCTGACGCGCGTGCTGGGCCGGGACCGGGCCTCCCCGGCGGTGGGCGGCGTGGTCCGCCCCGCCCTGACCCTGGAGGCGGCCGCATGCTGAAGCTCGGCGTGCCGTCCAAGGGGCGGCTGATGGAGAAGACCTTCGACTGGTTCGGCCGCCGCGGCCTGTCGATGGGAAAGGGCGGCGCGGAGCGGGAATATTCCGGGATCGTGCCCGGCTCCGACGATGTGGAACTCGTGCTGATGGCGGCCGGGGAGATCCCGCGCGAATTGTCCAGGGGGCGGATCCATCTGGGCGTCACCGGCACCGACCTGGTGCGCGAGCGCCTGGCGCATTGGGAGGCCCAGGTGGAGGAACTGGCGCCGATGGGGTTCGGCCATGCCGACCTGGTCCTGGCCGTTCCCGCCTTCTGGGTGGATGTCGAGACGCTCGACGACCTCGACGCCGCCGCGGCGGCATTCCGGCGCCGGCACGGGTTCCGGCTCCGCATCGCGACGAAGTACCACCGCCTGGTCCGGGAACACCTGCGACAGCACGGCGTCGCCGATTACCAGCTGGTCGACAGCCAGGGCGCGACCGAGGGCACCGTCCGCCACGAGACGGCGGAAGCCATCGCCGACATCACCTCCACCGGCGAGACGCTCCGGGCCAACCACCTCAAGATGCTCGCGGACGGGCCGATCCTTTCGAGCGAGGCGACGCTGTTCCGGTCGCGGATGGCGGAGTGGGACGATGAAAGCCGCGCCAGCCTCGATCGGCTGGCGCGGCTGATCGATCTCGCGACCTGATCAGGCGGCGCGGCGCCGCCGCACCAATCCCAGACCGCCGAGGCCCGCCAGGAGCAGTGCCCCGCCCGCGGGCAGCGGCACGGGCGCGATCTCGGCCGCGGCGACCGGCAGGGTGGCCGAATAGCCGGTGCCGTCCGCGCGCTCCGTACCCGGAACGAAGGACGCCCCCTCGTTCAGCGTCGATTCCGCAACGAAGGCGCCGTGGATGACGTATTCGCGCAGCGCCAGCGGAAAGAGGTCCTCGCCCTCGTAGGCGGCGCCGCTCACCGGGCTGAAGAAGATCGAATCGTCCGAGAGGTCGAAGGTCAGGTCATAGGACACCCTGCCCTCCGCGTCCGCCGCCGGCCCGGTATGCACCATCGAGGGGTCGGGATCGGCGCCCGCCAGCGCCGGCTCCAGCGACAGCAGGATGTCGCCGTAGGCGGGGGCGGCCTCCAGCACCTCGACCAGGCCGTCGCCGTCGGCGTCGAGAGCCTCCGTCGGAACCTCGGAATTGCGCGGGGAGCCGTCCTCGTTGAAGCGCCCGTGGATGTGGTTCACGTGCGGGAGCGACGGGGCCAGTCCGGTGACGTCGGCGCGGACGCGCAGGGTTCCGGCCTCGACGTTGTGGCGGAAGTTGACCTGCCCGCTGACGCCGGATCCGTTCAGCTCCGTGAGGTTGGCGACGTAGCTCGACGTGGCGGCCGATCCCGCGACCGGCAGGAGGCCCGCGGCGGCGACGGTGGCGGCGAAGAGCGCCGGTGTGATGGTCCGAGTCATGGTGTCTCCCTTAACTGTCCAGGCGGTGGCATTCCGGTTCCCGGCGCGACCGCCATTCCCAGACACGAAGGAGACGCAGACAAGTTTCAGAAAAATTCGGGCGCGTTCACTGAATATCAACGAACGCCGATCTCGGCCAACGCGGCTTCGAGCGCGGGCGGCAGGGATTCGTCGCGCTGCCGCCCCGCCGCCAGGTCGGCCGGCGCATCCTCGGGCGCCAGGTAGCGCCAGCCCTGGAAGGGACGTTTCGGTGTCGCCTCGGTCCGCACGATCTCGGGGTCGAGGAAGATGGCGCAGCGGCGGATGCCGTCCTCGCCCACCAGTTCCTCGAACCCGGTGATGCGCTGACGGGCCAGGATCACGCCCTGGATCACCCAGTAGAGCGATCCGCCGTCGAGCAGCTCCGCCTCGCGCTTCGGCCACATCCGGGTGATGTGGTAGTAGCGCCCGTCGCGGCGCTGGGCCGAGCGGCGGCGCTGCCACTCGGCCATCTGCTCGATCGACGCGCTTCCCACCGAAAGCTTCAGAAGATGGACGCTGGCGGTCATTCTGCCCCCTCATTCCAACAGCCTGTGGCGGGACCCGCCACCCGACCACGATCTAGGCCATCCGACGTTGACCTGCCATGCGGCATTGCGTAGATCCGCATGTCCACGAGGCGACCCCCGGAGCCCCTGCCATGAGCCGTTTCACCGTCCCCATCGCCGAGCAGATCTGGGACATGAAGTACCGCCTGAAGGCGGCGGACGGAACGCCCGTCGACGTGACGGTGGAGGATACATGGCGGCGCATCGCCCGCGCCACCGCGGCGGTCGAGGCCGAGCCCGCGGCCTGGGAGGAGACCTTCTATGCCGCGCTGGAGGATTTCAGGTTCCTGCCCGCGGGGCGGATCACCGCCGGCGCGGGAACCGGGCGATCCGTCACCCTCTTCAACTGCTTCGTCATGGGCACGGTGCCGGATTCGATGTCGGGCATCTTCGCGCATCTGCGCGAGGCGGCGCTGACGATGCAGCAGGGCGGCGGGATCGGCTACGACTTCTCCACCATCCGGCCCAAGGGCGCGGCGGTGACGGGCGTCGCGGCGGACGCGTCGGGGCCGCTGTCGTTCATGGATGTCTGGGACGCCATGTGCCGCACGATCATGTCGGCGGGCGCGCGGCGGGGCGCCATGATGGGGACGATGCGGTGCGACCATCCCGACATCGAGGCGTTCATCGAGGCGAAATCCGACGCGGCGCGGCTCCGCAACTTCAACGTGAGCGTGCTGGTCACCGACGCGTTCATGGAGGCGGTGAAGGCCGGGGAGTCCTGGGACCTCGTCTTCGACGGCACGGTCTACCGCACGGTGGAGGCGCGGGACCTGTGGAACCGGATCATGCGGGCGACCTACGATTACGCCGAGCCGGGCGTGATCTTCATCGACCGCATCAACCAGACGAACAACCTGAGCTATTGCGAGACGATCGCCGCGACCAATCCCTGCGGCGAGCAGCCCCTGCCCCCCTATGGCGCGTGCCTCCTCGGGTCGGTGAACCTGGCCCGCCTGGTCGCCGACCCGTTCGGGCCGGGCGCGCGTCTCGACGAGGCCGCGCTCGCCGATCTCGTGGCGACCGCGGTGCGGATGATGGACAACGTGGTCGACGCCTCGCGCTTTCCGCTGGAGGCGCAGGCGCGCGAGGCGGCGGCGAAGCGCCGGATCGGCCTGGGCGTGACCGGGCTGGCCGACGCGCTTGCCATGGTGGGCATCCGCTACGGCTCGGAGGAGGCCGCGCGTCTGACCTCCGCCTGGCTGCGCGGGATCGCCCGCGCGGCATACCTGACCTCGGCGCGGCTTGCGGCGGAGAAGGGCGCCTTTCCGCTCTTCGACCGCGAGGCGTTCCTGGCCACGCCGACCATGCGGGCGATGGACGCGGAGGTCCGCGAGGCCGTGGCCGAGCACGGGATCCGCAACGCGCTCCTGACCTCGATCGCGCCCACCGGCACGATCAGCCTCTATGCCGGCAACGTCTCCAGCGGGATCGAGCCGGTCTTCGCCCATGCCTATACCCGCAAGGTGCTCCAGCGCGACGGCACGCGGACCGAGGAGGAGGTCGTCGACCACGCCGTCCAGGCCTGGCGCGAGCGGATGGGGGACGCGCCGCTGCCCGACCATTTCGTCTCGGCCCAGACGCTCGAACCGATGGACCATGTCAGGATGCAGGCCGCGGCGCAGGAATGGGTCGATTCCTCGATCTCCAAGACGATCAACTGCCCCGAGGATATCAGCTTCGACGCGTTCAAGGACGTGTATCTCCAGGCCTACGAAACCGGCTGCAAGGGCTGCACGACCTACCGCCCGAACGCGGTCACCGGCTCCATCCTGACGATCAGCGAGGCGGCCGAGACGCCCCCCGCCGAGGCGCGCGAGGCCGAAGCCGGGGGCGAGGTCGTCTACATGTCCGAGCCGCTCGACCGGCCGCAGGAACTGGAGGGGCGGACCTACAAGCTGCGCTGGCCGGGCTCGGAACACGCGCTCTACATCACGGTCAACGACCTGGTCCAGGACGGACGCCGCCGGCCGTTCGAGATCTTCGTGAATTCCAAGAACATGGAGCATTTCGCCTGGACGGTGGCGCTGACGCGCATGATCTCGGCGGTGTTCCGGCGCGGCGGGGATGTGAGCTTCGTCGTCGAGGAACTGAAGGCCGTGTTCGATCCGCGGGGCGGCGCCTGGATGGAGGGGCGCTACATCCCGTCGATCCTGGCGGCCATCGGCGGCGTGATCGAGCGCCACCTCGTCGCGACCGGCTTCATCGCCGGGGAGGGGTTGGGCCTGAAGACCGATCCCAAGGGCCAGGTCGCCGTCCTGGGCCAGACCGCGACCGCCTGCCCCAATTGCGGAAGCTTCGACCTGCGGATGGTCGAGGGCTGCATGACCTGCCTGGCCTGCGGCCATTCCAAGTGTTCCGGGTGACGCGCTTGGTTCGCTTATAGCGACCACCAATTATCGTCCATTTCGGGGGTCATTTGTCCATTATGACAACCAAAAGCTGGCCACTGGGCGCTTTCGGCGGGAAATCGGCCGCTCAAGCAGGTTCAGCGGAACAGATGCCCCTGAATGTCGACGAAGGCCTTCCTGATCTCCGCAACGGAACCGAGCACCGCCTTCGCATCGTTTGTGCCGCCGTATCTGATGCGCAGGAAGTCCCGGATCTTGCCGAGGGACAGCTCCTCGACGCCGTGGTCTGCGTAGGCTTGTAGGACGTAGTCAAGGAACTCCCGCATCTCAACTTCGTAGCCGCCGAGGCCTGCCGACCGGGCGGCTTCGGCCCGCTCGACGCGAGCAAGGGGAGCCAGTGCGAACCGGACATGCGCCAGCACGTCAAAGACGTCGCTGTTCGGCGCATCGATGAGGCGGCGCATGTCCTCCACGCGATCGGCGTCGTAACCGAGCTCATTCAGACGCTGGATGAAGCCCTCGCGCCGTTCCGGGTCGCTCCACACCGCGCGCAGATCTTCCTCGGAGGCGACCAAAGTACCGAGGTCGCCGAAAAGTTGCTTCATGAACTCGATGCCCGTGATCGGGCGACCATCATGGGACCAGTAGGTCGTCGCGGCGATGTAGCGGATATGCCGTTCCTTGCCGTCGCCGAGCTTCACTACGACTTTCTCGCCGCGGGGCGGATCGTCGGGGCCGGGCTCGGGCGGTTCGGGCTTGGGGCTCGGTGTCGGGTTGGGGCCGGGTGACGGCGGATCGGGCGGAAGCGGTTCGCCATCCCATTCCGGGTCGTTGAAGTGCTCGTAGGCCTTTACGAAGTCGAAGACGATAATGGCCTGCCCCCATCGGGTGGTCCGGTTTCAGTCTTAGTGCATGACGGGTCTCGGCGCCAAGGCGGATGCCTGGGACGGTGCTGATCCGCCATTGCGGGGTGGCCAGTGAACGGCCTCAGGCGCTGGTGGCCGATAGCCCAGGGACGAATGGGGCCGCGCG